>CAVOWH010000006.1:0-474324 GCA_963700055.1 uncultured delta proteobacterium | reverse complement strand
AGCCTCTTTGGCTTTGCCCTTTTTTTTATGCCGAAATCTATGTTTAGGTCAGAAAATGTATCCGCCTGCTTTGATCCGCACTTCACGGCGGCGTAGTGGACTGCCGCCAAGCTCGAGGGCTGGATTCTGGGAATTAAATGCGAATTATGCCATAATAAGATTCAAGAGGTTTCAACCGATAACCCTTCGATGACCATCTACACCATCTGTTTCAATCCAAAGAAATGGAATGAGCGACTACCAGTTCGAACAACTTGAGGCCTTATCGCTCGTACGCATGCACCTGAAGGCGCTGCCACGCGGCGAAAAAAACAAGCTGCGCATGATGGCCACGGACTATCTCGAATTCCGCTCCCGGGTGGACCGCTTTCTTGGGACGAATTTCGGCAGCGTTTGTGACCGAACCTGCTACCAGAGCCGGCTCAGCGCCTGCTGTTCCCGGGAGGGCATCATTACCTTTTTCGCCGATGTGGTCATCAACCTGATTTTTTCCGAAGAGGCGGACATTGACGGTTTGGCGAACGCCTTGCGTCAGGAGCACAGCGGGTTCAAGTGTGTGTATCTAAGCCCCCATGGCTGCCGATGGAAAATCAAGCCGATCGTCTGCCAGATGTTCCTGTGTGAGCCGGCCAAGGCCAGGGTGTTCCGGCAGGACCCGCAAGTCGAATCCGAATGGATTGAACTTGAGCGTCAGCGCAAGAAGTTCACCTGGCCGGACCGTCCCGTTCTTTTTGACCTCATCGAGAAATACTTCATCGCAACGGGCTGCTCCTCTTCACTGATGTACCTGCACCAGAGTCCGGGGCTGCTGCGCATCAAAAAAAACGCCGGCATCTGACGGCCCGCCCGGGCTATCTGGGTTTCAAAGGCGCATCCCGGCCGAAGACGGGAAAGGGATTCCACCCCGAACACGTCCGAGCCAGACTCGGAATTCGAAGCGCGAAACTAAAAACCATTTCAAATTGGCATAGAGTTTTACTCGTTAGGGCTTCTACAGCTGGCCTGAAAGCTCGAGGAGGTTCTTGTTGACGGCAAGCTGGGTTTGGATCTGGATGTAGTCGTGCTGGTCTTCGCGGAAGGGCAGGTAGGACAGGCGGAAATGGGAGGGGTGGATGGCGATGCGGGTGAGCATTTCGGCGATCCGGCGGCGGGGTTTCAGAAAGCCGGCTAGCACCACTTTTAGGCTTTCGCAAGCCTCCTCCACCGGCAGTGTCACCGGATGGTGGCGTTCGGGCGGCAGGGAGGGGGATAGCATCTCTTGCGCCTGGGTGAGCGTCAGACTTTCCGCCATGCGCATGAATGCCTGGGCGCGCAGCTTGAAAGCCGGTGTCCAGAAGCGGAATTCCCGGGACGCAAGCGAAGAATCGACGATTTTAGGCAGATTGGCGGCCTTCACCAGGTCGCCGTAGTTTTGCAAGGCGAGGTCTGCGATTTCGCAGGTTATCTGCCAAAACGGCAGGTAAAACAAACCCGGTTCGGAGCCTTGCAGGCAGTGGGATTCCACCCGCGTCAGTTTTTCGCCGGACGGATACCACGACGAAGCGCAGTTCCGACAGTGAAGCGCCAGCGCCGTTCGCTGCCCCTCCAAGTCCCAGCCGCAGTCCGGACACAGCGCGGGAACGAAATGGACTTTCCAGCCCGGTTTCTCCTGTTTCAAGCTGTTGTCGGTGAAGCCTTTCGACAGGCGGCCGAGGGGCGTGTCAAGGACGGCGTCGTAAAGCCTGTCCTTGGCGTAAAACGGCGAATAGAGCAGCCCCATGGACTCTCCCAGGTGCGCGCTGTAAAGAATCGGCTTGGAAAGCGTCTGGCTGAAGCGCTTTTGGAAGGCCGTGAAGGTCTCGGAAAAAGAGTGCGTCGGCGGAATGAAGCGGCCGGCCAGATCCGGTGAGACAAACTTGAGCTTCAGGGCCTGGGCGCGGAGCCCGAGCGTCGCCGGCATACCCGGGACATCAGCGGCACATTGATTCACATCCAGGAACTTGTGGTCGTTTCCGGTCGGCAGGCTAAACAGCAGGGTGCCCCTGAACCGCCAATAGGGAAAGTAAAACAGCTCTTGGTCGGCCGGATTCTTGGCCGGGAGCACATAACGGAAGTAATCGCGCGTCAACAGAAACGACCTGACGCGGCAGAAGGGGCAGGCGAACAGCCGGTCGGTTTCCTCCAGGTTTGCCGGCGCCCCGCATTGCGGGCACTGGTAGTCGATCTGAAATGTCGTCACAGCTTCTCACCGCAATCATTGCAGTAGATCGATTCGGGCAGGTTTTCCGCAGCGCAGTTCTTGCACGTGTTCTTTTGCGGCGCGCTTTCCACTCCCGATCCGCAGCGAGAGCAGAACCTTGAATTCGGTGCGAGGTTCTTGCCGCAGCGCGAGCACTGTGTGAACACGACCAGTTGGTGTCCGCATTGCGGACAGAACTTCGAGTCCATCGGCACCCCGCTGCGGCATTCCGGGCAGGCTGCCGTTTCAGCAGGTTCCGTCTTCGACCTTGCGGGCCCGGTGGAAGTGAAATACTGGGCGAACATGGCCGGCAGCATCAGACCCAGACTGGTGCCCATGCCTGATGAGCCTCCCCCCTCGCTTCCGGCTGATTTCTCCATCGCCATCGCCGCCTTCATCTGTATGAGCTTCTCCATGTCCTTGAAAACGCCTAAGCGGCTGCGGTCGTCGATTGCCTTTTGAACCTCCGGCGGCGGAGTGATGGCGCTGATGTATAGATGCGTCAGCCGAACGCCGAAATGCCCGAGGTCTTCCTCCAGCCGCTGGCTCAGCCCCTGGGAGAGCTCATCGTATTTGGCCGGCAGGTTGAGCAGCGTATCCAGCGTCTGGCCCATGTAGTCGTTGAAGCGCGAGACGATCACGCGGTTGAGGTAATCTTCGATTTCTGCGGTCGTATAGATGCCCTGAGTCCCGACCAGGCGGTTGATGAAGAGCGCGGGCTGCACCACTTGAAGGTTGAAAACCCCATAGGCACGCAGACGGACCAAACCCAGTTCAGCGTCCTTATAGGCCACCGGGTCGCGCGTACCCCATTTGAGGTTGGTGAATACCTTAAAATTAACAAAATAGACTTCGGCCCGCAGGGGGCTGTTCATCGCCCAGGGGATGCTGGCGATCTTGGTGAGGATAGGAATGTTGGCGGTTTTCAGGGTGTGCCGGCCGGGCCCGAAGACGCCCACGGCCTTTCCCTTGTAGAAGAAGATCGCCGCCTGACTTTCACGAACGGTCAGCTGCGCTCCCCATTTGATCTCCCCCGAGCCTTCTTGAGGAAGACGGTGAACCAGCTGTTTTCCGGTTTCATCGAACCATTCCAGATTTTCTAAGAAAACGATGTTGTTGGCAAGCATGATCCCTCCTCTGAAGTCATCAGCGTTTGAGATCGGCAGCCCCACCGCCGGTCAATTAAGTATCGGCGTTTCGATGCCTAAACTTAAACCCTGCATTTCAGAAAAATCGCGCTTGACACCGGATGAGATCCCGGCCAGGGTTTCCCGCTTTTTCGGAAAGGACGGTGAGCGGTTGAAAGAAACCGAGTGCGGTTCCTGCTGCGTCTCCTCTGCGGGTAGGCGATGATAGGCCACTGTAAGTGGGTCGGAGGAGGGAAACCACGGGAAGGAGGCACACGCAGAGCCGTCAGTTCGAGTATCAGGCCGGACGGTTTTCAGGGTTGGTTGGAGGCCGCTTGAAATCAGGATGGATACCCGGTCTGGATCGGCCGATCACAGGCGGGCCAGCCAGTAAAGCAACGGCATCATCAGGGCGGCCAGGATGAGCAGCCCCGGAGGCGAGAGGTAGGCGGAATACCAGGGCAGGTTCTGTCGGCGGGCCTTCTTGAATTCGGCAAGAAACCAGTTACCGAGAAGCGCCGCCGCTGCAAGCACCGCTGCCAATTTGAGGGCTTCAGATAGAGGTGGCATATCACAAGAAAGGGTTTCGATCGCGTTGGCTCAAAGGTCGGACCGTTCGTGCCGACCGTGACCGTCGTGCCAGGATGAAAATGTGATTGATATTTTCGACGGCTCGTGTATATTCACAAATTGGTAAAGGCTTTCGGAAACGGGCGATTCGAAGGCCTCCTGGATGGCGCGCCTGGAGGGATTCGAACCCCCGGCCTACGGATTAGAAGTCCGTTGCTCTATCCAACTGAGCTACAGGCGCACAACCGTTTTTCCTATCACATGCGCGATTGCCTGTCCATAGCGATTGCGCTGGGCGGCGTGCTCGCGGTTTTGATTTTTTCGAAGTTTGTCCATTACTTGAGCAGTGAAATGAAAACACAGGCCAAATCGAAAAAGCCGGAAGCTCGGAGGAAAACCCAGGCGGCGCCGAAACCCAGACCTGCCCCGAAAAAGACACTGAAGGAAAAGAGGCCCCTGAAATCGGCCCATGCGGACCCCCCAGTCCCTAATGCCAAATCACTGCGCACGCAGGCGCCGTCGAAGCCCCGCACAAGCGAGAAGGCGCCCAAAAGCGTCCAACCTCCAAAGCCGACCCTGGCCGAAGGGCCTCAGGGGCTCAAGACACCTGGAAAGACAAAGAGCGGTGTGAACGCTGGCGAAATCGAGAGGCCGGCTCGGACGCCTCGAACCGCCAAGGTGAAACCAGCGGTAGTTGCTCCTCCAGAGGAGGAAGAGACCGCAGAGCCGACGGATGAGGCGCCTTCGGAGAAGGACGGCAGATCGCAGAAATCGCTGAAGGTCCAGAAGAAAGATAAATCAGAGAGCTCCGACAAAGCCCTCGTCAAATTCGACCCGCTTCAGCGCTATCTGTCCGAGATCAGCAAATACCGTCTGCTCACACGCGATGAAGAGCGCGAATACGGCCTCCGGGTTAAGGAGCAGGGCGACAAGGAGGCCGCTTACGCACTGGTTACGGCCAACCTTAGGCTCGTAGTTAAAATAGCCCTTGAATTTCAAAGAGTTTGGATGCAAAACCTGCTTGATTTGATTCAAGAAGGCAACATCGGCCTCATGCATGCTGTCAGGAAATTTGACCCTTACAAGAACGTCAAATTTTCCTATTACGCCTCTTTTTGGATCAAAGCCTACATCCTGAAGTTCATCATGGATAACTGGCGCCTGGTAAAAATCGGGACGACCCAGGGCCAGCGCAAGCTGTTCTTCAAGCTGAAAAAGGAAAAGCAGCATTTGATCGACCAAGGCTTCGACCCGAAGCCCAAACTGCTGTCCGAGCGGCTCGGCGTTTCCGAGCGTGAAATCGTTGACATGGATCAACGCTTGGACAGTTGGGATGTTTCTCTGGATGCACCGCTCAAGAACGATTCGGAAACGGAACGCATCGAATTCCTCAGCACCGATAACGAGTCCGTGGAAGAGCAGGTGTCGAAGAAGGAGATCGAGTTTCTGCTGCACAATAAAATCACTGAGTTCCGCAAGAAGATGACGCCGCGGGAGATAGAGATCTTTGAGCTGCGCATCTTTTCCGATAATCCCGTCACGCTGCAGGAGATCGGTGACCGCTACGGAATCTCGCGCGAACGGGTCCGGCAGGTCGAGAAGAACATCATCCGGAAGATGCGCGAATTCTTTAAACGCGAAATCCCCGACTTTGCATCCTATGCAGAAGACACCGGCATGGAGTGACGCTGCCGCCCACGTGACTCTCCTCACCCAGGCACCAGGAAACCTTCCGATGAAACACCAGCGAATGGCATGCGCGGTAGTAAGCGGTCTCTTGGTCGTGTTGGTCGCGTGCACCCACCCGACCGGGACTGCAGCGCCGACCGGCGGCGATGAGCCTCGCGCGATTTTCGAAAAGCCGGAAAACGAATACTTCTATTTTTTGGCGACGCAGAAAGAGCGCCGGACCGGCCAGATCGACAAGGCCATCGTGTCGCTTCAAAAAGCAATTGAAATCGACCCGGATTCCTCCTATCTGCGCTGCGAGCTGGCGACCATTTACCTCCAGAACAAGGAGGAAATCAAGGCCTTGGAAGTGCTCGACGAACTGCTGGCCAAGCATCCCGACGACATCAAGGGGCTGATCCTCTATGGCGGCATTCAACAGCTGCGCAAACAAAACGAGCCCGCCATCCGGGCCTACGAGAAAGTGATCGCTATCGACCCCTCCCAGGAGAAGATTTATACGCTTCTCGGCGGGCTTTACCTTGAGAGCAACCAATTGGATGCCGCTCAACGGGTGTTGGAGAAACTGCTGGAGAAATTTCCGAACTCCTATGCCGGTCATTTCTTGCTGGGCCGGGTCTACCTTGGCAAGGGGAAGCCGGCGCTGGCCGAAAACGCGTTTCGTCGGAGCTCGGAAGCAGATCCGGAGAGCCTGGATCCGCTCTTCGAACTGCTCAAGCTGGCCCGCGAACAGAGGCGGCGAGAGGAGGTCCTGAGGCTCAACCGTGAGATCCTCAACCGCGATCCGGAAAACAGCCGAGCCTTTCTCGATCTGGCGCTTTACTATCGCCAGACCGGGATGAAATCCGAATCCGAGGAGATCCTCAATCGTCTCGGCGAGCGCAGCCGCAGCGAATTCGAAGTCATTCTGCAAGTCATTCAGGTGTATGTGGACGCCAAGCGGTTCGAGGACGCACTGTATCTTATCAACGGCATGCTTAGGGCCGCGCCCGACAGCTCCGACCTGCATCATCTCAGGGGATTTAGCCTGTTCGGCCTCAAAAAAAACGCGGAGGCGCTGCCCGAATTCCGACAGGTAACTCCGGAGTCACGATTTTACCAGGATGCGGTGGTGCACATTGCATTCATTTTACAAGAACAGGGCAAGGTCGAGGAAGCGATCGAGCAACTCCAGGCGATGGCCCGGCAGAATCCGGAAAATACCGAAGTCAAGTATTACCTCGCATCGATTTACGAGGAGACCGGGCGGTATGACGAAGCCGAGAGCCATCTCAAGCAGGCGCTTGAAAAGGACCCCGACAATTCCCGGTATCTTTTCCGATTGGGGGTTGTCTATGACAAGCAGAAAAATAAAGAAGCCTCCATCGAGGCCATGCGCAAGGTGATCGCTCTGGATCCCCAAAACGCCAGCGCCCTCAACTACCTTGGATACACTTACGCCGATCTCGGCCAGAACCTGGATGAGGCCGAGCAGCTGGTATTGGAAGCGCTTAAATACAAACCGGATGACGGCTTTATCACCGATAGCCTGGGATGGGTCTACTACAAGAAAGGCGATTTCCCGAAGGCCTTGCAATATCTTAAAAAGGCCGCTGAAATCGTTCCGGAAGACCCCGTGATTCTGGAGCACGTGGGGGATGCCTACCTAAAACTGAACGACAAGCCGAACGCCCTCAAATACTACCAGAAGTCCATGAGCAAACGCGAGAAGGAAAAAGCCACGGACGCCGAAAAAGCCAAGGAGAAAGAAGCGCTGCAAAGAAAAATCCGGCAGCTAAAATAGGGCGATGGTGAAGGGACAACCATGAACGCAATCCGATTTCAAGACCGGTGGTTTTCAGCGCGGTCGACGGTGCTTTGGATGCTCCTGCTGGTGGGCTTGATGCCGGCCGGCTGCGTGAGCTTACTTGCGCCCGCGGAATCGCCTTCCGCCGCCGTCGACAGCGCGGAGGCCCGTGCGGTGTTGGAACGGTTACAACAGACGAACGAAACGCTCAAGAACTTCAAAGGCGTTGGCAGGCTGACGATCCGAAGAGACGGGAAGATCCAGATGGACGAGCGCCTGGCCTGGATAGGCTCCGATCCGTTGAGGCTGAGTATCGTGCTGTTCGCGTCAGGCTTTCCGGCCGTGCGCATGGCCAGCGACGGGGAATGGCTGTACTACCAGGACGGCCAGGCACCGGGACTGCCGGTCAAGAAGATCCGCTCCAGTGATCCGGATTTCGATCGGCTGCTATCCATCCCCATTCAGTCCAGCGATATCATCGCGCTCCTGCGCGGACGAATCCCTGTTCGGGAACACCGCTCGGCGCGGTTGCAGCCGGTCGCATCCGGCAACGGGTATGTGCTTTTGCTCGATCGGATCTGGGGCGTGCACCAGAAAATTTTTCTGGATGAGCAGAAGTCCGAGGTCCGACAGATCGAGGTATACGACGTTTCCGGCAACATGCTTTTCCAGGCCAACTTCCTTGAGATGCAACGGGTCGACGGCTACCGGGTGCCCAGCCGCCTGGTGGTCAGCAATCATCAGACCAAAGCCCTGGTCCAACTGGTGGTCGAGAAATATTGGGCCGACATCCCGGTCTCCCCTTCTATGTTCGTGCTGGAATCACCGGGGTGATTTCGGCCGCTTAACTCCTCGAACCCATGAAACCGATCGTCGCCATCCTGGGCCGGCCCAATGTCGGTAAATCGACGCTCTTCAACCGGCTGACCCATACCCAAGATGCCTTGGTGGACAACGTTCCGGGGGTCACCCGCGACCGTCACTACGGCAGCGCGAGCTGGAACGGGGTCGACTTCACGGTGGTCGACACCGGGGGCTTTGCCGATGGGGATGATTTCTCCGCTGAGATCCGCGTTCAGATCCATCAAGCGATCAGCGAAGCCGATGTCATCCTATTCGTACTGGACGGCCGGGCGGGGCTTTCACCCTTCGACCGGGACCTGCTCGACCTCCTGCGGGGGATCCGTAAGCCCGTACTGTATGGAGTGAACAAGATCGACGGTCCGGAGCAAGAAGTCCTGCTGGCGGATTTTTTCAAATTGGGACTTACCACACTGCACGCGATTTCGGCCGAGCATCGCTACGGACTGAATGATTTCCTCGACGATCTGGTGGCGGCGCTGCCGCCGCCGGAGACGCCGGCCTCATCGGAGGACGATCAGACCACCATCAAGATAGCCATCGTCGGACGGCCGAACGTAGGCAAATCTTCACTGATCAATCGCATTCTGGGCGAAAATCGATTGGTGGTCAGCCCCCGGCCCGGGACCACCCGCGATGCCATCGACAGCGTTTATCGGCGCAAGGACCGATCCTATTTGCTCATTGACACGGCCGGCATCCGACGCAAGGGCCGGGTGTCGGAGAAGCTCGAAAAGTTTTCGGTAATCAAGGCACTGCGCAGTCTGGAGCGTTGCGACGTCGCCGTGGTGATCTTAGATGCTGCGGAGGGAGTCACCGAGCAAGACATCGCCATCGCCGGCTATGCTTACGAGCGGGGCTGCGGGTGTGTGCTGGCGATCAACAAGTGGGACGTGGCCGAGCAGAGCGGCCTTCGCGAAAGAAAAATGATCGACGACCTGCGGTTCAAGTCCAAGTTTCTTAGCTTTGCTCCGGTTCTGACGGTGTCCGCCCGCACCGGCCGCAGGGTGACCCGAATCTTCAGCATGGTGGACGCTGTCTACCACCAGTTCGAGCAGCGGATCGGAACCGGACCATTGAACCGGATCCTTGATACCGCGATCCAGAAGAACGCTCCACCGTTGCACCGCGGCCGGCCGATTAAATTCTATTACAGCGCTCAAGTCGCAGCCAAACCGCCGACGATCCTATTTTTCGTGAACCACCCCGAGGCGGTGCACTTCTCCTACAAGCGCTATCTGCTCAACCAGATCCGCGAACAGGCCGGTCTGGACAAGACCCCCATACGCTTGATCTTCCGGGAGCGGGAGCGCAGGCAGAACAAGGGCTGAACCACGGGTAATGGAGGACCAGGAAGCGGATGCACGCCATGCACTTTTTTCTTGCCCCATCCTCAGCTCCCCGTCTTCATTCCTGATGGGATCCATGGACCTCTTCGACTATCACAGCCAAAAGGACAGTGAGGGACGGCGGCCTTTAGCCGAACGCATGCGGCCGCGACGGCTGGCTGAATTCATCGGCCAGCGGCACCTGGTCGGGGAAGGTTCGCTGGTCCGCCTGGCGGCGGAGCAGGACCGCGTCTTCTCCATGATCCTGTGGGGCCCTCCGGGCTGCGGCAAAACCACCCTGGCGCGGATCATCGCCGCCGACACGCGGTCGCATTTCGTGCATTTCTCGGCCGTGCTGTCTGGCGTCAAGGATATTCGAGCCGTGATCGAGACGGCGCGCGAACAGCTGCGGCTTCACCGGCGGCGCACGGTGCTTTTCGTCGATGAAATTCATCGCTTCAACAAGGCTCAGCAAGATGCCTTTCTGCACCATGTGGAAAGCGGCCTGCTCACGCTGATCGGCGCCACCACCGAAAATCCGTCCTTCGAGGTGATCGCGCCGCTGCTGTCGCGCTGCCGGGTGATGACACTGAATCGCCTGGCTGAGGAGGACCTGGCCGTTATTGTGGCCCAGGCGGTGAAAGACGAGGAGCGTGGACTCGGCCGGATGAGACTGGTTCCGGACGATGAGGCGTTGGACGCGATCGTGCGCTTTGCCGACGGCGACGCCCGCTCGGCCTTGAACAGCCTGGAAGCTGCCGCATCTCTGGCATGGACCGGAACGGATGCGCCGGTGCGCATCACGCTTGCCCACGTACAGCAGGCGGTGCAGAAAAAGGCGCTGCTCCACGACAAGGCCGGCGAAGCGCATTACAATCTGATCTCCGCTCTGCACAAGAGTCTGCGCGGCAGCGACCCGGATGCTGCCCTGTACTGGCTGGCCCGCATGCTGGCGGCCGGCGAAGACCCGTTCTATATCGCGCGGCGCATGGTGCGGTTTGCCTCCGAAGACATCGGTAATGCCGATCCACAGGCCCTGGGAATGGCGATGGACGCCATGGAGGCGCACCGTTTCTTGGGCCCTCCCGAGGGGGAGCTCGCTCTGGCCCAGGCGGCCGTTTATCTCGCCACGGCCCCCAAGAGCAACAGCATCTACCGCGCCTATGGCGGAGTTGAGGAGGCGGTGGCCTCATCCGGATCGCTGCCGGTGCCCTTGCACATCCGCAACGCTCCGACCGCGCTGATGAAGGAGCTCGGCTACGGTCGCGGATATCAATACGCCCATGATTTCAAGGATGCCTACACCCCCCAAGACTACCTGCCGGATGACCTGCAAGGCCGTATTTTTTACCACCCGTCGGACCGGGGCTATGAGAAGACGGTCAAGGAGCGCCTGGATCGCTGGCGTCAGCTGCGGCGAAAGCCAGGGGCGGGCGGGCCGCAGTAGGGAAGAAGCACTTCATTGACCCCTGCTGTGGGGGTATGCTATAAGCGGCCTGCCTGAGAGCACAGGCCTGTTTTCTCAATTTATTGAAGCCGACAGGGAGGAAAAGCGATGAAAGAGGCTGTGATTGTCAGCGGTGCGAGAACGGCGATCGGAGGGTTTGGCGGCGCCCTTAAAGATGTCCCGGCGATTGACTTGGCCGCCCTGGTAATCAGAGCAACGCTCAAGCGAGCTAACCTTCGGCCGGCGGCCAGCCCGGCGATGAAAGACGCCGCGCCGGACGCGCTCAAGGAACAGGGGCTGATCGAGCTCGAAAAAAAGGCCGGCGTCTGGAACAGCGACGCCCAACCGGTAGCCGTCGATGAGGTCATCATGGGCAACGTGTTGCAGGCCTCCCAGGGCCAAAACCCCGCGCGCCAAGCCGTCGTTCGCGGCGGGCTTTGCAAGGAGACCCCGGCCGTGTCCGTCAACAAGGTGTGCGGTTCCGGGCTCAAGGCCATTGCCATGGGCGCTGCTGCGATCATGACCGGCCAGGCCGAGGTCGTGGTGGCGGGCGGCATGGAAAACATGAGCCTGGCGCCCATGGCGATGACCAAGGCGCGCTGGGGCTACCGCATGGAGCTCACCGGCAAGGGCGAAGTGTTGGACCTGATGGTCTTCGACGGCCTTTACGAGATTTTTTACGGCTATCACATGGGGGTCACGGCTGAAAATATCGCCGGACTTTACAAGATCAGCCGGGCCGAACAGGATGAACTCGGGGTGCTGAGCCATCAGCGTGCGCGCGCCGCCATCACGGGAGGCCTCTTCAGCGAGGAGATCGTTCCCGTGGTCATCAAGGACCGCAAGGGGGAGATCGTCTTTGACACCGACGAACGGCCCATGGACACCACGATGGAAAAGATGGGTAAGCTCCGGCCGGCTTTCAAGGCGGACGGAACCGTCACCGCCGGCAACGCTTCGGGCATCAACGACGGGGCGGCCGCGGTCCTCATGATGAGCGCCGAAGAGGCCAAGCGCCTGGGGTTGACGCCTTTCGCCAAAGTCAAAGCCTTTGCCGCCGGCGCCTTGGATCCCGCTTACATGGGACTGGGGCCGATTCCGGCCGTGCGCAAAGTGCTGAAGGCCGCCGGGATGAGCTTGAAGGACGTCCACATGATCGAACTGAACGAGGCGTTCGCCGCCCAGGCCATTGGCTGCATGCGGGAGCTTGGCCTGGCGAACGATCGGCCCAACGAGCTTGGAAGCGGCATCTCGTTGGGACACCCGATCGGCGCCACGGGCGCACGCCAGATGGTAACGGCCATTCACCACATGCGTCGCAAGGGCTATCACACGGGCCTTATCACCATGTGCATCGGCGGGGGCATGGGCATGGCGATGATCGTCGAGCGCTGAGGCGAAACCGCCCGGGCGAAGAATTTTTCTTTACTTGAATTGCAAATATTGCTAATTGGTTAGCAATAAAAACGATAAAGGGGGATGGCCTCATGGATGTCGCCCGAAAGCTGGGTATTCTGGTGTTTTGCGCAGTTCCCGCCATCGTCGGCGGAGGGGTGGTCTACTACACGTTTCATTCGTTGACCGCAGTGTTCATATACGAGGTCATCCTGTTGCTGGGAGCCGGCGCGTTCGTCAGCAGGTAAGCCCCCCACGCACTGACCCGTCTCGTTGCGCCGCCACGGCGGCCGGACCCCGTTCGGGAACCCAGGCGCCGTGGCGGGCGTGCTTTATCGGCCTTCGGCAGCGATACCTTTCAGCGGCCCTTCCCGGAGCCTCTTTCCGCGCCAGTGATGCCGCGCGCGTCCTGCTTTCGCCGGCACCTTCGGAGTAACGCCGGTTCATCATTCGAGCCCATGGGGACTTAAGCAGAGAGGATTCAGATTCAGATGGACGTAGCATCCGAAGTCAGCATCGAAAAAGAGATGAAGAAATCCTATCTTGATTACGCCATGAGCGTCATCATCGGGCGCGCGCTGCCCGATGTGCGCGACGGGATGAAGCCCGTTCACCGGCGCGTGCTCTATGCCATGGGCGAGCTCAAGAACGATTGGAACAAGGCCTACAAGAAGTCCGCCCGCATCGTCGGAGATGTCATCGGCAAATACCATCCCCACGGCGATGCCGCCGTCTACGACACCATTGTGCGATTGGCCCAGGACTTCTCGATGCGCTACCCGCTGGTGGACGGCCAGGGCAATTTTGGGTCGATCGACGGCGACCCTCCCGCCGCCATGCGGTACACCGAGATTCGGATGCAACGCCTGACCCACGAAATAATGGGAGACCTCGATAAGGAAACGGTGGACTTCATCCCCAATTACGACGAGTCGCTCAGCGAACCCGCCGTGCTCCCCGCCAAGATTCCGAACCTGCTCATCAACGGGTCGTCCGGCATCGCCGTCGGTATGGCCACCAATATCCCACCGCACAATCTGCCGGAGGTCGTCAGCGCGCTGCGGGCGCTCATCGACAACCCTCAGATGACCTGCGACGAACTGATGGCCCACATTCCCGGTCCGGACTTTCCCACGCGCGGCATCATTTACGGCCAGGCGGGCATCCGCGAGGCCTATCGAACCGGGCGCGGCATCATCCGGGTCCGGGCGCGCGTGATGGTCGAGAAGGACAAGCGCAACCAGACCGACACGCTGGTGATCACCGAGCTTCCCTATCAGGTCAACAAGGCCAAGCTGATCGAACGGATGGCCGAGTTGATCCGGGACAAGGAGATCGAAGGCGTCAAATACGTGCGCGACGAATCCGACCGGGAAGGGATGCGCATCGCCCTGGGGCTGAAGAAGGAGGCCGTGCCCCCGGTGATCCTCAACCAGCTGTACAAGAACACCCGGATGGAGATCACCTTCGGCGTCATCTTCCTGGCCATTGTCAACAACCGGCCGGAATTGCTGAATCTCAGGGAGGTGCTGGAGTACTTCATCTTGCACCGCAAGGACATCGTCATCCGGCGCACCCGTTTCGATCTGGCCAAAGCCGAGGCGCGCGCTCACATTCTCGAGGGGCTCAAGATCGCACTGGATCATCTGGATGAAGTGGTGGCCCTGATCCGAAAATCCGCTTCACCGGCCGAAGCCCGCGAACGACTGATGGCCAGCTACGGGCTTTCCGAGATTCAGGCCCAGGCCATTTTGGACATGCGGCTGCAGCGCCTGACGGGACTTGAACGCGGCAAGATCGTCGAGGAATACAAAAACGTATTGAAGGATATCGCCCGTTTCAAGGAGATTCTGGCGAGCGAGCGATTGGTGCTGCAGATCATCAAGGACGAACTGGCGGAAATTCAAGCGCAATACGGCGACCCGCGGCTGACCGAAATTGTCGAGGAGGCGCATGCGATATCGGTTGAGGACATGATCGCCGAAGAGGACATGGTGGTCAGCATCTCCAAGCGCGGCTACATCAAGCGCAATCCCATCACGCTCTACCGCAGCCAGCGCCGCGGCGGCAAAGGGGTGACCGCCATGGGCACGCGCGAGGACGACTTCGTCGAGCGCTTGTTCGTGGCCTCCACCCACCACATGTTCCTGTTCTTTACGAACCTGGGTAAGGTCTACTGGTGCAAGTGCTACGATATCCCCCAGGCAGGCCGTCTGAGCATGGGCAAGGCCATCGTCAACCTGCTGAGCATGGAAGAGCATGAGAAACTCGCCACCGTGCTGGCGGTGCCGGAGTTCACGCCGGGGGCGTTCGTGCTGATGGCCACGAAAAAGGGGTTAGTGAAGAAGACCGATATCATGGCCTACAGTCGGCCGCGGACCGGCGGCATCATCGCCATCAATCTGCTGGAGGGCGACGAACTGATCACTGCGCGCATCAGCGATGGGACCATGAATGTCTTTTTGGGCTCTGCCGAGGGCAAGGCCATTCGTTTTCATGAATCCGATGTGCGCCCCTCCGGCCGCGCGGCCAGCGGCGTGCGCGGCATGAAGTTCAGCGAGGGGGATCACCTCGTCGCCATGGAAGTGCTGAAACACGGGCAGACCCTGTTCGCGGTCACCGAAAACGGATTCGGCAAACGGACCTCGATCGACGAGTATCCCGTGCGCAAACGGGGAGGCAAAGGCGTCATCGCCATCAAGGCCAGTGCGCGCAATGGGAAAGTGGTGGCGATCCTGGTGGTGGACGAAGAGGACGACGTGATGCTCATGACCAGCATCGGCAAGGTCATCCGCACACGGATCAAGGAAATATCGGTCATCAGTCGCAACACCCAGGGGGTCAAACTCATCGGTGTGGATGCGGGCGAACGGGTCGTGGGGGCGGCGCGACTCGGGGAGAAGGAAGAAGACGACAAACCGGAAGGCGCGAGCGAGGAAGATGATGCATCCGCGTGAAATGGTTCCGACCGCTTTTCGCATCGCAGTGATCGGCGGCGGCAGCTGGGGGACGGTGCTCGCCGAGCTCCTGGCCGCGAAGGGCTTCTCTGTGGATCTTTGGGCGTTCGAAGGCGAGGTGGTTGAACAGATCAACACCCAGCGGGAGAACCGCCTGTTTCTGCCCGGCGTCACGTTGTCGCCGCGATTGAACGCTTCAAGCGACATTGAGGCGGTGGCGGCCGGCAAGGACCTGGTGGTGGTGGTCGTGCCGTCCCACGTGATCCGCCAAACCATGGCGGTGCTGGCCGGGCGCCTGGAAGTGAAGACTCCGGTCGTCTCGGCATCCAAGGGCATCGAGAACAGGACCCACCTCACCATGACGGGCGTCTTGAAGGAGGTCTTAGGCATCGGCGATGACCGTGTGGCGGTGCTTTCGGGACCCAGCTTTGCAGCCGAGGTGGCCCGCAAGTGTCCGACCGTCCTGACGGTGGCATCGCGCCATGCGGCGCTGGCCCAGCTCACCCAACAGGTGTTTGCGATGCCCTACTTTCGGGTCTACACCTGTGAGGACACCATCGGGGTCGAGCTTGGCGGCTCGGTGAAGAACGTCATTGCCATCGCTGCCGGAATCGTTGATGGTCTCAGTTTGGGTTTGAACACGCGGGCCGCCCTCATCACCCGGGGAATGACCGAAATCCGGCGTCTGGGTAAGCGCATGGGAGCGAATCCCAGGACCTTCAGCGGGCTGGCAGGGTATGGTGATTTGATCCTGACCTGCACGGGCAACCTCAGCCGCAACTATACGGTGGGTCAAAAAATCGCCTCCGGTCAGCGGCTGTGCGACATTCTGGCGCCGATGCGAATGGTCGCCGAAGGTGTGCAAACTGCAAAATCGGTGTATAATCTTTCCAGTAACCTGGGAGTTGACATGCCGATTTGCCATCAGACCTACCGGATCCTTTATGAGGATCTTGCGCCGCGGGAGGCGCTATTCCAGTTGATGACGCGCGATCTTAAACAGGAACTTGACGAAGACTGAACGGCGCCAAGGTCCGAGGATCGAAGAAACCCATAAGGAACTCGCCTATGGATCGTAAATCGGATCACCCCGGCGCAGGACATCGTAACCGGTTGCGTCAGCGTTTTCTCGAGGCCGGGCTCGGCGGGTTTCTGGATTACGAGGTGATCGAGCTGCTGCTGACTCTCGCCACACCCCGCAAGGACTGCAAGGCGGCCGCCAAGCTGGCCCTGAAGAAGTTCAAAACCCTCCAGGGGGTGTTGGAGGCCGGCCCGCGGGAGCTGCAAGACGTGCCGGGCATCGGCCCCACCAACCTGTTCGGCATCAAGCTGATCAAGGCGGTTTCGGAACGGTTTCTCGCAAAGAAGGTCATCGGCAGGAATGCGATTGCCAATTCCCGCGATCTCCATAGCTACCTAAACGGCGCGATCCGGGACAAGACGCGCGAATGCTTCATGGCGATATTCTTGGATTCGAAAAATCGGGTGATCACGATGGAAACGCTTTTTGAGGGCACTCTCACCGCCAGCGGCGTGTACCCGCGCGAAGTCGTGAGGGCCGCCCTCCAGCATCATGCGGCGGCGCTCATCTTTGCCCACAATCATCCTTCGGGAGAGCCCCGGCCATCCAGCGAAGATATGGCCATCACCCGACAGCTTGTGTTTGCTGCTAGGCTCATGGGCATCACCGTCCATGAACATCTGATTATTGGCGAGAACGGCTATTATAGCTTTGCGGACCAGGGTCACATGGCTCGGCTGAACTCGGAATTCGAGGCGAGCCCGACCAGCCGGACTCCGGAGCCAACCAAAGCACCAACGCCCCTCTGAACCATGGCCGACCGAAACCAGAAGATGCCGCCCGAGTGCTTCGCCTCCATCGAAAAGGTTTTCCCGATCGGGTCGGATGGATTGCGGCAAACCCCGCCGGAATGCTTCGAATGCGACGTTAAGACCGACTGCCTGCGTTCGGCGCTGGTCGGGCAGCAGGGGCTGGCCGTGCATGAAGAGCGTCTGGCCCGTGCTTATGAGGCCGGGGCCGTAGGATTTCTCGAACGTTGGTCACAGCAAAAGGGTCTTGAACGGCGCAAGAACATCCGCAGCCGCTGGCAGCGTATCTGGATGCGTTTCCAACGCAGCGCTCGTTGAAGGGGAGGGGAATGGCAGAGAACCGGCCGAGCCCGGTTGCCGAATGAGATGGGCAGGGCTTTCATCACGCTTGTGGCGGTCATCTTCCTGGCATCCTGCCTGGTGGTTTTCGTTTTTCTGAATTCCGACCTGTGGAGCCAGCTTTTCAGTTATTACGATGTGGTAACGGACCGGGAATGGATGCGGCAGGCCGTCAGCTCCTCAGGCTGGGCGGCCACGCTCGTATTCATCGGCCTGCAGATCGGCCAGGTCCTTTTTGCCCCCATTCCGGGCGAGCTTACCGGATTCTTAGGCGGATACATGTTCGGCGCCTTCAATGGCTTTCTGCTGTCCACGCTCGGTTTGACCCTTGGTTCGATGATCAATTTCGGCATCGGGCATTTCCTGGGCGAACGGGTGGTTCGAAAACTGGTGCGTTGTGAAACCTTTGAAAAATACAACCAGATGGTCCAATACAAAGGGATTCTGGTCATTTTCATCTTTTTTTTAATCCCGGGTTTTCCCAAGGATTATCTGTGCATGTTCCTCGGGTTGACGACCCTGCCGGCCCGTGTCTTTTTCGTTCTTTCGACCGTCGGCCGACTGCCCGGCACCCTGGCGCTGAGTCTGCAGGGTGCGTCCATTTTCGAGAAAAACTATATGTTCTTCGTGATTGTCACCGTGCTATCGCTGCTGTTCGCGTTGGCCTGCTACCTCACCCGCGATTCGCTCTATCGGTGGATCGCCCGGTACAGCAAGAAAAAAACATGTGGGCCATTGCCGTAACGGATTTGAATCGACCCTTTATCGACTTTACGGCATGTGATATAGGAAAATAACAACCTTCACGCCATCGAATCGGTCCGCAGCAGCGACGCATGCTTTTGCATTGAGAGGAGAGCTCCTTGGCGTTCTGGCAATACCGCGAAGAACTGAGCCTGGCCAACAAGCTGCGGCGGTCCTACTATGAGCTTCTGCGGGATGACCTCGACCAGTTCCTGCTCCAATACGCCCTGATCGACTCCTATCAGAATTTCGTTAGCCGCCAAGTCCCATATCCGTTTGCGGAAAAACGTGAACTTAAGCCCCGCGCCCGGATACCCGACCAGGAATACGATCTGCACCATTCCTTTCTGATCATCTTCGCCGAAGATTCGATCCCGCCCGAGCACAAGAAATACATCCGATTTTTCGACGAGAACCGGACCACCAAGGTCAACCTGATGAAGTCGGAAAGCGTCTCTCTGATGGGACTGCGCGATCGCCAGGCACGGTATTTGGAATCGGTTCATTTTCGAAACTTCATTCGAGCATTGCTGCCAGTGGACTATGCCATTCTGATACAGCGAGACCCGGCCGTGAGGTCCCATAACCGGTATTATCTCTCGCATTACCACGTTCGCATCGATTGGCCGATCAGCGAGGCGGCTGAAGATCTGGCGCGCAGCCTGCGCTACATTTCCAAAGAGCTCTACGAAAAAGGGGAGAAAACAGCCGAAGATCTTCAGCGCAAGCTGTTCGAATACTACAGCCAGCCGTTCATGTCTGGAGGACGCCGGACGGCGGCGATTGTGGCCTCCCAGTACCTGCGCCGGTTGCGGGGAATCACCACGGTGTATGTCAGCAGCAGTGCCTCGCGCGCCTTGATCCGGATTTGTGAGCGCGGTGTGGCCAAGCTGGCGCTCATGAAGTTTCTCAAATCGGACTTGGAGCAGATAGCCGCCGCCAACGGCCTGTCCCCCCACAAGGTAAAAAAATACTATGTCGTGGCAAGGGAGGGCAGGGAACGCGTCTGCACCGTTCAGGCGACTTACTCGCTCACATCGCAGGCGCGCCCTCCCGAGGACGGGAAACTGCGCGACATCAAGCCGGACTTGAACTGGCTGACCGTCGGCGAGCAGCATATCCTGCCCAAACCCGGAGTGTGGAACTACCCGCCGCTGCCGGTCAATGTTATTTATACCTAACACCAGACGAAGACAGCTGAACGCCATGAGCCATCACCATCACTCGCATCACGAGCGCCCGCATCATCATGACCATCCGCCCGATGATGCCGGCCGGGAGCCGGCAGCCGAGAAGAAGCTCGCCACGATCCTCGAGCACTGGATCAAGCACAACGAGAGCCATGCGCAAGCCTATCAGGAATGGGCGCAGAAAGCCTCAGCGCTTTCCATGCACGATGTGTGCGCGCGGATCGGAGAGGCTGTGGAGCTGACGCTGGCGGTCAACCGAAAGTTCGAGGAAGCCCTCCGGCGCGTCCGAGAACGGGGTTGAGGCAGGCCTGTGCAAGGCAGAGTGGCGGGGTTGCATTCGTCGGCTGGTCACACGACGCCGGAGAAGCCGGTGAACTGGTCGAACTTGGGGTTCATTTTCAGGCCGTAGATGTCTTTGCCGGAAAATTTGAACTCGATGTGGGACGGGTCGATGGTGGCGTTGGAGGCGGCGTTCTGGGAGACCGTAAAGTAGACCGTCGCCGTCAGGTTTTTTTCATCCCAGGTCACGGTACTGGGTAAGGGCGACAATTTGGCTTCGTTGGGCGATACGGGCAGTCCGAAATTGTAGGCCTGGCCGGGGCCTTGGCCGGTGGCGCGGCTGATCTGCCAGTTGGCCGGGTTTTCAATCGAATCGCGCTCCATCTGTTTGTCGAACTGGATCTGAATGGACAGGGTTTTTGAGGCATTGGGGTTCATCAGATAGCTGCTGAGTGCCGCCAGCGGAGTGCCTCTTCCCATCGGAAAGGGGAACGAGCTGGATGAATTCGCAAAAAGCATCTTGGGCGGGCCGACCTTGTACATATAACGGCTGAGAGTGTCGGCCAGATCCGCCTGCTCCGCTTTTTCCAGAAAGTTCACCATCTGCTGGGCGCTTTCCATGTCGCCCAGGTCAGCAAAGCTGTAGCCCATCTGAGCATACCCGTCATAGAGATCCGCATCCCGGCCGACGGCCTCCTTGAACTGACGGATGGCCTCCTCGTGTTTACCCCGCCGACTATAGACCAGCCCCATTCCCAGGTACCCGCCTGCCTCCCGGGGCGCCAGACGCTCGATCTCGCTGTACTGGGTTTCGGCTTCTGAAAAACGGCCCAACTCGATGTAGGCCTGGCCGAGCGAATAGCGGTTCACGGTGCTGGGGTTCAACCGTACCGCCTCGGCGTATTCTGCACGCGCCTCTTCGTATTTCCCCTGAGAAAAATAAAGATTCCCGAGCGTTACCCGGATATCGTCCCGGTACGGGTCGATCGTGAAGGCCGACTTGTAGGCCTTGATGGCGTTTTCGGTGTCTTCAAGCTGGAGGTAGGACATGGCGAGGTACTGCGCCGCGTCGGCGGCAAACGAAGATCCGCGTCCGATGCCGACGGAGCGTTTGAATTCCTTGACCGCGGTCGCGTAGTCCTTTTTGGTGTAGGCATCGATCCCGCGCTGCAGGGCGGCGTTGGCCAAGCCTTCCAGGCCGTTCGACTGGGTCAGCATAGCCGAAAACAAGCTGTCGGCCTGCCCGGCGTTAAATATTTCCATTGTTGCTTCCCGGTTGTGGGTCGTGCCATGTGGCCATTCGGGCCTCTCCATCAAGCGCAAATCTGTTGATATTTTACTAAACTAGTATCGGCCTTCGCAGCCTTAAACTTTATGGAATATTTTCAAAACGCTACCAGCCAGGATCGGCAACACCCATCGTCACCAATTTGACTGTCACCCCACAGACCCCGTTTTATCTAATTGGAAACATTATAAATTTAGTTCCTCCCAGCAGTGGCATGCAAGTTGCTTTTTGAGAAACCGGAGAATTGCGTGCAATCGATCCATGCGTGTGGAATCTCGTTTGGAATCAGCCGTGTTTCTTGGCTGGTGAGCCTTCCCCATGCGGCCCAGGCAATGCTGCAGTGAGAGAGGATGAGAGAAATAATTTCAATTTTCGATCTTGTCCAATCAACAGGGCAGTGAATCAATTATTCGGAAAAAAAATGACGAGAATCCAATGGCATCTATAGTAATCAAGAATCAAGAAGTGAATGCATGTTTCACTTGATACTATGTTTCACTCCGTGTTGCATCCCTAACGTCGCAGCAACCAGCCCTGTGCTCTATTTTTCTAATTTGTTGCATTTTTGGCAAACACCAGGAGAGCTTTAATGAAAAAATCGCTTAGAATATGCTTTCTGCTTGCCACCAATCCCACGGACGTAAAATGGCACGCTACACTTGCCTTTGGTTATCTGAAAGCTCATACAGAGAGGTTGTTTCCCGGTCAAATTGAGTATCACGTTGCACAGAATTTAAAGGACGCTGTTAGATTTCATCCTGATATTCTTGGTATTTCGAGTACATCCCAGGATTTTGAAGAAGCGATAATTTTATGCGAAGGGGCGCGGACAGCAAAAGTACCTGTAGTCATTCTTGGAGGCTTTCACATTACCGCTTTTCCAGAGACTTTGCCAAAAGCAGCAGATATAGGTGTCTTGGGCGAGGGCGAGATAACTTTCGGAGAAATCGTTTCCCTTCTCTTGAACAAAGGGACCTTGCTGCGGGAAGATCTCCAAGATCTACCCGGGATCATCTTCTGGAATGACAGCGGGCTGTTGCAAAAAACGGAAACTCGCCCGCAACTCGCTAACCTGGATTATATTCCTTTACCGGACCGCTTCTTCGGCCTTGCTGTTGGCCAGCAACCCTATCTCCTGACATCACGTGGATGCCCTTACCACTGCAGTTTCTGTGCATCATCGATGTACTGGTCGAACGTTCGTTTCCATAGCGCTGAACGGGTAATAACAGAAATCAAGCACATCCTTAACCTGTTTCCGGCGATTACAGCTATAAGCATCTGGGATGACCTCTTTGCCGCGGACAAGAGAAGGCTCCGTAAGATTGTAGAGCTATTTGAAGCTAATGAGCTGAACAGAAGGATAAGCCTTGGGTCATCCGTACGTGCAAACCTCATTGATGCAGAGCTATGCGGTCTACTGCGCCGGCTAAATTACTCAAGTATCGGTTTCGGAGCGGAATCAGGTTCTGATGTAATTTTAAAGAAACTCAAGGATGAGCGCTCCAGTGTGGCAATTAACCAGCGAGCCTTGGATGTCGCCAAGCAGCAGGGGCTCCAGTCCGCCTGTGGGTTCATTTTAGGACACTATGATGAAACCGAAGAAGATCTGTTAAAGACTTATGAGTTTATCTTGAACAACTATGCTGCTGGAAAACTGGTGAGACACGAAATCACTATTTTGACCCCCATGCCAGGCACAGCGCTCTGGAAATGGGCAGAACAGAATGGGTTTATCACACCGGATGCATTTCACTGGAGTAGCCTTCGATACTTGGCTTTATACAGTAACAACCTAAAGAGCGTCGATGAATGGATCGTGCTTCGCAAAAGCAATGGAAGCATGTATCTGAACGATCGGAACGTTCCTCAAGAGCACCTTTTTCAAGTTATTCGATACTATGAAGATAAGATACGACGGAAGGATTTTACTAAAAAACGTCCGACGCAGCACGACACCGGAACCAAGCTAAGGCAATACTACTTGCATCGCCGTGAAGATATCATTTCAGCCATACCCGAGAATGCCCGCAACATACTTGATATTGGGTGTGCCGGCGGCGTGCTTGGTAAAGCACTGAAGGATCTTGAACCTTGGAGGCGCGTGACCGGTATCGAAATAAATAATGAGGCTTACGTCCACGCAATGAGCAATCTTGATGCGGTTTATCATGCGGACGTAGAAGCCTTTGATCCGCCATTCACAGCCGCTGAATTTGACTGTATTGTTTTTGCAGACATTCTAGAACATCTCCGTGACCCTTGGAGCATCGTCAAGAAATACGCTCAATTCCTCAAGCCTGGCGGAACAGTGATAGCCTCTATACCGAATGTTCGCAGGCTCACCATCTTGCGTGACCTTGCTGGTCGGGGATCCTGGGAATACCAGGACGAAGGAATCCTCGATAGGACTCATCTCCGGTTTTTCACTAAAAAGGGGTTCTTAAAGCTTCTGGGTGATTCGCAGATACATTGCGACTCGGTAAGGAACCTGTACGGGGAGGACCTTCAACGCCATGCTCCAGCGGGTCCTAACCGAGTTATCCGAATAGATAGGTTAACGATTGAAGATGTTTCCGATGAGGAGTTCGAAGAACTTTCCGCACTTCAGTTCCTGTTCACAGGTACATACCAACCTGAGAGTAAGAATATCGAAACTGACGAAGCGTTCATGGATTATCAGACTGCCCATGAACTTATCGGCGAGGGAAAGATTGACGACGGAATCGTCGCATTCGAACATCTCACCAAAAAACATCCCGAGTTCGGCAACGCCTATAACGACCTGGGTGTGCTTTATGTTCAAAAAGGCGACCAGAAGAAGGCCCGGAGCCACTATGAAGAAGCAGTGAGGCTCCAGCCGGAGAACGTGACGTTTCTCAAAAACCTCGCTGATTTCTATGCTGTCGTTGAAGGCAATACCATAGATGCATTGGTCCTCTATCAAAAAGTCATTTCTCTTCAGCCGGAGGACCATGAGGCCCTGAACGCCTTGGGCATGATCGCCACGGCACTCGGCGTTGAGGAGGAGGCCGCCAAGTTTTTCAGTAAGTCGTTACAGGTGGACGTTGGTGATCCCGCGGTTCGAGGACTCATTGAGGAAGCCCGTACTGACCCTTCGCTGCCGGCAATCTCTGCTGTTAAACAGCCCAGTTCGCTCCAACTCAGACGAGTCGGTTCCTTTGACGAATATGTCGCATATACCGCCGCCATGCTCCCCGTGTTTGAGGAGCGGAAGCAAATAGAAGAAAAACTTATAGGAAAGGGTGACTCTTTTATTGTTTCAGGCAACTGTGTGATTTGCCGAAAAAAGGTCGCATTTCATGTAGACTTTTTTGCTGCGGCCACAGATGAAAGCGGCAGACAAATTCCCAACTGGCGGGAGAGGCTCATATGTCCACACTGCGGGCTGATCAACCGCTGTCGTGCGGTGATCCATATCGTTGAACAAATGCTCCGCCCTTCAGCAAATACATCGATCTTCATCGCTGAGCAAACTACGCCGGTTTACCACTGGCTTCTCCAGCGCTATCCCAAAACGATCGGCAGTGAGTTTCTCGGAAGTCAGATACCTTTGGGATCGCAACGGCCGGATGGAATAAGAAACGAGGATCTTACTGCCCTGACTTTTGGTGATGGAGCGTTTGACTGTATTATGACTTATGACGTATTTGAACATGTCCCTGACTACCAGCAAGCGTTTCGAGAATGCTGTCGGGTACTAAAGCCCGGCGGTGTTCTCATGTTTACTGCGCCCTTTGATAGCAACAACCAGCACACTCTAATCAGGGCGCGGCATAACCCGGATGGCACTTTGGTTCATCTTCTGCCGCCGGAATATCATGGTGACCCCTTGAATCGCATGCGCGGCTGTCTTTGCTACCAGGTCTTTGGATGGGATAGCGTTGAAGCGCTTAAACAAGCGGGATTTGAGGATGCCGCCGCATACTACTATTGGTCCCAAGATTTTGGTTATCTTGGAGGCAACCAGATGGTCTTTCTGGCGACAAAGAGTGAAACGGAAATAGGCAAAACGATTGTTCCGAATGAGATTATTCACACGCAGGGGGAACTTGATATTGTGTCGATTGTCCTTCCAGTTTTTAATAACTTGCCTTATACGAAAAAATGCCTTCAGGCCCTACTAAAAAATACAACAAAAGATGCTTATGAGATCATCGTTGTAAATGATGCGTCAACCGATGGAACTCGCGATTATATCGAGTCGTTGGGTGGGGCGATACGGGTGCTAAATAATAGCGAGAATGCCGGGTTCACCATGGCCTGTAATAAAGGCGCAAGAATTGCCCGCGGGAAATATGTCCTTTTCCTGAATAACGACACCGAGCCAGCGCCAGGCTGGCTTGAAAGCATGGTGGAACTTGCTGCGTCGGACGGCTCTATAGGGGTCGTTGGGTCGAAACTGGTCTATCCCGATGGTCGTCTCCAGGAAGCGGGAGGAATTGTTTTCAGCGATGGCAGCGGTTGGAACTATGGCAGGTTCGGTGACCCCGACGATCCTTCCTTTAGTTTTGTGCGAGAAGTCGATTATGTGTCCGGTGCATCGCTCCTGGTTCAGCATAAGCTCCTCAAACAGCTAAACTACTTTGACGAACAATATTCCCCCGGCTACTATGAGGATACGGATCTTTGCTTCGGAGCCAGGTCTCTCGGATACAAAGTCATGTACTGTCCCTTTTCCATCGTTGTGCACCATGAGGGGATATCGAGCGGTACCGATCTAAACCAGGGAATGAAAAAATACCAGGTCATTAACCGGTTGAAATTTCTGGCGAAATGGGAAAAGACGCTCCGTAACCAGTGCGTCGCCGATGCCAGGAACGTGGTTCCTGCAAGCGAGCGCGGCACTGCTGGAAATATTTTGATCATCGATCCGTTCCTGCCCATGTTTGATCGTGCTTCTGGGTCTCTCAGATTGTTTACGATCATCTCCCTTCTGCGAGAGCAGGGATACCATATAACTTTCATTGCTCGAAACGGCCAAGGACAGGATAGTTATGCGGCCGCTCTCAGAAAAATGGGTGTCGAGGTCTATGCTACCGATCCCGACATGCTCAAACAAATGGGATATAACTTTCACGCTCGGCGATTCGATCTCAAGCAGATCCTTGAGGCGCGGCATTACCATTTTGCCATACTTTCATTTTACGATATTGCAATTCAATACCTATTCAGCATTCGCACCTATTCACCTGAGACGCGAATACTGATCGATACGGTGGACATCCATTTTGTCAGAGAAGCGCGGCAGGCGGAACTATGCGGAGATCAGAAAATGCTGAAACGCGCTTCCACGACCAAGGAGCAGGAGTTATCGATCTACTCCAAGGCCGACGCCCTGATTACCGTGACGGAGCAGGACTGGGACCACATTAGGGAATTTCTCCCCGACAAGTCACATTTTGTAATTCCGAACATCCACACCGTGGATAAGCGGCCTATTGAGATCAATGGCAGAAGCGGGCTCCTGTTCGTGGGAAATTTCAATCACCCTCCGAACATCGATGCCTTACTGTATTTCGTCAAAATAATTCTCCCCATCGTAAAGCGAACATTGCCCGACATTGCACTCAACATCGTCGGAAACAATCCACCGAAAGAAATCCTCTCCATGGAGCGCAAAGAAATTATTGTTGCGGGACATGTACCTTCGACAGAGCCCTATCTGAGAAAGGCTCGGGTGTCGGTCGCACCGCTGCGTTACGGGGCAGGTATGAAGGGAAAGATCGGTGAGGCGATGGCACACGGCCTGCCTGTTGTAACCACATCGATTGGAGCCGAGGGCATGGGACTAGTTTCCGGAGAAACCGCATTCATTTCCGACTCGCCCCAAGAGTTTGCAGAATATATCATAACTCTGTGCACCGACAACAGCAAATGGCAGTCAATGGCCTCTGCTGCTCGACTACTGATATTAGATAACTATTCGCCCCAGAAGGCCAGCCTAAGACTTGTGGAGATACTGCGACAGGCAGAGTCTCTTCGGCCTATAGAAATCACCGGCGAGCAACGAGTTCAGCAGTCCAGCGTCGATTGCTCCAAGCCGAAAGAGCTCGTCTCCATCATCATCCTCACGTTCAACCAAATCAACTATACGAAGACATGCATTGAAAGCATCCGAAAACACACGCTTGAACCGCATGAGATTATTTTTGTCGACAACGGCTCAAGCGATGGAACAGTAAAATGGTTGAGAAAGCTCGTCAACAATAACTCAAATTACAAGCTGATCGAGAATAAGAAGAACCTTGGCTTCTCTAAAGGCTGTAACCAGGGGATCGAAGCGTCTGCCGGTGAATATATCCTGCTTTTGAACAACGATGTGGTTGTTACGGAGAAATGGCTTGGACAGATGCTCGAGTGTCTTAACATAGCACCGGCTATCGGGATTGTCGGTCCCATGACGAACAACATCAGCGGGCCTCAAAAGGTCCCTGAGGTGGGCTATTCATCGCTCGACGGTTTGACTGCTTATGCTCAGGCGTTTTGCGAGAAAAACCGATACCGCCGGATACCCTACCCGAGGATCGTCGGCTTCTGCATGCTGTTCAGGCGCGAGATGGCAGAGGAAATCGGCCTTATGGATGAGAGCTTCGGCTCCGGAAACTTCGAGGATGACGATTTTTGTTTGCGGGCAGTGCTGGCAGGTTATCGGAATTTGATTGCCGGAGACGTTTTCATTCACCATTACGGCAGCAAGACGTTCATCGGGAACGGAATCGACTATGGCTCATCCCTGAGCGGCAATCGTAGGATTTTCTATAAGAAATGGTGTGGAGAGGAGGTGGCCCAGCGTTTTGGTAGGAAACTAATCATCGAGAACTCAGTGGCAAAGGCCGATGAATTATTCGACAAAGGAGATATCGAAAAGGCAACGGCATGCCTACTCGGCGCGTTGAAACAAGCGCCTCATGAGCGAAGTCTTTATTTCAAAATCGCCGAAATGCTTATCGACGTGAAACGTTATCAGGATGCGGTCGGAATCTTGGATGCGTTGCATCAAAACGACTCGGACCCGATGCAGCCGGCTCTGCTTAGGATACTGTGAGGAAGCATTGGGCAACAACGAGAAAGCCCGGGAATATGCTCAACGTGCCATGGCCATCGACCCACGAGCTGCGCTGCCCATGAATGTCATGGGGGTGCTTGCCTTTAAAAAAGGCGAGCATGACGTTGCAGAGGGGTGGTTCAGGAAGGCGATCGAGTCCGATCCCGGTTTAGGGGAGTCCTATACCAATTTGGGTTCACTGAAGTGGGCCGGAGGCGAAACGGAAGAGGCCATTAAACTTTTCGAGCGCGGCTTCATATTATCGCCGACCGTTAACGATGTCGCTACGGCCTACCACACTGCGGTCGTTGAAATTAAATCGTTTGAAAATGCCGAAGCGGTGGTTCGCGAAGCGAGGGCATTGCATCCCAACCACAAACGCATAGCTTTTTTGTTGATCGCATTGTTGCTTCAACAAGAAAAGCATGAGTCGGCCATGCATGAAATCGAAAAAGCCATGATCCAGTTCGGAATCGACGATGGCATTCTATCGGCCGGCCTTGAAATTCGAAAACGAATCGGTGCGTTGGAAATCGACAAGTCGAAGCGAGGGAGGGCCACGCTTTCCTTGTGCATGATCGTCAAGGACGAGGAGCCGCACTTGGCCAAATGCCTGATGAGCGTTAAACCCATCGTTGACGAAATGATAGTGGTGGATACAGGCTCCAGCGATCGAACCAAAAGCATAGCCGCTGCATTGGGTGCAAGGGTTTTCGATCATCCATGGACGAACGATTTTTCCGAAACCAGAAACCATTCGTTGTCGAAGGCCTCCGGCGATTGGATTCTTGTTCTCGATGCCGATGAGGTCGTCTCGCCGATGGACCACGGCTTGCTGAGAAAAATTACGAAGAAGCGACCGGCAAAGCGCGTTGCATATACCATGGTTACGAGGAATTACACGAACAACCCCGGTGCAGGGGGCTGGGTGGCGAATGAAGGCCGATACGCCGAAGAGGAAGCCGGCAAAGGCTGGGTGTCGAGTACTAAGGTTCGGCTCTTTGTCAATGACCGGCGCATACAATTCGTGAATCCCGTGCATGAGCTGGTCGAGCCGGCTCTTTCCAAGTTGGGAACCCAAATCAAGGAGTGTGATGTTCCGGTCCACCATTACGGACGATTGGATCAGGATAAGCTGGCTGAAAAGGGAAAGGAGTACTATCGTTTGGGTCTTGCCAAAATTGAACAGAACCGAGGCGATCATAATGCACTTAGGGAATTTGCCATCCAAGCATCCGAAATAGGGGAATATGAAGAGGCTGTGAAAGTTTGGCAGAAAGTCATCAAGCTTCAGCCGAATGATGCCGTCGCTAACATGAACCTGGGTTTTGCCTTCTTGATGCTGAGACAATACGATAAAGCAATCAAATTTTCAAAAACGGCCATGGAGATAGACCCGGAATTGCGGGAAGCGGCCTTAAACTATTCGGGGGCCGAAATGTTTTCCGGCGATGTCCTCATCGCCGCCTCCACTCTCGAGCGTCTCTTGGAAAGGCACACTGACTATCCTCCCGCCATGGGTCGGCTGGCGGCCGCATACATCGTGTCCGGCCGAAAAGAAGAGGGCCTGAGGTTTATCGAAAAGCTGATTTCGAAAGGCTTTGATGGCGCGCGTGTGTTGGAAGAACAAGCACGGGCATTCATGGCCGAGTCCAAGTTTGAAGCTGCTGTCTGCCTCTTAACTTCAGCCGTCGAAAAGGGAATCGACAACGGCAGCATGAATGACTTGCTGGCAGTGTGCCGGTCGAAGATCGACGGCAGCGCCCCTATCTGTAACCCAGCCGATTATTCCAGCTATTTGCAGCGTCAGCCAAGCGGACTGCATGGGAATAGCGCCGCATTGTAGGATGATGACGACCGAATCTGCAGACCCTGTCATTCAGCGTGCCGACGCGTATTATTTTCAAGGTCGCTGTGATGACGCGATAATGCTCCTGGCGGATTTCATCGCGCGGACGCCTAACCATGAGGATGCCGCGATCCGTGCGGCAGAACTTTTGATTGACTCGGAGCGGTATGCACAGGCCCTGGAATTTCTGAATAACCTTAATGCGGCTGAACCGAACCCGTGCGCCTCTTATTTGCTTGGGTTTTGCCACCAAGCCGTGGGGAATTTGGATGCCGCTGAACGAATTGCGGATGGGATGATTGCCCAGAAGGGCAGGGGAGCTCTTGCGCTTGTTCTCAAGGCACGGATTGCCGCTTTTCACCGGAAGACACTCGTTGTCGAAGAGCTGCTGTCGGAGGCGGTTGAATGCGACCCCGGATGCGGAATTGCCTGGCATGATTACGCCGCCCTGCGGCTGCAGGAAGGCGATCTCCAGGAATATTTCAATTTCGCCCAAAAAGCGTTTGCGTGCGCACCGGAATCACGTGAGATCGCGCGGGCATTTCATGAAAGCAGTCTGGCTGCCCAGAGGCTTCACGAAGCGGAGACGGCATTCCGGGAAGCTCTGTCCGCGCGTCGGATGAATCGGCGGCTGCGTTATTTCTTGATTGATCTTCTTCTGCGCCAAAACAAATATGCGGAAGCGATGGTGGAGGTCGAGGCAGTCATCGTCGATTTCGGCGCCGATCAGGGAATCCTGGGCGCCGCTCTTCAAATTAGAGACCGTCTCGGGCCCATGAGCCTTCCGCCGGCACCAAAACCGGGCGGCAGCATATCCCTTTGCATCATTGTCAAAAATGAGGAGCCCCACCTGACTCGATGTTTGACCAGCGCCAAAGCGTTTGTGGATGAAATCATCGTCGTGGATACCGGCTCCATCGATAAGACCAAAGACCTCGCGAAGGCTTTTGGCGCCAGGATTTATGAATTTGAATGGGTGGATGATTTTTCAAAAGCCAGGAATTGCACGCTTTCCAAGGCTTCCGGAGATTGGATCCTGGTGCTGGATGCTGATGAGGCCCTTTCGACCAGAGATTGCGGAGAATTCAGGCGGATGCTGGAGGCGTCGCACAACCGGCCCACCGCTTTTCGCTTGCAGACGCGCAACTATTCGAATCTGGTCAATACCGTCGGATTCCGGCCGAACCGGGGCGAATACCCTGAGGAAGAGGGGCTGGGCTGGTACCCGAGTGACAAAGTGCGCTTGTTCCCCAACGATCCGCGCATCCATTTTAATTACCCGGTTCACGAACTGGTGGAACCCAGCCTGAGCGATTTGAAAATTCCGGTTCGCGACTGCCCGATCGTCGTTCACCACTACGGGGTGCTGAATGAACTCCATGCGCGCGAGAAGACATCGAATTATCTTAAGCTCGGCCGCAAAAAGATAAAGAACTTCAGGGATTCGACCGCTCTCAAGGAAGCTGCCATCCAGTCGGCGCGGGTCGGGAAGCACACGGAGTCCCTCGATCTCTGGAGACGGTTCATCAAACGGCATCCGCGTTCGGCCGAAGCCTATCTGAATATGGGGGCCGTCTGCTCAAGCATGGGACGGCATGCGGAAGCGGCTGCAAATGCCCAAAAAGCATTGGAGCTGGATCCGAAACTGAAAGAAGCCAGGTTCAACCTCGCATTGGCACTGCTGATGCGGGGCCAATCGGAGAAGGCCCAAACGCTTTTGGAAGCGATTCTTCAGGATCAGCCGGACTATACGGCGGCTCAATTTCTGCTATGCGTGGCATATGCCTGTCGGCAGGAGAGAGCGCAGGCGGAAAGCCTTTTCAAAAAGCTCAGAGCCCTTCCGATCGGAGACTATATCGGCGAGTCGTTTCTGGACATCGCCAGGCGGTTTCTGGAAGCCTCACGCAGAGACTACGCCCGCCACACTCTCGAAGCCGCTTTGACATTCGGTTGCGCGAATCCCGAAATGAGAAGGCTTCTCGACAGCAGCAGCGCTGCCGCCTGAGCCCTTTGCAAAGGGCCTCATTTGGCGGATGCGAGGCCGAGTTCGTGGCAAAAACACGAATTTTCAACGTCGATTTTTTAAAAAAAATCAGCCACTAGGCTATAGGGCCGCATGCATGGCTTTATCGGCCGGGGTCGCTTTCGGTCTGCTGCGCAGTCCGGCAGCGATGTTGTGGTTGATGTTGATGAGGATGGTGAGCTTCTCAGGCGCCGGATAGGCAATCGTTTCCACCGTGCGCATATCGATAAAGACGCTTAGGCGGAGCAAATCAACCTTCAACGCATCGGGAAGAAAATTCTCAGGTTTCTCCAGTTCGGCCTGGAAAATAGTCCAGATCCGCTGGTTGTATTTTAGTGCGGCCTCGAGCCTGGCATCCCGGCCGGTTTCGGCCCAATGTTCCTGGCAGTCTTTCAGCTTGAGAGCGGCTTTGGTTAGGACGTCCGCCTCGACATCCCGCCCGCTCATGGTGGACTTGTTTACACTTTCATATGCCTTCAGCGCCGTTTGATACACGTTCGACAGCCTCCTTCTCGTATTCGATCAGTTTTTTCGTCAGCTTCAGTGCCAGGTAATACCGCCGTTGCAGGATGTGTTCGTTGATGGAATCGATCAGGCCGACCGTGCTCGGAGCAGCATGGACCAGGTCCTTCACGAGCTCCCAATAGATTTTGTGATACATGGCCAGGTTGTTTTCGTCGATGTACATCAACTGAATCGCGTAGTAGATCCGACGGCAGGGCGAGGTTGCCTTTTCTTCCGTCAAGATATCTTTTTGCCGGAGAATAGGGGTCCTGTTTTCGATCACCAGATCGCAGCTTGAAGGGCTGCCGTTGGTCAAAGCCGCTCCGCCGATGATCATGCGTTCGCCGGGCTTGAGAGTGATTTTCAGGGCCATCGTTTTATACGGTGATGATATTGGAATGGTTTGAGGTTGAAAAAGGGGAGGGGAAAAGACTTCCCCTCCCGGTATACAGCATGCGGTTAGAACAGTCTCAAGACCGACTGGGCCGCCTGTGAGGCGAGGCTCAACGATGTCGTGCCCAGAGCCTGTCGGGTCTGGAGCATGAGCATGTTGGCACCCTCCTCGTTCATGTCGGCGTTGGTCAGCCCGGCCGCCCCATCTTTGAGGACGTTGATCATCCCCTGGGTGAACTCCTGTCGGGCGGTGATGATGCTCAGGTTGTTGGCCAGCTTGCTGGACTCGGTCCGCAGTTTGTCTTTGGCGGAATCGAGAGCAGTAATTACGGGTTCAATCGTGCTGGCACTGACGGTTGTACCGGATACCCAGCCAGATGCCAGAGAAATGCTCAGACCAGTTGTAGTACCATCAAAACCTGTGATTCCAAGTTTCGAGGCCCCCGTCTCGTCGAATTTGATCGTGAGAGAGACGCTGGTGCCACCGAGCAGATTCACGCCTTTGTAACCCGAATCAGCGGCCATGTCATCGATCTGTGTCCGCACGGTGTTGAACTGATTCATCAGCGCAGTAGCGGTCGTTGAATCAGCCGAAAGAGCGGAACTCGCCAAGGACTTGGCCGCTGCGATCAAGGTGTTGATTGACTGGATGCCCGCATCCGCCGCTTTGACCGTCTGAACCGCCTCGGACATTTCATCTTTACGCCCGGCCAGATCGCCGGCGCGTTGCTCGTGAGCCACGGCGGTGAAATACGCCACCGGATCATCCAGAGCGCTGTTGATCTTCTTGCCGGAGGCCAGGCGCTTCTGGGTGAGCTCCAGCAGGCTGTTGGTGTTTTGAAGGCTGACCAGGTTGGCCCGCATGCCTGAGGTTAAAGTGATGGGTTGCATTGCCATTGTCTGTGTTCTCCTCTTCTGGTTTTGTTATTTTGGCATTCTTGCCAAGGTTGTGGTGTGAATGTTTGTTTGCCTTTGTTTTGGCGCAGATGGGTCAGGTCGTCTTTCCCCCTCCTTTCAGACCCTCGATTCTGTCGCCTTCGCAAACATTATCGGAAGCTTTCCTCAAAACTTTAGCACTTTTTCCGACGCACCTGGCTGATGTCAAAGGCTTTCCGGTTGGCGCGGTTCGTGCTATAAGACAGCCAATTATAGAGGCGTGAGGTTTCTGTTGGCCGCCGCCAATCCATCACCTCTAAAACTGCGATCCATGCCGATATTGAATCTAGATGATGTCAAGCCGGGAATGACACTGGCCGAATCGGTGCGCAACCATCAGGACCAATTGCTGCTCGAAAGCGGCCGACGGATCACCGAAAAGAGCATTCGGATCTTAAAGTCCTGGGGGATTCGAAGGTTGGCCATCAAGATTGCACCGGCCGTCAGCGAATCGGGAGAAGACACCGTCTCTCCTGGGATTCCGCCCGACATCGATGCAGAACTCAAGGAGCGGTTCTTCGATGTGGCTGCGGACGCGCTCATGACTGCGATCATGCAGGCCGCTGGCCGTCAGCTCGCCGCCCGGGCACCCAATAAGAAGACCGGACATGGCCGAGGCTGATCTCAATCGATTGATCGCGAAGGTCGAGGACCTGCCCACGCTGCCGCGTACGGTCCTGCGGATCACCGAGATGGTGAACGATCCGCGGTCATCGGCCCGGGACCTTTCGCGGATCATCACCGACGACCAGGTGCTGACAGCCCGGCTGCTGAAACTCGTCAACTCTTCCTTTTACGGTTTCCCCCAGCGCGTCTCTACGGTCACCGGCGCCATCGTGTTGATCGGCTTCGATGCGATCCGCAACCTGCTCTTGACCACGTCCGTGTTCGATCTGTTTCCGCCGCGGACATTTAGGGACCGCCGGCACCAGGAGTCGCTCTGGGACCATTCCCTGGGATGTGCCATCGGCGCCAAGGCCATCGGCGGGGTTCTGCGCCATGAGAGGCTGGAAGAGCTTTTCGTCGCAGGCCTGCTGCACGACATCGGCAAAATCGTGGAGATGACTCTGCTGCCGGAGCAATTCGCACGCATCGCCACCCGAGTCACTCAAAGCCGTCTCTTGATTTCGGCCGCCGAGGTGGAGATCCTGGGGTGCACGCATGCCGACATCGGACGGCTCTTGGCCCAGCACTGGAACCTTCCCGCCAAATTGATCAGCATCATCGAACATCACCATGCCCCCGTGGCGGCAGGCGCATGGGCGTTCGAGGCGTCCATCGTGCACCTATCCGACATTCTGACCCGCGCTCTCAGTCTTGGGTCCGGGGGCGACGATAAGGTGCCGGCGCTCGAACGCTCTGCCTGGGATCTTCTCAGGCTCAAGACTTCCTCGCTGGATGCGATCATGGCGGCCATGCTCGACGAGTTTGATGACATCGGTTCCTTCCTGCGCTAGAAAAACCTTTAGTTTCTTTTCGGATATGCCGATAAAATCAGGGCAAGCGAACCTGCAGCCGAGTCGGCCACTTACAGAACTTCATTTTTTTCGGCCGCACCTTCGGACACGAAATAGCGGCCGCCTTGAAGGGGATGACGCTGAACGATATCGTCAGCGACGAAGAAAAGATGTGTTCATTGAATCCGGTTAAGGCATAATGCAATATAAAGAGAGAATTCCTTGCAAACTGCATAAACATAACTCCGGTTGAAGCAAGCGACCGCAGTCAGCGCAAGGGTGTTGAGTGCCGACACTGACGGCCGTATGGCTGGCTGCATTTAACTTTTTGAAATTTAATTGTTTTATATCGAGAACTCGATGCGGTAGAAAACACAGCCGACTATCTTGGTAAGGCTGCCGGCGCATTTTTATTAGCGATAATAAGCTTCAACGGGTCAGCAGACCGACCCCTTTGCAATGCATTCCCTTTGCAACTTGCAAAAAAAAACGGCTCGCAGTCCGCTCGGGGTAGGACGTTATCAGCCGGAGTGATGATAGCTGCTCTTGCTATTTTGGGTTCATCTCATCTAATGCCTATCGCCCGCTATCCAAAATATTGTAGCCTCAAGTCCCCCCCCTCCACCATCCGTTGACACGGGCCCACCATGTGCCGGTCTCGGCTGTCACGTGGCGCGGACCTGCGACTATTTTTTGACGCTTGCGGCATAGAAATTGCTGAAAGCACGGTGCGGCTGATTTTTTGACGCATGCCCTGTCACGAAAGATGACGATTCTCAGGAGCCCGCATCCCCATCATCAAAGGGGGAAGCAAGGAGGAACCCGTGCAGAACGCTGCTGCCCGCAAGACCCCATCGCAGCAATTGGATCTCTTTTCCGCTCCGCCACCCAGTTCGGGATCCGACCATGCCACCTGCCGTTTTGAACATATCATCGGCCGCAGCGCGCGCATGATTGAAATTTTCGATCTGATCGAAAAAGTGGCCGACTGCGACAGTACCATACTTATCAACGGAGAGACGGGGACGGGCAAAGGCTTGGTGGCGCGCGCCATCCATCAGAAGTCACGCCGGCGCAACAAGCCGTTCATATCGATCAACTGCGGCGCCATACCTGAAAACCTGCTCGAAAGCGAGCTCTTCGGCCATCTGAAGGGCGCCTTCACGGGGGCCACCAGCTCCAAACCCGGCAAATTCGAATTGGCCGACGGCGGCACGGTGTTTCTCGACGAAATCGGGGACATGAGCCCCGATCTCCAGGTGAAGGTCCTCAAGGTCCTCGAAGAGGGGGAGTTCGAGCCGGTCGGCGGCGCGAAGACCATCAAGGTGGATGTGCGCATTATCGCCGCCACGCACCGCGACCTTTCAGAGGAAGTGCAGAAGGGCAACTTTCGTGAAGATTTATTCTACCGCTTGTATGTGATCCCCATGACCCTTCCTGCGCTGCGGGATCGGCCGGAAGACATTCGCCATCTGGTGCATTTTTTTCTGCAACTGGCCAACGGCAAGAACCGTCGCCAGGTCAAGGGCATCAGCGAGGATGCTTTAGAGGCGCTATCGAATCATGCCTGGCCGGGAAACGTGCGCGAGCTGCGCAATCTGGTGGAGCGCCTGATCGTTCTGAGTAGCACCGGCCTGATCAGCCGGCGCGACCTGCCGGAGGAGTTGCGTGGTGAAGCCCGGGCGGCGGAGTGCCCTGCTATGATCGAGATTTCCGAAGATGGCATCTGCCTCAACAGCGCCGTCACCGAGTTCGAGAAGGCCTTGATTCTGCAGTCTCTCGAAAAAACCAAATGGGTAAAAAACAAGGCGGCCAAACTGCTGCATCTCAACCGCACCACTCTGGTCGAAAAGATCAAGCGCCACCAGCTCCGGCCGAACGGCGTCGTCGGACCTGAAGACGATTAGACCCAGCGGCGCTGCCGACCACCTGCGAAGGCCGCTTCGGCCTTCTATCGAAACAACGTTCTTCCACTAGCCGCATGGCATGCTATTTGCTGAATTCCGCTGGTTGATTCCTGCCATAGTAACCGCATACCCTGCACGCGGTGACAGGTTCGACGTTGGCGTACGCACATATTCTGGTCTTTTCGGGCTGTGGCCGGAAAAACAAACCGCCTGTTACGCGGGCGGTCGTTGATCGACCCCTCGTCGTGTTCGAGCGCGGAGGGGCCGAACGATGGGAGGCAGACGGTTTGGGGGGCGAGTCAAAGACCATACTGATCGTGAGCGAGGATGCCGGCGCGCGTGTTGGATTGGCGCAAGTGCTGCAGCAACACGGTTTCACCGTTGAGAGCTGCGCGCACGGCCGCCCGGCGCTTGCCCGAATACCCCAAGGCCGACTAAACTTGGTCGTTGCCGCTGCCGAAAACAACGGAGGCACCTGGACGGAGCTCCTCCAGGCGGTGGGGCGGATGAGGCCGCCGGTACCCGTTATTCTCGTGAGCGCCCGCGCAACGGTCGCCGAGGCCGTCGAGGCCATGCATAACGGTGCGCGCGACTATCTGGTCCTGCCGGTTGCGCCGGAGCGCCTGATGGCTGCCGTGCGCAGTGCCACGGCCAATGCCGAACCAGCGCCTGTCGAAGCGCGGTCCCCCGAGCACCGCGTGGGTCAGAAATCCTTCATTACCCATGATCCGCACCTCCTGAAAACACTTGAAATAGCGCGCCAAGTGGCGCGCAGCACGGCCACGGTCCTGATTCAGGGAGAAAGCGGCACCGGCAAGGAGTTGCTGGCGGCCTACCTTCACCGGCACGGACTGCATCCGGAAGCCCCTTACGTGGCCGTCAACTGCGCGGCTTTACCGGAGACTTTGGCCGAAAGCGAGTTGTTTGGCCACGAGAAAGGCGCCTTCACCGGTGCCGCCTCGCGCAAGGTCGGCAAGTTCGAACTGGCCAAGAAGGGCACCCTGGTGCTGGACGAGGTCGGGGAGATGACGCTGCCTCTGCAGGCCAAGCTGCTGAGGGTTCTCCAGGAGCGCGAGATCGATCGGGTCGGCGGCGGCATGCCGGTGTCGGTCGAGGCACGAGTGGTGGCCATCACCAACCGCGACCTTTCGCAGGCCGTAGCGACCGGGACCTTTCGCGAAGACCTCTACTTTCGCCTGCATGTCGTGCCGCTGGTCATTCCGCCTCTGAGGGAGCGGCCGGGAGATATTCAACTGCTGGCCGACCATTTTCTGGCGCGTTTCAGCGCCCAGGCGGGGAAGAGTGTGAGCCGATTCTCCGAGCAGGCCCTGCGGTTATTGAGCGAGCACGCCTGGAAGGGCAACGTGCGCGAGCTCGCCAACCGGATCGAACGGGCAGTGCTCCTGGCCGAGGCAGACGCGATCCAACCCCGGCATCTCGGCCTGGAGACGGCCTCCGACGGCCGGCTGGATTCGAGAACGCCGATGGTCTTCCGTTGCGGCACCACCGTCTGGGAAATGGAGCGCCAGCTGATTATGGGGACGCTGTCCGAAGTGGATCAGAACCGGACGCGTGCGGCGGAAATGCTGGGCATCAGCATCCGGACCCTGCGCAACAAACTGCGTGCGTACCGGACGAACGCTGCGCCGAGCGCGGCCGCGCGCAGCGCTTGAGGAGATGTGCGGCCGGACATGGTATGAAAATTGCTGGATTTGAGTATCACCGGCGCCGCCTGAACAAAGCGCCACCAATCGCGTCGGAGTCGGGTGACCCGCCACCGACGCAAGCTTTCTTTTTATCGAAACGAGGAGATGAACGATATGCCGCAACCGATCGGGCTTTTCGACGGGACGATGGCGCTGCTGCAGCGGACCTTGAATCTTAGATCGGCCCAACACCAGGCATTGTCCGCGAACATTGCCAACGCCGATACTCCTCGCTACCGCTCCTTCGAGGTGGCGGTGGAGGAAGAGCTGCGCAAGCTTCGTCCAGACGGGCATCGCCTGGAAATGGCCCGGCCGCAGGCCGAACCCAGACCCCTGCCGGCCGCCCAGCGCGCGGACCGCGTGCAGCTGCGGCCTGCGGCCGTGCCAGCTTTCAGTCTGCGGGCGGACGGAAACACCGTCGACATCGACCGGGCCATGGGGGACCTGGCCGAGAACACGCTCAAATATAAGACGTCTGCGCAGCTGCTGTCCGGCAAGCTAAAAACCTTAAGGAACGTGATTCAGGGAGGTAGATAAGCATGGATCTCTACGATGCGCTCCACACCAGCTCAACCGGCTTGGCGGCCCAGCGCTTGCGCATGAATTTGATCTCCGCCAATCTGGCCAACGTCAATACCACGCGCACGCCCGCCGGCGGACCCTATCGCCGCAAGGAGGTGGTCTTCGAGGCGCGCTCCTCGACGGAATCCTTCCGTGACATGCTGCGAGCGCGCCAGAACCGGCGGCCGGCCGATGTTCAGGCGACGCGCATTATCGAAGACCAGCGACCTCCGATCGTCAAGTACGCCCCGCATCATCCGGACGCCGACGAGAAAGGGTACGTCGCCCTTCCGCACATAAACGTGATGGAGGAGATGGTCAACATGATCTCCGCCACCCGCAGTTATGAAGCCAACATCACCGCCGTCAGGGCCGCCAAAGACATGGCGCTGAAGGCGTTGGAGATCGGAAAATAGGCATGAATGACATCGCGTTGACGCCCCCCGTGGGCAATTTGACTGCATTTCCGGAGGCAAGCCATGCCCCGGTGGAAAAGGCCGGGGCGAACTTCGGCGAACTATTGCAATCCGCGTTGAATCGGGTCGGTGCGTTGCAGTCCGACGCGGACCGCGCGGTCGAAGACCTGGCGCTCGGACGCCCGGCGGATATTCACAGCACGATGATCGCCGTTGAGAAGGCCGGCATCGCCATGGAGCTGGCTTTGCAGATTCGCAACAAATTGCTGAACGCCTACGAAACGCTCATGCGGCAGCAGATCTAATCAGGGGATGATATGGCGGCACTACCACAGGCACTGCAGCAGTTGGCGACGGTTGTTCGAGGCATGAGCCCGGCCAAACGCCTGACCCTGATCACGCTGATTCTGGGCACGGTCGCCGGGTTGGCTTTTCTCATGACCTGGTCCGGGGGCGTCGAACTGCGGGCGCTCTACACCAATTTGGATCCACAGGACGCGGGTGCCATCGTGGCCCGGCTCAAGGAGCAGAAGATCCCGTATCGCATCGCAGGGGACGGACGCACGGTGCTGGTTCCGGGCGAGAGCCTGCATGAGATCCGCATGCAGATGGCCTCCGAGGGGCTTCCGCAGGGCAGCGGGATTGGCTTCGAAGTGTTCGACAATACCAAACTGGGCATGAGCGAGTTCGCCCAGAACGTCAACTACCAGCGGGCCCTTCAAGGCGAGCTGGCCCGCACCATTGCCCGCATCAGCGAAGTCGAAAGCTGCCGCGTGCATCTCGTCATGCCGGAAAAAACACTCTTCGTAGACAACGAGCAGCCAGCCAGCGCCTCGGTGGCGGTTAAACTGAAGGCCGGACGGCGGCTCAGCCAAGATCAGATCAACGGCATTGTTCATGTGGTGTCTTCGAGCGTGCCGCGCCTGAGCCCGGATCAGGTGACGGTGGTGGACAGCAGCGGGAAGCTGTTGGCCGGCTCACGCGGCAAGACGGCCACCGGCGGTTTGAGCCTGGATCAGCTTGAATATCAGGGGCAGGTCGAGAAAAACCTCGAAACTCGCGTGAAGTCCATGCTTGAGCAGGCCCTGGGGGAGGGCAAGGCCATCGTTCGGCTGGCATGCACCTTGGACTTCCAGCGTCACGAAAAAACCGAGGAGCACTTTTTGCCGGACAACCGGGTGATCCGCAGCGAGCAAAGCTTGAACGAGTCCTCGCGCAACGCCGACCCCCAGGCTCAGGGGGTACCCGGTGTGCGGTCCAACACCCCCGGCCCCGATCTGATGCCGAACGCGGCCACAGGATCGGGCGCCTCATCGTTCGAAAAGCAGGACCGCACCGTGAATTACGAGATCGGCAAGGTCACCAGCCGCATTCTCGAACCGGTCGGTCGAATCACGCGCGTTTCGGTGGCGGTGCTGGTGGACGGCAGCTACAAGCCGGCGCCGGAAAAGGGCGGCGCGGCCACCCGCGAGTTCATTCCGCGCGGCAGTGAGGAAATGCAGAAGATCGAGGCGCTCGTGAAGCGGGCCGTAAACTTCGACGTCGACCGGGGTGACACCGTCGAGGTGGTCAATATCCCCTTCGAGACGTCTGAATGGGCCAAGGCCGACGAGGCCAAGAGCCCCGGCGGCTGGATGGCATGGTTGGAGCAGACCACCCCCTATCTCAAGCAGGCGGTGATCGGACTGTTTCTGGTGCTGACGTTTCTGTTTTTTGTCAAACCGCTGGTGCGGTGGTTGACCGAGAATTCGCTTGGAGAAATCGACATCGTGCCGCAGCTGCCCAAGACCGTGGGCGAGCTGGAGCATGAGCTGAACGGGGTCAAGCGTCTGCCCTCGCTCGACCAAGCCTCGATGATGATTGCCAGCGACAGCGATGCCTCCGTCGGGGTCATGCGCAACTGGATCCGGGAAAAGTAAGCGGCCATGTCAACCGAACAGCGACAGCTGCCCGGATCCCTCAAAGCGGCCATCCTCATTCGATCCATGGGCGAATCGGCGGCCGCCGGGCTGCTCAACCGCTTGACCGCAGGGGAACGGGAGGTGGTGCAGCGCCAATTGAACCAAATGGGGACGCTCTCGCCAGAGCTGATCGAACAGGTGGCGCACGAGTTTACGCTGATAGCCAACCAGGTGCGATTCGGGGGCGCCGCGCTGCCGCAGCTGCCCTCGGGCGCCTCGACCGGCCCCGGAGGCAACGAAGGTCAGAAAATACAAGGGCTCGAGGCCCTCAAGGCCCTCGCGCCGGAAGATATTTTTGAACTGATCAAGGATGAACACCCGCAGACCGTGGCCGTGGTCCTGATTCACCTTAAGACGGCGGTGGCGAGTGAGATCATCTCGCTCATGTCCGATGAAATCAAAACCGACGTGGCCATGCGCATCGCCAACATGGACAAGGTGGTCGCCTCCATGGTTGACGACGTCAACGAGATTTTCAAGGAGATCCTCAAGAACAAGAAAAGCACCGTGACGAACCTGAGCGGGGGCGTCGAGCGTCTGGCCGAAATCCTCAACCAGGCGGATGAAATTTCAAGTGAACTGATCCTCAACGAAATCGAGGAGGCCAACGCGGAGCTGGCCGCGCAGATCAAGCAGAAGATGTTCGTGTTCGAGGATCTGGTGCTGGTCGACGACCGAGGATTCCAAAAGCTGCTGCGGCGGGTGGAGACCAAAGAACTGGCCGTCGCGCTCAAGGCGGCTTCCGAAGAAGTCAAGAACAAAGTCTACCGAAACATGTCCGAGCGGGCGTCCGAGATGCTGCGGGAGGAAATGGATACCCTCGGGCCGGTGCGCATGAAAGAAGTCTCCGACGCCCAGCAGGCCATCACCGCCATTATTCAGGAAATGGAGGCAAAGGGCGAGGTGATCATCAGCGGACGGCGCGGGGAACAAATTATCTCTTAACGGCAACCGCCGGGTGGGAGCATGGCAATGACGGCCCCTTCTTATTACTGCTTTCCGGACATTTCGCGCAAAGAGGCGCACGGTGCCCCTGCATTGGAGCGCGTTCGGCCCGCGTTTCAGCGTTTGGCGCCGGGCGCTTCGGCCGACGGATCCTGCCTGCGGACGTCTTCGGGAGGCGGCGAATTTGCGCGGCCGGGAAAGCTGCGCCGTGCGCATGACGAGGACGTTGAACAGGCGGCCTACTGTCGCGGGTTCTCCGACGGGGAAAAGAACGGCCATGAGCAGGGAGAGCGCGCCGGCGGCGAAGCCGCCCGGAAGCAACTGGAGCCGGTGTTGCAGAGCCTTCGACAAATGCTGGTGGAACTTGAATCCCTGCGCCGGCGGGAAGTCCGGGGCTTCGAGAAGGAGCTGGTCGAACTGGCGCTCGGCGTGGCGCGCAAGGTCGTCGGCCAGGAGGTGTCAGTCCGTCCGGATGTGGTGGGCCGGCTGCTGCGCGAGGCCCTCCAGCGAATCGAACACGCCGGCCCGCTCACGATTCGGATGAACCCCGGCGACCTGGAGCGGCTGGCCGATATCCAAGTGCAGCTGCTGAATGGCTTGGGCGATTCCGGGCGGGTGCGATTCGAGGCGGATGCCAGTCTCAGCGCCGGAGGCTGTTTCATTGAAAGCGCGGCCGGGGATATCGATGCGCGCGTGGAACAGCGTTTTCGCATCGTGGAGGACGCCTTGCTGGACCAGTGTCGCATGGATGCAGACGGGCGGGAACCGAACCGATGACGGCCGCGATCCAATTGGACAAATACCTGCGCTGCCTGCAAACGGTAAACCCCCTTCAAGTCCAAGGAAAAGTCGCGCAGGTGGTCGGGCTCGTGGTGGAAGCCCTTGGACCGGCCTGTCGGCTGGGGGCGGTGTGCGACATCTACACTCGGGGGAACGCCCGGCCGCTTGCCGCCGAGGCCTTGGGGTTCCGTGATCAGCGGGTCCTGTTGATGCCGCTCGAAGAGATCCGTGGCATTTCGCCCGGCTGCCGTGTCGTCGCCCGCCGGCAGCGGGCGACGGTGGCCGTCGGACCGGCGCTGCTGGGCCGCGTGATCGATGGCCTGGGGCTCCCGATGGACGGCAAGGGGCCGCTGACCGTTGTCGCAGAGGTCCCGCTCTATGCAACGGGCGTCAACCCGTTGCGGCGCCGCCGGATTCATGAGCCGCTCGATTTAGGCATCCGCGCCATCAATGGTCTGCTCACCGTCGGTTGCGGCCAGCGCATCGGCGTTTTCGCCGGCTCCGGTGTCGGCAAAAGCGTGCTGCTCGGCATGATTGCGCGCAACACCGTTGCGGATGTCAATGTCATCGCCTTGATCGGCGAGCGCGGCCGGGAGGTCAATGACTTTATTGAAAAGGACTTGGGGCGGGAAGGCCTGCAGCGCTCGGTGGTGGTCGTGGCCACCTCCGACCGGCTGCCGCTCATTCGCACGCGCGGGGCCTTTCTGGCTACGGCCATCGCGGAGTACTTCCGTGACCAGGGCCTGCGCGTCAATCTCATGATGGACTCGATGACCCGCTTTGCCATGGCGCAGAGGGAAATTGGGCTGGCCCTCGGCGAACCGCCGACCACCAAGGGATATCCACCCTCGACCTTCACCCTGCTGCCGAAACTACTGGAGCGCGCCGGTACCGGCAGCGGAAGCGGCTCCATCACCGGGCTCTATACCGTGCTCGTGGAAGGCGACGACACGAACGAGCCGATCGCCGACGCCGCGCGCTCGATTCTCGACGGCCATATCGTGCTCAGCCGCGAGTTGGCGATGCAGAACCATTATCCGGCCATCGATGTGCTGAGCAGTATCAGCCGCGTGATGGATGACGTCGTGGACGCCAGCCAGCGCCGCAATGCCGGTCGCTTCAAGGAAACCTTGGCGACTTTCCGCAAGGCCGAGGACCTCATCAATATCGGCGCCTACGTTGCCGGCAGCAATCCGAAGATCGACTATGCCATCCAGATGATCGATCGGATCCATGCCTACCTGAAGCAGGACATCGGCGCGGCGGTGTCCTTGACCGAAGGAGTGGCGCAATTAGAGGCATTGTTCGGAACGGCGGGCTGAAAGGTTGGGGCGTCGGCGCGGCGGCTGAGTGCTGGCAACGGCACCCAAGCGAGCGATGGCAGCCATTGTATAACTCAGAATTCGGAAGCAATCGACGCGCCGACCGCATGCGGTCAAGAACATGACCATGTTTCGATTCCGTTTTGAAGCGTTGCTCAGCACCCGCCGCCACGCCGAGGACTGCCTCCAAAAAGAACTCTCAGCGGCGCGACGCGCGCTGGCCCTGGAGCAAACCGCCCTGAGAGAGAAGAAGATCGCCCGGCGGCAGTGCCTGCAGGCACAACGCCGAAAACAGCAACTGGGCTTCCGCGGCTCTGACATGCTGCTCTTCGGAGCCTACCTGCAGCGACTCGGCCGCGACATCGATGTTCAGCAGAAGCTTGTCACGAGCGCTGAACGCAAGGTTCATCAAAAGCGCCAGGCCCTGATCGAGGCGGTGAAGAAACGGAAGATGATCGAGAAGCTCAAGGAAAAAGATCAGGAAAACCACCTTAGGACGTTGGCTGAGCGCGAACGCAAATTCATCGACGAAGTCGCCGCCCGGACCCATTCCTGTAGACGCCCTGCTTGACCATCTTCCAGGGCAGTCGATTCAGAACACCTCTACTCCCGATATCCAATCCCGCAACTCGTTACCGTTATTGCTCTGCGATGGGCACGCGGCACGGAAAACTTTGCCAGCACGCGGAAAATCTTGCCCTTATTTTTTGTTACGCGGCCGGCCGGGAGGGACTCGGCCGGCCGCGTAACAAAAAATAGCAGAACCCGCGAACGGGCTAAAAGGAATGGCATTCAAGTAGTTACGAATGTCGAGTGGAAAGCGTCTAAAAGGATGACGACGATTTTAAAAACTGGCACGCTCTCTGCTAACCGGAGGACACCTTGGAGAGCAATACGGTCGAGAAAAGGAATGACGCTCAGCGATGATTTCATTGAACATGGGAATTGAGGCCGCACTGAACGGAGGATTTCCGACGCCGGCGGCCGGCGCGGGCGCCGTGGGATCCGGTGCGGCATCGAACTCCGGGGCGGTGCTGCGGGTTGATCGTGGCGCAGCCGGAGGCTCCGCATCCTTCAGAGAGGCATTGCGCACGGCCAGGGCAGAAAATATGGCGGATGGGGCGGCCGCTGGTCCGGCGCAAAGGGAACAAGCTGCCGCTATCTGCCACCCGGCCGGCGAGGTCAATGAAGCGGACCTGCTCGCAGCCGACGTTCCGCCGGTTGAAGCGAAATCGAATGAGGCGCCAGTTGAAACACAAGCGCTCGGGTGCCCCGGGTCGATCGGCATGCCGTGGATCGGTTGCGTGCCCGCCGGTGCGCCAACCGAAATGCCTGCGTCCAGCCCCGCCGGCGATGGAACGGAAATTAACGCCGGCGAAGACGGCATTGCAAAAGAGGGGTCCGAAACATTGGAGGCGCTGAGTCGGCAGCCGCCGCCTGCGACGGGCGGCTCTGCGGATGCTGCCGCCCTGGTCCGCTTGGTGGGTGAACGGATCGAACTATACAGGATGTCGTCGGATAAGGGTTCTGCGTCCCGGCTAGCCGAAATTATTACAGACCTGAGGCAACCGCCGGACGAAGTTTTCCCTGAAGCGGCAGCGCCGATCGCCGCCGCCGAGCAGGGAGGGACGATCGCCGACACGCAGCAGGGGCAAATCCCAGACGAAGGCCGCGCGCTATCCGGACCGAGTGGTGCGAATGAGCTCGCCGGTCGGCGCGCGCTCGAAACCATCGAAATTCTTCCCGCGCTCAGGCGCTTGTCTGCGCCGATGCGGGAGGCAGCTGCGGCGCAGCCGACCGGTCAGCTGGCCAATGCGACCGATGCCTCCTCTGCCCCGAGCCGCACCGTTGCGGGGGTCAGCCTCATGTCCAGCGCAGCGGACATGACAACGGCCTACGCGTCCGCTCTGCGGGCAACCCGTCCCGAAGAAATCACCCACTCCAACCATGCCGCGGAGTCATTTCGGCAGTCCGAAACGGTGTCCGACAACGGCGGGCAGGTCCTGGAGGGCCGCCAAGGGTCTTCGGCGGAATCGGGCGATTTTCGGCAAGCCGCGAACGATTTTCTATTTTCAAAGATGCCGGCAGCGGGAAAAGCGGTGCCTGCGGAAGGCGAGGCGCTGCCCGAAGGCCTTGCGGGAATGATGCGCGACGCGCGTGCGGCTTCCGGCGCTGATGCGATCTTGGAAAAATCCGGAGATAGCCCATCGGTCTCGCATGATAAGGAGACGGTGGCGGGAGGCGGGCGAGTCGGCGTTTTCGAGCAGATTGTCCAGCGCGCGGCGGTTCATCTCAAACACGATCAGGGCGAAATCAACATCGATCTCAAGCCGGACTTCCTGGGTCGCGTGCGCATGCAGATCACGACCGAAAATCAGCAGGTCACCGTGCGCATCCTCACTGAGCTGGCGACGGTCCGGGATATGATCGAGATCGGCCTGCCGCAGCTCAAGTCCGAGCTGCAGAGCCAGGGACTCCAGGTGGAACGACTGGAGGTGGCCGTCGCCGATGATCCCCGCCAACGCGACTGGCAAAAGGCCCAGACCGCTCAGAGCTGGAAAGCGGCTGCCGCCGGCGAGGTTTCGGCCGGTGACCGGTTGCTGAACGAGGAACGCTCGGAACCGATTTACTATCGGCCGCGATCGGGCGGCACCGCAACCATCGACATGTTTGTCTAATTTAATCCGCACCGGCCGATGCCCATTCAGCTCCTCGGCGCGGTGGATTCAACGAAAGCGACGGCACCAAAATGGAAACGAATGCACTTTCAGGCATCACCGGGGGCGGGACAGCGGCGGCGGCGACCACCGCTTCGAAGACGATGGGAAAGGAGGACTTTCTGACCTTGCTGATCAGCCAGCTCCAGCACCAGGACCCGCTCAACCCCGCCGACAGCACGGAATTCACTGCGCAGCTGGCCCAATTCAGCTCGCTGGAGCAGCTGAGCAACATCAATGAGAACCTCAACGAGCTCAAACTCTACCAGGCCTCCATCAACAACGCTCAAGCCGTTGCCTTCATCGGCAAGGAAATCGTCTCCAAAGGCAACCACCTGGAGGTGAAAGCCGGCCAAGCCACTGCCTGCGAATTCGAGCTGAACGCGGCGGCCAAGCGCGCGGCGGTCAGCATCTATGACGCTACCGGCAATTTCGTCGCGGATATCCAATTGACCGGGCTGCGAACCGGCAAACAAAGCGCGGTATGGAACGGGAAGGACCGCAACGGCAATCCGGCAGCTGACGGCGACTACACGTTTGAGGTGCAGGCCGTGGGGGCCGGGGGAGAGAAGCTCACTGCAACCACCTACTCCAAGGGCACAGTCACCGGCGTCACATTCGAGGACGGCGTCACCTACCTGGTCGTCGGGCGGAGCAAGATCGCCATCGGTGACGTCACTCAGATTAGCCAAGGGTCCAGCGCGACCGCTTCATGACGAATCATGGCAGCACTAACGAGCAACGGAGGAACCATTAGATGATCGCATCTCTTTACGCGGGTATTTCAGGTCTCAGCGCCAACGCCACCGCCATGACGGTGATCGGCGACAACATCGCCAACGTCAATACGACGGCGTTCAAAAGCAACCGTTCGCACTTCGCCAACATCCTGAGCGCCTCGCTGGGCGGGGAGTCGGCCACGGCCGGCGTCGGCCGCGGGGTCGAGTTCTGGGGGGTCAACGCTCAATGGACCCAGGGGTCGATTGAGAACTCCTCGAGCGCCACGGATCTGGCCATCAACGGCAAGGGTTTTTTCATGGTCCAGGACCCCAGCGGCTCAAACTATTACACCCGGGCCGGCAACTTCACCTTTGACAAGAACGGCTATCTCGTGAATCCGGACGGTTTGCAGCTTCAGGGATATGCCATCGATGCAAGTGGAAACATCGGCAGCATCGCCGATGTCTACATCCCCGGGGAACGCATTTCGCCGCCTTCGTCCACCACCGAGTTCAACTTCGACCTCAACCTCAACTCGGGAGCCGCAGCGGGCGACACCTACACTACGGCCCAGACCATGTACGACTCGCTGGGAAATGCCATTCCGGTGACCTTCACCTTCACCCGCCAGGCCGCCGCCCAGACTTGGACGGTGACGGGTTCAATTCCGGCAAGCGCCGGCACCGGGGTCACCTTCGGCGGGAACAACAGCATGAACATTGTCTTCGACCCCGCCGGCAACATGACTTCTCCGGCCGACGTGGGCGTCTTGCTCACTCTGACGAACGGCGCTACATCGTTAGGCACGACCTGGAACATAGTGGACGCAGGCGGCAACAACTTAGGCGACATCACGGGGTATGCCTCAGAGTCCTCCACGACCTTCCAGTCCCAGAACGGCTATCCGGCCGGCAGCCTGCGCGGCATCAGCGTGGATGAAACCGGCGTTGTCACTGCGAACTATTCCAACGGCGAAATGACGCCCATGTTCCAGATCGCGCTGGCGGATTTTCCGAGCTACGACGGCCTTACCAAAATGGGGCGGAACCTCTATGCGGAATCCATCGCCTCCGGGCAGGCCCTGCCGGGCGTGGCCGGCACCGGGCGGCTGGGAAGCGTCGCCCCCAGCAGTCTTGAAATGTCCAATGTTGATCTGGCCGAGGAGTTCGTCAAGATGATTACCACCCAGCGTGCCTTCCAGGCCAATTCGCGGGTGATCACCTCGAGCGACGAGATCCTGCAGGAGCTGATCAATATCAAGCGGTAAGCGCGCGCATGCGCTCGTGTGGTGATCATGGGGTGGATCTCATCGCATCGAGCGGCATCGGTTTGACCGGCGGCGGTCCCCCGGGCCTTGCCGCCGATCGAGCCCTTTTCTGGGAGGGCGGGACGTCAAAGGCTTGACTCCACCGGATACCGCCGTCCGGTAGCCGGTGGAGTCCGCTTGGCCGCCCGCCCGCCGGGCGTCTTTCCAATCCTGCCGCGACGTTATCCACGGCGCTCGTTTTACCGTTGCCGTGCTTCCTTCCTTCCCCGGTTGCGATTCGACTAATGGCACAATCCTTGCTGTCTTCTGGCTGAAGCAGAGGCCGCCGCGCTCATTCTGTATGGCGCGGCGACGGTGGAAAGAGACGGCCAAGGAGAGGTCATGTCAAATAAACTGGTCATCATTCTCATCGGCGTTTTGTTTGTCTTGATCTTGGGTATGGGCGGCGGGATGTTCATGCTGTGGACCAAACTGGCGGCCGTAGCCGCCCACACGGCGACCGCGGAGAACGACAAGAATGCTGAAAAGACCAAGCCCGAAGCGATGGGCAAAGTCGTCGCTCTGGACACCTTTATCGTCAATCTGGCCGACCCGGGCGCCAACCGATACCTGCGCGTCACCATGGACCTGGAGGTCAGCGGCGGAAAAACTCCCGAAGAGGAAATCAACCGAAGGACTTCCCAGCTGAGGGACGCGGTGCTGATGATCCTCCCCACCAAGAAATATGGCGACATCGTCTCGACCGAAGGCAAAACCGCCCTGCGCGATGAACTCATGGGCGCTTTGAATGCGCTTTTGGCCACCTCGAAGATCTCGCGCATTTATTTCAAAGAATTCGTCATCCAATAGGCAAGGACCGGCATGCCTGATCAGATTCTCACTCAGGAGGAAATCGGCGCCCTTTTGTCCGCCATGGACCGCGGCGATGTCGACCTCGAGCAGGAAAAAGGGGAGCCGGAGGCGACCCCTTACAACCTCACCTCCCAGAACACCATGCTGCGAGACCAGTTTAGTGCTCTGGAGGAAGTCTACGACAAATTCGCTGCGCTGCTCAACGACGCCCTGTCCTCATTGCTGCAGCGCTCCATCGAGGTCGAGTTCGTCTCCAACGAGATCGTTCGGTATCAGGAATGCATCCATGGCTTCTCCACTCCAACGAGCTTTATCATCTTCACCATGGATCCGCTCATCGGCTCGGCCCTGCTGGCGATCGAACCGGGCCTGGTGTTCTCCGTGATCGATTGCATGTTCGGCGGCAAGGGCAAACCGTTCAGCCGCTTGCGGGATTTCACCCAGCTCGAGCAGCGCATGATCCATAAGCTGGCGTTGGAGATACTGGGCCAGTTTCAGAAGGCGTGGCAGATCATCCAGCCGGTCAAGATCAGCGTCAAGAAAACCGAAAGCAAGCCGGAATACGTGCACCTGATGTCTCCTAACGATATGATGGTCGTCATCGTATTCGCGGTGAAGGGCAAGGAATTCTCCGGCAACGTCCATATTTGCATCTCCTACCTGATGCTGGAACCCATCAAGGAGAAGCTGTCTTCCAAGTACCAGCGTGAGAAGGACATCGAGAACACCTGGAGCGAGCAGCTGCAGCGCCTGCTCCAGGACACTCCGGTGAGCCTGATCGCCGAGCTTGGGCGGACGCAGCAGACGGTTGGGGCGATCCTGAACCTGCAGCGCGACGATGTCATCCTCCTGCCTACCGGCCCGGAGGATTCCATCGTCATCAGCGTCGACCATGTTCCGAAATACCTCGCCTATCCGGGCGTGATTAAAGGCAGCCGGGCGGTAGAGATTTCCGAGCGGCTGACCCCCAACGGAGGCAGCGCTTAACAATGGCAACATTCGCCGACAAGAAAACCGAACCGGTCCGAACGGCGGAGTCCTCCGCCGGAGGAAACATGGAGTTCATTCTTGATATCCCCCTGGAGGTCACGGTCGAGCTCGGGCGCACGAAACTGTTGATTCACGAACTGCTCAAGCTCGGCCAGGGGTCGGTCATCGAGTTGTCAAAACTCGCCGGTGAAACGCTGGAGGTGCTGGCCAACCAGAAACTGATCGCACGCGGCGAGGCCGTGGTCATCAACGAAAAATTCGGGGTGCGCTTGACCGAGGTGGTCAGCCCCATGGAGCGCATTGAGAGGCTGCGATGACCGCCGCACCGGAGCTCATACCGTCGGCCTTGAAAATGATCGCCGCTCTGGCGATGGTGCTGGGGGGGCTGTTGGTGATGGTCCATTTCGCCCGGCGCTACCTGCGAAGCGCAGGCGGGGCGGTCCGCCATCGGCTGGTGCGCGTGGTCGCCTCCCAACCGATCGGCGTCAAGAAAGCGGTCACGCTGGTGGATGTGCCTGATTGCGTGTTGGTGCTCGGCGTCTCCGGCGACCGAATTCAGCTGCTATCCCGGATCGACGACCCGGAGACCCTGCATCGCGTTCGGTCCCACGAGAGCGCGGTGGAAACCTCCTTCCATGACTACCTGATGCGGCTGACCTCGCGGCCGAAGGCAGGTGGCCATGTGGACTGAGGCGCTCGCGTCGCCATCCGCCTGGCGGCGATCCGGCCGGCGGCGGGGGGCGGTTCAACGCTTTCTCACCTCGGCCGGCATGCTCGCGGCACTGCTCGTGCTGTTGATTCCGGCGACGGCGAATAGCCAGGTGCCATCGGTGACCACCCCCTACTTTACGCTCGGGATGGCACCCGGGGACGACCCCGCGCGCGGCAGCGCTGTGCTGCAGATCTTTTTGTTGATGACGGTGTTGTCGCTGGCGCCGGCCATCCTGACCATGGTTACTTCCTTCACGCGGATCGTGATCGTCTTGTCCTTGCTGCGCCGCGCGTTGGGGACGATGCAGCTGCCGAGCAACCAAATCGTGATCGGCCTGGCCCTCTTTCTAACCGTTTTCATCATGGCCCCGGTCTGGCAGAAAATCAACCAGGCGGCGCTGCAACCCTATCTCGACAAGAGAATCTCCAGCCAGCAGGCCTTGGAGCAGGCCGCCGTCCCCTTGCGCGAATTCATGTTCAAGCAGACACGCGAAAAAGATCTATCGCTCTTCGTGGACGTCGCCAAGCTCAAACGACCCCAGAACCAGGAGGACATTCCCACCAGCGTCCTGATTCCCTCCTTTATCATCAGCGAGGTCAAGACGGCCTTCGAGATCGGGCTGCTGCTGTATGTGCCTTTTTTGATCGTCGACATGGTGGTGGCTGCGGTGCTGCTGTCCATGGGCATGATGATGCTGCCGCCGGTAATGGTATCGCTGCCGTTCAAGCTGCTGCTGTTCGTGTTGGCCGACGGCTGGTATTTGCTCGTGGGTTCCTTGGTCAAGAGTTTCGTTTAGTAGGGAGGTGTGCATGACCGCCGACTACATCAGCGGTTTTTTTTTCGAGGCGATCAAAGTCACTCTGCTGCTGTCTGCGCCGATGCTGCTGGCGGGACTGCTGGTGGGACTGCTGGTCAGCATTTTTCAGTCGGTGACCTCGATCAATGAGATGACCCTCACCTTCATCCCGAAGATGCTGGCGGTAGCCCTGGCCCTGGTCGTTTCGTTTCCCTGGATGATGCAGACCCTGGTGACCTTCACGGAGCAGATGTTCACGGGCATGAACCAATACATCCGCTGAAAGGAGCGCCGTTCGGCTGTAAACGGCCGCCCACGCCATGATCTCCCTTGCCGTCTCCATGCCTCAGCTGCAGCTGTTTTTTCTGGTTTTTCTGCGCACCGGGGCCTTCCTGATGTCCATCCCCATGCTGAACGCGCCGAGTGTGCCCGTGCTTTTTCGGTTGGCGTTGACCGTGGCCGCCAGCTTGTTGATCTTTCCACTGCTATCGTTGGGGTCGCCGGCCGCACCGTCGGATCTCTTCACGCTCGCCGCGGCTGCGGCCGGCGAGGTGTTGATCGGGGTCTTGGCGGGGCTGTCGATCCGGCTGATCTTTGAAGGCATCCAGTTGGCCGGCGAACTGGCCGGCTACCAGATGGGGCTGGCCATCGCCGAGGTGATCGACCCGTCCTCCGAAGACCAGGTGGCGATTCTCGCTCAATTCACGAGTCTTTTGTCCACGGTCATTTTCCTGATCCTCAATGGCCACCACTGGTTCGTCCGCACCCTGGTGGAAAGCTATCAATGGGTTCCGCCGTTCGGTTTCCGCGTCAATGGTCCGGTATTGGAGCGACTGGTACGGCTTACGGCCGAGATGTTCGTCATCGGCCTGAAGGCCGGCGCGCCGGTGATGGTCGCGTTGTTGCTCGGCACGGTGGCCTTCGCACTGGTGGCGCGGGCCGTGCCGCAGATGAACATTTTTGTCGTATCCATGCCGCTCAATATTGGTCTGGGACTGGTTTTTTTCGGATTGAGCCTGCCGCACCTGGCCGGCTACCTGGGGCACCTGTTTAGCGGCGTGGCGCGGAACGCCATGACCCTGCTCAAGGCCCTGTCGTGAGCGGAGCCGCGCATGCCTGAATCACCGGGCCAGGAGCGAACCGAGCGAGCGACCGGCAAACGCCGGATGGAGGCCCGCAAGCGCGGCCAGGTGGCGTTGAGCCGCGAGATTCCATCGACCCTGATCCTTATCACGGGGCTCGGGGTGTTTTACTTCGCAGGGACGCGGCTGCTCGAGGATCTGATGCGAATCTTCAGCGGGTTTTTCGGGCAGCTGCACATCGCACGGCTGCGTACGATCAGCGACGCCGGAGCGCTGGCTGCGGATCTCTTCCAGGCATGCTTTCTGCTGTTGGCCCCGATGATTCTACCCCTGATGATGGCCGGGGTGGCAGGCAACATCCTGCAGATCGGTTTCGAGATCCATGCCGGGCCCCTGGCGCCCAAGCTTTCCAAACTGAACCCCTTGGCGGGGCTGAAACGAATCTTGTCCTTGCGGGGACTGGTGGAGATGGCCAAGTCCCTGGCGAAGATACTTTTTATTGCAGCCATCGCCTGGTCGGTCGTGTCCGGCTATCTGACGGAATTCCCCACCTTAGTGCGCAGGGACATCGGCTCCATTTGGGAGTTCACCCACACCGCGGCCTTTCGAATCATTTTCTATGTCTGTCTGGCCATGATCGTACTGGCTGTTCTGGACTATGCTTATCAGCGCTGGCAGCATGAGCAGAGTCTCAAGATGACGAAGCAAGAGGTCAAGGACGAACGTAAACAAACCGAAGGCGATCCGCAGATCAAAGCCCGCATCCGCAGCCTGCAGCGGCAGGCCGCCTATCACCGTATGATGGCGGAGGTTCCCAAGGCCGATGTCGTCATCACCAACCCGACCCATCTCGCCGTCGCCCTGCGATTCGATCCCTCGGAAATGGCCGCCCCGCGGGTGGTCGCCAAGGGTGCCGATCATGTCGCCGAGCGCATCCGCGACATCGCCCGCGAACATCACGTCCCCCTCGTGGAGAACAAGCCCTTGGCTCAAGCGCTTCATAAACTGGCTGAGCCGGGTGACTACATTCCCGTTGAGCTCTATCGGGCCGTGGCCGAAGTGCTGGCCTATGTGTACCGGTTGAAGGGCAAGCATGCGCTGTAAGCCTGGAAGCAGGTGCCGGCCGTTGTTTTTTTGAAAACCGGGTCGAGCCCGGTGGCTTTCGGGTGGAAGCTGAGCGGGGGACCTCGTCTTGCTCTTCACCATCCGGGCGCGGCGGATTCACGTCAGTCCACCGGCGGGCCGTGCCGACAAAAAATTGTCGGTACGCGTTTCGAGTGCGGCTGCAGCGCCAGGCCTTGGCAACAGCCGGCCGCCTGGCGGCCTGGCCGGACCGCTACCGGTTCCGCCTGGTTGACCCAGCGCCACAAGCGGCCGGCAGACGAGGTCCAGCAGCCCCCGTTTCGCTGCCCTTTTACGCCAACCGGAGCATCGCACCGAGGGGCTTGCCATCCGGTACGCGAAATTCATACTCCTGAGCAACTACAGGCACGGAAAATGCACTCGTGAGGATTCGGTTTGAATCGGACGATGTAAGGACACGGTGAGGATCATCGACGCATGGCAGTCGCCCAGAACACCGCAATGATCGGCCTTTTGCCCCGCCTGGCCCGCAACAGTGATATCTCGCTGGCCGCTGCGGTGGTGGGCATTCTGGTGTTCATGGTCATGCCCTTGCCCACGATGCTTCTGGATCTGCTGCTGGCCTTCAGCATCACCTTCGCGCTCGTGATCCTGCTGGTCGCCATGCACATTCAGAAGCCGTTGGAGCTTTCGGCCTTTCCCTCCATTCTGCTGCTGACGACGTTGTTCCGGTTGTCATTGAACATCGCCACCACGCGGGTGGTTCTGCTGCATGGCCACGAGGGCGCGGCGGCCGCCGGCAACATCATCAAGGCCTTCGGAGGGTTTGTCGTCGGCGGCAACTACGTGGTCGGAATGATCGTGTTCGTGATCCTGGTGGTGATCAATTTCGCGGTAATCACCAAGGGCGCCGGCCGCATCGCGGAAGTGGCGGCGCGCTTCACCCTGGACGCGATGCCTGGCAAGCAAATGAGCATCGACGCCGATCTGAACGCCGGCTACATCACGGAGCAGGAGGCGCGGTCGCGGCGCGAAATCCTTGCGCGGGAGGCCGAGTATTACGGTGCGATGGACGGCGCCAACAAGTTCGTGCGCGGCGACGCCGTGGCCGGGATCATCATCACCTTGGTGAACATCGTGGGCGGGCTGGCCATCGGCGTCTTCCAGAAAGGCATGGCGTTCGGACCGGCAGCCCAGACCTACACGCTGCTCACGGTCGGCGACGGTCTGGTCTCGCAGATTCCGGCGCTGGTCATTTCCACGGCCGCCGGCATCATCGTCAGCCGGGCGGGCAACGAATCCAGCCTGGGCAGCGAGATCACCTCGCAGGTCTTCTTCCATCCGCGGGCCATCAGCATGGTCGCCGTCGTTTTGTTCGGGTTCGCCTTAATGCCCGGGCTGCCCTCCATGCCCTTTTTGGTGTTGGCGCTGCTGGCGGCGGGACTGGCCTACAGCCTGCTGCAGGCCAAGCGCGCCGGCGAGCAGGCCGAGCAGCAGCAGAAGGCCCGCGCTGAAAAGGCGCCCGCGGCCGAATCGTTGACGGCTCTGCCGCCGCTGGACGTTCTGGCGATCGAGGTCGGATACGGCCTGATCCCTTTGGTGGATGCGGATCAGAACGGTGAGCTGCTGGAGCGGATCAAGGCCATCCGGCGGCAGATGGCCTTCGATCTGGGGATTATCATCCCGCCGGTTCACATTCAGGACAACATGCAGCTGGCCTCAGGCGAGTATGCGATTCTGCTGAAGGGTAACGAAATCGTGCGCGGGGAACTCCAGCCGAACTACTGCTTGGCCATGAACCCCGGCAACGCCGACGGCACGATCGACGGCATCGCCACGCAGGAGCCGACTTACGGACTGCCGGCGGTCTGGATCCGGGAAAGCGCCAAGGAAACCGCTCTTGCCAAGGGCTTTACCGTGGTCGACACCGCGACCGTGATGACCACGCACCTGTCCGAAGTCATCCGCCGACATGCCCATGAGCTGCTCGGTCGGCAGGACGTTCAACGCATGTTGGACTACTTGAAGCAATCCCATCCCAAAGTCGTGGAGGATCTGGTGCCCAACCTGCTGCCGTTGGGCAGCGTGGTCAAGGTGCTTCAAAACCTGTTGCGGGAGCAGGTTCCGATTCGCGACCTGCTGGCCATTTTAGAAACGCTGGGGGATTGGGCGCCGCTCACCAAGGATCCGGATGCGCTGACCGAGCACCTGCGTCACGCCCTGGCGCGGACCTTAACCAAAATGCACCAAGCGCCGGATGGGAGCCTGGCGGTCATCACGTTGAGCCATGCGGTCGAAAGCGCGCTGGCCGAGGCCTTGCAGAAAGGCGAGCACGGCCGCGTGCTGGCCTTGGACCCCCAGACGGCCAACCGAATGATGAGCAGCTTGGCGCGTCAGATCGAACTCTGCGCGGCGCACAACCTGCAACCGGTGGTGCTTTGCTCCTCACCGGTGCGACTGGCATTCAAGAAGCTGACCGACCGGTTCATTCCCAACCTGTTTGTGCTCTCCTATGAAGAGATCCTGAGCACGGTCGAGGTGCGATCCCTCGGGAGCGTGGAGTTGTCGGATGCAGATTAAGCGATTCGAAGCCAAAACCATGACAGCGGCCTTGAAAATGGTCAAGGACGAGTTTGGCGTCAATGCTGTCATTCTCTCCGCGCGCAGCCGGCGCCAAAGCCGAGGCCTCTTCGGCATCGGGCGTACTGCGGGCGTGGAAGTCACCGCCGCCAACGACTCGGGCGGGTCGGCCTATCCGGGCATTGGGTCGATGGTCGCCGATCGGCCCGCACCCGGCGGGACATCGGCGGCAGTCCTCGCAGCTCGGCGCGGGTTGTTTAAATCGCTCAACGATAGTCTGCGATCACTGACGCATCGGCGCAGCCCGGCCGCGGTGGACCGTGCGGCGCCGCCTCCGCCGGCGGAGCTGGCGCAGGTGTACCACCATCTTTTAGCCCACGACGTCGAGCGGGAGCTGGCCGGGGATCTGATTGAACAAATCCAGGGGGTGCCGGGATTCGACCCGTTGCTCGGATCCGAAGGGCTTCAGTCGCATGCGCTCCGGGTTTTGCACGACATGGGGTTGCGGCCGGCATGCGATACGCCTGCGCTCAACCCCCCGAGAATTCGCATCCTGGTTGGACCCGGCGGAGCCGGCAAGACCACGACGGCGATCAAGCTGGCGGCGCTGAAATCCAGGCGGCCGGACGGGCGCAAGGTGGCACTTCTAACGTTGGATGATCATCGGATCGGGGCCGTCGAGCAGCTGCGTATCTACGGATCCATTCTGAGGGTTCCGGTGGCCGTGGCCACCTCGGCGGCAATGGTTCGGCAGGCGTGGCAGGCGTTCCAGTCGATGGATTGGCTGATCGTGGACACGCCCGGGGTAAGCCCCCGAGAGCCGGAGCGGCTGAGCGAGCTGCGTGAGCTGCTGGAGCCGTTGAAAACCAAAGAGGTCGAGTTGGTGCTGAACGCCTGCACTCGCGAGAAAGACCTGGCGCGAACGATCGACACCTGGAGAGGATTTCCCGTCGATCGTCTGGCGTTTACGCGGCTCGACGAAGCCGGAGCCTGCGGACACTTGCTCAACCTGCTGGTTCGGACGGGCCTGCCGCTGACCGATCTGGGCACCGGACCGGGAATCCCGGAGGATTTGGCGGATCAAGCCCTGGCGATGCTGCTCAGCCGGATTTGGCCGCCGCGAGAGAGCGATGGGGGCAAGCGGGGCGCAGGCCCCCAGCCGGCACGCGCCGAGGCGGCCATGCCGGATCGCGGGCAGCTGGTCGCCAACGGCAGTTCGGAACTCTATCACCGCAGCGACTGCAAATGGGTTCGAAAAATAAAACCGAAGCACTTGATCCATTTTACTTCGGCCGCGGAAGCCGAATCCCGGCAGTTCGTCGCCTGTCGGAATTGCCATCCGCAGCGGAACGGGCGGCTCGATGCCGACGCCGCCGCGCGCAGCGCCGTTCACGGTGCAGGTATCCGCTAAACGACGATCGATGAGGAGACGCGATCCGCATGACTTTCAAAGATCCTTCGAATAACGTCATCCCGATGCCGCGACGCGGTCAGCCCCGCGATGCGGATGAGCCGTCCCGGCGCCGGAAAGCGCATGCACGCGTCATTGCCATCACCAGCGGCAAGGGAGGGGTGGGAAAAACGAACATCGTGGCCAACCTCGGATTCGCCCTCAGCCGGCTCGGAAAGAAGGTCTTGATTCTGGATGCCGATCTGGGTCTGGGGAACCTGGACGTTTTGCTCGGCGTGGCTCCGAAGTACAATATTTCTCACGTCATCCGGGGAGACAAGACGATCGAGGAAATCCTCGAGGAGGGTCCGGGGAAGATGCGCATCCTGCCGGCGGCCTCGGGGATTCAGGAATTGACTCAGCTGGCACATGAACAGAAGATGCAGTTTTTCACGCATCTCGACCGATTGATCGACGACATGGACATCCTGCTGATCGATACGGCGGCCGGCATTTCTTCGAACGTGATGGATTTCGTCGTGATGGCGCATGAGATCATCGTCGTCGTGTCTCCCGAGCCGACCTCGATTACCGATGCCTACGCCCTCATGAAGGTGCTGTCCCTCAAGTACGCCGAAAAATCCTGCCGCTTGCTCGTCAACATGGTGGCAGGCCCGCGCGAAGCGCAGGACGTTTCCCGGCAGCTGGGCCTGGTCATCGACCGTTTCTTGGACATTCACATCGACTATCTCGGCTATGTGCCGCGGGATGAAAAGCTGACCCGGGGCGTTAAGCAGCAGCGCCTGGTGAGCGAGCTCTACCCGGACGCCAAGGCCAGCCATTGCTTCAGCGAACTGGCACGGCGCATGATCAAACAGGCGCCGTCCAGTCGCCCGAAGGGCAACACGAACTTGTTCTGGCACCATCTCGTACGTACGATCCCCCAATAGGTTGGTGGACTTTATTTTAGGAGAGACCATCATGCACATGCAACTGGCAGAACGCCGCCCTCGATATCCGCTCAAGAAGAAGCCTGCCTATCGCGAGCAACTCGTCAACGAATACCTGCCCTACGTCAAACGCATCGTACAACGCATCGCCACCCACCTGCCGGCGAGTGTCGACGTGGAGGATCTCATGAACGTCGGGGTCATCGGACTCATCCAAGCCGTCGATCGGTACGATCCGCGGCGCGACAACAAGTTCATGACCTACGCCATTTTTCGCATCAAGGGAGCGGTCCTGAGTGAACTGCGGTCGCGCGACTTTCTTTCGCGCTCCAGCCGGCGCAAAATGCGCGAGCTGGAACATGCCTGCCAGAGGCTGGAGCAGCGGCTGGGCCGGGACCCCGACGACGACGAACTGGCTACCGAACTGGGGGTCGATCTCGAGGATCTTCATCGCACCAAGCAAATATCGAGCATTTCCTTCGTCAGCTTCGAAGAGTTGGGCGTTTCCTCCAAGGACGAAAAGGAAAAGCTCATGAGCTATCTGATGAATCACGACGACGATGCACTCTCCCAGACCCGACTCAAAGAACTCAAGTCCGGGCTGGCGCGGGCCATCGAGCAGCTGCCCGAAAAAGAGCGGCTGGTCATATCGTTGTACTACCTCGACGAGTTGACCATGAAGGAAACCGGAGAAGTGTTAAACATCACGGAATCGCGGGTGTCCCAGATTCACTCCCAGGCGGTCGTGCGACTGCGCAACAAGCTGCGTAAGGAACGGTTGTTGGACGAAAGCGGATGAAGCTGAAGGGGAAAGGGATGCCGGCAGGAACCAGGAGGGCTCAGGCATGGAGCCGGTGCTGTTGCCCAAGGTTATCGCTCCCGTAATACCAGCCGACCGTGTCAAGCGCGCCAAACCGCGCGAGGACTCGGGCGGAGGCTCCGCGTTTGCGCGGTATCTCCGTCAGAACAAAGACCGTCCAGCGGAAGAGCCGACGGCAGTGCCCGAGGAGCCCGGCGGCGCGATGGAATCGCCGGATCCGGAGACTGAGGCGGAATCCGGCGGCTCTCCGACCCAAAAACTGATCGATATCCGCGTTTAGACGGACGAAAGGGCGTGAGGAGGAAATCTGCCATGATGAGCTATTTGGAGGCGCTCCGCTGGGACATGGTGGGCGCAGTATTTCAGCTGGCGCTGTGCGCCGCGATTCTGGGCGCATGGCTGCGACAGCGCATAAGGCGCCGGTCGGCGACGCGCGGTGCGTCGAGTGCCTCGCCGCCAGCATTCTCGATGGAGGTCATGCTGCAAAGCATCCGTCTGCAGACCGAACACGCGCTGCTAAACATTCTTTCCACTGTCGAGGCCGAGCGCGATAAACTCCAGCATGCGCTGGCAGGTGCCGGAGCGCTGCATCCGGCGGCCGAACCGGAGACCGCCGGTCCAGCCGCTGTGCCGGTCGCCTTCCGGTGGGGAGATGCTGAAGCCGAGGAGCAGCGCGGCAACCGCTACGCGGGGCTGAATGGGCTTGCGGAGCAGGGATTGAGTCCGCGGCAGATCGCCGACCGGTTGAACGTGCCTGCCGGGGAAATCGAACTCGCGCTCAAAATGCGCGCCGCAGCCCCTGAAAACGATCTGGTCAGGGAAATCCGGCAATAATTGCCGGGCCGAGGGCTGGCGGACCGGTTTAACGTTCGACGGCTCACCGATCGGATGCCGCTGCGCCGGTCGCAGGCTTTGGACCGGATCGGCCGGCGAGCCTAGCCATCCAAAGGCTTCCTGGTATGGCTCTTGCTTGTTCAAGGCCATGACATACCCCGGCTCCGCCGGCAGCGGCGAGGAATCTGATCCAGGTTGATTAATCCGGTCGTATGCGGCCATCGGCCGGCTTGCCGGAGGCTGGCAGGATAGAGAGGAAAGCGCATGAGTGGTGAAATTTACATGGCGGCGGCAGCTGCGCTGGCATACGAGAAGCGGCTTGAGGTGATCGCCAACAACCTGGCCAATGTCAACACGGCTGGTTTCAAACGCGACGATGTTGCGTTTAAGGCGTTTCTGTCTTCCGCCGAAGGCGCGGTGTCGGCGGTCTCGCCACCCTATCCGGCCGGACAGGCAGGAGCATCCTTCTGGGTCAGCTACGCCAGCCGCACGGATTTTTCCCCTGGCCCCCTTCAGCAGACAGGCAACCGACTGGACCTCGCGTTGAACGGAAACGGTTTCTTCAGCGCCGAATCCCCGGACGGAACTGTCTACACACGGCGAGGCAACTTTACGCTCAGCTCCGAAGGCGTGCTCGTGACCCAGGAGGGCTGGCCGGTTCAGGGGACGGGCGGTGAAATCCGATTGGACGCCCGCAACGCCGGCCCCGGCGGTCTGGATGTCAGCGTGGGCGAAGACGGGACGGTGCGGGTGAACGGCCGGGACGTCGGCCGTCTGCGCATCGAGGATTTTGCCGACAGCGGCAGCCTGGTCAAGATCGGCCACGGGTATTTCATGCCCGCCGATGCCGGCGCGGCCGCCACGCCGCAAAATGTCCGTGTCGCCCAGGGGTTTCTGGAAATGTCCAACGTCGAGGCCGTGCGTGCCATGACCGAGATGATCGAAATCCTGCGAGGGTACGAATCCTATCAGCGGGTGATCCGGTCCATCGACGAGGCCAACGCGAAGAGCATCAACGAAGTGGGGCGGACTTCTTAAGAAAATAATTCAAATTTGAGATTTCCAATTTCAAATTCCACTTCCCAGGAGGAGCCATGATTCGCAGCATGTGGGCCGCCGCATCCGGGATGCAAGCCCAAAGCATGAACATCGACGTGATCGCCAACAATCTCGCCAATGTCACCACCACCGGGTTCAAGCGCAGTCGGGCCGAGTTTCAAGACCTGCTGTATGAAACCATGCAGCCCCCCGGCGGCTCGACGTCCGAGAGCACCGAAGCGCCGACCGGCATCCAGCTCGGGCACGGGGTGCGGCCGGTGGCCGTGGCGAAGAACTTCACCGAGGGCGAGTTGCAGCTGACCAAGAACGAGCTCGATCTCGCCATTGAGGGCAACGGATTCTTCCAGGTGACGCTTCCGAACGGCAGCACCGCTTACACCCGCGCCGGCGCCTTCAAACTCGATCGGGAAGGACGCATCGTCACTCCCGACGGCTTCCTGCTCGAGCCTGAAATCAGCATTCCGAACGACGCCATTTCGGTGTCCATCGGCATGGATGGGACCGTCAGCGCCCTTCAGGCCGGAGACTCCGCTCCGCGTGAGCTGGGGACGATCCAGCTGGCACGATTCACCAATTCCGCCGGGCTGCAGGCGATCGGCAAGAACCTTTTCCTGCCGACCGAAGCCTCTGGGGATGCCATTGTCGGCACCGCCGGGGAGAATTCCTTTGGATACATCGCGCAGGGCTTTCTCGAGATGTCCAACGTGAGCGTGGTGGACGAGATGGTCAACATGATCACGGCCCAGAGAGCCTACGAGACCAACAGCAAGGTCGTCACGGCCTCCGACGATATGCTACAGGTCGCCAATAACCTGAAACGGTAACGAGCGGCGATGGAAAAAACGCATTCCTTGAGCCCGTGTCTCCGGCGGCTGGCGGCCGTCGCCCTGGTATGGGTCGGCGCTGCGTTCGTCGGCCATCCGATCGCTTCGGCGGGGCTCACCAGCGTACGCATCTATGACCAGACAGAGGTCTCGGCCGACCAGGTCCAGCTTGGCGATATCGCGCGCATCGACGGCGATGATGCCGTCTTCGTGCGCAAGCTGCAAAGCGTGTTGCTCGGCCGTTCGCCGCTTCCGGGCAAGACGCGGTCATTGGACGCCGCCACCCTTCTCGGTCGCCTGCGGCAGAGCGGCGTTGACCCCGAGAAGCTCGACCTGCAGGTGCCGCCCGAGGTCGTGATCAGCCGCGGGGCGGTGACGATCGAACGGGATCAGATCGAGCAGATCGTGCGTGGGTTTCTTCAGCGGCAGGTCGCCGGGAAGCCCGCCGAATCGCTTGCGATCAAAGACATTCGAGTGCCCGAGGCGGTGGTGCTGCCCAAAGGCCAGCTCACCACGCACGTGAACGCGCCTAAGAACAGCGAGCTGGCGGGCAGTGTGCCGCTGCAGGTGACATTCAATGTGGATCCGGATTTTGAACGGCGGGTGTGGGTGACGGTGAGCCTGGAGCGACGGGTGAACGTGGTCGTCGCCCGGCGGCCGTTGGGGCGGTTTAAGCCGCTTGAAGCCGATGACATCGAAATAAAGGCGTTGGACCTGGCCGGCCTGCCGGCCGACCGCATCGACGACCCCGAAGTGGCCATCGGAAAACGCACCCGCCGGGCCTTGGATTCCGGGACGGTGCTGCGCCCGGACCTGTTGGAGTTTCCGCCGCTGGTGAAACGCGGGGATCGGGTACGGATCATTGCGGAGAGCGCCGGTTTGCGGATTTCCGCTGTTGGACAAGTCAAGCAAAAGGGGGCTCAAGGAGAGCTCATCCCCGTGATGAACCTGGACTCGAACCGAGTCGTCCATGCCCGCGTGGTGGATTCTAGGACCGTCAGAATCGAATTTTGACGCTTCGGGCGCTGATGCCAACGAAAGGGAGTACATACCATGCCGCCAATCATCTACCGGGTCGGGAGGGTTCTTCTGTTGCCGGGCCTGCTCGTTATGGCCTTCGGATGTGCCGGCCGACAGACACCGGTCGTGACGCAGATGCAGGCCCCTCCGCCGGCCGAGTCAATGAACACGCTGAACGCTGCGCGGGCCGTGGCGTATCAGGAGAACTCGCTATACATCGCCGGCAGCGGGCTCAATGGACTGTTTCTGGACACCAAGGCGCGTTCGGCGGGCGACATCGTCACGGTCAAGATCGAGGAATCGTCCAAAGCGACCAACAAGGCCAACACCAAAACGGCGCGTGACTCGAGCCTGAGTGCGGGTATCGAAACGTTCATGGGAGTGGAAGATTGGTGGCAGGACAAGGTCCTGCGCTGGCTGGGCAGCAACATGCCTAAGGTCAACCCGTTCGGTTCGGCGTCCATTAAGGGAAGCATGAGCAGCGACTTCGAGGGTGACGGCAGCACCATGCGCAGCGGCGATCTGACCGCCTACATCACCTGCCGGGTCACCGATGTCATGCCCAACGGCAACCTGCGGATCGTCGGCACCCGTGAGGTGATGGTCAACCACGAGAATCAGGTGATCATTCTGTCCGGCGTCATCCGCCCGCGCGATATCGGTGATGACAACATCGTTCGATCGATATTCATTGCGGATGCCAAGATCGCTTACAGCGGCTCCGGTGTCATCGATGATCGTCAGCGCCCGGGTTGGATGGCCAACTTCCTGAACACCGTCTGGCCATTCTAGCGCGGGGAGGAGATGAAGCGGCATATGCGATTGAAAGCATGCATCACGAAAACGGCCTATTTCATGCGGCGACTGGTTGCCGTTGTGCTGGTCGTGATCGGGCTGACGAACCTCCTGCATGCCGCCCGCATCAAGGACATTGCTTCTTTCCGTGGGGTGCGGGCGAATCAATTGGTCGGGTATGGTCTCGTGGTCGGCTTGGCCGGAACCGGTGACAGCGACGACGCCATTTTCACCCTGCAATCCATGTCCTCCATGCTTGAAAAGATGGGCGTGACGGTGAGTCCGGAAGAAATCAAGGTCAAAAATGTGGCGGCGGTCATGGTGACCGCCGAACTGCCGCCTTTTGCGCGTTCCGGCAGCCGACTGGATGCCCTGGTCAACTCCATTGGCGATGCGAAAACCCTTGGGGGCGGGACCCTGCTGATGACCCCCCTCAAGGGCGCGGACGGGCAGGTGTACGCGGTCGCCCAGGGTCCGGTGGCCACAGGGGGGTTCTTGGTCGGCTCGGGCACCGGCGACAAGGTGGCCAAAAACTTCCCGACGGTCGGCCGGGTGGTCCAAGGTGTAAGCGTTGAGCGAGAAATCCCATTCGACCTCAACCTGAAGGACTCGCTCAGCTTGGCATTGAACAAACCTGATTTCACTACGGCCACGCGGGTGGCTCAGGCCATCAACGCCGGCATGAAGGAAACGGTCGCCCGCACCCAGGACTCCGGAACCATTCATGTCGCAGTGCCGTCTGCCTACTCTGGAAACATCGCCACCTTAATTGCGACAGTCGAGGGGTTGAGCGTGACGCCTGACAACGTGTCGCGGGTGGTGATCAATGAACGCACCGGAACGGTCATCATGGGTGAGAACGTTCGCATCGCCACCGTAGCGATAGCGCATGGAAACCTTAGCGTCGAAATCAAGCAGAACTTCGATGTGTCTCAACCCATGCCTTTTTCCAACAGAGGCCAGACGGTGGTGACGCCGGACACCCAAACGATGGTTAAGGAAGGGCGTGCGCCACTTCAAGTATTGGAGGCCGGCGTGAGCATCGGCGAGGTGGTGCGGGCGCTGAATGCTTTAGGGGTTACGCCGAGAGACCTGATTTCCATCCTCCAGGCCCTCAAGGCGGCCGGAGCGCTGCAAGCCGACTTGGAGATCATCTGATGCCCGCGCCGATATCGAAGACGGCTTCTTCGTTGCTGATCGATCCTGCGGGTCGGCAGCGCCCCTCGGCCACCCCCCCTCGGTCCATCACGGAAACCCCGGCGGATTCGAACTTGAAGCCGGTCTGCGAAGACATGGAGGCGCTCTTTATCCATCACATGCTCAGCGAGATGCGAAAAACCGTCGCCAAGTCGGGATTGATCGACGGCGGGCGTTCGGAGGAAATTTACACTTCGCTGATGGACGCCGAACTGGCCAAGGAAATGGCGCGCTCCGGCGGTCTGGGCCTTTCCGCCATCCTTCAAGAACAGCTGGGTGGGCTGACCGGCCAGCTGCGCCGCTCGCTTCGAAAACGATGACCCTCCTAATAGAATTTTTATAAAATGCATTAAAAGAATTAAAGAGTCTAACGTTCTGCGCCGATAAAGATAACATGCACAGACCGGTGCGGAAGGGGAGGAGGCATGCCCGAATTGCTGAGTGAACTGTTGAAGGTCCTGCAAGCAGAAACGGCCCTTTACCGCCGGCTGTTCGAGATCGTGGAACGAGAACGCACTGCTTTGCTACGCTCGCAGCGCATGGAGATCGAGGCCTGCGCGACAGGTAAGCGTGATCTGATCGAGCGTCTGCAGGCAATCGAGCAACAGCGGACGGAGGTGGTGAATCGCCTGGCGAAGGGCATCGGCCGACCGGCAGGAGAGGTGACCTTGAGCTTTCTTGCCAGAACCTCGCCGGCGCTCCACGGGACTGAGTTGCGGCGCTGCCGCAGCGAGCTGCTGGGTTTGGTAATGCGAATCAAAGCAGAAAACCAGCGCAGCGAGCTCCTCTGCCGGCATGTCGGTGAGTTGCTGAAGGCCGCCTATGGAGTGCTGAAAGGGCTTGCCACCAACGGATGCGTCTATCATCGCAGCGGGCGGCTGAAGGGCGCCCGGCTGCATGGAAAATTGGTCTGTGATGAAATCTGAGGCGTGCCGCAGGGCTGTCCGCCGCCCATGTATGGATACCGTCGGCGAGATGGTGGCCCTGGAGGACACAACCCCTTCCATATGGCAGGCCCTGCAGGCGCAACCCCAAGCCCGCCGGGCCTCCGCAGGAGGCGAATCATGACCCATCTGTTCGGGGTGTTGAGCACCGGCACGAGCGCTTTACTGACGCAGCAGCGGGCCATCAATGTCACCGGCAACAATATCGCCAATGTCAACACGCCGGGCTACTCGCGTCAAAGGGTGAATTTTGAAACCAATACTCCGGTTTATACCGGCGCCGGGCTGATGTCGTTCGGCGTGACTTCCACCGCGATTGAGCGCGTCTACGATCGGTTCCTCGGGGTTCAGCTGAACAACGAAAACGCCAACCTCGGTCGCTGGGAGGCCCAACAGGGCGCGCTCGAGCGCGTGGAGGTCGTTTTCGACGAGAGCGACGGCTACGGATTGAACCAGTCGCTGAGCGATTTTTGGAACGCTTGGCAGGATCTCAGCCTGAATCCGTCGGGAACGACCGAGCGCTCGATGGTGGCGGCGACCAGCCAGGGATTGGCCGATGCCACTCGCAAAAAATACGGCGATCTCGAACAGATCCGAGCCGACATCGACACCACCGTGGAAGGCGGGGTGGAAACCGTCAACCGCCTGGTTGCACAGATCGCCGACCTCAACCAAAAGATCGCTCGCACGGAAACCGTAGACACCAACGCCAACGACTACCGTGACCGCCGCGATCTGGTCCTGAAACAGCTTGCGGAGATCATCGACATCAATAGTTTCGAGAATGCCGACGGCCAGGTGGTCGTTTCGGTTGCCGGCGGCCGTCCGCTGGTGGAAAGCGGCAACATCTGGCAGCTTCAAACGCAGACGAACGCCGAGGGCCACAGTGACATCCTCTGGCCGGACATCAGCGGCGGGGCGGTGGTCATCTCCGGCGAGATCACCGGGGGCAAAATCGGCGGATGGCTCCAGACCCGGGATACGCAGATTGTCGGCTATCAAGACCAACTGGACATGCTGGCGGATGAGCTGAGAACCCAGATCAACGCGATCCACGCTTCCGGCTTTGGGCTTGACGGGACCACCGGCACCAATCTCTTCGACGACAGCGCGAGCGGGGCGGCCGACTTCCGGGTCAACCAGGCTGTCCTCAACGATCTCGACCTCATTGCTGCTTCTGCAAATCTCCCAGGAGTCCCCGGCAATGCCGACCAAGCGATTGCGATTCACAACCTGCGCACGGCCCTGGCGATGAACGGCAACGCCACGTTCGACAGCGCTACCGATACGCTGATCAGCCAGGTTGGCTACGATGTGCAGACCGCCAAGGCCAATTCCAGTCATCAGGCCGACATGATGACGTATCTGGAGAATTACCGGGAGTCCGTAGCCGGGGTTTCGCTCGACGAGGAAATGGTCAACCTGGTGAAGTTCGAGGCCGCCTACAACGCCGCCGCCAAGATGATCAGCATGGCAGACGATATGCTTAATACATTAATGAATATAGTACGTTAAAATATTAATAGTAATTTATAACATAAATTTATTTCTACATTTTTTCCGGAGGAAAAAATGCGAGTGAACCAAAATATGATGTCTAACATTTTTGTGAACAACCTGCGCCGGCAGACTCAAGCCATGCTGCAGCGCCAGGAACAGATCGCCACGCAGAAGCGCATCAACCGGCCTTCGGATGACCCCAGCGGCATGGGGCGGGTCTTAGCGGGGCGATCGAGCCTGGCCGCGATCAACCAGTACATAGACAACATCAAGCAGGGCAGGACGCGATTGGAATTTACGGACCGGACGCTCGGATTCGTGGATGAACTGATCCGGCAGGCGCGGCGCATCGCCCAAGAAAAAAGCGACAGTGATGCCACCGCCGACGAGAGGTCGCTCGCCGCCGAGCAGGTTAAGGGGATTTACGACATGGTGCTGCAGTTTGCCAACTCCAGATACGGCGACCGCTCCATGTTCGGCGGCTACCAAACCGACGCGCCCGCCTTCACGCGGGACAACGATTACAACGCGACCTACAATGGAGACGCCGGGAGCTTCAGGGTTCCGATTGCGGATAACGTGGAGGTCATTATCGACGCCGACGGCCGGAACTATTTTCAGGATGCGGCCAACGGCGGCGTCAACATTTTCGACCAGCTGCACGCCCTGATCGATGGGCTCGAAAATCCAGACCTGGCCCTCGGCTCAACTCAAATTCAGGCGACCGTCGACCCGCTCGAAGACGCGCACTCGCAAATCACCCACAAAATCTCAGAGGCCGGGCCCAAGCTCTACCGCCTGCAAGCCACCGAGGAACACTGGACGAATGTAAAAAACACCGTTCAGGCGGCCATCGGACGCGAAGAGGATGTCGACGTGGCTCAGGCGATCATCGAGCTGAAGAACCTCGAAACCGCTTACCAGTCCACGATAGCGGCAGCGTCACGGATCATTCAGCCCAGTCTGGTCAACTTTCTGAAGTAACCCCTTCCGGCGGCCCGGCGGTCGCCTTTCAGCGCCAGACCGCAACCGGCTTTAGCAGGCCAGGCGCGTGTCGACGCCGACCGGCTTCCGACCGCCGACGTTTCAGCGGGGTCTATCATGGACATCAATAAACTTCTTTGGAGCCTTTTGCTATCGGCGGTTCTATCTGCGGCGTCGCCGACCTTCGCCTTGGATGCCAAGAGCCTCGCGCGCTTGAAAAAGGCCGGAGTCGAGGACGCGACCATCGAGATGATGATCAAGGAGCGGACCTTGGAAACCGCGGCCTTCACGGTGGAGGATATCCTTGCGATGAAGGCCGCCGGAATCGGCGATCACACTTTGCAGAGCTTGATCCGCGAGGGGTCTTTTTTAAATAACCGCGAGCCGGTCGTCTACGGCAACGGGCTGCGTTCCGTGCGCCTGACTTCGGCGGACGACATTATCCGGATGAAACAGGCCGGCGTGAGCGACGAGGTGCTGCAGGCCATCGTCGAGGTCAGCCGGCGCGGTGCGGATATCGACCGGGAGCAGGCGTTGCGGAGGCTGCAGGAGATGGGCGTATGGGTGGAGCTTTCAAGGTGAGTCCCGGACCGGCGGGGCCCGCGCGGCTGAAACGCTCCGATGAAACGCAGCCGTCACCAGCAAGGCTTGATGCCCAATTCCGTTTCCGATTTCGAAGGGATCGACATTGGCGGACGCAGCATTTATTGCGACCATACCGGCGGAGACCATTACGACTACTTCGAGAAGAAGACCGTGGAAGGCCCGAAAGCGTTTCAAGCGTCGTGGCCCGTGTCAACCGCCAACTCAGTCGCGACGTACAGGCGAGCGGGAGCTTCATGCCCCTGTTTTTCGCCGAAATCGACCTTCGGAAACGGAGTATCCACTGGGTTCGCGCCGGCCATGAACCGGCGCTGCTCTACGAGTCTCTTTCGGGGGAGTTTACGGAACTGATGGGCCTCAAGGATGATGCCGCGCTCGTCGTCGCAAAAATGGAGCCCTGAATGGCGGCGCCACGCCTCGACTGCCACCGCTGCGCGCACTATTTCGTGACATGGGATCCATGCTTTCCCCATGGTTGTCGGTGCATGGGCTTCAAGAGCCGGGCCCATCCGTGCGCCGAGGTCCGGCGGACGATGTCGGGCCATGACTGTCTGCTGTTTCATGCCAAGTCCCGGAACGACGGCATGCTCCCAGCCCCCTCGCGGTCATGTGATACGGATGACCCACCGGCATAATGATGGGTTGCAGTATTCAGCCTTTTCCTAAAAAGACCGAACTCCGTGGAAGCCTTCCGATCTTTTCCCCAGGCGATGGAGGACGGTGTTGGGTGGCCTATAAAGAAAAACCCTGTTAGGGGGGGTGGCCTAACAGGGTCAGTCGGAGGTGGGAATGAAGGAAAGGAGGAAACTTCATTCCGGTTTGATTACGAATTAATGCAAACAAAGTGCCAGATATTCTCAAGGTTAGAAAGCCTTCGGGTTCCTAACCCGTAAAAAGGTATAAAAAAATTTTAAAATCAGATAGTTATTCTAAATATAATTAGTCTTTCTATCAATCCGGAAAGGGGCGCGGCGGAATCACAACCATATACCCCGAAAAAATCCGTCAAATTTTCGTCAAACGACCACCATGTCCGCCTATTGGCTGACGGAAACCCGCTTTCCCACCGTCGGTTGGAAGACGACCAGCAAGTTTGGCGCTCAGAAAGATAACCCATCAAGGTTTAGCAGGCATTCGCCGATATAGATCATGCGATCTTCTTAAACCGGATTCAGCAGCTTGCGGTTGGATGCACCAGATCAGTCTTGTAGGCAGAATTTGCCTGCCCGAGCGGCAGGCGGCAGGGCCAGCCCCAGAAAAGACCACCCATCCGGAGAGATTGGAGGAGTTGCACGGAATTTGCTTTAATGGCGAGCATGGCTCGGCGCGGTGCCGCCGACCAGGCTTGATTTATCAGCGACGAGGAGCGGCATCCAATGAAAATTACTGACTTTGGCGGCCTGACCACCCGTATCCTGGCGGAAACCCCCGATCAAAAGGGCAACCCTGCGCTCAGCGGCTTTGGGGAAATTTTCCAGAAAACATTAAAAGAGACCACCGCATCAGCGGGAGCCGGCGTTGCGCCTCTTGATGCGAGCATTGCCATCCAGCTGCCAACGGTGGGGCCGGGGTCCCTTCCATCGGCGGGCTCGCGGGTGGAGGGCTTTTTGGATCTGCTGGAAGACTACCAGCGCCAACTCGCGGACCACCGGGTGAACCTGAAGGGGTTAGATTCCGTGGTCCAAACCATGGAGAAAGGCCGGGATGAGCTGTCTCCGCTGCTCGCGGTCTTGCCGGAAACCGGGGGCCTTAAGGACGTCCTGAACCAAACCCTGGTCACGGCCGAGATCGAGATCATCCGCTTTCGCCGTGGGGACTACCTGCCGGCGTGATGAGCCCGGAGGACACGCTCAGCGCTGCGCCGTTGGGAAAAGTCCGGTCGTATATCCTGCGGATGGCCGGACTGTCCACCACCGCGATCAAGGTGCTGCGAACCTGCAACGAACCCAATGCGTGCGCCAATGATTTAAACCGGGTCATTTCCCTTGATCCTGTGTTGACCGGCCGGGTGCTGCAGTTGATCAACTCCGCCTATTACTCCCTGCCGAGCAAAGTCAACTCCCTGACTCGCGCGATCATCCTGCTGGGCATCAATACGGTTAAGAATGTTGTTCTGAGCTTCGCCATTTTTCAGAGTTTCTCCCAGCGCGATTCATTCCGAGCGTTTACCGCTGACCAATTCTGGACCCATTCCTTGTGCACCGCGGCCGCGGCCAAGCACTTGGCTGCCAACCGCGGCGTGCCACTGGCGGAGCGGGAGGAATTTTTTGTGGCGGGGTTGATGCATGACATCGGCAAAATCCCGCTCAACCACCTGTTCCCGGAAGCTTACCGGGAAGCGGCTGCCGTCGCTCAGGACTCGGGGCGGGGCATGCGCTGCGAGGAAAACACGCAGATCGGGGTCGACCACTGCCGGGTCGGTCATATGATCGCCCGCAAATGGCAGTTGAGTCCCGCACTGACGGAGGCATTGTCCGAGCACCACACGCCCAGCGAGGGGCAGACCGCAAGCTTCGGCTTGGCCGCTGCGGTCGCCCTGGCGGACGCTCTCGCGCACCACATGGGAGCGGGGACCCCCGGCGGTCCAAGTTCAGATGAGGACGGCTGTGGCCGCCTGTCCATGGGTGCGGATCTGTCCGGCCGCCACGTAACGGAGCTATCCGCAGCGGTGGCGGATGAGATTGAGAAAGCGAAGGTGTTTCTTGAAATCGCCAGCCGAAACTGAGCAGCTGCAGGTCACGTTTTGGGGTGTGCGCGGGTCGATTCCGACTCCCGGCTACGAGACCTCGCGTTACGGCGGAAACACCTTGTGCGTGGAGCTAAACTTTTCCGATTGCGGACGCACCCTCATCATCGATGCCGGATCAGGCATCCGTCGGCTGGGGGATGACTTGCTGACGCGCGCCCGTCAACCGGGCGGGCTGGCGGTGGATCTCCTCTTGAGCCACACCCACCTCGACCATATCCTTGGGCTGCCCTTTTTCGGCCCGCTCTATCGGCGGGACACCCGAATCACGCTTTACGGACCGACCATTTCCCCTGAAGATCACCTGGAGGATGTGATCGGTGGACAGCTGTGCTACCGCTATTTCCCGGTTCGTCAGGTGGAGCTCGCCGCCCACATCACCTACGTCGACTTGCGTGAGGGCGTCTACGACTTGGGTGACGGGATTACGCTCACCGCCACGTACCTCAACCACCCGTTGCTGTGCATGGGCTACCGCTTCGACTGGCGCGGCCGGTCGGTGTGTACGGCTTTCGACACCGAACCTTTCCGCAACCTGTTTGTCACCAATCCCGCGGATCCCGCCTACGACGAGATCATGGCGTTCGAGGGCGAGCAGGCGGCGCACGAAGCCGGTCTGCGGATGAAGTCGTATTTCCGCGCTGCGGATCTGCTCATTCACGACGGCCAGTACACCGAGGAGGAATACCGCGCCGGTCGCACCGGTTGGGGGCATTCATCGATCGAACAGGCCGTCATGGCGGCTGAGTCTGCCGGGTGCCGCCGACTGGCATTGATCCATCACGACCCCATGCGCACCGACGCGGACCTCGAAGTCTTGTCCCAGCGTTACAGCGGCGTGCAGCCGGCTACCGGCTTGGATGTATGCTTTGCGCGCGAGGGGTTGACTGTAACGCTCTAGCACCGCAGGGCGGGTGGGCTTTAAGCGCGATGTCCTGATAGGCATCCAAGAGAAAAATAATTTAGTCGATCACTATCGCCAGGAATCAGAGGCGGGCTATGCTCTTGGCGAGGGAGGGGTCCCTCAGCAGTTTTTTTGCGAAGTTCAGGTACTTGGCGGTGATGGCGCGCACTGCCAGCTGAAGTGCGTAAGGCTTTAAAGGCTTTTCGAGCAGGTAAGTTACATTGGAGGCCAGGCACATGTCCACGACATCCTCGCTGGCCTTGCCGCTGATGATGATGGCGTCCTCATGGGCGGACGGAAACTTCGGTTCGATCGAATCTAAAAAGAAAAAACCGCTCATATCTTTGAGAAATACATCCACGACGAAAATACTGAGTCCCACGTCGCGCTTCAGGCACCAGGCAATGGCCTTTTCCGCGTCCGAAAAAGCAACGACCCTGCCCCAGGTGTAAAATGTTTCGATCAGCTCCTTGAGCACCTGGCCGATGCCCGGGTCGTCATCGAGAATCACCACCTCCAGACCGTCCGACATGCCTTCTCCTCCCGAGGATGGCCCGCTCCCCGCCCGGATGCGGGCCGAATCAACTCGATTCGTAATTCTTATCCGTGAGGTTGTATTTTTCGAGTTTGCGATAGATGGTAGACGCGTTGATTCCAAGGATCTTGGCCGCCTTGGGTCGATTACCGTTCGTTGCCTCGAGCACCCGTTCGATATGGTGACGCTCGATCTCGTCCAACGTGAGGAGCGGCACATTCCGGCGGCGTTCGGGCCCCTCGTAGGGCAGCAGCGAATGCGCCGCCGCCAGGGAGAGTGTTTTGCCCTTTTCCAGCAGGACGGCGGCGGCAGTCATGTTTTCCAATTCCCGGACATTACCCGGAAACGCATACGTCAACAGCCGGTCGGTGAGCTCCGGTGCCAGATCGGCGATTTTTTTCTTGTTGGCGGCGGCGTGCAGCCTCAGGAAGTATCGGGCCAGCGGCAGGATGTCCTTCTTGCGCTCGCGCAGCGGCGGTATTTTGATGTTGTAGGTGTTGATCCGATAAAACAGGTCCGCCCGGAAACGGCCCTTGAGGATCTCCTCGCTGATATCGCGGTTGGTGGCCGCGATGATGCGTACGTCCACGTTGCGAACCTCGGTGCTGCCGAGCCGGTAGAACTCGCGCTCCTCGATGACGCGCAGCAGCTTGGCCTGCAGCGACGGGTCGAGCTCAGTGATCTCGTCCAGAAAAAGCGTGCCGCCGTTCGCGGCTTCGAAAAAACCGCGCCGCTCGCCGGCGGCGTCTGTATAGGCCCCTTTCGCATGGCCGAAGAATTCGTCCTCGAACAGGGTCTTGCTAAAAGAGGCCATGTTAACCGCGAAAAAGGGCGCTTTAGAGCGATGGCTCAGCTGGTGGATCACGCGGGCCAACATCTCCTTGCCGGTTCCGGATTCGCCGTTGATGACCACGCTGTAGTCGGTGCCGGCCACGGCTTCGATCTGGTGAAAGACCAGCGCCATGGATTCGTCTTCGGCGATGAGGTGGCCGAAAGCATCGGGTTGCTTCAGGTGTTCGAAGATCTTCTTGCGGCCCACGCGGGCGAGTTCGTCGCGGAAGCGGTAGCGTTCGAGGTTGCTTTGGACGAGCGCGACCAGCTTGTCACTGTTGAGGGGCTTGACCAGGTAATCGCTAGCACCACTGCTGATGGCTTGCACGGCGGTGGGCACATCGTCCATGGCGCTGACGATCACGCAATCGACTTCCGGGAACTCCTCCTTGATGCATCGCATCACCTCCATGCCGCCCGTATGAGGCATCATCAGGTCCAACAGCACGAGGGGGCACCGCTGCGATCGCAAGACTTCCATCACGCGGCGGCTGTCGGAGACCAGCACCGGTTCGGGCAGTCCCGCGCTGACCAGGGTGGCTTTGATGCTCAGCAGCAGCCCCTCGTCATCATCTACTACCAGGACGGCGGAATTTTGCGTGGGGACCGATTTCATAAAATGGGTAACGGGATGTCGTCTTATTCGTTCAAGCAGGTCGGTGCAGCGCAATCCACTGTTTTAATTTTAGACGGAAAGCGCAAGACAGTCAAGCGGCACGGGATTTATCTTGGCAATCTTTATATTGAATATCAATTGGTTAATGATTTTTTTGCGCGCAGCTCTCGAACAGCGCGGGTGGGTCTTGCCCGACTTCAGCCAACGCTGCCGGCCGTGGACAGGAGGCGGTCGACGGTTTTCTCCACGCTCTGCCGCCAGGGCGGACGCAGAAGGCCGAAAGCCGATTCGATCCGGCGGCAGTCCAGGACGGAGTAGGGCGGGCGGCGGGCAGGTGTAGGATATTCCGCGGTGGTGATCGGCAGCAGGCGGAAAGAAGCGATGCGGCCGCGCGATACCAGTGTTTCGAGAACGTGACGAGCCAGGCCATACCACGAGGTCACGCCGTTGCCGCAGTAATGGTAGGTTCCCCAGGAGATGGCGGCGCCCGTGATCAGGCGGCCGGCGAGATGCAGCACGGCCTCGGCGAGGTCCGCAGCGCTGGTGGGGCAGCCGAACTGATCGTCCACGACGCGCAGCTCGTCGCGCTCGGCCACCAGGCGCATCACGGTCTTGACGAAATTGGCACCGTGGGCGCTGTAAAGCCAGGCCGTGCGCACGATGAGGTGCTGCCCCACGCGCGTGCGAACGGCGTCTTCGCCTTCGGCCTTGCTGCGGCCATAGATGCCCAGCGGCGTTACGGGATCCTCCTCCAAATAGGGGGTCCCTTTCAGGCCGTCGAAGACGTAGTCGGTCGATATATGGATGAGCGGAATTTGCTCTCGTGCACAGCGCTGGGCGATGCGCGCCGGAGCTTCGGCATTCACGGCGAAGGCCAGCTCGGGTTCGGATTCCGCTCGATCCACTGCGGTGTATGCCGCCGCATTGATAACCGCTGCGGGCCGAAACTCATTCCAGAAGCGATCGATCTGCTCGGGGCGGGTCAGGTCCATTCGGGCCAGCGGCGGCGCCAGAACCTCGATGTGGTGGGACGCTGCCTGAGCGATGAGCTCGGTGCCGAGTTGACCCTCTCCGCCGGTGATGAATATTCTCATGGGATGTGCCGGTTCCTGTAATTGGATTTGGCTTTCACCGCTTGCTGAGGCAGAATCCCCGCCTGCCACCCTGTATTCGATCCGGCTCAAGCTTTTCGGTCAGTCGAGCCACCGCACCCCATCAGTCCTCCTTGAGCTGCTGGTTCTGATACTCAGCCTGCATGGTTTGCAGCATTTCAGATAGTTCCGTGTGGCTCAGCAATCCCTTTTTAACAAGCAGGCGCGCTAGAGCCTCCAGGCGCACGGTGGTGGAAAGGAGCAGTTTTTCGAGAGACTCCGTCGGTTCGGGAGCGGAGTCGATCGGTTTCAAGGACTCAGCCGCAGGAGGTTCCCCCCGTCGGTCCTTGCCGCTGCGGCGTTCCACCCCGTGATACGGTGTCTTGATCCATCGCCGATTCATACCGGAGCGCCGTTCGCGTGTCTTAGCGTCCGTGGCGGTGCTGCGTTTGAATGTCATGGCATGTTCCGAGATTAGGAAGAGAGTTTAGGGTGCATTTTTATTCAGCTTAGTATAAAATAGAGCACAGGTCAAAAAAAACGCAGCGCGACCACTGCCGGTAGGACCGGCAGTGACGTTCCACATACAAAGGCGCTTTTGCGGCAACCCGCCAAGGATGGTCCGAGCAGCACTGAATGCGTCAGGAAGGAGTCGCGGTTCACGATGTATCTTGATCATTTCAAACTTAAGAAAGAACCATTCGGGATGGCTCCCGATCCTGAATTCTTATGGCTGGGTCAGCAGCATGCCCGCGTGTTCGAAACCTTACAAGAAGGCGTTTTCGATCGGGACGGGTGTGTGATCCTTACCGGAGACATCGGTACTGGCAAGACCGTCCTCGTCAAACGCATGCTCAATCAGGATGGCGTGGCAGCGGTTTTCATCACGGTCAGCGGACCCAAAATGAACGGGCTGGACTTCTATCATGTCCTGGCTGCTGAATTTCATATCAAACGCAGGTTTGCAAGCCGGGAGGAGTTTATTACGGCGTTCACGAGGGTCCTGGCCCAGAAATACAGCGCCTATCGAAAAGTAATTCTCATCATCGACGAGGCGCAACGGCTTACGCCGGAGGCGCTGAGGGACCTGATCGTTCTGGGCAACCGGCCGTCGAATGGAAAAAAGCGGTTGAAAATGCTTTTGGTGGGGCAACTCGACTTCAATGCCGCGGCGGTCCTGGAGATGAATGGCGGGGGCCTGCCGAACATTGCGGCGCGCTGCCGCCTGGAGCCGATGACGGAAGCAGATACCCAGGCCTACATCGCGCATCGACTGAAAGCGGCCGGAAGGGAGCAGCCCTTGTTCAGCGCCGATGCGGTGCATGAAATTCACGCGTTGTCGAAAGGCTTTCCGCGCCTGATCAATATCATCTGTGATCATGCCCTGCTCTATGGCTACAGCGCCAACCATGCGCTGATCAGCGGCGGCTTGATTAGGGACTGCAGTCGGGACTTGAGCGTTGCGCTGGACCTGGAGGAGGCCCCGGATGACCGGCCTTCGCCATCGACGGTCGGGAGCGATGCCCACGCAGCCGCTGCGCAGACAGCGGGTTCGCCTGCGAGGGGCTGGCGTTCCTGGCTTTATCTGGCTGCTGCGGTGGTGACGGCCGGGGTGGTCTTTTACTTGATTACACGTTGACGTCGCCACGTTTCAGCTCAGGCGGCCGCCGCATGGAAGAGTCATTTCCTGGGTACATCTCGAACTTTGCCAACCTCCCATCCAGGCCACCGTTCTTGAGCGGCCGTTTCCATGAGGGTTTCAGTCCGATATGCTTCAGCATCTCGCGATCTCCGAAGTAGATGAAAGCCGTTGCCCCGGCGCAGCGCTGTTTCAGGAAATCACCCAACGCTCGGTAGAATGGCTCCATGCCGCCCTTGGGTTGGAGGCGGATGCCGTAGGGCGGGTTGCAGACGATGACTCGGTCGGATAGGTCTTTGCGCTGCTGGTAATCAGACCTATCGATGCGGACGGACGCGCCATGGGGCAGCAGGCGCAGGTTGGTTTGCGCGATCTGCACGGCATCCGCGGCGATGTCGCCGCCGCGGATGGGATCCGCGACCGGCGCCCGGATGGCGCGGTCGGCCCCGGTTTTCACCAACGACCACAGGCCGCGGTCGAAATCAGGCAGCTGTTCGAACCCGAAATGACGGCGCAGAAAGGCGGCTGGGATGCGGCAGTGGTGCATGAAGGCTTCCGCGAGCAGGGTGCCCGAGCCGCACATGGGGTCGACCAGCGGCCTCGACCCTTCCCAACCGGTCCACTGAATAATGGCCGCTGCGACGGTTTCCTGCATCGAGGCTTCCACCCCCTCCTGACGGTAGCCCCGGCGGTGCAGTGATCCGCCGGAAGTGTCCAGGCTGATGACCGCGTAATCGTTTTCGATAAAAAGACTGATCCAAACATCGGGGTCGACGCGGCGGACATCCGGTCGCCGGCCGCAGTCTTTCCTGAAATAGTCTACGATGGCGTCTTTGAGGCAGAGCGCGGCATACTGCGAGTGGCGGATCTTGCTGTTGGATAGGTTGGCGAATACCGCCAGGGTCTGGTTCACACCCATGATCTCATTCCAGGGAACCTGCCGGGCCATACGGTAGAGGCGATCGGTATCGTAGCAGGCGAAACGGATGAGCGGCGCCAGCACGCGCGAAACCAGCCTGGACTGATAGTTGATGCGATATAGCGTCGCCGTATCCGCTTCGAAGTGCAGGCCGCGGAAAGCGGGTTTGACCTCGACCGCCCCCAGGCGCCGGAGTTCCTCGGCGCCCAGCGCTTCTATCCCCTCGGCAATCTGGGCGAAATAATATCGATCTTGTTGATACGCGAACACGGGTCCCCTTTTTTGTTGCCCTGGCGATGAAGTTGGCTGCCGGTGGCCGCCGCTCGCTGCGGCCTTCAGGCATTGACATCTCCAACGCGCTGGGGCATTTTCGATCCGAGCGCCGTCCGTGCGAGGCGGCCGCCGCCCTTCGGAGATGGTTGCATGTTATTGCCGTTCTACGGCCTGAAAGACGATCCGTTCAAGCTCGCCTTCGATGGCAACGTCCTTTTTTTGGGTAAGCACCATGAAGAGGCATTGGCCCATTTGCGTTATGCCGTCGCCGAAGGTGAAGGATTCACCGTCATCACCGGCGCGAACGGGGTGGGCAAGTCGACGGTCTGCCGAACCTTCGTCGAGTCGCTGAAGAGCGAGGCCGCCGTTGCCTTTTTGTCGAGTCCCATCACTGGCCCGAAAGAACTTCTGCAGCGCATGAACCGCAGCTTCGAAATAGCTGCCAGTGCCCAAACCACCCACGAGTTGATCGATGCGCTGAACGGTTTTCTCATGCGAGAGCGTGTTGCCGGACGCAAAGTGGTGGTGTTCATCGACGATGCTCAGATTCTAACGTCGGAGGTACTCGAGCAAATCCGCTTGATTTCCAATCTCGAGACGACTCGCGAAAAGCTGATCCAGATCGTGTTGGTCGGTGAGCCTGCGCTGATGCAGCTGCTGGACTCCCACCAGTTGCGGCAGATGGGCCAGCGGGTGTCGGTGCGCTATGCGATCGGAACGCTCACTTCGGATGAAACGGCGGCCTACATCCAACACCGCCTGAGCGTCGCATCGGCAGGAGCGCCGGTACGGTTCAGCCGCGAAGCGGTTCGTCGGATATTTCGATATGCGCGCGGGAACCCCCGCCGGATCAACATCGCCTGCAGCGCGATCCTGGCGGCCGCCTTCAAGATCCGACAGAAAGAAATGACCGGTGAACTGGCTCAAGCCGTCATCCAGGATCTCAAGCATCTTAAGGGGACACCTGTCACCGGTCCGGCGCTGGGCCGCTTGCCGGGCTGGGCGGTCGTCTGCGGCGTTTTTCTGCTCTTAGGCGCAGCGGCGTTCTTGATGTTGCGCCCCGCTCCGGAACCGCCGCCGCCCGAACCGCCTGCCGCTGCACCATACGCTGCCACGCCGATACCGCCCGAAGAGTCCGCGCCGTCACCACCGGCTTCCGATGCAGGTCCCTCAGCGACGCCGGCTTCGGCATCCGAGAAGCCTCACGAGAACCGGCCGGAACCGAAACTGGCGCCCCCCGAAGCAGGGAAGAAGCCCGCTATGACCCACTCGGTCCAGATTGGAGCCTATCTATCCCCTGAAAATGCCCAGCAGGTGGCAGCCCAGCTCCATGCCAAAGGTTATCCGGCTCGCATTATGAAAATCACGGATGCCAAGGGCCGCCTCTGGCATACGGTGCGCATCGGAGACCACTCCAGCCGTCAGGCCGCTCAAGCCCAAGCCGATGATTTCAGCCGCCGCGAGCAGAAGCAAAGCGTGGTAAGACCTTTCGGAGGATTTTAGCGGCCGGCCGGTTTTTCCGGATCCACCCCTTCCGTTGAATGCCTCCAACTATCCTGCCGGGGAGACCGGGGCATCAGATCTCGGAAGAAGCGGAGGCAGAGGATGTCCGTGCGTGCCTGAATTCCTGGTGCCCCTGGCAAGAATCGAACTTGCGGCCAATGGATTAGGAATCCATTGCTCTATCCACTGAGCTACAGGGGCGTCTCGGGATAGGTGCGGCGAGAGTCAAGCTCGTTGCATGCGAATATCAAAAGATCATCAAGAATTCAAGTTGGAAGTGCGGCAAGAACGTTACGCATCCGAGAGAGGTGATGAAAGAGATGGAAATGGGCTGCGCGATCGGGGTCGTCGGATTCGGACGCTTCGGCAAACTGACGGCGAGATATCTCTCCGTCGACCATCCGGTGCGGGTGTACGATCCCGCTGCGGCGGATCGTGACGTGGCATCGATCGGAGCGGAGAAGGTTTCGTTGGAAGCCGCTTCGCGATGCAAGGTCGTGATCCTGGCCGTACCGATATCAAGCCTCAGACAGGTTTTAGATCAGGTGGGGCCGCATTTGGGGCCTGACAGCCTCGTCGTGGATGTGTGCTCGGTCAAGGAGCATCCGGTGCGGTGGATGTGCGAGCGCTTGCCTGCGAGCGTCGCGATCCTGGGTACGCACCCCATGTTCGGTCCGGACAGCGCCGCCGACTCACTCATGGGGCGAAAAATAGTGCTCTGTCCAGTTCGGATCGCGCCAGCCCGCTATGCGGCTATCCGTAGCTATCTGATCGCAAAAGACCTGGTGGTGATCGAAACAAGCCCCTCCGAACACGACCGAAAGATTGCGGTCAGCTTGGCGCTGCCTCACTTCATCGGCCGGAGTCTGGCCGGGATGGGTGCAAAACCCCAGGATATCGACACCGAAGGTTACAAGCGCCTGCTGCATATCCTCGCTGTCGTGGAAAATGATAGCTGGCAGCTGTTCGAAGACATGCACCGTTACAATCCCTACGCCGAGGAGGCAAGACGAGGTTTCCGGAAGGCCATGCAGGCTTTGGAAAAAAGGATAGGGAATGAAGCGCGTTGAGCCCCCCTGCGGTTGCAGAGGGGCATCATGGAAAAGACCTTAAACAATGGCTGGGGGTGAAGACAAAGGGGGCGGTTTACGGTCGCCCCTTTTTATTTTCCTCCGGCAGGCTGTTGGGTAGCGCCGCCGGCTCTGACGACGGCTTGCTTTTCATGGCCGATGCGGGTCGGTCGGGCGGCACGTCGGTACGGCCTGGGTTGGCCGCAGGGGCCTCGCGCCGCTCGGAGCGTTGCGCTGGTTGTTGGCGGCGTTCGAGGTACTGTGGGGGGGCCTTCTCGCTCCGGTCGGGCGAAAGTCGGCTGGCGGGCTCGCCCGGCAGCTTGCGCTGAGGTGGCCGGTGCGGCTCGATAGCATTCGGCGGCGGAGAAGCCGGAGTTCGGTTGTCCGTCTGATCCATGCGGCGCGGCCGTTCCGCAGTCTCCGAAGGCGGATGGCGTTGCGGCGGACGGGGCGGTTGCACCGAGCGACGATCGGACGTCGCGCGGGTTTCGGCCGGCGGCTCGGTCGCCCGGCGCACGCCGTCGCCCTTGGAAGGCATGGACTCTTGAGCGCGGCCGGCCTCTGGGCGCCGCTCGATCGTGCTCTTTCCGAACGGCGGGCGCGGCAACGGCTCTGTGCTCTTGGGCTGTGGCGGTGCTGGAACGATGCGCGCTGCGGGGCCTTGAGCGGCCGTTGCATCCGGCTTTCGTCCTTCACGATCGCCTCTCTCCGCCGCAGAATGAGGCGGACGGGTAGCAACCACCGGACGTTTCAGGTCTTTTTCTGCCGGCCGAATTCCGCGCTGCCCTCCAGGCATAAAGGCGGCAGGGGTCGGTTTGACCTCCGGGCCTGTGTGCATCGGCCGAAGGTTTTCCACATGCCCCCGCTCCACGCGGTGCGGGGTGATGCCGCCGCGGCCGAAGTGATCTTTATGGACGGCAACCACGGCATTGCGGACGCCAGCGTTGCGATATACGTGGATCTCTTCTACCTTTACCACGGTGGTGCGATGAACGACGATGTTGTTTACGACGCGGGGACCACCCCAACCGCCCCACCAAGGCCGGCGAATGAAACCCGGCCGCCCCCACCAGGGCACACACGGCTCCCCCCATCCCAGCGCCACCCAGCCCACGGCAGAAGATCCTATGCCGATGCTGACCTGAACATGGGGGTCGCCATAGAAGGCGACGAGCGCGGGGGCGTAAACTGGCCGCACGACCGCCGGCCCCGGCGCCCAGCTCCAGAAGCCACCGACGTGCACCCAGCGGCCGTAGTGGTAGGGCGCCCAGCCCCACGGCGCCGTGTCGACCCAGCTCCAGCCGTAATAGGGGTCATGGATCCAGACGCCCGTGCTGTAGGGCGCCCAGCCAGGCGGAACCCCGGTCGGGACCCAGACCGGTCCGTAGTCGGGGACGACGCGCCACCGTCCGTGGCGGTCAAGATCGCCGATACCGTAGATTCCCGGAACGACGTAGCGGTCGCTCTCCGCTTCAAGCAGCCGGTCGGAGCGAGCGTAGTTCCAGTTGTCCCAACGGTCAAGGGGCGGGGCCGAAAATGAGGAGATCTTCGGACGGCCCTCACTATGGATGACCACCTCCTCGCTCGGAGCGATGCTGAAGGCCTCACCGTCTTCCGGCGTTGCGACGGCCCGCCCGCCGCGCCGGGCAATGAAGGCCGTGCGGTCACCGATGATGTCCACGCGGTAGTAGCCCGGCCGGTCGATGGTGAAAGCGGCGTTCGGCGTGGCGACTTCAACCGTCAATCCCGGTTCGAGGGCCCGCAGGTCAAACGCGGCGTGACCTGTCGTCACTTTGAATTGGATAAAATCCGGTTCATGGTTTTCCAGTCCGATTTGGGTATTCGCCCAGCCGCGCACGAAAGCACGCGGCCCGATTTGGAGCTCTACGTTTCCCGGAGAACCGGTGTACAGTTGGTCGCCCGGAGAGAGGGGGGTGTTGACCTGAGCGCGCACCCAGTCATCGGCCCCGTTACGGAAAAACGATACCTGGCCGTCTACAAAACTCAATCGGGAAGGGGTGCGTCCGATCGGTTCCGTCTCGGACTCTGGCGGTCCGTTATCCTGAGCTTTGAGTCCGACAGCCGATAAAATGCCGAATGCCAATGCAAGAACCATGGTGAAGCGGGTGCGCATGGCGAGGTCTCCTTATACGTTGTTCTTGTGCGCTTAGACGCCGGATGCCATTGAAAGGGTTACACCTCATCCTTGACATAGTAACCGTATTCTTTGGCATTCACATTGTGACGTTTTTCCCAGGCGATTGAGGATGAAGGAGTCGGGCCGTAGTCGTGGCCCGGCCAGACAACCGTCGAATCGGGCAGCTGCATCAGACGGCGGATGGAAGCCGCCAGGGTCGGGCGATGGCCTCCGGGCAGGTCGGTGCGGCCGCTGTCGCCGACAAATAGGGTGTCCCCGGTAAAAAGGTGCCCTTCGGAATAAAGACAGATACCGCCTGGCGTGTGTCCGGGGGTGTGGATCACCCTGAACGTTACTGCGCCGACCTTGAGCTGGCTTTCATCGGTCAAATGAATATCCGCCTCCGGGACGGCCGCGGCATCGAAGACATGGATGATGAGTCGAGCCCCGGTCAGATGCTTGAGCTCGGCGCTGCCGCCAGTGTGATCCCCGTGGCCGTGGGTGTTGACAATGGATGCGATCTTCAGCCCCTGCTTTTCGGCCGTAGACAGGATCCGCTTTACGTTCGCACCAGGATCGATTACCATGGTCTCACGGGTCTGCTCGCACCCGACCAGATAACAGAAGTTGTCCATCGATCCGACTTTGAGTTGTTTGATGATCATGGTTCACCTTTTTTCGGAAGCAGCGTTCGTGGGATTTTATTGACGAGCGTAGCTCGCATCGCTGGAGGTTTTGTCTATCTGTCTGGTTCAAGCGATCATAATAACGATCACGCCATTTGGAATCAATTCCTTTTTAAAGCCGGCCGGGATCATCGGTCGCGCAGGAAGCGCGCTATGCAGTTGAAACATCTCTTTTCACCGGTCCGCCTGGGACGCATGGAAGTCCGTAACCGTCTGGTCATGCCGCCCATGAGCGTCAACTTCGGGGTGGATGAGCAAGGTATTGTCACCGAGCGGCACTGGGTCTACCTGGCGCTGCGGGCCAAGGCCGGCACGGGCATGATCGTCATGGGCGGTGGAACGGTCCACCCGGACGGCCTGGACCTGCCCAAAATGCCTCGAGTTTGGGACGATCGATTCATTCCCGGCTTGAGCCGACTGGCCGAGGAAGTGAAACGATACGGGGCGCGGATCGGGCTGCAGCTTTTGCATGGCGGGCGCCAGGCCTACCACGACCGGCGGGTGGCACCTTCGCCCCTGGCTTCCCTTGCGGTCGTCAAGGGTGTGCCCAGGGAACTGGCGCGCGACGAGATCAAGGAAATCGTGGCCTGCCACGCCGAAGCGGCTCGCCGCGCACGGGACGCGGGGTTCGATTTTGTGGAAATCCACGCGGCCCACGGGTACCTGATCAGCGAATTCCTGGCCCCCAACGCCAACCGTCGCAGTGATGAATACGGAGGCCCATTCGAGAACCGCATCCGTTTTCTGCTGGAGATCCTGAGCGCCATCAAAGACCGCTGCGGCCGCGATTACCCGGTGGGTGTGCGCTACAACGGCGAGGACTACGTGGCCGACGGCTGGCACCTCGACGAGGCGGTCCGCCTGGGGCCTTTGCTGGAGACCGCCGGGGCCGACTGGCTGCATGTCTCGGCCGGGGTCTACGGCTCTCTGCCGGTGACCATTCCCTCCATGTATGAACCGTTCGGCTGCTTCGTGCATTTGGCCGAGGCGGTAAAAAAGGCGGTCTCGATCCCGGTGATCGCCGTGGGCCGGATCAAGGATCCGCTGATGGCCGATCGGCTCATCGCCGAGGGCCGCGCCGACCTGGTGGCCATGGGCAGAGCCCATCTGGCAGATCCCGACCTTGCGGCCAAGGCGGCGGAAGGCCGGCTCGACGAACTCAGGCCGTGCATCGGCTGCTGCCGGGGCTGCATCCAAAGTGTCCTGGCGCTGAGCGAAGCAACCTGCGTAATGAACCCTGAACTGGGGCGCGAATACCGCTTGGGGAGCGTGCGGCCGGCGGACCAGCCGAAAATGATCCTGGTGGTGGGGGCCGGGCCGGCCGGCCTGGCTTGCGCGCGCTTGCTGGCGCTGCGCGGACATCATGTAGTTCTGGTCGAGGAGCAGGCCCAGCCGGGCGGTGCGCTGGCCTTGGCCTCCAAGCCGCCCGGCCGGGCCGAGCTGTGGGAAATGGTGGAGTTTCAGTTGTCCGAACTCAAGCGTCTGGGCGTAGAGATCAGACTCAATGCCACGCTCGACGAGACCCTGGTGCACGAATTGAAGCCGGATACTGCGGTGGTGGCGAGTGGCGCCAACCCCAGACTGCCGCAGTTGGAAGGTCTATTCGAATCCGGGCTGGAGCTGTCCACCGTCCTGGACGTGCTGGCCGGTAGAGTTGTTCCCGGCTCGCGGGTGGTGGTCTTGGGATCTGATCAGGCCGCTATGGTCACGGCCGACTTTTTGGCGCAAGGCCGGCGGGAGGTGGCCGTATTGGGAGGCGACCATTTCGCCCCGGAGCTGGCACCCAACGACCGCACCTCCCTGCGCCGGCGTCTGACCGAGGCGAGCGTGAAGTTGTATAAGCGGGCTTCCATCCGTGAGTTTCGCGCCGGCGGTTTGGTCATCGATCACCATGAAGGCCGAGAAATTCTATCCGGAATCAGCGACCTCATCATCGCCGATGGTTTTCGGCCGGAACGGGGCACGGTGGATATGCTCCGGAAGCTGGGCCTGGAGATCCATCTGCTGGGCGACGCCAAGTCTCCCCGCACGTTGCTGGAAATCACCGCCGAGGCCGACGAATTGGGCCGGGCGCTATAGTCCGAAAGGGGCCAATCAACGCCAGCGGTCTGACCTGAATTGCCGCATGCTGCCCATCACCGATGACATAGTGATCCCTTTAAGCGAGATCGATATCAGCGCCGTTCGCTCCCAGGGGCCGGGCGGCCAGAACGTCAACAAAGTCGCCACCGCTGTTCATCTGCGCTTCGACATCGTAGCGTCCTCACTTCCGACGACCCTCAAGGAACGCCTGCTGGGGCTCAAAGACCGACGCATCACCCGGGAAGGGGTGATCGTCATCAAGGCCCAACGACAACGCAGCCTGGAGCAGAACCGGGAGGAAGCGTTGCGCCGCCTTCAGGGACTTGTTTCAGGTGCCGCCCTCATTCGGCGCAAGCGCAGGCCCACCCGACCGACGCAAGGATCGCAGAAGCGCCGCCTCAATCAAAAAGCCAAGCGAGGGCGGTTGAAGGTGGCGCGAGGGCGGGTGACGGATCGAGACGGATGAGGTGGCGTTGTGCCGGTTAGCGAATCACTCTCACGTTCACGGCCTGGCGGCCGTGGCGGGTATCTCTGATTTCAAACGTAACGCGGTCGGACTTGGCAAGCTCGAAGAAGCCGGGGTCGGTGATGTTGGTGCTGTGGAAGAAGATATCCTCTTGGCCGCTGGCCTCGATGAAGCCGTAGTTCTTCTTCTTGTTGAAAAATTTGACGATACCTTCCTGCATCTTCCGCCCCTCCGATTCCTTGGTGAATTAAAAAACGGCGGAGCCGTTTCTGACTCTGCCGTAAGGGTCCAACGCGCGCTGTGTTCTTTCAGGGAATGTTATTTGTCTGCAGACGTCGATTCCCTGATGTCTCAACTGGTGAACAAGCTCACTATCAGGTAAAAAGGTACGATTGTCAATCTCAAAAGCCGTGGAAGGTTCCCACCGCCCGATAAGCGCGGCACATGAAGGGTTTCCCTGGCAAATTTCTTCCGCATGCTTAGCTTGGATTCAACCGAACGGGGCGTTGATCCGCGCGGATGGCCGCAAGGCCAGACATTCCGGACACCCGTGAAAACAAACAGGAGTCGACTATGATCCATGTCACAGTGAAAGCGGCCGCGTACATTGTCGAACGCGGCGGGAACCTGACGCTTTATTCCAAGACCCTTTCGGGTTGATGCGGCAGCCGTCAAATCCCTGCGGTCCGCATGGGAAAACCCGTGAGCAACGGAGCTGAGCGGTTTGAGAAACTCTCGATCGACGGCATCATCGTGTGGAGGTCGAATTCGGTAAACCCGATCGCATCGGACCAGCCGATCACCATTGACCTCGGCGGCTGGCTCTTTTTCGGAAAATGCGTGGTGGTGAAAAACGCGCGTTGAAGGCGACCGTCGCACTCATCACTGCGCAGTTTTGCGGTCTGCTTTCTTCGTAAGAGCCTTAATTGGGACAAACTGGTATTCGAAACCAGGCCTAACAGGAGTCAGCGAGATTTCTTCTTAATTACAAAATCGATGACCCTTGATGGATCGGGTACTCCGTCGGCCTGTTCCAATGAAACCTCCGGCAGCGGGATGGGTGTCGCCGCTCCCGGTGGAGTGGGGGGCGCTGTGCTCGTTAGTTGTTCGGTTTTCGATTCCTGGATCAGAGCCTTAAGCTGAACATTTTCGCTCTGGATGTTCTGGACGTCGGTTTCCAGTTTCAGCTGGACGGCCCTGGCCGCATCGAGCTTGCTCTGGAACTCCACGATTGCGGCCTGCCGGGATGACAGCTCAGCGTTCAGCCTTTCCCCTTTATTCCTTTCATGAGCTAGCACTTCTTCGAAATCTGCAAGCTTATTCCTGGCACTTGTCAGGTCTTGGTCCTTTGAGGCAAAGGCGGTCTCGAGTTCCATTGCATGCTTCTCGGCTGCCTTCAACTGTTGGTGCTCGCTTTCAAGCTCTCCGAACCTCGCCTGCAATTCCCGAAAATGCGTCTCGGTGCCTTTTCGAGAATCCATCGAGACTGCGTGAAACCAGCCGTTTAAGTAAAGAAAGGTCGCCCCTGCCATCGAGAGGAAGAGGGCGACGGTTGCATAATAGGTTGTTCTTCGACTGCGGGCATTGGTATTCGCGGCTTGCGGTGCAACCCAAGAGGGGCCCGGCGCCGAATCACCAGCCACCTCGGACAAAGGCGGCCCTCCGGGCGTTTGTGTTTTTTCTTCGGTAGCAGCTGCATGTATCGAGAATTGCATCGCGATCGGCGTGTTTTTCGCGCTTTCCTCTATGGTTTCCGAACCGATGGTTTTAAGATAAGTTGAGTAACCGATTAACAATGCCTGATCGCAGAGGACATTTATCAGGCGAGGGTTCCCCCTGGTTAGACGGTAAACCTCCTGAACGGCAGCCGTGGTAAAAAGCGGCTCATTCCTGCCGGCGATCTTGAGCCGATGGGTGATATAATTTCCCGTTTCGGATGGCGTCAATGGCTGAATAAAGTGGCTGAGAAAGATTCTTTGACTCAGGGCCAGGTTTTTTTTTACCATGTCAAGAAATTCGGGTTGTCCGGCGAAAATGCAACTCACGACTTTCTGGTCCGGAGTTTCGACATTTGAGAGCACGCGGATCTGCTCCAACATTTCCGGCGCAAGCCGCTGCGCTTCGTCGATTACAAGAAGTATCTTCTTTGAATGAGCGCCCGCCTCCTTGATTAGGTTTCCTAACTCAATCAGAAATTCCGATTTGTTCTGGAAGCTCCTGCCCATTTCAAACGCGTTGGCAGCAAAGTTAAAGAAATCCATCTCGTTCAAAGCGGGGTCGCTGATCTTGGCAAAACGGACATTGGTTCCGAAGTTGGCGACCGTGGCGTTTAAAAGCGTGCTTTTCCCAGTACCGGGTTCGCCGATAATCACAATGAACCCCTTGCTTTCCAAAATACCATACTGGAGTATAGCAAACGCCTCTTCATGCTTATCGCCCAGCCATAGAAATTTAGGGTCCGGACCGATCTCAAAAGGCATCAGCTTTAACTGGTAGTGATTAAGATACATCGATACCTTCCTGTTTTACCGGTTGCACCATCCATATTTTTGATATCAAAGCACACCAACACTGCCTTGACGAGACATAGCAAACTTGATTCCAGAAATGCAAAAGCCGGATCGCCTTTACCAAGGCAACCCGGCGGCCTCCGAGAAAGTGCAGGAATAAAGTAAGAAAAACAAGCAGTTCTTATACCTTAGGCCCGTGGTTTTCTGTAACCCGATCACTCGAGTGTCGGCTTTTTCCCGGTAAGTGGAGAAAATCTTCAAAGCCTGCTGCTATTCCGTCGAGGTAAATAGCGTTCGATTTATCGAATTTTTGGAGTAATTTTACATAGTTTTGGCCATGACTGTAAAGTGAAAGTTAAAAAAAAGCAGTGCAAAGCAATTCATTATGCGGCCACCGATGTGAATAATTTCCCTTCGGTGCAAGCGAGGATCCCGCGGCCGATAAGCCCGGAGAGGATCTCGCCGTATTTGCGCCGATACGCCCCCTGGAAGAAAAAATCGCAGGTTTCCGGGAACCATACGGTGGCCATGAGGCGGTCGAAGAAGGCTGCAACTTCCACTCCGGGCCGCATCAGCACCGTGTAGACCACGATGCGCTTGAGCTGGTCGTTGCCCAGTTCCTCCGGCCGATCGAGGTATGCCCTGATCCGCCGTTCGCTGCGCACGACTGCCGCCGGCAGATCGGCAAAAGGCCGGCCGTGGCCGGGGCAGACCATGCGGACCTCCAACCGCCGGATTTTCTCCAGCGAGTCCAGAACGTCGAAAAGCGTCCGGCTGCCTTCCACGCGCAGGGTCATTACCGGGACGTCCCTCTCCCAGAGCGCGTCGGAGGAAATGAGAATTTTGTGCGCGGCGTTGTAAAGGACGATTCCGTCGGCGGAGTGCCCCGGGGTGTAGATCACGCGGAACTCGTAGGGGCCCACGGCGATGACATCGCCGTCTTCTACGCCGCGGGTGCAGGTAAAGAACTCCGCCTCCTGGTCGTAATACCGCCACCAGGTCGCCCAGTCGTCGCGCGCATCAATGAAGTGTTTGCCGACCCGGTGCAGCGCGATCTCGCAGCCCGAAAGCTTTTGGATGCGGCGGTTGGCACCGATGTGGTCGCAGTGGCAGTGGGTGTTGACGATCAGGGCGATGCACGCGAGGTTGACACCCAGGCCGCTGATGATCTGTTCCGTCTGATCGAAATGCGGAAGATAGGCGGTGTCGATGAGCACCGACCGGTCGCCGCGGAAAACGAAGTGGTTGGCGTTCAGGTAACCGCGCTGAACAAAAAACAAATTGGGCAGGATCTCCTCAACCGTCATGCTTGCGCTCCCAAGATCCGGAACGGCCGGTGGTGTCAGGCGCATCTGTTGGGGGAAGGATTAAGTTTAAAATTTACCACAGTTTCCGGCAGATCTCAAATTGACTAACGGCGAAATGTGGCTAACTTCTAAGTATTATGCGGCTATTTTGAAAAACTCAGAGGGAGAGAATCTAAATGGACATCAAGCTGAAGTGTTTCGCCACACTGGCCGAGGCAGACAAATGCGACTACCAAAACAGCACCCCGAAGACCCTTCCGGAGGGAGCGACAGTTGGCAAGCTGCTATCCCAGGCAGCGATACCCGAGAGGGAGGTGAAACTAATTTTCGTCAACGGGCAGAAGGCCTCCCTGGACACGGTGCTCCACAACGGCGATCAAGTCGGATTAGCGCCAGCCACCGGCGGCATGTGAAGCGCCAATAAAAAGGTTGTACCGCCGAACGTTTTCGAATAATCTTATTTGCCACAGATGCCTGAAAGGAGGATCCAAATCCATGTCGATCCGCAGAATGATGGTCTTTTTTTCAGCCTTGGGGTTGGCGCTGCTGATGATCGCTTCGTGCTCCATGTTCGAAAAGGGGCCGGTCAAGCCCGAGACCGCCCAGAAAAAACTGCCCGACGTCCGCGAGTTCGATGACGTGTTGGTTCCGCGGGAAATGGACATCGACAAGGAGTCCTCGGTGATTTACCGCCGGGATGGCATGAGCGCCGGTCTGCTGCGCCTCTCCGGTCGGGTCGATATGAACTCTCTCATGCGCTATTTCCAGAACAACATGGCCAACGAGGGCTGGCGCCCGATCAGCCAGTTCCGGTCGCCCCATTCGCTGATGCTCTTTCAGAAGGGTAACCGCATGGCCGTCATCGCCATCGAGGACGCCGACCTGCAGACGTTCGCCGACGTGTGGGTCGTTCCGACGAACGAGTCCATCGACAACCTACCGCAGAAATAGAGCGGGGCCAGCGGCGGCATGGTCAAGCGTAAGGGATTCATCGCGATACTGGACGAGATGACCCGCACGCTGCGGCAGATGAAAGATGCCGGCATCAAGGGGGTGGACTGCTCGCCGGAGAGCCTGGAAAGGCTTAATTCCTGGGGCCGCGGTCTGAGGACGTTTTCTCCGGCCGCCCACGAGTCTCTTGAAGACATTTCTGCGCACCTCGGTGACTGTCAGCGCTGCACGCTCTGCCGCAGCCGAACGCGCATCGTGTTCGGCGTGGGCGACCCCCAGGCCCGGCTGATGTTCATCGGCGAGGGCCCTGGCCAGGATGAGGATCGCGCGGGAGAGCCCTTTGTGGGCGCAGCGGGACAGCTGCTCAACCGTATCATCGACGCCATCAAGCTCAGCCGGACGGACGTATATATCGCCAACGTGGTCAAGTGCCGGCCGCCGGGCAACCGCCTCCCGGAGCCCGAGGAGATCGCGACCTGCTCCCCGTTCCTGCGACGTCAGATCGCCGCGATCCGACCCCTTTTCATCTGCACCCTCGGGAGCTGCGCCGCCCAGACGCTGCTGAAAACCTCCGAGGCGGTTTCCAGACTGCGGGGACGCTTCTTCGATTACGAGGGGATCCGGGTGCTGCCCACCTTCCATCCCGCTTACTTGTTGCGCTATCCCGAGAAGAAGCGCGAGGTGTGGGAGGACATGAAGCTTTTGATGAAGGAATTCCCATATGAAGTTTAAGATTGCTTCGTGTGCGCTCGCGGCGCTGTTGGCGATCGGGCTGTCGCAAGCCTTGGGGGATGCCGGCGATGTGTACATCCTGCGCGTCTCCGACGCCATCAGTCCCGGCACGGCGGAGTTCATCCACACCGGCCTCAAAAAAGCCGCAAAGGAGGGCGCTGCTTGCGTGATCATCGAGCTGGACACGCCCGGCGGGCTGGCCGAGTCCATGCGCACGATCGTCCAGGATATCCTGGCCAGCCCCCTGCCGGTGGTGGTATACGTGGCCCCCAGCGGCGCCCGGGCGGCCTCCGCCGGGGTCATGATCACCATGGCTGCCGACGTCGCCGCCATGGCGCCGGGCACCAACATCGGCGCCGCTCACCCCGTGGGGGCCGGCGGCCAAGAGATCGAAGGCAAGATGTCCGAGAAGGTGGTCAACGACATGGTCGCCCACAGCAAGAGCGTCGCCGAGCGCCGCGGACGAAACGCCCAGTGGGTGGAGAAGGCCATCCGGGAGAGTGTTTCCGCCACCGAAACCGAAGCGTTAAAAGAGGGCGTGATCGACCTGATCGCACAGGACACCGACGACCTCATCCGCCAAATCAACGGCCGCAGCCTGGCCGGCAAGGGCACCCTCACGCTCGACAGCCCGCGTCAAACCGTGATAGAAGAAGGCCTGCGGACGAAGATCCTCAGAGTCATCAGCAACCCGAACCTCGCGTACATTCTGCTCATGATCGGCCTGGCCGGAATTTATTTCGAGCTGGCCCACCCGGGAGCGATTTTTCCGGGGGTGATCGGCGGTATCTGCCTGGTGCTGGCCTTCTTCGCTCTTCAGACGCTGCCGGTCAACTACGCCGGGATCCTGCTGATCGCGCTCGCCATCCTCTTTTTCATCATGGAGATGAAGCTCACGAGCTACGGGTTGCTGAGTGTGGCGGGCACCGTCTCGCTGCTGCTGGGCTCGTTGATGCTCTTCGAGGGCGAAGCGCCCGAGAGCCGGTTGGCCTGGCGCGTGCTGTTGCCCACCCTGTTGGTGATCTCCGCGTTTTTCACGGCCGTGGCCTTTCTGGTGTTCCGCGCTCAGGTGTCCAAACCCACGACGGGATCGGCGGGGCTCGTGGGCGAGATTGGCTTCGTGAAAAAGGCGCTGGAGCCCGAGGGCAAAGTCTTCGTGCACGGCGAACTCTGGAACGCGGTCAGCCGCGCGCCTCTCAAAATAGGGGTGCGGGTGCGGGTGGTGAGAGTGGCGGGGCTTATGCTCGACGTGGAACCCGTGGAGCCGGACCGGTTTCGTCCCTAGCCCCATTTCTGCGTTGCGCCTCATTGAGTGGTTGCCGTGGCGCAGCGACATTCCAGGTTGGAGGAAACCGATCATGCAGGAGGTCGCCATGTACGCAGTTTTAGCCGTTGTACTGCTGTTCATTTTTTTCCTGTCTGCGGCCCTCAAGATCCTTAACGAATATGAGCGCGGAGTGATTTTCCGCCTCGGCCGGATCATTGCCGCAAAGGGACCCGGGCTGATCATTTTAATCCCCGTCGTCGACCGCATTGTCAAAGTGAGCCTGCGACTGGTGGCGCTGGACGTGGACCCCCAGGACGTCATCACGCGCGACAACGTGTCGGTCAAGGTCAACGCGGTGCTTTATTTCCGCGTCGTCGACCCGGTGAAAGCGATCGTTCAAGTGGAAAACTACGCTTACGCCATGAGCCAGCTGGCTCAGACCACTCTGCGCAGCGTCTGCGGCCAGGCCGAGCTCGACGACCTGCTTTCCGAACGCGATAAGATCAATGCCAAGCTTCAAGAGATCCTGGACGCCCACACGGACCCTTGGGGCATCAAGGTCGCCACGGTCGAGCTCAAACAGATCGATCTGCCCCAGGAAATGCAGCGGGCCATTGCGAGGCAGGCCGAGGCCGAGCGCGAGCGGCGCGCCAAGGTCATCAACGCCGAGGGTGAGTTCCAGGCGGCCGCCAAGCTTGCGGAAGCCTCCAGTATCATCGAAAACCATCCGGTCGCCCTGCAGCTGCGCTACCTGCAGACCATGAAAGAAATGGCGGCGGAGAGCAACTCCACTACATTTTTGCCTATCCCGATCGAGCTTTTCAGGCCGTTTTTCCAAGACCGGAAAGAGAAGGGTGCGCCGGAAAGAGGATAGGCGCATACATCGGCCCTTGGCTATTGACATCGCAAAATGAAATAGTTTAAGAAACGGAGCGCTGCACGCTGACAGCCGGTCGTTCCGGCCGCTCGGCATCGACGATACCGCACGCATATTCGGGCGGGGGCTTTTAAGCCTCCGCTCGTGCTTTCCAACGCCCATCAGGGAAAGGATCCGCGCATGAGCGAAAAAGAGGTCGAAATCTGGGGCCGCCCCCTGCCGAAGATGACCACCCCGGAACTGAAAGAGATGGCCAAGGGGATCGAGGGGATTGCCGGAGTTCACGGCATGAAGAAAGAGGAACTCATTGAAGCCCTGCGCAAATCCAAGGGCATCGTTGAGGCGGCCGCCAAGAAAACGGATGCTTCGCTGCGGACCATGAAAAAGAAGATTCGGTCCATCAGGGCCAAACGCGCGGCGGCCATTGAGGCCCAGGACCGCAAGCGGACTGCCATCTGCCGGCGCCAGATTTCCCGGCTCAAGAAAAAAACCCGTCGAGCGGCCGCCTGAAGGGCTCATGATCGATCGCGGCTCGCACCATGCGGCCCAGGCGCCGACGGGCATCATCGCCCCCGAATCCATTGCCTTTGACATCGACGGGGTCATCGCCGACACGATGACCCTGTTTCTCGATATCGCGCGCGACGAGTTCGCTATCGAAGGGATTCGCTACCAAGACCTGCGCTGTTACAACCTGGCGGACTGCGTCGACATCGACCCTGAGGTGATTGATCGCATCATCGCCCGCATCCTTGACGGAGGCTACCGGGTGCCGCTCCATCCGATTCCCGGCGCACCTGCCGTGCTGGAGCGGCTGGCACGCCGCTGCGGGCAGCTGCTGCTCGTCACCGCCCGGCCCTATATCGGTCCGATCGGGGATTTCGTGCGGCGATGGCTGCCGGACCAGCCAGACGGCATGGACATTGTGGCCACGGGGTCCTTTGAAGCCAAAGCCGAGGTGTTGCAGCAACGTCAGATCACGCATTTTGTCGAAGACCGTCTGGAAACCTGCGTGACGCTGAGCGCTGCCGGCATCACCCCGGTGCTCTTCGTCCAGCCCTGGAACCGGTCACCGCACTCCTTCATCGAAGTCTCCTCTTGGTGGGAGATCGAGGATTTGATCCGCTGGTGAGAGGAAACCGACGTGTCGCGCACATCCCGGTTGACGGATGCCGTACGTTCTTTTATCGAAGCGCTTCCGGCCGAAAAAGGCTACTCGCTGCATACCTGTCGGGCGTATCGCCACGATCTTGAGGAGTTCGCCCGATACCTGGATGAGAACGGCGCCGCCGGATCCCGAGTGCCGGACAGCGGTACCGTCGGCCCCGGGCATGTCACGGCGGTGATGATCCGGGGCTATCTGGGGTATCTGCATCAGAAAAACCAGAAATCGAGCATCGCGCGCAAGCTTTCCACCCTGCGCAGCTTTTTCAAGTTCTTGGCGAAAAAGGGCCTGGTTGAGTCGAACCCGGTGGAGGGGATCTTGACCCCCAAGCGCGAAAAGAACCTGCCGGTGCATCTGTCCGTGGACGCCGTATTCCGTTTGCTGGATTCGATCGAAACGGACAGCCTTCAAGCCGCGCGCAACCGTGCTATCTTTGAGACCCTTTATTCGTGCGGCATTCGCGTTTCGGAATTGGCGGGGCTGAATGTGTATGATCTGGATGCGGCCACGGGCACGCTGAAAGTATTCGGAAAAGGCGGCAAGGAGCGGCTGGTGCCGATCGGCCGCAAAGCCCTGGAGTCCATCGAAGGCTACCGTCGGATGCTTGTGGCCCAGAACGGCATCGAAACGGCGTCGAACGGCCCGCTGTTCCTGAATCTGCGGGGGCAGCGGCTCACCCCCCGTTCGATTGCGCGTATCCTCAAGACGATAGCGACCGCTTGCGGCATTCTGACCCCGGTGTCCCCGCATACGCTGCGGCACACGTTCGCGACGCACCTGCTCGATGCAGGGGCCGACCTGCGCAGCGTGCAGGAACTGCTGGGTCACCAGAACTTGTCTACGACCCAGAAATACACGCATGTCAGCATCGAACGGCTGATGAACACATACGACCGGGCGCATCCGCGAAAATAGCGAGGGTTTTGAATTCGGGAATCGTTGTCAGCGGTCGCTCATGAAACGCTTAAGACCGGGATGATGTCATCATGGTTTGTCATGGCACCACCATTGTCGCCTTGCGGCACCGCGGACGGACTGCGGTCGCCGGCGATGGCCAAGTCACGCTAAACGCCAGCGTGGTCAAACACCGCGCCCGAAAAGTGCGGCGCATATACAACGATGCCATCATTGTGGGGTTTGCCGGCGCCACGGCCGATGCCCTGAGTCTGACGGAGCGCCTGCAGGAAAAGCTCGAGCGTTTCAACGGAAACCTGACGCGCGCTGCCGCCGAGCTGGCCCGCGATTGGCGCACGGACAAAGCCTTGCGACGGTTGGAGGCCGTGATGATCGCGGCCGACGGGCAGCGGATGTATCTGCTCTCGGGCAACGGCGACGTGATCGAGCCGGACGAGGAGGTGATCGGCATCGGCTCCGGCGGCACGGCGGCCCAGGCGGCTGCCGTTGCCTTGATGCGGCACACCGAGCTGGACGCGCGCCGCATTGCAGAGGAAGCGCTGCGGATTGCAGCCGGTATTTGCGTTTACACGAATGATGTCATTACCGTGGAAGAATTATGAGAATCTTGAAACCCGCCGAAGTCGTCACCGAACTGGACAAATATATCATCGGTCAGCACCTGGCCAAACGCGCGGTGGCCGTGGCCCTGCGCAACCGCTGGCGCCGCCAGCAGGTGCCGCCCGATCTGCGCAACGAAATCGCACCGAAGAACATCATCCTCATCGGGCCGACAGGCGTGGGCAAAACCGAGATCGCCCGACGGCTGGCGATTCTCACGGAATCACCCTTTTACAAGGTCGAGGCCTCCAAGTTCACCGAGGTGGGCTACGTCGGCCGGGATGTGGAGTCGATGGTGCGCGACCTGCTTGAAATTACCGTCACCCGGGGCAAGGCCTGCGAGCAGGACGCCGTCCGTGACAAGGCCCGGCAGATGGCCGAGGAACGGATGTTGGATCTGCTGCTGCCGAAAGCCGGACCTTCGTCCGCCGCACGGTCGGGCAGCGAACCGGGAGAGCACCCGATTGAACTGGTGTCCGGTGGCAGCGCGGAAACCCTCTCCACGCGCGAAAAGCTGCGCAGCCTTCTGCGGCAGGGCAAGCTTGACAGCCGTTATGTCGACGTCGAAACCACCGACCGCAACGTGCCCATGGTGGAGATCTTTTCCAATGCCGGCATGGAGGAGTTGGGCATCAATTTCAAGGACATGCTCGGTGGACTTTTCCCGAAGGGGGTCAAGCGCCGGCGCCTGAAGGTGCCGGAGGCCATGGACGTCCTGGCCCAGGAAGAGGCACAGGGCCTGGTGGATGTCGATAAGATCGTCAAGCAGGCGATCGAGCGGGTCGAGCAATCCGGGATCATCTTTATCGACGAGATCGACAAAATCGTGGCCAAAGGCGCCTCCCACGGGCCCGACGTATCCCGTGAAGGCGTCCAGCGCGACTTGCTGCCCGTGGTCGAAGGCTGCACCGTCACGACCAAGTACGGTCCGGTCAAGACCGACCATATCTTGTTTATTGCCTCGGGCGCTTTTCACACCGTGAAACCGTCCGACCTGATCCCAGAACTGCAGGGCCGATTTCCCATTCGTGTCGAGCTCACCGCCTTGGGCCATGAGGAGTTTTTGCGCATCCTGACCGAGCCAAAGAACGCGTTGCTGACTCAATACGCCGCGCTGCTTCAGACCGAGGGGGTCGAGGTCGTGTTTGCGTCCGAAGCCGTCGCTGAAGTGGCTCGGCTGGCCGAGGAGGTCAACGCCCGTACGGAGAATATCGGTGCACGGCGGCTGCACACGCTCATGGAGCGCTTGCTCGAGGAGGTCCTGTTCGAGGCGCCGGACGCGGCGGAGAAGCGGCTGCTCGTGGACCAAGCATACGTGGAGGCGCGCTTGAAGGGAATCATCGGCAATGAGGACCTCAGCCGCTACATTCTGTGAGCGTCGCCCTTTCGTAGCATCGGCATGACCCGATCGGGAGGAAGTCGTATGGAAAGCCCTTCGATGGCGCAGGCAAACGAAGTGATCGCCAAGACCTACAAGCGGTTTTCGCTGGTGCTCACCCGCGGCAGTGGTTCCACACTCTGGGATGAAAACGGCAGGCGCTACACGGATTTCGTGGCCGGCATCGCCGTCTGCAATCTCGGTCATGCCCATCCGAAGATCGTTGCGGCCTTGACCGCGCAGGCGCGCACGCTCTGGCACGTGTCCAACCTCTTCTACACGTTGCCCCAGAAAGATCTCGCGGCCTGGCTGACGGCGCACAGCTTCGCCGACCGGGTGTTCTTCTGCAACAGCGGGGCTGAGGCGAACGAAGCGGCCATCAAGCTGGCGCGCAAATTTTTCAAGGACTCCGGCGATGCGCAGCGGTTCCGGATCATCAGCATGGAGCAATCCTTCCACGGCCGCACCATGGCCACCCTGTCCGCCACCGGCCAGGACAAGGTCAAGCACGGATTCGAACCGCTGCTCGACGGATTTGATTTCGTGCCGTTCGACGACCTTGGCGCCATTCGCGCCCGGATCGGTCCGGCAACCTGCGGCGTCATGCTCGAGCCGATTCAAGGGGAGGGCGGCGTGCGCTGCCCGGACCCGGAGTTTTTAAAACAGGTGCGCGCGCTCTGTGACGAAGCCGGTCTGCTGCTGATTTTCGATGAGATCCAGACCGGCATGGGCCGTACCGGAAGGCTTTTTGCCTACGAGCACTTCGGGGTCGTTCCCGACATCATGACCCTGGCCAAGGCACTGGCGAACGGGCTGCCCATGGGCGCCATGCTCGCCCGCGAGCGGGTCGCCACGGCCTTCGGGCCGGGGGCGCACGCTTCGACGTTCGGGGGCACGCCGATCGTATCCGCCGCCGCCTTGGAGGTCTGCCGGGTGATCGAGGCGGAAGGAATCCTCGACCACTGCCGGCGCGTTTCGGCGCATTTCCGCTCACGGCTTGAGTGGCTCAGAAGCCGACATGCCATCATCACGGACGTGCGCGGGATGGGACTGCTGCTGGGCATTCGGCTCAGCGTCGACGGGGAGCCTTTCGTGCTGCGATGCATGGAGAAGGGATTTTTAATCAACTGCGTTCAGGGCAGCATTCTGCGGTTCGTGCCCCCGCTGGTCATCACCGTCGAGGAAATCGACGCGCTGATCGCCTGTCTGGATGAGATTCTGGACGCATGACCTCTGTTTCGGCAGGATGTGCCGCATGGCTGACAAGCTCTGGAAAGGACGTTTCACGGAGAAGACGGCGCAAGTCGTCGAACGTTTTACGGCTTCCATCGACGTCGATAAGCGTCTCTACCGCTACGACATTGAAGGCAGCATCGCGCACTGCCGCATGCTCGCCAAGACCGGCATCATCTCGGAGCCGGACGGCGACACGCTCGTGCAAGGTCTGAACCAGATCCGCCGGGAGATCGACGCTGGCCGCTTCCGGTTCGATGAACAGCTCGAAGACATCCACATGCACATCGAGTCGCGGCTGTTCGAGATCGCGGGTAAAGTGGCGCAGAAACTGCACACCGCCCGCAGCCGGAACGATCAGGTGGCGCTGGACGCGCGCATGTACCTGCGCGATGCCCTGGCTGATCTCATCCATCGTCTGGGGGGGTTGCAGCGGGTGCTGATCGAGCTGGCCAAAACCCACATCGATGTCCTCCTGCCGGGCTACACCCACCTGCAGCGCGCTCAGCCGGTGCTGCTGGCCCACCATTTCATGGCCTACGTCGAAATGTTCCATCGCGATGCGCAGCGGATGCGCGAGTGCCGGGTGCGCACCAACGTCATGCCGCTCGGCAGCGCCGCGCTGGCCGGCACACCGTTTCCGATCGACCGCGCCTACGTGGCGGAGCTGCTGGAATTCCCGGCGCTCAGCGCCAACAGCTTGGATGCCGTCTCGGATCGCGACTTCATCATCGAATTTTTAGCGGCCGCCGGGCTGTGCATGATGCACTTGAGCCGGCTGTCCGAGGAGATGATTCTGTGGTCGTCGGCCGAGTTCGGGTTCATCGAACTGCCGGACGCCTTTGCAACGGGCAGCAGCATCATGCCCCAGAAGAAAAACCCGGATGTGCCCGAGCTGGTGCGGGGCAAGACCGGCCGGGTGTTCGGTCATCTGCTATCGCTGCTGACGCTGATGAAGGCCCTGCCGCTGGCCTACAACCGCGATCTGCAGGAGGACAAGGCCGCGCTTTTCGATGCCGTGGACACGCTTTGCGCCTGCATCGAAGTCTACACGCAGATGCTGCCCGGCATTCGGATCCAGGTGAAGCGCATGGAACAGGCTGCGGCGACCGGTTACACCAACGCCACCGACCTCGCGGATTACCTGGTCCGGCAAGGCCTGCCGTTTCGGGAGGCGCATCACTGCGTCGGCCAGGCGGTGCGCCTGGGGCTTGACCGAGGCAAGGAGCTGCACGAGCTGCCGCTGGCGGATCTGCAAGCCTGCTCTCCGCTGATCAAGGAGGATATTTTCGTCTACCTCTCCGCGCGGGAAACCGTTAACCGGCGCACCGGGCCGGGCGCCACGGCCCAAAGTGCGGTGCTGGCGGCCATCCAGGCCGCGGAACAACGGCTGGAGTGAACGATGCCGGCAATCCGATCGCTTCCGGCCGCCGGCTGGGTCGTTGCGGCGTGCATCGGTTTTTTGCTTTTGAGCCATGGGAACGGCTGCGGACGCAAGCTGCCGCCGATTCAACCGGGAGCGCTGCCGCCGCCGGCGGTTGCCGACCTCACGCACGAGGTGCGCGGAAGCGAGATTTTTCTCTTCTGGAGCCTGCCCGCCTTCCATCCAGCAAAAGAAAGTGCAGCGGTCGGATTCAAGGTGCTGCGCGCCCGGCAAACGGCTGGTGAAGCCGAATGCCGGACCTGCCCGCCGGCTTTTCAGCTGGTCGCGGACATCACGGCCTCCGGCCGAAGCCCCGGCAGCCGCATGCGGTTCCGGGATGTACTTGAACCGGGTTTCAAATACAGCTATAAATTAAAGGCGTACACGAGCGACGGGGTGGCAGGCAAAGACTCCCTCCTGGTCGCGGTGACGCACTGAGGTAATGAGCGCCGGCATGACACCGATTTCAATGCAACGGGTCCCTTTCGTCAAAATGAGCGGAAGCGGCAATGATTTCATTCTGATCGACCACCGGTCCGGCGGATTGGACGAATCCGTTCTGGACGGCTTCGTCGCCGGAATCTGCCGGCGGCGGCTTTCGGTGGGAGCGGACGGCGTCATCCTGATCGAGCCATCCCAGACGGCGGATTTCCGCTGGCGGTTTTTCAACGCCGACGGCAGCGGCGCGGAGATGTGCGGCAACGGGGCGCGCTGTGCCGCCCGGTTTGCCTATCACCAGGGGATCTGCGGCCGCGACATGCGCTTTGAGACAGGCGCCGGGCTGGTGGGTGCGCAGGTCAGCGGCGCGCGCGTCAAAGTGCGATTGACCGATCCGCACAGCCTGAGACTGGAAGCGCCTGTCGAAGTCGCCGGCGAGACGCTGATGCTAAGCAGCATCAACACCGGCGTTCCGCATGTGGTTGTGAGCGTGGAGGAGGTCGATGAGGTTGATGTGTCGGCGCTGGGGCGTGCCATTCGGTTCCACGGGCAGTTCGCGCCGGACGGCACGAACGTCAACTTCATCTGCCGCGAACCTTCCGGCGGGATCGCGATCCGCACGTACGAACGCGGAGTAGAGGGCGAGACTCTGGCCTGCGGCACCGGGGCGGTGGCCGGGGCGCTGGTCGCGGCCTGCCGCTTCGGCCGGCCCTCGCCGGTGCCGGTGCGCACGCGCAGCGGCGAAACGCTGACGGTTTTCTTCCGACACAGCGACGGCCGCTTCCGCGACATCCATCAGGAGGGTGAGGCTCGCTTCATCTATGCGGGAGTGCTCAACCCGGAGGCCTGGCGCTGAGACCGATTGCCATGGCGGCGAATCACATCGTCTACATATCGGTCGGCAGCAATATCGGGGATAAACTTGAAAACTGCCGCCGCGGAATCGCGGCGCTGGCGGCCGCCGCCGGGGTGCGGATCACCGGCAATTCTCATTTCTACAAGACCGAGCCCGTTGACTTCAAAGCGCAGGACTGGTTCGTCAACGGAGTCATTCGGATCGATAGCACGCTGGGCCCCTTCGAACTGCTCGAACGGATGCAGACGGTGCAACGCGAAGCAGGTCGTCCGCCCGACAGGGTGCGATTGGGGCCGCGCGTGCTCGACCTCGATCTACTGATGTACGATCAGCTGGTTCTGCAAGAGCCCCGGCTTTGTCTGCCGCATCCGCGCATGCATCGTCGACGTTTTGTTTTGCAGCCGTTGTGTGATATAGCCCCAACTCTAGTTCATCCGATTCTGGGCAAAGACATTCGAAGCCTGCTGTCAGCGCTCGATGAGCACGGGCAGGAGGTGGTGGCATTGCGATGATCAGGCTTATCCTTTTCGCGTTGCTGGGGTACCTGGCCTACCGGGTCGCCAAGCGCTGGGTGCGCGGAAAAACCCGGCGCGACCGTGTGGAGGGCCATGCGCCCGGCCGCATCGATGACGTCATGGTCAAGGACCCGCAGTGCGGCACTTACTTTGCTCGGCGCGATGCCGTGGTTCTCAGCCACGCAGAGCGGGATCTTTTCTTTTGCAGCCGGGAGTGTCGCGACAAATATCTTGCCGCCAACTCCCCGCCGGGAGCGTAACCGGGCACGATGGAACCAATGCATATTACCCCGCGCCAGATGCAAAACTCAGCCGAGTTGGACGCCAGCGGTGATACGCTGGAAGCAGAATCCGGCACAGGCCCCGCCGCGATCGGCGTGCGTTCAGACCTCTGGAGTCGCTTGCGCAGCAGCGCCAACCACCCCAACGGGTTAACCCTAATCCGAATCGCCGCCATCCCTCTGATCATTGCGCTGTTCTCGTTTCCAGCGAGCCGTTTCATGGTCTTCCTCGCAGGCCTTGTCTTCAGCAGCGCGGCATTTACCGATTATCTGGATGGGTTCCTGGCGCGACGCCAGGGCAAAGTGACTTTCATGGGCAAGGCCCTGGATCCGGTGGCCGACAAGCTGTTGACCTCCTCGGCCTTCATCATGCTGGCGGCGCACGGCTGGGTGCCGGCGTGGATGGTTTGCGTCATCGTCGGCCGCGAACTGGCCATTACCGGCCTGCGCAGCGTGATCGCCGGCAAAGGGGTGGATATCTCCGCCTCTCGCCTGGGAAAGCTCAAGACCGGATTCCAGATCGCGGCGATCATCCCTTTGATGATCCACTACCCGTTGCTGGGTCTGGATTGTCAGGCGATCGGGCAGGCCTTGATCTGGGTCGCCCTGGGGTTTACCGTCTGGTCGGGTGTCGATTATTTCATCAAGTTCAAAAGATTGGTTTGAACCTGGTTTTAGGGTTGACAAAGAAAAAAGAAGTCGTTAAGAGTGCTGGTTCAGTTGAGCGGGAATAACTCAGTGGTAGAGTGCGACCTTGCCAAGGTCGAAGTCGCGGGTTCAAATCCCGTTTCCCGCTCCATTTTTTTTGGCGGCATAGCCAAGTGGGAAGGCAGTGGTCTGCAAAACCACTATTCTCCGGTTCGAATCCGGATGCCGCCTCCATTTTTAAATACGGTTTCGGCAGGTTAAGGATTGACGCGGCCTGATTCCGGCCGCACGGCGCGGTCGGATGGATGGCTTGCCGAAACTATTATTTTTTTGTCCCTCGTTCCCGGTAACCGGCAGCGCTCGAATCCGGCGCTGGTCTGATGCCCGGTTCCGACTCGCTCGATCTCCTCAGGCGTCAAAATTCCCCCAACGCTGTAGCCGGATCCCGAGAATGCAAAGGCGGCCGGACCCATGATCAAGTTCTACTACAGAGCAGACGCCATTTGGGTGTGCGACTCCTGGGACCATCAGCCGCCTCCCTCCCGGAATATATGGGTTGATCTGATTTCACCCAACGCCGACGAGGTCGCGAAGGTCCAGAAACTGCTTGCGATTGAAATTCCCACCCGGGCGGAAATGCAGGAAATCGAGGCCAGCAGCCGCCTCTACCAGGAAAACGGCGCCTACTTCATGACGGCCACGGCCGTCACCAGCCCCGAGCACGACAGTCTGGAGTCGTCGGCCGTCACCTTTATCCTTTCCGAGGCCTTCCTCGTTACCGTCAGGTACATGAACCCCAAACCGTTCGACAGCTTCGCCGCCAGGATTCTGAAACCCGGCAGCAGCTTCTTGTCCAGCACGGACCTGATGATCGGGCTGCTGGAGACCATCATCGACCGCATGGCCGACATCCTCGAGATGCACAGCGCCGAAGTGGAGCGCATCTCCAAAGCCATCTTCAGCGCAAATAGCCACAGGGAAGCGCCTCAGATCAACCTTCAGGAAACCATCAAAGACATCGGCGTAGAGGGCAACCACGTGTCGATCCTGCGTGAAAGCCTGGTCAGCGTCAGCCGTATGGCCATCTACCTCAACCAGGCCGTCGCGCAGCATCCCCAGGTCGCCGCCATCCGCGAGACCTTGAAGGAAATCAGCCGGGACCTGGCATCCCTCGCCGACCACGCCACCTTCATGTCGAGCAAGGTCAATTTCATTCTCGACGCGACGCTCGGCATGATCAACATCGAGCAAAACAAGATCATCAAACTGTTCTCGGTGGCCGCCGTCGTCTTTCTGCCGCCGACCCTCATCGCCAGCATCTATGGGATGAACTTCGAGGTCATCCCCGAGCTTTCTTGGCCCCTCGGCTATCCGCTGGCGATCCTGCTGATGATCGTGTCCGCGATCCTGCCCTACAGCTATTTCAAGCGCAAGGGCTGGCTATAGCTGGATCAATGCAATGGAATGACTGGTGGTGCTAAGCGCTCAAGGAGACAAAGCCGATGACGAGCCAAAACGCGCTGAAATGGGTGATGGGAGCTAATCCGTGCATTTCCTTTTCCCTGCCGGAACGAATGGACGCGTTGACCATTCTCAGGGATCAGTACGGCCCTCCCGATCGATTCCTGAAACTGGATGATGTTCCCGCCCCCCGGCTTTATCCTGAAGACGGCAGGCGGGTGCTGGTGGCGGTCCTGGCCACCGGGCCGAACTTCAACACCAACTTCGCCAGCTTGGGGCTGCCGGTGCCGGTTTTCGGCCGGGGCGACAGCAGCACGCGGCACATACCGGGCAGCGACGCGCTGGGGATCGTCGTCGATGCGGGTTCGGCCGTGAAGACGCTGCGGGTGGGGCAGGCGGTCATCCTGGATTCCTGGACCGGCCGGAATGTCATCCGCGGCTACGAGACGCACGACGGGTTCAACGCCCAGTTCGCCATCGTCGACGAGGAGCGCGCCATCCCGGTCCCCGCAGTGCTGAAGGCCCACAGTCCAGAAAGGCTCGCCGCCATGCTGCTGACCTACGGCACGGCCTACCGGGCGATCGTGGAGCGCCTGGCGGTTGCATCGGGCGACGCGGTGCTGCTGATGGGGGGCGGCAAGGGGACCAGCTTCGCCGGAGCACAGCTTGCCAAGGCCCTCGGCGCCCGGGTCATCCTGATGGGCTCCAATGCCGAACTCGGACGACGGCTGATGGAGCGCAAGATGGCAGACGCTTTCATCAACCGACGCAGCATCCCGGATTCCGTTTTCGGCCCTATTCCGGCGGGGGTTCCCATGGAGCAGTGGCTGGCGCAGACGGAGCCTTTTCGCCGGGCGGTCTATGCGGCGAACGAAGGTCGGCCGGTCGACAAAATCTTCGAGCACACGGGCGGACGCAATTTTCCGCTGCTGGTCTCAGCGCTGGCCGCAAACGGAAAATTGGCATTCTTCGGCGCGACCGGACAGGGACTGAAAGGCGAATACAAGGAGACCTTCTATTACGACCAGCGGCGGTTCGTGCTGGACGCTCGCTGGGTCTGGATGCGTCAGAAGCAGGTGCTTTTCCGCAATCGGGCGCCTTTGGAGATTTTTTCCGAGATTCAGCTTCCCATCGGGCGAAGAGGAGTGGTCTGGGGGGCCGACGCTTATGCCCAGGGTTTCGTGAAGGCCGCTTTGGAGCGCGGCGCCGAGCTCGCCGTCATCGCCTCCCGGTCGCAAGACATGCCAGGCATCCGGGAGCTCAACCGGATGGGCGTCGCCGACGCACGCATCATCGATCGCGACCGGTTCAAGCTTGCGCACGACATGCCCGACCCGTTGACGGAGGAGGGACTGCCGAATCCCGCCTACGGACGGGAGTACATGGCCGCTGCCCGCTTGCTGGGGAAAGCCGTATGGGAGGTCTTCGGACCGCGCCTCAGTCCTGATTTCATCGTCGAAAGGATCGATCAAAGCACCCTGCACTTCAGCACTTTTTTGCTGCGCGACTTCAACGAAGCGGACGACATGCCCTGCGGCTACGTGCTCGCCCAGGGGCCGAGCAACTTATCGATACTGGGGTCCCACATGTACCGTTCCTCGCAGGCCCGCGAGGTGGTCCGCCTGATCGCCCAAAACCGCCTGGTAATGGAGCAGGATGATCTGGAGGTGAGTTCGCTGGCAGGCCTGCCGGGAATTCAGCAGAAAATGCTGGACGGGCGGATGGGAAAACCCAAGGGGGTTGCCCTGGTCCAGACCGACCGGGCCGGGCGTACGATTGCGTCGCTGGAAAACGGGTATCTTGGAGAACCGGTGATCCAGTCCGATCCGGATCACCAGCGCTTCGTCAGCGTGCATGTCGCGGAGAAGATCGCCATTCTGACCCTTTGCCGGGAACAGGCGCTCAATGCCCTGAACCATGACTTGATCAGCCAGCTATCTGACATCGTGGCGGGGCTTAAAAAAAACCGACGCATCCAGGGGCACCCGGTGAAAGCGCTCATCCTCCGCGGCGCAGGCCGGGCCTTTGTCGCCGGCGCGGATGTGACCGAATTCTACGGCCGTCCGGCCAGGCGCATCGAGGCCATCGCGATGCTCAACATCCGACTGTTCGACGCCATTGAGAACCTGAAGCTCCCGGTCATCGCCCTGCTGGACGGATTCACCCTGGGCGGCGGCAATGAACTGGCCATGAGCGCACACTACCGCATCGTCACGGAAAATACCCGCATCGGCCAGCCGGAGGTGAAGCTTGGCATCATTCCCGGCTACGGCGGGCTGCAGCGCCTGCCGCGGCTGGCGGGGCCGGTTAAAGCAGCTGAGATGAGCATCAACGGCGAGCCGATCGACGGCCGGGAGGCCCTGTCGTTGGGGCTGGCCGACGAGTTTGCACCGGCCTCCAGGGCGCTGGTGAGCGCCTTTCGAGCGGCTGAGGCCATGGCGTCGGGGAAGAAACGGATGCCAGTGAGAGACTGGGATGCCATCGCCGCCCGGCAGAAGAAAAAACTGCAGGGGGTCCTGACCAGACCAGAAGCAAGGGAGATGCTGGCATCCGGCGCGCCGTCGAACGATCGAATCGGCGATCCGGCGACCGCCCGGGCCTATGCGGCCGGGTTTGTTTTAAAGGCGTTGGAGTACGGGTATGCGACCGGCTTCAAAAAGGGGCTGCGTAACGACGCGCGCCTGTTCGGTGAAGTCGCCGCTTCGCCCACCGGGCAGGAATGGATCCGCCGGTTCCTTGAAAAGGACCCCTTGCAGTCGGCGTTTATCAGACTGGTGCCGTTTTAGCCTGCACGCTCAAGTGCAGGCCTCGAAATAGGGATTGAGGGATAGCTGAACGCGTCGGCGAATCAGGAGCGTTGGGTCAACGGGAAATGGATCGGCGGGCATGGCGGCGTATACCTCCGGCAGATGCGCTTCAACCCATGCCGGAGATAAGCTCGTCTTGAGATTGGCCGTAAGGAGTCGCAAAGCGCTTGCGACGGCCGGGTGGCTCCAGTAGTAACGAAGACGATCGCGCTTGCTGTGCGATCGCAGCAAGCGAAGTCGTTCGCCGCTGCCGTGGTAATGGGATTGCCAGTGAACCGGGTCTTGCCGCATGACGGTTTCCAGCACCGCGCGGATGTTGGATAGCTGCGCTCCGCGGCGCCGGCCGAGCTGCTCGGATTCGATTCGGGCTAGTCCGAACACCGCTTCCCGAAAGGCATCGGTGAGGCAGGGCCCGACTTTGAGCAGAATGAAATGGTCGGCCACCATCCGGGCCAGGCTGCCCGCGGGCTGGTAATCGGTGGAATGCACTTCATAGGTCATGCACCCAGGAAGCTGACCGTGAAACAACGAAAGGGCGTGCGCCTTCCGGCTGCAATAGCGAGCGACTACCCAGTCGCCGAATTCGACACCGGGTTGAACCACGACCGCCATCACGCGATCCCATGCGGATTCCAGCCGGGCCGTCCGGAAGCGGGCCTGGAAAAGGTGCAGGACTTCTTCTAATTTTTTGACCGGTGTGACTTCCAGCGCCTCGGGGTCTTCCAGAGCGCCTCCGGGAGGCGGAACTTCGACTCCGATCACATAAAGCGGGCGGGGACCATTGCCCGGCATCCGTTCGGCGGCGGATTCGGCCGCCTTGCAAAGGGCGACGGCGCGTTCGGCGGCGGTTTCCGGAGGAAGATCCGGTCGCGGGTCGTCGACGCAGCCGAACCCGGTGTCGATGTGGATCTTGTGGAACCCGGCGCAGACGCACTGCTGAATCAGCTCCAAGGCGCGGCCCATAGCGGTCTCGGATGGTTCGTTGCGCCAGGCGTAAGGCCCCAGATGGTCGGCTCCCAACCAGATGCGGCTGCGCGGAAATCCCATGACGAACGCCAGACGGTCAATATGAGCCGCAAAGGCCGCTGGGGTCATCCCGGAGTAGCCTCCGAACTGATTGACTTGGTTCGGCGTAGCTTCAATTAGGAGATGATCTTCTCGCGAGCGGGCGGATTCTAAAGCCGTCTCCAGTACTTCCCAACGGGCCGAGCAGATAGAGACCATTCCGCGGCGGCGGCCGGACAGGTGATCGGATCGCAGATCGAGCAGGATGTTTTTCATGGCTTTAATAAAGGATCAGGCCCCGCTTCGAAGCGGTGGGGATGATGATACTATCGAGCGCCAAGCGGAGCAACGGTTTTCCATGACGACGACGCCTCACTCCGGCCAGCAGGCGTTGATCCAAGCCCAGGCCGCGAATCTTATACTGGCAATGCTCGCGGCGATCGGGTGGTGCATCATTTTTTTCGCTTTTTCTATTCCCGCAGCGGCACAGGCGCTGCCGTCGAGCAACGGCGCTCCGCCTTCCGGGAGGGCCAACCGCGCAGCGGCGGATGACGCGCGTGCCGCCGATCTGCTGCGGTACGCCGCGATACCTTTTGAGATTCGATGGCCGCCCGCATTGCCGGCAGTGCCGGCGCGCATTATCAACAACGGATCACGCAGCGAGCCACGCATCGCTTTGACTTTCGATGCCTGCGCGACCAAGCAAAAGAGCGGCTATGACGAGAAACTCGTTCAGGTGCTGGTCGCTAAGCAAATTCCGGCGACGCTTTTCCTGGGTGGAAAATGGATGGCGGAGCACCCGGAGGCAACCCGTTATCTGGCATCACGCGAGCAATTCGAGCTGGCCAATCATTCTTTTTTGCATCCGCGACTGGTCGAGCAGTCCGAAGACCGAGTGCGGCAGGAGCTCTGGTGGACGCAGGTGATGATGTATTCGCTCACCGGCCGCCAGGCCTTGCTCTTCAGAGCCCCTTACGCTGAGATCGATGAGCGTGTAGCGCGCCTGGCGGCTCAGATGGGCCTCACCACGGTGCAGTACGACCTGGCCTCCGGCGATCCGGACGCGAGCGCCACGGCCGACCGGCTGGTCAAGACCGTTTCACAAGGAGCCCGCAACGGCTCCATCATCGTGCTGCACATGAACGGTCGGGGTCGGCATACGGCGGAGGCCTTGCCGGACATCATCGACCATCTGCATCGGCGGGGCTTTTCATTTACCACCGTCAGCGAATTGATCCGCAACCGCCCTTAAGCAGGCAGCACGAGTCGGTTGACAGCGCTTGGCGTATCGACTAATCCATGCCTGTTCGAGCAGACGTCAACCTGTTCAATAGACGGACATGTCTACGGTCACGATCCCATTCGATGGAAAGCCGCTGCGCTTCGAGGTGCCGGACGCCAATCTGGCCCAAGTGATGCAGCCCAACCCGTCCACCCCGCTGCGGGACCTGGATGCCGCGATCGAGGGCGCGCTGGCCAACCCGATCGGGCAGGCGCCGATCGAACAGTGGGTGAGACCCACCGACCGCGTGCTGCTGGTGAGCGACGACAACACGCGGCTGACGCCGGCCGACCGAATGATACCGGCGCTGTTGCGGCGCCTGAACCTGGCCGGCGTTCCCGACGAAAGAATCGCCTGCATCATGGCCCTGGGAACCCACCGCTACATGACCGCTTCAGAAATGCAGGCCAAGGTGGGGGCTGAAGCATTCGGCCGGATCCGGGTCTTCAACCACGAATGGCGCGAAGCGGAAAATCTCGTCGATTTAGGATGTTCCGCGTACGGGACCCCTCTGCAGGTGAACCGGGCGGTGCAAGCGGCGGAGGTGGTGATCGGTCTGGGTGCTATCGTCCCGCATCACATTCCCGGGTATTCCGGTTCCTCGAAGATCATTCTGCCGGGCATTTGCGGCCCCAAGACCACGGCCGAAACCCATCTTCTATCCTGCCAAGGGGGTGGCGACTCGTTTCTGGGGATCGAAGACAACCCGGTGCGCCGCGACATGGACGACATGGCCGACCGGGTCGGGATGAAAACCATCTTCAACGTGGTCATGGACAGCGAGGGCCTTGTCAACGGCATTTTTTTCGGAGAAAGGCGCGCTGCGTTCAAGGCGGGGGTGCAAGCGGCCCGCAGTATTTACGGCGTCGAATACCGGGAAACGCCCGACATCATCGTGGCCAACTCCTGCCCCTGCGACCTGGATTTCTGGCAGTCCCACAAATCCCTGTACCCGGCCCAGCGCATGGTCAAGCCCGGCGGAACCATTGTGGTCTGTACTCCGGCGCCGGAAGGCGTGAGCCCTGTGCACAACGATCTTCTGCAATACACCGGCTGGCCTTCGGCCGAGATCAAGTCGGCCTATCGTTCGGGGCGTCTCGCGAACGGTGTGGCCGCGGCCCTGGCGATGGCCTGGGCACTGGTTCGCGAAAAAGCCTCCGTGATCAACTACTCCCCGGGAATCCCTGCGGATCACAAGGCCAAACTCGGTCACACCCACGCTCCCAGCATGCAGTGGGCCGTGGATGAAGCTTTAAGGCGGCAGGGGCCGAGCGCCCGGGTCACCGTACTGACGCACGCACCGGACTTGCTCCCGATTCCCGAAACAGTCGCATGACAATAGGAAGGTCATCGTGGCAGCTGGACATCGCCCCATCATCGGAATCTCCATGGGCGATCCCTCGGGGATCGGCCCCGAGATCTGCGCCAAGGCGCTCGGTCTGAAAGAACTATATGATAGCGGGCGGCCGATCGTAGTGGGGGATGCCGGTATCGTCAACGACGCCGTTCGTTTCAGCGGCCTGCGGCTGGGAGTGGCTTCCCGCAGCAAGGTCTCCGAGGCGCAGTTTGTGCATGGCGTGATCGACGTGTTCGACCTGAAAAACCTGCCGCTGGACCAACTGCGCCACAAGCAGGTGACCGCTGAACAGGGGCGGGCCTCATTCGAATACGTGGCCAAAGTGATCGAACTGGCTATGGCCGGACAGATTGATGCCACCGTGACCGGGCCGATCAACAAGGCGGCCATCAACGCCGCCGGTTTTCATTACGCCGGCCACACGGAAATTTACGCCGATCTCACTCAAACCCGAGATTATTCGATGATGCTGGCGGAGGGCGACTTCCGCGTCGCGCACGTGTCCACGCACGTTTCCCTGCGCAAGGCTTGCGAGCGGGTCAAGAAGAAACGCGTGCTGACTGTCATCCGCCTGGCTTACGAGGCGCTCCTGCAACTCGGGATCGAATCGCCGCGCATTGCCGTCGCCGGTTTGAACCCCCACTGCGGGGAGGGCGGGCTTTTCGGAGATGAGGACGACGAGGAGATCGCGCCGGCGGTAACCGCCGCCCGGGCGGAGGGGATCACGGCCGAGGGACCGATGCCGGCCGACACGGTGTTTTCGAAGATGCGCGGGGGGATGTTCGACATCGTCGTCGTGATGTACCACGACCAGGGACATATCCCCACCAAGCTTATGGGCTTCCAATATGACGACAAGACTGGAACCTGGGGTCAGATGGCCGGAGTGAACGTCACCTTGGGGCTGCCGATCATCCGCGTGTCCGTCGACCACGGCACGGCCTTCGGGAAGGCCGGCGAGGGACGCGCCAACCCGCAGTCGATGGTCGAAGCGATCAGGTTGGCAGCCCGGCTGGCGGCTGGTCGGAAACGAATTGGATCGCAATAAAATGAAAAGGGCGGTCCACGAGGCTGTGGACCACCCGGCGAGAAAAGGAGGAGGTTGAGAAAGTTCAGGCGGTTAACTTCTCAACGGTCCGAATCCGATTCGAACCGGTATTAGTGATCCCTTGTAAATGAAAAGGTTACAAGCGGGTCTGCTCCGACAGCAGATATTGCCGCCTGGAGGGGGCAGCAGAAAAAGTCGCGAGCCGCCTGGGTTTTACCAACCCGATGAGGTCCTAAGATGTTCAGTGACCGCCTCAAGTGGAATGAAAAATACCGCCAGAAGGATTACCCCGCGGAGCCGTCCGGCATCGTGAAGGAGTTCTTCGGACTGTCCCAGGGAACAGCAGCGTTGGACATCGCCGCCGGCAGCGGCCGTAACGCGCTCTTTCTGGCAAGTCAGGGATTTACGGTAGATGCCGTGGACATCTCGGAGGAAGGGCTGGCCCTTCTGGCCGGCCGGCACTGCGCGGTTCGAACCATCTGCGCGGATCTGGACACTTTCGACATCCCCGCCGAACGCTACGACCTTATCGTGAACATCCTTTTTCTGAACCGGCGCCTGTTTCCCCAGATCCGTGAGGGGCTGAGACCCGGTGGTCTGCTGATTTTCGAGACTCTTATCGAACCGCCGAGGCATGCCGGGCGTTCAGAGCACTGCCGGGATTATTTTTTGAGGGAAAACGAACTGCTGCATAGCTTTCTGCCGCTGCGAATCCTGCATTATCACGAGGAGCGCGATAGCGGCCAGGATTATGCCAGGCTATCGGCATCGCTGGTGGCCATGAGGAAGGAATGAGGGGGTCGCATGATCTGGCAGAGCCTGTTGGGGGTGTGCACCTTTCTTGCCATCGCCTGGCTGTTGAGCGAAAACCGCCGCCGTATCAATTTCAGGCTTGTTGCCGCAGGCATGGTGCTGACTTTTGGGACGGCGCTGGTATTGGTCAAGATTCCGATCTCCCGCGAGGGCTTCATCCTCCTAAATCGACTGGTGCTCGCCCTGCAGCAGGCTACGCTGGCCGGCACTTCATTCGTGTTCGGGTATCTTGGCGGCGGGCCGCTGCCCTTCATGGAAAATTACCCGGGTGCCAGTTTTATCCTGGCATTTCAGGCCTTGCCGATGGTGCTGGTGATGAGTGCGTTGTCGTCGCTCCTGTTTTACTGGAAAGTGCTGCCCGTTGTGGTCCAAGCCTTTTCATGGGGGCTGCGGAAAACCATGGGGGTGGGTGGCGCGGAAGGGCTGTCGAATGCGGTGAACGTATTTGTGGGCATGGTGGAGGCGCCGCTGTTTATAAGGCCTTACCTCGGCCGCATGACCCGCAGCGAGCTGTTTTCGGTCATGACCTGTGGGATGGCCAACATCGCTGGAACGGTGATGGCCTTGTACGCCGCACTCATCGGCGCTGCCGTGCCGGGTGCGTTGGGCCACATCCTGATCGCATCGATCATCAGTCTGCCGGCATCCATCACTATCGCCAAGATCATGATTCCGGAAACCGGCGCGCCGACGGGGGGTGAAATGACGGCTGCGGAGGCCGCCGCGAGCCCGATGGATGCCGTCACCAAGGGCACGTTGCAGGGAGTGGAACTTCTGCTGAACATCATCGCCATGCTTGTCGTTCTGGTAGCCCTGGTGACCTTGGCCAACCTGGCGCTTGGTTTTTTACCCGAGGTTTTCGAAAAGCCGGTTACCTTGCAGGGCGTGATGGGGATTATCATGGCGCCTGTCTGCTGGCTCATGGGAGTTCCATGGGGCGAGGCGGCCGTGGCCGGCGCCCTGATGGGCACCAAAACGGTTTTCAACGAACTAATCGCCTATATCGACATGGGGCGGTTGCCGGCCGGCACCCTCAGCCCCCGCAGCCTGCTGATCATGACCTACGGCATGTGCGGATTCGCAAACCCCGGGAGTTTGGGGATCATGGTCGGCGGCATGGGCACCATGGCTCCGGAACGCCGCCCGGAAATCGTCGACCTCGGACTGCGCTCGCTGGTGTCCGGTACCCTTTCGTCGTGCACCCTGGGATGCGTCATCGGGCTCATCGGCGCCTGAACGGCGCCCGCACCGTTGATATGCCCGCGTGAATCGGAGGCGCTTGACACGCCTGCATGGATTATCTATGGTGCAGATCGAAACGCGACTTCACGTTATCGAGGAGGATCTCATGTCCCAGAAGAATAAATACGAATGCGAAAATTGCGGAAAAAAGATGGAAGTGAACGCCGGCGGCGAGGTGCCGGAGTGTTGCGGCAAACCGATGCGCGGCGCCGAGAAGCTTCCGGTGTGCGAGATGAGCACGACGGCCGAACACTCCCGCTTGGACGGGAGCGACGATGCCTGCGATGACGGTCGTTCCGGAAGCTGATTGCGATCCTCCCCGGTTTCCATCTGATCATCTGCGGGCTTTGCAACGGGATATACCCTGTCTGCAAGGCCCGTTTTCTTTAGGACCCGCCGCCACCATCCTGAGCCGTTTCATGCCACGAGGCACCGAATCACCTGTGGAGAGATCCCATCCTCCAGGTGAACTTCGTTCAAAAGGGCCAAAAATGGTTGTCGTGCCAGATGTCTTCGGTGAGTTCCTTGTCGATCCGGGCAAGAAAGTTCAGATGCTTGGTCTCCCACTTGGCCAGCCAGTCATAGAGGGCCTTTTCGTCGGGGTCCTGGGTCTCCGCCGCCCGGCTCGAATAGATTTGAATGGCATTTTTTTCCATTGACATGGCAGCGGCGATAGCAGCCGCCTCATAATCAGCAGCCGCTATCTGGCGCTTCAAATCCTTCGTCAGGATGTCGGTTGCGGTCTTGAACTCACCGTGTTCGGCGTAGTCGCCGGGTTTGAACTTCTTGCTGGAGCGGTAGGATTTGAACTGGTCGGACAGAATTCTGACATGATTCACTTCTTCTTCCGCCATCAGCTGGAAGAATTTCCTGACGGCCTCGCCGCCGGCCTGCTGGGCGACTTTCGAGTAAAAGGCATGGCCGCGCTTTTCGAGCAGTATGGCATTTTTAAGGATTTCCGTGCTTCGGTCTTCGCTCATGAGATAAGTTCCCCCGATGCGAGTTTAGTAGAGTCCAATTTAGACACTGAGGGCTTAAAAATCAAGGCAAAGGACCGAATTCATGACGCGGTTGAAAGAGCCTTGTTCGTCATGCGGTCGAACATGTCCGGCAGGTCGTTTTCCTGGCGGCTGCGCAACGCCAGATTTTCAAGAAAGCCGTTGTGACCTCCGCACCGATGAATAAACGCGCTGAAATCGTAGCGGTCTGGAAAAAGCTGCTGTTTTCTGAATACGGCCTTTGCGGAACGGTAGCGGAGGGTGATAGCGGCGGTCCAGCATGGTGTTTACGCATTTCCGGGGAGAGGGCCCCTATCGGGGGCGTTTTCCATGCCACGGTCCTGATACAGGGTAATCTGCCACTGAAACGTCACGACGTCGTGTCGGATGATGTAAATGCACAGGTCGTCCCCCCGGAACTTGAAATAACGATGATCCGGCGCGAGCCACCGGTCGATGATCTCTTCAACTGCAACCCGGTGATTCCCGAGCCACACCACTCGCGGGGTTTCCTCGCCGCGGTGTCCGCTGTAACATTCCACCTGGATGTCCATTCGAGAAACCATTTCAAAAATCAAGACAATTTGACTCGGCCCTGTCCGGGTGTGGATCTTCGTCAAAAAGCCCGTTTCTAATCGAGAAGGAGTTCAGCGGCACGGATCAGGAGGCTTCCCCGCGATTCTGCGGCTCCCCCATAAAGCCAAGCCATAGGAGGCCAAAGCGGCGCAGAGGATCCATTGTAGACCCGCACCGATGGCGATCTGGGCAGCGGCGATCGATGCCAGAACCGAGGCGCACCCGTTGGCGGTCCAGGCAAAGGTTCGGTCAACCGGGCGGCGCAGCAGAAAGCGCATGCCGAGCGGGAAGGGCACACCCAGGGCAAACCCGGGAATCACCAAGCTGGCCGACAACGCCGCGTACCGCCAGAACTCCGTCAGCGCAAGCAGTCGGCGCGAGAAGATCCATTGCGTGACGGCGGCCAGCAGCAGGGCGGCCGCGGCGACAAGCAGCGCCGGCCTTATCCACTGCTGTCCAAGGCGCTGCGCCCACAGGCCGCCCGCAGCCGATGACACGAGAAGGGCGGTGAGCACAACGGCCAGGCTGACGACCGGGTCTCCGAAGAAAAAAGTTCCGGCATGAATGAACAGCAGTTCGGCGAATATGAAGCCGGCGCCGATACCCAAAAAATAAACGACATGGGATCGAGTGTCGGCGCCGGCCTTTTTTGAAGCCACGGCAGCCGGGATCATCAGGAGAACGCCGGCCAGCGCCAGGGCCTCTATAAAAACGACGGCCACGATGACCTCCCCGGCCAGGAAGAGGGCGTGCAGCCGCCGGCCGAGCGACCGGTAAAGATCGTCGATCCGATCCCATTTCAGAAAACGCCCCGGGAAAGGCTGCAGATCGGTCCGGGGTCGGACATCGAGAAGATAACCGGAGAAGAAGTCCTCGGATCCGCCCTCGCGGGCGGCGTTTTCCAGCCTCCGGAGTTCACGGAAATGATAGGGTTCAGCGAACACGTTATACCGATTGGCGTCGGATTCCGCGGCGCCATTAAGGTAGACGACATCGAAGTTCAACCGGCGTGCAAATTCCAGAACCCGGTGCGGATTTTGAATCGGGCGCCGGGTCACCACCAGCGTGAACGTGTCCCAGTTGCGCAGCATCGCAATGCAACGCTCCGGTTCTGCCTCGCCGCAATGGGCGAGGGCTTCTCGGGCCGTTGACCACAGCCGCAGCGTTCCGGACGGCGGCAGCAGAAGCTTGCGTGAGATGACAAGGGCCCCTTGCGGCGTGAGACGGTGCAGGCATTCCGTCAGGCAGTCCACCGTCAGCAGGTGGTCTTGGTTAAGGGCGTCGGCGCCTGGCAGAGAGGAGCCCCAGCTTTCGATGTGGATCACATCGAACGTATCGTCGGTTCGGGCGAGCAGGGCGCGCGGGGTTGCGCGGATCACCTCCAGGCCATAGTGGCGTCGGATCATCTCGGCCCGATGCGGGTCCTGCTGGACGATGCGAACATTTTGCGCTTCCGAGGCCCGGGCGCATGCAACCGCCAGGCCTCCCGCACCCATGATCAGCAGGACCCGGTCGCGAGTGCCGACGATTTCATATCCGGTGAAGGAGAGCGTGAAGCGCGCAAAATCAATTCCTTGACCGGAGCGCAGGTCGTAAAGATACAACGGCTGGTCTCCATCGATGAACAAGGCCTCGGCCGGCGGCAGGGGATCGGTGTATTTCAGGCTGAGGCCGGGCGCAAAGCGCAGGTGCGGGCTTCGCACTCTTTCGATCCGGCCCCGGATGCCCGAAATCGACTCGACCACCTGGGTATCGGGAAACTGCAGCACCTGCGAGAGCGACTTATATTCCGAAGACCTTATTTGGAGCCGGTCTTTGGCCGCCGGGGTCAGCAGCCAGATGCTGGCGGTGCAAGTCAACACCCATCCTAAAACAACAGCTATCGTGCAGATGCCCCTGCGTTTCGCAGCGGTTTTTCGCGGAAGAAGGGCGGGGATTCCACCCAATAGCACTATCGAGGGGGCCAACGCCGACAGCGCCACTAGGGCAAGCTCTCCAATGGACGCCAGCAGAGCCACAGGTGCTATGGCGCCCAAGGCCGAACCTGTCATGGACGCGAAGTACACCGGTCCCGGATGCTGCGGATAGGCTAGATACGCCATTGCAATGACCCCGCCGGCAAAGAAAAAAGGCAGAATCAAAAGCAGGTAGACCGCAAGCAGATACATCAACTGAACAGGCTCCATCACCAGCCGGAAGTAGTCCAAGGGCAGGCGAACCAGCCCCAGGAAGGCCATGATGATCGATGCGGAGCACAGAAGGCTTAGTGCAGCAACCCGCACCGGATGGGTCCCGCGAACGGCTTGGCTCCAGCGAGACAGATCCAACATGCTTAAAACCGATCCGCTGGCGGCGAAGCCGAAAAGGGCGACGCTGATCACCATGAAAGACAGGTGATGCCACTGGCTGATCGCGAACAAGCGTGCCAGAAGCACTTCGAAGGCCAAGGCTGAAAACGAAACCCCGAAAACGGATAGGTGCACCATATGTTCAGGGGCGACCTTTCTCCATGGCATGGCCCGTCATGGGGACGAAGAGCACACCGATAATCTGCTTTACCGATACATCTTCACCGCGCTTGGTCACCAATACAAGATTTTGATACCCAAAGGGGCTTCCCAGAGGGAGCACCAGCCGGCTGCCGTCCGCGAGCTGCTTCACGAGCGGCGGCGGGATGTGATCCACGGCGGCGGTGATCATGATGGCGTCGAACGGCGCGGCTTCCGGCCAACCGAAATAGCCGTCGCCATGGCGTGATAAAATATTTTTATAATTAAGCTTATTTAGTAGGTTAAATGCATTTACATAAAGTTTTTGTTTAATTTCTATCGTATACACCTGCGCAGCCAAACCGGACAGAATGGCCGCTTGGTAGCCCGAACCCGTCCCGATCTCAAGCACGCGCTCTGATGGCTTTAACTGGAGAACTTCGGTCATGAGGGCGACGATATACGGTTGTGAAATGGTCTGGCCTTCGCCGATGGGAAGCGGGTGATCATTGTAGGCTGAATCCGCAAGATCGCCGGGAACGAACATATGTCGGGGAACGGACCTCATCGCATCGAGCACCTGGGGGCGAGAAATGCCACGGGCTTCGATCTGCTCGCGAACCATACGATCGCGCGCCGTGGCTGATTCAGGAGAATCCGCCATACCGGTCATCAGTAAGCAGCCGGAAAAAAGCAAAAAGAGCAGGAAGACCTGAAGGCCTTTTTTCATGATGGTCACCCAATTCTTCATGGCGCTAGACAAATATCACTTGATAGGAATCTATAGCATATGCCCATAGGGGTTGTCAGGTCGGAATGTGAGATGACTATTGGCTTCTTGTTCGGTTGTGTGATATGGATTATAGATCTAAGCGATCTGGGGCAACTGTTAGGAAGTCATGCATGGGAATATTCGTTAAAGACAAACCGAGCGCCGTTCCGGTAGCGGTGGAGCGCGGCGACCCCGCTACCTCATTTTTTGGCGCCAAGCTTTCGGTAAAAGGCAAGGTTTCCGGCGCCGGCAACCTGGTCGTAATGGGCAAGATTGAGGGCGAATTCGACTTGAACGGTGAGCTTGTCATCGCGCCCTCCGCACTGGTCAACGGCGAAGTAAAGGCAGCCAGTGTTACCGTGAGCGGTGGCTTAAGCGGCAATCTAAAGGCGCTGGAAAAAATTCATCTTGAAAAAAGTGCCGTGGTGAGCGGCCGGCTGCTCACCCCCAGGTTGTCGATGAATGACGGAGCCACGTTCAACGGGGAAATCGAAATGATGAAACCGTCGGAAGGCAAGCCGGCGAGCAAAGAAACGGCGCTAAAAGAAAAAAAATAAAAGACGAGAAAAGGATTTCGCGCTTATGGCCAAGGACACATCCTCCGGATCGACTTCGCTGGTGGGCCGGCCGGTGGTTATCGAAGGCGAAATCAGCGGAGATGAGAATTTGCATGTCGACGGGCGTGTGAAGGGGATCATTCGGCTGACAGGCGATCTGTTCGTCGGAGCCGACGGAGTAGTCGAGGCCGAGATCGACGCCCGCAACGTTGTCGTATTAGGCACGGTTACCGGCAAGGTGCTCGCCCGCCGTCAGCTCGAAGTACAGCCGTCGGGACGATTCAACGGCGAGTGCACGGCGGCTTCTTATGAAATCCGTGAGGGTGCGGTCTTCGAAGGAGTTTCCCGGATGATCAGCAGCGTGCCCCAAAATGAACCAAGGCCAGCACCGTCAGACCAAAACCTGAAAAAACAACCTTGAAAATCTTAACTCAGCACGGTGTTTCGACCTCCAAAGTTGTTCGAACGGGTCCTGATTCAGCAAAACCTACGCTTGCCCAGTCTTAAGACTCCTCGGAATTAAACATCCTGGAACAACGCCTCGCGAGTCGCATGGACACTCGCCTATCATTCCGGCCTGGATAGCAACTTAACACTTTGTACTAATTCAGGTTTTTTTAACAATACGCCTTGACATATTTTAGCATATATGGTCTAAATTTTTGGTTAATACTGTTTAATCGGAAGCCACTTGTTTCAGCTTCTCATTTCATTCGTCCCGGGTTGCAGATGTAACCCACGGGGCGGAGCTATGTAAGGATGCAAAGCAACGAATGGAATTCCGCTTTGAGCCGCTTGAGATACCGGACGTGGTCTTGGTTACGCATGAAATCTTTAGAGACCAGAGAGGCTTTTTTCTGGAGAGCTTCCGAGAGGAGCCTTTTTTAAAGCAGGGTATTCCGCGTTTTGTTCAGGACAACCACGCCCGATCCACCGGCAAGGTGCTCCGTGGACTCCACTATCAGGTTCGGCCCGCGGCAATCGGCAAGCTGGTGCGCTGCCTGCGCGGCCGAATCTTCGATGTGGCCGTGGACATCCGCAAGGGGTCGCCCACCTACGCCAAATGGGTCGGCGTGGAACTGACCGATCAAAACTGCCGGATGCTATACATCCCGGAGGGTTTTGCCCATGCTTACTGTGCGCTGACGGAGGACTGCGAGGTCTTCTACAAGACGACCGGCTACTATTCCCCGCAGCACGACCGGGGGTTTCGTTGGAATGACCCTGACGTGAAAATTCAATGGCCGGTGACCGAACCCATGCTCTCGGCCAAAGATGGCAATGCGCCGTTTCTAAAGAATGCCGACAACAATTTTGAATGAAAGGGTACCTTTCATCATGAATCTGAAAGAGACGGCGGATATCATACGCTCCGTACAAGGTCTTTCAGAATTAGGATAGCAGGGGATATGGCGACTGTAAGCCGTGCCGTAGAGCAGAAGGGTGGTATCGTTGACCGAGACTGGGGTGAGGGTGGTGGCCAGCACAAATCCTTCTGGCAGATTTGACCAGCTGGGCACCTACAGCAAATTCATACTTCGAAAATGTAGTTATCGGCCAAAGTTAAAAATGAGCTGTGCCAGGGTCTGCCTTTCAACATTGCGAGGAGCCTATTAAATTTATGAATCTTCCCATTCGCCCGGTTATTTTATGCGGAGGGAGCGGGACACGGCTGTGGCCGCTTTCGCGCACGTTTCACCCCAAGCAGTTCATCGAGCTGGATGCCGGGACGCTCTTCGGCCGTACAGTCAAGCGCGCGGCGGGCCTGCCCGGGATAGGGAAGCCAATTGTGGTCTGCAACGAGAACCACCGCTTTTTTGCGGCCGGCATTCTCCAGGAGATGGGGGTTGCGGCCGACATTCTTCTCGAACCGATGGCCCGCAACACGGCGCCGGCGATTGCGCTCGCGGCAATGGCCGCCCGGCAGGGGAGCGAGGACCCGCTTCTGCTGGTGCTGCCTTCGGATCACCTCCTCAACCCCGACGAGGCTTTGAACGCAGCCGTTGCGTTGGCAGTCGGCGCCGCCGGAAACGGATCGCTCGTGACCTTCGGGGTCACTCCGTCTCGGCCGGAAACCGGCTATGGCTATATCCGGCAGGGTGCCGAGTCGGGTCCGGGGGTCTTCCAGGTCGATCGGTTCGTTGAAAAGCCCGGCCGGGAGGAAGCCGAAAAGCTTTTTGCCGACGGCGGCTACACATGGAACAGCGGCATGTTCTTGTTCCGGGCCTCCACTTTCTTGAGCGAACTCACCCGGTACGCTCCGGCCATCCATGACGCCTGCCAAAAGGCATGGTCCGGCCGCTCCCGGGATTTGGACTTTGTGCGCATCGGCATAGAAGATTTCGCCGCATCCCCATCGGACTCCATCGACTACGCCCTGATGGAGCAGACCCGGGCGGCTTGCGTCGTGCCGCTGACCGCCGAATGGAACGACCTGGGATCCTGGAAAGCCTTCTACGAGGTTTCCCCCCGCGACTCCAGGGGCAACGCCCGGCTGGGAGACGTCGTCACCCTGGACTCCGACAATTGCTATCTGCACTCGACCCACAGACTGCTGGCGACCTTGGGGGTAAAAGACCTCGTGGTCGTGGAGACTGCGGATGCGGTGCTCGTGGCCGATTGGTCGCGCACGCAGGAGGTCAAAAAAGTTCTGGAAAAAATCGCCGCGGAGGGCCGCAGCGAGGCCGACACGCACGTCAAGGTTTACCGGCCCTGGGGCTCCTACGAGAGCCTGGCGTTCGGAGACCGCTTCCAGGTGAAGCGCATCGTGGTCGGCCCGGGTAAGGTGCTTTCGCTCCAATTCCACCACCACCGCGCCGAGCACTGGGTGGTGGTGCGGGGGACTGCCAAGATCACGGTGAACGGCGAGGTCCGCCTGCTCGCGGAAGACCAGTCCACCTACATCCCGCTGGGTGCCGTGCACCGGATGGAGAACCCGGGCCGCATTCCGCTCGAGATCATCGAGGTCCAGACCGGCGCCTATCTGGGCGAAGACGACATCGTGCGCCTTGAAGACAGCTACGGCCGCCAGGGCGAAAGCCCGGTTGAAGTGTTGAAAAAGAAGAACCGGGTTTAGACTGGATTGGGTGGAATTCATGTTTGAATGCAAGTGAGAGGTGCCGGTGAGGTGATAAGAGAAGGCCGCAAGCTTCCGCCAGGTGTCACGGATCGCATACAGATTCTTATCGACGAGATTTCAAAAGACTCGGATGTTGTCGCAGTTTTTTCGTTTGGCAGCCTCGCGGCGGGCGATCTAAAACCACTTAGCGATCTTGACTTTGCCGTCCTCATATCGAAGAACCTTGATTCAAAGACGAGGTTTGAAAAGCACCTGCAACTGTTCGGTTTGTTCAATCAGGTTTTCAAAACGGATGAGATCGACCTTGTCCTGCTCAACGATTTATCAGCAGGATTTTCCTACAATATCATCTTTTCCGGCAAGTTGCTCTACTGCGTTGATCGGGCTGAACTTACCGATTTCATGGAAAGAACGGTTAAATCCCATCTAGTATTTCAAGTTTTTCAAGGAGGATTTCGACCGGGCGTTCCTTGAGGGAATCGGTTATGATGGATGATCGCATCAAAGAGCATTTACAGCACTTGAACAAGTATTACCTGCAATTGCTGGAAATGCGCAAATTGAATCGCGAAATATTCATCCAGGATGTTGTTCTTCAAGGGGCGGCCGAACGTTTTCTTCAGCTTGCCATTGAAAGCTGCCTGAACATAGGGAATCGCATCATTTCACTCCAACAGTTTCAAAAACCGTTGAATCCCCCTCAGACCTATGCGGATATTTTTGTAAGCTTGAAGGATATCGGCGTCATCGACCAAGATCTCTCGGACAGGTTGGTCACGATGGCCAGGTTCCGAAACCGGCTGGTCCATCTGTATTTGGAAATAAACCCGGAAAAAATATTTGAAATCGTTCAGAACAACCTGGAAGATTTCAAGCTTTTTGAAAAGAAAATTGTCGATTACATCAGGATCCGTTGATGAATTTCGACGTTCTTACCTCATCATCATTTCGGCCAAAGACATCAGCGCGCCGCTGCTGAGAGATGCGGACAACATCTTTTAATGCAAAAGAGCCTTCTATTTGAAGCCAACCGAGCTGACCCCAGGCTCCGGCGAGCGGTTGGGGAAATAATCCGTCGCATCAGCGTCCATCTGCCCACCCTGCAGGAACCCATTCGAATGTATCTGGCAGGCGGAATGGCGGTCCATTTTTACACCGGTTACCGTTCCACGGTGGATGTCGACGCATCGTTCTCGCATCGGGTGTTGCTGCCTAAGACTGAAGATCTCGTTGTGGCTTACAGGGGTGTGGACGCTAAACCCAGGATAGTTTACTTCGACGTAAACTATAACATCAACTTTTCATTAACCCATCCCGACTTTGAAAAAGACGCCCTGCGGGTAAAGGGGCCAGAGTTTATAGATTCGGTTCTTCTCCAGGTTAGTTGTAGAAAGCCTGATAGATTTTCAGGGTAAAGTACCGCAAATCGTGAAAGCCGTATGCTTTTCGTTTGATGACTTTGATCTTGTTGTTCACCCCTTCCAGTTTGCCGGTGTGGATGGGGTAATCGCAGTGGTTTAGGATACCGTAGCGATGCCGATCCAGCATTTTGGCAAACTTGTTCAGGGCGCGATGGTTCAACGAGCGTGCCAGAGCCAGCCACTCATCCAGAGCCTTACCGGCCCAAGTTCGGCAACGGTAGGACCAGATGTGTTTGAGCTGGTCTTTTAAGATCATCACCGTGTTGATCACCTCGTTGAGAGCCAAGAGCTTTTTGAGTTGGAGCCGGTGTTTCGGCCGGCGCACATTGCGTCGGTTCTTCAGCAGCAGGTACTTGGCCCCTTTAAAAACGTCTTTATTGACCTTGGCTGCTTTGCGGTACTCGCTGATACGAATTTTGTCGATGACACGGCCAAAGCCGGCCACCACATGAAACTGGTCAAAGACGATGTGGGCCTTTGGGAGTTTTTTTTAACGGCATTGATGTACGGAACCCACATGTCCATAACGACGGCTTCAATTGATTTTCGCTGTTTGTTGGTCAGTTGGTTAAAGAATCGTTTCAGGGTGCTGGCCCTTCGGTGTCGGCCGACGTAAACGACCCGGCCGGTCTCGTAGTCCAGCACCACGGTCAGGTAGCTTTGACCCTTGCGGATGGAGATCTCATCGACCGCCAGAATACGAAGCTTGCTAAGATCCGGCTGACCATAGTGGGCTTCCAGATACTGCTTGTCGATGTCTTTGACTGTTTTCCAGTCCAGCTGAAAATGCCGGGCGACATCGGTGACTGTCATCACCTTGCACAACTGATGGATCGCAGCGGCCATCCGTCGGGTCACCCGCAGATAGGGGTGAAACAGTTCCAGATCCTCGATGCTGATGCGCTGGCAGTGGGCGCAAAGCAGTTTGCGGTACTCGCAGCGCAACCAAACCTGGGTGCTGGCGAGGTTCAAATCTCGTACCTCGCGCTGGGTCCAACTGTGAACCGACGTTGAGCCGTTGCCGCATAGATGACAGATCGGCTTAAAGCGCCGGTCGGGAACAATATCAATAAGGGCGCTGGTGGCGGTATCATTCACCGCCTGCTTGACCATTTTGATTCGACGAAAGGGGAAATAAGGTGTTATAGAAATACCGGACATCGCAGGCCTCCTTCTGGGATATGGTTTTTCTTAGCCGATCAACCTATACCCTCGGAGATACCGGATGTCCATTCTGCTTGATATCACACCATATTGCCCCCTTTCGGTTCAACTAACCTGGAGAAGATCCATAGATTCAAAGATCGATCTCTATATTCTCTCGCCCGTCGACTTGGCCCTCAGCAAGGTTTCTCGATTGGAAAGAAACGACCGGGAAGATATTGCCGAGCTGGCGCGGTGTAAATTGATCGGCGTGCCGGAACTGGAACAGAGAGCATCCGAAGCCATTGGCTACTACGTCGGCAACGTCACCTTTCTGCAGATGAACCTGAAAGAGGCTGCGGATCTCATCAGATCCGTGTAGGCTTTTTTACGGTAGAATGGCGGGGATAACCGAATTGGAATCGAATCCCTTCGAAAAATCTCATTTTAAGTGCCATCGCGACTGGGAGGCGTCGTTGGTTAAGTTTCTGGTCAAAGAAGCGAAAAACCCCAACCTGCGAAATTGGTTTGAGCTTTCCGCTGCGGCACCGGATGTCAAGAGCGCTGTTGCGTTTTCTGCCTTGTTGCTTTCGGATCTTCTGGAAACCAGGTCAGAGTTTCATAAGACATCTTATACGGTGTATCAATTCTACGAAGCTCTGAAAAATACAGAGGACGAAACAGAAGCTTTCGAGCAATGGCTGCGTTCGGGCTGGTTGAATGTGGCACGGGTTGCCGACATGTTAAATGTCGAATTGAGTCATTGATGGCGCTTCTATTATTAGGATGCCGACAACAACTTCTCCATAACCGATGTCGATAGAAGTTTATGAACCCACAGCAACATTTTTCGGCTTCATTAATCGAAGTCTTTGCGAGCTGTTGGCGTAACCGCAGCCTGATCCGGCAAATGACGCGGCGCGAAGTGGTGGGCCGGTACCGCGGATCGATAATGGGCCTGGCATGGTCTTTTTTCCATCCCATATTGATGCTGGTCGTCTACACCTTCGTTTTTTCGGTGGTTTTTAAGGCGCGCTGGGGGGGAGCTGATGTGGATGAGAGCAAGGCAGGCTTCGCCATAGCGCTTTTCGCTGGGATGATCGTGCACGGCCTCTTTGCCGACTGCATCAACCGGGCGCCTGGTTTGATCATTTCAAATGTCAACTTTGTGAAAAAAGTCGTCTTCCCGTTGGAGATCATGCCGTGGATTGCTATGGGGGCGGCATTGTTTCACAGCATTATCAACGTATCGGTCTTGCTGCTGGCACAAATTGCCTTCAAACAGCAAATTCCATGGACGGCACTTTTCTTCCCGGTGGTTGTGCTGCCTTTAGTATTTATATCAATGGGCCTGGCGTGGTTTCTGGCCGCACTCGGCGTTTACTTGAGAGACATCAGTCAAATAACCGGAATCTTCACCACCATACTGATGTTCCTTTCACCCGTCTTCTTTCCGATTTCCGCGCTACCGCCAGCATTGCAACCTTGGCTGATATTGAACCCGCTTGCCTTCATCATCGAGCAGGCCCGCAGCGTGCTGATTTTCGGCAGAACCCCGAACTGGCAAGGATGGGGGATCGCCCTATCGGCAAGTATCATTGTCGCTTGGATGGGGCTGTGGTGGTTCCAGCGAACCCGGAGAGGCTTTGCCGATGTCCTCTGATGAAATCGTCATAAGCGTCCAAAACCTTTGTAAATGCTACCAGATCTATGACCGTCCCCAAGACAGACTGAAGCAATCGCTGCTTTTTCGTTTGAAAGCAATTACTGGCGGAAAAGCAAAAGCCTATTATCGAGAATTCTGGGCTCTTAAAGACATTTCTTTCAAGGTAAAAAGAGGAGAAACCTTAGGAATAATTGGACGTAACGGGTCTGGAAAGTCTACATTATTACAAATCATTGCCGGTACTCTGCAGTGTACCACCGGGACTGTTAATCTAAGCGGTCGGGTAGCTGCGCTTTTAGAATTGGGCAGCGGTTTCAATCCTGAGTTTTCAGGCCGCGAGAATGTTTATTTAAATGGTGCAGTTCTGGGTATTCCTATAGAAGAAATGAATCGGCTTTTCAATGCCATTCTTTCGTTTGCAGACATTGGCGACTTTATTGACCAGCCGGTTAAGACTTATTCCAGCGGCATGCTCGTGAGGCTTGCCTTCGCGGTCTCTGTAAATGTAAAGCCGGATATACTGATCATCGATGAGGCTCTTTCGGTGGGTGACACTGCTTTTCAATTTAAATGCTTCCAGCGTCTTGAAAAACTCACGAAATCTGGAACCACTCTGTTGTTCGTTTCACACAGCATGGAAACAGTCAAGACTTTCTGCGAAAGGGCTGTTTACTTGAAACACGGACATCAGGAAGCTACCGGCTCGCCTGAAGAAATAGTAGAACGGTATTTAATGGATATACGTGACGAGCGAAATCGAAACCTTTCATCAGATTTAGCGGTTAGAAAAAAACTGGCTTTTTTTGAAGAAAGCACTGCTTCCTTCGGAACTGATCAAGGGCGAATAGTATCGGCAATGTTTGAGGGAGGCAGCCATACCAATACCATTTTCTTTGGTGACTATCTATCTGGCTATGTAGAAATTGAATATGATAGCTCCGTACAAAAGCCATTATTATTAATGATTATTAAAAATGTTAAAGGCTTGAATATTGGCGGAGCAGCGACTATGCTGCCGCGGCATAACGAGGTTACTAAACGACGGATACGTTTAGGTTTTAAATTTAAGGTAATTTTTTTATTTGGAACCTACTTTATTACTTTTCGATTGGAAGATAGGCGGACAAAGGAAATAACTTTTCTTGTCGAAAAGCAAACTGCTATTCTTTCGTTTGAAGTTATGCGAACAGGAAAAGAATTATCTGTAGGCACTGTGGATTTAGGTGTAAAATGGGTGAATATAAAAGAATAATTAAACTACAATTTAAAAGGTGTATAGTTTTCAGTCCTGAGCATTAGTTGATCTTATCTTGCTTAGTGAGGTGTGGGGTATTCATCCGATAATAGTTCATTTGCTAAGAGCTTCAATAGTATTAGTATGTCGAAAAAAATAGTTCTATTCTATCGGGACTTTAAGGATTTTACTGGTGGCCATCTTAAGGTATGGGATTACTATAGACATCTACTGAATTCAACGGAATTTCAACCGGCCATTTATTTTTCAGAAGATAGTGTTTTCAATCCTGAAAATCCATGGTTTTATAAGCAAGAAAATATAGTAAAATTCTGGAACCCTCAGGAGGCAGATGTTTTGTTCCTTGCAGGTCTCGATTGGATAAAATTTAAAGAGTGTCAAGGCTTTTCATCTAAAATACCAATTGTAAATTTAATTCAACATGTCCGGCATGCTGATCCAAATGATCCCCGATATCGCTTTTTATCAGAAAAAGCTATTCGTATTTGTGTTAGCGAAGCGGTTTCCCAATCCCTTCGCGAAACCAATAGAGTAAACGGCCCAATATTCACTATCCCTAACGGGATAGATATAGATGAACTCCCTTCACCGAGTGATTGGGGCATACGACCGATTCAGGTGCTAATTGCTGGGTTGAAAAACTTTATGCTCGCAGGAAAACTAGAAGAGCAATTAAAAGAATTAAATTTTTCCGTTGAAGTTCTGTTTACTCGTTTACCTCGGAGAGTATTTCTTGACAATCTAAATCGATCGAAAATTGCTGTATTGCTACCAAACAAAACAGAAGGATTTTATCTCCCAGCTATAGAGGCTATGGCGTTATATAATTTAGTGGTATGCCCAGATTGCAGAGGCAACCGATCATTCTGTATTAATGAAAAAAATTGTTTCGTTCCAGATTACACACTATTAAGCATTCTTCAAGCTACAGTCCATGCGATTTCAATAAATACAATAAAACGAAATCAATTGTTTAAAGCTGCGCGAGAGACTGTTTTAGGCCACAGTTTAATTAAAGAAAAAAATTACTTTTTAAATATTATGCAAAGCATTGCAAATATATGGTAGATTCAATGAATACAACGAGTGATATTATTTTAACAGGAGTACCACGGTCTGGTACCACTCTTACTTGCCATTTGCTCAACAAACTGCCAGAAGTTGTTGCACTACACGAACCTATGCATCCCCCAAACTACTTTGGGATATCATCAGATGAGATCGTCGCTGAAATAAAGAAATTTTTTAATGATCAGCGTGCTACGGTTCTAAATAATGGGACTGCAATTAGCAAATCGGCTTCAGGGGTGGTACCAGATAATCCGGTTGGGTCAATAGATGAGCAAACTGGAAAACGAAAGAAAATAATTAATGGAAGGAAAATTGTTGTAACTAAACCACTTGGCATAGACTTTAAATTAGTAATTAAGCATCCCAGTATGTTTACTGCAATAATGGAAATAGTTAAATATCATTTTCCTTGTTTTGCGATAATCCGTAACCCACTTTCAGTTCTATTATCCTGGAATTCAGTAACTTTTTCACAATCATTGGGCCATGCTCCGGCGGCAGAAGGGTTTGATGCGAATCTATCAAACTCCCTTAAGAAGGAAAAAAATCTTTATCTTCGCCAATTGATTTTGCTAGATTGGTATTTCAGCAAATACAAGCACAATTTAACAAACCAACAGATTTTAAAGTATGAAGATATTGTTTCTACCGGTGGTAAAGCGCTATTGGCTATTACTGAAAGTGCCAGCCAACTTAATGAACCGTTGAAATCAAATAATATCAATCGCGTATACAACTGGGACAACGTAAATTATCTTGTTGATTTATTATTAAATTCCAATGGATCCTATTTAAATTATTACAATAAAAGAGAGATTCTTGGTATCTCTGAAATAGCGCAATCGTTTCGTTCAAAGTAGAATAATCGTTTGTTATTGCTTAGTAAATGAGGACAGTGTGCGCGAGTACATTCGAAAGCTGGAGAGAGAAGACGCGCGTCTCGATCAGCTCCAGATTTTCAATGGTGAATGAACACCGGTAGGTGATCCCATAATCTTTTGAATCACCGCTTTGAGCGGTTCACAAATTCAAGCCACCTGCTCTGCCGGTAGTAATGACTATTAAGTTCCTTATAAATGAGAAATGTTTAGAAAATATATTTTGATTTGTTAAAAGTAACAAGGTGGTTTGTAATGACAAAAAAAATTTTTTGTATTGGCTTTCACAAAACTGGGACAAAAAGTATGGCCTCTGCTTTGAGAATACTTGGCTATCGGGTAACTGGACCAAATGGTGTAAAAGATAAAAATATATCTAGTAATGTTTATTCTATGGCTTATGATCTAGTTGGAAAATACGATGCGTTTCAAGACAATCCGTGGCCCATTATATTTAAGGAACTCGATATAAAATATCCTAATAGTAAGTTTATTTTAACGATCAGAGATTCAGATTCATGGATTAAAAGCCAGGTAGGACATTTTGGAATTAAAGAAACGCCGATGAGGAAATGGATTTACGGGTTTGGATGCCCAGAAGGAAATGAAGAGATTTATATTAAGCGTTTTGAATTTCACAATAATGAGGTACTGAATTATTTTAAATACCGTTCAAAAGATTTCCTTGTTTTGGATATACCCAAAGGAGATGGGTGGGAAAAGCTATGTCAATTTTTGGGAGATAAAATTCCAAATTATCCATTCCCACATGCAAACAAGGCTATTGAACGAGAAAGTGCAAATACATCGAGCAACCAATATTATAAAAGACAATATGCCTAATGAATCTCAAAAGATAGAGGTTTATTTGATCGTTGTCAGATAAATATCATAAAACAGCGATTTTCGAACTGCGTTAAGCGTCACGTCAATACAATATAAGATAAGGCGTGGGGCGCGGGCTTAATTTGAATTTAAGATCCAAACCGATGCCGTTCAGCCATGAGAGAGACTGGGGCAGACGCTGCCAAGGCACCGCACGCAGGATGGGATTATGCGCCCGGAGGAGTGCCGACCACGTTCATCCAAGATGCCACTGAGCAACTCATACTTTTCTTTAATCGTTTTCAGAGTGTCCATGCTGGTAGCATACACCCTATAGTTGCAAAAAATAGTGGAAAAATAGTAAATAAAGAAGTAAAAAAAACTTGCGGAAGCCCGTGGAATATGGTTTAAAGCGATTATCTTACAAAATAATCGACCACATCCAGGAGGCCAACGCAAGTGAAGTCCAGTAAAGCACACATTTTGGCAAAATTCCACAAGATTCCTGTACTTCGTTTCGATGACCAAGAGCTGACCTCTTTTTCGGGACTGCTGGTCTTTCAACAGCTCTTCCAACGCATCCAGCTGAAGCAGCGGCTGCAAACCTGTTTTGCCCATTTGAAACTTTCGCCGATCTTTGGCCGGCATTTGGTCATTCTGCTGTTGATCGTGCATTTGCTTTTAGGATTTCGCCGGTTGCGCGAGCTCGATTATTACCGTGACGACCCCATTGTGTTGCGGCTGATGGGCTTGCGCAAACTCCCGGATGTGGCCACCATCAGCCGCGCCCTAATGCAGATCGATGCCGATGGGGTTGAGCAGGTGCGGCGGCTGTCGCGCAATATGTTGCTGGAAGGACTTCAACGCGAACAGTTTTCACGATTGACGTTTGACTTTGATGGTTCGGTTCAATCCACCCGAGGCCACGCCGAGGGCACGGCGGTGGGTTTCAATAAAAACAAGAAGGGCGCCCGCAGTTATTACGATTTGTTTTGCACGGTGGCACAAAGCGGGCAATTTTTCGACCGATTGCATCGGCCGGGCAATGTACATGATTCCAATGGGGCCGCCGAGTTCATGCGGGCCTGTTTTACCGAAGCCCGGGCGGTGTTGAAAAACACGATCTTTGAATCCCGGCTGGACTCGGCCTTCTTCAACGAGGAGATCTTGAGCGGTTATAATCGCCAGGGAGTTTAATTTAGCGCCTCGGTGCCCTTTGAACGCTTTGCCGCTCTCAAGGCCATGGTCGAAAGCCGCCGGCGCTGGAAGAAGATGGATGGCCAATGGTCGTATTTTGAAACCCAATGGAAGCCCAAATGCTGGGAAGAAGGCGGCTTTCGGTTCATCTTCACCCGCCAGAAAACCAAACGCCAACGCAAGGGTCACATCCAATTGGATCTGTTTGAGCCTCGGGATTTCAATTTCGATTACCGGGTCATTGTGACCAACAAACGGGAATCTACCAAAAGCGTGGTGCGTTTCCATCATGGCCGGGGCTCACAGGAAGCCATCTTCGGGGATGCAAAAAATGAAGCCGCTCTGGATGTGATTCCCACCAAACGGTTGATCGGAAATCAACTCTTTACCCTGTGTGCGATGATGGCCCATAACCTGTCCCGCGAGTTGCAGATGCTGGCATCTCCGGTAGCCGAACGGGCGCTTCCGAAACGACCGGCCGCCTGGGCCTTTGAAAAACTGGATACGCTACGGCACCGGCTCATCCAAAGAGCCGGTCGTCTCACCAGACCCCAAGGTCAGCTCACCCTCACGCTGAGTGCCAATGAGACCGTACGAAAAGACTTGCTGCACTTCCTGGATGTGTTGCAAAAAGCCGCGTGATCAAAAAGAAGTAAAAAACTCAAAATTTATGCAACGCTGGGGTACACTCTTGAGGCCAATTGTTCAAGTTATTTTTCGCAAACCCTTAGTAGAGTTTAGAGAATAAAATTTACATTGGTGGTGAATCAAACAGTCTTATTTTCAGCACCGATAATGATCAAAATGTAAAGTTAATTTATTGACGACTACTTACTTTGCTTCTATAAATATTCGACCTTAAATGAAATAAATAAATGAAAGTTAGCTTTCTAGTCGCTGGTACTCAGAAGGGTGGGACAAGCGCATTAGATAATTACATGCGTCAGCATCCGCAACTTAAAATGGCAAAGGATAAAGAAGTTCATTTTTTTGACTGCGATAAAAATTTTTCCCAATCGCAAGTTGATTACACAATTTATCATTCCAATTTTAATAGTTATGGTATAGCAAGTCTGCCGCTGTACGGAGAAGTCACACCCATTTACATGTATTGGTATCGCGTTCCTGAAAGGGTTTGGAATTACAATAAAAAAATTAAGTGGATCTTAATCTTGCGCAATCCAATTGAACGCGCTTTTTCTCATTGGAACATGGAAAGGGATCGAGGCAGAGAGAAGTTATCTTTTTTTGATGCCATACGAGAAGAGCGAAATCGCTCACGAGAGACATTGCCATACCAAGATAGAAAATTTTCATATGTTGACAGAGGATTTTATGTTGAACAAATAAGACGAATATGGCACTATTTTTCAGTTGAACAGACGCTTATTTTAAAGACTGAAGAATTGCGCAACGACTCACAGTATGTATTAAAAAAAATAACAGAATTTCTAGAGATAGATTCATATGCATTGAGCGAACTTAAAGTTGTTCATGCCCGCAAATACTGCGCGAAATTATCAAAAATAGAAAAAGTCCATCTATTAAATGTATACGAATTTGAAATAAAGCAATTAGAGCGAATTTTAGGATGGGATTGCAGAAGCTGGATAGAGATTTAAGATTAAATTCGCGATAATAAATAATTAGGCTTATCTCTAACTTTTTAGTGTTTAATTATTAATGCAATTTTCTGGACTAAAATAATTTTAAATTTTGGTCAACTATTCTTTATTCATTTTCCAACAATAAATTCTTAACTTAATGCATTTGATGATAGGTTGTCATAGGTTGGAATTATGACTGTAATATCTGTTATTGGGATGCATCGTAGTGGCACGAGTTGCCTTACCGGTTCCTTGCAAGCTGCAGGATTTTATGTTGGTGATGTTGTAGAGTCTGCTCCATTTAATAAAAAAGGAAACCGTGAAAATCTCGAAATTAGGTCTATCAATGACGAGGTCCTGTTGCATAATAATGGAGCATGGGATAATCCACCTGATAATCTTTCATGGTCGAAAGAGCTTGAGAAGAAGAGAAATGAGCTAATAACAAAATTCTATAATCAATCGCAAACATGGCTTTTTAAGGACCCTCGAACTACATTAACGTTACCATTTTGGCGCGATGGCATACAAGAGCTTATCTTAATAGGAGTTTTTCGCCAGCCAATAGCTGTCGCTCAATCTTTAGTGCAACGCGAAAAAATAAATCTCTCAGAGGCGATTAAATTGTGGTGTGCTTATAATGAACGTATCATCGCACAGTTTTCTGAAAACTATTTCCCACTTTTATGCTTCGATAATTCTAAAAATGAGTTTATTAGACAGATAGAAAAAGCGGTTTTTTGGCTTCAGAGAAAAATAAAAGACAAGGCAATTATAAATTCTAGTAATTGTAACTTATTTTATGATAAAACACTCATAAACCATGTTCAAATAAGTTCCCATAATGAAATTTCTAAAGCTTTGTACTTATCATTATTCCCAGATAAAAAACTTGCGCAAAAAGCTATAAACATCTATACGACTTTACTGGAAAAGACGAGAGATAGATAAAAAATATTTTTAAAAATTTCAAAATAGCATGCTGTGAACTATGTTAAAAAGATATATATATCGAGTTAAACAAAAGATTATTTCCACTCCCAAATTAACCATTATTGTATGCTTTTACGATATGCGACGAGAAGCTGCGCGCACATTATTTACGTTAACACCTCGCTATCAAAAAGGAGTTTCAGCTAAAGATTATGTGGTTGTTGCTGTGGATAATGGTTCAAGAAAAAAGCTTAAAAAAAAATGGGTCGAATCATTTGGAGATAATTTTAGATATGAATATTGTTCGACGCAATCAGTTTCTCCAGTTGAAGCGATTAATTACCAAGTGGAGAGAGCTCGGACGCAATATGTGATGTGTCTAATAGATGGAGCCCGTATGTTTTCTCCTGGAATTTTAGCAAATACATTCCACATGATAAAAACTTACGCTGACCCCTTCATCTTTACTATTAGTATGCACATTGGAAAAAAATTACAGAATATTGCCATAACCGAAGGCTATGACCAGGTGAAAGAAGATAAACTTATTGATAGCATTGATTGGAAGAGAAATGGTTACTTGTTATTCTCGATATCAACATTAGCGTCATCGTCGAACAAAGGATTTTTGACAGCACCAAATGAAAGCAACTGTTTTGCGATGAAACGCCGAAGTTTTTTGAGCTTAGGAGGATTTGAACAACGATTTAGTTCTAGGGGTGGTGGGTTGGCTAATCTTGACTTTTTTAAGCGCGCCATCTCGCAGAATGCGATTGTCCCCATCATGTTGCTAGGCGAAGCAACATTTCACCAGTTTCACGGAGGGGTGGCTACCAATGTATCACTCGAAGATCATCCTTGGAATGATTTCAACGCCGAATACCGTACTATTCGTGGAGAAGACTATCGATGGAATGAATCTGATATTTTCTCTCCAATACTGTTCGGTCATGTTCCCAATGAGCTGAGGGGAAAAATAGGTCCAGTATGAAAAATTGAACTTTTATTTAATTTTACTAAATAGTCTACACCTAAATAAAACTTCTGGCAAATGATGAACATAGTGTGCCCTCCGACATTTGTAGGTGGAGTAGGAGGCAGTGGAACTAGGGTTGTCACCGATATCCTTATTAAAATGGGGACTTTCATGGGAGACAAACTCAAACTATCAAATGATTACAAGGATGGGGATGGAAAGTTCCGCCTAATTTTTTTATATTGGAATACCTCAACGCCCATTTTCCTGATTTAAAATATATTCATCAGAAAGGTTCTTTCTGCTCTATTTTGATAATCTTTGTATAGAGCCCATGGCGAGCGTCAAAGAGCTAGCAAAATTCCTAAAGATTAAAGACTTTGATTTAGATACTCTAATTTAGCTTGTTAACGTACCGAATTCTTTAGGCCGGTATAAGAGAGAGGATATAAGTATATCCAATGACGATGATATAAACGAAGTAACTAAGTTAGGATTTGTTATATAAAAATATGAAAACGAATTCAGATAAACAGATTCGTCAAATTTAGTACAAACAGCTCTATGGAATTAGCAACAAAAAAATTGATCGTTGTTCTCGGAATGCACCGTAGCGGGACTAGCGCCATTACCCGGGGATTGAAAACTTTTGGAATCGACCTTGGAGACAACCTTAGCGATAAGGGTCTGGATCCTTCTGCAGATAATCCGAAGGGGTTCTGGGAAGATAAGGATATTAATTCTATCAATAATGATTTACTTAAGGCAATTAATTACGAATGGGATTCGCTTGCGCTTTTAGAAGAAGAATTTAAGCAGAACGAGTTAGAACAGTTGCAACTGAGGGCAGTTGAGGTACTCAAGACTAAAACTGAGAAGAATCAAGCTTTCGCCATCAAGGACCCGCGGATTTCACGGTTACTACCATTTTGGAGACACGTTTTCAATCGGGCGGAGCTTAGCGTTGGCTATGTCATTGCTTATCGGCACCCCATGAGCGTCATGAAATCACTCCAGGGGCGAAACGGTTTTGCGCCTGAGAAATGCTACTATCTATGGCTTGTCCATTTAATCCCCTGCATACTTGATATCCAAGGAGCGCTGCGGGTTGTCGTCAACTACGATTTACTTATAGACGATCCAAACACGCAGATCAAGCGAATCGCAAATACATTCAACATGGTAACAGATGCAAATTCTGAAGATTTTGAAGAATTCAAAAACAACTTTCTTGAAAATGACCTTCGCCATACGCGTTATTCTTTGAAGGACTTAAGACTAAGCCTGGATGTCCCCGCTGATGTCATCCAAGCATGCGCGCTTCTCGAGGCCGCAGCTCAGGATTCTATTTCCATTGATTCAACCGAAATGCATGACGCATTTTTACGATTTGCGCAGAATATGAACAACATCTCGCCTGCGCTTCGTTATATGACCAAATGTGACATGCAGGTAGCGGCAGCTGTGGCTGATCGAGATTCCGCCCATGCTGAGCGGGATGCAGCCATAGTGGCCAAAGATGTAGTGGCATCCGAACGTGATGCGGCCGTTGAACAGCGCGATGTAGCAGTCGAGCAACTTGAAGCAGCGGTCAAACAACGCAACGAAACCATTGAGCAACTGGCCGTCGTCGTTGAGCAGCGCAACGCAGCGGTGTCGGAACTCTCAGAGATAAAGAAATCAAAAACGTTCCGCTTGGCGCATCGTTTAGCAGCAGCGAAGTGGATTATTTTGAATCGGAGGCTTAGCGATCATGATAGGCAGAGAGTCAAAGAAACGCTTCGCAAAGCGCTTCATCAACTTCCTTCTCCGCTTCAAGATACGTTGAGGTGGGGATACCATCGCTTTGTAAAGAGGCCGTCGCAAGCTGTCCAGAGGTATTGTCTTTCAAATGTCCCCTTTAATCCTCCTGTAATCCAACCAGCCAAGAAGGCCAAGGGACTACCGGATTACATATTTTGGGGGGTGATCGACTGGCACTTCCGCCACCAGCGGCCGCAGCAGCTTGCACAAAGGCTTGCAGCTACGGGAAGGCGGGTTTTCTATGTTTCTGCCCAACTGCGGAACGACGATCGAGCCGGGTTTGATGTCGAGAGCCTTGATCAGGCCGGATATCTTTTTCAAGTTAAGCTGTACGCACGAGGGGGAGCGTCCATTTATGCAAGCGCGGCCGATAGCGAGTTGACCGCTCAACTGCGAGGCAGTATCGGTGAAGTCTTCTTGTGGGCCGGTTGCAGAGAGGTAATATCGTTTGTTCAACATCCCTTTTGGTGTGATGTGGCCACCGCGCTGCCCAACTGCCGAGCCGTCTACGATTGTATGGACTACCATGAGGGATTCGGAAACATTGCGCCAGAAGTTATTGCTTTGGAAAATAAACTGCTGCAGTTGTCGGACGTGGCGGTGACGAGTTCCAAACTGCTGGACCAGATGGTTTCCGATCGAACCAGGCACCGTGTCCTGATCCGGAATGCGGCTGATTTCCATCATTTTGCCAAGCGCCCCATCACAATCTACCGTGATGAGCGGGGTCGAAAAGTCATCGGATATTACGGCGCCATCGCCGAGTGGTTTGACCAGGAGCTGGTTGAAGCCGTCGCTAAAAAATTTCGCCAATGCTGCCTGCTGCTCGTCGGCGCCGATACCGTCCGCGCCAAATCAAACCTCGGGAGGCTGTCCAATGTAAAGTTCATCGGTGAGGTCCCCTACGGCGAACTTCCCTATTATCTATACGGCTTTGATGTCTGTATGTTGCCTTTCAAGGTTACGCCTTTGACCCGTGCCACCAACCCCGTCAAGGTCTATGAATATCTGAGCGCCGGCAAACAAGTGGTATCGATCGATCTGCCCGAAATGGAACAATTCGGGGATCTGGTTCAATCCGCAGCTAATTACACTGGTTTCATAGCTGCCATCGAGAATTCGCTCAATCAAGCAAGCGATCCTGCTGCCGTCAGCAGGCGCCAGGCGTTTGCCAAGGAACAGACGTGGGCACATCGCGTTGATACGTTGATTTCGCATACTGAAACCAAGGTGAATGATCCTATCGTCAGCGTGATCGTGGTGACCTATAACAATATAGAGCTGACTCAAGCATGCCTTGCCAGCCTCGACGAATATAGCGACTATGGCCCGCTGGAGGTTATTGTCGTCGACAATTCATCGACGGATGGAACTCGAGAGTTTCTTAAAGATTGGGCGAAAATTGGGATTAATCGTGGGATAATTCTGAACGATGATAACAAGGGTTTTGCTGCGGCCAACAACCAGGGCCTGGGTTTAGCTGCCGGCGAGTATCTGGTGCTGCTGAACAATGACACGTATGTCACGCCGGGCTGGGTTCGCACGCTCATGAGTCATCTTCGGCGAGACCGGAACATTGGCCTGATTGGCCCCGTGACCAATAATGTCGGCAATGAGGCCAAGATTGATATAGAATACCCGAACATGGAGGAAATGCGTAAGATTTCAAGAAATTACACGTTGCGTAACATCGGGAAGACGTTTCCTCTTCGTACAACCGCCTTTTTTTGCGTAATGATGCGGCGCGATGTGTACGGGCGTGTCGGTCCCCTTGACGAAGCCTTCGGAATCGGGTTCTTTGAAGACGACGACTACTGCCGCCGGGTCGAGCAATTGGGCTTGCGCATCGTGTGTACCGAAGATGTGTTTATCCACCATAATCTCTCTTCCTCTTTCAACAAGCTCAAGAGCCGGGAGCGGCAGGCTCTTTTCGACAAGAACAGGGCGCTTTACGAGGAAAAGTGGGGGAAATGGGTGCCCCACGTTTATCGAAACAGCGCCAGCACCAGACCAAGCGCCTTCTTGGGATTTGAACACATCACCGGGCGCTGCAATGTTTGCGGAAACGAAGCGCGGTTTTTTTACAAAGACGTCGCGCTCTGGAGAGAGTCCCTGGCCTGTGAGCACTGCCGATCCACCAGTCGCTACAGATCAATCGCCCGCGGGGTACTGCGAGCCGTCGGTGAATTGAGCGGTTGCGAAGCTCCTTCACTCGCCTCCCTACCTCGCACCGACATGCAAAGGCGATTGCGCATCTACGATACGCAACCACCTTTCTACTCGGAGTCGTGTGCCTACCCATTGCCCGATCTGTTAAAGAAGACCGGCTGGATAGATTTGCAGCTATCGATGTTCAAGCCTAAACGAAAACTGGGAGATGAATTGGCGACCGGGATTACGAACCAGAACCTCGAATCCTTAACTTTTGATAATGAATCGTTCGATGTCGTTGTCACCAGCGATGTCATGGAGCATGTGCGACTGGATCTTCACGCCCACCGGGAAATTCACCGCGTTTTGCGTCCCGGCGGTATCTACATTTTTACCGTGCCGCATAGCCGCGTCCGAGAGGACACCCTAATCCGAGTTCAGGTCAAGGATGCCGACGACCCTTCCAAAGATGTTCATCTCTTGGAGCCGGAATACCATGGGGATACCAATTCCGATTGCGGTGAAAAAGCATTGGCTTATCGAGTCTACGGTCGGGATCTTGAAGCGAACTTGGACGCGTATGGTTTTGAAGTTGAGTATTTTCGTGACGACATCCCAGATAACGGTATCCTGAATACTGAACTTTACTACTGTCGGAAGGCTTTCAACTGACACTCCACCCCACCTGCCTTTTCGCTAATTTAAGCGGCCATTTTAAACGATTAGAGAATTCGATGTTTTTTTGGATCACACTCTTTACCTTATTGGCGGCGGTAAAGACAGCGGTGTGGCTCATCGACCGCATACCACGTTTCTTTCTCGGCGACTCCGCCTACTACATTTGGTGCGCTATTAGCGGTGGAATTCCGAGCGACCGGTCATTCACATATGGCAAGATCATTTCAATCCTCGCCGGGCCTCAGGTTGATTTGAACAACCTAATCATAGGCCAAATTGTGATTTCAGCCTTAGGTGCGTTTCTCTTGGTTCTGTTGCTCCGTGTAGAATTCAAGGCTTCGCCTATTATTGTTACCGCCGCTGTGCTGTTGATGGCGTTCGAACCGCTGCAGCTCGCCTATGAGCGGTTCGTTATGACCGAAACCCTCGCAACGACCCTTTTCGCTGCATTCACTTATTTTGCGATTCATTATCTAAACCAACCTAGCTGGAAATGGCTGGCCGCGATTGCCTTGAGCGGAACTGCCTTAATTAGCTTTCGTCTCAATATGATGCCTTTGACTTGGATGATAGCGTTTTTGTTACCCATCTTAGCGATGCTTGTTGAGGCGTCATTATCAAACAAAAAAATGCCTTCGCACGAGGCTATCCGTCACGCGGTTAAACATTTAGCCTTGGCATTAGTTTTCACAGCGTGCGCCCATTCTTTTTATATGGTTACTTTCGCAATCCTTCGAGGAGGGCGACCAGCCTATAGCTACGCTGAGAGTCTATTTGCACTGGCGGTGTTCGCACCCATAGTTCAAAAAGAGGATTTTCCCGACTCTTTGTTGGCAGAAAAAACTCTCGAACAGGTAAAATATCCACTAGCGAATATGGATTTGCGAGATGCTCATTGTTGGTTGGAGACTGGACTGATCAGATCACTGATCCGAAATGCCGGCAGCGAGCGGAAGGCAAACCGTATTGCAAGAGATATTGTGATGAATGCGGTTATGCGAGATCCAGAGGGGGCTATTGGTGTCGGAGTAAAAACCACTTTTTTTTATTTCAATATACCTCGGCTAAAGGCAGGTTTGAACTATGATTTGGGGCCTAAAAAGTTTCCGATTCCAGAGCTTAAAGGCCTTTCGCCTTATGTTGACTCATTGGGCATAGAAGTCATCGGACTCAGTCCAGTGCGATGGTGGCACGTAAACGCGTGGCCATGGTATATGTTTGTATTGCTTTGTCCTATTTGGGCTATTATTCTGTTTTTTATTGCCCCGCCGAATTTTCGGCCACATGCAATATTGGTTTTTGCATTGACAGTTGGTTTAATTTTAACCGGACCATTCTTGGCGACTATGGCGGTAGTGCGCTATCTGCATCCTCTATCCTGGGTCACGGTCCTAACGGTTGCACTGCTTTTCCAGGCAACCGCTACCCGTTTGAAACAATTGCCTAAAGGTCATGTTCTGAAAGAGGTAAATGAGGAAAATTCTAGCCACAGTTGGAACTCGCCCTGAAGCCATCAAAATGGCCCCAGTTATTCTGGAGCTTAAAAAGCAACCTTGGGCGAATGTTCGCGCATTAGCGACTGCTCAACACCGCCATATGCTTGACCAGGTTTTGAGCTTTTTTGAAATTGAGCCGGATATCGATTTAAACATAATGCAGCCCAACCAAGCATTAAGCAAGCTGACCGCCCGATTACTTCTAGATATTGACGAAGTTCTAATTGCCGAGAAGCCGGATGTGGTTCTTGCTCAAGGAGATACTACAACGGTCATGACTATGGCGTTAGCCTGTTTCTACAACCGTATCCCCTTCGGGCATGTTGAGGCAGGACTTCGCACCTGGGACATGCAATACCCTTTTCCAGAAGAGGCCAATCGAGTGATTGCCGGGCGATTAGCACGCTGGCATTTCAGCCCGACCCCGCGGTCACGGCAAAACTTGTTGCGGGAAGGAGTTCCTGACCAGACGATTACCGTCACCGGCAATACGGTAATCGATGCGCTTTTTATGGCGGCGGGCAAAAAACCAAAACTGCCCATAGACCTAAACCCGGACCAACGCCTGATTTTGGTCACCGCCCATCGGCGAGAGAATTTTGGCGAGCCCTTTAGACAGGTTTGCCGGGCGCTGCGCACGTTGTCGGAGCACAACGCCCATGTCCAATTGCTCTATCCGGTTCACCCCAACCCGAACGTGTTTGATGTCGCTCATGAAATGCTCGGGGGGATCAAGAACATCATTCTCTGTGAACCTCTCGACTACGCACCGTTTATTGCGGCCATGATGCGGTCCCATATTATTCTTACCGATTCCGGAGGTGTTCAGGAAGAAGCGCCCGCCCTCGGCAAGCCGGTCTTGGTGCTGCGCGACGAAACCGAGCGCCCGGAAGCAGTGGAGGAGGGGGTCGTAAAGCTAGTGGGCCCGAACTATCAACGAATCGTGGAGGAAACGCAGCGCCTTCTGGATGACGAATCCGCCTATCGGGCGATGGCTCGAGGTGTTTCCCCATACGGAGACGGGCATGCTGCCGAACGGATTGTCGGCGTGCTGCAAGAGCATTTCACCTAATGCGGCTGTTATATCTATCGCCGGTCGCATGGGGTTTTCATGCCCATCGACCCCACAAACTGGTGGAATGGTTCCACCGCGAAACCGCCGGCGAGGTTATGTGGGTCAATCCTTATCCGACACGATTACCTTCGTGGCGTGATTTGAAGCGCATCCGTAAGAAGCCCTCCGCTTTCAGCTGGCCAAAGCCCTGCTGGCTGACGATCATTCAGCCAAGAGCGCTACCGATTGAACCACTTCCGGGGTTGGGTCGGATCAACCGGTTGCTGTGGCGAGACATAACCAAGACCGTTAGTAGCTTTGCTGCAGACGGATCATGCATGCTCGGCATCGGCAAGCCATCCGACCTTGCCCTCCACTATCTTGAAAATATTCAAGTGAAACAATCGTTTTTCGATGCAATGGACGACTTTCCGGCTTTCTATTTCGGGATTTCACGGAAGGCACTGCTAAAAAGTGAACTGGCCATCGCTTCCAGGGTATCCAAACTGCTCACTTCTTCCACCGCATTGATGAGGAGATGGAGCGAGCATCGAAACGACGCCGTATTGGCTCTCAATGGATGTGATGTAGATACATTGCCGCCGGCAGATGCTCGCGAGGACCACTTCGGTGCCGATGTCTTGGGTTATATCGGCACCATTGGGGAATGGTTCGATTGGGAAATTGTTTTTAAATTGGCACAGGCTAACCCCCTAATGAACATACAGGTGATCGGACCTGCCGTTTCATCGCTGCCGGTTAAAATTCCTCATAATGTCAAAATATTAGGTCCTTGCCAGCACGAGGAGGCCATCGCCGCCATGGGAAAATTCAGCATCGGCCTCATTCCGTTCAAACAAAGCCGGCTGACGGCGTCGGTCGATCCAATCAAATATTATGAGTATCGGGCGCTTGGACTGCCGGTTATTTCAACCAGCTTTGGGGAAATGGCGTTGCGCAAGAATGAACCGGGGGTCTTCTTGGTCGATGGTCGGACTGACATGGAATCCGCAGTGAAATCGGCCGCAGCGTACCGAATGGGCTCATCCGAAATAGAACGATTCAGGGCCAACAATTCCTGGCACGCACGTTTTGCCCCGGCGGGACTCCTTTTTTGAGCAAGGCAACACCACTTTTCAGTTCATCAGCAAACGACTTGGACTTGGTCAGCGCCCTTGCAGGGCCAAACTAAATCAACTCGATATTGTCAGGCTTGACCTTCGAGGAATACTATACGTTCCTGCACAGACGCAGTAAGTTGGCGTTGCTCTACCGCCGATTCTTTCTGTATCCATCCATATGCAAATGCTTATCAGGCCGTGTCTTGGATATCGGATGCGGTATTGGGGATTTCCTGGACTACCGGCCGAACACGGTGGGAATCGATGTGAATCCCTTACTTGTCGCGCACTGCCGAAAGAATGGGTTTGAAGCTCACTGGGTGAATCAACCACCGATGCCGTTCGCCGCGCACTCATTTGCCGGCGCGGTCATGGATAACGTTTTGGAACATTTGGACGAGCCGCGGGGAATGCTTGAGGACGTGAGACGGATCCTCACGGCGAATGGAACGCTCGTGGTCGGCGTCCCAGGGCGAAAGGGATTTGCGTCAGATCCGGATCACAAGCATTTTTACGATGAAACTCGGCTTCGCTGCGATCTCAGATCTTCAGGGTTTCATTGCGAAAAAGTATGGCACCAGCCGTTGCGGGCATCCTGGCTGGAGCGGCGTTTCAGTCAATTCGCCCTCTATGGGGCTTTTAGGCGCATTGACTGAGATCAAACTGACTTCGGTTGCGCTGAGCATCGCCGTCGTTACTTACAACAGCGCCCGTACCATCCAGCCGACTCTTGATTCGATCCTCCGGCACCTGCCTGAAGACGTTCCGGCAAGGATCGTGGTGGTGGATAATCATTCGACGGACAGCACGCGTGAGCGCCTGCAAACGTATATCCAGCAACATCAAGACCTCTCCCTGATTCATAACCCTGCTAACCGAGGCTTCGGACCGGCCCACAATCAGGCGATCTCCGTTGTCGACAGCACTTACCATGTCATATGCAACCCGGACATTCGTATCCCCGAGAATGTTTTTTCACCGCTGATGGAACATCTGGAGCGTTCCGTTCAAATCGGGCTGTGCTGCCCCCGGTTTCTAAGCGAAGACGGAACCCTGCAACCATTAAATCGACGGTATCCCACCGTGCTTGACCTGTTTTTACGGCGGTTTGCGCCCTATCGGCTGCGGGCGCTGGTCAAAAAACGCCTTCGGTCCTACGACATGCAGGACGTGGGATATGCCCATTCTTACGATGTACCTTTTATTTCGGGCGCCTTCATGGTCTGCCGCACCGAGGTGTTGAAAGCGGTCGGCGGGTTTGACGAACGCTACTTTCTTTACTTCGAGGACGCGGACCTCTCGCGTAAGGTCCAAGGCTACGGATATCGGACGGTCTACTTCCCGGATGTCTCCGTCACCCATGCTTGGGAGCGAATGGCACACAAGAGTTGGCGTGGCACTTGGTTGTTTATGAAAAGCGCATACCAGTATTTTCGCAAGTGGGGCTTCCGGTGGTGGTGAGGGGGAAACAGCTGCTGATCACCGGCTGCAACGGATTTATCGGCAGGGCCTTGTCGCGCAGGTGTCTGGCGGAGAGAAAGACGGTCAAAGGGTCGGTGCGTTCGGCTTCTAAATCTACTATCCTGCCGGAGGGGGTGGCACCCGTCGTCGTTCAGGATGTAGGCCCGCAAACAGACTGGTCTGAAGCGCTGCAGGGCGTGACCGATGTTGTCCATCTGGCAGCAAAAGTTCATGCGCTCAACGAGTCCGGCCGCTATTCAAGAGAGGAATTTTTTCGGGTCAACATTGCTGGAACGGCGCGCCTGGCGCGCGCGGCTGCGGATGCCGGCGTCCGGCGGATGGTTTTCCTCAGCACGATCAAAGTTCACGGCGAGGGTAGAGAGAGACCTTATTCCGAAGCGGATGGCGCAGCACCTCAAGACCCCTATGCAGTCAGCAAACAGGAGGCTGAAAACGTTCTGAGAGAAATCTCGCGCCGGAGCCAACTGGAGACGATGGTTTTGAGGCCTCCGCTGGTATATGGCCCCGGTGTCGGGGCCAATTTTTTGCGTTTGCTTGAACTCGTTGAACGAAGCGTTCCGCTGCCCTTTGCCGGTGTATCCAATCGACGCAGCCTGATCTTTGTCGACAACCTGGTCGATGCCATTCTGGCCTGCCTGCGCGAACCGAAAGCCGCGGGCCAAACCTACCTCGTCGCGGATGAAGAGAGCCCCTCGACGCCGAAGCTGATCGCCCAGATCGCCGAATTTATAGGTGTGGAGTCGAGACTTTTCTCGTTCCCCCCCTCGTTGTTGCGTCCGGCTGGAGCTCTTGTTGGAAAGAAGAAAGAAATCGACCGGTTGCTGGGGAGCCTCGCCGCTGATACGTCCAAAATCCGTCGAGAAATCGGCTGGCGCCCGAAATTCTCGCAGCGCGAAGGCCTGCGTGAGACCATCGGCTGGTACTTACAGCAAAGAGCCGTCAGGCAATAATAGAGTACTCCTGCGGATGAAGCGGTGGTTCGATATCCTCCTGGCGGTTTTGCTGCTATCGGCAGCTTGGATTCCCATGGCGGTCATTTCCGCACTCATCCGCCTTGGATCACAGGGGCCGGCGCTGTATTGGTCTGACCGCATCGGAAAAAACAATGTCATTTTCAAGATGCCGAAATTCCGCACCATGAGGTTGGGAACACCGGCGGTCGCCACGCATCTTCTTGAAGATCCTGCACGCTGTGTGACTCCCGTCGGAAGGATTCTGCGCAAGCTGAGCCTGGACGAGCTTCCCCAGCTTTACAGCATACTCAAGGGCGACATGAGCTTCGTGGGGCCGCGGCCGGCGTTATACAACCAGGATGACCTGGTGGCTTTGAGAACAAGAAAAGGCGTCCACTGCTTGGTGCCCGGCGTTACCGGGTGGGCCCAAATCAATGGGCGGGACGAACTTCCTATTCCGATCAAGGTTGAATACGACGAATACTACCGGCAGCATCAATCCTTAAGCCTTGATGCCAGAATCCTGGGGTTGACGCTGCTGCGGGTTGTCCGATGCCAGGGAGTCAGCCATTGATGGCTTCGTAAAAAGGCCAATCTCGGCGTTGCGCTTCATCTCGCTGTCGCTGCGGCGTACTGTAAGTAAGCCTCGCTTCGAGAGATTCGCGCGCCTTGATCTTGGCCTTTTTACGAGTCCATCAGCCAATTAGGGTGGTTCGAAAAGAAGCATCGATTGCCGGAAGGTTTACCAAATCCTTCGAACTGTGCTATGAGTGCCCCCAGGAGCAATCTTAAATAACCTGATATCGCGACCCGTGAACCTATCCGAACTATTTAATTTGCGGGGGAAGAAGTCGTTCTTCAACCGCAATCTTTTCATTCTGCTGGGCATCGACGCATGTCTTCTGTGCCTTTCCTGGTTTGCGTCTTATCTCGTACGTTTTGACTTCGACATTCCCGATAAATTCACCGATGAGATGGTCGCCATCCTGCCGGTCGCCATTCTGATCAAGCTTTTTTGCTTCTTCTTGTTCAACGTCTACCGCGGCATGTGGCGCTTCACCAGCGTAAAGGACCTGCTTGACATCATCAAGGCCATAAGCCTGAGCACATTGTTGATTATCGTCTGGATCGTGTTGATCTACCGCTACAAAAATGTCCCTCGTTCAGCGGCTTTCATCGATTGGTGCTTCAATATCTTGTTGATCTCTGGAGTTAGGCTGGGCATCCGATTGTTTTTTCAAAAATATGTGCCCACCAATCCAATCCAATCTCTTGAGGCTTCCGGTACCACCGGCGAAAAAACAAGACGCATCCCCATTAAACGCTTGTTGGTCATAGGTGCCGGCAATTGCGGCGAGAAGATTTTGCGGGAAATCCAAGACAACCCCCAGCTACGATATAGAGTGGTGGGCTTCCTGGATGACAACCCCAACAAGATCGGCCGAAGGATTCACGGGGTCCCGGTGAAAGCATTAGTCGGGGATCTAGAGTATATTGCGGAAAAGACAGAAGCCGACGAGCTGCTGATCGCCATCCCATCGGCCACTGCAGACCAAATGCGGCGGGTCGTGTCCCTGTGCAAGCAGAGTGGAGTGCGTTTCAAGACCGTGCCAAGCTTCGGCGAGCTGATCGGCGGACGAATCACCATGAAGGCAATCCGCGAGGTGGCCTACCGGGACCTCATCGGCCGCGAGACCGTCAAACTGGATGAAAGACTGATCGACTGCTGCCTTCGCGAACAGCGGGTGATCGTAACCGGCGCCGGCGGTTCCATCGGCTCGGAGCTCTGTCGCCAGATTTGCCGCTTCGGTCCGGAAACACTGGTTCTTTTCGAAAGGGCTGAAAGCCCCTTGTATGAAGTCGAGCTCGATCTCAAGCGGGAGTTTGGGCATTTGAACATTTTCCCGGTGTTGGGGGACATCCAAGACACGGCGTGTCTGCGGAAGACGTTCCAAACTTACCGACCTCAGATTTTATTTCATGCCGCGGCTTACAAACACGTTCCGATGCTGGAGCTGCAGCCCTGGAAGGCGGTGGAAAATAACATTATCGGCACCCAACACCTGCTGGATGTAGCAGAAGAGTTCGATCTGGATCGATTCGTCCTGGTGTCAACCGACAAGGCGGTCAAGTCGGGCAACGTCATGGGGGCCTCCAAGCGGGTGGCAGAGATGATCACCCTTAACAGAAACCACTGCGCGCTGTCCAAGACCCGGATGATCGCCGTGCGCTTCGGGAATGTCGTCGGCAGCGTCGGCAGCGTGGCGCCCCTATTCAAGAAACAGATCGAAATGGGCGGCCCGATTACAGTGACTCACCCGGATGTAACCCGGTATTTCATGACCATCCGCGAAGCTGCCCAGTTGATCCTGCAGTCAGCCGCTATGGGGCAGGGCGGTGAAGTTTACGTTTTGGACATGGGCACGCCAGTAAAAATCGTGGACATGGCCCGCGACCTCATCCGGCTCTCAGGGTTCGAACCCGATGTCGACATCAAGATCGAATTCATCGGTCTGAGACCCGGCGAAAAACTGCATGAAGAGCTGATCAGCGACGATGAAAATGCAGAACAGACCTCGCACCCCAAGATCCTCATGCTGAAGGGCGGGGCCTGCGATCTTAAGTTGATGAACGGTCAGATTCAAGAGCTGGCCGTCTTATCCAGGCTGCCTGAGCCCGAACGCATCCGATCCAAGCTGCAAGAAATCGTGTCGGATTATACTCCTATCAATAACTCCGTTAACCACACGAAAGCTGCATAGTCCGGATCTCTTCTTCAAGAGCACCTAATTCCATTCTGCCGAGATACTTGACTATGGCTATAAATATAGCTATTATTACTTGTAGCCAATTTAATCGCCTCGGGTCTAATTTCCCGCAGCTTGGTGCGATAAAATTGACCCAATCCTTCAGCTAAAATATCCCGCTAGTTGCGGCGGGGATGGTTTATTATCCTGAATACAGGTGCTATCCATGGAAAAACAATATGCAATTGTCGATGCTAAAAACAAACTTCCTGCGCTCATACATTCCGTGGAAACCGGACAGCCCATAAAACTAACCCGGCACGGCAGACCCGTAGCTGTTTTATTGTCTATAGAAGATTATGAGAAGCTAAGCCGTAAGCGCGAAGGATACTGGCGTGCGTTGAGTTACCTTCGAAGCCATATGGAGAGGGAACGCGTGCTCATTAGCAGCAAAGATTTTGAAAACCTCAGGGATAATTCCTCAGGCCGTGAAGTCGACCTATAGCAATGAGATACCTGCTCGACACGAATGTTTTGTCTGAGGCTGTAAAAGCGGAGCCCGACCGGAAAGTAATGACTATGCTTGAAAAGCATCAAGAAGAGATCGCGACAGCCTCGCCAGTATGGCATGAGCTTCTGTTCTGTTGCTTCCGTCTTCCGGTATCGCGTAAGCGGGAAATGATCGAAGCCTATCTGAAGGATGTCGTTTTGCACAACATGGACATCCTTCCGTATGACAAGCGGGCGGCAGAGTGGCACGCACAACAGCGGGTAAAACTATCTATGCAGGGGAAGGCACCATCCTTCGTGGACGGTCAGATCGCGGCCATTACCTGGGCAAATGGCATGACCCTTGTTACGCGGAACGTGCATGATTTTGAATTATTTGAGGACATCAGAGTATTGAATTGGCATAAAACCGGTTGAAGGCGCTCTTGCTGTATGGAAATCGTCGCTAACCTGTTGCGCCGGGGCGTTCGAATATCCACCCCGGCCGGAATCGAAATCGGCCCGGAAGTTGACATCGACCGGATTTCGGGCGAAGGCGTTGTCATATACCCCGGATGCCGCATTTACGGCGAAAAGACTTTGATCTTGTCCGGAGCCAAGATAGGAGCCGAGGGGCCGGTGACAGTGGAGAACTGCCAGATCGGCCCAGGCGTCGAGCTCAAGGGCGGGTTTTTCAAGAACGCCGTTTTTCTGGCCGGGTCGCGTTGCGGCTCAGGATCTCATGTGCGCGAGGGCACGATTCTGGAAGAGCAGGCCAGCATCGCTCACACGGTGGGGCTGAAGCAGACGATTCTGTTCCCGTTCGTCACCCTCGGAAGTCTGATCAATTTCTGCGACTGCCTCATGGCAGGCGGCACCGACCGCAAAAACCACAGTGAAGTCGGCAGCTCCTATATTCATTTCAATTTTACCGCCAACCAGAACAAAGCGACCCCTTCCCTGATCGGTGACGTGCCGCGCGGGGTCATGCTCAACCAGCGGCCTATTTTTCTTGGAGGGCAGGGGGCTATGGTCGGCCCGGTCCGCCTCAATTACGGGACCACGGTTGCAGCCGGTACCATCCTGCGCAGGGACGAGCTGCGGCCGAACCGGCTGATTTTCGGCGGAGCCGTCCAGGCCGGCAACGTCGAGTTTCGGCCGGGCCGATATTCGGGCGCAACCCGGATTCTCAAAAACAACTTTTTTTATATCGCCAATCTGCTGGCGCTGAGACAATGGTATCGGGAAATACGGGTGCTGTTTATCGGCGAAGAATTCCCAAATGCGCTTTTTGATGGGCTTCTGTGCAACATTCATTCGGCGATAGAAGAGCGCGTGCGGCGGCTGAAGGAATTGTCAGAAAAGATGAAAGCGGGAGGAGACTCAGCCCTTGCCGAGGCCTGGCCGGCGATTCAGGAAGAACTCAACGTTCAGCAGGAAGAAAGAGGGGACCAGCGGCTGAGTGAGCCTTTTAAAGAAAGAATTGTATCCGCTATTGCGCGCATCGGCAAAGACTATCTTGGCTCGATCAAGGCCCTGAATGCCGAAGAAGCAGGGCAGGGGGCGGCTTGGTTGCAGGGGATAGTCGATGCAGCGGCAGACGCTACGCTAAAAAGGCTAAAAGGAGTTTGACCGGCCGGGCTGGGCGGTGCAGGAAAAACTGGCTTGATATCGTACTTTGAACTATAGCCGGCGGCGGCTGGAGAAACTCGGAATTTAAATATGGTCAAACTTTTTGGCACAGATGGAATTCGCGGAATTGCAAATAGTTATCCAATTATACCTGAAGTTGCGTCTCAGGTAGGGCGCGCCGTTGCCTGGCTCTTCAAAGGCGATCGGCGGCACGCGCACGTCATCATCGGTCAGGACACACGCCTTTCGGGTGACATGATCGCACACGCGCTGGCTTCCGGGATTTGTTCGGCCGGGGTGGATGCCGAACTCGTGGGGGTCTTGCCGACCCCTGGGATCGCATTCGCAACCAAAACGGCCGGCGCGATTGCCGGGGTGGCTGTGTCGGCCTCTCACAACCCATATCAGGACAATGGAATTAAGCTGTTCGGAGCTGATGGATTCAAGCTGTCGGATGAAAAAGAGGCTGAGATCGAAAACCTGGTTCTTTCCGGCGAGGCCTCCGGGTTGAATCGAGTTGAAAAAAGCGTCGGCAGGATCAGGTACAATTCGAATGCGGCCGACACTTATGCCGGCTTCCTCGAACGCTGCGTACCGTTCAGCCCCGACCGTAGCAACGGGTTGAAAATCGTTCTGGACTGCGCCCAGGGCGCCACCTATGAGATTGCTCCCAGCATTTTTTGCAAATTGGGATTCTCGGTGGAAACGCTCAATGCGCATCCCGACGGCATCAACATCAACGACTGCTGCGGCTCGCAGCATCCCGAAGGGCTTGCCCGGCGGGTGGCGGCGGTCAGGGCCGACATCGGATTGGCCTTCGACGGCGATGGGGATCGACTGATCGCGGTCGACGACCAGGGCGAGGTGCTCAGCGGCGACCGGGTCCTGGCCGTCTGCGCCCGACATCTCCAAATGCAAGGGCGTCTGAAAAACAACACCGTGGTCAGCACCGTGATGAGCAATGTGGGGTTGGGACACACGCTTAAAGACATGGGCATCCGGCATCTGACGACTCAGGTGGGGGATCGTTATGTGATGGAGGGCATGCGCGCGGCAGGGGCCGTTCTCGGCGGAGAAGACTCGGGCCACGTGATCTTTGCCGAACATCACACGACCGGCGACGGGATTCTTTCGGCTCTGATGCTGGTGGATGCAATTCGAAGTCAGTGCGAGCCCCTTTCACAGCTTAAAAACGTCATGACACCCTTTCCGCAGGTTCTGATCAATGTAACGGTTAAGTCGAAACCCGATCTTACGAATTTGCCGGAAGTCGGAAAGATCATTCAGGAGGTGGAGGCTCAGTTGGGTGAAAACGGCAGAGTGCTCGTGCGCTATTCGGGAACCGAGTCATTGTGCCGGGTGATGGTGGAAGGCCAGAACCAAGAGGTGGTCGAGAGCTATGCCCGCGCGATTTCTAAAGCCATCGGAAAAACCCTTGGTTGAGAAAGCAGAATCGATGCGTTGACAACCATCAGGCGTCGTAAAAAGAAAGGCCTCGGTTACCCGAGGCCTTTCTTTTTCAAGCAGGCTCGATTAGCCTTATTCGTCACGGCTGCTTCCGAAAATTCTCAGCAGCATGAGAAAAAGGTTAATGAAATCAAGATAAAGCTTCAGCGCACCGAGAATCGCTCCCTTGCGAACAGCCCCGGTATCGAGATCCGCCGGCTGCGCCATCGCCATGTTCTTGATGTCCTGGGTGTCGTAAGCCGTAAGACCGACGAAGACCAATACGCCTACGTAGCTCACGATGGTGCTGACCGCGCTGCTCTGAATGAATAGATTGACCAGCGAGGCGATGACGACTCCGATCAACCCCATGGTCAAGAACCCGCCCATGGAGGTCAGATCGCGCCTTGTGGTCCAGCCGTAGATGCTGCAGCCTACGAATGTCGCCGAGCAAACGAAGAAGGTGCTGGTGATGCTGGACTGGGCATACGCAAGGAAAATCGCCGACAGGGTGGCGCCGTTCAGAGCCGAGTACAACACGAACAGCAGGGTGGCCGTGCCGGCCTGCATACGGTAGATCCGGGCGCTGATCATGAACACCAGAACCAGCTGGGCGATGATCAGTCCGAAGAAAACGATGCCGGATCCGAATATAAGGTTGCGAACTTCAGGCATGTTGGCAACCGAATACGCCACCAATCCGGTTATCCCCAATCCGATGGCCATCCAATTATAGACGCTGCGGACAAACGAATTAACCCTTACCTGAACCTGGGTCTTTTGAAGGGTTAACGAATCCATTCATTCCTCCTGCTATTTAGGGTTTGTGATGTTTATTTTTACGTTTAAACATTAACACAATAACAAAATTTTTCAAGCGGCGTGCAAATTATTTCAGACCGGTTGCAATATCAGCTTTTCTTGATTTTGAAACGCAGCTGTATTAAAGACGATTCGCATGAAGCCTGAAAAAATCTATCAGGAACTCAAGGATATTGCCGACAAGCTGGGCGTCGGGGTCGAAGAGCATAATTTTCGCAATGCCGGAATTAGGGTAAAGAGCGGCACGTGCATTGTCCACGGAAGGCCGCTGGTTATCATCGACAAGCACAAGACTCTGGCCAAAAAGATCCGTGTGTTGGCGTCGGCTCTATCAGAGCTGCCCCACGATACCATCTACATGGTTCCTGCGGTTAGGGAGATTATTACTAAATATGCCGAGGAATAGGGGCAGGTTTTTCAGCTGCATGGCCTGCTGATTTTAAAGTTTACATAATGTAACTTATCAGACATAAATTATTTTTTGCATTTCGTCGGCATTGACGACTTTCTCACAGAAGGCTTTTTAATTTGACAGACATCAGCGGCTCAGCTGCAATTCCGCCGAACCAAACCAACAAGACCATCTATTCCGTTTCGGAGCTAACCTCCAAGATCAAATCCATATTAGAGTCCAGTTTCCCCCTTATATGGATCTGCGGTGAGGTTTCAAACTTCCGGATGCCCGCTTCCGGTCATTGTTACTTCACGCTAAAGGATGAGAGCGCGCAAATTCCGGCTGTCGTGTTTCGCGGGCAACATCGCCAGTCCCGCTTCACTCCTGAAGACGGCATGAGCATCATCGGCCTTGGGCGGCTTAGTGTCTATGAACCGCGCGGAAGCTACCAGATCATCCTTGAGTACGCGGAACCTGCCGGCCTCGGAGCTCTGCAGTTAGCCTATGAAAAACTAAAAAATCGCCTTGCCGGGGATGGTTATTTCGACCCGCAGCGCAAAAAGCCTCTACCATTCATGCCTTCCAAGATCAGCGTGATCACGTCTCCGTCCGGAGCGGTCGTACACGACATATTAACGATCCTCAACCGGCGCTTTCCCAACCTCAAGGTTGAAATCGTTCCGGTCAATGTCCAGGGTGCGCGCGCTGAAAGCGAAATCACAGCGGCTATTTCGCTCGTCAACGAACGTGCCGATTCGGATGTGATTATCTTGGCGCGTGGCGGAGGCTCGCTCGAAGACCTTCAGGCTTTCAACTCGGAACCGGTCGCGATGGCCATATATCGTTCTGAAATTCCAATCGTTTCAGCGGTCGGCCACGAGACCGACGTAACGATTGCGGATTTCATCGCCGACCTTCGGGCACCGACGCCGTCAGCCGCGGCGGAGCTCGTTGTGCCGGAAAAGGCCGAGCTGCTGCGCCGATCGAAAGAGCTCAAGAAAGCGCTTCACAGAAGTCTTTTTAAGCAAGTTGAAAAATTAAACCATGAAATTAAACAACTAAATGCAAGGCTCTCAAAACCGACAAGAAAAATTCAGGATTTTTGGATCCGTTTAGATGATCTGTCCATTCGTCTCGGGCGCACGCTGACGCTCCGCATGCAGCATTCAAACGAACGCCTGGCTTGGCTCGGCCAGCGCTTGGGCACAGCCTCACCGCGGGTTCAATTGCATAAATATAATTCAATGCTTTCAATAATATCTAATAACTTACTTAAAAATATATCGATTAATATATTAAACAAGCGTGCATGTCTGCGCGAAGAGACGATCAAATTGCAGAGTCTGAACCCGCTGGCCATTCTCGAGCGAGGTTACAGCGTTACGCGTTCGCTGCCGGAAAAACGCATCATTACGCACCCCGAACAGGTATCCATTAACCAGGATGTTGAAGTCCTCTTGGCCGGTGGCCTCTTGGCGTGCAACGTAAAAGGAAAATCGACTTATGGCGAAGAAAACGTTTGAACACTCTATGAAGCAGCTTGAGCAGATTGTGGCCGAAATGGAATCCGGCGACCTGCCCCTCGAACAAGCGATCAAAAAATTTGAGGAAGGCATGGAGCTATCCCGGTTTTGCTCGCAGAAGCTTGAGGAAACCGAACGTAGGATCACCCTGCTGATGCGTGACAAAAACGGCCAGCTCGTCGAAAAGCCGTTTATTTCCGGGGAGCCGGAAAAGGATGCGGACTGAGATGTTCGATCTCGGCGGCTATCTCTCGCGAAACAATGCCCTCATCGACCGCGCCCTGCTGGCTTACCTCGATCCGATCGCCGGCCATACCCGGCTGGCAGAAGCCATGCGCTATTCGCTCATGGCCGGGGGCAAGCGCTTGCGGCCCAATCTCTGCCTGGCCGCCAGCGAGGCGGTCGGCGGAAGTCCGGAAGTGGCGCTACCGGTGGCGTGCGCCATCGAGATGATTCACACCTACTCCCTGATCCACGACGACCTTCCGGCCATGGATGACGACCAGCTGCGGCGAGGTAAACCCACCTGCCATGTGGCCTTCGACGAAGCCACGGCCATTCTGGCAGGCGATGCACTGCTCACGCTGTCCTTCCAGGTCCTCGCATCGATGGAAACCATCCGCCCGGAACGTCATTTGGAGGTTATCCGCATTATCGCCTCGGCCGCCGGCCCGCTTGCGATGGTTCAAGGCCAGATGCTGGATATGCAGTCGGAAGGCCGAACGCTTACCCGCGAACAGCTGCAACACCTGCATGGCTTAAAGACAGGGGCCATGATCGAAGCGGCGCTGGTTACCGGTGCCATGGTTGCCGGGGCGAGCTCAACTAAGGTCGACGCTATCCGGGAATACGGGCAGGCGCTCGGCCTCGCGTTTCAGGTGGTGGATGATATCTTGAATGTGGAAGGCGATCCGGCGGTCATGGGCAAAGCGGCCGGCACCGATCGAATTCGCCGCAAAAATTCCTATCCCGACCTTTTGGGCCTTGAAAAATCCAGAGAATTCGCTCAGAATCTGATTCGTACGGCGGTCGAGGCCATTGCGGGCTTCGGCTTCGAAGCCGAAGCGCTGCGGGCCATCGCCGGCTATGTCGTTGAGAGAAATAAGTGAGTAACAGGAGATGTCGTCAGTCGTGAATCTGCTGAATGGAATCCATTCGCCGGCCGACCTGAGAAACCTCCCTCGGGCGAAGCTGCCGCAGCTCGCCGCCGAAATCCGTCGCCTGATTGTGGAAGTGGTATCGCGCACCGGCGGTCACTTAGCTTCGAGCCTGGGCGCCGTCGAACTCGCCATCGCCGTTCACTACGTCTTCGACACACCGAGGGACAAAGTGATCTGGGACGTCGGACACCAGGCCTATGCTCACAAAATCCTGACCGGCCGCCGGACCGCCTTTGCCACCCTGCGGCAGCACGGTGGCCTCTCGGGCTTCACCCGTCGCAGCGAGAGCCCTTACGACAGCTTTTCCACCGGCCACAGCGGCACCTCCATTTCCGCCGGGCTGGGGATGGCGTGCGCCAAATTTCTTAAACAGGAAGACGCCAAAGTGGTCGCAGTGATCGGCGACGGGTCGCTCACGGCCGGGCTGGCTTACGAAGGATTGAATCAAGCCGGCGGGATTCTCAAGCGCGATCTGATCGTCATCCTGAACGATAATGAAATGTCGATCTCCCGTAACGTCGGTGCCCTATCCTCTTTTTTAAGCCGCACATTTTCCGCCAAGAAGCTCCAGGAGCTGCGGCGCGAGCTCGGCTTCTTCTTTAAAAAGCTGCCGCGCATCGGCGAAGACATCTACCAGCTCGCCAAGCGCACCGAGGAATCGTTCAAGTCGTTTGTCACGCCCGGCATGCTTTTCGAGGCCTTCAATTTCGAATATTTCGGCCCCATCAACGGGCACAAGATCGATCACCTGATCGATATTTTAAACAACATTAAGTATATCCGAGAACCGGTCCTGCTGCACGTCACCACCACCAAGGGCAAGGGATACGCACCCGCCGAGAAGAATCCCGTCTATTTTCATGGTTGCGGTTGCTTCGATGTGCATACGGGCAGTTGTCTCGATCCCAAGCCCCAGCCGACCACCTATACCGAAGTGTTCGGCCAGACCCTGGTGGAGTTGGCCCAAAGGGATGCGCGCGTGGTGGCTGTCACCGCCGCCATGCCGGAGGGTACCGGTCTTTCCAAATTCGCCCAGTTGTACCCCGACCGCTTCTTCGATGTCGGCATTGCCGAGCAGCATGCGGTCACCTTCGCCGCCGGGTTGGCTGCGGAAGGATTTCGGCCCGTCGTGGCGATCTATTCCACCTTCCTGCAGCGCGCCTACGACCAGATCCTGCACGATGTCTGCTTGGAGCGCTTGCCGGTGATCCTGGCCCTGGACCGCGGCGGTTTGGTCGGCGAGGATGGCGCCACCCACCACGGAATCTTCGACTATTCCTACTTGCGCAGTCTGCCCAATATGGTTGTCATGGCCCCCCGCGACGAAAACGAACTGCGGCGACTGATGCTCACGGCGCTTCAGCACGACGGTCCGATCGCGTTTCGTTACCCCAGAGGGGCGGCGGTCGGAAGTCCTCTCGATACCGCTATCACCCCGGTGCCGATCGGCAAAGCCAAAGTGCTCAAGGAGGGCGGCGATGTGGTCATTCTGGCGGTCGGCGCCTCGGTGATGGAAGCGCTCAAAGCTCACGGCCTTTTGGCGGAACAGGGGGTTCAGGCGACGGTGGTCGACGGCCGCTTTGTGAAGCCGCTGGATGCCGCACTCGCCATCGATCTGGCTCGCCAGATTCCCCGGATTTTGACGGTTGAGGAGAATGTGCGCCAGGGAGGTTTCGGCAGCGCCGTACTCGAAGCGCTGAACGATGCAGGTCTGTTTGCCGTCGCGGTAGAACGCATCGGGCTGCCGGACGCGTTCGTCGAACACGGCCCCCAACCGTTGCTGCGGGCCAAGTACGGTCTGAACGCTGCCGCCATAACCAAAACCACCCTCCGCTTTCTCCAGCAAAACGATTATCCACCCGTGGCTGACCGCTCATTTCGTACCAGACGAGTCTCTGCCCGTCCGTAACCGGCTTCGTGAAGCATCCACGCAAAAGACTTGATCTGATCATGGTTGAAAGAGGGCTCACATCCAGCCGCGAGCGCGCCCGAGCACTGATCATGTCTGGCAACGTGTGCGTGAGCGGGCAGGTTGTCGACAAGCCGGGCGCTGCAATCTCATCCGACAGCCTAATTGAAATCAAGAGCGAGCAGTTGCTGTATGTCAGCCGTGGCGGATTGAAATTGGCAGGGGCTTTGAAAAACTTCGCCTTGGAGGTGTCGGGTTGGATTTGTTTGGATGTCGGTGCCTCCACCGGCGGTTTCACCGACTGCCTTTTGAAGAGAGGGGCTGCTCGGGTTTATGCCGTCGATGTGGGTTACGGGCAGCTGGCATGGAGCCTCCGCCAGGATCCGCGCGTGGTAGTCATCGAACGGACCAACATCCGGCATATGCCCACTGAAAACATCCCCGAACCCATCGACTTCATCGTCATCGACACATCGTTTATTTCGCTCAAAATCGTCGTACCTGCCGTGATAAGGTTTTTGAGAGCTGGCGGCCATATTCTGCCTTTGATCAAACCACAATTTGAAGTTGGCCGGGGCCAAGTGGGTAAAGGCGGCATTGTCAGGGATGCCGAGCAACACTCCCGGGTGATCGCCGAGCTGGCTTTTTTTTTCCGTCACCTTGGCCTTGAATGCTCGCAAGCGGTTCCCTCCGCCGTTGAAGGCCCCAAAGGCAACAAGGAGTTTTTCATGCTTTTAACGGCATAAACGCGAGCAGCGCTCGCGTTTATGCCGTTAAATTAAAAATTAGATGAAATGCCGCCCGGTTACAGGCGGCATTTCATCTTGGGGCTTGATTTTTTCAGTTCAAATAGATAGAAGCCAACTTTTACCAACGATTCCGGCAGAAAAATCCAAATAAGGAGAGGCTGTCAAATGAGCGAGAAAGTCGAGAGCATTCGCAACATCGCACTGGTGGCCCATGGCGGGGCCGGCAAAACCTCCCTGGCTGAAGCCATGCTTTTCGACGCTGGCGTGACCAACCGCATGGGGCGCATCGAAGAGGGCAATACGGCGCTGGATTTCGAGCCTGAAGAGATCAAGCGCACTTCCAGCATCAGCGCCGCCTTTCATCAGGTGAATTGGAAAAAACACGCTGTCACGCTGATCGATACACCGGGGGATCAGAACTTCTTCTCCGACACCAAAACCTGTCTGCAGGCCGCTGACGCGGCGGTGGTCGTCATTGATGCCGTAGACGGCGTCAAAGTCCAAACCGAAATGGGCTGGGAGTTTGTCGACGACTTCAAGCTGCCACGGGCCATCTTCATCAACAAGCTCGACCGTGAACGCGCCGATTTTACCCGAACGTTCGAAGAAGCCAAGGGCATGTTCCAGCCCAAACCCATCATTCTTCAAATTCCGATCGGCGCTGAATCCAACTTTAATGGTATCGTCGACCTTATCGGCTTGAAGGCTTATGTCTATGGCGAAGACGGCAAAGCCAAAACGACGGACATTCCGGCCGAACTGAAGGAATCGGTCGAGGCCGAACGTGAAGCGCTGATCGAAAACATCGCCGAGGCCGATGACGCACTGGTCGAACGCTATCTGGAGGGCGAAACGTTATCCGAAGAAGATCTCAGGGGTGCCTTGCGCAAGGGCCTTCTGGCTCGGACCTTTACCCCCGTGCTCTGCGGATCGGCCACCGCCAACATCGGCATCGACCTGCTTATGGATTTCATTGCAGCCGCCATGCCCTCCCCTATCGATGGTGGTCCGCGCGTCGGCAAAGACCCGGCCAGCGGAAAAGAAATCGAGCGCCCACCGGACCCCAATGCCCCTTTTTCGGCGCTGGTCATCAAAACCATTACGGATCCGTATGCCGGCCGGCTCACTCTTTTCCGGGTTTTTTCCGGGACCACCGGCGCAGACGGAACTTTCTACAACTCAAGGAAGGAAGTGCGTGAACGCTACAACCAACTGCTGGTGATTCTCGGCAAGGAGCAGAAACCGGCCGGCGGCGCCGGCCCGGGTTCGATCGTAGCAGTTGCCAAGCTGAAAGAAACCGCCACGGGTGATACGCTGTGCGAGGAATCCAATAAGATTATTTACACCGCCACCGCCCCTCTGCCCACCTTGATATCTTACGCGTTGGCGCCCAAGTCAAAGGGCGACGAGGACAAGGTCTTCACATCGCTCTCAAAACTTTTAGAGGAAGACCCCTCGCTGCGGATCGACCGGCTGGCCGAAACCAAGGAGATCATTCTGCACGGCTTAGGGCAGATCCACATCGAGACCACCGTGGAACGGCTCAAACGCAAGTTCAACGTAGAGGTCCAGCTCAACATTCCCAAGGTGCCCTACCGCGAAACCATCAAGAAAAAAGTCCGCGTCCAGGGCCGTCACAAGAAGCAAACCGGCGGTCATGGGCAGTTCGGCGATTGCTGGGTGCAATTCGAGCCCCAGCCGCGCGGCAAGGGCTTTGAATACGTGGACGCCATCGTGGGTGGCTCTATTCCGCGGCAGTATATTCCGGCGGTCGAAAAAGGCATCGTCGAATCCGCCCAGCGCGGCGTGCTGGCGGGATTCCCCTGCGTTGACTTCAAGGCCACGGTGGACGACGGTTCCTATCACGCCGTGGACTCTTCGGAAATGGCTTTCAAGATCGCCGGCTCGCTGGCGTTCCGCAAGGCCGCCGAGCAGGCCGATCCGGTTTTGCTTGAACCCGTCATGAAGGTGATCGTGATCGCCCCGGATGAATTCATGGGCGACATCATGGGCGATTTGAACAGCCGCCGCGGTCGGGTACTCGGCATGGAAAATGCCGGCAAGAATCAGATCATCAACGCCTATGTTCCGATGGCTGAATTCCAAACCTATGCGCCGGATCTGCGGTCGATGACCGGCGGCCGCGGCATTTACCGGATGGAATTTTCCCACTACGACGAAGTGCCCGCGCACATCGGGCAGAAGATTATTGAGGCGACGGCCAAGGCCAAGGAAAAGGATTAATCGGAAGGTCTGAAGAAATCGGCTTGGCATTCCCTGGAGGGGGAGTAGCCGTCCCAGAAGCCATCCCAGCTTTTTAAAAACATGACGCGGTTGCGAGGAGAAATGCGCTTGGCTTCCGGGCAGCTTGTCAGATGGAACCGCCGGGAGTTGCGGTTGCCGACATAGCGCGTCTCTTTTTCGCGCCAATTTTGCCACAGGCCGCGCCGGGCCCGCATGGCGTCGCGCTGGGCCGCCAGCAGCCGAATTTCGTATTTGACGTTCGGCATCGTGAAGAGGCAGAATGCCAAGCCCGACTGCAGAAGCCTTTCGTTGACCAGCGAACCGTCGGGGAGAAAAACATAGGCCAGGGTCCGGCCGTAGTCGTCCAACCGCTCGATGTCAAATTCTAGACGTACCGTTTGCCCTTCAACCAGCTCGGCGTTTCGTGTCCGTGCCTCGAAGCCCATCGCTTGCTCCGTCTGGCGCGTGTGATCGATCTCCGGTGCGTTCACGCCGATGTACCGCACCGATCGACCGTCCGCCAGCTGCACGGTGTCACCATCGTTGACGCGTTTGACCCTCACCCGTTCGGCGGCATAAATAGCCGCATTCCAGAAAGCCATCCCCAGCAACGCCAGCAGAACAAAGCAGATCAGATGGGGGGCGGTTCGGCTGGCGGGATCATATCGCCTTGTCATCGGATCCCCCATTCTTGCGCATCGCCAACGGGATGGGAGGGATTTTGAAACCGACTCGGCTGAAAGACCTCAACCCGGCCGGCCTCAGATCGCACTGCTTGAGAGCGGCCTCGTCCAACATGTGCGCCAAGCCGCCCCGGTCGGTTGGCTGGAACCCCAAGGCGTGTCGCCACACCTCGTCGTCCTCCATGCACAGATAGACACAAACCTCCGGCGCATGCGCGCGGATAGCAGCCACGATTTCGCGGTAGACCTTCATCCGCAGCGGCTTGAAGTAGCGCATTTTACCATCCAGGCCGGCAATGAACTCGCCGTAGACGATCTTTGAGCGTTCAAACCGTCGCTGGACGATAGTCTTAAGCTCGGGCATGAATCGCAAGGCCCCCAGGCTGATCCACACGATGTGGCGGGGGTCAATGGCGCGGAACAGACGCTTGACGGTCTGGCAATACGCCTCCTCGCTAGCCTCGTCGATCACGATGGGATCGAAGTGAAATGCCAGTGGATAGCCGTGATCGGCGCCGCGCGCCGCTGCATTCAGACGCGCGTCGAGAGAAGTCGTGCCGCGCTCCTCGTCACGGATCACCTGCTCCGTATTCAGGGACCATGCCAGGATTGTGCGGCGGCGGTGCGTCAGATCCAAGAGCGGGTCGATGCAGGTGGTCTTGGTCTTCAGCTCTAGAACACAGTGATCCTGGTCGGCGAATTTGCGGACCAGCCCGGCCGAAAGACCGGTCCAGGGTTCCCAGATCAGGCTGTCGGTGAATTCGCCGGTTCCCAGGCGGTGGATCCCCCCTGTGGCGAAGAGCTGTTCCAGTTCATGGTTCATCTCCTCATGGTTCAGGAAATATTGCAGCACCGGCGGGTGAAAATAGGACTGCAGAATGCAGTAGGAGCAGTCCATGCTGCAGAAGGTGCCGATGTGCAGGATCTTATACCCGCAGCAGATATAGTGGCGCGTACCCGGGCAGGACTTGATGAAGGCTCCCTTGTTGCGGGCGAGATAAAGCACCTGTTTGCCCCGCTCGATCGGGTCTGCCGCCGCGGCTACGGCCGCATAGACCTCTTCCGCGCTTCGCACCGTTAGGACCGGCGCGTTGAACCGGCGGCAAACCGCTTCGGCTTCTGCCCGTCCGGCCAACTGGGCATCGACGAAAATGCTGGTAATTTTCATCAACCGACGGTCCCTTCAAACCCCCGGCCCTTTCCCATGAGCAGGATTTTGAAATCCGGGTGATCGATCAGTTCATCCAGTTTAGCTTGCAGACGGGCGACATCGTCACCGCTTTCGAAACTCAATGTCAACGTGAAGCGCGTTCCCTCGAAATCCCGCGGTGGGGTCAGCTGAAGTGCTTCGCCAAGTTTCAGTCGCTGCCGCAATGCAAAGAAATTATTCTCCGCCGCCGCCAATGCCGGAAAGCGGCGTTGTCGCAGCCGTCTGCGCAGCCGTTGGGTCTGCTGGTTGCGGTCCTGATCCGCCGAACCCACTTCCTGCGACCGTCCGGCTTCCTCAAGGACCTGCCGGGGATCGACTCCATCCCGACCCGCAATCTCCAAGACGAGCGTAACGATCTCCCGCTGCTTGTTTAAACTGGGCTTCAGTTGGAAGAACAGCCGTGCGAAGGCGGTTGCGAGGCCCTCCTCCAGTCGTCCGAGCTCGCAGGCCATGGCAAAGGAAAGCGCGCCTTCGAGGACGGCATCCTGTATGGCGGTCGGCATCCGGCACAGAAGCTTCCACCGGGATGTCAGCTCGGAATGGGTCGGCAGGCCAAGAGCCGAAGCGTCCTCCGCCGGAATCCGGCCGCCAGGAGCGTGCGCATCGAGCAGGTGAAGGGCGCGTGAGGTTTCAATGAGGTTCAGCGGCCGTTCGAGTGAATTTTCAGCGACCGCATTCAGCGCGCATTCATACTGCGAGGAGGCCTGCCGGATAACCCGCGCGGGGATCATATCCCATCCCAGCCCGCGGCAGGCGTTTACGCGCCGAAACCCGCTCACCATGATAAAGCCGGCTTCCGCGCGCGCCATCAACGGGGCCTTCCGCAGTCCGAACCGGCGGATGGAGGGTTGCAGGTCGTCGCTGTCGCGGCGGGTGGTGATACGGAAACGCTCATCTTCCAGGTTGATATCCGCCAGGGGAATGCACCGGGAGACTTCGGCATCCTTCCATTCGCGGTCAGAGGCCATGGCTGTTGCCGCTCAGCTGCTTGAGCGCATCGAGGTATTTCAGGCGGGTGTTGCGGACCACTTCTTCCGGCAAGGGCGGAGGCGGCGGCGTTTTGTTCCAGCGGGTGGAAACCAGGTAATCGCGCATGTACTGCTTGTCGTAGCTTTGCTGAGGGCCGCCGGGCTTGTAGGTAGCTTTGGGCCAGAACCGTGATGAATCCGGTGTCAGCAGCTCGTCGATGAGAATGAGCTCGTCGCCCACCAAGCCGAATTCGAACTTGGTGTCGGCGATGATGATCCCTTTGGTTTCGGCGAAAGCGGCCCCCTTCCGGTAAAGGGCCAGGGTCAGATCGCGTACGCGTCCGGACAATTCCGCGCCGATGCGCTTGCGCGTCTCTTCAAAATCGATGTTGATGTCGTGAATTCCGACTTCCTCCTTGGTGGCCGGTGTGAAAATGGGCTCCGGCAGCCGGTCGGATTCCCTCAGCCCTGACGGCAGGCGGATGCCGCAGACCTCTCCAGACTGCTGGTACGAGCTCCACCCGGAGCCGGAGATATAGCCCCGGGCCACGCATTCAATCGGAAGCGGGACGGCCTTTTTGACGAGCAGGCTCCGGCCTTTGAGCGATGCCGCGTAGGGACGACAGGCGTTGGGGTATTCATCCACGTGGCCGGTGACCACATGGTTGGCAATGACGGACTTCATCATCTCGAACCAGAAAAGCGAAATTTGGGTCAGGATGACACCTTTATCGGGGATCGGGTCGAGCATGACGACATCGAAGGCTGAAATTCGATCCGTGGCCACCATGAGCAGGTGCTCGCCAAGATCGTACATATCCCGCACTTTGCCTCGTTTCAACAGTTTCAGATCAGGGAAATCCGTTCGGCTGATCACTGGATTCATCACGAGAGTCCTTCCTGGAGGTTGGAATAGAGCCACTCCGCCGCAGAGGCGGACTATCCCTATTAGGAAAGGGTTTGAACAAATTGCCTTACGGTGCGGAGCGCCCTCTCATCAGGATCGACAAACTCGATCCCGACTTCATAGGCCCCCTGCCCGTCGGAGCTTACATGTACCGGCCGCCCCCGGAGATCTACCAGATCCTCACCGAGGCCGATACTAAGAATGACGTTGTGGGTCGTCGCGATGGGGAAATGCGTTTCCAGCAAAATCCCGGACTCCGAAAGGTTCAAGGTGCGGCCCATGCCCTGCTTGACCGCCTTTTGGTTCTCGTCCAGGCACACATAGGAGAGGTTGAGGGAACTGAAGCGGTGATGTTTGCGTTTTTCTTCGTTCGTCATTTTTGAAGTTTGCTCCTCAGAGGCCGCCGGCCGGTTACCGGATACCGGATCGATCGACCCGGTGGATAGTTACCAAGGTTGTCGCCGAGATGCAAGCGGCCAGGTGCTTGATGATGTTGCGAAGGGTGGCCGAAAGCCGTTTGTATTCAGCTTCGATCTTTTTTGAGTCCACCGCCGCCAATTTGAGCTCGGGGGAGGAAAACACCGCCGCAGCGAAGGGTTCATGGCCGATCGTCAGAAACGGGATATGTCCAAAAAAATCGCCCTTTTGGAGCTGCGCCAGCGGCACGTAGCCGGAACCGTGGCTGCGGGCCACCACCACTTCTCCGTCCCGGATCCGGAACAGCCGCTCCTCATTCTGGCCCTCCTTGAGCGCCATTTTCTTTCCTTTGATGAGATCCATGAAATTCGTTGCGCGGGCGTGGGCGTCGGCCCCGATCCCGGTCACGCATCTCAGGCGGTTGTCCAGGCTCTTGATCAGGCTCTTGAAATCCGCCGACAGGTTGGCAAGTTCGCTGGCCAGCAGCTGGGAGTCCAGCATACCCAGTTGAACGTTTCCGCAGGCGACCACGGTGGTGCTGCGGACGTTGTCCCCCATCAGCAATGAGGCCACGCTGCCCAAAAAAGCGCCGTCGCCCACGCGCAGCAGCTTGAGCGGGCCGTTCGGCGTGCCCTTGATGATTTCCGCGGTTCCTTCCAGGATCACCCAGATCCAGTTGCCGTGGGCGCCTTCGTGAACGATTTCGTCCCCGTCATAAAACCCCTCCTCATCGATCACGTAAGAATAGTCCACCAGAGGCCCTTTGACCACTGGCGGCAATTCCGATGAGCGGGCGACGGGCACCGAGACCGCCCTCTCCCCCTGGCTGCGCGATGCCTCCGCTGGGGAGCCTAATTTTTCTATCCGGCCCTCATCGAGAAGGCGCAAACCGTCCAGTATGAGCTCCATGCGGCCCTTTTGAATGGTTCGCACGCAAGCCAGGGGTTCTCGAATGAACTCGAAGCGTCCCTCCGTCCAGCCAAAAAAAGAGAAAAGGGCGTCGACGCCGGACTGGCTGCCGTTCTTCGCATCGACCGGGCTTCCGTTTTCGAAAGCGATCACACCGGCTTCGTTCCGAAAGGGGCTGTGGACCCGCAGGGTGCCGGTGGCCGAACTGCTGCCCAGCAGTTGCAGCAGCTCGGCGAGGTTCAGAAAATTCAATTTTCCGGAAAAATCGAAGTCGGACGCCATACCGATAGCATCAAAATGGATTTGCGCCGCTGGTGGCAGGGAAGCCGCGGAACTTAGAAGTTCAGCTCCTGCTGAAGCTTGCGCAGCACGAGCCGGAGGCATTCCTGCAGCGTCTTTCCGACCCCCTTCCCCATCAGGGCGGCGGCCGGCAACACAGGAGCCTTCAACTGCCGGTTCAGTTCTTGGGACATCTGTTCCATTGACATCAGCGGGATATTGGCTTCGGCCAAATCGCGTTTGTTGAATTGCATCACCAGCGGAGTTTTAAAGATGCTCAGCTGGTAGTCCCGCAGATTTTGCTGAAGGTCTTTCAACGCCAGCATGTTCTGCTCCCGACGGACCTCAAGGGAATCGGCCACGAAAACCACCCCGTCCGCACCGCGGAGGACCAGTTTCCGTGTGGAGGCGTATCGAACCTGACCCGGCACGGTGTAAAGCTGCACCCGCACATCACAGCCCTTGACCTTCCCAAGCTCCAGCGGCAAGAAATCAAAGAACAAGGTTCGATCCCCTTCGGTATCGATGGAGATCATTTGTCCTTTGACATGCTGGGAAAAGGTCTTGTGAATGTATTCAAGATTGGTGGTCTTGCCGCACCGTGCCGGGCCGTAGTAGACGATCTTGCACTCGATCTGATGCTTTTTGAGATTTACGACTGCCATTTTTCCATCATATCACAAGCTTTGATGGTCGCAAAGCAAAATCCCCGCCCGGACCGCGCGTGTCGACGGGCCGCACCCGGCGGCAGGGGCAGCGACCGGCGGGGTCCTGCCCGCCGCGACGGTGAGCGATCCCTTCACCGGCGCCTCTGCAACCCATGAATTCTGTTGACAATCGTGTGAATTGTGGTAACGAAAAACTCTTCCGTGTTCCGAACGCGCATCCGCGCAGACAAACGGGTTTTATGTGCCATGCCCTGACAGTTGCAGCCGGATATCGGGTCCGCGGCGCCCGACGGCGGCTGCGCCCACTTACGTCAACGGCCGCAAAGGGAAGGAGATCATCATGGACAAGAAAGTCACCGTCATCGGGGCGGGAAACGTGGGCGCCACCGCGGCCCAACGTTTGGCAGAAAAGGCGCTTTGCGATGTGGTTTTGGTGGACATCATCGAGGGGGTTCCACAGGGCAAGGCGCTCGACCTTGCTGAGGCGGCCCCCATCGAAAAGCATGACGCCCACCTGGTCGGCACCAATGCCTACGACGCCAGCGCCGGCTCCGACATCGTCATCATCACCGCCGGAATTCCGCGCAAACCGGGCATGAGCCGCGATGACCTTCTGACCACCAATGCCGGCATCGTCAAAAAGGTGACCCAGGAGGTCGCCGCCCGGTCCCCCAAGGCCACGCTGATCATCGTGAGCAACCCCTTGGACGCCATGTGCCACGTGGCGTTTGAGGCGAGTCGATTCCCCAAACAGCGCGTGCTCGGCATGGCCGGCGTGCTGGATTCGGCCCGTTTCCGCGCGTTCATCGCCATGGAGTTGAATGTTTCGGTGGAAAACACCCACGCCTTTGTATTGGGGGGCCACGGCGACACCATGGTGCCGCTGCCGCGCTACTCCAGCGTCGGCGGCATTCCCATTACGGAGCTCATGACCCCCGAGCGCATCGAAGCCCTGGTGCAGCGCACGCGCAACGGCGGCGCGGAGATCGTGAGCCTGCTCAAGACCGGCAGCGCCTATTACGCGCCGGCGTCGGCCGCGGTGGAAATGGCGGAATCCATCCTGAAGGACAAAAAGAAAATCCTGCCCTGCGCCGCCTATCTGGAGGGCGAGTACGGGATCAAGGATCTCTTCATCGGCGTTCCGGTCAAACTCGGGGCCAAGGGCATCGAGCAGGTGATCGAAATCAAACTGACCGCCGAGGAAAACGCGGCGCTGCAGAAATCGGCGGCCGCCGTTCAGGAACTGAAAGCGGCCATGGCCAAGCTGAAATACTAGCTTTTCACTCCGCGCCGGGTGCCTCGGGGATTGCGTCCAGGTGGGCCCGGATGGTTTCGGCCAGCCTCCGATGAAAGCCGGGCAGCGCGCTCAGTTCAGCGAGCGTGGCTGCCCGGAGCGCTTCAAAACTGCCGAAATGAGCGATCAGCTGTGCTTTGCGCCGCTTGCCGATCCCGGGGATCGCGTCCAGCGACGATGTCAGCGTCGCCGCCCGATGCCGCCGGCGATGGAAGGAAACGGCGTGGCGGTGGGCTTCATCCCGCACCCGTTGAAGGAAAAGCAGGAGATCGCCGTCCCGGCCGAAATGGACCGGATTCGCTCGCCCCGGCAGAAAAACCTTGTCTTGCACCTCCCCCCTGCCCGGGTCTTTTTTCGCAACCCCGATGACGTCCATTCGGCCTGTGATCTGCAAATCCTGCATCACGGCCAGCGCGGCACCGAGCTGCCCCTTGCCACCGTCCACCATCAGCAGGTCGGGAAACGGCTGCGATGCCGGTCCTTTCCCCAGCCGCCGGCGAAGAACCTGCGCCATGGAGGCATAATCATCGGGCCCGGCGACTCCGGTGATACGGTAACGGCGGTAGGCGGATGGCTCCGGACGACCGTCCACAAACACCACCAGACCGGCTACGGGGTCCGATCCCATGAGCGTCGAATTGTCAACGCACTCGATGCGCTGCGGGCAACGGGCAAGGCATAGGCGCCGCTGCAGCCGCGCCAGCAGGGCGGCGCCGTTTGAGCGCCGGGTCAACAGGGCTTCGAGTTCCGTGTGGGCGTTGTTCAGCGCCATCTCCAGCAAGCGGGCTTTTTCGCCGCGCTCCGGCCGATGAATTCGCACCCGCCTGCCCTTCTGGGCGGCCAACCGTTCCTCGATCCATTCCTGGTCATCGAGCGGGTGCGACACGAAAAGCTCGCCCGGCACCAGCGCGCGGCCCTCGTAATACTGGCGGATAAACGCTCCCAGCATTTCATCTTCCGCGGCCATGGTCTCGGGGAAGCCGAAGTGGCGGGTGCCCGTGAGAAAACCGCCGCGCACCTCCAGGTAGGTGATCACGGCGGCGCCCTCGGCGGAGGCGGCCGCGAAGACGTCCCGGTCCATGAAATCGGTGCTCACCGCGACCTGTTTCTCGGTGGTGCGCTGCAAGGCCAATAGCTTGTCCCTCAGGCGGGCCGCCTTTTCATATTCCTGAGCCGCGGCGGCGGCTTCCATGTCCCCGCGAATCTTGCCCACCAGCTCCTGGGTGCGTCCTTTCAAAAAGAGCACCGCCTCCTGAACGTGTTCGCGATAAACATCCGGCGGGACGTCCCGGCAGCAGGGCGCGAGGCAGCCGTTCATCTGGCAGTGCAGACAGGGCCGGGTGCGGGTGCGGAATTCGTTCGCCTTGCATTTACGCAGTTTGAAGGTCCGGTTGAGCACCTTGAGGGTTTCGCGCACGGCATGCGCGGAGGCGAAGGGACCGAAATAAAGGGCATCGTCTTCGCCGATCTTGCGCACGACGGTGAAGCGGGCATAGTCCTCCTTCAAGTCCAGCCGCAGGGAGGGGTAGCGTTTGTCGTCCTTGAGCATCACGTTGAAACGCGGGCGGTGGCGCTTGATGAGGTTCGACTCGAGGATGAGCGCTTCCTTTTCCGTGCGCGTGAGGATGATCTCGATGTCGGCGACCCGGCCCACGAGTGCGTCGATCTTGGAGTCGGCCAGCGCCGAGGTCTTGAAATAGGCCGACAGGCGTTTGCGAAGGCTGCGGGCCTTGCCGACATATAGGATCCGACCGTCGGCCGCCTTCATTAGGTAGACACCGGGGTCTAATGGGGCGTCTGCGGCCTTTTGGGCAGGACCGCCGGACGGCGGCGGTTGGGGTTTCAAAAACGTATTCATGTTTCCAGCACGATCAGCCGCTGCAAGCGCTTGATCTGATCCCGCAAGTCGGCGGCACGCTCGAAATCAAGCTCCCGGGCGGCCTGATGCATCTGCTTTTCAAGCCTGCGAATCTCGGCGTCAACGTCCTCCAGGGAATCGTACGCGGCGAGCTCTTCGGCCACCCGGCTGGCCGGCGAAAGCGGCTGGCCGGCGCCGAAATCGAAGTTCCCGGCGATGGCCTTGTGCACGGATGTGGGCGTGATGCCGTGGGCCTGGTTGTAGCCCTGCTGGATCTGGCGGCGGCGGTTGGTTTCGTCGATGGCCTGCCGCATCGAGGCGGTAAGCGTGTCGGCGTAGAGAATGACCAGTCCGTTGGCATTGCGCGCCGCGCGGCCGCAGGTTTGGATGAGCGATCGGGTCGATCGCAGGAACCCTTCCTTGTCGGCATCCAGAATGGCCACCAGCGCCACCTCGGGGATGTCGAGGCCTTCGCGCAGCAGGTTGATGCCCACCAGCACGTCAAAGTGCCCCAGCCGCAGATCACGGATGATGTCCATGCGTTCCAGGGTGGTGATGTCCGAATGCAGGTAGCGGACCTTGAGTCCGAGGTCCGTGTAATACTCGGTGAGGTCTTCCGCCATGCGTTTGGTGAGGGTGGTGACCAGCACCCGTTCGGCGAGCTGCTGCCGCTTGCGGATTTCATCGTGCAGATCGTCGACTTGGTGGCGGGCGCTGCGCACTTCCATCAGCGGGTCGATTAGGCCCGTCGGCCGCACGATGAGTTCGACGACGGCGTCACCGGCCATGCGCATCTCGTGGTCCGCCGGGGTGGCGGACACGTAGACCACCTGGTTGAAACGCGATTGGGACTCCTCGAATTTCAGCGGTCGGTTGTCCAGGGCTGAAGGCAGTCGGAAGCCATACTCCACCAGGGTCTCTTTGCGCGAACGGTCCCCGCGGTACATGCCCTGGAGCTGGGGCACGGCGATGTGGCTCTCGTCGATGAACAGCAGGAAATCCGTCGGAAAATAATCGAGCAGAGTCGGCGGCGGCTCGCCCGCACGGCGACCGGTCAAATGCCTTGAGTAGTTCTCGATGCCGTTGCAGTACCCCAGCTCCTGGATCATCTCCAGGTCGAAATGCGTGCGCTCCTCGATGCGCTGCGCCTCCAGCAGCTTCCCCTGGTCGCGGAAGAAATCGATGCGGCCGCTCAGCTCGGTGCGAATGGTCTGCATGGCTTTCTGCTGGGTGGTCTTCTGCGTGACATAGTGGCTGGCCGGAAAGATCACCCCGCGCTTCAGTCGACGCAGGACCGTATTGCGCAGGGCGTCGATCTCGGCGATGCCTTCCACCGTGTCGCCGAAAAAATCCACCCGGATGGCCCGGTTTTCTTCATAGGCCGGAAAAATCTCGACACGGTCGCCCCGCACCCGGAAAGTCCCCCGGAAAAAATCATGATCCTTGCGTTCGTAGTGCATGGCCACGAGATCGGCCAGCAGCTGTTCACGGCCGAATTCGGCATCGGCCTCGATCTCCACCCGCATGGACAGGTAGTCTTCCGGGGCACCGAGACCGTAAATGCAGGACACGCTCGCCACCACCAGCACATCGCGCCTCGAGAGCACGGAACGTGTGGCGGAGTGGCGCAGCTTGTCGATCATGTCGTTGATGGAGGAATCCTTGGCAATGTAGGTGTCCGACGACGGAATGTACGCCTCCGGCTGGTAGTAGTCGTAGTAGCTGACGAAGTACTCGACCGCATTGTCGGGGAACAGCTGGCGGAACTCGCTGTAGAGCTGGGCCGCGAGGGTCTTGTTCGGGGCGATCACGAGCGTCGGACGGTTGATGCGCGCAATGACGTGCGCCATCGTGAACGTCTTGCCGGAGCCTGTGACCCCCAAAAGGACGTTGTGCTTTGTGCCTGCGGCCAGCTGCCGGTAGAGCGCTTCGATGGCGGCGGGCTGGTCGCCCGCCGGCTCGAACGCGGACTTCAGTTCGAAAGCGCTCATGAGATCCCGTCTCGATCCGGCGGCCGGCGTCCGATCAGCGCCGTGGCCATGGCGCCGATTCCCTCGCCGCGGCCGAACATTCCGCAGCCTTCGGTGGTCGTGGCCTTGAGGTTGAAGGCCAGGGGGGCAGGTATCCGCATGGCCTCCAGCAGCCGGGTCGAAATTTCGCGGCGGAACGGCATGATCTTGGGGGCTTCGGCAAGCACGACGGCATCGATGTTGATGACTCGATACCCGTTGGCATCGAGGAGCGCACAGGTCTTTCTCAGTAGCTCCAGGCTGGAAATCCCCCGGTAGGCCGGGTCGCTGTCCGGGAAGTGGATGCCGATGTCGTCCAGGCCGCAGGCCCCGAGCAGAGCATCGCAGATGGCATGCACCAGCACATCCGCATCGGAATGGCCCAAGAGTCCTTTTTCATATGGAATCTTGACCCCGCCCAGGATGAGATCACGGCCCTCGACCAGCCGGTGGAAATCGAAACCGATGCCCGTTCTAAGACCCGGATCTGTCATTGCTCTATCTCTCTCCTGAATCGATCGTTATGAGAAAAAATAGCACAGCCGACGCACGGGGTAAACATTGCAGTCGAGAGCCATCGCGCCGCGACGAACGCCGGACTCCACCGGTGCTCGAAAGGGCCATGCATGCCGATCGGACAACGCATCACGCCGTAACTCGCTGATGACAAGGCGGGCGGCCATCGCTCCAGAGCGCATCCCGCAGACCGGAGGTGCGGTCGATGGGGCGGTTGATGGCGCTCGTGAGAACCTCCCGCCGGCCGAGGAGCGTGAAACGTGTGCGCGCCCGGGTCAGGGCGGTGTATATCAATTCGCGGGAGAGAACCGGCGAATCCTCGGCCGGTAGAATCAGCAGCACCTCTTCGAATTCGGACCCTTGGCTTTTATGCACCGTCATGGCGTAAACCGTCTCGTGCTCGGGCAGGCGGTACGGCGGGAAGCGGCGCAGCCCGCCGGCCGCATCCGTGAAAAAGACCGCAAGGCGTTCGGGCGTCTCGACGGAATCGCTCAGGGCGATTCCGATGTCTCCGTTGAAAAGCCCCAGGTGGTAGTCGTTCTGGGTGATCAGTACCGGCCGGCCGGGATACCACGGACTGGGGCGGCGCGGGCGGATCCGTCCCGCGCGCATCAAAAGACGCTCCGCCAGCTGGTTCATCGCCTCCACGCCGTTTGCTCCACGCCGGTGCGCGCAGAGCACCTTGAACCGGTTTAGTGCCTGCAGCATCATGGCAGGATCGCCCGGCGGATGATACGTCGCGTAACCGGCCGTTAAGCGCTGTTCCAAATTGGCCATGCCGTCCGGTCCCGGCTGCGGCTCCTGCCAGCTGACCGATCCGTCTCCGGTCCGCGCCAGGATCCCCAGCGCGCCAGGCGCATCGCCCTGGTTCACTGCCCGGCTGAGCGCCTCAATGGCGCTGCCGACGGCAAACCGGTGGCTGGTCTGCAGCGCGACGATACTTTCCTGCAACGGCCGGCTTTCCGCTGCCAGGGGGACGTCCTGCATGGTTACGCGTCGGATCAAATCCCCCAAATCAGGCGAAAAACCCGGCCGCCGCGTGCGACCACAAATGTCGCCCAAGACCGATCCGGCTTCGACCGATGCGAGCTGGTCCCGGTCTCCGATCAGAACCAGTCGAGCCGATCGAGGCAGAGCGTCCATCAGCTTGGCCATCAGCGCCAGATCGACCATGGAGACCTCGTCGACGACCATCAGGTCGACCGCCAGCGGATGATCCGCGTGGTACTGAAATAGAGGCGTGCCGGCCACCGGCCGGAGTAGGCGATGCAGGGTGGTGACTTCGTAGGCGGGGGCGGCGGCCTTGCCAGTGGCCTGCGCCGGCCGCCCGGTGAGCGGCTGCAGGGACTCCTTGAGCCTGGCGGCGGCCTTGCCGGTGGGTGCGGCCAGCAGCACGCGGGTCGGTCGCCCGGCATAGAGTTCCTCCCACACGGAGAGGATCTTGGCCACTGTTGCGGTTTTGCCGGTCCCCGGCCCGCCGGTGATCACGGCAAAGCGTTTCAGCAGGGATACAGCCACGGCCACCTGCTGCCAGTCGATCCCCGTCCCACTGCGAGCGTGAAATCGGCGCTGGATGGCGACCTTCAAAGCGTCAGCATCCAGGTTCTCCGGCGGGGAGCTTGCCCGCTCCGATATGCCGGCGGCCAATCGATTCTCGTATTCCCAGTAGCGGTGCAGGTAGAGCCGGTTGCCCTGGTCCAGCACCAGCGGCCGGCGTTCCCCGGGACGGCCGACCGCCGGACAGCCGCGCAGCGTGGCGATCCAGCGGTCCGCGGGCGGGCACGACAGCGCCACTGGCGATTCCGCGAGCGGCTTTCCCTCCCAGGCATTCAGATCCAGGCATGCGTCGCCGTCTGCGGTCACGCGGCTTACCAGCGCCGCCGACAGAAAGATCACATCGGCGTCCGCTCCGCCGAAACGACGGATGAACCTGGCGAAGTGCAAGTCAAGGGCTGAAAACAGCCCGCTGTCGCTCAGATCAGGCATAATCGGGTATCAGCGCCTCTCCCAACGCGCGAACGAGCCGCGGAGCGGGTCGGTCGCAGAAAAGCCCGTAATCAGGTCCATGGGTGCGGCTGACTCCGCGCAGAAATACATAGCATACCCCGCCGAAATCCCGGGCATACTCATAACTACGAACGCGGCCTCGGAGGTACTGATGCAAGGCCAAGGTGTAGAGGTGATACTGCAGATCGTAGCGGTGCGCTCGCATCACGCGGTTCAGGCGGTCATGGTGGTAATCTCCCGGCGCAGCGCCCAGGCGATTCGACTTCCAGTCAATCAGATAGTAGCGGCCACCGTGCTCGAACACCAGATCGATGAACCCTTTCATGAAACCGCGCGTCGGCGCGAAGTGCAGCCGCTCGATGGTTGCGTTCGCCCAAGCGCCTGCGGCTACAGGCGCTGTGCCGTAGCACGCGAAAACCTCCTCCAGCACCGCCGGCGTCAGCAGATTCAGCGGATAGTAAAATTCCATCTCGCTGACGCGCCGGTCATTGCTTACCTCCGCCAGCCGCACCGGGGAGACCCCGGAGAACATCGGCACCGATAGAACATCGTCGACCATACGGCAGACGGGTTCTGCCCAGGACGGGTCAAAGCCGAACTCCCTGAGTTTCCGCAATACGACCGTCCGACACTCCGTACCGGTGAAATCGAGGGTTTCCAATATCGAATGAAAAAAGGTGCCGGCCCGGGCGCCCGGCGGGAAATCAAAAATGCCGCCGTCTGCCGCGGATCGAGAACCTTCCGCAAGAACCTCCTCCATCCCCATCAGAGGGCCGGCATCATGGTCCGGTGTATCAACGCCGGCGGTCGACGCCAGAGCGGAGTAGCTGGTCAGAGACCAGGTAGAATCGATCCGGCCGTGAAATCGACGGCAGGCAAGCTCCCCCAGAGGCAGGCTGTCCTTCGCCGCCCTCTTCACCGGCGATTCCGGCAGGGATCGAATCTCGATCGCGCCGTCCGAGGCGGCGGCGAGTTCGTCCAGCCGGCTGCGCACCTCCTCATCGTCGATGCTGTTGAATTCGGCTCTCAGCCGCGAGATCCAGTCGTTCTCGGCGATATGGCCTTCCGCTTCCCTCCCGCCGCGCAGCAGGTAGGCCAGTGCGGACGTCTCGGCCGTGTTGATCCGGCCCCAGGCGAGATAGCAGCGCTGCTGGGCGCGGGTCACCGAAACGTAGAGCATTCTCAGGTTTTCGGCCAAGATCTCGTTTAGCGCGCGGACCCGGTTGGGCGAATCCCGTTCGCCGCTGAGGTCGGCGGTCAACCGGTAATCGTTATCGGGGTCGTGAAAGAATACGTCACCTGCGCTCAAATAGGACCCGGACCAGGCGAACGGGCAGAACACCACCGGGTACTCGAGTCCCTTGCTGCGGTGAACAGTGACGATCTTGACTGCGTGCTCATCGCTTTCCAAGCGCAACTGCGTTTCCTCCGAGCGTTGGGCCTGAGGGTCGATCTGACGTCCAAGCCATTTCAACAATCCGGCCACACCGAAGGTATCCGCGCTGACCGCGTGGTGCGCGAGTTCGGCCAGGTGCAGGAGGTTGGTCAAGCGGCGTTCGCCGTCCGGCAGCGCCAGAAGGCGCTGCTTCACCCCTTCAGCCGACAGAAGCTGCCGGAACATGGTGATGAATCCGCGTTCGGTCCAGAGCCGGAAATACTCCCAATGCCTTCGGATGCGTCGCTCCCATAAATCTCCGGAACGCTCCCCGGCGGCGATTTCTTCGGCCGGAACGCCCAGCAGATGGGTGGCCGCTGCGGATTTCAACTTGAACGGGCTCTGCGGTTCGGCAACGCTGGACAGCACGGCCAGCAGTTCGCGTGCCTCGGTCGAGTCAAACACGTTGGCGGTGCTGTAGATGACCGAGGGCACGCCGGCCGTCGAGAGGTGATCTTTCATCAAATCGGCCTGGCGGTTGGTCCTTACGAGCACCGCGATTTGGCCGGCAGATTCCGTCAAGCCCTGATCCGCGATGAGCTGCTGGATTTCGGCGGTCACGGCCCGCGCCATCAACGACTGAGCCTCTGTTTTGGTCAGGACCTTGCCGTCGTTGCGGTGCCGCCGCGAGTCCAGATGCCAGATGACCATCGCTGGAGCCGGCGCGGCCGGCTCGTTCCTGGCAGCCACACCTGGAATGAACCCGATGCCTGGGAATAGAAACGGCTCAGCAGATCGTGAAAATAGCGTGTTGACCGCCCGCACCAGGCCGGGAGAGGAGCGCCAGTTGCGCATGAGGGTGAAACGCGACGTGGCGTTCTGCGCAGCGCGCAGGTAGGAAAATATATCGGCCCCGCGAAAGCCGTAAATAGCCTGCTTGGGGTCGCCGATCATGAACAGCAGGTGCTGCGGTGTTGAAAACAGCCGCGCAAAGACAGCGTACTGCAGATCGTCGGTGTCCTGGAATTCATCCACCAGCGCGGCCTGATAGCGTGCACGCACGGCGCGAGCCAGTTCATTTCCTCGGCCGGTTTCCAGCGTCCAGGCCACCCGCCGCAGGAGATCGTCGAAAGACACCAGCCCCTTCTCGGATTTGCGTCCTTCCAATTCCGTCGCGACGCTGCCCAGCAGCCGGCATTTTAGATAATGCAGCTGCCCGTTCATTTCCGAAAAGAGCAACTGCGCGGCCTGATGGAGCGCTTCGCAGGCTTCGAAAACCGGGTGGGACGGCGTCTGCCGCTGTTTGAGGGTCGCGCGGGTCAGACTGGAGGCAGCCAGCTTCGAGACCGCTGCAATCGGCGGGTAATTCGGAGATCGCTGCGCGAGATACGCATCCAATGCATCGAAGAGGTTCCGGACCGTCCGCTCGCGTCCGGAATGCCCGCCGCGCGCCTCGAGCGGAAGAGTGCCGTAGATTCTGCCGTTCAGCGGCGCATCGAGCAGGATGCGGCGCGCATCGTCGCGGCTTTGCCGCCAGCAGGCCTCGAACTGGTCCAGACGGAGTCGAAAGGCGTCGAGCGTTTCGACCCGCAAGCAGGGCTCGTCCTGGCGCGGCGTTAGGGCGAAATCAGCGCGCGTGGCTTTCCGGGCCAACTCCAGCAGGCGCCCCGGGTCCCCCAGAGCGCCTTTGGCGAATTGCAGAAACTCCGGCGGTTGGCCGCTCACCCACTGACGCCAGAAATCTTCAACGACTTGCGCCAGGATCGGTGTCTGGTCCTGAATCAGCTCGGCATCGAAAGCGCTGGCCGTCTCGAACGCGTTTTCGTAGAGCACCCGCTGGCAGAACCCGTGAATCGTGAAGATGGCCGCGCGGTCAAAGTTCATCAGGGCCTGACGCAATAAACGGCCGGCCTGGACGGAGTCGGCAAGTCGAGCGGCAACGTATCGAAGCAGCTCGTCGTCTCCGTCGGGGGCTCCGGCAAGAACGTCGCGGGCCTTGGCCAGGCGCTGGTAGAGTCTGTCCCGCAGTTCGGCGGTGGCCGCACGGGTGAACGTAACCACGAGGATCTGCTCGACGGGCAGCTGCTTTTCGAGCACCAGCCGAATAAAGAGGCCTTCGATGGTATAGGTCTTGCCGGTGCCCGCCGCCGCCTCGATGAGGTTGATCCCTTTCAAGGGCGTGTGAAGAAGGTCGAAGGGGGTCATGGCCCGTTTCGCTTGGCGTTCAGCCGGTAGATGAACGCCAGGACTTCCGCCACGGCGCGGTAAAGCTCCGGTGGGATTTCGGTTTCCAGATCCAGGGCGCTCAACGTCGCCGCCAGATTGGAGTCTTCATGCAGCGGCACGCCGTGCTCCCGGGCGCGGGCGATGATCGTTTCCGCCACCGGACCCCGGCCTTTGGCGACCACGCGCGGGGCTCCGTCTTTCGCGCGGTCGTACCGCAGGGCAACGGCGCGGCGCGGTGCTTCCGGTTTCATACGTGCACATCCACCTGGGTTTCGCTGGCGGGCCGCCAATCCTCGCTCATAAATCGGGCAATTTTACGGGCCGAAACCGAAACCTGAAAAGCGACGTGTTCAAAAAACGGCGCCAAGGCCTCGCAAACCTCGGACGCGTGACGATGGACCAGATCCCGCAACCCGGTGTCGGCAACGAAAACGGCCACACTCAGGCGGGTGCTCAGCAGGGTAAGGTCGGCGCGGACGGCCCCCATTCGATCGAGTTCAAGCAGGATCGCTGCGCGGTGCCCTTCCTCTCTTCCAGCGGCAGGCCGCCGGCCATAAGCAATTTTCAACCCGGCCCGGCAGCGCTCGCCGGCCATGGGTAAATCAAAGTGCACCATCTGGAAGGGGGCCGGCTGAGCCGCCGGTCTGGCCATTTGCGCCTGTCCGGCGCGGATATCAGCCAGCAGTTCGGCTGCAGCCTCGGCCAGTCCGTTGATTTCACGGCGGTCATGGACCAGTTGCCGACCGGTCGCGCCATCAAAAAAGCCCTTGAGAAAAAGGAGTCGAGACTTGAGGTCGGTCGATAGAATTCGTTCCAAGCTTTCCGCGGTTCCGCCCGCCGCCGCCGGCGCCTCCCCTGCCCCGCTGGCTGTCCGCTGGACGGCCGCCGCCAGGCGACGTTCCAGAAAGAGCCCGGAATCCTCGCAGAATTCCCGGAGCCGGCGCGTGAGGGCTTCGGGACTCGAAGCCGGATCAAGCGGCTCTACAAAAAGCCGCAGGGCATCCGCAAGCTGCCGGAGTTCGGTCGGCAGCGGCGGAGCATCCGGCCGATGGGGCGAGGCGCTGGCTATCTGGTCGATCCACGCTTGAATGCTCTTGAGCGATTCCACGGCCGCTCCGATCACCGGCCCTCCGGCGCTGCCGGCCGGCGGCGCAAGGTCGCTGGGAACCGGAATCAGCTGGAGACGCAGCTGTCCGCTGGTCTCCTGGACCCGCACCCGCAGCTCATCGCCGGCCGCCACCGCGAAGCTGATGTCGGCCATCGTCCGGAATCGGCCCAGATCCACCAGTGCGCGCCGGTTTTCAAAGACCTCCAGGACTCTCACGTTCAGAAGGTCGCCGGGCCTGAGCGTGACGCTTTCTGGAAGGCTCCGCCGGATATCTATGATCGAGCCGATTTCCATCACGCCGATTTCTCGCTGCTGGCGCAGGCTAAAAGAGGGCCAAAGACCCGGCGACTCAATTCGCTGAATTCAACGCCCAGCGGATCGATGGTTTCAAAACAGCGCCGGTAGTAGGGGTCGGTATTCTCGCCGGGATGCAGATCGCTGCCGTCCCAGATGCTGCGCGCCGATCCCAGCGCCCGGCTGGAGGAGGATGATGAGCGCAGCACGCTGGCATACTCCCGCGCGGCATTCGGGAAAAAGCACAGCGGTCGTTCCAGACCCTTTCGGTAAATGGCCAGCAGATCTTCGACAACGGCCAGACCGTCTGGAACGCGCTTCAGCCGAAGGGTGCGATCGGTGCAAACGAACACGCTCTCAAGTTCGCCTTGGGCGGGTGCGGCCAGGCAGAGCGATAGATGCTGGAGCCAAATTTCCAGCAGGTCCTTGGCGCGCAGTTTGCCGAAACGATAGCGCAGACAGCCGTTGTCGGATAGTCCGGTAATATGCGCCGCCAGACTGAAACCGGAGATCTCCCATCGGGTGTCGAGCGCTGCCGGCGCGGCCGCCGGGCGCAGGGCCTCCAGGCGGCGGGCGAACCGGTCCACTTCGATCCAGAGCTCGCGGAACTCGACTTCGCCCACCATGCCGTGCGGCAGCCGGCCGTCGGCGCGCAGCGCTACAAAAACCTCCTGGGGTTGGAAGCCATTCAAACGCCGACTCGAGGAGGCTGGTGCCGACCGTGAAGCGCTCGCGTCCTGCCAGGGCGAAGGGTTCGCAGTCCGAAGCCGCCGCCTCCGGCGGTTCGAGGTGCACCCCCAGGCGGTTTTTGACCAAGAATTTGGCCGGGTTGCCGAAAAAAGACGCCAGCTGGCCGATATCCAGCCGGCTCCAGGCGGCCGCCTCCTCGGGCGTCAATGGGATTGGTTCCGACACGAAGGGCCTCGGGGATGACGGAGAGGCTGCTGCGGCTGACGCCTGCAGGTCCTCAGCAGAGTAGCTGAAGAGGGTCGATCCGCCTGCAAAATATTTCGCGGAGAAGGGCTGCAATGGATGGAAAGTGACCAGGGGGCGGCTCGAATCATCGAGCGGCAGGCCGTATCCGCTCTGCAGCGCGTCAATGAGTTCGCTGACCACGACGGAGGGTGGCACGCGGCTGCTGTCCTGGATGCTCTGACCGACGTAGCTGATGTAAAGCCCCCGGCGGGCCGACAGCAGCGCTTCGAGGAAGAGGTATTTGTCGTCGTTGCGACGCGAGCGGTCGCCCGGCCGCGGCGCCTGAGCGATCAGGTCGAACGTGAGCTGTCGGCTTTCGCGCGGGTACGCATCATGGTTCATCCCGATAAGGCAGACCACTTTGAACGGAATGGTCCGCATCGGCAGCATCGAACAGAAGGTCACTCCGCCGGTCATGAACCCCCGGCCGACGCCCTCCCCTTCAAGCCGCTCGGCTAAAAACAGACGCACGAGGTCTACAGGGACTTGCGCGCGGAAACCGGCCAGCGTCTCCATGTCGGCCATGTCATTCAAGATCCGGCGCAGGCACTGCAGGTCCGACTGGCCGCCGTCGTCCTCGGGAAAAAAGGCGCAAAGCATGTCGTTGATGTCGTCGCGCCAGGCTTTCAGCCGTCGATGCTGCCGCAGTCGAGCGGAAAAGGCAAACACCTGCTCCAGAAAATCCAGAAAAGGACCTATCACCCGAGCGTCACTACCCTCGATGGCGTTGTAGCCGCGAATCCCGTGGAACACCTCGGTGCCCTGAGACGGCAATGCGTACCCTAACAGCAGCCGCTCGATTCCCGCCCTCCACGTGTTGTATGGCTGCGGCGGAAGCCCCAGCGATCGTTGCGTGGTTTCGTCCTCGCCCCAGCAGATGCGCGCCGCCCGAACCCACTGCTCCAAACGGGGCATTTGGGCGTCCTCGATCCCGAAGCGTTTCAGTACCGCCGGGGCCTCCAACAAGCGCAGCACCTCACCGACAGGGAAACGGCTGCCCGGCAGATCGAGCAGGTGAAAAAAAGTGCGCAGGCAACTGCTTTCCCGGTGGGGGCCGCGATCGGCGATGCTGAACGGGATGCGGTGCGTGGAGGTGCCGGGGGCGCCGAACACCGCCGAAATGAAAGGCGCGTAGGCCTCGATATCCGGAGCCATGACGATGATGTCGCCCGGGCGCAGCTGCGGATCCTCTTCGAACATCGCCAGCAGTTGGTCCTGCAGGACTTCGGCCTCGCGCATGGGACTGTGGCAGGCGTGGATCCGGATGGAGCCGTCCGGCGGAAGCGCTTCATCGGGCAACGGGTCTTCGAGGTGGAGAATATCGGACTGCAGGCGGCTCAAGAGAGAATTACCGTCCGGCTCGACAAACGTTTCGTTCTGGAAGGCGGAGAATTCCGTGAGCGTGTCCAAGAAATCGCGCCCGAGGGTACCCAGCGAAGCCAGCAGGCGGTTGCCGCGTTCGAGGTGCAGCTGGCTCTCAAGCGTTTCGAAATCCCTCAGCCGGCGCTGCCATTTGTGAACGGCGCGTTCGGAAACAATGTCGGCCCAATACTCGCGGCAGGGGTTCAAGATGAACACGTACACCCCGATCACCCGGGACAGCGCTGCAAAGGTTTCCAGGTGAAACCGGGGGAGATACGACACCCCGAACAGCGAGACCCGCCGGGGCAGCGCAGCGAGGCCGCTGGCGCCCCCGCGCAGAGCTTCGGCCAACAGCCGGCGCCGCGCGACCCGGTGCACCCCCGGCGTGGCCCGCACCAGCTCGAGCCAGATCAAGGCCTGCCAACGGTGATGCTCCATACGGTCGCAAGGTCCGGCTTCCCATCGTTCGATCATTTCAGGACGAAAAACGAGGTACTGGTCGAACAGGTCGGCGATTCTCCGGGAAAGCTGGTAACGCTTGACGCCGCGCGGATCGTCCGCGAGGAAATGGTGCAGGGATTTGAAGTCGGGGTGGCCGGAATGCGCTTCGATCAGGCCCATGATGCGAAAGGTCAGGACTTCGGGGTCGAAGGGCGATGGCACGGTCGGCTCGGCGGAGACCGCTTGGACGGCCGCCTCCAGGAAAGCATTGGGAAATGGAAAACGAACATTGGCGCTGATGCCGTTCCGCCGGGCAAGCTCCATCGACACCCAGCGCTCCATGCCTCGGCTCTGGACGATGACGATCTCCGGGGCCATGGCAGCGGCCAGGGGCACTCGCAGCACCTCCGTCAGGCGTTCAATCAACACCTCCATGCGGTTGCTGGTAAAAATGAAAAGTCCCGCCATGAGTTCATTGCCACGAATGATTCCGGGATCCCGTTTCTACAGGATGGCGTTGATGATGAAGGCCGGCCGCCCGGCGGTCAAGCCGATGATCGGCATGGATGGGGTCGACGCGATCCGATTTATGAAAGAAGATCGCCGTTGATTCTCTTTCGGAGCAAATGGGAGCAGCGAAACGTGATCACTCTCCGGCCTGACAGCAGCATATCTTCGCCAGTCGCCGGGTTCCGCCCGCGGCGTTCCTTTTTCAACTTTACACAAAACTTTCCGAATCCGCTGACGAGAACGTCTTCACCATTCTCCAGTTTATTCTTGATCAGCTCCAGCAGAAGCTCCAGTAGTTCGGCTGACCGATTCTTGGGAAAACCAAGTTCCTGGTGGATGGCATCCGCAATTTCCGCTTTGGTCAGTGTCATGTGCACCCGCTCCTGTGGAGCCAATGGTTTCGATCGTTGCGCCAAATGGGCGCAAACCTACTTAAATTGTTTGGTTTTGTCAAGGACAGAAAATAGGAAAAATATTCGTCTGCTCCCCTGCTTCTTGACCTTGAAAACGTTTGCGAATAAAATAAATCGAATATGGTCATTGTAGAATCAGCCGGCCTTTCCGACGTTGGAAGGAAAAGGCAGTCCAACGAGGATCGCATCTTCATCGATGACGACGTGGGATTGTATCTGGTGGCCGACGGCATGGGAGGACATCAAGCCGGAGAGGTCGCCAGTACCCTGGTCGTGCAATCCATCCGCGAGTTTCTGGGCAAATTCGAATCACCTGATAACGATACGCCGCCGCACAAACATCTCTCGGCCAAGGCCCATCGATTGCTTGAGGGGATTGAATGGTCGAACCGAGTCGTTCATCAGACGTCCACCGAACATGAGCACTATGGGGGCATGGGCTCCACGGTGGCCGCCGTGTATTTTTCCGATGACACCATGATCGCGGCCAACGTGGGGGACAGCCCCATCTATCTCGTACGCAGCGGCCTTGTTAGTTTGCTCTCGGTCCCCCACACGCTCCAGGCCGACCTGCCGCCCGATACGCAAGTTCCCTTCATGGGCAACATTTTAACGCGTGCGGTGGGCCCGAAAGATGCGGTGGAAGCCGACATCTGCGAGTTGAACTGCTTCAAAGACGATCAGTTGGTCATATGCTCGGACGGCTTAAGCACGAAGGTTACACCGAAAGAGATTGCAGCGATCACCAACACTCATCCACCGGTGGTTTCTTGCCGCGCACTCGTGCAGTTAGCCAACGACCGCGGCGGTGATGACAATATCTCCGCCGTGGTCCTGCGAGTAACTGGCGTCCGACGCGAGCAAGGCTCGGTCATTGGGAAATGGCTGGACCGGATCAAACAGCGGATAACATCCATCGGAACCTAATTGAAATTCTGCGGGAAATTACAACGGATGCCGAACATCACACTCAAATTCAAGGATAATATCCTCGGCCGGTATCTGATCGACAAGGGCAAATCATTGACGATCGGCCGGCGGAAGGATAACGACATCGTCATTGAAAACCTTGCGGTCTCGGGGCATCATGCCAAGATCGATTCGGTGGGCGATGCCTTCGTGCTGGTTGACCTGCAAAGCAAAAACGGCTCGTTCGTCAACGAACGCCTGGTGAATTCACACTGGCTGAAAAATGGCGATGTCGTCAGCATCGGAAAGCATTTTCTGGTTTTTTCCACGGAGGACGACGCCGCTGCCGCCGACGGCATTCCGGCGGAAATCGATAAAACCATGGTGATGGACACCAGCAACTACCGTTCGATGGTGCAAAAAAGCGCTTCGATGCTGCCGAAACCGCAACCGCTGCTGCGCCATGACGATGCCTCGGGGTATCTTGCCTATTTGTCAGGCGGTCAAGGCAAAGTGGAACTTTACAACAAGCTCATCAAAATCGGAAAGGCGCCCACCTCCGAGATCGTGGTCAAAGGCTTTTTGGTCGGGTGGACGGCAGCCACCATCAGCCGGCGGCCGGATGGCTATTACTTGAGTTATGCCGGTGGGTTTAGCAAGCCTCGCGTCAACGACCAGGCAGTAAGAAAATCCGTCATGTTGCAGGACCTCGATGTGATTGCGATCGGATCGGTCAAGCTGCAGTTTTTCACCCAGACCCCCGAGGCTTCTCGCATCGCCCGCACTTCGACTGGCGGAGCGGGCGGCGCATCCGTTTAGGCGCAGGGCCTTTGGCGCCGTCGCGACAGCTCACAGCGAATTCGCCTCTGCTTCCGCCCTATCCCTTGACACGTTCGACATAGGCCCCGGTGCGTGTGTCAATTTTGATCAGCTGGCCTTCCTCCAGGAAGGTGGGTACCTGCAGCACATATCCGGTCTCCAGCGTCGCCGGTTTGGAATCGCCGGAGGCGGTGTCGCCCTTTACCCACGGATCCGCCTTTATGATGCGCAAATGCATGAAGGTCGGCAGCGTAATCTCAATCGGTCGCTCCTGGTAGAAGAGGACGGCGCAGACGGTATTTTCCTTGAGAAAATTCTTGGCCTCGCCCACCTGCTCTTCCCCGACAAACTCTTGTTCGTAGTTGGAAGTATTCATAAAGCAGAACTTGTCGCCGTCCTTATAGAGGAATTCCATCTGCTTTTCTTCCAGATTCGGCTCTCCGAACTTTTCACCGGAGCGGAAGGTCCGGTCGAACTGGATGCCGCTGAGCATGTTTTTCAAGCGACATTTATAGAGGGCCTGCCCCTTCCCCGGTTTAACGAAATCAAACTGGACGACGATATAGGGATCGCCCTCGTATTCAATCTTGAGGCCTTTTCGCAAATCACTGCTCTCATACATGAATCGTGTTCCTCTCTGTTCTTTCGCACCGGTGAATTCAGTGCTGCCGACAAAACCGTCTCGTGGTGTTTAACACGAAGCGGCAGCGCGATCAATCGGTCATTCGCATGCGGAAAGCCCGCTTTTGCCGCCGGCCGCTTGTATTTTGCGGTTGACATTTGCGGGCGTGTTTACCATATTCAACATTCCATCGCAAACGGTAATTGTCACCCTCCCTGAAGGTTTCGGGAGATGGACGACAGTCATGATTCTCATCATCGATTTCGGCTCTCAATACAACCAGCTGATCGCGCGCCGCGTGCGTGAAAATCACGTTTTCTGTCAGATTGAGGAGCCCGCTACCGCTCTGGAAGCCGTCCGGCGCCACTCGCCGAAGGGGATTATTCTCTCCGGGGGGCCTTCCAGCATCTACGAGACTGGCAGCCCCCGGGTTGATCCAGCCATTTTTTCCCTGGGCATTCCCGTCTTGGGAATCTGTTATGGAATGCAGTTCATGACGGCCGCCCTGGGCGGGCGCGTCGCGCGCGCCCGGAAACGGGAGTATGGATTCGCCGAACTTTCCGTCAAGACCACCGAGGGTCTTTTCAAAGGAATCCACCCCACCACTACCTGCTGGATGAGCCACGGCGATTCCATCAAGAAATTGCCTGAGGGATTCAACGTCACGGCATCAACCGCCAATACGAGTTTCGCCGCGGCAGCCGACGGGCGGCGCAAGCTCATCGGGGTCCAATTCCACCCCGAGGTGGACCACACCCCAATGGGCGCGACCATGTTGAGAAATTTCCTCTTCAACATTTGCGGCTGCAAGCGGTCCTGGACCATGAGGTCCTTCGCCAAGGAGGCGATCGCCGAGGTTCGCCGGACGGTGGGAGATAAAAAGGTCATTTTAGGGCTGAGCGGAGGAGTGGATTCTTCGGTAGCGGCGGTGCTGCTCCATCAGAGCATCGGCAGGCATCTCACCTGCATTTTCGTCGATAACGGCCTGTTGCGAAAGAATGAGGCCGCACAGCTGAAACAAACCCTCAGGCAGCACTTGCGCATCAACATTCGTTTCGTGAATGCCGCCGCGCTGTTCTTGAAGGCGCTGCGCGGGGTCACGGACCCCGAGCGCAAGCGCAAGATCATCGGTCGGGTGTTCATGGAGGTGTTCGAAGCCGAAGCCTGCAACATCAAGGGGGCGGAATTTCTGGCGCAGGGAACGCTGTATCCCGATGTGATCGAATCGGTCTCAGCCTTCGGCGGCCCCTCCGCGGTGATCAAATCGCATCACAATGTGGGCGGCCTGCCGAAACGAATGAAACTGAAGCTGGTCGAGCCGCTCAAGTATCTTTTCAAGGATGAAGTCCGCAAGCTCGGCGAGCAGATCGGGCTGCCGGAAGATCTCATTTGGCGGCAGCCCTTCCCCGGCCCCGGCTTGGCCATCCGCGTGCTTGGGGAAATCACGCCGCGCCGGCTGAGCATCTTACGCCATGTCGACGAGATTCTCCTCGAAGAAATTCGCCACGCAGGCCTTTACAAAAAGCTATGGCAGTCCTTTGCCGTGCTGCTGCCGATCAAGAGCGTGGGCGTCATGGGCGACGCCCGCACGTACGAAAATATCGCCGCTGTCCGAGCCGTGACCAGCCGCGACGCGATGACGGCGGATTGGGCCCGAATTCCCCACGATTTGCTCGCGCGGATCTCCAACCGGATTATCAACGAGGTGAATGGGGTGAACCGGGTGGTTTACGATATCAGCTCCAAGCCGCCGAGCACGATCGAATGGGAGTGACCCGCAGAGGAACCTCAAGGTAGCATGGCCAACCAGGACCGATTTCGTTTCGAACCGGCGGACGAGGAGGCCGAGTTCGCCCTTCCGGACGAGGAACTCAAGAAGCGCGTCAACCGGCTGAGCCAGCGGATGAGCTTTCTGACACTCCTGCTGCCGAGCTTGATCGCCATCGTCCTCTACGTCGCCTACGACGACCTGGCACAACGCTTCGCCCGGACCCAAAGAAGCGACCTTCGGTTTGTAGAAAAACTCGCGACCGATGTCGAACACAGGACCGAATCATTGGCCGCCCGGTTGGGCGACGTCGAGACCACGCTCGTCAAACTGACCGATGTTCAAAAAAGCATCCAGACGCTGCAGGAAGAGCTGCGCAAGGGCGATGCGGCAGTAGAGAAGATCAGCTCCGCCAAGGCCGACCGGAAGGAGATCGAGGAAGCCATCCACCGTCATGAAACGGCGCTTACGGCCCTGGGCAAGGACGTGCAGGGCCTCGCCAAAGATCTGCAGGCGCTGGCGCCCTTTCGCGAAGAGCTCGGGGTCAGCACGACCTTGCGCAATGAGATCCATTCGCTTTCGACGCGTCTGCAGAAACTGGAAACCGGCCTCGGCAAAGATCTCACCGGGCTGGCGGGGTACATGGATCGCAGCAAGTCGGAGATGGAAAAGGTCAAATCCGAATTGAACAGCCTGCAGACGCGCAAACTGGACCGCGATGCCATGGAACTAGAGACCCTCAAGGCCAAGCGGCTTTACCAGCTTGCGCTCGATCAGGAAATCAGCCGGATCGACAAGGCCCTCACCACGCTGCAGCGTCGTCTGGAGCAGGTGGAAAGAGCCTTTGGCTCCAAGTCCGCTGCACCTCCTCTGCCGCCGCTCACGGGCGGTATCACGGAGCGCCCGGTCGAGTAGCACCGGCGGCCGCGGTTCAGGCCCATCCGGGGCAACCCACAGCGAGCATGAACAAAGACCTTCTTCTCAAACTCCTGCATGAGGTGGCGTCCGGCGCTCAGACGGTGCCGGATGCGGCGCGCCAGCTCGAGCATTTGGCCTGTCAGGACATCGGCTACGCGCAGGTCGATCATCACCGTAGCCTGCGCAAGGGATTCCCCGAAGTAATCTACGGCGAGGGCAAATCCGCTGAACAGATTGCCGGCATCATGCAGTGCATGAGCTCCCAGGAAAACGTGATTCTCGCGACGCGGGTTGACGCTGCCAAGGCGCAAGATGTTAGGGCGCATTTCCCCCTGGCGCAGTATCATCCCGATGCACGCATGCTCGTATGGAAGTCGGCTCCCCTTCCGTCGCTGGGCCGGGGAACGATTGTGGTGATCGCTGCCGGGACCTCGGATCTTCCGGTAGCCATGGAGGCTTACATCACGGCGCAGGCTATGGGCAATCAAGTGGAGAAGATCATCGATGTGGGCGTCGCAGGCATCCATCGCCTCTTCCGGCACCGCGAGATGCTGGAGAATGCCAGCGTGCTCGTGGCGGTCGCAGGCATGGAAGGAGCGCTTCCCAGCGTGGTGGCGGGCATGGTGAGCCGGCCGGTGATCGCCGTACCCACGAGCGTCGGGTACGGCGTTAGCCTGGGTGGCTTGACGGCCCTTTTTGCGATGCTAAACAGCTGCAGCTCCAACGTGGCCGTGGTCAACATCGACAACGGGTTCGGGGCTGGTTACGTGGCCTCGATAATCAATCGCGCCTGACCTGCGGTGCTGACTCGGGGAGGTGTGTTGACCGACAGGCACTGGTCTTGCCGACAATGACCCGCTTTCAAGGATAAACCGCATGGAAACCAGAGAGGCAATCCTAGCTTACTCTCAGAGTGAAAAGGCCAAAGCCGGCCTGCTCATGGCCTCGCAACTGCTTGAAATTTACAACGGGATGCCGGAGCATGAACGCCACGCCGGGGAGCGCTTTCTCCGTCCGCTGATCGCCATGATCGCCAACGAAGTCTATATATCCAAAAAGATGACGTCGGCCGACATGTGGTCCAGTGTCGACAAGAGCCTCCATACGGCGTTGGTGATGATGAATTCCGGCGTGCTGTCGGAGGCGAGCTACCATGTGGTCCAGGCCATCAGCGCCGTAACCACCATCGGTCAGCGTGCCATGCAGCACCTGATGAACCAGAAACTGCTCTGAAATAACCGATGGTGCTCAGGGGCTCTTCACGATGTCATTCCATAGGATCTCAAGTTCACGTGGACCGCAGGCGGTCTTGGCGTTCAGAAGGGGAGCGGCACACTGCCGCTGATATTCCTTGAGGACCTCGCGGATCTGGCGCAGGAGACCGGAATTGTCGACGTTTTCTATAGCTCGCAGCATGAGCCGATCATCTTGAACATGTTCACGATAAGCATTCAAGCGGGTCGTCGCAGCGCGGAAATAGGCCAGCCGATCCTGCAGTTGAACCAAGTAGCCCTCGACCTGCTGCAGCAAACGCAAATCGTAGTTGATGCGGCTGATCTGCAAGGCCTGCCGGAAGGTGACGGCACCGCCGCGATGCCGTTCCTGCAGAATTTCGGACTTAAGCGCCTGGGACTGGTCCTGCAGTTGCCCAAGCACCGCAGCTGCCGTGGCGGCTCGTTCGCCGATTAGCTGAGCGCTGGCCCTGATATCCCTCAAGGCCCGATCCAGTTCCAGCTCCTTTTCGCCAGCGGACGCCAAACACACACCAACCGATATCAGGATCAATCCGACGATCTTCGTCGTTTTGCCGCTGAGCGTTTTCACCATGTGTGCCGATTTCCGGAGGATGGCTTGCCACCCTGATCGAATGCACGCCGGATAGCATCCGGCACGAACAATCGGCCGCCGGCCGCCTCCCACTGAGCCAGATAGTCGACGCCGACCGACTGGCGCAGCCCCATGAGTTCCAGCTGCTGACCGCTCCATTCCGCCAAGTGCTTGCCCGTTTCGGCCGATAGCTCAGCGAGTCCGTTGATCGAAAGCCACTGACCCCGCCATGCAGACAGCTGTGCCGCCGCATCGGGGTCGAGCTTGGAAAGGCCGTTCAAGCAAAGCCACTGGCCGGGCCATTCCGAAAGTTTCTTCGCAGCCAGCGGAGACATCTCCGTGAGGCGATTCAGAAAAAGCTGCTTCGCGTCGGATTCCGCCAAGCAACGCGCCCCTCTCAGGCTCAGCTTCGATAGCTCGGCCGTTCGCGTCAGATTGCCACTGCATACCTCCGCCACGATTTCCTGATTGCGACTGTCGCCCGCGGACATTCCCATGGGCCTGGCGTGCTCCATCAGACGTTTGCAGATAGCCTCCAGGGGAGGTCCGCTGACCGCACCCGTGTCCACCGAAAGCCGGGCCGGCGTCGGCTGATACCTTTCCAAGGCATGATCGATATCGTTGAAATGCCTCTGGCTGTCGACGTCTTCGGCGATATCTTTCACCAGAAGATCAATCGAGGCTCGGCGCTGCAAATGCAGCAGTTCTTCACTGGCACCGTCGATCCACTGCAGCGGCTTCTCGAGCGCTTCGCTGTATATTTGGCGGCGCTGGATGTTCTGAACCAGCAAGTCGATCTCACTGTTTTTCAGGGCCTGCGTGCACGAATCTATCCGCGCGTGCTTCATGAGGCGCTTGGTCTCATCCTCAAGCTCGAGAATGCCGTAATGGTAGTTCTGCTTCAGCTGAAGAATTTCATTTTTCTTGATCTGAAGCATCCGCCGCCATTCATCGACCTGGTTCAGCCTGGCCGTCCAACCGGCGGCATCTTCGGCTGTTGGTGTAGCCTGGGCAGAGGCGGGCGCGACCGATTTCAGTTCGGAGTCGATAACCGATTCGATAGAAGAGTTGGTTTGAACCGCTGCCGATGTCAGATGCGACTGAAGAGCATATAGCCGGACACCAGCAACAACAGCGCAAACCACAGCAAGGGCGACCAGCGCCACGCGCGCAAGGCGTCCTTGAGCGGGCGTTCGCCGATTGGGTTTCGTGAGCCTATCATCGTTCTGACTATCAGATTCCATCACGGTTATTAAGCAGTGCGATACGGATGAATGCTCACATGGAGATATCGGCAGGTTGCGCTAGATCTTGAACCGGAAAAGAGGGAAGCGATCTATTGCTGTCATTTTTCGGGGTCTTTTTCCTCACGCGTGCGGGTCGGCTGAGATTTCAAAAAGGGATTCAGTTCGAACAGCGTTTTAAGCCCTCCACCCTCGACCCAATTGGTGCGGGCCATCCCGGAAAAATCCATCGCGCTGGCGATCCAACCTTTAAACTGCGCTTCAAAAGCGGCTCGCTGGTCAAGGTAGACTTGGATAATTTGCTGCAAGTAGGTTTGAAAGAACTCGCTCAGCTGATTGTTCCCGAACTGGATGATCAAGTGCAGCAGTGGTACCGGCAGGAGGGCATTTTTGTTCTTGGCATCTTCAAGAATGATCTGGGTGAGAATGAACGCAGTGACTTCCTCTTTGGTCTGCGCATCGCGGACTTCGACCCGTCGACCGCTGCGAATGATGTCGGCCACCTCGGAAAGAGTGACGTAGATGCTTTTTTCAGTGTCATACAGCCGGCGGTTTGAGTATTTTTTCAACAAAACGGTTTCGAGCATGGCGCTTCCTTAAGAAATCCTTTGTTGTAGTGCAAAATAATAGTAATAATTTTTTAATATAAAATTAAAAACGACGTTATATTGCAATAGTTTCAAATTAGTATATCATAAACACGCTTACCGTCTTTTTCAATAGTTTTTTTGCATTGCAATAATTGTATTGACATTTGCACCCCGGTCGCTATATTATGCCGGCAGATGAAACCCAATAACGGAGGAAGATCATGGACCAAAAGCAAATGTTCAAGCAAATTTTCGATTTTAACAAAGCGGCTTTCGACAACTCATTCAACGCGATGGTAATGCTCCAGGAGCAAACCGAAAAAATGGCCAGCGCCATGTTGGAACAGGCTACTTGGCTGCCCGAAGAAGGACGCAAGGTAATCACCGATTGGGTCGACGCCTACAAAAAAGGCCGTGAAAATTTCAGAAAGGTGATTGACGACAGCTTTCAAAAAGTTGACGAATACTTCAAAAAGTAGTCTCCGACGGCCGGCGGTTTAACCTGATCATCCGATACGCGCCTGGCACTTCAAACCAGGCGACCGCCGGCCAATCGAGCGCCATTAAGAAGCAACGTGAAAGAGGTCGCTCCATGGCTGATGATTCATTCCCGGATCCCGCGGCGGATGTGGCCGAAAAGAGCCTGAAGACCTATCTGACCGGGCTTTCTTACCTATCAACCGCTTCCCAGAACGGCATTTCCGCGCTGTTCCGCTACGCCAACGAATTCGTCATTCCCTACATGCTTGCCACGAGCTACTTCCGCGACGTGGAAGCGGCCAAGCTGTGGCGAGACGCCCCACAGAAGACACTTCAGGATTATGCGGATCTTGGGCGGTTCAATCTGGATTTGTGCAACCGGGCGCTGATCGGGGCACTCAACGCCTTCGGCGATTATTTTCGGCTCGAATCCTCAAAGACCATGCAGGCCGTTGTCCCGTTGCTTTTTTCGGGGGACAGCAGCAGCCTCGAACAGCTGTTCCAGCGGAAAACGGAGCTTCTGGCGCTGATGGCATTCCGCTACCCAGAGGCAATCCGGGCCATCGAGCCCGAATACGGGTTCCACTTCGAGCGCGGAGACAGCCCCAAAGTGGCCGAGACCGCCCGATTTACCCTCTATCAGGTCCTGCCCACCGACTCTACCGTTTCTGTTCGTACCGGGGGCAAACCGATCATCATCCTCCCGCCCTATGTTTTGGGCGCCAACATCCTTGGTTTTTTGCCCGGAGAAAACCGCAGTTATGCCCACAGTTTCGCCAACCAGGGAATCCCGACTTACATTCGCATCCTCAAAGACATCCGAACAACCGAGGCGCTCCAGGTGATGACCGGCGAGGATGACGCCCGCGACACCCGCACATTCTGCGAAGCGATACGGGAAAGGCACGGCCGCGGCATCACGCTCAACGGGTACTGCCAGGGAGGCTTTTCTGCGTTGTGCAACCTTTTATCGGGCGAATTGGACGGGCTCGTCGACGCGTTTATCAGCTGCGTGGCACCGATGGACGGGACCCGCAGCGAAGGGCTTTCCAGTTTTTTAGCCAATCTACCCAAACGATTCAACGACCTCGGCTACGGAACCAAAACTCTGCCCAACGGCAACAAGGTGGCCGACGGGAAGCTGATGGGCTGGGTTTACAAGCTCAGGAGCATCGAGGACGAGTCACCGATAGCCGCTTTTTACAGAGACCTGTTGATGTTCGCCGGCCAGCGCAGCGCCGATTTCACGATCAGTAAAACGGCCGCCGGATTGAATTACTGGCTGAACAACGAGCGCAACGACCTCCCGATGGAGATCACGCGGATGAGTTTCGTGTCCTATAATACGCCGATCACCCAGGATGGGACCCTACCGGTGGCGCTCTTCGGACGGAAACTACAATTGCAGCGACTCCAGGCGAAACAGATTCCTTGGCTCATCTGCTACGGGTTGAACGACAACCTGGTGGAACCGCTGACGGCCCTGGCCCCCTTGGATCATGTAGACGCGGAGGTTTCCGCGTTCCCGAAAGGTCACGTAGCTATGGCTACATCCTGGTCGGATCCCAAATCGGCCTGTGCCCTGCATACCCGTTTCGGCGAAAAAAAATACCGCGGCCCGGTTCGTTTCCAGCTCGATTTAGAGGCAGGCACTTAGCCAAGAAGAAAGCACACAGGGCATTTGGACAAGAAATTCTTGGAATTCTGGGGCAACTTTCTTCTTGCCGCGGCGAAGGGACAGCGGCAGGTGGATGAGTTTTCCCGTTGGCTCTCACAGGGCATGGACGGTTTCAGGGATCTGACGGCCATGTTCCGGCAATACTACGGCCTTGGCAGCGAGGAGCCCGCCGGGGGGGAGGACAAGGAATGGAAAACGGCGCGCAACGCCTTCGAGAAGGCTTACAAGGCCTATCTGGATACCTTGGGAGTGGTTTCAGCATCGGATTATTTAGCGCTGAAGAAGCAACTGGAGGCGCTGCAGAAAAAAGCGGAGGATCAGGAAGCCGCCCTGCGCAAACTTCGGCTTGAACTGAGTGAAAGCAGAATGGCCCAGGGGGACGTTGTTCGCGGATTCCAAGAGCTCATTCAGGTTCAAAGCAAACAATTCCAGGATCTGACAGATAGCTTCAGCCGGTTTTTTGCCGGTCAACGGACGAACAAGACCGACACGGAGAAGCCCTGAATCGACCGCGCGTCAATCCGTCCATATGGGCATCCCCCACGGCCCAACTGCCCGAGGGCAGTGGCCTATTAACGATGTTACTCGAACTTCTGAGGGCGGAACCTTCCTCTCCCCACTAGAACCAACTCCGGTGGCTCCATATATCCTTCTCCAAGTTCTCTTTGGCGTATTGGACCTTCAGGTACATCGAGGCATTCTGAATAGCCAGGGCACCGGTATGGGCCAGCGCCTCCAGCAACATTAACGTATCCTCCGGATAGTCCCTTTTAACCGTGCTGAACAACCGCATGACGCCAATTACTTCTTCCTTGGACTTTATGGGAACACTGAGCATGGATGCAATGCCCTCATCAATGTGATCTTGGCGATATTGAATGCGGTCGTCAACGGCCACGTCTTTGATGACGACCGTCTTACCCTTTAATGCTTCCGTGATGCTTTTTTCAGCATACACGGGTCCCTTGTTCAGAAATTCATCGCTGAGTCCATAGGTGGTGACCAGATCCAATGTGCCGGTCTTTTCGTTGATAAGACGGATCAAGGCGCCTTTCATGCCGAGCGATTGAGCTATTTCCGCGGTGAGGGTGTGCAGAATCCTTTTGATGTCGAGGCTGGAATTAATACTGGACGCCAGTCGCAGGAAGAGCGCCGAGTTGTTCTGAATCCGTTCAAGCAGGCGGGCCCGTTCAATCGCCATGCCGCCCTGTTCGGCCAGGGCTGACAGAAAAGCGATCTCATCATCACTGAAATCTCGAGCTTTCGCCGTATAAAGGGCCAGCACGCCGATGGCCTTGTCCCGTACCATGACGGGTACGTCCAGGATCGATGCAATGCCCTCGGCTCTTTTGGCCGCGTGGTTCTCCACGCGGGGATCGCTGGTGGCATCCCGGATGCAGAGGTAGCCGCCCTTCAGAATGGCGCTGACGATCGTCTTGGCCTGCATCGGCTTGGCATGCAGGTAGTCTTCAGAAAGCCCTTTCTGGGCGACGGGAACGAAAATGTCCTTTTCCTCATCGGCCAGGAACAGACAGGCCGCCTTGGCGTTCATGGTCTCGATGGAACTCTCAACGATCAAGCCGAGCAACTTCTCGGTGGAAATAACCGTGCCGAATGCCTTGCTGACTTTGCAAAATGTTTTGAAGTAATCGGGTTGCTCTGTCATCCGTTGCCTCCTCGTATCCTGCTCGCAATGTCGCCGTAGCTGTCGATTATTCAAGAACGTTCAACCGGGTCAGTTGGGGAGCGACGCACTAGAATCAGGAGCTCTCCGGGAGATCCCGTTCTTTCAGCCAAGCGGCGACCTTGGGTGCGAATTCCCGCTGACATTTTGAGCTTACGTAAATGCCGATGTGTCCGGTTTCGAGACAAATGTCTTCCGTGTCCCTGCTTCCCACCCGGCGGGTCAACAGCTTGCAGGCGTCCGGCGGCACCAGGTGGTCGAATTTGCCGTAGAAATTAAGAAGCGGCATGTTGATTTTTTTGAGATCGACAATGTGACCGCCGACCTCCATCTGGCTCTGGATGAGCAGATTTTTCTGATAGCAGTCTTTGACGAACTGACGGAAGGTTTCGCCCGGCACATCCGGACTGTCGAAGATCCATTTTTCCATGCGGATGAAATTCTCCACGAAGTCTTTTTGGTCCATGTTTTCCATGAAGCCGATGTACTTGTCGAGCATGAGGCGGGCCGGGTTCAGCAGCAGAAAACCCAGGTTGAGCAGGTCGCCGGGCATGTTGCCGAAGGTGTCCACCATCTGATCGACGTTCACCGCGCGCATCCAGGTGTGCAGCAACCCCTGGTCCGTATCGAAGTTGGTGGGGGTGACGGTGGTGACCAGGTTTCTGATTTTTTCCGGGTGCAGGGCCGCGTAAATGACGGAAAAGGTGCCGCCCATGCAGATCCCCATTAGATTGATTTTCCGGAGTCGGTGGTGGCGGCGGATGAAATCGATAATGTTATCCATGTAACCATTGACATGGTCGTCAATGGTCAGGAAACGGTCCTTGCGCGTTGGATAGCCCCAGTCGACCATGTACAGGTCGATGCCCCGGTCAAGGAAGGTCTGCACCACGCTGCGACCCGGCTGCAGATCAAGCATGGTTTCGCGGTTGATCAGGGCGTAGACCACCAGGAGCGGGGTTTTCAGCTGGATCTCGCGCACGGGAGGGTAATGCTTCAATTTGACGCGGTCTTCCTGATAGACGACATCGTAAGCGGTCGATGCAATGGCCGTATCCAGGGGGGCCAGCAGCACATCCGAGGCCGCCCGCGCGCGTGCCTGGGCCTTCTCGGCGTCTTCCGCTAGCTTCGCCAGGATGAGGTCTACGGGAATCTTCGGCGGGTCCATACGCTCTCCTCCCCGCTGCCGGCCCGTTGGATCTAAACCCCCTCAGGATCGGTTTCCGGCGGCGTCAGCTTTTTCTCAAGCAATCGAATGCGCCGTTTGAGTTGGTATATCTCCCGGTTGAGTTCGTCCATGTCGCGATGGGTGGAGACAGGCAGCAGCTTCAGCGCGTCCTCGAGAACCTCTTGGCGCGCGGCCAGAAACTGGTTCAGGGCGTCCAGCGTGCGGGCCAGCGTCTGGGTGTAGCCGCCGGACTGAAAAAGCGTCATGTAATGCCCTTCCATGACTTTGATCCACATCTGGTAGTAATGCTTGGATTCCTGCGGGAGTTTTCCGGCCTCCGCCAGCTCGGCCAGTTTTTCCTGCATGACCCCAAACGATTTTTCCACGGGCACGAAAAGCAGGTGCAGAAACTCGGCCATGGCGGCTTGAAGCAGGTGGTACTTGTCCAAGGCCTGGTTGATCTTTTCCTGATAGATCCGCGTCAGCCCCAACTGCGGAACAGTGAGATACTGGCGAAATTCCTTCTTGTAGATGTCCGTCCAGCGATTTAAAAACTCGCTGTCCAGATCGCTGAAACTATATGGCTCCGCGGGCGTGCCCAGTTTTTTCAAGCGCTCAATCCAGCGGCGTTGCCACTCAAGAAACCCTTCCGTGCTGGTTTGAAAAAAACGCAGCGAGAGCTCCGGGGCCGTTTGGAGTGCTTTTAGGAAAGGCTCCGTGGCGCCCGGTTGGCCCAAGGCGTTGGCGACGGCATCCCATGCCTTTCGGTTGGAAGCTAAAAACTCGGCGGCGCGCCCACCGGGAGCGACGCCCGCAGCTGCGGTTCTGTCCAGCCCGAACGCCAGCCACATCCTCGCCAGCGCTGGCCAGGCCTCGGCCGCCATTTTAAGCCAAGCTTGCATCAGATCGTCGGGCGGCGAAGGACCCGGTGGGGTGGGATCATTCATGGGACATCCTGAAATAAGTTAGTATGCAGGCGGCGTCAGGGGCAACCGCGCTCCTGTGGCGGGATCAACCACATTGCCGTCAAACCTCCGAGCGCTTCGTCCCCCTGCGATCGGCTGCTAGTTGACAGTTTCTCAAGCAGTTTGTCTGTGACCATAACAGATCGCGGCTCCATTTTAAACGAATTTAAACGCAAAACGAAAATCGCCTGATGGTCTCCGTTAGAAAAGAATGGATAACCGAATTGCACACGTGCTCATTCAAGGGTAAAGATTTTATTCCAATCAACCGATGATATCCTAAACGACCCCGTCCGGCTCCCGAAGAACTGCCGCCGAGACTTGTTGTATAAATTGCCCGGTGCACAGCAGGCGTGCCGGGCTGCGCACGGAAGAGAACCGGTTCAGCTGCGAACGATTATAATATTCCATGCCATATCATAGGGTTATACAGGAGAACCTCCGGATGCAGGCACACCCTTCGCTCAAAGACATGCCACGGAGAATTGGTAAGCTTCCCACACTACCCGGCGTTGCTATCCGAATTTTACAGGCCATGCGCCGCGAGATACCCAACATCAGGGAAATCTCGGAAATCATCGCTTCCGATGCGCCGCTGAGTGCAAAAGTACTGCAGGTGGTGAACTCGTCGTTTTACGGGCTGTCAAATCAGATCACTTCCGTCCATCAGGCGATGATGTATCTGGGTTTGAATGCGGTTAAAAACATCGCCCTCAGTTTTTCGCTGATCAATAATTCTTCGAAAAAAACCAATGGATGTTTTGATCATGTCCAGTTTTGGAAGGGTTCTCTGATCGGAGCGGTCGCGGCCAAGCTGATTACCGAAAAAGCCAACAAACCGCATGGCGAAAACGCCTTTTTTCTGGGGTTGCTCCAAGACATCGGCATGCTGATCATGTCGCAATCCATGCCCAACGAATATGGCGAGGTGCTCGCCAAGGCCCGATCCAATGGGACGCCCTTGCACGAAATCGAAAGCACGATGCTAAAATTCAACCACATGGAGGTGGGAGAGTACGTAACCCATGGCTGGGGACTTCCCCTCGCTTTTTCAGCGCCAATCGGCGCGCACCATGCCCCTGAGCGGCTAAGCCAGCCCTCCAGCGATATTGAATTCCAGGCCAAGATTCTGCACCTGTCTTCCTTGTACATCGACCTGTTCAACCACGCGCATCCCCATGCAAGCTCAGCTTACGCCCCGATCGAAAAACGAATCAGCACCTATGGAATGGCATCGGCGGTCGACCCGTTCGCCATTGCGGAGCAAATTCTCGCGAACATAAAAGGCATTTTCCCGATCTTTGAAATCCAGATCGACGAAAAAGAATATATCGACATCCTTGAGACGTCCAGAAATGAGCTGGCGGAACTATCGACCGAACTCACGGATCAGGTCCAAACTCAAAGCCAGGATCTGGAAAAAATCAAACTGCAGCTGGGCATCGACAGCATGACGCAACTAAACAATCACAACCGGTTTCTGGAGAACCTGCAGCATGAGATGAGTCGCGCGAGCCGCTATAAAACCCCGCTCTCCGTCATCATGGGGGATATCGATCATTTTAAATCCATCAATGATTTCTTCGGCCATCTCGCCGGCGATCATGCATTGAAAAGCGTCGCCGCTCAGCTGAAGCAGATGCTTCGCGATTCAGACCAAATTGCCCGTTATGGAGGCGAAGAATTCGCCATCATCCTGCCGATGACCGAACCGGGCGATGCCATGAAAGCGGCAGAAAGGTTGCGCAAGAGCATCGAGTCGCTGAAACTGCGGTACAATGGCAAGCCCATCACGGTGACCATGAGCTTCGGCGTCGCGGCCATGGAAAATGCTGGCGAAGGGGAGGTGGAAGGCCTCGTCAAGAAGGCGGATGAAGCGCTGTACGAAGCGAAGAATACGGGCAGAAATAAGTGCTGTTGTTATAGAATACAAGATCGCCAGCAGGTGACACCGGCATCAGCGACGGTGATGGTGATCGACGATGAAGAAGTCGTTCTCGTGACGGTCACCAAAATGCTGGAGCGTCTGGGATACGCCGTCGTCGTGGCCCGTTCGGGGCAGGAAGCGGTCGAGATGTTGCATAAACCAACCAATCGGATCGACATGGTGATCATGGATATGGTGATGCCCGACATCGGGGCGGACCAATTGCTTGGAATCATACGGCAGAATCATTCGGAAGCCAAGGTCGTCCTGTCCAGCGGATATAGCTTGACCCACTTCGAAAGCGGCAACTGGCTCAACCGCAGCGCCGGCTTTCTCCAAAAGCCCTACCGGTTGGCGGAGCTGTCGAAGATCGTCCGAGCCACCATCGCAAACTAGACCAGGCGCTTTCGAACTTCCGTTCCTGATCCCATCATCTTCCAGCGATGATCCCCTGCCCGACCGTTGGTCCGCAGCAGGCGGCCAGTTTAACTTGAGCGATTTTTTGACGCCCCGTAGAAATTTCATCCTAAATGAGGCCGCGCTTGCCAGGCCAACCGAGAAAGCATCTCAGACACGTATGACTTATTAATTTAATTAATTTCAATTAGTTATAATTATTTTTCAGATGAATTAAAGTAGGCCATCCGAATATCGCTATTAATTTTTGCTGAGGACAATAAAGTGGCACATTTTTTGCCTGAATGAGTCTGTGGAAATTGTTTTTTCAGTTAAGCCGATTAAGAAAGAAAAGCGACCCGGAATGTTAACAAATAAGAAAAACCGCATCATTGCAGCCACTGATAAAAAAATTTATTTCGCCTTAAGCTGCGACCTAATTCGGAGCTCCGAATTAGCCGAGCTGCCTTTGACGCAGTTCTTATCCGATGAATTTGATCGTCGGTCCTTAGCCATCTTCAAGGAAACCCGCTCGAAAATACTTTTGATTGTCCCGGATCACTGGTTCAAGCATGAATTTCATCTCTTTAAATCCCAAAGAGAGTCTTTAATCCGGCCGTTCATTGAAAGAAAACTTAAAACGTCCTCTCCTAACCTCCCTTTGGCTCAGCACTTTTTTAACTATAGCTGCCGCCAAAGCGCAATGGAGGGTCCTGGCGTCAGAGTTTTTCATCTTTACGAACCTGTTTCTTATGATCTTTACGCGGCGTTGTGCCAAACAAACTTAACGCCCCGTTGGATAACCACTCCGGCCCTGCTGTGGGAAGAGCGTTTCAACAACCAGGTCCCCGAATTCGGGACTCAAGCATCGTTATTGATCCATCTTCACCCGCATGAAGCCTATCTTTATTTTTACGCTCAAGGCGACTTCTTGTTTTCGCGCGGAGTAACTCTGCCGGACTCCGGCGAACGCTGGGACGCTTTGATCTTCGAGGTCAATCAGTCTATCTACCTCTTTTCGCAAAAAGCCAAAACCGATCTGAACAAAATCTATCTTATTGGAAAAGAAACAAGCTTCCAAGAACGACTGTCCGATTTCTTGGCGCGGCCGGTCCAGATAATCCCAGCAGCCGGCGCGGCGACTGCGCTGCCCCGCGAACTGGCGGCTCTCGAAGGGCTGCTGGAAACGAATGGCGTTTCCGCGCCAGGCGATGCCCATAGCATCACGCACCGCAGAATCCAGCAGGAGGTGAAATGGCGCCCGGTGCAGTGGGTCGGCGCGCTCGTTGCCGCCGTGTTGCTCGTTTTTTTCATCGGCGAGCATCAATGGTTGGAAGAACGGCTGCTGGATGAAATCAGTGTCCGTAGCCGCATGCGCCAACAACAACCCATGGCGCTGGCGGACTACGACGCCGCCTTGGTCGAACTCACCGAAGACGCCAAACGCCCTTCCGCCGCCCATACGATCTTAAACATGGTTTCTTCTCTGCCCGAAGACGTTTTGATCAATGAGATCAAAATGGATGCGGACGTGCTTCGTCTGGATTTGGCCGCAACCGTATACGCGGACACCATCGACCGGTTTCGGCAACTGCTTAAAAATTTGATTGAAAATCTAAACCGGCGCCTCAACTTGAGCCCGCCCATCACGATCGAAGACATGACATTCAATATGGAAGAGATGAAAAACCAAACCGCCAAAGCCCATTACAAGATTGCCTGCAAGATCAATCTGCCATGACGACACTGCTAAAAAACCGTTGGCTGTGGGTGGGCACCCTCTGGGCGGGGGCGGTGTTCCTTTCTATTTGGAATCATCAAGCCATTGACTCGATTTTATCCATCCAAGCTCAAAACCAGGCCCTGCGCAGCGAGCTGACGTTCCAGCAGCAGAACGCGCGTAAACTGGAGCGCATTCAAGACGAGCATTCAAGGTTGTTTCTTTCGGCCGAATCGCTCCAGTTGGGAGTGCTTTCTGTTAAAAGCATGCTGGGAGAGATTGCATCCAGATTGGAGCTGAATGTTGCGCAGATGACGATAGCACCCCTTCAAAGAGGCGCCGAAACGGTTGCCTTGAACCTGTCCTTTTCAGGCCCGATAGAAAGGATCCTCCATTTTTTGGCGACGCTCAACGCGCAGCGTTATCTGCATCACAAACAGATTGCCATCAGGCTCGATCCCAAAAGCGGGGATGGCAGCTGTGAGCTGTCCCTGCTGCTTCGATGCCGGATCCATCCGCCTGCGCTCAATGAATCCATGCCGAACGAACCCAAGGTGCGCTCGGCCCTTTAACGACGGATTTTACGATGAAGATCGTTGCAAACAGTCGGCGGTTATACATCGGAGGGTGGCTGGTGCTGGCCCTGGTTTTGTTGTCGGCGAATCTTTTAAAGCTCGGCCAGCTTGAGTTCCAACCCCTGGCCGGCAGCCCGGCCGTCATCAATCAGCTGCGACGTCACCTGTTCCAATTCGATGAACTCATGTCGGCGCGCCGGATGGATTCAGAGCTGCGTCTGGACCTGCCAATCGTGCGCGCCCGGCTTCCGCAAACGACGGGCCTTCCACCGCTGGCATCGACTATCCGCACGGATGAAAAAATCACCCCGCTGCGAACCCCGCTGCTGCCCCAGCTGACGGGCATCCTGCAGGTGGTCCAAGGCACGGGGGCACAGCATTACTATGCGGTATTGGATGGAAACGTGTATGCCGAAAAAGACTCGATTGCCGAGCTGCGCATCGAGGAAATATCCGCGACCGGGATTGTGCTGCGACAACGCGACCAGCGCTGGTTTCTGCCCGCCCCGGAAGTTTACTTTTCAATTGGTCAAAGCCCATAACCACAACCAGAGAAACGAATTATGCGAAACGCCATGATGGTTGCTCCTTTGATTCACCGCCTCCTGCTGTTGGGCGGATTGGCGCTGATCTTAACTGCGTGTATCCTTCCATCCCCCCGCCCGGTGGTTCAGGAAGACCTTAAAGCTTTTCAGCCCTCGCGCGACCTGGAAAATGAAAAACGCCTCTGGGTGGCCAAACCGCCGCCTGCTGCAGAGAAAGCGCTGCCGACCGCAAAATCGGTGGAGCCGCCCTCTCGGCTTTACTCCATCACCTTCCAAAAGGCATCGCTCGGCGAGGCCCTGGCGGCGCTTACGAAGGATTCGGATTACAACCTGATCATCGATTCAAACATCGATCTGGCGCGCAGCATCACGGTGCGCCTCAATAAGGTAACCTTAAACCAGGCATTGGACATGATCGTCGTCAACGGGGCCGGCTATGCATGGAGCATCAGCGAAGGCGCCCTTCACATTCAACGCTTTGCGGAAAAGATCTACCACCTGGATCATTTGGATCTCACCGGTGAAACCAATATCGAAGTGGGCGGCGACTTGCTGGCATCCGGCGTCAACAGCACCAGCGTCGCCGGGAAGTACCAAGTAAAGGCCAAAAGGCCTGAACAAAGCTCCGACCTGTGGGCGGCATTGGCCGAGGCGCTCGAAGGCCTCAAATCACCGGATGCCATCCTGCGCATCAATCGTAACTCCGGTGTGATCTTCATGGCGGACACTCCCAGCCGGATCGCCGCCATGGTGAGATTCTTGGACTCCATGAGCGAGTCGTTGCACCGCCAAGTCTTTATCGAAGCCAAAATCATGGAAGTCATTTTGAAGGACGACCAAAAAACCGGCATCGACTGGGCCAAACTGAACGTGGATTTCACGTCCGGCTCCGGCATCCTGCCGGATATCTTTACGCTCCAATTCAACGGCGATGGACAAATCACTAAAAGCAACACCTCCCGGTTTTCAGCCGTGCTCGATTTCTTGCGCACCCAGGGGGATGTGGCCGTCCTCGCCAACCCCCACATCTCGGTGATCAACCGGCAGTCCGCGGTGCTGACGGTGGGCTCGCAGTTTCCCTATACCGATATCGACGGCGTGGACCGGGATCTGGAAACGGGGGTGGTCACCATCGGCACATCGATCAAAAGGGCCTTGCTGGGGCTGCAACTGGGCATCACCCCTCTGATCTCAAGCGATGGCCTGGTGACAATGAACATCGTGCCTACGCTGACCCGCATCCAGCGTGAAGTCGCTTTGGAGATCCCGACGTCCGGCATCGGCGCCCCCCAGACGATTTCCAATCCGGTCATCGACCTGCAGGAGCTGGCGACCACGGTCAGGGTCCGGGGAGGCCAATCGGTGGTGCTGGCCGGTTTGATCAGCAAGCTCCGCAAGCTCAACCACGAAGGGTTGCCGCTGTTGGGCGATTTGCCGTTCCTCGGAAAACTGTTCAAGCGTGTCGAGACATCCGAAGAGAACGTCGAACTGGTGATCCTCATCACGCCGTATATAAAAGAAACCATTTGACCGTCGCAGCCATTCGCAATGTCATAGCGTTTTTCGGTAAAGGTTTTCCAGCGGCCGGCCGATAGGTTCTTCAGAAGTGGCAATCAATTCAGATTTCGAAAGGAATATGATTATGTCAACGATTGAAAAGATCAGGAAAAACCAAGCAGGTTTCACGCTGGTTGAAATCGCCATTGTTTTGGTGATCATCGGGCTGCTGATCGGCGGCGTCCTGAAGGGCCAGGCCATGGTGCAAAACGCCAAGGTCAAGCGGGTCGTCAAACTGGCGGATGAGCTGCGCGCGTCAGTGATGACCTTCTATGACAAATACGGCGTCTACCCCGGCGACGAAAACCTGGCGGCGATTCCGCCCAACGGCGCCGACGCCGAGGGAAACGGCAACGGCCAGATCGAAGCCGCCGAACGCTTCGAGGTCTTTCGCGATCTAGGCTTGGCCGGATTGATCAGCGGCTCTTACAACGGCACAAACGCGCCCACGCATCCTTTTGGCGATACGGTTGAAATCCAATGGGTCAACCCGCCTGGAAACGCAACGCCCCTGACTCACTATATTATTTTTAACAACCTCCCGGCGGATGTCTGTCTGGAGATCGACACCAAATACGATGACGGCAACTGGCAAACCGGGTCGATTTCCGGCAGCGCGGCCTATGCCGCTGGAACAAACGTGGCCAATTTTTACATGCTTTTCTAAAGGCTGCGGCGCGGCAGGGCTTCAGTGGCCGGCGAGACAGAATGAAAGCGACCTGCAGGATGCGTCCCGGAGTTCACGGTGATCAACGTGGATTCACGCTCGTTGAAATTGCCGTTGTGATGGTCATCATCGGCATCTTGGCCGGCGGCGGCGTCTCCTTGATGCGCGTGCTCACCGAGCGCAAGGCGCGCAACGAAGCGCTCGCCTACCTGAAGGAGACCCATGCGAGCCTGAGCGGCTTTGCCGAGCGCACGGGACGCCTGCCCTATGCCGACAGCGACAACGACGGCGTTGAGAACAACGGCATCACCGCCGGCACCCTGCCCTACCGGACCCTGCAGGTGGCACCCACCGATCCCTACAAGAGGCCCCTGCGCTACTCGCTCAATCCGAATTTGGGCACCAACCGCGCATCCTCCTGCTCGGCGCTGCGCACGGGGCTCGCCGGAGCCCCTCAGGTAGTGGATGCGGACGGGACGCCGCCGGCGTTTCCCATCGCGGCGATCCTGATCAGCGCCGGGCCCATGGATGCCGACGGCGATGGAAACGTGTTCGACGATCTGGCGGCCGGAACCCATCAGGGCGACAACACCGATGGAACCCCCAACTATCTCAGGCATCCTCCCGTGGCCGGATTCGACGATTTAGCCGTCTATTTGGGCGGGAACGAACTTTACAACGGGATTTGCGAGTATTTATCGCTGGCGGTCAACAACCACACCCTCTCGGTCGTCTATGTTCACGATGAAAGCCAAGGATCGGATCTGGGAAGCCTGGCGGCCAACAGCTCAAGCGTGTACACCGTTCTTTCCGGCAGTCGTCTGACTCTGTGCGCCGGCCCCGGCGGATGCACCACCTCGGTCGATTCGAATCCGCGCACTCCCATCGCGCTCGCCGGCCGTGGAGTCACGATCACCCTCCCCTAATGATCCGGCGCTGACGGTACTTTTCAGTAGGCCTTCCCCAATTCGCCCATCACATCGTAAAGCGGCAACATGATCGACAGTACGATGATTCCGAAGATTCCGCCCAGGGAGAAAATGGCGATGGGTTCAATGGCATTCACCAGGACCTGTACGCTGCGTTTGACCTCGCGGTCGTAATGCTCGCCCATGCGCTTGAAGGATTCGTCGATCGTCCCGGTGGTTTCCCCGTTGCGGATGGCCCCTAGCAACAGCGATGGAAACCCGCCCGCCTTTTCAAAACCACCGGCAATCGATTCGCCGCGTTCGATCTCCTGGTGGGCCGCAGCCAAGCGGCCCTCCAGATGGCGGTTGCCCATGGTTCTGAAGGACAAGGCTTGAAAAATGCTGTTGATCGTCATTCCGGCTGAGAACATGGTGGCAAAATTATGACACAGGCGTGTCAGGGCGATGTTACGAAGGATCCCGCCGATCACCGGCAGCGCCAGAACGCGGCGGTGAACCGCCAACCGGCCGGCCTCCGTCCGCTGATAAAGGTAAAAAGCGCCGGCGGCCAACAGGATGCCGCTTACGATCCACGGCCATTCGGTTTGAACAAAAGTGCTCGCTTCAAGAATGGTCGTCGTCACCCAAGGCAGCGCGACGCCCAGTTCGGACAACACCTTGACCATTTGCGGTAGAACATAGCCGACCCATACGCCGATCACGGCGGCAATCGCACAGCCGATGAACGCCGGGTACAGCAGGGCTTTCTTGAAAACCGCGCGAATATCGGCCTTCCATTCATGATAGGCCGCCAGGTCCCTGATACACTTCGGCAGCACCCCGCTTTTTTCGCCCATGCGGATCAGGGCCAGGTCAAGGGGGTGGAACGTACCGGGGTAGCGGCTCATCGCGTCATGCAGGCTGCTGCCGCCCTCGATCGCAAACTGGACCTCGCCCAGAATGCGTTTCAATGACCGGCAAGGCAGGGAACGCCCGATCTCTTCCAGGCTGGATAGGATGGGCAGCCCGATTTCGAGGGTTTGAGCGAAGCGGTGGTAGAACTCGATGATCATCTTGGAATGGATGCGCCGCCGGCCGAACCATTTGGACCCCAGACGCTCACGCTCGGCCTGGCTCTCGATCAAGAAAAGACCGCGCCGCTTCAATTCCTGCTCGACGTCCTGCTCGTTGAACGCCGTGACTTGACCGCGCACCACACGGCCCGAATCATCGATCGCTTTGTAATGGTAGCTACTCATGATCGGCAATCACCCTGGAAATTTCTTCAAGAGAGGTCTGGTGTTGGGCCACTTTTTTCAGGGCCTGCTTGAACATCAAATGGGTGCCGGCCCGGACGGCGGCATCTTGGATATCCTCGTTCAACGCGCCGGTGAAAATAAGACCGGCGATCGCGCGGTCGATCTGGATGACCTCGTAGACTCCGCTGCGGCCGCGATAGCCTGAATTGTAGCAGTTGTCGCAGCCGGCCGGGTGGGCGGTTTCCGCCGGCGCCGATATCCCCTTGGCCTGAAAAAGCTTTAAAACGTCCGCCTGGATCGGCTTGCGCAGCGCGCATTTGGGACACAGCCGGCGCACCAGGCGCTGAGCGACGACCATCGAAAGCGCCGAGGCCAGAATTCCGCCATTCACCCCGATGTCCAGCAGACGGTTGATCGCCGAAGCGGCATCGTTGGTGTGCAGGGTCGACAACACCAGATGGCCGGTCAAAGAGGCCTGCAGGGCCAGCTCGGCGGTCTCCTTGTCGCGGATTTCACCCACCAGAATGACATCCGGATCCTGCCGCAGCGCCGACCGCAAAGCATTGCCGAAGGTCAATCCGGCCTTGGGATTGACGGCGGTCTGTCGAACCGTGGGAATTCCGTATTCAATGGGATCTTCCACGGTCATGCAGTTGATATTGGGGCTGTTTACCGTCATCAGAGCGCAGTATAGCGTGGTGGTCTTGCCGGAACCGGTTGGGCCCGTCGTCAGGATCAGACCGTGCGGCCGCTTAATGGCAGCCTTGAAACGCGCCAGATCTTCGTTTTCAAACCCGATATCCTTTAAATCCTTGGCGAGTTTGTTGTGGATCAGGAGCCGCATCACGACGGTTTCGCCCAGCTGCGTGGGAAAGGTCGATACCCGAATGTCGAATTCCCCCGTCCGCCCCTTGTAGCGGATGCGGCCGTCATGCGGGATGTTCGGGTTGGAGATATCCATATCCGCCATGATTTTGTAGCGCGTCAGCAGCGGCTGCAGGAAGGTTCTGGCGAACAGGTGCTTTTGGTGCAGCACCCCGTCGATGCGATAGTAGATCCGCACCAGGTTGCTGTCCGGCACGACGTGGATGTCGCTGGCGCCGAGCACATTGCCCTTTTCGATGAGCAAGTTGGAGAGAGTCACGATTTGGTCGTCTTTAAATACATTCGGACCGTTGCGCGCATAGGTGATCGCCTCGATCTCCTGATCGATGGTTTGAGCCGTTTTGTAGTAGAGGTCGGTGGCCCCGGCAATCCAGGACCGGCGGGCGATGAAGGTTTTAACCCGGCAGCCGCTCAGACGCTCCAGCTTGTCGCGGGCGATCACATCGAAGGGGTTGCTGCAAGCGACGTTGAGCGAACCGTCCTCGATTGCAAACGGGAACATGCCGTGTTCGTTGACCACCTCGATCGGAATTTTCGAAGCCAGGCTCTGATCGACCACGACCTTTTCGGTGTCCAGGATCTGCGCGCCGCTTTGAACGGCGATGGCTATCTGAAGGTCTTCTTCAGTCACCCAGTCCAGTCGACGCAACACGTCTCCGAGCATGACACCGGTCTTCTGGGTCTCCATCAAGGCCATTTTGAGCTGGTCCTGATCCAGAAAGCCCATCTCCGTCAAAATATCGCCAATACGCTTTTTCATAGACTCTCTCGAACGGATATTCAGTAGGGGGATAACATCGCGCCTGCAAAATGAATCGCAATGGCGCATGCGCGCGCCGACCCATCACCTTAAAATCATGCAAATTGCATACCGCCCGTATTTAAGCTTTGCATATTTACCTTGATGCTGATATCCCCCTCACCGGTCGGCGGAAACCAGCGCAAACGATTACATTGGGGAGTCGGCTTTGTCGGTTCGAAAACAGGAATTCATCCGGGGGGTCCGGGATACGCTGCCGCTGATGCTGGGCGCATTCCCGTTCGGGCTGATTTACGGAGCGGTGGCTGTGACCTCGGGGTTGTCCCTACCGGCAGCGATCGCCATGTCGGCATTAGTATTTGCAGGTTCCTCGCAGTTTATCGCGGTGGGGCTGGTGGCGGCCCACACGCCGGTGACGATCATCGTTTTGACGACGCTGATCGTCAATCTGCGCCACATGCTTTACAGCGCCACATTGTTGCCCTTTCTGAAAGATCTCTCCCAGAAATGGCGCATACCGCTGGCGTTCTGGCTGACGGACGAAACCTTCGCCGTGACGGTCCATCGGTTTCAACAAGAGGATGCCTCGACCGAAAAGCATTGGTATCAGCTCGGTTCGTCGGTCGCCATGTATCTGAACTGGCAGTTCTGGTGCTTTAGCGGACTGATGCTGGGAAAGAGGATCCCCGATGCCTCCAGCTGGGGGTTGGACGTGGCCATGCCGATCACCTTTATCGGAATGATCATCCCCTTCGTAAAAACCGTTCCCGTGGCGGTCTGCGTAATGACGGCCGGGGCGGCCGCGCTGCTGACCTTGACCCTGCCCTACAAGCTGGGGATCGTTGTCTCCGCGTTTGCGGGAATCACGGCGGGCCTCATGGCCGAACACACCCAGAAAAAGACGAAGGGAGCCTTTCCGCAATGACGGCGAGCGAATGCGTGTTGATCGCGGGAATGATGGCCGTTACGTTCGGTATCCGCTATTTTCTTTTTGCGTTGTCAGACCGCATTCGCATGGCTTCCTGGATCGAAGCCTCGCTCAAGTTCATTCCTCCGGCCGTCCTGACCGCCATCACCCTTCCCGCCGTCTTGTTGCCGAAAGGAGATTGGCACTTGTCCTTCGCGAATCCCTATCTTGTTTCCGCGCTCGTGACCACGGCCGCCGGAATCCTCACCCGGAATTTACTGGCGACCATTGCCATCGGCCTGGCCGCCTTTTTCGCGTATCGGTTGTTTCTTTAATCTCCTTCCAGGTAGTGCCGAATGGCGTTGAACTGGCTTTCTCCATCCAGGCCGGCCTCTTCCAGCACCTGGCCGGCCTGGCCGCTGCCGAGGAAATGACCCTGGCGGAAGGGGTGCAGGGTCATGCGCCGACCACGGCCGGAGCAGACCCAGCGTTCCATGGTCGGGAGGGTGAACCCGGTGATCCCCATCGCTTCCTGCGCGGCCGCTTCGGTATAGATCTTTTCCCTCTCCGCGGCAGAAAGAAGATCGAAAAGCTCCGCAGAGGAAATGTAGAAAACATCCAAGTCGATTCCTTTCTCTTTCAAAAGCGGAAACGTTTGCTCGACGAACGCGTAGCCGACGTCGCTGCCCTGCAGCACCAGCGTGCCGTCGCGCTGGCCCTCCGCTCGGAGCAGTTGGTACACGCCCGTCGCCGCGGAGGTCGCCGGCGCCAGACCCAGCGCCTGCCGATCCAGCACCGTCTCCGCAGGTCGCGTGACGAACGGCGCGATCACCGCCGGGCGTTGCGCCAGGGCGGCGGACATGAGGGTCCAGATCTCCTGGGGGTCCCAGGGCGTGAGCGTGATCATGGTGCCGAGCGGAAAGTTTCCCTGTAGAAGCTGCAGCGCCTGGGGGTCGGCATGCGTGGGCCCGTCCTCGCCGGTCTTGACTCCGGCGTGGGCGCACACCAGCACGAAGGGCCGGTAGGGTTCTGCAGCGAGGGCCTGCTGGCCGATGGCGTGCAGCCGGGCGGCGACGTGCCCGAGAGCGGCGATGAAGGCCCCATAGGAGGAACCGACTCCCAGATGGCGCCCATACGTGGATAGACCGGCCAGGATGCCGCTCATCGCATCTTCGCAGATCCCGCCCGTGGCCAGCATCCGGGCGCCCGGGTTCGTGGCGGCGTTGTACCAGCCTTCCGGGAATCCCTGCCCGATCGTGTTGACGCTCGTGGAGGCATACAGGTCGGCGGATGCGGTCAGCACGGCGCCCTGGCTGGCGCGGTTATAGTACTGCAGGACGCGGCCCAGTTCGCCTCTCAGTGTGGCCGGTTTGCCGGGCGTCAAGATCAGCTCGGCGGGGATGCTCCCCTCGGTGGCGACCGCCAGCTCGAACACGGACTGAACCCTCGGTGCCTGCGGTCGCGCCCTGCGGGCCCGGCCGTCCAGGCGGCGTCGCGCTTCGCGCAGCCGCTGCGCCAGCACCTCCACCAGGGAGTTGCTTTTTTCCAGCGTGCCGCGGATCACCGTCAGCGCTTCCCAGAAGCATTCCTCGAGAACCCCCGCCGATCTTCCGGCTTGGCAGCGCTGGTTGGCGCTTTCGCAGCGCGGAAGCCTGGCTTCCGTCGGCGCGAGGAAAGGCGCGAGCGCCTTGAAAAACCCTTCGGCGCACAGGCCGTGGCCGGCGCCATGGGACGCACGGCCGTCGATGCCGTACTGCCATCCCTTTTGGGTGCGATAGACGATGGCCGTCGGCTGATCGTTCGGCATGGCTCCCGCCCGCCGCTGGGCGGCGATGATCTGCTTGAAATCCATACCGTCCGGGACGAGGATGGCATTCCAGTCGTGCAGCCGGGCGAACTCGACCGGGTTCCACTGAACGTATTCACCCGGGACGTCTCCGTCCCGGCAGACATGGTTGGAATCGATGGAGGCTTGGTTCCAGTCCACATGCAGGATCACGTTCTTCAGGCAGGCCGTTCCGGCCGCAGCCATGGCCTCGCCGACTCGCCCGGGCGTCATCCCCCCTTCCCCCTCGACGATATGAACACGCGGCGCATCACTGCCGTAAAAATCCATGGCGCCGAGGGCCAAACCCAGTGAAGCCGCAACCCCGACCCCCGACGCCCCGGTGGCCAGACGCAGGAACGGGGTGGCCGGCGTCGGATGACCGTCGAGCGGCTTGGTCCGGAATTTCAAGAAAAGCGGGGTCTTCGTCAGAGGGTTGCGCCGGAAACCGAGCAGGTCCTCCAGGCGCAGCTGGTGTTTTTCATCCTTGGGTAGAAGTTCGGAGGCCCCGATGCGCATCACTTCGTTGCGCAAGGCCCACATGGCGTAGAGGCCGAGAGTCTTGTGCCCGGCAGCGTAGGAGAGGATGTCGGCATCCTCCCGGTCGGGGTTGGAAACGTCATAGTCCAGCGTGTCGAAGACGATCCCGGCCACCAACCGGCCCGAAGAAATCGACCCGCCCGGATGCCCGGACATCGGAACATAATTATACAGCATGGCGCACAGCGAACGGTACATCAGGTCAAGTTGTTCAAAATGCGCTATCGCCCCGAGGTCAGTTGCCTGCTCCCTAATCTCCTGAGTTATGTCGATGTAAATGCTGCGTCGGGGGCCCAGTTGAAAACCCATGCCAGCCTCCTTTCCGGTCGGCGCCCGGGGCGCCTCCTCTTGCAAATTTCCAAGGTTCAATTCGAATGACGGCCGACTACGGTTCGGACACGTCAGGAGTTTTCCATTGGATATTCACCTCACGCTTCCCCCATGACCGCGCTGCCTTGACATCGTTGCCCATGTAGATGTCGATTCGCTTTTTCCATTTCGGAGGCATCCGGTCCAGCACAACAAACTCGTTGCGGAACCCGTCGATTCGAACTCGGGCCCCCCTGGTCAAACCCAAGGCCTCCAAATCGGCAGAGACTGCTATGGCATTCATGCCCGGTGTTAATCGATCGCCCCAGGCTCCGGCATTGGGGTTTCCCTGGCCTTGCTTCGGCAGTGTATTGAACGCTGTGGCCGTGACAAGCAGGGTGTGCTGCTTTTCCTGCCTGGCCTTATGCAGAGCTGAACAGGAGGAGAAAATCAGCCCTCCGAAAAGAAAAAATGAAACAACGATGAGGCGGGAACCCATCCGGTTGAACATAAGAAGCCGGCCCTCTCCACTAGGCAGACCTCGCCTCGATTCAGCAGGATCATTCGAGGTGGTGCTCGATCAGGATCGATCCAGGCAGGTGCTTTGCCGCCAGTTCCACCAGATGCCGGTGGTGTGTGAAAAAGATCACCTGGGTTCTTCTCGAAAGCTCCGCCAGAGACTGCATGGCGGCGGCGGCGCGGGCGTTGTCGAACTTGATCAGGATGTCGTCGACGATGAACGGCATGGGTTCGTTCGCATCGAGATAGTGCTCGAGCCCGGCCAGGCGCAGGGAGAGGTAGAGCTGGTCGGCCGTTCCGTCGCTCATGCCCTCGACCGGTAGGATCTCTTTACCCTGCTTGCGCACCCCTACGAGCACCGGGTTGCCGTCGGGGTCGTGGTCCGCCCGCAGGCCCTCGAACGAGCCGCAGGTGATCCGGTTGAAGAACTCCGAGGCCTTTCCCAGAATCGGACCCTGGCTCTTCTCGCGGAACCGCTCCATGGCCAGCGCCAGCACCCGCCCGGCGATTTTGAGCCGCGCATAGTGCTCGACATCTTGTTCGAGCCCGCCGATGATGGTCTGGATCTCCGCCGCAATCAGCGCCGCCCGGTCTCCGCCGTCCATGCGGCCGAGCTCGGTGCGTTCGCTGCCGATTTTTTGATCCAGGTCCGACTTCTCGGCGGTGAGTCGCCCGATCTCCGCCTTCAGTCGCTCGATGTCGCCGCCGATTCCGTCGGGGTCAAGCGCCGATGCCTCGTTTATGAAGTCCTCCACCGCAGAGCCGCCACCGAGAAGGATGAGACGATCCTCATCCAGCCTGAGCCGGTCTTCAAGCTGCCTTCGCCGGAACGAGCGTCGCTCGGCTTCGGGCAGCTCGTCGATACGCTGGCACCCGGCCTCGATGCACATAACCCCCAAGAGGGTTTCGGTCTCCGCGACGGCAACGTCGGCCTTCCTGAGCTGGGTCTGGTCCTGGTCCATCTGCTTCTGCAGCGCCAGGCGCTTGGACAGCGCCTCCCGGCCGGCGGTGAGCCTGCGCTGGAGTTCGCCGGCCGCCTCCTCCACCGGCCGTCCGGCCAGGTCCGGCGCGACGGCGCATGTCAACGCCGCTACGCTGCCATTAAACACCTCGGCATCGCGGTCGATCCCTGCAACACGCTGCTGCAACACCTCGGCCTCCCTCAGCTGGTCGAAGAAGCGCTTGAGTTCCTCCATCACGGCGTTGGCCTCGGCCGGCCGGGTGCCGGGCCCCAGCCCCAGAGGCCGGACGGCCTCTTCCCACTGCATCTGCCAGCGGCGCAGATCCTCCTCAAAAACCTTGAGGCGCGTTTTTGCCGACTCGAGCTCACCGGCCAGACGATCCCGCTCGCGCGCAAGCTCCTCCGCCTGTCGCCGGAGACGGTCTTCTTTCTCGACCCCGCTGCGTGCCCGTTGGACCAAGGCACTCAAGGTCTCTTCGTTCTCGAAGGGCGCTGAGAGAGTCTGCAGACAAAGCCTCAAGGCCACGCGGCTGCCGTCGACGGCCTTCGTGAGTTCGCCCGCCTCCTCTTCACGCCTCAATACCTCACCGGCCCTGTCCGCCAGGACGCTGAAGTCCGACAGCCACTGCCGCATCTCACGCGGCGAGCGCGGCGCAATAGAAAGCGGCTGCCATACGCCGGTCCACTCGGCCGCTACCGATTCTTTTTCAGCCTGGACGTCCGCAATCTCGCCTCTGAGTTTTGCGAGTCGGCCCCGGAATGCAGCCTGGTCGGATAATAGTCGGGCCTTGGCGGCCACGCGCTCGGCTTCGCGCCGCAGCCGGTCCGCGATCTCGTCCGCTTTGCGAAGGCCGGCCTCGAAGGCGTCGGCCAGCGAACCTGTACCCGGGTAGGACGCGGTGAACGTGCCGACCTCCTCCGCTGCCGCGACCTCGCCCTGAAGCTTCCGCCGGATCAAGCGCCACCCCCGGTCGCGCGCTTCGCGGGCGGCCGCGAGATCAGCCTCGGCAGGCACTTCCTGCGCGAGCCTCGCCTCGTCCAATCGCCGCCCGATTTCGGCAAGATCGACCTCGGTTTTGAGAACCTCCTCCGCCAGTGAAGCGAGCCGGCGCTCCAGTTGATCCCACCGGTCTTCAAAGACTCTCACGGTTTCAATCGACGGCGCGGCCGATCGGCTCACGTCCAGCAAAGCTGTCGCATTCAGTCCGAGACGTGCCTGGGATTGAGCGCAGGTTTGCAGGAGGACCCGGACCTGTGCGCGCAGGGAGGCAAGCTGCTTTTCGAGCGGCAGCACCTCCTCGGCTTCCGCCAGCCGGTGCCGGAGATCGTTGATCGGCTGCGGACGGGGCAGTGCCTCCAGGCGGGCTTCCGCAGCTGCCAGCGCCCGTTCCTGTTCGGGGATCTTTTCCCGGATGGCGTCGATGCGCGTGACGACGCGCTCATACTTGGCCCCGAGTTCCTGGATGCGGAACGCTTCCGGCTTTTTGATCCGCAGCTTGCCGGCATCCTCGATCGTCACATCCTCCCGCAGGTTGCGCAGGATCTGTCGCGCCTCGGTACGCAGGGTGTTGCGGCGAGTCTCGAGCGCGATGCGGTCTTTGGCGGCCTTACGCTGGCTGCCGAGGTCCTGGTGGACGCCCTCGATCGCCTCGGCATGGCGCAGCAGAACGGAAGGGTCATCCAGCTCGGAAAGCGCCTTTTTAATGGCTGATAGGTTCGCCGTCGCCAGGCCGCGCTCGTTTTGGGCGACGCGCAGGCGCGTCAGTGCTTCGGTACGTTGCTCGGCAAACCCTTCGGGCAACAATACCGCATCGGTTAGGCGCTTCAACGCTTTCAGAGTCTCGCGACGCTCGGCGATGACGGGGAGCGATTCCCCAATGCGCTGCAGGCGACTCAGGCTGCGCTGGGCGACGGCAAGCTGCGCCTCCACTCCGGCCTTGGCTTGAAGGGCTTCGTTCAACGCATGGTCGTGGCACACCCATTCCTGGCCCGGCAGCTGGGCCTCATTGAGCTCGCGTCGGTGCTGCTTTAGGCGGGCGACGGCCTCGTTGATTTTCTGCTTTTGACCGGCCGGTCGGAAGAGTGCATCGGCTTCAGCCTGCAGGCCTTCCAGAACCGCCCCCAGGTCGGCCACCCCGGAGCCGGCCGCGAAAATGAGCCGGCCCAGGTCTCCGCCGCCGCGGACGATCTCGCGGCCGCCGGCAACCAGGTCCTCGTAGCCGATGCCGAACATCGCGGCGAAGAAGCCTGCGTCGACGCCGTTCAGTAAGGTTTCGAGCGCGGAGTCCGCGAGGGCGGTCTTGTCGTCGGCTGCCCGCAGGGTGCTGCCGCGGCCTTTGCGGCGCACGAGTTCCAGGACTTCGCCATTCGATGACCGCAAGCTGCCGCCGATCCTCATCTTGGAAAACGGGTGCACGAAATCGTCCGCCGACCGCTCCGGGATTCCGTAGAGCAGCTGCCGCAGCGCACGCAGGGCCGAGCTCTTGCCGGCTTCGTTCGCGCCGTAGACGATGTGCAGGCCTTCCTTGGCGGCGCTCAGGTCTATAGCGGCGCCCGTGAATGGGCCGAAGGCGATGAGCTCGAGGGAGAGGATCTTCACTCGCCGCCCCTCCCCTGCAGCAGTCTCCGGACCAGCAGGGGCCTAGCCTCTGCGAGTATGTCTTTGAGCCGGCCCGGGTCGTCTGGCCGCCAGGCTTCGGACGCTTCCTTGAATTCGCGCGGCAGCTTCTTGTCGAGATCGGCCAGCTCGGAGGCGAGGCTCCCCAAGCCCTCCGGGTCTCCGGCAAGCTCATCGACCAGGGCCAAAAGCTCGCCCACGGCGCCCTCCGGTTTCTTGCCACCGGCGGGCGGACGGGTGCGGAATCTGACTTTTTCGATCCAGACCCGTTCGCCGGCGTCGTCCACTGCCGCCGCGCGGATCTCATGTGCCCAGCGCTCCGGATCGGACAGGATTTCGTCGTGGGCGGTCGTTTTGCCCTCCACCGTCACGCGCAGCACCGTGAGCATGTCCGGGTTCCGTTCCAGATGCGTTAAGAGGGTTTCGCGGAAGCGGTCGAGCAGGTCATAGCCGCTCTCGCTTTCCGAGGCGTCGATGATCGCTGCCTCCCAGCGCACCACATCGAGGGGCTTGAAATCGAACACCGGCCGGCCGGCGTCGTCGACCTTTACCAGAAAGCATCCCCTGGGACCGGTCTCGCGCGCATGCCGTCCCTGGGTGTTGCCGGCGAAGACCACCGGCGGATCATCGAGCAGCACCTCGCGGCGGTGCACATGGCCCAGGGCCCAGTAGTCGTAACCTCTCGCGCGCAGCGTCTCCAGGGTGCAGGGGGCATAGGGCTCGTGGCCCTCGCGGCCGTTCGCGCAGGTGTGCAGCAGGCCGATGTTGAAGCAACCGGGCACGGCCGACGGGTAGGACTGCGCCAGGTCGGTTTTGACCGCCGGGGTGCCGAAGCTCCGGCCGTGAATGGCGAGGTTCAGGCCGTCCAGGCGGAGCGTGTCCGCTCGGTCGGCCGGGAAAAGGTGCACATTTTCGGGCAGGCGCAGGGACCTGGTGATCGTGCTCGCGGCGTCGTGGTTGCCGGCCACCACAAAGACCGGGATCCCGGCCTCGCGCAGCCTGGACAGCTGGGAGACCAGATACAGGCCGGTGTTGTAGTCCTTCCAGTCGCCATCATACAGGTCGCCGGCGATCAAAACGAAGTCGACCTGCTCTTCGACCGCCGTTCGCACCAGGTTCTCGAACGCACGCCGCGTGGCCCCTCGGATTTCCGCCGCCGGCGCGCCTTCATAAGCATCGAGATTTAAAAGCGGGCTGTCCAGGTGAATGTCGGCGGCGTGGATGAATTTAAACAACTGCTTGAACCTCCGAAGACGTTATAAGGATCCGACCATGAGGTGAAAGCCGCCGTCGCCACGGCGTTTAGCGGTCCTGGCCAGAGCCATAGCATATTATCCTTAACGCATCAAGATCATTATGAAATAGGAATGTTCTTGCCGATAGATAGAATGCAGCTTAATATGAATCGGGCTCAACCGGTTTGTCCGGATAGCCTCTTGACTTTTTCCTGTAGACGGTTCGCCGTTAGAAACAGTCGATCGCACATGGAGGGCCTCCAAATGAAAAGCATCTCCCCTGATCAGGCACGACGCTATGTCAGCTCACTGAATCTGGATGACCGCCTTCGCCGCGGGGCCAAAGCGGCCGGCCCGGTCGAGTTCGACTTCGATCAGGTCAAGAACCAGGCGGCGGTGGTGGGATCGGACATCGTATCGTTCGTGAAAGGCGTGACGCCGGAGCGGCGGGAGGACATCGTCAATTCTTCGCTGCTGGCCCAGCTGGCCGCAAAGAAGCAAGTCAGCGACCCCGCCCGGATCTATGATTGGTACAATGCCTATTTCGACGTTTTGACGAATATCGGCTGGTCCGTTCAGGATCGCGGCTTCGCCGCGTACGCCGAGGCCAGCGACAATTTCCAGGCGCATGAGGCTATCTTAAAGGTCGCCGCCAGTCTTCTCGGACCGGCCGCCGCCACGCTGGCCGTCGTCCAGGCCACCTTGGATGCCCTGAAGGCCTTGTCCGCGGACAGCCCCTGGCTGGCCATCTTCAATCGCGAGAGCCAATCCGCGCAGACCGCGCGGTTTCAGGTCACGCTGGCCGAACAGGCGCAAGACGACCAATTCCTCGTTTCCTTGATGGCCTTTGGGATCGAGGCGAGGGCCACGCTCACGCAGGTGCTTTTCTTCAAGTTCAAGTCCAGCGAGACCTCCCTGAAGCACTATTCCGGCAAAGTGACCATCAACACCCACGTGCTCGCGAATGTGCGGGACTTGATAAAAACCAAGATTGCCGCCCATGCCATTGACTACATCAAGGCACTGCCGGAGCTTGGCTGAGCGGGGATTTTTGCATTCGTACGGCTGTAAAAGTTTCGGTTTTCCTGCTGTAGAAAAAGGGATGTCGAAGAGGCCGTCATCCTTCCATATCTTCGTAGGCCTCTTGGCAGAACCGCGGGGTGCAAATGGCGAGAAAGATCAAATCCCCCTCGCCGATGTTGGTGATCCGCTGGCGGCATGAGGGCGGGATGAGCACGACGTCGCCGGCGTTCACGTCGTGCGGGGCAAGATAGCCGACCTCCACGCGACCGGCGCCTTCGAGGATGACGTAACGCTCCGTTGTTCCGACCAACCGATGCCGGCACGTGGTGACCCCGGGCGAAACGCGTACCCTTGCGATGGATAATTCCGGATCATCCGACGAGTTGGACAGTTCGACGATGGCACACCGTTCGGGGGTTTCGAATTCAGCTCCATGATTGATATGTCTGATGACTTCTTTCATCTCGGCTTCTGGTTGTCGGCGGACGATCCGCCGCAGCTGAGCACAGAGCGCTTCCGCTGAAGTCGAGGCCTGTGCGCGCTTTGCGCTTAACCACCTTGAAGGTCCCGAAGCCTGCCAAGGTGACCACGTCGCCCTTTTCCAGCGTTTTACCGATGGACTCAAAAACACAATCCACCGCCGCCTGCGCTTCTGTCTTGGTACTGACGACGTTCGCCACTTCGTTGAATAGATCCGCCTTGTTCATAAATGTTCCCCTTCTTCACATCGTGTTTCGAGTTGAACACTGCCTGAACTAAGCATGCTGTCGCGCTTTTCCGATCGACAGATAGAGAGACCGCTCCTATATGCTGTCGCGGCAGGCTTGGCAGTATTTTCGGGGCGTGCCTCTGCCAATCCAATGAAAGTTCATAATGTGCTTTTTGTCGCATTTGGGGCATATGCACTCCACCTTCGACTTGTCGCAGTCGACAACTACCTCGAGTGCATCGTCAGGGTTCTTTATTTTCTCTTCATGCTTTCTGGACGCGTTTCGTCGATCCGATGACATATACGGAAACCTCATTTGGATTAAATTTCACTAAACGAAACGGGCGACCCCACATCAAGAGAGATCGCCCGGGTGTTGCGTTGAAGTTCAGGAAGTGGGTGGGATATGAGCTGTACCCCTTTAAAGTGGCCGTTTTGCCACCTTTTTGGCTTCAACCCCCCACCCTCTTCCAAAAATCACAGTTTTAATTGAGGTAAGATTTAGGTTAAGGTTTTATGCCATTCTTGTCAAGTACACTGGATAGCTTTTTTGCCACCCCTCCACAACCAAACCGAAGGCCGTTCCTCCAGTCCCATCCATGCTGTTCAATAATTTCACTCGCACTTGATCTCCCTCTTGAACTCCCCGCGCTTGGATTCGATTTTCACCTGACAGGGTGAGTTCTCATTTCAGCAACTTACCGGCCGCTCATACCGAAACTGAACGCCGACCCGGCGTCCGCGAGGGCAACTCCAGCGCCGATAAAAATCACAATATATGAAATTGCAACTATTTTTATAATCTTGGTTTTCACGGTGTCCTCCTGTTTCGACTGAGCATTGAATTTGCCCGGATTAGACGGGCCACTGGACAGGAGGGTTTACATCGGGTTTGGGGAATGAATGGCGCGGGAAAGCCCAGGACGGTTGACAACAATCCCGGCAGGACCCACTTTTCAGTTGGATTGTAGAGATGGTTTTAGATGCCGAGAGTCACCCACTATCCACTTTCGACATCCAAACTGTCTTGTGATCCGGGGTGGCCTGTTTCCCCTCCTTTTAGCAGGCCACCCTTTTTTTTCACACACAGATTCATACACACCCTCTGTGCCAATGAAGGTGAGACACCTACCCCTTGTTAAATTACTGTAGGGCGGATAGGGGAATCACCCATGGATATGCGACATTCACTGAAGCGGTCCCAACCCGGCACTCCATCATCGACCCCGTTTGGGGAGAGGGATGGAGTCCGTAGGACGACAGCCCTCTCCCCAAACGGGGTAACACACGAGGAACCGATGTCCGTCGCGGCTGCGGATCCCGAGGTGCCCGAGAAGAAGCCCCGTAAAAGATTCACAGCCGCCTATAAACTGCGCATTCTCAAAAAGGCCGACCAGTGCGAGGAGCCCGGCCAGATCGGGGTTCTGCTGCGCAAAGAAGGCCTGTATTCTTCGCACCTGACCACCTGGCGCCGTCAGCGTGAAGAGGGCAGCCTGCAAGGCCTCACGCCTCAAAAGCGGGGGCGCAGAGCCAAGCCCAGGAATCCCTCTGCTGAACGCATTGATCAGCTGGAAAAAGAAAATCAGCGCTTGAAACAGCAGCTGCAAAGAGCCGAGATCATCATCGAGGCGCAAAAAAAAATCTCGGAGATCCTGGGCATCGATCAGAATCCGGAAAGCAGCCAAGGGAGCAACTGATGCAAGCCGCCGCCACCTTGAGCTGCGATGTCGGCAAAAAGCCGGCCTGTGAAGCAATGGGGGTCTCTCGGGCCAGCTTTTACCGCCGCATCGATGCCGACCCCAAGCCGATCAACAAACGGCCGCCTCCGCCCTTGGCCTTGAGCCCATCCGAACGGCAAGCCGTGATCGATGAACTGCACAACGAGCGCTTCCAGGATAGGGCCCCTTTGGAAATCTATGCCAGCCTGCTCGACGAGGGACGCTACCTGTGTTCACCCCGCACGATGTACCGGATCCTGTCCGCCGAACACAATGGCGTCCAAGAGCGCCGAGGCCACGTTCAACGGCCCCACTACAGCAAGCCGGAGCTTTTGGCCACCGCCCCGAATCAAGTCTGGTCCTGGGACATAACCAAGTTGAAGGGACCCGCCAAGTGGACCTACTTCTATCTGTACGTGATCCTGGATATATTCCCCCTGTGTCAGGATAGTTGTCACCTGCGGTTTTTATGACGCGCCGAGGGGAGACGCCCCCTTGCGGGGCGGCTTCACTCGGCGCAACCCTTCATCCATTTCGCGGGGGCAGGTAAGGAGCTTGACATGCCCTATTCTGACATGTTCAAAAGAAAATTGGTGCAACGCATGAGCGGCCCGGAGGCCATCTCGGCCACGGCGCTGGCCAAACAGGTCGATGTGCCGCAGACGACCCTTTCCAAGTGGCTGCGACGGGCCGGAGCGAGGGCCGCGTATGTATTCCCAAACGACCCGAATCGATCTGTCCAGGTGACCCCCATGAAGCCTCGCCGACCCGAAGAGTGGCCCGCCGAAGAAAAACTTAAGACCGTGCTGGAAGCCCAGGGCCTCCACGATGAAGAGCTCGGCGTCTTCCTGCGCCATAAGGGGCTGCACGAAACCCACCTGCAGCGCTGGCGCCAACAGATGATCGAGGGGCTGCAAGGGAAACCGGCGGTAAAAAAGACCCCGGCTCATCCCGGCGATGTAAAACGCATCCGCGCCCTCGAACAAGAGCTGCGGCGCAAGGACAAGGCCTTGGCTGAAACCGCGGCCCTGCTGGTGCTTAAAAAAAAAGTCCAGGAGATCTGGGGGGACGCGGACGAGAACATGAGCGGGAAGAACGCCAAATGATCCTTGCGCTCATGGATACGGCGGTCAAGAACGGGGCGCGGCTGAAGAAGGCCGCGGCCTGCCTCGGGCTTTCCGCACGCACACTCATCCGCTGGCGCAAAAACAATTGCATCGAGGACCAGCGCCACGAAGCTAAGCGGGAAGCGGCCAATAAACTCAGCCCACACGAACGCGAGCAAATCCTCGCGGTGGCCACCAGCCCCGCGTTCCGGGATCTGTCCCCCAAGCAAATCGTCCCCAAGCTCGCCGATCAGGGCCGCTACCTCGGCTCGGAGTCGAGCTTCTATCGGATTTTAAAAGAACATGCGCTTCTCACCCACCGCCACGGCTCAAGACCCGCCATGAGCTGGCCACCGCGGGCGCACGTCGCCACCGGGCCCTGCCAAGTGTGGAGCTGGGACATAACGTTTCTGCGCACATCGGTTCAGGGAATGTTCTTTCACCTCTACCTGTTCCTCGACGTCTGGAGCCGCAAGATCGTGGCCGCCGAGGTCTTCCCCGAGGAGTCCATGGAGCACAGTGCCTGGCTCTTCCAAAAGGCCTGCTTGACCCATGCGCTCAACCCCGAGAGCCTCGTGCTGCACTCCGATAACGGCGGGCCGATGAAAGGCTCCACCATGCTCGCCACCTTGCAAAAACTGGGCGTGGTGCCCTCCTTCTCGCGTCCCCGCGTCAGTGATGACAATCCCTACTCGGAGGCGATCTTCAGAACCCTGAAGTACCATCCACAATTTCCGCCCCGGGCCTTCGAAACCTTGGAACAAGCGCAGGCCTGGGTCGATCAGTTCGTCATCTGGTACAATACCGTGCATCTTCACAGCGCGATCCGCTTCGTGACTCCCGACGATCGCCACTATGGCCGCGAGCTGGCCATCCTTGAGAACCGCCATCGCGTTTACCAAAAGGCCCGGCGGCGCCGTCCGGACCGCTGGACGCGGAAAACCCGCAACTGGGAGCCGGTGCGACTCGTGTGGCTCAATCCTGAAAAAAAGAAAAAACTCTCGGCTACCTCAACTACCAACCCTAAACAAGAGGCGGCTTGACCCATGGTTCAGGTGACAACTACCTTGACACTCACCGTATTCAGCCGCCTGGTGGTCGGCTGGATGGTGGCCCACCGAGAACTCGATTCCCTGGCCAAACGACTGATTCAAGAAAGCTGCACGAAACAAACGATACGGCCCGCACAGCTCACCGTTCACGCCGATCGGGGACCGAGTATGAAATCCAAACTCGTCGCCCAGATGCTGGCCGATCTGGGAGTCACCAAAACCCATAGCCGGCCTTACGTCAGCAACGACAACCCCTATTCGGAGGCCCAGTTCAAAACCCTCAAGTACTGCCCGCAGTTCCCGGAAAGATTCGGCTGCATCCAGCACAGCCGCTCCTTTTGCCAATACTTCTTCAACTGGTATAACACGGAGCATCGCCATAGCGGCATTGCGATGCTAACCCCGGAACAGGTCCACTACGGGCTGGCCGGCGAAATCACCCTTAACCGAAAAACGGTTCTCGCATCGGCTTTTGAAAAACACCCGAACCGGTTCAAATACAAGATACCGGTTCCTGATACCCTGCCGGAGGCGGTCTGGATCAACCCGCCTCCGAAAGAAAATAGGCAAGTCTAATTTCCGTAACCTGGTGTCTCATTTTCATTGACATGTTCCGACAGGATCTGGTTGAAACAGAGCTTTCCTCTGGATCACGGACACTGAACAACCACCATCTCGGCGCTTTCCTTCCACCCCTACCCTGCCTTTCGAAATAAAGCTTCATGGTGCCGTCTGAGTCCGTGGCCACCTCGTACCAATGCTTGCGAACATACATTTCGAGGCTGCCATGGCGACACTTACCGGTTTCCCGCCAAGTACGCAACACCGCCTGGACTGCAAGGGTCCGCCCCCGCCACACGAACTTACGAGGCAGGCCAGGCTCCCCAATTGCCATGCGGGAGGTGTCAGCCGTTTCAGTTAGGGGATGGATGGCTTCGCTGATGAACCGTTCGGGCATGTGGCCGAGTTCTACCATGGCAATTCACGAACTGGAAAAGGTCTATGCAAACTAATTCACGGCATCCTTGAAAGCTTTGCCCGGCACAAACTTGGGGGCGTTGGAGGCGCTGATCTGGATTTCTGCGCCGGTCTGCGGGTTGCGGCCTGTGCGTGCCTGACGCTTGACCACCTTGAAGTTCCCGAATCCCACCAGGTTGACCACATCACCTTTTTTCAGCGTGTTCACGATCGACTCCAAAACGCAATCCACCGCCGCCTGCGCTTCCGTTTTGTTGCTGACGACGTTCGCCACTTCGTTGACCAGATCCGCCTTGTTCATGAATGTCCCCTTTCTTCAGATTAAGTTATGAGTTGAAAACCACTTGGAATAGGGCAGGATGTCACAATCTCCGACTGATTGAGGGTAAGCCCCTAAATGCTATCGCGGCAGTTTTGACAGTATTTTCGGGGCATGCCTCTGCCGATCCAATGAAAGTTCAGAAAGTGCTTTTTGTCACATTTTGGGCATATGCACTCAACCGCCGACTTGTCGCATTCGACATCCATTTCAAAATCGTCGTCGGCGTTCTCTATCGGCTCTAAATGTTTCATGGACGCGTTTCGTTTCCCTGATGACATCCTACAAATCTCCGGTAAGGACGAATTTACAATAAACGAAACGGGCGCCTCCCAAATTACGAGAGATCGCCCGGGAATTACGGTTAAATATTTAGGAAGCAGATGGAATTCTAATTTTATAGAGGCAGGCAGGAATACCGCTCAACCTCCCTGCAACCGCTCCCACTCTCTTCCTGGGATCACGGGTTTCCCCGATACTCGACTGAAAATTTAGGATCTAACGCCATGCCTGTCAAGTGCCTGAGGAGTTTTTCATCGTCCACCTATACCGAAATTGAACGCTGATCCTGCATCTGCAACCGACATCCCAAAGAAGAACCCGCTCGGTGGAGGAGGCGCCGGAACCGCATAATACACCGGCGCAGGGTAATAGTGCCGCTCCACAACAACCGGACGATAATGACGCTCCACGTAAACCGGTCGTGGCGGCGCATAGTGGTAATGCGGATATCCCCCATTCTTATAATGGCCATAGGCGTTCCCACGTGGGCCACAATCGCCTTTCCAACCGCCTGCCAGGGAAACCCCAGTGCCCAGGAAAATAATAAGAGTTCCAATTGCGAATATTTTCAGAAAGCTGGTTTTCATTTTGTCCTCCTATTCCCATTGAATTTAAACCGGTTAGACGGGACAGGAGGCGGGAGGGTTTACATAGGAATTGGCACTGGTTGGAAACATCAAGTTCGCCGGTCAAGTTTAGCCCTACTTTGCCGATAATATTCTGAGGACCGGAGTGGAATCATGAGCGCAAAGCAAATTTGGGGGATGATACTTATAGGCCTTTCATTGGCATTTATTTTGTCAGGCGCTTACCATTATCACGAATTGACTTCCGTGGATGCAATGCTTCAAGCATCATTGGATTCCCTGGGCAAAATGAAAACATGGATGATGAACACCGAAGGCATTACCGAGTCACAGTCAACTTTAATCCCGGTATAGATGCGCTGGATGATGAAAATCCGACCAGCGGAAAATTCAAGTTTTAACCCACCCAACTCAGCCCCGGAGCACCCCTTACTCCCAGTGATAGAAGTTTTCTACCTCACGTTTTCAGAAAGCGGATATGGTGCCCGTCGCTGTCAGTATCGTGACTTTCATCGGGATCGAATTTACTTTGATATTTTCAACGGTTGGATTCACCGGACTGGCGCGGCTTGCCGCGACAGGTCCGGTGGAATGATGGGTTGGGCTTCACAATGCTCACTTGGCGCGCATTCTGTTGTTCTTAGCGTTGTGCTCAAGTTCGCACAGGCCAAGTTCTTCCATCAGAGGCGGTATGTAGACGCCGAATCTGCCACGCAGACCTTTCTTCAGTCCGTACCAGCCTCCGATCGGGTTTGCGTCAGATCGGCCCCAGGCTTCAACTGTCCCATCCTTGGCTGGTTTCTGTTCGTCGGTACCTCCCAGATCAACCCAACCGCCGACCTTCTTGAGCATCGCGTGCAGATCATTGAGGCATCGCGCATCATAGTGAAGCACCGTACTGCCCACTTTGCACACGAGGATCCTCTTGCCGTCCTTTTCGTCGGTGTGCATCGTGTACTCGGAAGTCCCAGGCGGCGTTTTGAGCTTCCACGGATTCTCTTTTGAGCGTGTCGGCAAGGTGGCCATGGCTATCCTTTCAGAAGGAAGAGTCAGGTTCTATCTGACGCCCGGTTCTTGAGGAGAAATCTTGACGCAGATCGCTGCCGCAATAAATGTCTCCAGCAGACTTAGCGGAATCGCATACGGCAAGATCGCCAGCGGCAGCACCAAGAGATTCCAACTGACGAGCCACAATAATACAAAGCCAACGACCCAGCAAATGATGGTGGTCTCAATGATGGTATGCCGTCTTGAAACAGCAAAAATGACGGCCCCGAAAATGAATCCCCAGGTTCCCCAAATCATCCCGGCCATCGGCGTGGAAGGGAAGGTAAGCCCCAGACTCAGGAAATGACTCTTCCATAGAGAGCCAAGCAAAATTTCATTTCTCAGAAATTCGGACAGATTCACCCAGAATCCGGAAGTGATAATTGCGGTTGCGGTCATCATGTTATTGGTCAAAGTCTTCCTCCATGACTTTCTATTGCCAGAGACTTGAGGAGTTTCTTGCCACGCGCCTTCATGGCAGGAGTGCCCACAACGGAAAGTTTTTCGATGTGCTGCCTGATCTCTGGCAGCAAACGATGACTACGCAGCGCGATATCGGCCAAGGCTTGCATGGACATGGTTTTCACAATGCTACTTGAGTCGTTAGTGTAACCAAGCAGCAAGTTTACAACGGTGGTTTCCTCGGCCTTTGTCAGTTGTAAGCGAGACAGCATCGGAGCGATATGCCAGCGAACTTCCTGCTGGTCAAGCTTCGAGAGGCGGTTCAATATTTTCTTCTTGAACGGAGCCAGAAGCTCAGGGCGAATGGCCGAGGCTTTCTCGATGGCGTCAGCGCAACGCATACGCAGTACGGGGTCGGAGGTTTCAATCCCTTGAAACAGAACGTTGATCAGATCAGGACATTCAAGAACGGCAGATACCGCACGATTTGACGCTCCAACCGAGCGCCGATCACCACCAGAAAGAGATTGCAACAGCGGGTGCATTCAGAATGCCCAACAAGTGATTATGCAGGCCTGTTTATCATGTAAATTGTTATGATATACAGAGAGGCTTGCCAATATCGCCGAGCTGGTTCTTCGGCGATACGTCGGATGAAATTTAAAGTTTCCAACGATCTAAGATTATTGCAGATTAGTGCCGCATAACAAACTCTTAACCCCGCAGGCCTTCCTGCGAGGTTATCGTCTGAATATTTGCGCAATCCAGGCCTTAATTCCTTCCAGGATTGGTCTGTGCAGGCGAACTTCCAGGAGCAAGTCGCCGGGTGTGCCGCCGGCTTTGCCCTCATGGCCAAGTCCGCCAAGCCGGATACGCTGACCCTCCCGCACGCCGGCGGGGATCTTCACGACCAGCTTCTTGGAGCGCTCTCGAAGGAAATACGCGAAAGGCCCCCCGGCGACCGCCAGGCCCGAGTCTATATAGATGTGGTCCCGGATGTTGCCCCCGTTCTCGGGAGGATCGAACCCGCTCATCTTACGGAATGCCAAGCGGGCAATCCAAACGAGCGGCCCGTCCCTGTGAGGCGTGGACGAACGACCGGTGTCCGTTGAAAACGGCCGTCCAAAAGTAAAGGTCCTTACCCATATCCGCGAGCGTTTAAACTCATATTGCTGGGATTCAGGCCCGTAAAATTCTCTGAAGATGTCCTCGAAGCCCCTGAACCCGAAAGCCCGGGCCATCTCTTCGAAAACGGTGTTGATGTCCGAGCCGTTGTAGATGTCCTGTTGGCTATGGGCGGATTGGTACCGGCTGTAGGCCGCTGATCCGAACTGCTGGCGCAACCCGTCGTACTCACGGCGCTTGACAGGGCTGGAGAGGACGGCATAGGCCTCATTGATCCGCTTCATGGCTTCAGAAGACCTGGGGGTGTCGCGGTTGCGGTCGGGATGGTGCTGGAAGGCCAGCCGTCGGTAGGCCACTTTTATTTGCCGTGTTGAAGCATCTTGCGATACGCCCAGTATGGCGTAGTAATCGTCTGAGCTCACGAGAGACCGCCCGTTGATGGAATTTACAGATGAAAAACAGACCACATCAACGGCGATAAGTCAATGCGGATTGACAGGCAAGCCGCTGATCTGCGGAGGGTGCGGCCAGAGAGTCGATTGCAAGCAACGGTTGCTCAGGCTGGTCGAGTTGAAATAACAACTTAAATCTGCATATCTTAGTCTTAGCTCTGTCGACTATGCCATGCAGACTCAGACCGGAGGCGGTTAGTCACCTCCTGCCCCTTATGTCGGTCATAGATGCCGGATGTACGAAACCGCTTCGCGGCAGCTGTCCCACTCGCACCAATCAGCCGGTAACGGTTGCCCGCCTTAATCGTCGTTTCTTATTTCCCTGATCCAGTCAGGATACCTCCCGAGGGTAAGGGGACATCCTATATTCCCTCCGTCAAGCAATTTTTTTGTACTCATAATTTCAGTTGGTTGTGGATGCCCCTGATTTTTGGCAATACTCCACCTGTAGTTTTTTCAATCTATTCTTCGGCGGAATCTCTTGCCCGAAGATGAGCCCGCGCCTGATCGTTACGATTATTCGGCCTCTCCGTGCGCTCTGCGCCAAGGAGTGCCCATCATCCCTTATCCAAGCTTAGGGCTCGGCAAGAGGCCCGGGATTGTCCCCCCAGAGGTCTTACGCCTCGACGCCCATGCACGGGCTCTCTCGCCGAAGACGGTATCCCTCAGGCTTGGATATGGGCTGGGTTAAAGAACTCCTTTCGCTTCATCAACGTCCAGGCGATCACCAGCATCTTGGCCGCGATCTTGACGAGCATCTTCGGGCGGATGCCTTTCTCGCGCTGGCGTCCTTCCAACAGGCGGTTGTAGTAAGGCCGGAAATGGCGCGTTAAACTGGAGGCGACCAGCGCTGCCTGATAAAGCGCGTAGCGCAGGTCCGCCTTGCCTTTCTTGGAGATCACCGGGACGGCGGTTCTGCTCTTCTCGCCGCTGCGGTGGGCGCACAGATCAAAACCCGCCAGCCGGATCAGCTGCGCGCGGTTCTCAAAGCGATGGGGGTTACCGATCGCCGCCAGGGTCATAGCGGAGACGTACGGCCCGAAGCCGGGGATGCTTTTCAGATAAGCATATTCCGGAAAGCCCGCGGCCAGCTCGTGGATCGCCTGCATGACATGATCCAGTTGGTCCTTGATCGAGTTAAGCGTTTCCACCAAAAGCTCAGCCTCTAACTGCATCGCCGGCCCCGGCCGGCAGCCAATGGAGACAGCGGCCGCCTCCCAGATCTCGCGCAGTCGCCGACGCTGCCGCAGCCCGCCGTTATGCGTGCTCACCCCGGCGATGAACTCTTCACAGCTCAGCTGCCGGATGCGGGCCGGGTCCAGATACTCCCGCACGATGGCCAGGTTCTCCGCTGTGGCGTTGTTCCAGAAACGGTCCAGCTCCGGGAAATACTGCGCCACGAGATTGTTGCGGATGCGTACCCGGCAACTGTGCTCCTGCTTCTTCAAGCGCTTGCGCAGCAGCAACAGGCTGCGCAACTCCCCCAGCCGCTGATCCGGCAGATCGTAATAGTGACACTTGCCCTGCGCGACCAGGTCCGCCACGTTGGCCGAGTCCTTGGTGTCGTGCTTGTCCCAGCGGCCGTCGATCAGGCTGCGGTTCTTCTTGATCGCCTCGTTGGTCGCATAGACCACCAAGTGGGTATTCCGGGCGAAGCCGGCCACCGATTCCGATCGAAAGCGGCCACCGATTCCGACGCAAGGCGGCCACCCCGTCTTGGTCCATTCACGGAGCTGAAAGCGACGCTGGTTAAACCTTCAAACAGCCGGTAAAGAGTACCTCCAAAAAACTCATTTGAGGAGGTTCCATGCCGGCCACGAGGTTAACCATGCGAAAGATCCGTGAAGTGCTACGTCTGACCTTCGACTGTCATCTGACCAAGCGTCAGATCGCCAAGAGCTGCCTCATTGCGAGAAGCACCGTCGCCGAGTACCTCCGGCGGTTTTTCGCCTCCGGGCTCAGTTGGCCACTTTCCCCTGAGACCGACGACGAGATGCTGGAGCAATGCTTGTTCCCGCCGGCCCCCGTCGTGGTCGACAAGCCCCGCGAGCCACTGGACTTCGTCACAATCCACCGGGAACTGCGCCGCAAGGCCGTCACCCTGATGCTCTTGTGGCAGGAATACAAGGCGGCTGATCCCGAGGGCTACCAGTATAGCCAATTCTGCCACCTCTACCATCAGTGGAAGGGGCAGATCGATCCGGTCATGCGCCTGGAGCACCCGGCCGGGGAGACCCTGTTTGTCGACTGGGCCGGGATGACGGCGGACATTTTCGATCCCCCATCCGGAGAAGTTCAACAAGCCCAGATCTTCGTTGCGGTCATGGCGGCCTCCGGCTACACCTACGCCGAGGCCACCGCCACCCAGCAGCTGCCCGACTGGATCGGCGCCCACTGCCGGGCCTTTGCCTTCTTTAACGGGGTCAGCGAGCTTCTGGTGCCCGACAACACGAAAACCGGCATCACCAAGGCCTGCTTCTACGAACCCGACATCAACCCCAGCTACCTGGACATGGCCCAGCACTACGGGACCGCCATCCTTCCGACGCGGGTCCGAAAACCCCGGGACAAGGCCAAAGGGGAAGGCTCGGTTCTATTGGTCGAGCGCTGGATCCTGGCGCGCATCCGAAACGAGACCTTCTTCAGCTTAAGTGAACTCAACCGAAGGCTGCGAGAGCTGATCGAGGATCTCAACGGCCGGCCCTTCCAAAAATTACCCGGCACCCGGCGCTCGGCCTTCGAGGAGATCGACCGGCCCGCCCTCAAACCGCTGCCGGCTCAGCCCTACCAGTTCGCCGAATGGAAAAAGGCGACCGTGAACATCGACTACCACGTGGAGCTTGAGCGGCATTATTACAGTGTCCCCTACCGGCTGCTCCGAAAGAAGCTCGATCTGCGCTACACCGAGAGCACCGTCGAATGCTTCTACCAAAACACCCGGCTCGCCAGCCACATACGAAGCCACTTGCCCGGCCGGCACACCACCCTCAAGGAGCATATGCCGCCCAATCATCAGCGCTGGCTGGAGTGGACTCCGGAGCGTTTTATCCGCTGGGGCCAGAAGATCGGACCGGCCTGTGCCACCCTGATCCAGACCATCATCAGCACCCGCGCGCATCCCCAGCAGGGCTTCCGCGCGGCTTTAGGCATCTTGCGGCTGGAGAAAAGCTACGATGCCACACGTCTGGAGATGGCCTGCCAGCGGGCACTTGACATCGGGGCTACCAGCTACCGCAGCCTGCAGTCCATCCTCAAAAAAGGCCTGGAGCGAAAGGGGCTCTCCGAGCCGCAGCCGTTACGTGCCATTGAGCACGACAACATCCGCGGCGCCACCTACTACCGCTGAACATAGGAAAGGACACCGACAATGCTCACCCATCCCCTCTATGAAAAACTCGCCCAACTGCGACTGTCGGGCATGCTGCTCGGCCTGAAGGAACAGATGAACTCCCCCGAAGTCGACCGCCTTAGCTTCGAGGATCGCCTGGGGCTGCTGGTGGACCGGCAGATCACCGACCGGGAAAACCACCAGCTCGCCGCGCGGCTTAAAAAAGCCAGGCTGCGACAAAACGCCTGTGTGGAGGATGTCGACTTCCGCCACCGCCGAGGACTGGATCAGGCGCTGTTTCTGCAGTTGGCCCTATGCGCCTGGATCAAAGAGCATCACAATGTGCTCATCATCGGTCCCACCGGTGTGGGAAAGACCTATCTGGCCTGCGCGCTGGCCCACAAGGCCTGTCGCGAAGGATATGCCGCGCTCTACTTCCGCCTGCCTCGACTGCTGCAGGAGCTGGCTCTCGCTCAGGGCGACGGCCGCTATGTCAGTTTGCTCAAGACCATCGCCCGCGCCGATCTGCTGGTACTTGACGACTGGGGCCTCAAGGGCTTCAGCACCGAGCAGCAGCACGATCTGCTGGAGATCCTTGAAGACCGCCATGGCCTGCGTTCCACCCTGATCACCGGCCAACTGCCGGTGGATCACTGGCACGAGTTGATCACCAACTCCACCGTCGCCGATGCCATCTGCGATCGGCTCGTTCACAACGGCTACCGCATCACACTAAAAGGAGAATCTATGCGCAAAATGAAAAACAAATTGACTTAACCCCGGGACTCTGAGAACTCATGAAAAACCAGCGTCGCTTCGCTCCGACAAAAACCGGCCGCCTTGCTCCGGAATGGGTGGCCGCCTTCGATCGGAATCAGTGGCCGGAATCAGCGGAATACGCACACCAAGTGCCCTCGCCCGATCAGATGCTCCGCCAGCGGCTTGTGGTAGACGCTGGTCGGCTCCAGCCCGAAGACCATCGCCTTGAACCCATCCCGCTGCCTGTAAAAATCAACCTGGCTCAACAAATGCCCGAAGCCCTCGGCGCTGTTCTCAACGATCAGCCCCTTGAGCACCGTCTGGCCATTGCCATTTCCAAAGAACGCATGGTGCTTGCGCTTGCCAATATCCAGGCCGACCACCAGGGTATCCGCAGACCCCCGAATCCGCTGCTTGAATTGACGGAATACATCGACTCTGCTACTCTCAGTCGCGTTCATGGTAACCTCCTCTTAGCTGTTAAAAGGTTATGGGTACGGGCAACCTTAAGCTATCAGGAGGTTACTGCTTTTTCTACGCGATAATTTTTTACCGCTCTGCTATACTTCCAAAGATTTACTTCTCTTCTTAAAATATATAACGTCCCTCAGTTTTCCGTTTTGTCAAAAAATCCGAGAAACCAAGGAACGTCCCCAACAACCTAGTTAAATGATAAAATAAGGTACGTCCCCTAAATACGCACAAGCTAACCCAAGTTTGCCAAAAATTTTCTCACCGGGCCGATTTTAGCGCTAAGTTGGCCTGATAGTCGCGCTAACATATTGATATTATTATTAGCTAATTTTTTGTTAGCAAATGTAGTGACCCATAGTCTATTTTTATTGTTGACGGCCGCATTCCGCCCGGCTATACTCGCCGGCATGTACATCAAACGCGTGCGCAAATCCAATCCCAAATCCAAAAAGGCATACGAGTACCTGCACCTGGTCGAAAACGTGCGCACCGAAAACGGCCCCCGACAGCGGCTGATCCTAAACCTGGGCAGACTCAAGCTGCAGCCTGAGCGATATAAGGAGCTGGCCAATTGTATTGAAGCCATGCTCACCGGCCAACAACAACTGTTCAGCTCCAACCGGCATATCGAAAAACTGGCCTGCACGGCGGCCGATAAAATCCGGGGCAAACAGGCCGTTGATCAAGCCGTTGATAGTGCCGCTATCTACGAGCCGATCGATGCGGCCTCGATGCAGGCTAGCCAGCTGCGCTCCTTGGGAGCCGAGTACGTCTGTCGGTGCATCTGGAATGATCTTAAAATCAATGAGGTGCTCCTCGCCGAAGGCATTTCCGAGCATATTTTACCTCTGATGCAAGCACTTGTGATCGGCCGGCGAGTGTCCCCGGGCAGCGAGGTGCACACCTATAACTGGGCCGAGCAACGCTCGGCGCTTTATGAGCTGACCGGCGCCCCGTTGCGGGCCTCCCTGAATTCCCTGTACCGGGCCGGGGACCGGCTGTTTGACTGTAAAGATGCCCTGGAAACCCATCTGGCTGAGCGCGAAAAAGAGCTTTTCGATCTGCCCGAGCGCATTTGCCTGTTTGACCTGACCAACACCTATTTTGAGGGACAGACGGCCGCAAATGCCAAGGCCAGACACGGGCGCAGCAAAGAGAAACGCTCGGACTGCAAGCTATTGACCCTGGCGCTGGTGGTTGATGAGCAGGGCTTTGCCAAGTACAGCCGGCTTTATCCGGGCAATCAGGCCGAGTGCCACAGCTTGGCCGAGATCATCGAATCGCTGGTGGCCCTGCGGCCGAATCTGGCCAAGGACCGCACAGTTATTATTGATGCGGGCATTGCCACGGAGGAGAACATCGGCTTTTTGAGATCAAACGGCTTTCATTACATCATGGTTGCCCGTGGCAAGGCGGATTTTCTCCCCGATGAGACCCAGGCCATGCACGTGATCCGCGAAAACGAGTCCTACCGGCTGGAGGTCAAGCGCCATCAGAGTCAGAACGAAGTCCTGCTGTTATGCCGCAGCACCGGGCGTATTGGCAAAGACCAGGGCATCCGAGGTCGCCAAGAGAGGCTTTTTCTTGAGCGGCTGCACTATTATCACCAGGGGCTCTCAAAGAAGGGCCACACCAAGGCTTATCCAAAAGTGCTCGAGATGATTGGCCGCTTGCGGGAAAAGTACCCCCGGGCATCCATGCTATATGATGTAGATGTACAGCTTGATCCAAACCCAGGGACAAAGGCCAAAGCGATCCTTTGGAAAAAGCGTCCTCGGTACGAGACCCAGCGCACGTTTGAAGGCTGCTATGTGCTGCGCACCGATCGCACCGAGCTCACCGACCAGCAGATCTGGGAAACCTATATGATGCTCAGTCGGGTGGAAAGCGCCTTTCGTTGCCTCAAATCCTCGCTGGGGCTCAGACCCAATTTTCACCAAATTGAGGCCCGTGCCGATGCGCATCTATTCATATCGGTGCTCGCCTACCACCTGCTGCACACGATTGAATACAAACTGCGCCAGTGCGGGGACCATCGCTCGTGGGCCAGCATCCGTGAGATCTTATCGACCCATCAGCGCCTGAGCCTCGAATACAATGTCAAAGAGCAGAACCAAACCCAGCGCCGCCATTTAAGGCTGTGCAGCCAAGCGGAGCCGGAACACCGCCAGATCTACCAACGCCTGAACCTGAAGGAGCTCGCGCTGCCGCGAAAAATTGCGGCCGTAAAATGAGTAGTGACGATAGCCACCCCTAAAACCCTGAAATATCGGCATCTGCTAAAAAAATTGGCGAAGTTAGGCTAAGAGATCGGACGCCGCACTGGAGAGAGCCAGGCGCCATAGAAGAGCGCTATTTAAGTATTTGCGAGCAGATGCATAGTCGACTTGATAATGCCGAGATTCTCTCGAGATACTTCCGTTTCGACTGATGCCTCCAGCTATCGGTAGGCTTCAAAAGGTTTTTGATGCGCAGCTCTATCCTTATATCCTGGGCGTCGCGCTCGGAGTTCAACCAATGCCCCACTACCCAACCGGCAACGGCGACAAAGGTCGTAACAATTTAGGGAATCAATAACTGCCAGTCATTCATCCCCTTTCCCATGCGCCTCCATCGATACGACATATCGGATCTAAGACAATACAAAAGGTTCACGACTCAAGCCGCCTTGCACAATAATTCAAGCTGACGCCTTGAAAATCAAGCATCCGAAGGGAGACTAAACTGTTACTATGGCGTTGACTCAACAGGCGCTGGTGCATCGGGACCTGAAACGATTCGTACCAGCGCATCGTAAATCGCGTCGTAAAGGGGGCCGATTCGTTCACCACTTTTACCCTTGCTGAAATCATAAACGACGCGTTCGGAGTTAGGATCATCCAAGAGGCGAACCAACTCATCTGAGACAAGCTTGCGCCCGGCAGGTCCCAGTTCCTCTGATCGGAAAACTCCTAGCTCCCCAAGTAGCAGGGCCGCGTGATAGGACACTGTGACATTTGTATTCCCTACCGCCGTAACGAGCCTATCGAGACCGGCTCGCGCTCGTTCAGCCGGCCCCTCTCTCGTTTCATAAGAGAAGTATTTGAATTTGGTAACGGCGGTACGGCTATCGTGATAGACATCGGCTACATCTTGGCACGCAGCAAAAAATACTTCCGCTACTTGGTCCGTGAAATGTTGGAGGTTGCCTAAGACTCGGATGGCAAAGCGACGGACGTTGTAATCTTGTGGATCGCTTGCGGCCTGCGTAAACAGGGAGACGACTGAGTCGAGCGAGCGTGTACGAGTGAACATTCTTGATGTCCCTCGATCACTTACGTCCGCCAATACCGAAACGATGGCCCCTCGGAATGGCCAACCTTCCTCGTGCGGTGACACCTGATCCGTCTCCTTCAACCCACTGTCTGCCTTGTCAGAAAACTCCAAGAGTTTAAGCTGATGCTCGAGTTCGTTGAGCAATACATCGACCAGTTCCCCGCACTTCTCTACTGAACGGCTCGCCATCCAATCAGCGATTTGTTTGCTCGACGACGCGCGTTCTTCCGACCAGCCACCCTCACTCGTGGCCAGTGCGTCTACCAACGCCCAAAGGACCGAGATGTCATCGGGCAGGAGATCGCACAATTGTGCCGGGCGATTGGACTCACTCTCGTAGATGCGTGCGAGAGCGCCGGCAGCAGCGCGTCTGAGAACGGGATCAGATGCGTTCAAAAGACCCTTCACCTGGTTGAGGGCTCTGGGCAGTTCCTGCTGAAGCGAAAACGCTAAGCGACGGAGTTCGCCCTCGACGCGCGCGTCTTCCATAAGTTTGGCCCATTCGGGCGACGCCCGCATCTGGCGAGCCATATCCCGGGGCAGTCCCAAATCCTCTGGGCGGAGGAGTAAAGAGATCAACTTATCCCAAGAGTCCGCGTCTTTTGTGATTGGCTGTTTGGATAAAAATTCAGTCGCATCGGTGAACAGACGCTTATTAATGAAGTGATAGAGAAGCCGCTCTTGAATTTTCTTCTCCAACCACAGAAACAAAGCATCTGGGGACGTGCTAACATCTCGCTGAGCGGATGCCCGGCCGAAGATTCGGCCGAGTGACAATAGCGTCCAAATGCAGCCCTCTAAATCTGGACTGCTACTAGCAAACTTTAGCAATTCAGGGACCGCATCCAGAACGGTCGGTCCTGCAGCCCATTGTAATGCGTATGCTGAATAGCGAATTAATTCTAGACAGGGATCGCTAAGGCCTTCGACAAATACCTTAGAAATGATGCGCCAATCGGGGAATTCAATATTGCTTCTAGCTATGCTCCGAAGCATTCCGAATATTGCTTTTCGGTCTTTCGTCGAACGCTGCCTGTCGCTGGCAGCAGCACATAGCTCCTTAATAACCTCTTGGGACACAAAGGATACGTACCTCAAACCGCATTTGGCCATCCTATGGGAAAACTGATTCTCGTCGCCTTGACAGGCCAGCCATCGATGGATGAGTTCCGGGGAGCTGAACCTGACGTTCCCCAAGGCGCTGGCCGCTACCGTTCCCTCATAGCCGAGACGTTGGTCTTCAGCCATGAGCATGAATTCTACGAGGGCTTCGACGGCAGATGAGCTGGCGCCCGTGGGTAGCCTCCTGGCCAATTCGTATATACTATGCGTCGCTCGCATCCGGACACGGTCATTTGGGCTCCGGATTGCATCCAACAGGCCCCGCAGCAAAAGGAGCCACAGGTCGTGACGGAGCAGGCTAAGAGCGACCGCCAGCCGGATGTCAGAGTCGTCGGACACAATGGAGCTGGCCAACTCCTCAACCGGCCCATAGACATTTATCCCTTTGGCCTCTAGTTTTTGTCGCGCCCAGATAGTCAACGGTTCGGTACTCTCGGGAGCGACCATAGAACGTAGTCGGGTGTACAGGCCGGAAAGTGGTGGATCGATCTGTATTAGCGTTCCGATAACAAGTAGCATTTCCTCGCAATCCGCAGTTCGGTTAAGTAGCTGCTCCGCAAGTGCCTCAGTTAAATGTACCCGCAATACGGGCTGGTCGGCTATCACTGATAGACACAACACTCGCATCTTCTGGTTTGTCGAAAGTAACGCGTCGTCGAGCACCGCCTTAATTGTTGGGCGCATTGCGGGATTGTGTGCTAAACGCCTGACAGAACCGTACCATTCAGCTAAAGGGGCTTCAGCGAGTCTTGTCCTCAGCGACTCATCACATACCGCCTCCGCTGCGGCCTGATTGAACGTGGCCGTCGCCAAGAAAGATTTCGCCTCGATTCGGGCAATCAGCGAGGTGTCAGGCCGAGCTAGCAGCGCCTCCACCTCATCCTTTATCCCTTGCTGAACCTCGGTCAGGAATTCAACCCGAGGTGACGCTGTGGATTGGCCTTCTTCCAACGCAGCCAAACGCGTGGCCGCGCGCTTCAGGATAGACATAAGGGACTGCCCGAATTCGGCCTGGTCGAGCAGCAAATCGAGGACTGCCTGTTCGCTCACCGGGTGGGCGCTAAAATGCCACCTGTGCCTACCTATCTGCTTATCCATGAACGCCATTGCCGGTTCGCCGACCAAGAGTTGGGCAATGGGATCCTCCCAGCCCTGAAGCCATAACCCGCCAAGGAGCCGCACCAGGGTTGGGTCATCCTTAAACGAAGACCATGTCCGAGTCTCTGCTGGGATTTGACTCGCCAAAATATCCGCCTGAATTTTTCGCAGTTTTTCCTCGGTGGCTTTGCCGATCACTTTGCGCGGGACACTGTATGGGTCTCCTTGCTCGGCAAGCATGATTGCGGCCAGACTGCTCGCCTCGGTGTCCTTGTCTGACATCCAAGCTACTGTCTGCTTGAAAGTCGGTTCTTCCTGCCAGCCGACCTTGGAGAGAAGCTCTAGAGCTGGGGCTCGAAGATCAGGGTTACGCAGCCCTATATCGATTTTGGCAAGAGAGAGAGCCTCCCCATCCAATATGTCAACTCCATCGAGCAACTCCCGGACCTCCCTTTGCATGGGATGGGTTGGAGTTCGAAGGATATCCCAGCAAACGCCCAGCAAGTCGGCATTTAGACCGTCTCTGAACAGAAGCTCTAACACGACTGCGGCATGTTCGGGATGGCGATTCAAGACGTCGAGCAGCAGCTTGCGACGCTCGTCGTTCACACCAATGAGGTTGCCGAAATCTTCCTGTCTCAGCGCACAGAGCGCCCATCGCCGTCGCTCCGTGTTTTCGCCAGCGAGATCGGAGACTAGGATGGCCGCAACCTCCGGGTGGCCCTCTTCCGATCCCAGCATCTGGGCGAGGCACGCCTCGAAATACTGCTCGGCATCGCTTGTTTCTCGAAGGACATTTGTCGCTGCCTTGGTAAACTCAAACGCGGTGGGCCTAAGCATGTTCTCCAATACTTGCTCGTCGGTCAAGGGCTTAGGTCCGAGCTGAAATGCGGCGGCGGCTTTGACAAACAGGGGCACGAGTGTGTGCCCACTTATAGCGCCTTTCAATATGACCATGCCCCCCTTCTGAAGCGCTTCTGACCAAGCCGAGTTCGTCAGCGAAATCTCCAGGACACCTATACAGCGCTGGAACCTTTCCATTGCCTCGTCTGGTGAGACGCACGCCGGAGCGGACTGGACCCGGTTCTTAACCTCCTCTTCAGAGACGAGACGACCAAGGTGCTTTGCCAAGTGCACAAGCCCTAAATCTTTTTCCACTGCAGAGACAATGTCCGATATCAACTGCTTAACAGCCTCTTCAAGCGGAATATGCGATCGTGCATTACTCCGAATCTCCTCCACTTCTTTCACGAGCATTTCCCAGAATGCAACGTTGCGTTGAGAGGGGGGCGTTTCGGCCCATGATTGAATGAAGCCCTGCACTGACTTCAAATTCCCGCTGAGGTCCAGTGGCATGAATTCCTGATAGACTTGGGTGATCGTCGCCTCGGGCAATCCTAAAATTGTTATTAGAGGACTCGCCCACCCATAGCGCCACAATAAACCCAGAAACTGCGTCAAGGTTTCGTTCTCAAGGTGTGCATTCCAACCTTCTGTTCCCGCTGTGATAATAAATTCGCTACCTACAAGTTGAGTCCGCACGCCGTGAAGCAGGCTGAAAATTTTTGTGTCTGTTCCCACTGGGGCCAACTTTTCGAGCGCTTGAGCGACTGGTAGGGTTCTTGCTTTGAGCCAATCCACCGCTTCCAGTGCACAACCCAGCGACCGGCGGTCGGTGCAGCGAGCCAAAATGTCGGCAAGCGCTGCTTCCACGGCGAGGCGGCCTTGATCGCTGCAGAGTGTTTGCAGCGCCCCTTTAACTTGTTGCTGAAGGAGATGGTAGCGTCCGGTGGTTAAGCGGTCGCAGAATAGCAATAGGAGCCGGGTGGCAATATCCTTCCGCAAGGTCAAGTCTACATTCACACTATCGCCTACGCATGCTGCAGCGAACAGAAGGTCTCGGTGCATGACGGATTCGTAGTCACTTCCTTTTTCAAGAATGGCTTCCAAGAGTTCGCGTGTATCGTCATAAAACTGCTTGCTCAACGCCCCAATGGCCAGAAGGATCGGCTCCCGCCAACGTGGCAGGTGTAATCGACTCAGGATCTGCTGGCGAGCCTTGGCGGAACTGCTGATGAGCTGCCGTGCAGTGAAGTATTCCTCGAATGTCAGGTGCATGAATCCGTAAAGGCCCTCCCCACGCTCGACAAATAGACCGCTGTGCTGGCGAACGGTTTCTAGAAATTCGCTAACTGCCTCTTTGGTTTTCAGCGAGGGGCTCTCGGGATCTTCTCTAACCTCACGGCTCAGGACTCCCTCCAATACTCGTTTGGCCTCATCTCTTGGTAGAAGACCGCTCGCCCAATTTTCGTGAATATGAAGCGCGAGCGGGCCGAGAAGACTCATCGCCTTGACATCGTCAATGATGGCATCCTTGATCCCCTTTTCGAGGTGCCAGTCCCGCAATAATGTCACCGCAGCTGTTTCGTAAAGCTCTACACGCCGTTGAGGGAGGTGAGCCTCGCCGCGGTGGATGATGGCGAGAATCCTTAACAGAAGCGGATTCTCGGCCATGCGCCGCACTCCTGGGGTAGTTTCGAGGGCTTGCTTGATCCCATCGATTTCCCGGCGAGCACGCTGTTCGACCACCTCGGTGTCGGTGTTCTGCGCCAAGCGCTTTTCAACGGCTAAACACCACCTCTCTAAAAACCGGTGGATATCCTCCTTGTTCATCCGACGAATAGTGTAGTGCTCAAAGTCGCCTGGCAGACGGGCGAAGTGGTAGCCAGCGATGCGACTGGTGATGATGAAGCGATTGCCAACGTGAGTATAGCGTGCCTCTTTCAGCAGGTTGAGCGCGATCTGTTGCGCCCGGGGTAGATTTGGGCCGGCCAGCCGAAGCCGCTGTTCCAAATCCTTCCGCACACCCTCTGGGAGATCGAGACCGGGTGCCAACGTGAATAAAAACTCTTCCTTCCCCAAATCTTGCCCGCCTCGGGTCCGTTCCGTTGGTTTGCTGATCGGGGCGAGAAGGCTCTCCGGGAGTCCCTTGTCGCGAAAGACATTGGTGAACTGGCCAATAGCATTAGCGATATTCCGTCGATCGGCTGGGTTGATGATCTCGTCCAACCCGTCCAGCAGGAGCAAAGCGCGTCCGTTTTCGATCAATTCAGATAGGATGTCTCCTAGTTCTTCGGCATGCGGTACCTGCAATCCGGCGAAATAGCGAGGCAGATATTCCATTAGCGGCAAATCTGGCTCCTTCTGTCGAGCCTCTGCGTAGTGAGAGATGCGCATTAAAATCGGAAGTTTAACAGGCCCGAGATCCGGTAGTCGCCATACGCCCGTTTCATCCCAGAGGTCTTCCGTTTGAAAGATGCGGTCGGGGGCCTCGAGCAGGGCCCGGGTATACCGCAAAGCCAGGTATCGCACGAGCGTAGTTTTGCCGGACCCGGGATCGCCCAGGATGACCAATTGGCGATGGCGCTGGATGATGCTGGACAACTCCTCGCGATTCTCCGCAAGCTTGAGGGCATCTTGGATTGGCCGCGACTGCCGCGCCCAGATCTGATACTGCTTCTCCCGTGCTGCGGGATCCTCCACCTTCTTGAGCTGCTTCTCCACCTCATCCAACTCTTCTTGCATGATGCGACGATCGACATCGGGGCGATCCTGATCTGCCTGGAGGCCGATGTAGATCTCCTCCAGCGGAAGCACCACCTGCACCTTGGTCTGCTTGATACCACCGGGTTCCAAATCGGAATTGGCCTTGATCAGGGCATCAAGGTAGCCCTTTAGAATGGCCAGTTTTCTGGCGAACGTCCGCTGAGGATCAATTATCCGTCCAGGAGGCGGGTCGCGAGGCGGCATAGACTTTGGCAGAGGGAACTCGTATTTGCCATTGGTGTATACATCAACGTCCGCGATCCAGGAAGAAGCTCTTTCGCTCCAGCGCCGGAGATACACAGTTCCATGCCACGATTCGAAATCCAGGTGTACCATGTTATAGGCGTTAATGTAGCGCTGGTTTTCCTGGAGCCGGCGGTCGTAAGACGCCCCACCCGGGATAGTCACACAATCGCCAGAAGGGCTTTGAACGACGTTGACCTTGATTTGATGGACGTGGCCTTGCAGGATGAAGTGGCAGACCCTGCTGAGCCGGTCTTGGACCCGATCACGGTCAAACTCAGTCAGCCATTCAAATGGATGGTGCATTACTGCGATACGGAGATCGGCATTTTCGAGAGCTGCGAGGCCGTCGTGAATCTGAGGTTCACCGACGACTATGTACCCATAGTCGTTAATATTGCCATTCTCGTCCTTATTGCGGCCAGCCATCCATGCAGAGTTGAGACCCAGTATCGCTACCGCCTTACCGGCGATCTCCCATCTGGTAATGCTGCCGTAATTAGCTGAGTTCTGACGCGTGTATCCGTTCACAAAGTCATTATAGCTTTGCAAAGGCTCCAGGGCGCGGTCTCGCCTCTTTTCATCTGTTAGCCAGTAGTTTACAGCATCGGAATCTTTGAAGGGCTTTTTGAGTTGTTCAGGCAGCATTTCATCAACATGTTTGAGGTACAGATCGTGGTTGCCCGGCACCATGAATAGACGCTCGGGCGCCTGTTCCGTCACGGCAAGGACACGTTCAAATAGGTTCTCCCGTGCTCCCTGGAATTCACCAGGCATGCCCGACCACGCTGCATCGCCGCTGAAGATTATGAAATCGACATGCCTAAGTTCTGGTGAAATATTCGCGCGGTTTTTTATGTCTTTTATCAGAGCATCCCGAACGACTCGGCGGTCAAACTCTGAGCCGCGTTGGTGCCAATCTGACAAATGAAGCCATACCAATTGTGACATGTTCGGCCTCCTGGATTTACAGGATCTTGCCTTTGAAATAATCAGTTTTGAGCGCCGAGCTATCCTGCGTTCTCATTTGGTCTGTTTCATGCAAGCTTTTTCTCATTTCCTTCTTCCCTTGCTGGCTTTGGCTCTGCACCGGAGGAGCGGATTTTGCAGGGTAAGGGGACGTTCCTCAGTTTTCCGTTTTGTCAAAAAATCCGAGAAACCAAGGAACGTCCCCAACAACCCTTTGCTTTTCTGGCCCCGCTCTCAAGACTGCACCGTGCGGGCGAATCGCGTGATACTATGAATTCGCCACCCACGGGCAACTCTCCCGCTTACTTGGAGGCCTCTCCCTCGCCTACGGGCTCCGGCTGCGTGGAAATGTAGCCCAACTTAGCGCTGAAGATGAATCCGTAATAGATCGGTTTCTCGTTCCTCAGCACATCGAGAACTGCGTCGAAGCGGGACCACGGGTACGCCAGACCAACCCGACAACCCGCAAAGCGGTTGTCTGGGATCGTGCCCCCATCGGCATAAAACTCGCAGCTCAAGACGTTGGTGGCGCCGTTGAAGCAGTGGATGAAGGCCACCAAGCTCTCCGGCGTCTGGTTCTTGCCATAGAGAACCACCTTGTAGTTGTCAACCGGCCCTGTGAGGAAGTTGAACTGGCCCAGATCCCCGGCGATCCCGTGTGACCCCGGCGTCGGGTATTTGGTTTTCTCGCATGTGGTCAAAACTGATATCGAGGCGCTTTTCGCCAGCACGTTCTCCCAGAAGCACTTGCACACCTCCTCGGAAGGTCCGATGAGAAGGTTCACTATGCCGCCGATGAAGGTCCGTGCTCCGGCCCCCATCACGGCAGGCTGCAACGGGGCGTTGAATACTTGGCACGAGTTAAAGTACACCACCGTGGGACAGAGCCGTCTGCCCAAGCCTTGGAACCAAGGTGCCGACAGCGTGCCATCGGCGAGCACGATCTCATTTGTGTTTCCGTGGCCGATGTTAACAAAGCCCCTCAAAACGCCAGATGATAGATATTTCTTGTAGTTCGCCACAGAAGCATCCGCGCCAAGCAGGAGTAAAGAGTTTAAGCCGGCGGCGAGGGCCAAATTGTGTACCTTCTCGGCTGCCTGCTTGGCGGTGCTGATCTCAGGGACCGGTGTGGCAGCAACAAAGTCAACGGCGCCGAATGCTCCCTTTGCCGATCTTTTGGGCTTTTTGGGAGTCTCCTCCTCCACGGGGTCTGGCTCCGTTTCCTCTTCCGCTTCGCGGTAATTATCATGATAGCGCAACGCCTTGTACTTCTTGTCGACGTCGACCCTCACCACATCCGCTGTATACGTGTCCTTCCTCAACATGTAGGCGACCACGTAGTCGGGCGATCCGTCGGGCTTGCGCCTGACCTTCACTTTGACACTGCGGTAGTCGGCTTTCTCGCGAGGAAGGACTTTCATGCGGATCATCTCAGCGATCGGGGTTTCCTCCTGCGCGTCGTACGTCCTAAACTTTTTGGGCGAAGGAAACACGGTGATCTCGACGTCCTTGTATTGATGAGTCATAGTGAAACCTCCTTTCGTTAGTTGTTCCTCAGCCGACGTATCTCAGATCGATAGGCTGCCGAACCTTGCTTGGACATGGTCGGCTCCGACCGACACTTGATTTCCCAACGGCGCCGGCTGCGGTCGGTTTTACGCTCCTTGACCCGACCGAATTGATACGTGAAGTCACATAAAGGACAGCTGAACTTGCCGGGCTTGCTTTTATGGCTGTTTTACCGTAGTGTTGCGGATCTTTTTCAATCTGCAGTTCAACCACCTCCTTCTCGCAGGCCTCCAGTAGGGTGCTGACCACCGTTGCCATAATCTGCGGAGCGGCTTGCATCAGCCCCATCAGCAAACCATTGATTGTCAGCTGCGAGCTTGGTATCGTGAACTCCAAGCAAAGATCCAACGTAAAATTTCACCCAAGGGATTTCTCATTTCCTTTCCATTTTGCCAAATATAAGAAAAAATTGTTTGTCCATAAGCCTTTGAAATGCGCCTGAGTTAAAGGCCTTGATGGTTGATGCGTTGTATAGTTTTACCGGCATCCGGACTTTGGCCTCGTAAGTGTGCCCCTCTCCTGACTCATCTCCAACATCATAGACTCAGATTTCTGCAATTAAAAAGCTTATGGTTTTGGCTTAGATGTCTGTTCCGCCGAAGATGGCTTTGCCTCCATTTTTTGGGCTTCGATAAGCCTAACAGCATCTTCTATATTTATTTTTGCTTCTCCAGCCCTTACCTTTTCATAATACGTTTTTACAGTTTCCTGCATTAACGGCAGTTCCACCTGAATTAATTCAATAGCGTTAATATAGTTAAATTTTCTTACTTCATCATATTGCTCTGGTTTGACCCAACCATTCATTCTGTCAATGCAAAGCTTGTATATGGAGTCACGGTAAAGTTGCAACCCCTGAGTTCTATAAACTAAAGGCGCTATTTGTGTCGCCACAGCCCTTGCGTATTGGCCTGCCAGCTCGGCAGTTATTGCTGTTCCTCCTGCTGGAGGAGTAACCGATCCAGCCGCTTTAAGTCCTGCGGCTATCTCCGAGGCGAAAGATTCCCCCACATCTGGCGGCGGTTATGCGCAGGTGATAATATTATGTATAGATTTACCCTGTTGATCAACTTCACTTCTATCTTCAGCAATAATAGCTAACCGCCTGCTCGCCGTCGTAGCGAATACAACTGTCTGACGGTCTGAGAAAAAGCTCATTCGAGCATTATCCTGGATTACAGGATTAGTGTCTCTAGATGCGAGGTAGGATATTCCACAGCCGTTTATTGATATTGTAAACACGATAGCTATCCCAACTTTCAACAGCCCCGATAACAGTAATTTTGTCCTGATCGTTTTCATAACAGCTCCTCCTTTTTTTCAGTTGTGATTCTCACAATAACAACGCCAATATCCCTTCCCTATTTTTGGGCAGCTTCCGTAGTCGCTCCGGTTGAGCGGATTTTGGTTACCCGGTTTAGCACGTCGAACCAAAACGGTGCGCCCAGGGAAACGGCCAGCGCCGTGAGCAGCAAGCCGATAATCTTATTTACCCACTCCTCCTTTTTAGGCGTAGCTTCCCAACCCAGAGGTATGCCGAGCTGCTGAAGAGTCGCGAGGGTTTGGGTGAAGGTCTCTTTCGCATTGCCTGCTGCAGGAGTTGTCGGCTCTGCAGGTGGCGAGTCGCCTTGATCTCCAGATGAACCTGAAAGAGAGGGCACAGGCGTCTTTTCGGGGGTTGGAGTTACAAATCGGGGTTGCTGCTTTGCCAATTCTTGGGCTTGTAAAACTACTGCTGAGCGGAGGGCGGGATCAGTGTATAGTTTTTTTACTATCAACAAGGTGTCTGCATTCGTGGCACCCGTCAAAAGAACCGCAAAAATAATGGTGATGATCTGACATTTCCGTTTATACCATCCTCCCACTCGCGACATCGAATCGTTAAACCATGTCTCGATATTAGCTTGTAATTTAGTGAAATCGCCCCCCGCCTGCTGCAGAAATATCGATAGCATCCGCCTTAGTTCTGAGTCTTCTTTAAGTTCGCTGACAGCTGCCCCTATTCGCGAAATAGCCTCCTCTCCTTTTTCCCAAAAAGGGGCGATGCCATCGAGGAAGGCCAGGGCGAAGGTGTGGTCCGGTATGTGAGACGGTTTTCTTTTTCCGCGGTAAAGGCTTTTTATAAGAGGATGATCGTAGAAAAGCTCGTCCAAGCCTTTAACTCGGTTGTCCGCCAGCAAATTCGAGATACCTTTGGCAAGATTTCGCGCCCTCATAGCAAACAAACTGGCAATCATCTCATTGGCTGCCGTGCAAATGATGCTCAGCAATAAATAGACAAAAACCATACCGACAACGACATCGATCACCTGGGCTCCGAACATGGGACACCTCCCCAATGATAATTCTCTTCTGGGAAACCGTGCCTTAAACCAGGAGAGAATGAGTATGTTAGCCTGTCAGGCTGGTCAAAGCATCGGCTTAAAGTCGGGGGTCTGCCGCAGATACTTCTTACAGCGCTCATAATTGGCTGGATAATCGGCTTTGACCCTTCTCTCCAGCTTATCGGCGACATGTTGGTTTCTCTTTGCTCCGGCAATCAGATGAGTATAACCGATTGCTGCAGCCCTTTGAGGATTGAAGGTTTCTTTTTGTGAGTCGAACAGGTACTGGATACTAAGGTCCTGATAAGGTGAGCCTTGAAGGCTTTTTTGGTATTCAATGCACGCTGAAAGGAGATACTGCTCCGCTAATAAGTTCCTTTCGATCTCATCGCTGAGATTGCGCCATGCACGTTGATTTCCACGGTGCTCGATAAACTGTATGGCATTTCCCGCATAATAACGAATGAAATCGGTTCGTGCGCCGCCGAAAACACCGCAGGATTCGGCTCTTTGTACACAGCCTCTTGACCGATACCACTCCCATTCTATAGGCAGCCACCCTCCCGGTGTTTGTTTGACAGACGCTTCAAGCCGCTCCGGCATATAATAAGAAGCTCCGACCACAAAGTGATCTGGATTCTGCGCAACCAATGGGGATAATGATTTAAAAGAAGGACGTCTCCAGATAAAAACATCGCTGTCAATATGAATGAACGGTTTGGTCTGCAAACGATAGGTATAAATTTTGCCCAGCGCCCACCATTTGGGATCGCTGTCTTTGAGGGCATTAAGTTTCGTAGATACGATGTCGAAGTCGAGACCAAGACCGTCAACCAGCATCCGTGCACCGGCATCATCAGTAAACAAAGCCGTTTTCCGAAAATGCGCGCGAGCTGTTTGAAAGGATAAAATCCAGGAAAGCAGGTGATGTCTTTCTGTCAACCATACCGAACAACGATCTGATAGGAAAGGTCGTGTCCAGAAAGACCAAACCGCACGCATACCAGCCTCCGAAAGGCCTTTTATTCATGGGTATCGCAGCTGGCCTAGTATCGTCTCCGTTACTTTTCCCATAGATTACAAAACCGGAGATAGGTAGTGAATATGTGATGATTTTTACTTTCTTTTTTTGCGCTTGGCGCGCGTTTTGACGCCCTCAGATTTCTTAGGCTGCGCAGCCTCAAGCATATCGACTCCGATTCCTAGCTGCCCATAGTAGCTGTAGGGACAACTGTATGACAATGGATTGAATCTGCACCTGCAGTCATAGAGTACTCTTACACCGTTAGCATCTGCAAAAATGGCAGCCAACGGCGCAAAGTGGTGCATCACGCCACGGGGCCCTATAAACTTGGTAATGACGTTGCCCTGTGAGTCAGTCCGCGGTCTACCAGTTTCTGCATCCAAATCTGCGGGCCACTCGACATCGCCCGAAGCTGTGCGCGCTGGAATCATCCAGTAGTCACCCGCTCTGTAAAGTGCTATTGGATCTGGATCTTGGTAAGGGTAAAATTGAATTCTTATGCCTTTCTCAAGTTCAAGCCAGTCACCGTCCCAGTCTTTCGATTCCTTGATTGCCATCACGCCCTCGTCGCTAACGTTTTTCTTTTGATCCCAGCGCCGCAGCAGAGGATGCCTCTTCATGTCAACGCTATAGCTGACTCCTGCCTTCTTTTTCAGGACCACGGTCATGTCCGAACGGTCGATTTTCTCCACCTGGAGCAGAGGCTTAGTCTCGTTTTTCAAATCAGAGCCATCACCCCCGATCTCAACCCAATCGCCTTCGGCGAGGCTCAACCTGCTGTCACGTCCCAAGTCTGTGAGTTCGAGTGTGATCGTGTCTTCTCCAACGCTAAACGTCTTGATGGAAAAAACAACGGAGCCATTCTCGCGTGACCACTTGAAAGTAGGTTTCCCGCTACCAACGCTGCCGCCGTCATGTATTTCGACGCGATATAGTTGATTTTCAACGCCTCGATAGCGGGCCTCGGGTTGAATCAGGCAGGGCTCTGCGGCGCCATGCTCTTGCCGGGCGCGAGCGCGCAGAGAGGCCCGGCTTATGGCAATTTCCTCCTCATTAAGCTGCCCTGTACCGTTTAAGCAATAATACGATCCGCTCAATTCTTTGACCTTCACCTGCCAGATGGTTTTAGCCCGCGTTGCAGTGTCCGCGTGACCCAGCGCCTTCTCGCGAATACCGTTGTCTTCAATGCATGTAATATGGCGTTCCCACACGTCCAGGTAAACAAGGTGATTCCCATTATCCAGTCGTGGCGCGCCAGGCAGATCAGGTTGCTCTGCATAGGACGTTTCGGTTTTGTTTTCACAGAGGATGCCGTTTACATAGTACCGACCTTTTCCAATCCTGAAACCGTCATCGGGTGATTGGCCTTCTGGTGTTGTTATGTTAAAGCCCCAATCGGCCTCCGGCCCCGCATAGGGCCCGATGAGGTCTGCAGCCAGTGTCCGCATATAGTGAAGCAATATCGATACCTGCTCATTCCAATCCGCATCGAGCTGGACCCGTCCTTGTTGCATGAGCACGCGGCTGAAGTGCTTTTCCACATCGAAGGTGTCTCTGGTAAAGTCGCCTTTCATCTTTACCTCCTAGCTCGCAAAGAGTATGCCCGCGTCCATGCCGGCTGGCGTGTATTCCTCCAGACGGGCGCGGAGATTTGAGGTCCGTTGCGGTTGATACAAATCGTGGAAAACACCCATCTCCGACTCGTCGTCAGCGCCGCGTGTGATCTCTTCGGCGCATGCCTGCGCTAATTGGCAGTATGTCGGCGTTCCATACCGTACGCTGTTGAACAATGGGCGAACGCGACTGGATGCCTGCTGTTGTGCGGCTTCCAATGCCGCGTCTATTTCATCAGCACTGGCATTCTTGAGCTGCGCGCATATCTCATCTGCTGCGAGCTGCTCCGCCAGTTCGGGCTGGCAACGGTACCATTTCGGCGTGCGTGATCCGGGCTCCACAAAGCAAAAACGCATACAGCCGCGCTGACGACGTGCGACGGTAACCCTGCCGTTAAAAATAGAATTTTCAGCTAGTTCGATCGCATGCACCTGAACCTGCCCCAAAACGGTGCACCGCCGCATTACCAGCACAGCATGCGCCACGGGACAACCCGGCGCACCGATGGCCTCGAGGTCGGTGTCGGTCGCATCAAGGATGCTGTCGCTTACACAGACCGATATGGGATCCAGGCGCACGTTTCGTCCCATACCTCGGCATCTGGCCAGTGCTGCCTCTTCATCGGTCATCTGCTGCTTGGCATCATCCTCCTCCCTGCCGTTGGCTTCGGGCACCTTTGGGGGCATCGGACTTACCTGGATCGTACCCAGAATGCTATGTTCGATTATCACACACGCTTGAGGGCTCTGAACGGTGAGGCTGGGTCTTGCATGTGACTGCAGTTTATGCACCGATTCAAGCGACCACCCCGGGACCATGGTTGCATGGCGGATTACCAGGCGGGATATGTCTCCTTCAACGGTCATCCCGCGGCCGCTTATCAGCAGCCCGTCAAGAGTGAAACGATTTCCCGATTGGCCCCTAATCTTCAGGGAATCCGAACGACCGGTCTCATAAGCCACCAAGCTTATGTGCGGACGCACGTTGCTGGCGGCGCGCAGCTGCAGGCTGTGGCGGCCCGGGCCGAATTGAATGCTGACTTTTTCATCGTATACTTCGCTGTCCACAATCTCGATCACTGTGTGGGCTGCCGCGTCCTCCGCCCACTTCACCAATGCATCCTTAATGCTGGGGAACAATCCGGGTTCACTGCTGTTTTTCCTTACCCGGTACATCGTGTGCTCCAGCGGCTGCGTGAGAGGCCGCGCGTACTCGCCCCCGCCAAGGTCCATGCTAAAACCGTAGTGGTAAAATACCCATAACCCCTTGGCTCGGCTGGTGGACTTCAGGAAAAGCGATTCGTCCAAGCTGCGGGTCGACTGCAACTTTTCCCCGAGGAGGTCGATAAACCCAACCGGTCAAATCCGCCGGAACAACCCGCTGCGCGGGGATGAGTTCCGGGGAATCCTCGTGCGGCCACCCCGGCGCCCATACCGCCACACTCTTTGCCTCCTCTGGCCTACCGGACACGATGTTTTCCTGCCATCCGTAGTACTTCGGCGAAGCAAACACCTGCTCATGATTGTCAACCACCCGGCGCTCCTCGAAAGCTCGCCTGCGGATCGGAACCGGCAGGTTGATTTCCTCGGCGATATGCGTCGGGTCGCTTTCCGGCGCAGGTCGCGTATAAAGCGGGACATCATTGCCCAGCGCGCTGAATGTGTAGCACCCCGGTTCTTCATCCACGTGGCAAGCGGGAGCGCGGGTTATCGAATACGACTTCAACCTCCAGACGAAAACCCCCACGCTCGGCAGGTTGTAACAGCCGATACGCTGGGTAGAGTTGATTCGTCGAATATCCACGGTATGCGCAAAGGGATCAAATGGACCGTCCAGGAGGTCCAAACGAGCGCCGTCGCGGAGGTCAATGGTTTGTCCCCGCCGCAGGCGCAGGTGGTTGATCGCCTGCGTACACCCCAGCAGCTTGAAGAACTCGACGGCCCGCGCAGGCCATTCTGTGATATCATTGGCGAGCACTTCAAGAAGTGCCAGGGTGCCCTTGCGCTGCCGGTAGCGGATGGTTTTGGCCACTTCGCGCCGAGGGATCAGAATCTTGTTGCGCTCTTGACCGCGTGCCGTCGTATTTTGACCGGGCTCGCCAGCTTCATGGACCGGCAGATACCCGATCAAATCCCCGATATAGGGCACCACCCACTCCTGACAGGTCTCGATGAACCAGTTTTCGTAGAGTTGGGTGATGTCGTCTTCAACGACCTGCGCCTGCTCTGCAACAACCTGCAGGAAGGCGCGGAGGCGTTCGCCTTGTTCCCCGTCCCGCATTCGGTAAACGACCGGCAGAAGGTCATACAGATAATCCTTGGTATGCTTCATAACCGCACCTCGTTTAGGATCAGTGTATCGGGCAACTCCGGACTGAATAGCGCCAGCTGTGCCGGGGCAAACCCTTCGGGGACTTTCGAGCGCGCCTTATCGACGCGAATTCGTGGCGGGGGCTGTCCATGCCCAGCCGAGCGCGTCGTCTTCCTGCAAGAAACTCGATCAACGACTGCGGCGCATCTGGTTTCTCCACATATTCCTGCAGTTTCGTCTCCGTTGCCGCTGTCAGCAGATCCACATCGACATAGGCGACCCCGGAAACCTGCTGAACGGTGCTGATCACTTCACTCAGCAATACATCCTGCCCCAGCTCGCGGCGCTCAAAGCCAAAGGTCTCCAGCAGCGCAGCGCGCACACGGGGTTCGACGGACTCCCACCTGTAGTCGGTCTGCACACGAACCTGTGCGCTCAAAATGATCAGCATTAGCTCGCGCGGCTTAATGAATACGGGCTGGTGCGGATCCCCGAAGCGCCGCAGCGCATCCAGCAGACTGCGGTAAAGATCGGACTGCTCGTCAATCGGAATATCGGCAGCCCCGGCAATCGTGAGGTGAACCACCTGCCGCCGCCCATCCGACAGGCGCACCGCACTTGCCTTGCCAATCCCGGCAAAGGTGCGCGTGAAGTCTGCGTAATCCTGCGTTGAAACGAGCCGGTCCAGGGACATCGCGGCGAGCGGCGCGTTCTTGCGCGCTTGGTCCCGGCTTTCCCTGTCCGCGCCGCCGGATGCACGCAGCGGATTGATGACCTCCTTGACCCCCAGGGGCCGTGTCTTGAGCAGGCTGATTTGTTCCGCCTCTACGTTGCCGGCCTCGCCGATGCCGTTGCGGTAGACAGACCGCACGTTCTCCACACCGGTGGGCAGCCGGCAGCCTTGTACTCCGTTTCCGAAGATCACGGCGGTCTTGCTGTCATCATCGGTCTTTGTGACAAATATACGGTCATCCCGTGACTTTCCGGCGAAACTGTCCGCTTCGTGCCACTCCAGGTCATTTACAAAAACGTGCAGGGTGCTCTGGGCGCCTTCCGGCGTTGGCGCGGCCACATACGTCATCGGCGGCTGCCGCAGCTCAAACTGCTGCAACGCCTTGCTGCCGTCGCCGCTGCCGAGGATTTCCCGTCGCGTCTCACCGTGAGTGGCCTTCACGACGTTGCCGTAGAAGCTTCGCGGTACTCCGCTTGTATCGATAGCTCAGCGCTTTTGCCAGCTTCAGCGTAGTGCGTCTCCTGTCGTCGAACGCTGACTCATCGGTGCCATGGCTTATCCCGGCGATCATAACTGCTTCGCTTGCTCTCACAGTGTTCTGCTTAGGCAAGTCGATTTGCTCGCTGACTGCTTCGTGAGCTTTTACCCTGCTCTGATTGGACAGGTAGTACGTTCGCCGGAGACGATAATCCAGCGGCCCGTCTCCAGTCCTTCGTACAGGTCGGCCAACTCGATCGTGTCTCCCTGAATATCGTCTTTGATCGGCGCCTCAATCATTCTTTCTTTCGTCAACACTTCATTCGCAGCATACACGGTCGTTTTTCTGATCATAGGATAAATCCTCTCTATCATCGGTGTCATTATCTGTCAACCATTCCGATCTAAGGTCAGTACGTTACCCTGCCTGATATCCCATATTCAGCAATGGAAATTGTATTGCACTTTGAACCGTATAGAGATGCAATTGATAGGAACTGGGATCTAACGCCAGGCCGGATAATGTACCACCCGGCTTCCTGGCAGGATCGTGTCATATTGCGCATCCAGGGTAATTTTTTTTGTTTGCTTCGTCAGGCAGCTTTATTGGGCTCCATTCCGGCCACGTTGCAGGCTTTGTGATCTTTCCATCAGGCAGTGCACTCAGGCATGCGCGGCGCATTGTGGCCGAAAGGCGCTGCCTTGATCCGAAATGCCTCGATGCTTTTCAGTTCCTGTGTCTCAGAAACCTGCTTCTTTCTCCAGGCCTGAAAAAGAGTGTCTTTCGTGGCCGGGAATAGGTTTGTCAGCATCGCGGGGATCATATCGGAACGCTTAGCGTAGATGGTGTTGACATCTCGTGACAGCTGAATTCTATTCGCCGGCTGCAGGGAAGGCTTCTTGGTCAGTGGGTTGATTAGTCCTTTGAGCCCCAAAACCTTGTCGCGACGGAAGTAAATCATGGAGGGATCCGGACGACCTACAAAACAGATATACTGAAAACCATAATTTCGAATAATAGCAAGTGAATTATTGGCTTCATGCTCATTATCCCCAAAGTCCAGAATCCAATGATTACCTTCGACAATCTTCCATCTCCCCTCGATTTTTTTTACGTTGACTCTTTCAGGATTAAAACTAATGCAATCCTCACCTTCAATAGCACCGATCGGAGCATCGCCGTTCACCAAGTAATATTCCATTAAGCGGCCAATTTTACCTTCTTGGATATAACACTGTTGATTCATGCGGTAATGCTTGATGATCGCAAGCGCCTTTTCGGCATCGACTTGCTTGTCGCCGAAATTAAGAAGCACCTGGGCTCGGTCAACAATTGTCCAGTTTCCCATTTTGTCGATAGTAATCTCAGCCGATCGGTAATCGAAAAGTGTACAGATGAGGTTTCTATCACCATCTCTACGGCCTTTCCTAAAATAGCTCATGGATGGATCAGGTCGACCTACGAAACAGATATACTGAAAACCATAATTTCGAATAATAGCAAGTGAATTATTGGCTTCATCCTCATTATCCCCAAAGTCCAGAATCCAGCGATTGCCTTCGACGATTTTATATCGCCCGCCAATCTCTGCAACTTCAATACGATCGGGGTTGAAGCCTATACAATCTTCTCCTGCTTTCTTCCCTGCTGGTGCTTGGTCATCGGCCAAATAGTAAACCATTGAGGGATCAGGACGCCCTACGAAGCATTGTTTATTCATCTTGTAATGCTTGATAATCTCCAGCGCCCTCCGGGCCTCAGCTTCATTTGCACCGAAGTCAAGAAGCAGCATGTTGCCTACGACAATCTTCCATCGACCGCCGATCTTCTGCACCACAGCCTGTCGATAATCGAAAGGGATACAATCTTCTTCACCCGGTGGACTAGGCCATGGCTCCGCCTTTATCCGCGGTCTAACTTTCACAGCGGAACGGTCAAGCGCCGGATCCACGTCTGTTCTTACGTCCACAACGGAATACAGTTCTTGCACGGCGTTGGCGAAATCCAACAACAGAAGGGCATTCGGTTTCAAGTAAGTGCTTGTGCCTTTGAAATAAATGGTATCTGAGGGTATGAAGCCCCCCGGCCGGATATCCTGCGGACCTCCCATACTAGGTTTCAATTGATTCCATGCTGTGCGGGCTGGCAGCGGCTCGGAGGTCTCAAAGACCTGGGGCAGCTCGCCTGGGCCGGGGATGCTCTGGGCCTGGGCGCCTGCAGGGATCAATGCTTCTTCTTTGAAGTTGTTTTCCAACGTGTAAGCTAAGAATACGCTGGATGCCACACCGGGGCTCAGTCTGTATCCGATAAGCCGCGCCATCTCCAGGACTGAGTGGCGCTCTGTCGCCGTGCGGAGATAGCTCTCGTTGGCGAAGCGCTCCTGGTAGAAGGTTAGCACGTCGGAAACCGTTGCCCAGGCATCGAGAAGCGCTATCGCGGGATCGCTCTCTTCACGGGTTTTCAGGTTTAACAGCGGAGTGATGCGTTGTGATTGCCGCTGGCCGTCTGCGCCCGCTTCTTTACCCGGCTCTTTCCAAAAATGGCTTGAAAGGCGAGCCTTCATCGTCTCCAGGAAGGTCGGGTGTGTACCCACGCGATAAGACAGCGCTGGAAGCCCTGGCCGGTTCGTTATCGGCTGCGGCGTGAGATGCTCCGTGCCGGCGCAACAACCGCATGAGACCTCTGTGATTATCGGCAAACCGCACCTGCAGCAACGGTTCATCGTCCACCTCGCATGTCCAAAGTGAGACGGCCATGTTCCGGAAAACTCGGGTCATTTTCCAGCTGCGCGATCTCAAAAGGACCCAGCGGCAACACTCCATTTTCTATCTCGTCGGCGGGACCTTCGAAGAGACGCTCCAATTTCTTCACCACCACGCTCTCCACGCCCGGCACGGCCTGTGCCGCGGCCACCAGCGCGCTGAGGTACACCCCTTCTCCGAAACTCAGCTCATCGGGATGGAAATACCCGCGCCGCCCATCAGGCAGCAGCCGGTTGCTGAAAAGTTCGATCAAGGCTGCTTGCACGTGACCGCGCAAGAACGAGGGGAGAACGCATACCAAAAGCTCGATGTCGAGCGGCACCCGCCGTGCCGGTTGCACCACGACATCATGGTTTATGCGCCGGAAGCGATGGAGATGCTGGGCGATTTCTTCGAACAAAGCGACGTCCACCTGTTCTCTCCCTAACGGATCCACAGCTACGAGAATCTCCGTGGTGCTTCCGGTCCAACGTAACGTCGCTGCAGCGCGCTGCACCCGGTCCCCAAAGTCCCGCTCCACGATCATCGCATAGTCCTCAGCGGTGATCGCGCGTTTCAGCTCGGTGCGGAATTGCCTCGGTGCGAGCAGCTTCGCCTCGGCCTGGGATTCCGGCGCCCTGCCGCCCCGGGCCGGCAGGGGATTTCGTACGCTCTTGATGCTGCCGTTTAATGAGGTCGTGCGAAACACCAGGTGAGCGATCGAATCAGCCCCGACATTGCCCGTTGGCCCATTTCCCACACGATAGGTTGCCTGGAACCTGCTGCCCGCCGCCGGCTTTCGTCCAAGCTCCCCGTCTCCGAATCGCAGCTGTGCCCGGCCGTCAGTATCGATTTCGACGACAAAGTGTTGGTCAAAACCTCGGCTGTCGAGCAAATCCTGGTTGGCCGTCCACGCCATGTCGCCGGAAGCACCGCCCGTGCTCTGCAGTGAAGCCGCCGGCAAGGCCCGGTGAGGATCCTGGCGCATCATACGGGCAGCCGACGCATCAGGCTGCAGTGGCTGGCTGAATGTCAGCGGGGCTTGTTTGAGCGGCCGGGGTCGGTAACGCTCAGGCATAACAAAGGAATCGGCTCGAACCCCCTCGCATTCGCATTCCTCTATGGTCTCCTTTGCCGGAACCTCTTCCGGATCGAGCGGTTCCATTACGGTCTGACCGTGATCCACGAGGACCACGTTTCCCCGCGCAACGCTGACGTTGGGGATAACCTCGCACTTCGGCGGCGGGCCGAGCACCGAGATGCACAGGGGAAACGGAAGGGCATCGGCAGCGGCCCACGCGATCTCGACTACCGGCCTTTGCCGTAGCGGATCAAACCCCTTTTCCACGCTCGTCAGCCGTATTGCATGGCGGCGGGCAGGATCTTTATCTGCCTCTGCACCTGTCTTGGGTCCGATGACCTCCTCGAAGATCAGTACGTCACCAGCCGCGAGCTTAAGCTTCTGTATCTCACCTCCAGCCGTCTCCGTCCCGGTCGGCAGAGATGCCGATGCGGATCTCCGTTGCATGCCGGGTTTGGTCATTGCCTGCGGCTCCTCCTGGACAAGCTCGCCGTCAAGGGTCGCCCGCGTGGCCCCGCGCGGAAGGCAGCATTCCGTATTGCCCCAGGTGTAAAAGTGAATTTCGTATTGTCCGGCCCAGAGCGCGATATCCCCTTTCCTCATCGGCTCATAGATTTCGTATCTCCTGGGAAGCTGCGACGGTAAATCTTCTTCTTTCACCACAGGGATTTTTTTCAACGCGGGATCATCAAGGGCAGTGATGAAGTAAGCGTCGCCAGGAAGGATAAGATCGCTTTCAGTCTCTACGCATACCCAGGCACGTGCATTGCACCCTTCATGCAGGAAATAGTCCACGAGGCGCGCATGCCGCCGCACGGAAATGCGCTGCCGGGCCGTATCGAGGTAGGCTTCTGTGGCAACGGCATCCTGATAGTAGCTTAAATAGTCGCCTGCATACGCGAATGCCTCGACGAGTGCGATGCCGATGTCCGGGACATGCCGCTCCTGCCAGTCAGGTATGTTGAGCGCCAGACGGTCGAGGATCAGCTGGCGGAAGCTGGCATAATCCTTCGCAAGGTAATTGATCTCCGACTCCGGATGAACTTTCGGCGGGCAGACGGGTTCCTGCCGGCAGTCGAGATCGCTCGGACAATCGACCTTGAAGCTGAACTCGATACGATCATACAGGGGATCGAAATCAGGATGGCGCTGCCAGCCGCCATGCTCGTCCGGCACCACAACGCGCAGCGTATAGGGAGAGAAGTCGCCGAAGCGGTCTATCGTTACTTCTAAGTAGTCGTCAAAGTCGGGATGGCGCTGTCGGTGAACGATCGCTTTTACGACGCGAATATTTTGAATCCTCCTACCCCCCTCGATCCGAACGAACCGTCCAACGTCTTCTTCATGGCGCCACTCCTTGGGCGCCTTGCCAAGGAAGTAAACGTGCAACGCCCGCTGATTTTGCTCAACCTCGAGATAGTCGAGCCCGTGAAGCTTCTTGTCCTTGCGTACCGCTTCACGCCGCTGCTCGTTCAAACACGCGAATGGTACGTTCATGGAACCCTCCGTTCGAACGCGGCCGTCCGGCTTTCCCCGGTGCGCTTCACAACGTATTGAAGATTCACGCGCACCGTGGCCTCCTCGCTGGTGACTTCCAGCGCCTGCACCTCGATCACATCCCCCAACCACCGTTGCAGACCAGCCTGGATCGTGAGTTGCAATGCCGCGGCAAGCTCCGGGCTGTTGGGCGCAAACACGAGCTGGAGCAATCCGCTGCCAAAATCCGGCCGGTTGACGCGCTCGCCGGGAGCTGGTGAGCAGGAACTGCTCAATCATGTCGCGGATGTGATCGTCATCGTCAGTGGTGGCGGTGTGACCTCGACCGTCGAAATGAAAAGGAAAGTCGATGTTCATTGGCTCCTCACATGGCACTTGCCCGTGTTTGGGTCATGATGATCAGAAGGGGCGTGCCGGTAGGCGCGCAGATCGCCTGGCTGCTTTGCACTACCAGCGGCTGGCCGTTGGAGGTTACCCGGGTGGTGCCGATCAGCCATTGTGCGGTGACGCAGGGTCCGTTTGCAGCCGGCGGCGGAGGAAACGCGCATCCGGCGACCACATAGGGTGTCGACAAGAGAACCGTAGGCTGCCCGCTGACCGTCACCCGCGGGTTCGGAACCGTCGGTTGCGCCTGCCCGGCGTGAGCGCACAGCACCTGCGCGCCGACATGCACCAGAAATCCGGGCATCCTTTACCTCCTTCCACGTTCAAATCACCACCAGCGCACCGTTGTTGATCGTAACCGTCGGCCCGACCATGGTAATGGTCGCGCCTTTGCCGTTGCTGATATAGATTCCGGTGTCGTTTACGATGATCATCGCGCCCGTCGGGCTCTTGAGCATGATCCCCCCGGTAGGTCCCGGCAGGTCGCTGACCGTCAGCCCGTTCTGCAAAGGCGTTTGAAGCGTAATCGCGGGCACTGCCGGAGGGGTCGCCCGCGACAGGGCCGGCATTTCAGCCGCAGTCCCCCAGAAACATCCCACCCATATGGGATAGTCCAGGTCTCCCTGCTCGAATTCCACCCAGACACCGGAGCCGATTATCGGAAGCGCCACCATGCCCATTCTGAATGCCCGCGATGGGCACACATGGCATCGCCCAAGTCCCCGGCACAATTCCTGTCACGTCCGGCACCTGCACCATGAGCCTGCCCATCTGCAATGGGGTCGACGTTGTTCAACACAAGGCCGCGGTATTTGCCGAAGTATTTCTCGCCGTTGCTCATGGCGGCACCCTCGGAGTGATCGAAACCAACCCATTGCGGGTGAGGGAAAAGTTTTGTTTGAATTCCCCTCGTTTGATCGTGCTGGTGACGCTCTTCACGTAATAAAGACCGTCATAGGCCAATCCAGCCCCGCGCACACCGACCAGCTGGCGCGCCTTCAAAAGCCGTCCGTAGCGTAAAACGTTCAGGCTGCCGCTGGCGGACACGGCATCCTGGGATTGAGACGCCTCGGCCAGTCCTCGGGATATGGCTTGCATGGGGTTGAGTTTGGCCGTATTCCTGAGAACCTTGATATTGCTGATCGGAGTCGGCAGCGCCCCGAGCGGCGGCTGCAAGGGATTGATATTGGGAATCGGGATGGGTATAGCCACACGGGTTTGCTGGTTCTGAATATACACAATCGGCAGCACTCCCTTGGTCGAGTCGAACTTGAAGCTGAGGGACTCGACGTTGGTATAAGCATCCATGTCGATGTTGAGAGCCGGCTGCGGAACCCCGATTTTTATTTCCGGCCCGAAATAGGCGGTGTTCGTCCCCGGCGCCGGCCCGGGTTCGACGTAAAAAACATAACCCGCTTCTTCGGCGAGCAGCTGCAAATACTGCAAATCCGTTCCCTTGTGGGCGGGGATGCGCTCCAACGGAATGGGCACATCGGTGAAAATAAGGGGTACGACAAGAGGAATCATTCCAAAGACCGCATACTTGGCAATAATCAGCGCGACGCGGCCCTCCACCGGCAGCGCCGGATAAGGCAGGCCCCCGAAGTCCTGCATGTCCATCACCTTGGTGAGATCGTCGCCTGTGACCGTCAAAGTCCCCGGAGAGCCTCCCCTGCCCGGTCTGCACCTCCACGTTGGTCATCACCCCATCCATGAGCACTTGCGGCAGCCCCTTGATGGTGACGATGAGGAGGACGCGCAGGGGCGGCATACCGATCCCGGTGCTTTGCCCGGCAGCAGCAGGAAAATGGTGTTCAGCGGGGATTTGCTCGAAAACTGAAAATCAACTGAAAGCCGCTCGCCGATCCTGCCGCGGACGTCACGGTCACGCTCTCAAGGGCGTCCAGCACGACCCTTGGCACCGGAACCGGCACCACCGGGCCGACAAGCAAAGTAAGGTAGATGCCTTTAACCATTGCTGTCTCCCGGGATCCCTTCCGGCAGGGTGATGCTGCAGTCGCCTGCCGATGGTCTCGGTCAACTCGTCCGGCCGCATGGCTGCATTGGCGTCGCAGATGCGCCAGAACTGCTCCGGATCACCCAGGTACAGGGCCGCGATGTTGTCGAGACGGTCTCCCTGGACGACCACGTGTTCCTGAAGCAGTGCAAATCGCTCCGGCGGCGGGCAGAACCGCCGGCGAATGTAGATGATGGTTTTTCCGTCGGCGATTTCGAGCGTCGCCGTCTCAATGCCGTAGTAGCGGCTTGTGGGCGGAAACAGCGTCAGCTTCATTCCTCCCGGCTGCAGTATCTGCTGTAAAGCCTCTTGAGGGTCCGTCATGCCGCGCCTCCTTCCTTAAATCCCGGTGATACCCAGGGCGCTGAATGTGCCGCCCTGCGCCCGTGCTGGCCAGTTGTTCCTTCGTCTGCAGGTAGCTCATGAACAAGCTTCCGCCCTTATGATCGAAACCGACATCGTTTACGCTCAGGACCCTCATCCCCAGATTGACCTTGGCACGTATCGGGTTCAGCGCCGTGTCGAACGCCTCCTCGGTGATGCTGAACTCGGTTATCCGCACCGGCATGATACGCTGCTTGCTCCATACGAAGAGGGTGAGCGGGGCTTCCATCGGGAGTATCTCCAGGGTTCCCGCCTGGGCGAGATTGTTGTTTGCCTGAAGCTGCGCGCTCGTCGGATAAACGATGACTTCCAGCACCGCCAGCTGGGGATGAAGCCCCACCTCCGTTGCGGTGCCGTCGGCGATCTCCAGCTGGTCCGTAGCATCGATCTCGGCCTCGACCTTGATCGTTTCCACCGGCGGCCCCTTGAGCCGCAGCGCCTCCGACCGGTCACCTCCCTCACTGCCGGCACCCTGCACCTGAAGCGTGCGCGTGATCGTATCCGGGTTGTACTGCAGCGCGATGATCCGCTGCACCGCGGAGCTGGTAGGATCGACCAGCACGATGCCGCCTTTAAGCAAACGCGGAGAGCCGGGAAAAGTGGTCATGGCTGCCTTTTTCCTTTTTCTTGAATGGCCGCTTCCACCGCTTTTTCGGAGGCATAAAGCGTCTTTGGGTTTTTGACCATGTCGGCTTCTGGTGTTTTCATAATTTACACTCCCGATCTAAAAGCGTTATAAGCCTCTATTGACGGTCAGCTGCTCAAACACATAACAAACTGTGTCCACGAATCTGCAAATCAAAACCTCCGCACGTAGCCTCTGTATCGCAATCAGTGTAGATACAGTATTCATTACCTCTACCTTCGCCGATTCCTGCCATATGGGCCGCTTCATGTATCATTGTCTGCATCTGCTCATCTGCTGATGACCTAAAGAATCGTGGGCACAGGTGAACTGGGGGACGGTTACCTACGACGTAAGCAGGTCTCAGCCCCCCACACTCCGGGTCTGTGGTCGGAGCACGAACGACCTGAAGCCCAGGCCCCAGCCGGTCTCTCATGGCGCCGACGATCTCGGCCACTTGATCCATATTGAGGAATTCTCGAAAAATCATACGAACCAGATACCTCGCCCTACGCTGCCAAGCTTCGGCAGGATCAGGTCGCCCAGGGGGTGGAGGAGGACCAATACCTGCCACACGTGTGTACGCGCGGAAACACCGCATCCACGCTGCAGCACGTGCGCGCTCGACGGGGTCGGGTTGCGCACGCGGTCTCCCCGGTACCGCTGGCTGTCGCATCAATATTGGCCCACGACTGATTTGCCCAATTGCCTGCGCGTGATCGCTGTCAATATATGAAGCATTCTTGTCGGCCTCTCTTTCGTACTGTTCTGACATGCCGCCAGTTTCAATTCGCCCTTCGGTGGCAGCAAGAGAATCTCCATCCCTCTGCTGGATGACATGGGTTAACTCATAGCGCCATCAACTTTCGTCCTTCACTGGTTCCAGGAGCATAGCGTCCCTCACCAAACACCAAATCGCGGCCCACTGTGTACGCCAGCGCATTCACCGCTCGCGCTGATTCTGCAGCCTTTGCATCCGTGTGCACTCGTACCTGGCTGAAGTCGTGCCCAAAGTGCAGCTTCATGAATGCCCGCGTGCCGGCATCAAGCGACTGACCGGGGTCGCTCAGCACGTCATGTACGACGCGCGGAACTTCTGACCCCTCGCTTCGATCAGCCACCTTTGTCTGCAAACCCAGACGGTTCTTCTTGCATTCCTCGCACTCTCCTCCCGCCTTTGTGTGATTGCCGCAGGCGCATTTACGCTGCAACAACCTTCTTGGCGCGGGGGTGAACGAGGAACTTACAAGTCCCACTTCTAGCCGTTGCGCGTTCATATCATTCGGTCAACTTCGTCAAGCATGGTTATCAGAAATACATTGCCCTGGTCCCTGTTACGAGCACCCCTTGCGGTTCCGGTCATGTCTCGAACACCAGCGGCGGCAAGTCCACGAACCATTGCCGGTATTGCGCCGCCGTCATCGGCTCGAAGCCGCGCAAACGAACCACTCGGGTTCCCTCGCCTGCCCGGCTTGCCAACAGCAGGGCCAGGCCTCTCGCGCCGTAGATATGATCTTCCAGCGTTTCCCCGGCCGGCGAACTGGGTATTGCAGCTCGGCCTCCAGCGGAAAGGGGGCGATGGTTTCCGCCGGCCTCAGTTGCGCGAGCAGATGTTCCGCATCAATGCCGGAGGGATAGACTTCCAGCAAACAGGCGTTCCCATCTTCGCCGGCGAACAGCCGGACCGCCGTTTCGTCCTTCGGCCGGGAATCGCGGTAAGCAAGCCAGCCACGGCGAAACTCCAGCCAGCCGCGCGAACGCTCAGGCCCGTGGCGCTCCGGTGCCTGGTCGATGGGGAAGGGCGGCGGCCCGCCAGCCTGCGATATCGAGCGCAGCCAGGCGGCAAATCGGGTTTTTGTCTTCCGTATCGGCGGGTTCGACCATGGATGCCAGTTACCTCATGCCGCATTGGCCAATTCGTCGCGCCATATAACTTCCCCCTTCGTAAAAGGGAGATTGAGGGGGATTTCCAACTTCATTGACTTCAATTGACGCCGGAAAATCTCCCTTGCCCCCCTTTTGCGAAGGGGGAGTGTGGCGGTCTGGTACATCTGGCCTTTTCGATTTGCCATTGTCGGCTTTATGTCAGAACTCCCCGGAAATGCCCAAGCCGCCCGCCATCCGCACGGTGCGCTCGCTTACCGGCCCGCCGGCCACGGGGATGAGCAGGTTCATGCTGGCGCCGATCCGCACCACGCCGATCCGCACGCCGGCTTCGACTCCGGGGATCAGGTCGAGCCGCACGGAGGAGGAGAACGGCTGGGTGAAGGAGGTGCTGGCGCCAGCGGCGAGGCCGGTGCCGATATACACGTTGGGCCAGGAGTAGCGCAGGCTGGCGCTGGCGCCCAGCCCCAGCCGTTCGCCTTCGGTCAGGTAGTTGAGGGTCCCGCCGAGCAGGAACTGGAAGTTGCCGCCGCGCCCGAGCAGAATCCGGCCGTAGTCGACGCGGAACAGCCCCTGGCCGTTGTCGGTCAAAAGTGCGGCACCGCCCAGGACGTTGGCTGGATCGCGCAGGGCTTCGCGCCGACGCGCTTCCGCCTCGTTCCAGCCGCCGAGGCCGAGGTACTCCACGCGCCCCATGAAATAGGCGACTTTCAGGTTTTCCTCGTTGCCACCGAGGATGTCGCGGATTTCCACCACCCGGTCAACATAGCGCTGATAGCCGCCGCGATCCGGGGCCAGGCTGCTGTTGAAGGGCTCGCTTACCCCTTCGATCGAGGTTCGCAGCGCCGGGATCTTTTCCGCCCGGCGGCGCAGGTCATTGTAAACCGGGCGGCTCAGGTACTCGGCGAAGCCTTCCCGCAGGACGTTGACGTTCTCGATCTGCCCCGCCGCCTCGCGGAACTGTTAGTGCGCCACCTCGTGCAACATTTCGTGGAGGACGGTGCCCAGGGTATCCCAGCGTCCGCGCCGCCGAGTTTCCTGCTCGCTTTCCCCGCCTTGCGGCGCGATCTGCGACTGTATGAAGGCCAATCCGCCGGCTTCGAACGAGCTCTGGTAGAGGATGATGGTGGCCAGATCGGCCTCGCGCGCCGTGCGGATGTCACTCTGCACGCTCTCGAACAGCGCCTGGTCACGTTCCGTGGTGGGGGAACTGCCAGGCGCCGCCGGCGTGGTGCAGCGATTCTTGGATAGGTCGACATTGGCGAGGACGTTGAAATTCTCGATGATATCCGCGCCGCGATCCTGCATGCGCGAAGCGACCCAGTTGCAGGCGATCAAGTCAACGTCGGGGGCGCGTTCCGAGACCAGGTGCAACGTATCCCTCAGCCGCCGCGCGGACAACCGCGCCGCCTCTGCCGGGGCATGCACCGCGGCCGTGAGATGGTTGCCATAGAAGTTCTGAACCGCCGGCTGGGCCACGTCGCCCAACGACTGCACCGCCGCGAGGTCAAGGCTCACGCTGGATGCCTGGCGGGCCTGGGCATTCGGTAGCAGGGCGTTGATGTAGGTGTTTATACGGCGGGTCATCGCCGTGCGAAAGCCGCCCGGATCGGTCACCGGGGGCACGGCAGTGCCGGTTGCGGCCGCGGCCTGCTGCTGGGGATCGAGAATGTCGCGCACCCGCCCGCGTTCGGAAACGGAAGGATAGAGCGCTTGTTCCGTCGGGTCGGCGGTGCGCATCACCCGCGGGATGGCGGCCCCCGGCCGCTGCTCCGCGACGTGCGCCAGTTCGTGCGCCAGCAGCCGTTGCCCTGCCTGCGTCTGTGGTGCAAAACGACCCGCTCCAAATACTACGTCTTGACCAATTGTGTAGGCATGGGCATTCACATCGCGCGCCGATTTCTCGGCAGCCGTGCCAGTATGCACCCGCACTCTGGAAAAGTCCTGGCCGAAGCGATGCTCCATGTCCTGTCGTAGCGCTGGTTCGAGCGGCCTACCTGAGCTTGCAAGAACGCGCTCTACGCTGGCGGGCGCCAGATCGGTCTGCTCAGCTGTGTGTCCCGTGAAGCGCTGAACGCTTGGCGGGACGGGATTGACGTAGGATGCTACTGGCCCCGCCATTACCTGCTCGGCAATCTGGTCCGCTTCGTTTTCTATCGGATCATGACTCGCTCCCACCGCAAGCTTCCGCTGAAAGGAGGTCTTTTTCTTTGCACACTCGGTACACTGTCCACCCGCAACTGTATGGTTGCCGCAGGCACATTTGCGTTGAAGCAAGCCACCCGTGGATGGCGCAATAAACTTCTGTTGATGCGCCTGCGCTACATTCTGGCGGCTCATTTCTCTATCCCCCCATAAACCGCCTCCGCTTCTGCCGCTTTCGAATCCGTATGTACTCGTACCTGGCTGAAGTCATAGCCAAAGCGCGGTTCGAAGAAATCGCGAGTTTCTTTATCGAGCGGCCGGCCAGGTGACCGCAGAACTTCGTGCACTAAAGGAGGCACTTCATGAACCTCTTGGTTGTTCACCGCCCTTCGCTGCAGCATCTGCCGCTTCCTGCGGCATTCTTCTTCCATTCAACCAGGCCCTTTCTTGCGCTGAAGAAGACCTGTTGTAACAAGTGAAGCAGTCTGTCTGTTTCTTTCTAGTATTTGTACTTGCGCTTTCATGCTCACTTGCCTTCACCGATACAGCGGGTAGCTCATAATAAAGCTGTCCATGTGCACTCGCACATGACTAAAATCATTCTCAAAGCGCGGTCCCATGAAGGTACGGGTAGGGTAGCCCAGATCCAGCGCCTGGCTGGGTGAATTCAGCACTTGGTGCACGATGGACGGCACCCCTGATTGAAGTGATGACGATGGTTTCTGCTTCGAAAGCTCTTTGCCGTGCAAAACATCGTCACCGTAATCCTTACTGCGCATTGCACGCTTGCTGTGGAGGACATGGTTCTCTGGCTTAGAGATCACACGTTCAGCCATCTGATCGGCCTCTTGCTCATAGCGCCTATCAGTACTAACGATAGATGATTCGTGGTGAATGGAATCAGGGTAAGCAGTCGCCGTTGCAAGCGATGTGCGTTGAATAGTCACTTCTGCTGGAAACACAGCCGCATGTTTGAAAACGAAATCTTTATGCAGAAGCTTGTACAGGATATCTGATGCTTTAAGAAGCACAAGTTCTGTGTTTCGCCGGGCCTTTGTGTATCCTTCCGAGTTTGCTGAGGGGCTATCAGGATCAACCACTGGGTTGTCATGACCTAGTCCGGAGGCTCCCTCCCGATGCGCTCCCCGATCTTGCGCAACATGGAGTGCATCACCCAAGATGGACAAGACGATCTGCCTCATCTGTGGTTTGATCCTCATACTATCTGTGATAGATCCAAATCTGGTTGGTATCTTCAAAAAGACACTCCTAGCCTGAGACTCATACATTTCCTGCTGTTCAATATTATTAATTGCTGCCTCTGATTCCGAAACTTTATAAAGTCCTCCCTCGCCATGGTTCAATGCGTTAATAGGATGGTGCCCATAGTATTCGGAAATGGTTTGACCAGGACGACCAAAGATAGGACTGATGATTGGGATCTTACGTCCAACAGTTCCAACATTGAACCAAAGCTCTTCGATTTTATTATCCATATCAGCTGAGTACTTCTCCAGTGAGTTCAGAGCTGCTGAATCCACATCAAAATTGGGATAGTAACCAAGCAATTTGTTTGTTTCTTCCTTTGTCAACTTCGCATGATCACTCGCCCCCCATAGCTGGATCACACCTTCTGAATGATCGCTACCCCTTTGCTGCTGGACTATATGTGTCAGCTCATGGGCTAAAAGGATTCTGCCCTTCGTTGAAGTTGGCATGAATTGCCCCGCTCCAAATACAATGTTTCTCATTACTGTATATGCACGCGCTTGCAGTACATGTGCCGACTCCGCCGCCTTTGCATCAGTGTGTACCCGTACTTGGCTAAAGTCATGCCCAAACCGCGGCTCAAAGAAATCCTGGGTTTCCTTATCAAGCGGCTGACCAGGCGAACGGAGCACTTCGTGCACTATCGGCGGAATATCATAATTCCTGTCGCAGTCTGACGATGATTTCCGTTGGAGTGTCTGCCGCTTCCTGCGGCATTCCTCTTCCATTCAACCCGGCCCCTTCGACCTTTGCAGGAGGCCTGTGGCGAGGAGACGCAGACTGCTTGTTTGCGGAGTTTATCTGCGAATGCGCTTTCGATGCTCATTTACTTTCTCCGATCCCCGCATAGACAGCCCCTGCAATCTCATGCGCCCAGTCTGAGGGATTGTCATTTTTGAACTCGAATGCCCTGCCCCTTATACTGAGGCACTGCTCCACTCCGACTGAAAATCCGCGTTCAGGCCGCTCTTCGCAAGCAATCGCGACAATTCCCTTCCGACCGCCGACTTGACCAAGTGCTGCCTGGCTTATGCTCAATGGGCAACCCGTCCAGGATCAACCGCTCGATATGCAGATTGATGTTCATGTCTTTGCGCCAATCGGTTTCAGGATGCGGAAATCCCCTTCGTTTACGGGCTTTTCGAGCTTTTTAAATTCAGTGCGCGCAGCATCCAGAATTATGCTTCATGGTGACGGTCCCTCGTCTTTTGCCGCCAGGAACGCCGCGTTCAAGGCAACGTTGTGGATGCTGCCGCCCGTCAGGTTGAGCCGGGCAAGATGGTCATAATCCGGAGTTTCGATCGGGGTCCCTGGCAATTTTCCCTCTTGGTCTTCTTTTGGAAAAACTTTTTCCCAAATCAACTTCCGCTCGGCGGGCCCCGGGAAATGGAAATTTGACGATAAAGCGCAACCGCCGCATAAAGGCCGGATCCAGGGCGCTTTTCATGTTGGTGGCCAGGATCGCGAGACCTCTATAGGCTTCCATGCGCTGCAGAAGATAGTTGATCTCGATGTTGGCGTAGCGGTCGTGGCTGTCCTTTACCTCGCTGCGCTTGCCGAAGAGCGCGTCGGCCTCGTCGAAGAAGAGAATCACGCCACCTTCCTCGGCTGCGTCAAAGACACGCCTCAAGTTCTTTTCCGTCTCGCCGATGTATTTGCTCACCACTGCTGAAAGATCGATGCGGTAAAGGTTTAACTGGAGCTTATTGGCAATGACCTCGGCAGCCATGGTTTTGCCCGTGCCGCTCTCGCCGGCAAAGAGCGCGCTGATGCCGAAGCCCCGGCTCATCTTCCGCCGGAATCCCCATTCGTCGTACACCTTGCTGCGCTGATCGACCTGGGAGGCGATTTCGTCCAGCAGCGCAAGCGAATCCTTGGGGAGGATCAGATCATCCCATTTGGCCTTGGGTTCTATCCGTTCTGCGAGCCGATCGAGCCGCGGACGCGAACGGTTTAAACACGCCGTCCAGAGGCGTTCTTCAATGCTCTTCAAAGACTCGTTTTCCTGTTTCTCGGCAAACACCGCCCTGGCAACCCTGCGAATCGCAGGCAGGTTGAGATTGAACTGCCCGGCGATCCGCTCCGGACTTTTCCCAGCTTGATCTCCCAAAGCGTCAGACCATGCCGCTCGCTGTTCGGCAGGCGTGGGTTTGTCGATTTCGAAGCTGAGGACATTCAGCCCAAGGCCTGTCCGGGGCTCCCGGGTATCAAGAAAAGTCAAGGTCGCACATCGCGTGAGGAAGCGGTTGAGCTGGAGTTGGCTCTCTGCCGGCCGGCTGCCATCTTCAGTCTCACGTGCATCGAAATACAAGGCGAGCGGCAGCAGGGTGCTCTCCCGATGCCAGAGCCGGGTAAGAGTCTCCAGCTCGGTGGCAGTGGCGGGAAGCAGTTCCCAAGGTAGACGAAAAGCATGCCGCCCCAGCCAGGAGAGGACTTGGAGAGCCACCTGTTGCTTGCTGATGGAGTCTGCCCCGATCAACTGGATCACCGGCGGCATGTTGCCGCTTGCCCCCAATCGGATAGTGTGCTCGACCGCTTCCGCGATGGCTTGGTGAGAGGCAGCGAGGTGGAGCTGCCCGTTGCCGGGTACATCGAATGGCACGAGCAGGGGCGCCAGACGATCGTCCAGCTGGTTCAGCCCCTTGATATAGTTGACGATGCGTTCATCTGCTCGGAGTGCGCTCAGAGTGAGTGGAGTGGCGCCCGGCTGGCTGATCTCGATCAGGCGCCAATACCGCAGCGGCCGATCCGGCGAAAGGGCATCCCAGCTCGGATCCCCGAACAGTGCAAACGCCAGGGCAAAGGTGGGATAGGCCCGGTCCGGATGATCTTGAGCTCGGGCGCAAAGCGTCGGGATGCGCGTATCAAGTTCCATGGCCGCACACAGAAGCAGGATCTCCCGCTCGAACTGCGAAAGCCCGAGGTTCCGTCCAAGAATCACGAGCGCAGGGGGCGGATCGACCTTGGCAGCTTCGGCCAAGGCCTGGGCGGCCTTGGTGATCTCGTCATCCGTCGCCTTCTCGTTTGGTTTTGCGGGTTCCTCTTCAGGCCGCCTGGGCATTCCGAACCAGCCAGTCCGTTGCCCCTTTTTCATCACCATAGCCGGTTGTTCGGGAGGGGCGATCTTCGCGGGTCGAGCCAAACGCAGCCGAAGCCATTCCAATGCCGCGGACAGATATTGATCGTTGTTCTCCTGCCACTGTGTGAGGTCAGCTCATTCTATAGTCACCCTTTGGCTATCATCGAACTCAAATCGCGTGGGAGGCGGTTCGTCCAAGCGCTTGAAGGGAATGCTCTCGATTCCATCCACTCGCAAACGTACCCGCACATTGTTTACAATCGGCGCATTCTCGACAACGAAGATCACCTTGTCCGGATTGCTGCCGCTGATCCGACCGACTATCTCTCTGCCAGCCAACAATAGAACGGCCAGTTGGCCCCTTGCGCACGCGCGGCTGGCAAGTGATTGTAATCTTCGCACTGCCATTGTTATCTCTGGCAATGGGATTTTTAGGCTGGATCTTTTTGATAAAAGGCGAAAGTGCGACGGGCAGGCCGTTGCTGGTGCGGTCATGCGCAGCGCCCGATTGCTTCATAACTGCCATTACAGTGTAAACCCCGGGGGCCCAGTCCGTCTGGCTCGTGCCCGAACCCGGCTGAGGCAGCACGCCCTTTAGCTCGGTCGCTGAACGGTCCGCAGTCGCCACGGAAAGCTCTCGTGTCATGCCCAGCTTGGAATGGTGAAAAGCGTAAAAGCCATGTCTCACCGCCAAGGTTGCGCCCAGCGACGATCACCGCGAGACCCATTTGCGCAGCAGGCATCGACAGCGGCCGAAGCTGCAGGATTTCGTCACTCGGCATGCCGTAATAAAGGCTCTCTCTATCACCGGAAATGGGCCGAGCAGGGTGTCCACGCCCTGGTCCTTGTCACCGCGCTTCAAAACTGGCAGAGGCGGCTGCGGCGTTTCTTCGCTCTCGATCAGGACAACCGACGCCTGATAAGCGATCGAAACAGCGTGGGGCGTTTGAAAGAAAACAGACCAGAGTTTGGATTGCTCTTCCAGGGACAGGCTCAGCGGGTTGAATCTGACATGCTCGACGGCCTCGTGAAGATTGGAGCCGGCCAAAACGGAATAGGCGTCGATAACGTCCCGAACCATCTGGCGAGTCAGAAGCGGCCGGGCATGCAAGTCACGAACTACGGCCCCAAGCATCCGCTGAGGTTGCAGTTCGGTCTCACTGCCGTAAAAGGAAAGGAGGTAGTGCAGCTCGAGAGCGGCGCACGGCCGCTTCACCAGCGTGCCGTTGGAGCCGCGACTCGGAAGGTCGGCGTTCCGCTGCGTGGCGTTGGGAGCTACCTGGTAAAGGTAAAGGCGGACCCGCGGCAGCGCGTCTCCGGCCGGTGGGTTTTCAGGGCGGCCGATGATGACATCGGAGCCGGTAACGGCCCCCTGAATGGCCGACCAGACGATTTGAGCCAGCGCCGCCGTTACCGTAGCTATGGCCAACGAGTTGCTCATGAACGCCCTCCTGTGCGCCGGGCGAGATATTCATCCAGGCTCATCGAGCTGGGTGCTGCCTTTCGTTTTTCCACCTTGCTGGCGGTGACGGCTCGCACCTCGATGCGCCCGATGGTCACGTTGATGGTCGGCTCCGGTTGAGAGGCGGCCCCTCGCATTGCCGTCTCTTTTCTTGGGTGGAAGACCGCCCCTATGGGTTGGAACACGGAACGCCCTATTCCAAGCTGACGGTTTTCATCCTCTTTTTTCCCGGGTGGCAATTGCAGATCGAATATCCGCTGATTAGGCTCAATCCGTCGAACCTTATCAACCAACACCTGTGTTACGGCCGCCTGTTTTGGGAGTTTTTCAGTTCCTTGTGTTAGTTGTTGCCGAACCCCACTAGGTTTTTCGTCTTGTCCTGACCCTGTATCAGGCGCAGACGACAACGGAGTTAATTCGAGATCGACCTTTCCCTGGATGGGCTCAATCAGTCGAACCTTTTCGACCAACACTGGGGTTACAGCCCCCTGTTTTGGAGGGTCCTCAGGCCTTTCTGTCAGTAGTTGCCGAACCGCTCCGGAATCTTCATATTGCCCAGGCTCCTCATTTGGAGAGACCGATATAGGTGAGGGTCTCAGCTGCTCCGCCAACCGCCCCGGCGGTTCAAATCGCAGCGGTGATGGGGAAATCGAGAGTTCCGAAGCTTTCTGACTGGATTGAACTGGGTCATCGCCGAGCGACTCAAACTGCGCCTGGGTTTGAACAAGAGGATCACTTTCAATGGGAGCAGCCTGATCTTCGATTGATGTGATTGCACCGACCGGGTAGAAAGGCGTCCTCACGCCATCTTCCGGCAACCGGACTGATCTCCCATACGGATCTTTGCGGCTCTCAAAATCGAGATTTACCTGCACCGGTGCCCTACTATCCGTTGATCGCAGACTGCTCTCCTTGCTGTTCTCAAATACCTCGTTGCGTTCCGAACCGGTGAATATCTCTGCAAAATCGTGCGGCTTTTCGGGTGCGAACTCGAAAAACGACGGCAGGCGCGGACGTACCAGCTCAATTTCCCCGGCATGATCAAAGCTACGCGCGGCCAGATGAAAAAAGAAATCGTTCATGGCCCAACCATCCCCAAGTAAAGGTGCCGCCGCAGCGGGCTCATCGCCAGAATGTCCGCCTCACACCATCCATAGGCAGACGCAAGAAGGTGAACCTCTCTTAATATTCGAACCGCCCAGGCCTGAATCTCGCTCCAGAAATAAGAAACGATATCGAACAAGGTTTGCCAGCTATGCCCGCAGACAGGACAGGAAAGCGACAGTTGGGTATCAGCCTGCGGGTCTGCCTCTGTCATCTTCATGGCCAATAGCTCGACCACATGGGACGGCAGATGCTCGACGGTCAGCTTTTCATCCAGGCAGCGTATTTCGTGCACGCAGCGTTTCGCCAGCTTCCTTTGAATTTGTTTAAGGTCTGAACTCCGGCCTGCCTCCATGAGATCGCCTGTGTTTGGAAGGCGAAAATCGATCGAATAACCGTCCAACTCAAGATGTAGCAGCTGGTTCCTTGGCTCGGGCGTAGAGGAGCGAATGTCGGCCACGTTTAAGCTGGATTCCAGCTTCTCACTGCATGCCGGACAAACTGTGAGGCTTGTCAATTCCGGCCCGAAGGTCCATTCTCGCAGCGTCAACAGCCGAGAGTCACGGCTGCCGATGCTCAGTTCCGCCAACTCTTCCGTAGATTCTTCTGAGCAGGCAGCGGCCAGAATCAGCATCGCCTTTCGATAGGATGGCTTGCCTTGACCCTGCTCCCAGACCCTCAGCAGTTCAGATGCCGATAGCGGGCGCATGGCTTATTGGGGCTCCGTAAATGTCTCCTCAGCCGGCTCGGACACCTCGTAGTCGCGTTCCCATCCTTCGGTTTCCAGCTTGAGCGTTTGGATGGCGACGGCGTTGGCATTGGCATCTAGATCGGGCTGGGCCTGGAACTCGGATACCCAGCAACGATATACTTTATAGGCAATGGCGAGCTGGCCGGCCTCGTTGTACATCTCGATGATGATCTCCTTGCGGAAATCCTTGAGCGAGACCTCAGCGCCGAGTCCGGATCCGTAATTCCATACCTTGTTCGCCCACTGCTCGAACTCTTTGTCGTGGGTCACTCCCCGTTCAAGAGTGATGGCTTCATACTTGGTCCGGCCGGGCGATTTACGGCTGCTGCTGGGGTCTCCACCCTCGCGATGCTCGACCACCTCTGTCGAACGCTTGAGAGCGCCGACCTTGCTCACGCCGGCTACGTATTTGCCGTCCCATTTGACGCGAAATTTGAAATTCTTATATGGATCAAAACGCTGCGCATTCACACTGAATTGAGCCATGCTTTCCTCCTTATGCCTCGATCTGTCCGGCGATCTGCTGAATCTTGATGATTACAAACTCCGCGGGTTTGAGCGGGGCAAAGCCCACGACAATATTCACGATCCCTTTGTTGATGTCGTCCTGGGGGGTGGTTTCTTTGTCGCACTTTACAAAATACGCGTCACGCGGCGTTTTGCCCTGGAAAGCGCCCTGACGAAAAAGCCCGTGCATGAAAGCACCGATATTTAGCCGAATTTGAGCCCAAAGCGGCTCGTCGTTCGGCTCGAAAACCACCCACTGGGTGCCGCGGTATAGGCTCTCCTCAATAAACAGAGCCGTACGTCGCACGGGGATGTATTTCCACTCAGATGCGAGACGGTCATCCCCCTGAAGAGTGCGAGAACCCCAAATGATGCGTCCTGCCGGCGGCATAACCCTCAGGCAGTTGACTCCAAGCGGATTAAGCTCACCGTTTTCCGCGTCGGTGAGCGAGACTTTCAACTGCGGCACGCCGACCAACGTAGCGTCAAGTCCAGCTGGGGCTTTCCAAACACCGCGTGTGGTATCTGTGCGCGCAAAAATGCCGGAGATTGCGCCGCTTGGCACGAAATCTTCCATTTGATTATCGCGCAACTGATTGGGTTGTCTCAGACGAGGGAAGAACAAAGCAGCGTTTTTGCTGCTGGTGCCGATATTGGAGACACCATTCCTTGCACTGTCTTTGTCGATCCACGATGTAGGCGGGTCGACCAGCAGCATGGCGCGCCGCTGTTCGCAATAAACGGCAGCTGCCCCGATCAGTGTGGCATAATCTACATCGCCAGTTTGCAAATAGGGCGGAATACATAGAATATTGAAAAGGTCGGCTTTCTTGAGCGCGTAGAGGCCCTCCTTTTTGTCTTCCTTGCCTGGCCCCATAAAGTCGTTGACATCGAGATACCCCCCATCGGAGGCTTGGTCGGCTTCCAGCACTTTGGTGTTAGTGGCTATTGCGTTGTCTGCCCACACATCGCTTTCATTTTTGGTCTTATCGGGGTCCGGATGCTTGGCGGGTTTCGTTCCAGGCAAAGCGCCGGTCATTTGTACCAGCCGGGATTCGTTCTTAAGCACATTGTCCACTTGACGTACGTGCCCAGGAACTACCGACACATTGCGGAATACCTCAACCTGCCCTGTCACGCCATCTCGCACTGACAGGTTGAACAGGTTCGCCGCGTCCGGACCCTTGACGTCGTGATCGATACGCGCACGTAAAGCGTTCCCCCATGCGCCTTCATATTTGGCTTCGAGATTGAGTCCGTTGACGGCCAGCGTGGCTTTGTTGATCGGTGCGGCCTTTAACGCTGCTCCGTCAGCGGCTTTTTTTACGTCCGGAACAGTCGCGCCTACGACACCTGCTGCTTGATTTGCCGCATCGGCTACAACCTTGGCGGCGCTCTTCTCAGGCTCTGTCAAAAAGGTATCCGCCTTAGCCTTTGCCGCCGCAGCCGCGGCAGCAGCGTCTGCACCGGCCGCCGCATTAGCTGTGTCAGTAGCGGCTTTAAGCGCTTTATCTCGCTCCGCTTTCGTTGAGAACTTTGGATGATAGAGGCGTACGATGATGGCTTGGCTACCCCCGTTCAGATAAAAATCGCGCACGGCATAGCCTAAAGTGCTCTCCAACCACAAGCCTCCAAAAATTCGCTCAAAGTCAGAGAAGCTGTTGATCGTTATTGCATCATCCGTCGGTCCGCGTTGGGAACGGCCGATAAAAGCGGTGATTGAAGTTGCAACCCCCGTAATGGTGCGCACCCCGCTGGGTAACTCCTCGATATAAACGCCTGGATAGGTCGGTGTTACTGGCATCGTACAACCTCCTTTCTCTGCATACTTCTTTTTTCGCCAAATTTCTTAATTAATTTCTGCCTTCTGAATCAGTTCGGAAGTATTGAAAGATCTAAGATTTGACCTCCTTGCGTTTCTTGGGATTCAGCTTGTAGCGTATGGTTGAGTTTTTCTCATGGATTTCAATAACCCGCCCCTCCTCAACAAGCTTAAACACCGCGGCTTTGACCTTCTCCATTTCGTATCTGATTCTCTGACTCATAAGCCACCACTCGGTTATCCCTTTCAGCGTATCGCTTGCGTCGGGATGTTGTAAAAGGTAGTTCAAAATCTGTCCTGAAATATTGTCTTGCTGGGCCATGGGCAGACCTAAGTTTTACCTCGTTGTGCAGGCCGCATGCCACAAACTTTGAAAGCAACAGCTATTCATATTTGGAAGGCCATAAAAATTTTGAAATCAACAAGTTCCAACAGCTATTCGATATTTAGCTGCAGTACCCGATACCGCACCCAGGAAAAGATCCCGGCTATTTTTATCCTGATGAAGGAAGCTGTCTGACGTAGGATTATCAGAAAAGAAGGCTTGGATAAGTTTTGATAAAGCCTTAAAGAATAAGTTGAAATACAGGAATAAAGGTGTGCTAGTGGCAGGTAGGATAAAATTGTCCGCGTTCAAGCATAAGAATGTCCTATCTATCCAGAGGAGGCTTTGTAATTGCGTGGATCGATTCTGTGCTTCCGGATCAGCTCCCAAAAAGCGCGGCGGTCTTTCTGGGCAGCCTTAGCTGATTGAGAAATGTTCCCTTGATGGGTGGACAAGAGAGCTTGGATATATTTCTTTTCGAACTGGGTCACGGCTTGAGATTTAGCTTCCTTAAAAGTTTTTACCTCAGGGCAGGGTTCACTTTCAGGCAGGCAAATGTCCTCGGCATCAATTAGAGTCCGGGTGGAGAAAACCACCGCACGTTCGACGATGTTTTCCAATTCGCGGACGTTCCCCGGCCAATCATAGTTCAACATTTTTTGCAGGGCGCCTGGGCTGATATCTTTGATCTGCCTATCTAATTCCTCGCTGTATTTTGCTAAGAAATGTCGGGCCAATAAAGGGATATCCTCTATGCGATCCCTCAAGGGGGGCAGAGTGACAGCGATGACATTCAACCGGTAAAAAAGATCTCTGCGGAATACATCCTGCGAAACCGCCTCGGCCAATTCCGCGTTGGTGGATGCGATGATGCGCGAATCCGAACGCTGTGTCCGGGCAGATCCCAGAGGCCTGAATTCCTTTTCCTGGAGAAAACGCAGCACCTTCATCTGCGCTTTGGCTGGAATGCAATCGATATCGTCAAGGAACAGGGTGCCTCTTTCAGCTTCCTGGATCAATCCTGTCTCGGCCGTCATTGCACCTGTATATGCACCGCGTTCATGGCCGAAAAGCTCGTTTTCAAACAGGTCAGACGGGATCGCTCCGCAGCTGACGGCAATGAAAGGATATACGGCCCGGCGGCCGAGGTAGTGGATGCTTCGGGCGAAAATTTCTTTGCCGGTGCCGGTCTCCCCGGCAATCAGAACATTGGCGTCGCAGCGGGCGATCAGGGGAATTTTGTTTACTTCGGCCAGAAACGCGGCGTTTCTGCCGATCAACTTCCGCAGGCCAAGTTTTTCTTTCAGGCTGCTATGAAGTTTCTCATCAGGATCCCTGTTGCAGTTTAAAATCCGCCAAATCCGTGGAAACAGATTTTCCGGGGTATACGGAGGGGAAATCACATCGGCAATTCCGAGTTTCAACAGATCGATCATGATTTCGGAGGTAGGATCCTCCAGAAAGGCCAGGGTGAACGCTTTGAGGCCTTCTTCCTGCAATGAATTTACAAAAAATTCGGCCTGCTCATATTGGCCGGATGAGAGCACGATAAAAATCAACTGCGGCTTCAGCCGCTCTATAGCTTCCAATCTCTCTTTGATTTTCTGTGGATCTGGAACCGCTGGAAATACCGCGGACAGGATAAGCGGTGGATGCACACAGGATGAAATAACTCGTTTCAGATTTTCGAGTGCACTGGGGGAGCCCGAAAGGGAAACCATGCAGGCTTTAATCTTTCCCGCATCCATATTCTTCACCTTAGATGGAAAAGGGAAAAGACTATTGCAACGCGTTTAACCGACTCTTGAAGAGGATGAGAGTGCCAAAACCCAGGTTTAAAAAATGCGACCAGAGGCTGAGTAAAAAAACTGTCTATATCAGTTGAGAAAAACTGGGCCCAGGAAGTGGTGATTTGCGTGCTTCAGTTAGAGCCGTTTTAATGAATGACCGGAAATCCGCAGAGGGTGGAGAAGTGAACTGCAAGGGGCTTCAAGGCTGCCGTTGGAATTCAAGGGAAGCCCCTAAAAATACACACGCATCCTGAACCGATAATTTAACTGCCCGAATCGGTTAAAAAAGTCAAGTTTTTTCTTTCAGATTTGCTTTTATTGTTTATTTTCACACACAAATTCTACACAAACGCAAAAGGGGCTACAGACCGAAATCTGTAACCCCTTGATTTGACTGGTGCGCCCGGCAAGATTCGAACTTGGGCTGGGAAGGGGACGTCTATGCTTTTACTGGGAAAGGGACGTCTATGCTTTTATGTATTAATACCAAGCGGACGGCCAAGACAAGTTATTGGTCATCACGCTTTAATGCTCCAAAAACATAGGCTATTGGGGTTACGAGGAAGGTGGTGGGCGCGTCTCGCTTATCGATTCAATCCTCGTTCTTTACCAAGCGCTGTATATGGAACCACGCCCTTGTAAACCAGAAAATTCGAAAAGCCCCCGGCTTATCCTTTCTCTAAATCAGCGCCGTGATGCAAAACGGATTTTATTTTCAGTGACGACCACAAAAGCGCTTGTCAGCCGATCGGAATAATTCGATAATAGCTTTCTCAACGTTTCGATCTTGGCTGCTGACCGCTCATCAGAGAGTCGCAGCAATACAACCCCTCTATGTGGATGGTTCTCTCTGAAAACCTTATTACCGAAATCCTTATCATTTGTGATCAAGATCCAGTCTTGATGACATGCTTTCTGTATCACTTCGTCATCGGTGATTCCTCGAGATTGCTCATAAACCGAAAAGACAACGTGACCCTGTTCACGAAGCCAACGAGCGACTTTAGGCCCTGTGCTTTCATCTACAAGAAATCGCATTAGGCTGTCTCAGCAAGCGGCATGAAAGTCGTGTTTTCAAGCGAACGCGTAGCAAATAAAAGACAGGCTTGAATGTCCTCTTGCGTCAGCCCCTCATATTCGACAAGGATCTCTTCAGCCGTTGTCCCGTGAGCTAACAAGTTCAATATATACTCAACCGTCAACCGAGTTCCCCTAATTGTCGGCTTACCGACCATCACCTTGGGGTTAAGAACAATCCGTTCTAGAAACTGCTCATCTTTCATTTCCGTGCTCTCCATGCTTGCTTTTAGCCAATCGTCTCCATTCAATCGTACATCAAGCATAAGGTAAGTCAAGAAAAACGCGGCGGGCAAGATAACGGAAACATTGATAGTTCCCCTGAATCCCCCGTAAAGCCCCCGATGTACCGAGCTACCTCAGCTGCGTGATATTTCCTGGAAATCAACGCGGCTTCAGTGAGGTGCGCCGGAAAAATTGCGGCATCCCGGTAGTTTTAATTTTTAAATTATCATGGTCGTCTAAATGAATCAAACCTTAAAGTGTGTAACCGGCGCCCCTATTTAGTGTTCATCCATAAACCGGCATTTTTGAGTTGCCCGGCCAGACAAAAAACGCATGTTGTTGCGTCGCACCCAGCCGGTTCGATGTCAGATAGGCGGTGAGAGCAAATTTGGTTCAGTTTCGGCTATGTCAGGATAAGGCTCACCTTTTGAAACACGAAATTCTTCATTCCAGATATGCTTTATACCGCTTTGGCCCTAGCCAACGTAATGAGGTTGGCGGTGACTGTCGACAGCCATACATAGCTTTCAAACGAGCGCTGTCCCTTCCAGGTGCAACGGTCAAAGCCCAGAGAACGCTTGATCCAGGAGATGACCGATTCCACCCCGGCCCGGAAGCGCCGCAGGCGGTTGTAAACCCACTGACTGCGGCACATCTGCTCCACTTCCAGTCCGCGCTTTTTGGCAAAACACACATCTTTGATCTGACGCTGCTTGGCGGCGGCCAGGTTGGCCTTGGAAGCAAACCCGCCATCCAGCGCCACTTTCAGGGGGTAGCGTCCATAAATCTCCCGCTGGCGATCCAGCATCGTGAGCGTCAGCTCGGTATCGGCCGGATTGCCATCGGTGATCAGGCAGTCGGTAATCAGGTTGGAGGCCCCCACACAAAGACACACCTTGTGGCCATAGTAGGTGTCCCGGCGGTCTTTGACGATGATGTCGGTGTGGGGCTCGAAAATCGAAACGATCTTCTCCGCCGCCGGGACCCTCTCGCCCTTGAGCACCCGGCGCTCGGTCTGCTCGATCACGTTGCGGCTAAGACCGACATAGCGCTCCAGCTCGGCCCCCAAGGCCAGGCCCTCAATGCCTGCGTTGCTCTTTGCCAGCGGGATCGCCGCGGTGGCATAGCCCACGGTTTTGCGCGCCAGCTTGAGCATGTCCCGGTAGGCCGCCGTGCGCTGCCCCTCTTTCTTGGCATACTGTACGGCCAGCAAGCGCCGCTTGGCACGACGGCTATGATCGGTAAACCAAACAGGCACCCCGTACTCCCGCAGCGCATCCAGAATCCGGGCCAACACCCGCACACTGTCAAAGAGCAGAGTCGAGTCGCTGGGCGGATGGATGTTGCTCTCCACCACCGTGCAGTCGAAGCGCGCCTGTCGACCCTTTTCGATCTTCTCCTCTTTACCGTAACCCACCAAGCTCCGGTTGATCTGCTCCCAGGTGGTTGGCGATATTCGCTTGATGTTCTTCGCAATGGCGGATTTCTTGAAGCCCTTCTCAGCAATCCCGATGCGGCAGAAGGCGCGCAGCGAGATGGAGTCCGCCAGGTGAAACGGCAGCAGCTCGTAGCTGTAGCCAAACATCTGCTTGACGATGGCCGCGCGCAGGACCTGCTCGGCGCTCATCCCATTGGCGCCGGTATCACGCAGCTCCTGGCCCCGGCAAAGGTCTTGATGAACCCAATCGGCTGTGGTAGCTTCGGCATCGAGAATGCGGCTGATACGCTCCAGCTCCCGGGCTTGAGGGTGATCGGAGCTGAGGTGCATCAGCGGCAGTTGTTTTTTGCTCTTTTCGCGCATTTTGTGGTGGCCCCTTTCTTCATTTTGATAGTACTTTCGATTGCTTGGACACTTTCGTTATACTATCAGAAGCAAAGAAAGTCCACTGCAAAATGCGCTTTTTTTATGCAATTCAGCTAGTTATTCCCGTGGATGGACACTATTTATTAATGAACGCCTGAAGGTCGCATCTCGTTTATTGCATCAGGCTGTAGGCTTTGCCGGGAGATGATGGTAGAAGCATAGAACAAGCAGGAGAAGGAATTTTTTTCGAAAATTTCCACACCGATTCCCGCACAAACGCAAAAGGGGCTACAGACCGAAATCTGTAACCCCTTGATTTAACTGGTGCGCCCGGCAAGATTCGAACTTGCGACCTACGGATTCGTAGTCCGGCGCTCTATCCGGGCTGAGCTACGGGCGCGTCTGGATGAAATACGTCTGCGTTTATTAGCCGAAAGCACGCTGTGTGTCAATCGGTTCTTCGGGTAGAGGATTAGCGCCGGCGCTCCTCCTTCTTTGGTCTGGATGGGGATCAGCTATCGATCTGGGGCGTTATCATGATCCCCATCTGTTTCATTTCATCCAGAGCCTTGGCCGTCGTATCCGGCGCCACTCCTCTGCTCAAGCCTTCGATCACCGTCACCTTGTATCCGGCCTTGACTGCGTCCAAGGCGGTCGCCTTGACGCAATAGTCCGTGGCCAGGCCGTAGACGATGAGCTCCTTGATGCCGTTTTTCTTCAGGAGCTGGTCCATTTCCGTCTTGGCGCCGCCGTCGTCCTGGAACCCGGAATAGCTGTCGTATTTCTTGTCCTTGCCCTTTTGCACGACGGCGACAAACACCTTGCTATCCAGCAGCACTTTGGCGTTCTCCGTTTTCTGCACGCAATGCGGCGGCCAAAGGATCTGCTTCTTTCCGGCCACGTCAATTACCTCGAACGCCTTTTTATCTTTATGGTTGGTATAGAATGAAACGTGATCCGCCGGATGCCAGTCCTGGGTGGCGAAGATGAGGTATCCTTTCTTGCGCAAGGCGTCCGTAGCGGCCGCAACCTTCTCCAGATAGGCCTGGTCCGTGCCGTCGACGGCGAGGGCGCCTTTCTTGAGCTTGGTAAAGTCGCCTTGAAGATCGACAACGATTACAGCTAGTTTTGTTTGGGCGGACGCCGCGGAACCACCGACGCTCAAGTAGACCGCACCCAGTGTCAGAATCATGCCGATGAAAATCAGGCTCCTCATGGCGATGCCTCCTTTCTTCGGTTTGACTAGTCCTCCAGGAAACTTCTATCCGCCTTTTCGTCCGCGAAAAGCCGGCTCCACCCCCTTCTGCCGCATGACTGCATGAAAGCCCCACTACTCCATAGCCCCCGGCAGGTCAATACAATTGGAGAAACCGGCGCTCCTGCGTTAAACCGTTTGAAAAAGAGGCAGTTATCGGGTAACCATCAATTGCGCCAGCCGGCCGCCGAAACCCTGGCCGAGGGAGAGGCCAAATCGAATTGCAGCCCCATGCCGTTTACATGAGGATGGCCCTGGAAGAAGCCCGCCGGGCCGGCCGGATCGATGAGGTTCCGGTGGGAGCCGTGCTCGTGGCCGAGTCCGGGGAGCTGCTCGCGGCGGCGCACAATCGGACCATTATCGATCAAGACCCGACGGCTCACGCCGAAATTCTGACGCTGCGCGCCGCGGCCGGAAAACTCCTAAATTACCGGTTGTTAAACACCACCTTGTATGTTACGGTCGAACCCTGTGTCATGTGCGCCGGAGCCCTGGTGCATGCGCGTGTCGGCCGCCTGGTTTTCGGCGCCTTGGACCCCAAGTGGGGCGGATCCGGTTCGCTATACAACGTGGCGGCGGACCCGCGGCTGAACCACCAGCTTGAGGTGATTGCCGGCGTGTGCGAAGAAGAATGCCGCGAGCTGATGCAGGCTTTTTTCCGCTCCAAAAGGATTTAGCGCAACCATCACAGCGAGGAGACTGAGCGTGGCTAGGCGTCGTGGTCATCGGAACCCAGTGGGGGGATGAGGGCAAAGGCAAGATCGTGGACCTCTTGGCGGAGCACGCCGACGTCGTGGTGCGCTTCCAGGGCGGCAACAACGCCGGCCACACCATGGTGATCAGGGGCGAGAAATTCATCAACCATCTGGTGCCCTCGGGAATCCTGCAGAACAAGGTCTGCGTGCTTGGAAACGGCATGGTGGTGGACCCCGCCGTACTGCTCAAAGAGATGGATTTTCTGGCCGGGAAGGGAATCGCCACCGGCCCGGACCGCATCAAGATCAGCGAAATCGCGCAGCTGATCATGCCCTACCATCAGAAAATCGACTTGGCGCGCGAAGAAAAAAAAGGCGCGCAACAAATCGGCACTACCGGCCGCGGCATCGGGCCGGCCTACGAGGACAAGGTGGCCCGGCGGGGTATCCGCTTCGTCGAGCTGCTGGAACCTGAGACCTTCGACCGCATGGTGCGCGAAATCCTGGAGGAGAAGAACTTCTATCTTCAGAACTATTTCAACGCTCAGCCGATCGATGCCGATAGCATCATCGGCCCGTACCGCGAATACGCCGATCGTCTGGCGCCCTATGTCGCCAACGTGTCGGTCGTCGTCGCTGCGGCGGTCAAGCGCAGGCGCCACCTGCTCTTCGAGGGTTCCCAGGGGACCCACCTGGACATCGACCACGGCACCTATCCGTATGTGACCTCATCCAACACGCTGGCGGCCAACGCCTGCTGCGGCACCGGCCTCGGACCCAAGAGGATCACCGATATCATCGGCATCGTGAAAGCCTACACGACGCGCGTCGGCAAGGGCCCCTTCCCCACCGAGTTGACGGATGCGATCGGCAACCATTTGCAGGAGAAGGGCGCGGAGTTCGGATCCACCACCGGCCGGCGCCGGCGCTGCGGCTGGCTGGACGCGGTGATCCTCAGAAACGCCGTGCGCTTGAACGGCGTCACCAGCCTGGCCATCACCAAGCTGGACGTTCTGGACGGGCTCGAGTCGCTCAAGATCTGCACCGGATACGACTACCGCGGACAGATCCTCGATGTCGTTCCGGCCAGCCTGAAGGTACTGGAAGAATGCCGGCCGGTATACGAGACCCTGCCGGGTTGGTCGGAGACCATTTCCGCGATCAAGCGCTTCAGCCGGCTGCCGAAAAACGTGAAGAGCTACCTCCGGCGCATCGAGGAGCTGACCGGCGCGCCGATCGACATCGTCTCCGTGGGGCCGGATCGCGACCAGACCATCGTCCTGCGCAACCCCTATGTCCGCAAGCGCCAGGCGGCCCGATCGAAAACAAAACCATCGCGGACCCAGCGGCGTTAACCGCACTTCGCCGATCGGGTCTGGTATGGGGTTGACAGCAAGGCTGGTTTGGAATAGAAAAACAACTTCAGTCGGGACGTGGCTCAGCCTGGTAGAGCACAGCGTTCGGGACGCTGGGGTCGGTGGTTCAAATCCACTCGTCCCGACCAAATTAACCTTTCGCTCCAGTCGGTTTGACTGGGGTTTTTTTTTGCGTGATGGCGGATTATCGAACCACCTGCCTTGCGTCGGATCCGACCAAGGCCAACACCCGCGTGATTTTCGCCCTGTGGCTGGTGCACTTCACCGGCGATCTGTACGGCTCTTTCGTCAGCCCGCTGCTGCCGGTCTTCGCAGACCGCTTCGCCCTCACCCTGGCCGAGGTCGGTCTCCTGGCCGGCATCAACCGCTTTCTGATGTTCATCGTCCAGCCGGTGTCGGGCTACTTTGCCGACCACTACCGCACGCGTCTCTTCATTCTCGGCGGGCCGATCCTTTCGCTGATCTTCATCCCGCTGGTGGGGGTGGCGCCGAGCTTCCTGGTCCTGATCCTTTTCGTCAGCCTGGGCTCGATCGGCCAGTCCATGTTCCACCCACCGGTGGCCGGCATGATCGCTTCCTACGCCGGCCGGCACTTCAGCTTCTGCATGTCCATCTTCAATGCCGGGGGTACCCTGGCCTTCGGCGTCGGACCGATCATCATCACGGCCCTCGTGGCTGCCTACGGCCCCCGTGGCACGCTCTTGTCCGTGCTCATCGGCCTGCCGCTGCTGGCGCTGCTGTTCAAACTGGTGCCGCTGCCGCAGGGCGAAGGCCTGGCCGCGCACGGGTTCATCGGCTCATTGAGGGAAGCGCTGGGCGGCGTCTGGAAGCCGATTGCGCTGCTGTGGATGGTGATGGTGCTGCGCGCCTTCGTCAGTCAGGCCTTCATCACCTTTTTTCCGTTGCTCTACGCCCGCGAGGGATACTCGCTGGTATCGATCGGCGTGGTGACCGCGCTGTTCACTCTCGCCGGGGCATTCAGCGGGTTGGTGGCCGGCAGCCTGGCCGACCGCACCCGCTACCGGCCGATCTTCATTCTGAGCCATCTGCTGACCGCCCCTGCCCTGCTGCTCTCGCTGCATTTGCGCGGCGGGTGGGTCTATCCGTGCGCGTTTCTATCCGGCTTCTTCTCGCTGGCGACCCTGCCGCTCGGAGTGGCGCTGGCGCAGCAGCTCGCGCCCAGGGGCCGGTCGATGGTCTCCAGCCTGATGATGGGCCTTTCGCTCGGCATCGGCGGCGTATTGAGCCCGGTCATCGGCAGCTTGGCGGACGTCTATTCCCTCAAGACGGTGCTGGCCTGGCTGCCGATCGTGCCGCTTCTGACCATGCTGTTGTCGGCGCGCCTGCCTGAAAGAACCGAGGCGGCATCATCGATCCGTTTTTCCTGAAGCCTACTCTTGAAACTTCCCTTCAACCGGAAGCAGGTTGCACGTCAACCGATGGCCGGGCGGCGGTGGAACCAAGGGCTCGCTTTTTCCAATTGGGCCGCTAAGCGCAAAAGCGTCCCTTCATCGCCGATGCGGGCCATGAAATGAACCCCGCAGGGCAGCCCCTCGCGCGTCCAGTGCAGCGGCACGGACATCGCCGGCTGGCCGGTGAAATTGGCCAGCTGGGTGAACGGGGTGCGCGCCAAGTTCTGCATGGCGATCCCGTCAATGACGCCGCTGCGCCGCAGCAGACGGCCGAGATCCAGCCGGTTGACAACCTTCATTGCGCAGATCTCATAGGGTTTCGGTTGAAGCTCGCCGATCGGGGCGGGAGGCTGGGCCGTACTCGGCGTCAGGTACAGATCGTATGTTTCGTGAAACCGGCCCATCGTGCGCGCCGCCCGGCCCCATTGGCGCCGCGCCCCGGCCATGGCGGCCGCCGACTCGCAGCGGCCGAGCAGGCCAAGGGTCCAGGTCCCCGTTTCCACGTCTTGCGGCCGCGCCGGCCTTCCCAGAACCAGACCCAGGTCCTTGAGATCCGCCGCCACCTCGCCGTAGAGCATGCTCAAATAGGTGCGGGCCAGGGCCTTTCCGTCAAGATCCGGGCAGGCCTCCTCGACATCATGGCCCAGTTTCTGAAGCGTCAACGCCGTTTGCAGCACGGCCTTCTCGTTCTCCGGATGAACCGGCGTTCCGATCGGCGAGCGCGAGTTGAAGGCAATCCGCAAGCGCGGCGGCTCGCGCCGGGTTTCTTCAAGATAAGGCCGCTCGGGAGCTGCGACGATAAAAGGGGCCCCGACGTCCGCACCCCATATGGAATCCAGCATCGCAGCGCTGTCGCGTACCGTCCGGGTGATGACGTGTTCGACCACGGCCCCCTGCCACAGTTCGCCGAAGTCGGGCCCCGTGGGGATTCTTCCGCGCGAAGGCTTCAGACCGAAAAGTCCGCAGTAGGCGGCCGGGATCCGGATCGATCCCCCGCCGTCCCCAGCCCCCGCCAAGGGCACCATGCCGGCGGCCACGGCGGCTGCCGCTCCACCGCTCGAGCCGCCCGGCGTGCGGGAAAGGTCCCATGGATTGCGGGTCGGCCCGAAAAGCTGCGGTTCGGTGTAGGCCACAAGCCCGAATTCGGGGGTGTTGGTCTTGCCCAGGATCACGAGGCCGGCCTGCTTGTATCGGCGCACCAGCTCGCTGTCATGGTCCGGCACGAAATCCTTGAGCGCCCGGCAGCCGAAGGAGAGCGGCGCGCCGGCCAGTGCAGACAGCAGGTCTTTGAGCAGGAAAGGAACTCCCTGAAAAGCTCCCGCCGGCAGCCCCCGGGCGATGGACCGGCGGGCGAACTCGAACAGGGGTGTCACCACCGCATTGAGCCTGGGATTGAACCGCTCGATGCGCCTCACCGCCGCTTCGCACATCTCGGCGGCGGATACTTGATGCGTGCGAATCAATTCCGCCAGACCGAGGCCGTCGTATTGGTCGTATTCCTTGAAATCAGACATGGGTATCAGAGGGAAATGCTTGGCTCGCGAACGCCGCCTTCCATCGCGTCCTTGGGCTGGGCCTGACCGCGCGGCGAGGGCCAGGCGCACCTCGATGCGGAATCTGCCGGCGCAGGTGAACCCGATGGCGCCAAGATCAGGCGGCGGGTGCCATCGATTCGATAAACGTCTCCAGGCGCGTCTCCACCTGGGCGTCCGCAAACACCCGCGGATCGTTCTGATCGGCCTCGATGACCACGCCGGGCTTTCCGGTCAGCCGCGAGAGTTCCTCCTTCAGACGGTACATTCCAACGGAATACGGTTTGCACGAGCGGTTGGAATGCATGATGAAGCCAGTCAGGCGGAACTCGTCGATCAGCCGCGCGAGGTAGCGGATGCGCTGCTCAAAGCCGTAGTTGATGTAAATGTTGAGATAAGAGCCCGCCAACGCCTCATAGGCATCGGCCGCCCGGATGCCGGCGAAATCCTCCAGACCGCCCCAGCTGTTGGCGTAAGTGGCGGCCACCAGGGCGCAGCGCCGTTCGTCGAAGAATTTCTCGAACGGACGCATCTTGAACCAGATCGGCAGGTTGTCCCAGAGCACGCGGTAGCGCTCCTCAGGCACCGAGCCGATTTTATTCTCAGCCCGTCCGGACACCTCTGCGTAGAGCAGCTGGTAGTAGTCCACGCACGCCGGAGTGCCGCGCAGCGTCACGATCGGCGCGATGTGAATGAAGGCGTCCAGACAGGTAAACGGCGCCGGGACGGTCCGGCCCAGGTCGAGGATTTGTTTCCACAGGCCGCTGGCCTTCCGGCTCAGACGGATCACTTCGACCAGGCGGTCCCGGTCAAACGGCTTCTTCAGAATATTCTCCAGAAACCGTTCCAGCTGCCGGAACTGGGCAACGACGTACTCAACCAGCTCCGCTGTCAGCCCCTCGTGCAGGAAAGGGGTGTCAACCACGAACAGCGGCACCCGATATTTTCGGGCGACCACCTCGTACCATTTGATCACGGTCTTGCAAATATTGGTGGAGCACACCAGGAAATGCGGCGGCGGCAGTCCCCCGGCCGGCCCCCCGCGCAGCAGATCCTGGCCGATATCGGTGCGGGCGTAAGCACAGATGTCCTGCGAAAATCCGGCCGCCTCAGCCGCCTCCATGAGCGCGACCGATTGATGCCCGGCGGCGCACATGGCGGCGTAGTTCTCCGGATAGACCGGAATGGCTCCCATGGCATAGACGAATTCCACCGGCGCGCCGCTGGTGAGCCAGGCGATGGGCTTGTCCGCAACGGTCTTGGCCTCGATATAATAGAGCGTCATCAGCTCTTTCATCTTCTTGTAGGCGCCGAGCCGGGTCAAAGCTCCATCCCTCCGATCATCTCGCAAAAGGCCTGGATGCGGGTCCGGATCGACTCGAGGCTTTTCATCGACAGATCCAACTCCAGCACGGTGGCGGGGATGCCTTCCTGCCGGAGCCGCGCCAGCAGCTGAGGCCGGTCAAAGGCGTCCGGCTCACAAAACTTGACGTACCAGAAAACCACTCCGTCCGCGCCCGCCTCCTTGATCTTCTTCACCAGATAGCCATGGCGGTCCTTGTCCGGGTCGTGGATGCAGCAGCAGGGAGCACCGCCGAACAGGTGTTCTGCGATGCCTGCGACCAGATCATCCACCCGCAGGGTATCTCTCGAAGCGGAGCGCCAGCCGCTAGCAAAATCGTCGTCAACGACATCGGCGCCGACGGCGTCGAAAAGCCCCTGAGCCTCCAGCGGGTCGAACACCATGCCGCTCAAAACCAGCCGCGGCCGCCGGCCGGCCGGCGGCGGAAGGGTCTTCAGTTCGGCGAGCATTTTTTCAAGCAACCGGCCGTATGCTTCAACCGGCAGGAAGAATCCGGCCTTGAGCACGGCATGGAAATCGGCGTTCTTGATCAGCCCCGGCTTTTCCCGACGCAGACGGTAAAACTCCCGCTGGAGTGAGCGCACGCGCCCGAAATGTCTGGCGGACTCCCTCAAGGCAGCGGTCGACACCCGGCGGCCGGTGATGCCTTCGAGTCCCTTCAAGATCTTTTCGACGGTATGGGAGAGAAAGCCCCGCCACCCTTCGGCGCTTCGCGTCACGGGAATGGAAAGATTCAGGATCGGCTTGTCGAAAAGCCGTCGATAAAGCTCGCTGAGATTGATCAGGGTGTCGCAAAGCGAGGTGAACACATAGGCTTCGATCCGTTCAGCGGTTCCGCGCATTTCAAGCTCGAGCACAGAACGAGCAACGGAGCAGCAATAGGGTTGCAGATAGGCCTCGGCATGATCGATCGCAACACCCGCGCCCCAGAGCTGAACCGGATACCCGCCGGCGGCGTGGATCAGCTCCAGCGGAAAATAGGCCGGCAATACGCCGATGACCGGCCGGCCGAGCCGATCCTGGTGCTTTCCGATGGTAGTGGAAATGTCAGCGATCGCCGCGTAAAATGGTGCGAACATGTGACTCGGCCGGCCTCCCTCGCCAACGCGAACGGCGTCCCGTAGCAGCGGCCCCTCCCCGCTGTCCAAGATTTTTAGACCGCCTCTGCCATGCCCCCAGCTGTCTAAAGGATCCTCGGACAGATAGAGACAACCATCGAAACCGTGGGAGCGGGTCGTCGGTGGAACGCAATTTCATCCCACAAAAAAAGACGGCAACGTCTTTTTTTACCAGTCGTAGCTTTCTTTTTCAATGATCGTCGCCACCCCCTGCCCGCCGCCCACGCAAGCATTGGCGCAGCCGTAACGGCCGCCCTTGAGGTTGAGGATCCGCGCCAGCGTCCCGATCAGGCGCACCCCGGTAGCCCCCAGGGCGTGTCCGATGGCGATGCCTCCTCCCATCACATTGACTTTGTCCGCATCGATGGACAGTTCTTTGATGCAGTTCAAGGCGACCACGCTGAAGGCCTCGTTGATTTCCCAGAAGTCGATGTCGGCCGGTTTGAGTCCGGCCTTGGCAAGCGCCTTGCGGCTGGCCGGGACCGGACCGGCGCCCATGACGGTGGGATCCACCCCGGCGAACCCGATCGAACGGATGGTCGCCAGGGGTTTAATGCCCCTTTTCTTCGCCGCCTCCTTGGACATCAGGATCATGGCCGTCGCTCCGGCATTCAACGGCGACGAATTCCCGGGCGTGATCACGCCGTTTTTCTTAAAAGCAGGATTAAGGTCGCGCAGACCCTCATAGGTGGCGTCGTCGCGCACGGCCTGATCGGTTTCCACCCGCAGCACGGAGCCGTCGGCCTGCACCGCCTCGATCGGCAGGATCTCGTCTTTGAAAAAGCCCTGGCTCCTGGCTTTCGCGGCCAACTGGTGCGAGCGCGCTCCCCATTGATCCATATCCTCCCGCGGGATCTTGGATTGCGCCGCCAGTTTCTCCGCCGTCAGCCCCATGTTCATGCTGGTCATGATGTCCCAATGCTGATACTCGGGGTTGAGAAACAGGGTCATATTGGGAGCGAGAAGCCCTTTTTCCACGTTGCTCATGCCCATCGCCACGCGGGTCATGTGCTCGTAGCCGGCGCACAGGACAATGTCGGCGAACTCCTGGGCGATTTCCATGAAGCCGATCTGGACCCCGGCCATGGAGGAGCCGCACTGCTGGTCGACGAACTTGGCCGGGATGCTGGGCGGCAGATTCGCCATGAAAATGGGGATCCGGCCGCCGTAGGCCCACTGCTCGCCCACCGCCGTGGCGCAACCGACCAGGAAATCGTCGACCTCCTCGGCCTTGATGCCCGTGCGCTGGATCACTTCAGGCAGCAGCTTGGCGAGCAGCTCGTCGGCCCGCATCCGGCAGAACCAGTCCCGGGCCGGCTCGCTCGGCCGCGAGCGCGACAGGGCCGTCCTCAGATATCCTGCAATCACGACCTCTTTCATGCGATCCTCCTTTGGAAAAACAGGTTCGGTAGGGTGAATGGGTGTGTTAGTCCCTGTAAAATGTTTTCCCGCTCGCCGCCATGCCGCGGATCAGCGCGGCGGGCGTAAAGTGCGCCCCGTAGCGCTGCTCGAGCTCCAGCAGCTGGCGGTGGACGTTAGCCAGACCCCAATGGTCGGCGTAGCGCAGGATGCCGCCGCGATAGGGCGGGAACCCCGTGCCGTAGATCATGGCGAGGTCCATGTCCTGGGGCCGGTCGCAGATCCCCTCTTCGATCATGAAGGCGGCCTCGTTGATGCCGGCCGCCAGCATGAGATCGACGATTTCCTGACGGCTGGCCTTTTTCGGCGGGGTGCGGTGCTCCTGCAGGTAGGCCCGGATCACGTCGACGACCTTGGGGTTGGGCACCGGCGTGGGGCCGCTGTAGTCCATGTAGCCGGAGCCGGTCTTGCGGCCGTAGCAGCCGGTCTTGTAGATCGCCTCGGTCAGGGGATGGACCTTCCAGCGTTCGCCCAGGCGTTTTTCGAAGGTGCGGTTGACGTGATAGTTGATATCGATCCCCGTCAGATCGGAGAGCGCGGCCGGTCCCATCGGCATGCCGAACTCGGTCATGGCGGTTTCGATGGCGGCGCCGTCCACACCGTCGGCGATCAGAAAAATCGAACCGCTCATCAGCGCGCTGAGCTGTCGCGAGACATAAAACCCGGGACCGTCATTGACCACGATGGGTATCTTTTTAATGGCCCGGCCGAATGCGACGCTTGATGCCAGGGTGCCGTCGGATGTTTTTTGCGCACAAATGATTTCGAGCAGCTGCATGCGGTGGGCCGGATTAAAAAAGTGCAGTCCGATCATGCGCCCGGGATCTTTGAGCACTGCGGCCATCTCGGTGATGGGCAGGGCCGAGGTGTTGGTGGCGAAAATCACGCCCGGCCGGCAGACAGCTTCGAGCTTTTTCCAGATGTCCTGTTTGACCTGCATGTCCTCCAGGACCGCTTCGATGATCAGATCGACGTCCTTGAGATCTTCCAGTGCTGACGTGGTCGCCAGCCCGCTCTTAAGCAGGCGCTCCAGCTCATCGACCGACATCTTCCTGTTCTTGATGTGATAATCAAAGGTCCCGCGAACCGCGCCAAGCCCTTTTTCGATCGCCGCCGCGTGGATGTCCCAGAGCACGGCCTGGAAGCCGCCGGTCAAAAGCAGGTGCACGATTCCGGACCCCATCACCCCGCCGCCCAGCATGGCCACCTTTTTGATCGCGGCCGGTCTAATTCCTTCGATGCGCGGCAGCCGTCCGGCAGCCCGCGTGTTGAGGAAAATGCCGATGAGGTTCCTGGCCACATCCGACAGCAGGCAGTCCGCAAACAGCTCCGCCTCCTGGTCCAGGTCGGCGTCGATGTCGTAGCCGAGGCCCTTTTCAAAGGCCTCGATGGCCTTGAGCGGGGCAATATAACCCTTGCCCTTGGCGGCCGTCATCAGTTTGGCGAAGCCGAGCAGCGCCTTTTTCTCCGCCGCGCTCGGCAGCCGTTCGTGGCGATGGCGGGTCGCGCGGAGTTTCAGGTTCAACTGGCCGGAGGCGAATCGCCGAGCGGCCCGTACGGCGGTTTCGACGAGCTGCGGCGCATCCGCGAGCTCATCCACCAGCGTGCGATCCAATGCCTTTTCGGCCTTGATGGGTTTCCCGGTGGTGATCATGTCGAGCGCGTTGGGAAGCCCGATTAACCGCGGCAGCCGTTGGGTCCCGCCGGCGCCTGGAATAAGCCCGATCTGGACCTCGGCCTGGCCGAGGTCCACCCCCCGGACAGCCACCCGGTAGTGGCAGGCCATGGCGAGCTCCAGTCCGCCGCCCAGGCAGTTGCCGTTGATCGCGGCCACCACCGGTTTGGGGCCGGTTTCGATGGAATTGAGGAAGCGGTTGTTGTCCTTGAGCAGTGCCAGGATCCGATCGCGCGTCCGGATGTCCTTGATCTGGGTGATGTCGGCCCCGGCAACAAAGTTCTTGCCGGTCCCGGTCAACACGACCGCCTTCACCGCAACGTCTTTGAAGGCTTCCTCGAATGCATCGGATAGCTCCCGGACGAAATGCTCCGAGAGCTGGTTCACCGGAGGGTTGTCCATCTGAAAGACCGCGATGCCCTCCGCGATCTCCACCTTGACCGTTTTGTAATCCATTTTCATGTTTCGGCATCCTCTCTGGTTGGAAGATGGTTGCAGGCCCGGCAGGGTGCTGGCAACTCTGCCAGGCACCTCAGCGCGCATCTTAATGGGCCAGGGCGAGGAGACGCGTTTACATCTAAAAAAACGTGTATCGTGCTACACGTTATATCAATTATCTATCTATATTAATGTAGAAAATTGTCAACAATTTTTTGTTGACTTTTATGGGGCACCCCAGATAACTGTTGACCCGTGAACCGCCCGTTCCCATTCGGCGTGAAGAAATACGGCAGCTTGCCATCTTCCGGATCATAACCGGCACAGTGGAATCCAGCATGCGCATCGGAGAGCTTGTCAGGCAAACCGGCGTCCCCAAGGAAACCATTCACTTCTACATTCGTGAAGGGCTGCTCCGAAAGCCTCGCCGTTCCGGCACCCATGTCGCCGACTACAACGCCGTGCACGTCGATCGAATCCTAATGATCAAGGAGCTGCGGGACAGTTTTTTCCTGCCGATCCCCGAGATTAAAAAGATCCTTAAGCAGAGCCGCAGGCAATCGCCTTCGGACCAGGCCGTGTCGGAACTCCACAACAAATATTTCCGGCCCCTCGACCGCCTGCTGGCCACCGAGGCGGCCGGCCGGGAGGCCTTTCAAGCGGCCACCGGCATCGGCCGCAAATGGCTCGCGATCATGGAGGATTGGGGGATCATCACCGCTTGCCAGAAAAACGGCCAACCGGTATTCTCGCGGGACGACATTATCATCGGACGCCTGATGGTGGACATGGACCGACTTGGCTTCGGGCCCAAAGACGGCTATGATCCCGAGGAGTTGAAGCGCATCGCCGATTTCATCCGTCGTTTCGTGCGCAGTTCGCACCGCGACTATTACCAGCGCAACCTGGAAAGGCTTTCTTCAACCGAACTGGAAGAAAAAGGCAGTAAATTTGCTGAAATCATGAGCTTATTTTTTTACCACATTTACCGCAAACTGGTGCGGGAAGAGTATCGCAGCCTGCGCCGCATCCAGGCGCGCGGGCAGCCTGCGAACCTACCGAAGAAAACAAAGAAGCAAAAATGATTTCCATAGCCGATAAAAAGGCCATTGAAATAAGCGACTTGGGAGGATTTACAGCGCCTGGCCCACCCGCCGGCTGCGCCTCAACTCGCCGATATGGTTATTCATTTTACGCTAGGCGACCGATTTTGATTGGCCATGCGAGGAAATTAATGCTAAAATAGAAGTAGTTCTTCAAACAATAACAGCTACTCAGGAGAACGCGACGTGGTTACGAACAAAGTGGTGCTCAAATTTAAAGACAAGACTGTTCTTAAAGGCAAGACCAACAATTTTTTCCCGAATAAAACGAGTTTTCATCTGGAACTGGTGAACGGGGAACAGATGGAAATTCACATTGAAGAGCTAAAAGCGCTGTTTTTCGTAAAAACCTACGATGGCGACAAGCAACACGAGAAAAATTACGCCGACAAGGTGCCGGGCGGCGGCCGCAAGATCAAAGTGAAGTTCACCGATGGCGAAACGATTACGGGGTACACCACCGGCTATTCGGCTGACCGGGCCGGTTTTTACATGGTACCTGCCGATCTTAAGGGCAACAACGAACGCATTTTTGTCTTGGCATCGGCTACTGAGGCCATTGAAATGCTTTAGCTGAGGAGAACGACCGCCGCAATGATCATTGAATGCAATGGCTGCTCACGGAAATTCAGCTTGAACGAAGAACGGTTGAAACCGAACGGGTCCAAGGTGCGCTGCACCAAGTGCGGCAGCATTTTCATCGCGGTCCCGCCTGCCGCCGGCAGCCCCACGCCCAAACCCCAAAACGAGGCCGAAATCCAAAACCGGCAGACACCCGCAGCCGCCGAGGCTGAACCGCTGATAGGGAAAAGAAAGCCTCAGCGAATCACCCTGTCGGTGCCGGTATCCTGCATCGCAATCGACGGTGAGGACCGTCCTTTGGATTTCTACATAGGCCTGATCACCGAGGTCGGTCCGGCGGACCTGTCCATAGAGGTCTTTTGCAGCAGCGTGCCTGACTGCGTCCTAATATCCTTTATCAATCTGGAGAACCGTGAGGTTCAGATCAAGGCCGGCGTCGTCCGATCAGAAACGACCCCATCGCGGAAAACGAAACTGGACCTATCCCTGGCGGGCACACATCAAGAGATCACCGAGTTTATCGCACAGCTCGTTAAATCCTATCACTACTCAAATTGACCGGCACTACCCGATGGTTTGGTCTGCTCCGGGCGCTTCCGGCGCCTCCCCAGCCGCCCGGCAGCGGTGCGCGCTTATCGATAAAGCCCCTCGAAGACCTCCCAGAAAGTCGGAAATGACTTCTGCACGCAGGCGTCATCCAGGATTTTAATTTCTGCGCTTTTCAGTCCGGCCAACGCGAAGCTCATGGCAATGCGATGGTCGTTGTGACAATCGATGGCGGCGGCCATGGGTCGTCCGCCCTGCACCCAGAGCGTGTCTTTTTCATATCCGGACTCGATCCGCATTTTACTCAGTTCGGCGCACACGGCCGCCAGCCGGTTGCTTTCCTTATCTTTGAGGTGGGCCACGTTGCGTATGATCGTCCGCCCGCGCGCGAAGGCGGCCACCACCGACAGGGTGGGAACGACGTCGGGGATGTCGGCCATGTCGACATCGACCGCAGTCAGGTCTCCGCCCTTCACCGCGATACCGTCCTTCTGCGCGCTGACCGTGCAGCCCATGCGCCCCAGGATGTCAGTCAAGCGGATGTCGCCCTGCCGCGACCGCGGGTTTGTTCCTTTGACCTTGACGGTTGAGCCGGTAATGGCCGCGGCCGCCCAGAAGTACCCGGCCTGGGAGCAGTCGGGCTCCACCCGGTAATCCCCGGATCGATAGCACTGGCCGCCCCGCACCTTGAACCGCTCGTACCCTTCGCGTTCGGCTTTGGCGCCGAATTGGGCCATGGTGTCCAGGGTGATGTCGATGTAGGGCCGCGACACCGGACCCTGAGTCACTTGGATCTCGATGCCGTCCCGGGTATACGGCCCGATGAGCAGCAGGGCCGACAGGAACTGGCTGCTGAGCGCACAGTTCAAGGACGCCCGTCCGCCGTTCACCCGGCCACCTGCGATCTCCACCGGCGGGCATCCGTTTCCTGCAAGCGATCGGGCGGCAACCCCCCATTGGATGAGGCCGTCCAGCAAGTCCTGAATAGGCCGGACCTTGAGGCGCTCGGTTCCGGTAAGGACGGATTTCCCCCCGGCCAGCGCGGCCACGGCCGTCAGCAGGCGCATGGAGGTGCCCGAGTTCCCCAGAAAAATAGTGTCGCTGCAGGCGCTGAGCTGCCCCCTGCCGCCGAATACAACCAGCTTTTCTTCATCAGTCTCCACGGCGACGCCCCATTTTTTTAAGGTCTCACGGGTCAGGCGGGTGTCCTCGCTGTCCAGGGCGTTCTCGATCACGCAACGCCCGTCGGACAAGGCGGCGGCGATGAGCATTCGATGGGTGTAGCTCTTGGAGCCCGGAACCGACAGGTCCATTTGGATGGGTGCTGGCAGCGGCTTTATAGAACGCATACCAAAAGGCTCTTGAGAAGGCGTCGGTACGGGCGAGCTTTAAAAGCGGTCTTGTCGCCGGAGACCGGCGGCCCACAAGGCGCTCTGTGATCGGGGACTGCGCAGACGGCCGCGCGCGCCGCCCCCCAAACCGCTTGCGCGCCGAAGTGCCAGGCAGACCGAGCGCTCAGCACGGGGTCAGCAGCTCGGCTTCAACCGCCATGCGCATGATGTCCATGGGTGCTGAAATGCCGGTCCATAGTTCAAACTGCAGCGCTCCCTGGTAGACAAACATGGAAAGCCCGTCGATGATCGCACACCCCGCCGCCTCGGCCTCGCGCAACAACCGGGTCTTCAGGGGGTTGTAGACGATGTCCATCACCACCAGCCTGGGGCTGAGATTTTCCCGAGAGACCGGGCTTTCCTCCGCCTGCGGCGTCATGCCGACGGGGGTGGTGTTTACCAGAATCTCAATGCGCTCCGCCGCGAACTCGGCCAGGGGCCTGAACTCCGCACCCAGCTCGGCCGCCAGCGCCTCCCCTTTTTCTTTGGAGCGGTTGAAGAGGGTCACTTTCCCCCCACCCGACAACACCCCAAAGGCGACGGCCCGTGCAGCGCCGCCGGCACCGATGACGGCGACCTGCCGGCCCGCGATCGAGGTTTTCTCCTGGAGCGCCTGCAAGGCGCCGGACCAGTCGGTGTTGAAACCTTTCAGCGAACCGCCGTCATTGACGATGGTGTTCACGGCCTTGATGCGCCGGGCGGCCGGGTCGATGTAATCCAGGCAGGTCATGACGGACTCCTTGTGCGGCAGGGTGATGCTGGCGCCTCTGAGCCCAAGCGACCGGATGCCTGCCACGGCCAGGCGGATGTCCTTCACCCGGATGGCCGCGTAGACGCCGTTGAACCCGGTGGCGGCAAAGGCCGCGTTGTGCATCACCGGGCTGAGGCTGTGAACCACGGGGTTTCCGAAAACCGCAAACAGGGCCGGCGTCCCGAAGCCGTCGGCCGGTCGCGCTGCCGAGGACTGGACGTCGCGCGCGGCCGCCATAAGGGCGGCGAACACTTTGACCACGTAACGATTCGCCAGCAGGCCGCCCTGGTTGAGGTGCATGAGGCGCTGAAAGACCTGCGCCTCCCGTCGAATGTCCCGAACGGGCAGGCCCAGCTGCCGTTTGAGGTCGCCGATCCGGGCGGCCGCCGCCAGCCGCTCATTGAACAGTCTGAGAATCTCCCCGTCCAGGCGGTCGATAAGACCGCGCTGCTCAGCGAGATCCTCTTCCGCCGCGGCTGCATCCCGGCCCGGTCCGGCTTCGGATGGCGGTTTTTTCATCATCGAGGTGACCTCTGCCGGAGGATCTCCGGAAATTCCGATGCAATCCTCTCCAGCTCCCGGGTCTCGATTTCTTCCAGGGTCGCCTGCCCGATGTCAGCGAGCAGAACGAAGTGGATCCTGGAGGCTTCGCGTTTTTTGTCCTTGCGCAGGGCGTCCATCACCCGGCGGGGGTCGACCTCGGCCGAGACCGGAAGCCTCAGACGGCGCAGCAGCGCGATAATCCGATCGTGGGCCGCCGCCGGCAGCCGCCCCCGGCGCATCGACAGGCCGGAGGCCAGCGCCATGCCGACGCTGACCGCCTCGCCGTGAGACAGTCCGCCGACCTTTTCCAGAGCGTGCCCGAAGGTATGGCCGAAGTTGAGCTGGCGCCGCTCCCCGGTTTCGTGCTCGTCACGGCCGACCACCCCGGCTTTGATCGCCACCGAGTCCCCGACCAGTTTCTCGATCGTCGCCGGATCGAGCGCCAGGGCGTCTTCGGCGTGCTCTTCCAGGAAAGCAAACATGCCGGCATCGGCGATCAAGGCGTGCTTCACGATCTCGGCCATCCCGTTGACCACTTCAGCTTCGGGCAGGGTGTCGAGCAGCCGCATGTCGCAGAGCACGAATTCCGGCTGGCGGAAAGATCCGACCAGGTTTTTGTATCCCCCCAGGTTGACGCCGTTCTTCCCGCCCACGCTGGCATCGACCTGGGCCAGCAGCGTCGTGGCCACAAAACCGAACCGTAGTCCGCGCAGGTAGGTGGAAGCAACAAAGCCGGCGACGTCGCAGACCACCCCGCCGCCGACCCCCAGAAGGAAGGTGGCGCGATCGGCTTCCAGGTCGACCAGGGTTTCATAAAGGTCCTTGACGGTTTCCAGGGTCTTGACGGCTTCGCCGCACCCGATGCTCAGCACCGGCAGCGCCGGAAGCTCTTCGCGGTAGAACCTCAGGAGATTGGCGTCGGTGATGATCATCGCCCGGCCCTGCGGAAGGTGGCGCGGTAGGTTTTCCAGCCGCTCCCCGACGAGAACGGAGGATCGCCCCGAAAGGCCTTCAATCTCAACCACGCGCATCGGTTGGCTGTGCTCCCTTCATTTGCGCGGTGCCCGGCGCGTCACATGGCCCCGGCGATCTTTTCCGCCGCCCACAGCACCAGTTTTTCGGTGGCCTCCCAGGAAATGCATTCGTCCGTGATGGAGACCCCATAGGCCAACTTCGAAGGATCACTGCTGAATTTCTGGTTGCCTTCGAAGAGGTTGCTTTCGAGCATCAGGCCGACCAGCGTTTCGTTTCCTCCGATCCGCTGCTCGATGACGCTGCGCCAGGCCATTTCCTGCCCCTGAAATTTCTTCCATGAATTGGCGTGGGAACAGTCCACCATGATCGCCTCCGGCAGCTTGTGTTCGATCAGTCCCAGCCGGGCTTCGGCAATGCTGATGGGGTCGTAGTTCGGCCGCTTCCCCCCCCGCAGGACGATGTGCCCCATGGGGTTGCCGTTGGTCTGGATGATGCAGCTGTAGCCTTCCTGGTCCACCCCGAGAAAGGTTTGGGGGGTCCGCGCCGCCACCATCGCATGGATGGCCGTCTGCAGGTTGCCGTCGGTGCTGTTTTTGAATCCGATGGGCATCGAAAGCCCGCTGGCCAGCTCCCGGTGGGCCTGGGATTCGGTCGTGCGCGCCCCGATCGCCCCCCAGCTGACCATATCGGCGACGTACTGGGGGGTCACCATTTCCACCATTTCGGTTCCGGCAGGCAGACCCATCTCGTTGATGGTCTGCAGCAGTTGGCGCGCTTTGCGCAGCCCCTGGTTGATATCGCAGGAGCCGTCCAATCCGGGGTCGTTGATGAACCCTTTCCATCCCACCGTTGTGCGGGGTTTTTCAAAGTAGACCCGCATGACCATGAAGATGACCCTATCGACCTTTTGCTGCAGCGCATGCAGGCGCTCGGCGTATTCCAGGGCGCCCCTTTCGTCATGAATCGAACACGGCCCGGCCACCAGCAGCACCCGCCGGTCCTCTTTATGAAGGATTCGCCCGATGATTTCGCGAGCTTCCGTGACCGTCCGTCCGGCGGCCTCACTGACGGGTATCCCCTGCTTCATCTCCTGCGGAGATATCAGCCGGGTGTAGCCTTTGATTCTCAGATCGTCGGTTCGGATCTGCATTCATTTCCTCCCACGGGTTTTTCAAACCAAACGGCCGCGGGTCGTTTGGCGTCCCGGCGGCCGTTTCGAATAACAAAAAGCCGCGGGCGCCTTTGATCCGTCCCCCGGCTTTTTCGCGCTTTTGTTTGTGCGTGCTTCTCTTCAGCGCACCGCAGGCAGATCGGTGCTATAATAGTAGCACCAAAAATAAAGGTAAAATTCGCCTGCAGCCGCCTGCGTCATCGAATGCTCTCTTGTTCGGATTGAACTACCCCTAAACGAAACCACAACATCCTGTCAAGCTTTTTCTAACCCGGTTGGAGCAAATTCGATTTGGCTGGGCCAGAAGCGACCGCTCCGTTCGATACGGAACCATTCCCGCCTAAAAGAGTGGCGGCAAGAGAGCCTAAATCCGAGTCCACCCAGTCGGCTCCGGCATCACGGAGCTCCTCTGAGCGACACGCCCCGGTGGTCAGGGCAAACGACCGAACCCCGGCCGCCCTAGCCATCTGCACGTCCTCGACCGCATCGCCCACGTAGGCGCACTCCCAGGCTTCGACTCGCAATGAGTGCATCATCGATAGCAGCGGCGCCGGCGAGGGTTTCGGATCGGGCACTTCGTCGAAAAACAGGCTCGCTTGGAAAAGCCCGACGAGGTGCGCAGGAAAAAGCAGTTCGAAAAGAGACCGAAACGTGTTGGACAGAACTCCCAGCCGATAGCGGTCCGCCAATTCGGTCAAGATCTTTTCTGTCTGGGGGAACAGCTTGAAGCCGGAAGGCGCCAGTTCGACATATATTTGCTTGCGCCGATCGATGATTGCCGCCCACTCGGCATCCGAGATATCCCCGAAGTAGAGCCCTCTTTTGGCCGACGGCGGCTGGGAAATATGCTGCCGAACCTTCTCGCGCGCCAACCGGTATCCTCGTTCGCTCCCGGAGCGGAAGTACGATTCCACCGCCAGATCGAGATCGTCCACCAGGGTGCCGTTGTAGTCGAAGACGACGGCTTTAAGATAATCTCCTGATTTTGCCATTATCCCGATCGTCTACCTTCTCAACCCGGACAAGCCGGAACCAAATTCGAAACCCGAAGCACGAAACTCGAAACAAATTCAAATGTCCAAAACAAAACTGACCCAAACCGGTTGGGCGGCAATCCAAGATTGGACTTTCTGCTTGACCATCATTTATCCGTCAGGGCGGCGACCCCCGGCAGCGTCTTGCCTTCGATGAACTCCAGCGAAGCGCCCCCGCCCGTTGACACGTGCGACACCTTCTCGGCCATGCCGGCCTTTTCAATAGCCGCGGCCGAATCGCCTCCGCCGATCACGGTCGTTGCACCGGCGGCGGTGATTTCAGCCATGATTCCGGCGATGGCGAACGTCCCCCGGGCGGTCTGGTCGATCTCAAACACCCCCATCGGTCCGTTCCAGATGACGGTCTTGGCCGCCTTCAGCAGGGAACGAAACTTCTCGACGCTTTTGGGTCCGATGTCGACCCCCTTCCAGCCTGGCGGGATCTTCGCGGCCGACACCTCCCTGAGATCGCCCACTTTGCGCGCTTTGACATCCAGTATGTCTGACACCAGGAAGTCGACCGGCAGAACGATCTTATCCTGGCCCCCGGCGAGAAGCTTACCCGCAAAGTCCACTTTGTCCGGCTCGACCAGCGAGCTGCCGACCTCAAGCCCCTGGGCCTTTAAGAAGGTGAACGCCATGCCGCCGCCGATGACAATTTTATCCACCTTCGGCAGCAGGTTGGTGATCACGTCGATCTTACCGGAGATCTTGGCACCGCCCAAAACGGCCATATAGGGCTTCACCGGGTTGCCGACGACCTTGCCGAGATAATCCAGCTCTTTCATCATAAGAAAGCCGGCTGCGGACTGTTTGAAAAAGCGCGTGACCCCCTCGGTGGAGGCGTGGGCGCGGTGGGCTGTGCCGAAAGCATCGTTTACATAAAGCTCGCCGAGCCTGGCCAGCTTTTGGGCGAAATCCGGGTCGTTTTTTTCTTCTTCATGGTAAAAGCGCAGGTTTTCAAGCAGCAGGACCTCGCCTTCTTTCAGTTGCGCCACGGCGGCCTCGACCCTCTCACCGGTACAGTCTTCGACGAAGTGAACATTCCGGGAGAGCAGCTTCGCCAGCACGTCCACGCAGGGCCGCATCGACATATCGTCCACCCGTTTGCCGTCCGGCCGTCCCAGGTGCGACATCAAGATGAGCCGCCCGCCCCTGCCCAGGATGTATTGAATCGTAGGCAGCGCCGCTCGGATGCGCGTATCGTCGGCCACTTTGCCGCTCTTCAGCGGTACATTGAAGTCCACCCGCATCAACACCTTTTTACCCTTGACGTCGAGGTCTTCAACCGTCAGCTTTTGCATGCATTCCTCCCTTGGAAGCAGATAGCGTGTCGTTTAACTGATCCGCATTTAACCTTGATGACTCAAAAATTCAAGCCCAATCCCGCTTGGCGTTTGACTTCCGAGAGCGGCTGTGAAATGAGAACCTCCCATGCAAACCGTTCATCGCGTCTTTTTCAAGGACTCGCGAAACATGCAAGCGATTGGCTCTGCGAGCGTGGAGCTGGTGGTCACCTCTCCGCCCTACCCCATGATCGAGATGTGGGACGAGGGGTTCGGCGCTCTTAACCCGGCCGTTCGCAAGGCATTGAAACGAAACGACGGACGGACGGCCTTCGCCCTCATGCACGGTGCTTTGGACTCGGTCTGGAGGGAAACTCATCGGATTTTGAGGCCCGGCGGGTTTGCCTGCATCAACATCGGCGACGCCGCCCGCACCGTCGGCGATGACTTCATGCTCTACCCCAACCATGCGCGCATTCTCTCCTGTCTGCTGGAGCTCGGGTTCATGCCGCTACCGGCCATCCTGTGGCGCAAGCAGACCAACGCGCCCAACAAATTCATGGGCTCCGGCATGTATCCGGCCGGCGCCTACGTCACTCTCGAACACGAGTACATCCTCATCGTGCGCAAGGGCGGCAAACGCGAATTCACATCGGAGGAGGAAAAAGGCCGCCGCCGGCAAAGTGCCATCTTCTGGGAGGAACGCAATGCCTGGTTCTCCGATGTGTGGATGGAGCTGAAAGGCGCGCGCCAGGACCTGAAGAAAAAAGAAACCCGCCGCCGCAGCGGTGCCTTTCCCTTTGAGCTCGCCTACCGGCTGATCAGCATGTTCTCGGTCAAAGGCGACACGGTGGTCGACCCGTTCCTGGGAACCGGCACCACCCTGAGAGCCGCTGCCGCCGCCGGTCGAAACAGCATCGGTTACGAGATTGAGTCGGGGTTTCGTCAGGACATTTTTTCAGACGCTCCCGGCCTGGTCGCCCATGCCAATCAAAGAATTAGGTTACGGATAGACGACCATCTGGACTTCGTGAACCGATGCCGAGAAACCAGCCGGGAGATAAAATACCTCAACCGCAACTATCGCTTCCCGGTCGTCACGCGCCAGGAAACCGAACTTCTATTCGACCTTCTCGAAAAGGCATTCCTTTCGGAGCGCGACAGCCTTCAAGCAACCTATTCGAAAGAACCTTGCCGAATCCTCGATCCTCAGCGTTCCATCTCCGCAACCCCCCTGCCGGAGACGAACGGGCAGCTCTCCTTGTTTTGAGCAGGATGCGGTGCGACATCGAGTGACACCAAATCGAATTTTTAGGGTTTGGGTTAGATTGAGTTGATCGATGAAAGGGGCAAACAGCCACACTCCGGCGGTGTCAGCGCTTTGCCTGCGGCTTCCTCCAGATCCCACCTCGCGATGGGCACCCTTGTCGTCCGGCTAACACTTCCCCCTGTCGGGCGTGCAGAGGACTTCCACCTCCCATTGGGTGCGCCCTGCCGGGCGCACAAAAAAAGGCTTAGAAATTTCTTCTAAGCCCTTGATTTTATTTGGCTCCCCGAGTAGGACTTGAACCTACAGCCTAGTGGTTAACAGCCACCCGCTCTGCCGATTGAGCTATCGGGGAATGAAAGCAACCTTAAAGAACCATATCTTCCCCGACCTGGCAACCGTACTGGTTAATCCCGCCCTTGGCGGGACTCTGCCTGACCGGCCCCGCCACCGGCGGGGTTGAGCTGTCGGAGAATATCACAACTTGGGAAATTTATTCAAAAGCTCCTTTTCTGTCAATAAAAAACTTGCCCATTTCTAAGCGCCGGCGGCGGCGTGCGCCGCACCCAACCCCCGCGCCGTCACGGCTGAGCCAGCAGGCTGATTTTCAGGTACAGCTCGTCCAGCTGGGCCTTGGTCGGTATCGAGGGCGCGTTGGTGAGCAGGCAGGCCGCTTTCTGGGTCTTGGGGAAGGCGATCACGTCCCGGATCGAGGCTTCTCCGCAGAGCAGCATCACCAGCCGGTCGAAGCCGAAGGCGATCCCGCCGTGCGGCGGAGCCCCGGAGTCCAGGGCGGACAGCAGGAAGCCGAACTTTTCCTCGCATGAGATCTCGTCCATCCCCAGCGTCCTGAAGATCTGCTCCTGCAGGGCGCGCTGGTGGATGCGGATGCTGCCGCCGCCCACTTCGAAGCCGTTCAGCACAAGGTCGTAGGCCCGTGAATTCACCTTGAGTGGATCGGTTTCCAGCTTTTCGTAGTCCTCCTCCAGCGGCGCGGTGAAGGGGTGGTGCAGCGCCTGATAGCGCTTCTCGGTTTCGTCGTATTCGAACATCGGAAAGTGCGTCACCCACAGGAAGTTGTAGCAGCCCGGGTCGATCAGGCCGAGCTTCTGCCCGAGGTGATTGCGCAGGTGGCCGAGCGCCTCGTTCACGACGACGGGCTGGTCGGCCACGAAAAAGACCAGGTCGCCCGCCTGCAGGCCGATCCGCTCGGTCAGGGCCTTCTTCTCGTCCTCGGTGAAGAACTTGGCGATCGGCGACTGCCAGCCGTCCTCGCGCACCTTGATCCAGGCCATGCCCCTGGCCCGGTAGACGGCCACGAAGGCCGTGAGATCGTCGATCTCCTTGCGGGACATCTCGACACAGCCCTTGGCGTTCAGCGCCTTGACGATGCCGCCCTTGCCCACGGCGTCGGCAAATACCTTGAAGCCGGAGCTTCCGACGATGTCCGAGACCTCCTTCAGCTCGAGCTCGAAGCGCGTGTCGGGCTTGTCCAACCCGTAGCGGCCGACGGCGTTCGCATAGGCCAGCCGCGGAAACGGCGTCTTGAGCTCCAGGCCGAGAATGTCCTTGAACACGGCCGCCATCAAGCCTTCGGCTACCGCCATGACATCTTCCTCGCCCACGAAGGACATCTCAAGATCGATCTGGGTGAACTCCGGCTGGCGGTCGGCGCGTAGGTCCTCGTCCCGGAAGCAGCGCACGATCTGGTAATAACGCTCGAAGCCCGCCATCATGAACAGCTGCTTGAATAGCTGCGGGGACTGAGGCAGCGCATAGAACATGCCCGGGTTGACGCGGCTCGGCACCAGGTAGTCCCGGGCGCCCTCCGGCGTGCTCTTGGTGAGGAAAGGCGTCTCCAGATCCAGGAACCCGAGGTGGTCCAGGTAATTCCTCACGGTTGCTGCCGCTCGGTGGCGCAGGATCAGGTTGCGTTGCAGGCGCGGCCGGCGCAGATCGACGTGGCGGTGTTTGAGACGCGTGCCTTCGGCCACTTCCACGCTGTCCTCGACGAGAAAGGGCGGGGTCTGCGCCTGGTTGAGGATTTTCAGCTCGCTCGCCATGACCTCGATGGCGCCGGTGGCAAGATTCGGGTTCAGCATGCCTTCGGGCCGGTTGCGCACCTGACCGCGGACTCCCAGCACGAACTCGCTGCGGATGGCTTCCGCCTTGGCGTGCGCTGCCGGTGCCAGTTCCGGGTTGAACACCACCTGAGTGATCCCCTCGCGGTCCCGGAGGTCGACGAAAATGACGCCGCCATGGTCTCTCCGGCGCAGCACCCAGCCCATGAGCACCACTTCCCGGTCCAGATCCCCGCTGCCGAGTTGCCCGCAGGTGTGAGTTCTTCGCATGTTTCCCAGTTGATCCGTCAACGTTGTTTCTCCTTTTCCACCCCGCCTCGATCGTCTGCTTTTATCTTCTTGCGGCGGCTTTCAGCATCTCCAGCGCACGATCAAAAGGGATGGCGGTCTGTTCCTTGGTCTGCATGTTGCGCAGCACGGCCGTTTGCTTGTCAAGTTCCTGGTCGCCGATCATCAGCACATGGACCGCCTTCAGGCGATCGGCGCTTTTCATCAGACTCTTCAGGCTTTTTTCGCCGAACTCCATCTCCACCCGGATCCCCTCTTCGCCGAGGCGGCAGCACCACTCGAAGGCCAGTGCGCGGCTGCGGCTGCCGAGCGCCGCGACAAAGACATCCGGCCGGGTAATGTAATCGCCGGCCTGAAGGCCGACGATCTCGGCCAGGCGGTCGAAGCCGACCGCAAACCCGGTGGCCGGCAAATCCGGCCCGCCCAGCTCGCGGACGAGCTTGTCATAGCGGCCGCCGCCGGCAACTGCGCTCTGGGCGCCGAGCTCCCCGGTCTGGATCTCGAAGGTGGCGCGGGTGTAATAATCCAACCCGCGCACCAGGCGCTTGTCGATGACGTATGCCACGCCGAGAGAGACCAGCGCGGCCTGCAGTTCGTCGAAATCGCGGCGGCAGTCGGCGCACAGGTAGTCGATGATCGAGGGCGCGTCCACGAGCGCCGCGCGGCAGTCGGGTACTTTGCAGTCGAGCACGCGCAGCGGGTTGCGGGTCCGCCGCCGGCTGCAGTCCTCGCAGAGCCGATCGCTGACGGAAGCCAGCATGGCCTGCAGCGCATTCCGAAAGCTCGGACGGCAAGCCGGGCAGCCCAGCGAGTTGATGTGCGCTGCCACGTTCTTCACCTTCAGCCGCTCGCAAAGCAGGGACAGAAGGTAGATGAGCTGCGCATCCGCCAGCGCAGAGGCGACCCCGAAGATCTCGGCGTCGATCTGGTGGAACTGCCGGTAGCGGCCTTTCTGGGGTCTTTCGCGCCGAAACATCGGACCGATCATGTAGAGCCGCTGAACCGGGTCGGGCGAGTAAAGCTTGTGCTGAATGTAGGCGCGCACGATGGAGGCCGTGGCCTCGGGCCGCAGGGTGACCATGTCGCCGCCGCGGTCGGCGAAGGTGTACATCTCCTTTTCGACGATGTCGGTGTCCTCGCCGATGCTGCGCTTGAAGAGCTCGGTCTTCTCCATGATCGGGATGCGGATCTCCCGGAACCCGAAGCTGTCGAAAAGCGCGCGCGCCTCCTGCTCGATCTTCTGCCAGAGTTCGACCTCGCCGGGCAGGATGTCTTTGAAACCGCGAATCAATTGAATCATGTGGACGGCTTTTCCCTGCGTAGTATTTATGAATTCATCATGGCAATTGTATAAACGTGGTTTTTTAACCTAGTTCGACGATGGCCGTCAACATGATTGTATCCGGCTGCCATCCGACCGGATGCAGGTTGCGGCAACGGACACCTTGCGGTAATATGCGTTCGAAAAACAGATCCAAGGAGGGAAAATTGTCGGCTCCCGGAAAACTCAATGGGTTGACCGATGTCGCGGGAATCCTGGTCGGCGACTTCACGGACACCGACGCTGTGAGCGGGGTCACCGTAGTCTTATGCCCCGAGGGGGCCGTGGGCGCGGTCGACGTGCGCGGCGCCGCGCCGGGCACGCGCGAGACCGACCTCCTCGCGCCGGTGAACCTGGTCGAGAAGGTCCAGGCCGTGGTCCTTTGCGGAGGGTCGGTGTACGGGCTTTGCGCGGCCGATGGAGTGGTGCGCTGGCTGTCCGAAAGAGGCTGGGGCTTTCCGCTCGGCGAAGGGCACGTCGCCCCGATCGTCCCGGCGGCGGTGCTCTTCGACTTGGGCCGCGGGCCGCAGTTCGTCCCGCCGATCACCTCTGAATGGGGACGTCTGGCTTGTGAGGCCGCCGCCGGCGAGCGGCCGGTGGCCTTGGGCTGCGTCGGCGCCGGGACAGGCGCCATGGCCGGCGCCGTTAAAGGCGGGCTCGGCAGCGCCAGCCTCGTATTGGATTCCGGGCTCACGGTGGCGGCGCTGATGGCCGTCAACCCGAATGGATCGGTGATCAACCCGGCGACCGGCCGGCCCTGGGAGATCGGCCTGGAATCGGCCGCCGAGTTCGGCGATTTGGGCCGCCGCAGCGTTCGGCTGCCGCCTCAGCCCAGCGGCGCGCCGGCGCGCAGCACCACCATCGGCGTGGTGGCAACCGATGCGGCGCTTTCCAAAGCGCAGGCCCTCAAGGTCGCGCAGATGGCTCATGACGGTTTGGCCCGGTCCATCCGGCCGGCGCACACCATGTTCGACGGCGACACCGTTTTCTGCATGGCCACCGGCCGGCGACCGCTGCCGGCAGCCCCCGGGTTCTTTGAAGGCGCCCAGGCTCCGAGCATCAGCGAGATCGGCCACGGAGCGGCCGACTGTACGGCGCGGGCGATCATCCGCGCGGTCCTGACCGCGCGGACCATGGCCGGAATGGTGGCTTTTGGCGATCTCGAAATACTCTAATGCGGACTGGAATCTCTGGACTTGCACAGGGGGCTGCGTTATGGGAGACAGATTCGAAAATTGCAGCGCCATCCCGATTCCATCAACTTGGTTATGGAGGTCAAAGGTGTACACCTTCCAGCTGCGCAAGGGAGTCACGTTCCACAACGGCGAGCCCTTCAACTCCGCGGTGGCCAAGTGGAACATCGAGCGCGGCGCGGCCGAAGGCACCAAGATCGCCCACCCCGAGTTCTTCCGCATCATTGAAAAAATCGAAACGCCGTTTGAAACTAGTCAATTTCGGATCTTCTCTTCGGGTTCCCGGCCGATCACGACGGCGATCCTGATCACCTCCATCCTGGGCCCCTCCATGGTGAACGCCATGTTGGCCATCGGCATCTTCTACATCCCGGTCTTCGCACGGCTGACCCGTGCGGTCGCCATGGTGGTCTGGGAGAAGGAACTCGTCGCCGCGGCTTGCGCCTGCGGCATCAGCGAACTGGGCATCACCAGGCGGCATGTGCTGCCGAACATTCTCTCGCCGCTGCTCATCCAGGGCACCATCCCGTTCGCGGTCGCGATCCTGGCCGAGGCCGGACTCAGCTATCTCGGCCTGGGCACCCAGCCGCCGCATGCCTCCTGTGGCCGCATGTTGAACGAAGCCCAGACCTTCATGGACACAAATCCATGGATGGCCACTTTCCCGGCCTGGCCATTGCCTGGTCGGTGCTCGGGCTCAATCTGCTCGGCGACGGGCTGCGGGACACACTGGATCCTAGAATGGTAAGGATAAGATAAGACCGTTTAAGGTATAAGGTGTTAAAGTTTAAAGAAAAGAATATTTTTTGCTTAAACCTTAAACCAAATACTTCTTCCGGTACTTGAAAAATGATAGCTGCTAAAACGATAGAAAAAGTGTTGAGTGCAATAGACCCCGAGGAAGTTATCGACCTGACGGCCTCGCTGGTCAAAATCAATTCCGTCTGGGATTCGGCCGCCGGGACCAGCGAACAGGCGGCAGCCGAATTTGTCGCACGCTGGGCCCAAGCCCAAGGCTTCCAGGTGGTGGTGGACCAGGTGGCCCCCGGCCGGCCCAATGTCGTCGTGACGTATGCAGCCGGCACCGGCCGGCGCACGCTCATGTTCGAGGGGCACACCGATGTGGTCACGCCGGGCGACGCCTCGCAATGGACCTATGATCCGTTCGGGGCCCAGATCGTGGGCCGTCGCATGTACGGCCGGGGCACCAATGACACCAAGGGCAATCTGGCCGCCATGCTGGTGGCCATGGCCGCCCTCAAACGATCGGGCGTTCGGCTTTCCGGCGCCGTCGTCGGCGGCGTTCTGTGCGACGAAGAGGACCAGATGCTCGGCGTGCAGGACTTTATCCGCCGGGGACACGCCGACCGCGTCACGGCGGCGGTCATCTGCGAGCCCCAGGACGGGATGATTTGCACCTCCCAGAAAGGCGCCTTGCGCGCCCGTTTTGCGATCGCCGGTAAAATGAGCCACGGCGCCATGCCGCTGGCCGGCCTGAACACGGCCCCCGCCGTGGCGGACCTCATCCGCGCGCTGCACGCCATGGAGTGCGCCGCCGTAAAGACCCTCGGCCAAGATCCCCACCTCGGCTGGCCGAGCTTCACGCCGACCGTGGTTCAGGCGCCCGCGAGAGGCGCTGCCCAGCTCAACGTGATACCCGGAGACGCGCGCGTGCTGGTAGACATTCGCACGATCCCGGCTCAGTCGCATGCGGACATCGCCGCGGCCCTGCACCGCCTGGCCGCCGATGCGCAGGCGCGGGCGCGGGCGCACTACGGCGACTACGACCGCCTGCTGGGGCTCGAACGGCCCCGGGATCTCACGGTCGGCTTGGAAATCCTGACCGACCGACCCTGCACACGCACGGCGCCCGACGACCCGGTGGTGCAGGCCGCGGACTGGGCCACCCGCAACGTCTCCGGGCGGGAGCCGGTTTATGGAGGTGTTCTGGGGGCGACCGACGGGACCTTCCTGTGGGCCGTCAAGCACATCCCGATCGTCACCATGGGGGCCGGCGACCGGGAGGTGCCGCATCAGAAGGACGAGTGGGTCGATCTCGATCAGCTGGTCGCAACCGCAAAAACTTTCGCCTTGACCGGGCTGCACTATCTGGGGTCAGAGACGATGGCATGACAGCCTGCCTGCTCAGCATTGAAGATCTCTCGGTCAGTTTTCGTACGCCGGAGGGTACGGCAAAGGCTGTGGATCGGGCGAGCCTTTTTCTGAACAAAGGTGAAACCCTGGGGGTGGTGGGCGAGTCTGGCTGCGGCAAAACCGTTACTTCGCTGAGCATCCTCGGTCTCATCCCCTCCCCGCCGGGAGCGATCGAGTCCGGCCGCATTCGCTTTGAAGACCGCAATCTCCTGGAACTCGACACCGAGGCTTTGCGCAGTTTGCGCGGACGAGACATCGCCATGATCTTCCAGAAGCCGATGACCTCCCTTAACCCCGTGCTCGCCGTCGGCCGCCAGGTGGCCGAACCGCTCATGATTCACCGCGGCCTGAGCCGGACCTCTTTAGCATCCGCGACAGCCAACAGGCACGCTGCTGGCTGAGGCACTACCCGGAGCGGAGACGTTCCGATGTCTGAAACGCCCTTGCTGCAGGTAACCGAACTGGTCAAACTTTTTCCGCTGGGCGGCGGGGTGCTGTCCCGGCCCCACGCCTGGGTGCAAGCGGTGGCCGGCGTTTCATTTACCGTGCGCGCGGCCGCAGCTGATCGTGGCGGATGAACCCGTCAGCGCATTGGATGTATCGATCCAGGCCCAGGTCATCAACCTGCTGCAGGAGCTCCAGCAGAAATTCGGCCTATCCTACATCTTCATCTCCCACGACCTGAGCGTGGTGGCACACGTCTGCCGCCGCATCGCTGTGATGTACCTGGGTGCCATCGTCGAGCTGGCGCCGACCGAGGGCTTCAGCCGCGAACCGCGTCATCCCTATACCGCGGCGCTGCTGTCTGCGGTGCCGCTGCCCGACCCCCATCACCGCCGCACGGCAATGCCCATGGAGGGGGACGTCCCCAGTCCGATCGATCCGCCTTCGGGTTGCCCGTTCCACCCGCGCTGCCATTACGTCGTCAATATCGTGCTGGTGGGCGATTCCCTGGGGATGGTGGTGATGGGTCTTCAGGGCACCGTGGCCGTGACGATGGAGCACATGGTTCACCATGTCCAAGCCGTCATGCGGGGTGCAAGACATCCCTGGTCGTCGGAGACATGCCCTTCATGAGCTACAACACTTCCATCCGTGAGGCCATCATGAATGCCGGGCGCCTGGTCAAAGAGGGCGGCTGCGACGTCGTCAAGCTGGAAGGCGGTACGCACTTCGCGCCCACGGTCGAAGCCGTCGTCAAGGCCGGAATCCCCGTGCAGGGGCACATCGGCCTGACCCCGCAGACGGCGAGCGCCCTGGGCGGGTTCAAGATGCAGGGCAAGGACGCCGCGGCCGCCAAGCAGATCATCGACGACGCCAGGGCGCTGGAGGGCGCCCGGGGCGTTTTCACTCATCCTGGAGGCCGTACCGGCGCCGCTTGGCGAACTGGTGGCCGAATCCGTGCGCATACCGGTCATCGCCATCGGCGCCGGCCCCGACGTGGACGGCCAGGTGCTGGTCACCCATGACATGGTGGGACTCTTCGACCGCTTCGTGCCCAAATTCGTGAAGCAGTACACGAAGATCCGCCCGGTGATTCTGGATGCATTGAAAGCCTACAAGCAGGAAGTGCTGGAAGTGAAGTTTCCGGCAGCCGAGCACTCGTTCAAAATGCCGGAGGACACTCTGAAACAGTTGAAGAAGATGGTTGGTAAGAAGTAAAAGACGTGGACCCGCTGGCCCGTTAGCTTGTTCACCCGAAAAACAATGGGGGAATTGTTATGTCCGAAACCACGGGCAAACGGCTCCACGGGCGAACGGGCTGACGTTTTACTATATCTTATGCAGTTCCAGCGGATCGGGGAGCTTCGCGTTGGCCTCGCGCAGCCGACCCTCGGACCCGATCACCGCCACCGAACACGGTTCGAGGCCGTCGGCGAAATACTGCTCGGCGGCGGCCATCACCTCCCGCCGGCCCAAACCGATCAGGCGTTGCTTGAAGCGCTCGCGGATGTCATCGGACAACCCGATGATCTGGCGGTAGAAGGCCTTGCGAGCCGCCGGACCGGGAGGATCCGGCTTGTCGATTTCCGAGCAAACCTGGAGGACGGCCTCCTTGATGTCGGTCTCGTCGAATCCTCCGGAACGAAGGAAATCGACCGCCCCGGCGAAGACATTCAAGGTGCCGACGATGTGGGGATCGCGGTAGGATGCCAGGCTGAAGACGCCGTCCTCTGAGTTGTAAAGCGCAAAGCCGCCGTAGGCGCCGCCTTTTTCGCGGATCTCCCGGTGGAGGTAGAGCGAACGCAGCAGTTTGGCGATGACCGCTAGGGCGGCGGAATCCGCGTGCTCCAGACGCACCGTCGGAAAAGCCGCCGCAACGAAATTCACCGCCGTCTCGGTGCTCCAGCCCTCCCGCAGCCTTGCCCCGGGAAACCCGGTCTCGGGGTCGTCAGGCTCTCCGATTCCGTTGGAACGCGCCGCGCTCCGCACGGCTTCCACATGAACGCCGGCGCGCGCAACCGTATCCCGCTCGCCGATGACCGCCATGCGGAGGCGGGAACGGTCCCACACAAATGCCCCGACCTGCGCGAGGTCTGACGCCAGGGCGCCCAGGCGCTCATCCGAAACAGCGTCCAGCAGGTGCTTGACGTCCTTCAGCTGATGGATGCCGCCCCAGTCCTCGCTCAGGGCGCGCGCCCTGGAAAACCGGCGCGAAGCCAGCGACATGGCCAGGCGATGACCGTTGTGCACGATCATCGACTCCAGCCCGGCCCGGTACTCGAGCAGCAGGGTCTTCAACCGGGAAATGTTTGAAAAAACGCATTCACCCAGCAGCTCCGCCAGAATGTCGAACATCGGCCCGAGGTTGCGAACGAGGCTCTTGGACGTCAACGCCAAAAGCGGTACGCAGCGACCGCGGTCGTCAAAACCGGTGCGCGGATTCGCGGCCAGGCCGACCCCGCCGGTGAAGGCATCGATGCGCCGCGCCATATCGCTGTAATCCCGGCGCCGGGTGCCGATGCGCGCAAAGGCGTGACAGAAAAAAGGCACGCGGCCGATCAGCGTCTCTGGGAGTCCGCTGCAACCGGCAGCGGCGGCAAAATAAACGATTCCCGAGGTGGCCTGTTCATAGTAGTCGACCGCCTGGCGAGCATCCGAAGCGCTTTCCGCAATCTTCTCCACCTCCGGCGGGATGTCCTCCCGTTGAAGCGTCGGCAGGCAGTCGAGGGGTTCATCCGCCTCCTGCAGGCGCCGCAGCTCCTCGGCGTCCTGCCGCAGCTGCTCCAGCGCATCGGCGCTCAGCTGCCCGCGGACCTGCTCCAGTTTCTCCCGCACGCGCCGGTTCTCGCGTTCGGCCATGTCCGCATCCGGCGATAGGGTCAGCCGCAGACGGTGGAGGTTATTCAAAAAGTGCCGCTCCAGCTCCCGTTCGAAGAAGCGGCCCTGCTCCATCCGGCGGCGGATGTCCGCCAAGTCCGCGTCGAAGTTCAACACCCGCAGCGGGTCGCCCCCGTGAATCCACGTGCTGCTGACAGCCAGCAGCAGCCGGATGCCGTAAGGATAAGGGGTGTTGGTGATCTCGCGGCGGTGAAATTCCAGTTGATGGATAGCGGATTCGATCCATTCCGGGTCGATGCCTCTTTTCACCAAATCCTGCAGCACATCGAAAATGATCCGCTCGACTGGTTCAACGGCCGCCAACGCCACGTCCTTCAGACCGATGGTGAAATGCGTATCGCGGTTTTCGGCGTCATAGCCGCTGCCGTCGCACAACGCCGACCCCAGGCCGGAATCGATCAGGGCCTTGCGCAAGGGCGAGCCGGCGTTTCCGATCAGGATCTGCTCGAGCAGCGACAGGCAAAGCACCTGGCCGGTGTCGCGGACGTCGCTGGTCAGCCACGCCACACCGGCTTGATGCTTCTTCGTCGGGTCCTCCTCGCGGGCGAACGCATAGAAGAAAGCGGCGGTGCGCGGGGCCTCCCACCGCGGCTGGGGCATGACCTCGGTGTCGGGGTCGATGGCCGCAAAGCGACGCAGCACGGTCTTCTCGATGAAGGCCAGGTGGTCGGCAAGCGGTAGATCGCCGTAGGTGAAAAAGTAGGCGTTGCTGGGGTGGTAATGCCGGCGATGGAATTCTCTGAGCTGCGCGTAGGTCAATGCCGGGATGTCGGCCGGCTCGCCGCCGGAGTTGTGGGCGTAGGTGGTGTCCGGATAAAGCGCCTTTAGGATGGAACGGGTCATGATCTGGTCCGGGGAGGACATGGCCCCTTTCATTTCATTGTAGACGACCCCCTGGTATTCCAGGCGCTCGAACGACGCGTCCGCCGGGCTGACTTCCAACCGGTGTCCTTCCTGCTTGAAGCTGAGTTCCGCCAGCTTGGGAAAGAACGCCGCATCCAGATACACGTCCATCAGATTGTAGAAGTCTTTTCGATTCTGGGTGGCAAAGGGGTACATGGTCCAGTCGGATGCGGTGAAAGCGTTCATGAAGGTGCTCAGACTGCGTTTGAGCATCGAAAAGAAAGGATCCCGAACCGGAAAGCGCTCCGATCCGCATAGGACCACATGCTCCAGGATGTGCGCCACGCCGGTGGAATCCACCGGCACGGTTTTGAAGATCACGCCGAAGGCATTCTCGCGGTCGGGACGGTCGATGTGGATATGCCGCGCGCCCGTCGGCCGATGCACCAGTTCGAAATACACGGAGTGGATCTCCGGCAGGGTTTCCCGCCGGAGCAGGCGATAGCCATGAAGGTCTGCGCCGATGGGCAAATCGGGCGTTGCGGCGTTGGAGAGCGGATTCATAGGGATCCTCGGAAGCGATTCAGCAAAAGCAAAGCCTGCCACCGCATGCGCCAGCGCCGCGACGGCCTCGGCGTGCGTCGCGGCCCGATCACACCGAACATCGGCGCGGCAGGCGACGTGACCGCGGCAGCATCAGATGGCGACGTATACGCCGCGGCTGTGCCGCTTGATCCTGCCGAGCTTGTGCAGTCGGAAGATAATGTTGCGGATTTTCTTGTCGACAAATCCGGTTTTAGCCCGGATGTCGACAAACTTGAGCCCCTGTTTGGAACGCTTGATCACATCCAAGACGGCGTCCGCGGCGGGTACGGTCGTGCGCCGCCGCGGGCTCTTGGAGCGGCCGGCGGCCGGCGGAGCCGTCAGCAGGCTTTCCAGCCGATCCATTCGCGCCATCAGTTTTTCCACGTCGCGCTTGGTCGGAATCTCGTAGTTGTGCATGAAAAATTTCACCATGGCATCAAAGCTGATGGATTTACCTTTTTTTCTAGGCATGACCGCCCTCCTGTCGAGTGGTGAAGTAAACCACGGCATGAGCAATTCTCGGCAAAATAATAATTAAAGGTAAAAAAGTCAAGCCGGTGGCAGCGCCTGGAGCGGGATCCTCCCAGCGGAAACGATTTGCTCTGAAGCCTGATTTTTGCTACTTTACCCGCACCGTTCGGGTAGCAATTGAACCTCGGCGTCACCTTCGGAACTTTCATTCGGCAGCAGGCGTTCCCCCGCCGAGACCGGCCTTCGAGGCACGAGTTGAAATCTCCTCAACTTCTTTGCAAGATCCACGACCTGCATCCTCAAAAAAAGCTGGGGCAGAACTTTCTCGTCGACCCGGCGACGGCCCAAACGATCGTCGATCGCGCGCAGGTCCGCTCAGAGGACGTTATCGTTGAGATCGGCCCCGGGCTGGGCGCTCTGACCATTCCCCTTTCGCGAGCGGTGCGGACCGTCATCGCGATCGAAAAGGACCGCGCTCTCGCGCGCATCCTGGGCGAAGAACTTCTCAGTGCCGGGGCCACCAACGTCCAAATCCTCGAAGCCGACGTATTGGACATCGATCTGGCCGGCTTGGCGCTCGCGGCCGGACGTCCGGTCACCGTCTTCGGCAATCTGCCCTATAACATCTCCTCACAAGTCGTGATCCAACTCATCGGCGCTCGCCGTCTGATTCCGCGTGCAGTGCTTATGTTCCAGAAAGAACTGGCGACTCGGCTGCGGGCGTCCCCCGGCAGCAGAGCCTACGGGCGCATCACGGCCATGCTGCGCTACTGCGCTGTTGTCCGGCGCCTGGCGGGGGTGGCGGCGGCGGGTTTTTTCCCGGCGCCCCAAGTGGACTCCGAGGTGCTGGAAATTGACTTCCGCTGGCCGACCGCCTATCCGGCGCATGATGAAGGCCGCTTGTTTCGCCTGATCGGCGCCGCTTTCGGCCAGCGTCGGAAGACCTTGAAGAATGCGCTTGTTTCCGGGCTTTCGGTCCGGCCGCAGACGGTCCTCCTTGCACTGACACAAGCGGGGATCGACCCGGCGCGGCGGGCCGAGACCCTCTCGCCTGAAGAATTCGTGGCCCTGGAGATCAGCCTGCACCGCCTCGCGTCCGATTCGGACGCGAGGCGATTTCCCTGATTGATCCGGATTTATCCTTGACCCCGGTAAGCGCCTGGGCTAACCTTAAGTCAAGCAAGCGGCGTGCTTCTGCAGGAATCGTGCGCCCTCGATAGAGGAGGATGACATGGCAATCAAAGTTCTGATCAAACGGCGCGTGCCCCTGGAAAAAGCCCGGGAAACGATCACGCTCTTCCGCCAGCTGAGGATCCTGGCGACGGCGCAGACAGGCTATATCTCCGGCGAGACCCTGCGCAGCCTCGACAGGCCCGAGGAGTTCATCGTGATCGGCACTTGGCAATCTCCCCAGGATTGGAAGAACTGGCTGGCCAGCCCGCAGCGAAAAGAAATTCAGTCCAAGATCGACCGGCTGCTGGGCGGCGAAACCACTTACGACATTTACCACTACGGGTTCACACCTTAAAGCTGCGCCGGGCCGTTGAACGGCCCGGCGCAGCTTTAATTTCATGCAAACTTTCTCGTGCTGCACGCACCGGTTTCCGAATTTAATGGGGACCACTGCATCCCACATCACCACCGGTTCATCGCCGGATATTCACAGCGCCTCGGCGATGGACAGGGTCCGATCCCCCAGCATGCGCACGTAGCTGCCCTTCTCGTTGTCATACCATCCATAGATCACCGCCTGGGTCACGGGAATGCGCACGACCATGCTCTTCAGGGAGCCGAGCAGACCCGCGTCCAGCCCCGGCACCTTGGCGAGATCGAAACTGGCCTCCGCGGTTCGGGTGTGGGTTTCCGTGCTTTCGATGATGGCCGCCGCGCGCGGCATGCCGATGATATCCGTCGAGACGTTCTGCTGTTCGGAGTACACCAGGTATCCGTCCGGGCTGTCGGCCGCCGCCTGGCGGTAGATGGCGTTGATCGCGGTGCGGTCCACCCGGCCGCCAGCGGGATCCTCCTGCAGATTGATCACCAGAATGATCAGCGAGCCCGTACTGGTCGGGATGCGCACCGACTCGGCGATAAAGGGAATGTCCTTCATTTCCGGAATCACCAGCCGCAGGGCGTTGGCCGCGCCCGTGGAGGTCAGAATGATGTTGTTCATGATGCTGCGGCTCTTGCGCAGGTCGCTCTTGCCGGCATCCGGCAGGCGATCGAGCACTTCCTGGGAGCTCGTGGCCGCATGCACGGTGGCCATGGAGGCCGACAGGATCCGTTTGGCTCCGAAGGTGTCGATGAGCGGCCGCATCATGTGCGCCAGGCAGGTGGTGGTGCAGGAGGCGCAGGAGATGATCCGGTGCTGCCGCGGGTCATAGTCATTGCCGTTAACCCCCATGACGGTGGTGACGGCATCGGCTGGAACGGATGCGGTCTTATCCTTGATCTTGAAGGGCGCCGAGACCACCACTTTTTCGGCGCCGGCGGCGAAATGCCCGCGCACCGATCCCTTGGGATCCTCCGGCCCCGCCGTGGGGTCCAGGAATTGTCCGGTGGTATCCACCACCAGCCGGACGCCGTGCGCCCGCCATCCGATTTCCGCTGGATTGCGCTTTTCGCGCAGAAAACGGACCGGCAGCCCGTCGATCCGCAGCGTTCCCTGCTTCTCATCGATTTCCGTGATCACCGGACTGGCCTGATGCCCGTAGAGATAGCCGTGCAGCCACCCGTAGGTCGAATCGCGCTCGATGTAGTGGGCCACGTCCGCGAGCGATTTCCCGGCCGTCCTTCCGAGATTGACCACGACCTCTTCAAACGCCTTGCGCGCCGCGTGATGCCAAAGGGTCAGCTTCCCGATGCGTCCGAGGCCGTTGATGCCCAGCTTGAGCCCTGAATCGGATAATCCCGCCATAGACGTTCTCCTCTTCTGCCTCGCTCCCGGCCGCCCGGCGCATGCGCCGGTTCACGTCCGGGAGACGTCCGATCATGCTTCCCGCAGCTTGATGACTCCCCGATACACCGATCCCTCGTGACCGTCAATGCTGAGGTGATCGCCGGCCGCCAGCACCGCCGAGGGGAAGCGGCACAGCTTTTCGCGCTCGCCGCACTCCAGGCTGCCGCACCCGACCACGCAGGTCTTGCCAAGGCGATGGGCCACCACCGCCGCATGCGAGGTCAATCCGCCCCGGGCGGTCAGCAGCCCGTCGGCCGCGTTGATCTCGCGGATGTCGTCCGGCACGGTGTCGGTGCGGGCCAGAATGAGGTGCGTGGCCGGCTCCCGCACCCGCCAGGCCTCGATCTCATCGAGGCTGAAGACCAGCCGGCCGCTCATCGCGCCTCCACTGACGCCGATGCCGTGGCCCAACAGCCGGTCTATCGGCGGCGCCTCCACGTCGAACGCCAGCACCTTCGGGCTTTCGCGGATAGCCATGTCCCTGGTCTGCAGCATGTAGAGGTCGGCGGCGGAAGGGCTTTCGAAGGTGAATTCGATCTCCTGCGGGCTCCAGCCGTGGTCGTCGATGAGCACGTGAGCCCAGCGCTTGAGCTCCTGATAAATATCGGGAAAGTGCGTTTCCAGGGTGACGTCCGTCTCGCGCATTTCGATTTCCTGCTGGAAGAGCGAGATCGGCATGGTATGCACCAGCCCGGACACCACATCCTCCCCCTGGTTGGCGGTGGTGAAGTCCCCCCACAGCTTCAGCACGTCTCCGGTCCAGCGCGGGTTGTGCGTGAAGATGACGCCGGTCCCGGCTCCGGAGGACAGGTTCCCGTAAACCATGGCCTGAATGGCGATAGCCGTGCCCCAGTCGTCGGAGATTCCCATGATGCGCCGGTAGGCCAGGGCTTTCGGGGATTCCCAGGAGGCCAGCACGCGACGGATCGCCAGCAACAGCTGGTCGAACGGCGAGTCGATCACCTCGACCCCGGCCCCTTCGATCAGCCGCCGGTAGGCGAGGGCCACCTCCCGCATCTGATCACCGGAGAAATGCCGCTTCAGCGGGATCCCCAGCCGCCGCTTGAATTCAGCGATCACGGCATCGAAGTCGTCGCGGGTCAGGTCGTGCGCCATGCCGTAGTTCTGTAGGAACCGCCGGTAATTGTCCCAGGCGAACCAGGCATTGCCGGTGCTATCGGCCACCCCGGAAGTGATCTCCAGGTTGTTGCCGACATCGAGCAAGGTGTCCATCATCCCGGGCTGGGAAATAGAAGCACCGCTGCGCACGGACAGGAGCAGGGGATTGGCCGGATCGCCGAACGTCTTGCCCGAGGCCTGCTCCAGCTTTTTCAGATGATGGGTGATCTGTTCGTGGAAATGGCGCTGAGCCGGCGCGTAGCTTTCGATCACCTCGCGACAGCGAAAGACCTCGGTGGTCACAATGAAGCCGGGAGGCACCCGGAAGCCGAGGCTGTTCAGCTTGACCAGATTAAAGCCTTTGGTGCCGAGATGAATCACGCCGATCTCGCGGTTGGCTGGCGAATCGATCGCCACCAAGCTAGCGTGTGGGTCGTAGAGCAGCAGCTTTTGGAGTTTGTCCTTGGGCAGCTTATACGACTGCTGGAAGAGCGTATTCAAAATCCCGCCCAGGAACAGATCCAACTGCTGCAGCCCGAGCGAACCGGCAATCTGGTCGCGGAAAAAGATTTCAGCCATACGGTGATTGAGCCGCTCGCGGTCCTCCAGGGGCTCGCGCGGCAGGTACTTCGGCAGGATCTGGTCCATCGGCAGCTGGGGCAGGATGCGGTTCAGATTGGCCCCGTGCAAGTTGTTGAAGTGGTCCTTGATGATGTTCTGGACCGCCTGGGCGAACCCCTTGAAAATGTCCAGATACTGGGTCAGCGTGAACCCCTTGACGGCCAGCGAATCCTTCAAAAACTCCAGCTGACGCTCGAATTCCGCCGACCGAATGCCGTCCAGCCGCAGCGCCTGGTCAAACAGCTGCAGGGTCTGGTGAATCTGGGCGAACGTGGCTTTGGTAATCAAGCTGAGATCGATGTCGTGTATTAAACCTTCGAAAAGCACGTTCACGATCGCTTCCAGGCGCAGCGTGAGCCCCAGGCAGTCGAATTTCATTTCATGGTAGCTGCCGTACATGGAGGGGATGTCGATGGTGATGTGCCGCTTCTGGTAGATGTCCTCGCGGATTTCATAGCAGGTTTCGGAAGTAATGACGCTCTTCAGGGTCCCGAGATAGTCTAAAATGAGCGCCAGCCTCCGGTCCGCAACGGTTTCAGCCAGTGCCGACTCCAAGCGGTTCAACTCCGGCAAGGCCTCGGGCCGCAGTTGGGATAGATAGTTCTCCCGTTCCACGATGTCGAGCCGGTACTTCTCATGTAGCAGCTTATAAAATTCGACGGCCAGATGGAACCGCTCCATGTCGGTGTTGGAAACGCCCGGAACGAACCCCAGCCGAGACGAAAGCTCCTCCGGCTTTAGAGTCAGCAAGCCATCGGGGATGCGGACGCCCTTCTTCACCAGCCGCTGCATCACCCGGTGAAGCCCCTTGACGTAGAGGCCTCGCGAATCGATCTGCTCAAAAATCGCGGATGGGACAAATGGAGCCAGCCCCTCCTTGTCCTGGGTCCTCCAAAACTCGATCGTCGCCTCCATGAAGGGGATCATCTGGTTGCTGCTTTCGACGTGACTTTGCTTGCGCAGGAAATGAACCAGCACATCCCGTCGCTGGGTGAGTTCATCGATACGGGTGGACACATCCCGCAGACGGCCCTCGGCGCCGATGTCGTTGAAGAACACCGGACACAAACGGGCAAACTGCTTCACCAGATGATAGACGGGGTTAACCGAGCTGTTGAGCAGTCCGGTTATATCCCGAGGGAAGAGGTCGATGTCGCGGATGAGCACGCCGCATAGTGACAGGTGGATAATCAGGGCTGAGAACAACCGTGTCGAGCGCTTCGGGTTCAGCTTGATCAACTCGAGCCAGATACGGATGTTCAGCAGGTGGGCGCTGTTGGACTTAATTCGCCATTCGTCGTCCACCCCCTGCACCGATGGCGCCTGAAAGCCGAAATCGATAAGGGCATCGATGAAAAAATTCACCAGATCGATGTCGTCCGTCTTATAAACCCCTCTTCCCATGTTGAGCACGCAGGTGAGCGCCGTCGCCGGATAGCTCTGCGATCGCTCCTTGAGAATCGAGAATGTTTTGTGGATCAACTGCTGGATGTTGCGGTAGTTCTCGTTGACGATGATCCAGGTTAAGGTCTGGTTGATTTCTCGCAGGGTCTCCTCGTGAATCAGGGCCAGTCCCGCGACGTTCATCATCTGGAAGAGGAAGATCAACTTGAGGTGCTGCCCCCGGACGCCGGCAGCTCCACGTTGCAGCAGTTGCTGGGGAATCCTTTTGTACGCTTCGACAAAATGGTTGAACCCGGGCAAGGCCAGTAGCCGTTCCGCGGCCTCCGGCGAATCCATGGCGGTCGAGTCCAAAACCGCGTCCAGAACCTTTCGCCACTCCTGGATCCTGCGGTGGGAGATGTCCTGAAAAAGATCGTTGCAGGTGCCAGCCCCTCCGAACTCGGAGGCCTCGCGGTCACAGGCGGCTTCTGGATCGCTCTCGCTCAACCAGTAGACATAGGTACACCCGAGATACCTGGCGAGCAGGCGATTGAGAGGAGCGAACCCGTCCTTGGCCGCTGTCGTTCGTTTCAAAAAAGCAGTCGCCAGGCGCGCCACCGGGTGATAGCTTCGAACCACTAAATCGAAGGCTTCCTCCGGAAGTTGGTGCATCTGCTCGAACCCATCATTGAGGACCAGCCGGAACCGCTCGAGATCGGCATCGGAATCCTTAACGATGGCCTGAAAATACAAGATCAAATTATCGATTGCAGCGGCCCTTACATCTTCCGTTTTGGCGGAGTAAACGGCGGCGATGAGGATTTCTGTCATTCGCCGGGCGGCCTCCGGCCCATGGGGGTGCTGCCGGAAGAGGTGGAAATAGTCCAGCGAGTATTTGCGTGCCTCCGCGACGATGAACCGCCAATTCAGGTAGGGGTGGGACAGCTCTCCTAAAAACGTGTTCAGCCCTTCCATCAACCCGTAGTACCTGCTCATGACTTCCTGGAGCACGGCATACTTCGGGTTGACGGCAACATCGACGTGGTAATCTGCCAAGTTGACTTCCAGAGCCCTGGATTTGAGTTTGGGTGCTGACTCCATAAAGCCCATTCCATTCCGTGGAGGGCGGAGGCATGCCGCCTGCCTTTCCCTCTATTGGTTTAGTGTATCAGATGGGGTCTTGGGTGACAAGATTTGGGCAGAAAGCGGCAGGCAGACAGGAGATAAGGCCGCTTCTTGCGCAATAAAACGATGGGGTCTTGGGACAAGCCGGATCGGCCCGATGCCTGAACCGGTCCTATGAGGCTATTTCCCGGGAGAGGCTCATCAACCGATACACCAGCATCCCCGCCAGCCAGGCGATGTCTTCGGGAGAAAGCATCCGTGCGATGCTGCGATCGAACAAGATGGTGGCTTCAGCCGGAAACTCCTCGTCGCCGGCATGCAGGATCAGGCGCACCGGCACCTTCGGGAACAAACGGAATTCAAAGCCCGCATTTCCAAATTCCACCGCCAGACCGTCCAGCCGGGCGGCCGCCGTTATAAAACCTTCGAGGTTCTGTCCGAACGCCTTTTTCAGCGGATCCACCGCGCGCTTGACAAAGGCAGCAAAATAGAAAGCCGCTCCCGGAATTTCCCGATAGGCGACCCAGTCTCCGGGCGGCAGCCCCGGCAGGTCGGCCTGCAAATAATGCAAGACAAGGATCTGCTCCTGGAGAGGCACTTCTTTTCCAGGTGCGGCGACGTCGCAAAATTCGAAGTCCGGATAGCTCAGCCGGAAGATGCGGCTGAGAAAAGGGACACGCAACGCCCCACCCCCCTCCGGCTGAAACCCCGAACGCTTCAAAAGGATTTCATAGGGCTCAGCGGCCAATCGTTCCTTGGCCAAATCGCGGGCGGCAATGTAGTCGTCGATTCGGGGCATACTTGAAGGTGTGCGCTGCTGGATGCTGTCCCCCCGGATTAAAGGCCGTTGGATCTTGTTCGATCCATCCAGCCCGTATCCGGTAATCAGCATCTTGAGGTGAAAGAAAAGCCCTCCCCTCAAGCGAAGGAAGGGCTTCTTGGTTCCTGATCACGATGCCCGTGGCTAAATCTCCAGCCAGGAATCCGAATACAGCGTGTTGCCCAGAATGACGTTGACCGTCTTCACGTAGTCCTGCATTTCCTTGGAGAGGGATCCCATGTCCGGCATGTTCCCGTCCATGACGCCGTAAATGAGGTCCACGATGTCCTGGCGCTTGCCCTTGGCGATGGCGGTCAACTGCTCGTCGAGCGGGTCGGAGATGACCGAATACATGCCGTGTCTCTCCAGCATGACCATGTAAGTCTGGTTGAGGATCGGCCGCAGATGGCCCGGAGGGCCGTTGGAGATATTGGACAGACCGCAGGTGCTCTTGGCTCCTGGAGCCATGTCCGGGATCATCGTCTGGAATGCCATCAGGCTCATGAGCTGGGGCTGCTGGATGTTGACCGGCGTCACAATGCCGTCCACCCAGATCTTCTCGTTGGGAATCCCGGCCTCGTTGGCAAAATAGATCAGCTCGACACACAAGGCGGCACGCTCGTTCTCGTCCCGCGGCAGGCCTTCCGGACCCCACATCAAGGCGATGAAATCGGCGTTGTGATCCTTGGCGATCGGGACCATCTTCTCGTAGCGCTCGGGGCGTACCATGATGGAGTTGATCAGCGGCGGCTGAGGGGTGTCTTTGTAAACCTTGAGCGCCGCCGCGATGGCGTCGATGTTGGAGGTGTCCAGCGCCAGAGGAATGTCTGAGACGACTTCCTGCACGGTCTTGACCACCCATGGCATCAGCTCGTGGCCTTCCTTCTTGGCCGGGCCCAAATTGATATCGATGTAATCCATGCCCTTGGACCTCTGGAAGAGGGCTTCTTCCTGGATCGGCTTGGGATCGCGCTCCTTGTAGGCCTTGCCGATTTTCTTGGAGATCACATTCAGGCTCTCGCCGATTAAAATCATACCACCCTCCCTCTCTCAATCGATATGGTCAGCAGCAACGCGGCCGTGCCTGGGAATCAGGTCTTCCCTGCCGGCCGCATTTCATCAACGCTTAGCGCGACTTGAGGAGCGCCGGAAGGTGCGCGGCCTCCCGGGGTCCCACCGTGATCTTCCAGCCGGGCAGTTCCTCTTCCATGTCGCCGGCAATCGAGGCGGCGTACCCGGGGATGATGACTTCCTTGTTCTTGACCTTGTTCTCAATGCCGCTCTTTTTCACGAACATGCCGACGTCGTCTCCGGCGAACTTACCGGCCGCCCATGCGGTCATCACCGACAAGCCCTCGGAATCCTTGATCAGCAGGTACGACGGAACGCGACTGGCTTCGATCTCGCCGGAGACGATGAAGTAAGTCAATGCGAAGTTAGTCGTCACCATCACCGGGGAGTTCTCATTGGGGTTGTTGATCTCATAGATCCCCTGGGTCACGGTCATGGGCCGTTGCGGGTCGGTGAAGATGTTCAGCCGCTCCAGCAGGAGCGGGAACAGGCTTTCGCCAGCGAAGTCGGACATCACGACGATCCCGCCGTATTTGGCGACGAAGGTGCCGGCGATGAGGGTCTCCACATCCAGGTTGCCAGCCATCTCGCAGGGGAAGACGATGGTCGGGAAGCCCAGCGCGCGGTTGCCGTCCTTGAGCGCCGCACGCCGGATGGCGATCATGTCCTGGTGGGCCTGTTTGATCTCCCGGCAGCCCGGGTCTAGCACCAGGTCCTTCAGCCCCATTTCGGTGAGTTTCTGGGTCAGCGGCGCCAACTCCGCCACCGAGCCGGCTTTGACAGCCAGCGGCAGTCCGCTCTCCTTGGCAAGCGCGCCCATCGCCGCCAGGTTGCCCGCCGTAGCCGCGTAAAGCAGGGGCCGCTTGAACTTCGCAGCTTCCACCGCCGCTTTCATCACCTCCGGTTTCTCGCTCATCAGCACCAGGTTGAATTCGGAGGTCTCGGCGACGGTTTTGGCCGTCTGGGCGAAGGCCTCGGCCTTGCCGTTGACGTCCTTCACCGCCACCAATTCCGGCCGCAAGGTGAGTCCCACGCGCTCGTATTGGAAGGCGTTCCACTTCTTCAGCTTGCTTTGAAGGTCTGCCGATGAAATGTCCGAGCCCACCACCGCGGCCAGAAGCGTCGGATTGAAGAAGGTCTTTTCATGGCGGTACTGTACGGTTTCCCCGCCCGTCGTCGCCGCGCGCACCCCCCTGCCGACAGCGACGGGCCGGATCGGCGGCGCCGAAGCTTCGGAGAGCGCCGCCCGGGCTTCGGCCGACACATAAGGGCAACTGTCGAGCTCGGCTTTGCCGGAGGCCAGATTCATAGCGAAGGCCAGGCAGGTGGGCACGCCGCATTCCTTGCAATTGGTTTTCGGAAGGAGCTTGAATATCTGGATGCCGGTTAATGCCATTGGTATCTCCTTTTTACTTTTTCAAAAGTTAGAAGGCGGCTGCGTGCCGCTGTTCGCCGGCCTCGCAGCCGTTTCAAGCCCAAAGAGCCTTATCCGGTGATGATCGGCTCCATCGACAGCGCCGGATGGTTCTTTTCCTTCAGGAAGGGCAGGATCTCCTCCTCGGTCGTGCCGACGGTTTCATCGGCGATGCGGTCGATCAGGTCGGGTACCCCCACTTCCTTGCCGCGCTTGATCAGCCGGTCACGGATCTCTTCCTTGAGAATTTTCGGCATCCACACCAGGCGCTTGATGCCGCCGTCGCCGAGGATGAATTTGCCCTGGGTGATGTTGAACTTGGAGTGGCCCACAAAGCCCGGTGACGAAGCCCCGCCGCCCATCACGCCCGCCAGGGTCGTGAACTTCATGCCGCAGGGGGTCTCTCCGCTGTAGTCGCGGTTGACGGTCATGATCCCGTTGCAGGAAGGCAGCATGGCGGCGATGGCCTCGCAGCACCCGCAGGTGGTCATGGGGCTGTGCAGCATCGAGTAAAAGTTATAATGGCTGACGGCCCCGCGGGAGGCTTTATGCACGAACTCATTGACGCCTTTCCACTGCCCGAGCTTGGGATCCAGGCACTCGCCCTTTTGAATCGGCTGGTTGGGCCCGGTCGGGTTGATCTCGAAGGAGGCCTTGCAGTCCATCCAGTTGTAAGCGCCGCACAGCCCCGTGCGTTCCGGGCTTACGGTGCAGACATGGTTGGGCGCAAAAGACTGGCACAGCGTGCAGGAATAGTAAGTCTCGACCGACTCGTCGGTCATCTTCTCGACGCGCTCGTCGCGCTTCTTGTATTCTCCGCGAGCGCGCTGAGTGAGTTTGTCCACGTCCTCTTTCTTGGTGTAAAGGGTTACCTGGACCTTGTCGACGATTTTCTGAAAGTCCTGGTGGAACTTGGCGTGCAGCACCACGCCGATGTGCTTCAGGGAAAAGCCCTTCTCAACGGCCGCCTTGCTTAACCTGATCCAGGCGATGTCGCGCTGGCCGATGTGCATGATGCCCTGCATGTAGTTGACCAGGTGGTGGATCTGACGCTCGATAATCGGCTCGAAATCGGTCTGAAACTCGCGGCCGGCGATCTGGACATAGATGCCGAGGGGTGTGGCGCCGCCTTCCTTGATCTCGTTCACGTCGGGCCCGACGATGACGACCTTGCCGTCCTCGATCTCGTTCATCTCCGCCATCTTGACCAGCTCGGTGCACTGGGTCTTGCCACCGCCCATCTGGCAGTAAAGGTCCTGGCCGCGTACACGTTCGCCCTCGTAAGCCGGGCCGAAGGACATCGGGATGTCGATCGTGGCCACTTGGACCTTTAGACCGCGGACTTCGACGGACTTCTGTACCATGTCGGCATGGGCCACGTTGGCGACCACGTGCTCGTAGGTGCAAATGCCGGTCGGCAGCACCTCGGGGATGTCCGTGTCAGCGATGGTGGGGAAGCCCCAGTTGACGCAACCGGCCGCGGCCGCCGCCCAGTCGGTGCCGACTTCGCCCAGAGCGTTGACGAAGGCGAAAATGCGGTTCTTGTTATAGAGCAGCATGCGCTTGTAGTCGCCGGGTTGAACACCACCGAAGGCCATGGCCGCACGGTTGGCGAACCCGAGCGCGAAGATGGCCGATGAGATGTAGGGGCCGAACGGCACAATGCGGGTGTTCCACCCGATCTGCACCCCGGCCTGGAGCAGCTGCTGGGCCACCGTGGTATGATTGTGTTCGGCGGCCAGAAAGATGTAAAGGCTGCGCTTCTGGTACTCTTCCACGATCAGCTTGGCGGTCTCGGGGTCCGGCGCCGCGCCGACGATGGCGGCAAAACCGGGAGCCGAGCCGTCCACGAATTCAACTCCGCGCTTGCGGAAGACGGTGTCGTCGGCTGCGCCCAGCCAGATCTTGCCGGCTTCCTCGTCGATCTCCTCCGAGTGCAGATAGAAGTCCGGCTCGTTGAGGTAGCGCAGGGCTTCGCGGATCTCGAAGCTGAAAAGCGCCGCCATGCCGGCATCCAGAAGCGGCCCGAGGTACGGCAGGTGGTTCGTGCCCTTGACGTGCGCCGGCAGCAGTTGGCGCACCACCTCCAGCACTTTCTTCATGTCCTCCAGCTTCTCGACTTTGATGCCGAGCAACGAGTAAATCACCGGCAGATAATAGGCCGTGTTGGGGAAACCGACCTTGGTGTCGGCCTTAAAGGTCTCCAAGGCCTTCTTGTACTCGCCTTCAACCTGGGAAATGATGTTGTAGGCACCCTGAATCGCAGCGAACGCAACTAGTTTAGACATGCAAGTTTCCTCCTTCGTTGAGGATGTAATGGAAAGGGTTTAAGTAGACACTCATCGATTACGGCGGTGGACCCATACCAGGGTCTCAACGATCTTTTCGGGAACCGATTTCTCCGGCACGGCCGCTTTCTTTCCGGCGTCTTTGGGTACGGCCGCCTTCTTCTTGATTTTGGCCGGCGCCCCGGCCGGTGCTGCAGCAGCCCGATCCTCGCGTTCCTTGGCGCGCTGCTGCCGAATCTTGTCAAGGTCGGTCTCGATCTTGGCCTTCTCGGCCGCAAGGCGCTGCGCCTCGGCTTCGGCTTTGGCCTTGGCATCGGCCTCGGCCTTGGCTTTGGCGTCCGCTTCGGCTTTGGCCTTGGCGTCGGCTTCGGCTTTGGCCCGTGCGGATGCATCCAGTTTGGCCCGCGCTTCGGCGTCCGCCTTGGCTTTGGCCTCCGCTTCCGCCTTGGCCTTCAGGGCGGCCTCGTCGGCGGCTGGCACTGCCGGAGCCGCTTTCGGCGCAGCCGGCGCTGGCTTGGCCTCGGTCTTGGGGGCTGCTTCGGCTTTGGGGGCTGCTTCGGCTTTTGGTGCCGGCGGCGCAGCCGCCTTTTTCTCCTTTTCCTCAGTAATAGTCAGGTTGGGTGCCGGGGAAAGGCTCAGAAGGTCGATGTCGGCGGCTGGCAGCTTCTTGGCAATCGGCGCGACGGCCTTTGCAGCGCCGCCCTTGTAAATTAATTCGATATAGCTCTTCACCAAACGGACGGCTTCCGGGTGGCGCATAATTAGAATATTGGAACCGCTCATGAGATAGGCCACCGCCCCCACGGACTCCATCAGGACGCCGCGGCGCTCCGGATCTCCAAGGGTAGGCGCCTCCGTGGCCCCTTGTTTAGCCTCCTTGGATTTCCAGACCTCATTGCCAAGGTTGTTGATGAGCGGCAGTTGGAGCTTGTCGTCGCCCTGGGCCAAGGCGGCCATGCGGATGCGCTCCATCACCGAGTAGGAATATTCCAGCCCGTAGCCGAGTCCGCCGGTGGTCGGGTCGATCAGCATTCGGTTGGCCGGCATGCCGAGGTTCTCGAGCAGGATGTTGATCTGTTTGGCGAGATTGACGTCGATGGGCGAGGAGGCGATGACGGAATGCCCGAAGCCCATGGCGGCCGCCCCGATGGCCTTGTGGTTCTTGTCTTCGACGGGACCCAGGATGAGGTTCTCGCCCTGGCACGCTTCGGCGACTTTCTTGAAGACCGCTTCGTCCTTTTCGACGTTGGCCGAACCCCAGACCACCAAAGGCACATCCACCGCGGCGCGCACTTTTTTCACCGCCTTGACGGCGTCTTCGGCCGAGGCGTTCTTACCGTTGGGATCAATGCTTTTCAGCTGCAGCACGATGATCTCAGCGCCGAATTCCTTGACGCATTTTTTTGCCCACGCCCCTGGGTCCGACACCACGTCTTTGAAAGGCGCCAGGGCGGCGTCGGGCCAGTCCTCCGGCGTCATGTCCCAGACCTCCATGGCGATCTTGGGCGCGTGCGGCATGGCGCCCTCGAATTGGTAGAACGGATAGCAGGTCTCCCCGCCGACAGTTACCGTTTTCTGGCCCTTACCCAGCGTGATTTCCTTGATTTTGCCGGTGTAGGATTCTTTGTAAAATTGGAAGCCCAATGTTCCCTCCTTGTCTTCTTGACCGGTTTATGGGTGTGGTGATGGAACCTTTGAATCAGCTCATCGACCTATGGGAACAAATCAGGTAAAACTTGGATTGCAAAATAACATTTTTCCTTTACCGAGCGCATGTATTTTTGTCAAGAGAGGATATGAAAAATTTAGCAGTTATTTCAATACCCGACCAAGAAAGTGGGTTTCTCGACCCCTTTTAGAGCTGACGCACGTGAAAATACACGTGGCGTCCCATCATCGCTTGCTAAAATTAAGGACGATTCGCTGAGAGCCGGTTTACCAGAATTATTTATAGATTTATCAGTTTGTTGCGATTTTGCAGCCGGGCACCCAGACGCGGAAACTGCCGTAGGTCCGTATGCGGTAAAAACAAGGCGGCAATGTAGTTGTCCATGTAGGAGGCTGTCTCGGACAGCTCGAAGTTGGTCATCTTACGAACGACCTCCGCCACGTCCCGACGGATGCGGTTGGTGAGAGAGCTCATCTTGGCGCCCAGCAACGAGCCGTTGCCGAGGTAGGTCACGCGGCATGTATCCATTTCGGGCAGCAGGCCTATCGTCATGGCCTTCTCAAGGTCGACAAAACTGCCGAATCCTCCGGCCAGGATGACACGCTGAATGTCGTTGAGGCCCAGCCCGACTTCCGCCAGCAACGTCATGCACCCGCTGTAAATGGCGCCCTTGGTCCGGATGAGGTTTTCGATGTCGATCTCCGACAAGGTGATGTCGCGATCGATCTGCGTCTCTTCCTTCCACGCCACGACATATTCGTAGAAACCTTCGCTGCGCCGGATGCGAGGGGTATTCAGATCGGAGTTGAACTTGCCCAGATTGTCGATGACCCCTCTTTCGAACATGACGGCCACCATGTTGATCAAGCCCGAGCCGCAGATGCCCTTGGGCCGCACCCGGCCGATCGTCAGAATCATGGGCTCCAGCGTGGCCGGGTCCAGGGAGAAGTCCTCGATGGCCCCCTTGGCGGCCCGCATGCCGAACTGCAGGCCGCCGCCCTCGAACGCCGGCCCCGCCGAACAGGCGGCGCAGGCCAGCCACTCCCGGTTGCCGATAACGATCTCGGCGTTGGTGCCGACGTCGAGAAACAGCGTGAGCTCCTCGGTGCGGTAGATCCCGGACCCCATGACCCCGGCTACGATGTCGCCGCCGACGTAGCTCGAAACGCATGGATAAACCATCGCCGTGACATGATCTTCGAGATCCATGCCCAGTTCCCGGGCTTTGATCGGAGGGTAAAGCGAGGAGGCCGGAACGTAAGGAGAGCGCCGGATGAAGCGCGGGTCGACCTTGAGCAGCAACTGCGTCATGGTGGTGTTGCCGGCCAGGGTGATGGTGGCGATGTCTTGCGGATCCGCTCCCGAGCGTCGCAGGACCTTGCGCAGGATTTTATTGATGGTCCCGATGACCACTTCCTGAAGGCGGTCCATCCCGCCCGGTTTTTCGGCATACACGATGCGGCTGATCACGTCATCGCCATAGCTGATCTGCGCGTTGAATTCCGCATGTTCGGCCCGGACCTCGCCGCTGATCAGGTCGATGAGCTGCCCGTAGATCGTGGTGGTGCCGATGTCCATGGCGATGGCCAAACTGCGGCCGGAGGTGTCGCCGGCCTGGACGTTGATGATGCGGGTCTTGCCGTCCTCTCGCACTGGACGCACCAGCGTGGCGGTCACCCGGAAGTCGTCCTGACGGAGCACCTCTGGGATCTTGCGGATGACCGAGAGGTCCGCCTCCAGCTTGTGTTCGTCGTGTTGCAGCTTGAGAAAGCCGATGAGCCGGGTCAGGTCCGGCAAGTTGTCGCTCGGGGAAGGAGGCGGGATCCGCAGGAACTTTTTTTCGACCGGCGCTAAAAAAAGCCCCCGCTCCTTCAGCTCCTCGAAGTTGAATTCCCGGATCCGGGCGCTGCGGCGCGGAGACGCCGGACGGTTGAGAACCGCCGGGTCGATCGTCGATTCCACCGGGATGCGCACGGTCAGATCGCCGGCGACCCCCGCCCGGCAGGCGAGCCGATACCCTTTCTGGACGTCCTCGGGGCTCAGCTTTTCGCTGATCCCATCCACGACACTGCCTTCCTCGATCCGCACGCGGCATTTCCCGCACACCCCCTCCCCGCCGCAGGAGGCATTGATATGCACCCCGGCATCCAGCGCCGCCTGGATGATGCTGGTGTCGGGGGGCACCCTGATCGTTACGTTATGGGGCATAAAGCTTATTTGGTGGCCAGACATTATGAGTCCTCGAATCTTCGCCCGGCAAAGGGCAGAGGGCATGGAGCATAGAGTTCAACAACGCCTTATTTTTTACCCTATGCTCTCTGCCCTATGGTCTCTGCCCTTTCAAGCCACTTATTTGAGCGGTTCAGAGAAGCTGCAACGCAGCGTCACCATGTCCCCGTCGAAGGCCGTCGTGACCTTGTAGGGCAAGCGTTTGAACAGCCGGATCATGCCCTGGTTCTGAGCCGAGGTGTAGGCAAAAAAACCTGCGATTCCATGCCCGCGCGCGGCGGATTCCAGCTTGTGGGTCAACACTTTTCCAAGACCCATTTTTTGGTAGGCCTTGCTGATGGAAAAAGCGATCTCCGCATAATTGGTGGCCGTGTCCAAAAGGTATTCACCGATGCCCACCACCTGACCGAACCCGAACTCCCCCACCACCGCCAGGATGGTGAGGTCCTTGACGTAATCGATCTGAGACACCTCCTCGGCTTCATCCTTATCGAAACTGCGCTTGTCGTGGAAAAAGCGCGCGACCACATCGTCCTTGTCCAGGCTGTAGAAGTGTTCCTGGATGCGGCGAGCGTCCACCGGTTTGGCCGGACGCACCGTGACCTGTTGGCTGTGAATCTCCAGAACCTCCTCCAGGTGCACGGGGTAGACGCCGTGGATGGAATCGTGCAGGCTGCGTTCGGCGCTGAGCAGCCCCATCTTCTTGGCCTGGGAGAACAGCTCTTCCCTGAATTCCGGGTGGGCGATGCTGATCAAACCCAACGCGCGCTCTTGAAAGCTTTTTCCAAAAAGGTTGACCGCACCGTACTCGGTCACCACGTGCTGGACGTCGCTTCTGGGGACGACCACCGCCGTGTCGCTCAACAGCGGCACGATGCGGCTTTTCTTGCCCTGAGCAGCCGTCGAGGGCAGCATCAGGATGGATTTCCCGCCCGGTGACATGGTGGCCCCGCGGATGAAATCGAGCATACCGGTGACACCGGAAAACTGGTTGTGGGGCAGTGCATCGGCCGCCACTTGGCCGGTCAGGTCGATCGTCATGGCCACGCTCATGGCCACCATCTTGTTGTGGCGCGCGATAACGGTGGGGTCGTTGACATAGTCCGAAGGATGAAACTCGATGGCCGGGTTGTCGTTGAGGAACTCGTAGAACCCTTCGTTGCCGATGGCGCTGGAAGCCACCATCTTGCCTTCGTTATATCCCTTTTTGCGGTTGGTGATGACGCCCCTTGAAAACAGATGCATCATGTCGCCGGTGAGGTACTGGGTGTGGACTCCCAGATCGTTTTTGTTCGACAGGGCCAGGAGCACCGCCTCGGAGGCGGCTCCCAGACCGATCGCGATGGTGGAGCCGTCCTCGATCAGCCGAGAGGCGATCAGCCGTGCGATCCCCTTGGCGGCCTCGACCTCCGGGTTCTCGCCGATCGAAAGCAGCGGCTCGTCGTGCTCCACGAACACGTCCACATCGTTCACGTGGATGAAGCTGCGGCCCAGCACGCGCGGCATGCGCGAGTTGACCTGGGCGATCACGAGGTCGGCGGATTCGGCCGCCGCAAGCGTGATGTCCACCGCAACTCCGAGGCTCATCCAGCCGAAGTCGTCGGGCGGCGAAACCTGGATCAAGGCCACCTGGATGGGCAGCATGCGGCTGCGGAACAGACGCGGCACGGCCGAGAGATTCACGGGTGTCAGAAACCGTTGGTTGCGGGCGATGGCCTTGGTCCTGGCCGAACCGGCGTAGAAGGAACGAATGTTCAGCGCCTGGTCCCCGGTCTTGTTGGCGATCAGGGTCAACGGCGTAGTTTCAAGGTTGAACAGCCGCACGATTTCGATATCCGTCAATGACTCGAAGGCGTTGGTCAGCTCCCGCACGAGGTGTTGCGGCTCGCCGCAGGAAGAACCGATGAAGACCCTCCGACCGGGCCGGATCATGGCAATAGCGTCCGCCCCGCTGCGTCGGTTGGCGATGTACTTGTCGGCCCAATAGGTGGTGACAGCCATGGGACACCTCCTTCAGGAAGTTGAGGGTGCCGATCCGGACGGCGCCGGAAGGCCATGAGGACAGGCATACCAGAAGGCGGTGATTCAGGCAACCGATGCGGGTGCGGCCAAGGCCTGTCCGAGGTAAGTGCTGATGACGGCCGGATCGGACATCAGCTGCTCCGCCGGGCCTTCCAGCACTATTTTTCCGTTTTCCATGACATAGGCGTGGGAAGATACGAGGAGCGCCTGGCGGGCGTTCTGTTCGACGAGAAGGATGGTCTGGCCGTCGTTGCGCAGTTCGCCGACGATAGCGAAAATCGCCTTAACCAGCAGGGGCGCCAGCCCCAGAGAGGGCTCATCCAGCAGCAGCAGCTTGGGTTGGGCCATCAGCCCGCGGGCGATGGCGAGCATCTGCTGCTCGCCGCCGGACAACGTTCCGGCCAGTGCGTTACGGCGTTCCGCCAGGATCGGAAATCGCTCCTCCACTGCGGCGATACCCGCCTTGGTTTCCCCGACCGGCCGACGGTAAGCCCCCATTTCCAGGTTTTCGCGCACGGTCATGCCGGCCAGCACCAGACGCCCCTCGGGGATCTGGACGATGCCTTGGGACACGCGCTGGTGGGGGCTCAAACGGGTGATGTCACGGCCTTGAAAGAGGACACGTCCCTTGGCGGTCGGGACCACGCCGCTGATGGCGTTCAGGGTGGTGCTTTTGCCGGCCCCGTTGGGACCTACCAGCGACACGACCGTCCCCTCCTCCACACGGAAGGAAATCTCCCGGACCGCCTCGATGGGCCCGTAGTACACTGTCAACCCTGCAACTTCAAGCATGGCAGTCCCCCGACCCGAGATAGGCTTCAATCACCTCCCGGTGACCGCGCACGTCCTCGGGTCCGCCGGTGGTGATCACACGACCGAAATTGAGAACGGTAATCCGGGAACAAAGGTTCATGACAAAAGCCATGTTGTGCTCGATCAGCAGGATCGTCTTGCCCTCGCCTGCCAGCGAACGCAACAAGTCCGCCACTTCGGCCGCCTCCGCCCGGCGCATGCCAGCCACCGGTTCATCCAGAAGCAACAGGCTGGGGCTGAAGGACAGCGCCCGGGCGATCTCCAAACGGCGGCGCTCGCCGTATGAAAGATTTCTGGCCAGGTGGGAGGCTTTGGCGTCGAGGCCTACCCGCGCCAGGATCCCTCCCGACTCCGCCGCAAGCTGCCGGTCCTCGCGTCCGGCCGACGGCAGACGCAGCAGCCTTGGCAGCAGTGGCCGCCGAGCCGTCAGGTGGTGGCCGGCCTGGACGTTTTCCAGGCAGGTCATGGTCGGAAACAACCGGATGTTCTGAAACGTCCGGGCGACTCCCATGGCGGCCACCCGGTGGGCGGCAAGCCGATGCAGTGCCTGGTCCCGGTAGAAAACCTCTCCTGAAGTAGGCGAGAGCAGGCCGCTCAAGATGTTGATCAGCGTTGTTTTTCCGGCCCCGTTGGGCCCGATCAGGCCGTGAATCGTCCCGCGCGTCACCTCGAAGCTCACCCCCAGCAGGGCCTGCAGCCCGCCGAAGCTCCGCGATATGTTGTGCACCTGCAGCTCGTTCATGCGGTCTCCGTCTTGGTCGCCGCCGGGCGGAACCGGTTGAAGATGGATGCCAGCCCGTTCGGTAGAAACAGGATGACCAGCAGCAGGATCAGGCCGTTGACTGCCATACGGATGGGTCCGGCCGTCACGCCGACGCCCCGCAGGATTTCCGGCAATGCCGTGATCAACGCCGCTCCGAGGATCGGACCATACCAACTCCGCGTGCCGCCCACAATGTTGTAAATCAGCAGGTCCACCGCAATGAAAAAACCGAAATCGCGTGGGGTGATGAGGTAGTTCAGGTGGGCGTACATGCCTCCGGCCAGTCCGGCCATCATGGCGCCGATGGTGAAGGCCACGACCTTGTAATAGGTGGTATGGATGCCCAAACAAGCTGCAGCCGTTTCATCTTCGCGCATGCTGACCAAGGCCCAGCCCAGCCGGGAACGCCTCAGAACGGCCATAAAATAAGCGGCACCGCCCAGCGCCAGGTAGATCATCCAGGTCTTGGTGACATTGGGGATGCCGGTGAGACCTTCGGCACCGCCGGTGATGTCGAGGTTGACCGCAGCGATGCGCACCACCTCGCCGAAAGCCAGGGTGGCCATGGCCAGGAACACGCCCCTCAGCCGCAGCACCGGAAGCCCCAGGACCAACCCGACGAGACCCGCCGCCAGGGCGCCGCCGCAGAGCGAAACGGCGTAGGGCATCTTGAAATGAAGGGTCAGGATGCCGGCGGCGTAGCCGCCCAGACCGGCAAAGGCCGCGTTGCTCAAGGACAGCATACCGGCCGCCAGGGTCACGTTCAGGCTGAGGGCCATCAGCGCGTTGATGCCGATGAAGTTGATCACGCTGCCGTAAACGGCGTAAAACTGGGCCAGTTGCTCCAGCATGCCTCAGGCCTCTCGTGTCTTGCCCCGGCCCAGCAGGCCGGAGGGCCGGATCAGCAGAATCGCGAAGAGCACCGTGAAGGCCACGGCATCCCGCAGGTTGGAGGTCCCGCTGATGGCGACGGTCAACACTTCGCTCAGGCCGAAGGCCAGCCCGCCCAGGATGGCGCCGGGGATGCTGCCCATGCCGCCCAAGATGATGACCGCAAGCCCCTTCAACTCTATGGAGCGGCCCATGTCCGGAGCCAGGGAGTCGAAGTAGAGCCCGTAGAGAATGCCGGCAGCCCCGCCCAGGGCAGATGAAATGAAAAAGGTGAAAGCGATGATGCCGTTGACGTTCACTCCCAGCAGCATGGCCGCGCGCTCGTTTTCGGCTATGGTGCGAATGGCCTTGCCGGTCCGAGTGCGTTGAATGAAAAAGGTCAGCACCAGCATGAGCAGGGTTGCAACGAGCACGATTCCGACCTGCAGCGAGGTGATGGTCACCCCCGCTATATGCCAGATGTGAACCGAAACCGTTCCCTGCGGGAAGCGCACCGACCGCGCTCCGAAAAGGCCCAGGGCTACCGCCTCGAAGATGATGGCCATGGCAATGCTCGATATCAGCCCCGAAAACTGGCTGTCGGCCCGTTTGCGTAACGGCACGAACGCCACTTGATTGAGCAGCAGCCCCAGCAGCCCCGCGAAAAGAGTGGCCAACGGAAACGCCAGCCAGATGGACATCCCTGCGGCCTGGACCAGCCACAAGGCGACCAGACCGGCAAGGGTGAACACCGCGGCATGAGCAAGATTCAGGATGTCCAGCACCCCGAACACCAGGGTATAACCCACCGCGAACAGCCCGTAGACGCTGCCGATGAACAACCCGTTGACCAGCTGCTGCGCGAGAAGGTTCACCCGGTTCTCCTGTGCCAAGCTTGAAATCAGAAACAGATTATGGCGCTTTCGCCGTCCTATATATGTGAATCAAAATCCCCCTTCGCCCCTTTTGGCAAAAGGGGGTTGGGGGGATTTTGAAAGCGACATTCTCGCAAGCTGAGGGCCTGAAGTCTCTTACTGCCTTCGAGCTCCAAACGTCAGGCTTTGTCCCTGTTAAGTTCAGTTGCCGAAAACCATGAACTTTCCGCCCTTGACTTCCTGAACCACCGGGGTGTGGTCTGCGTCCCGGCCTTCGGTGAAGGAGAACTTGCCGAGGAGCGTGTCCAACCCCTTTATTTTGACCATGGCATCGCGGATGGCCTTACGGTTGTCGGCAGTGTCGGCGGACTTGGCCGCCTGGTAGGAGATGTGCACGCCGGCGAATGCCTGAGCCGCGAACTGGTCAGGCGGACGGTTGTATTTCTTGGTGTAGTCATCTACGAACTTTACGTTCAGCGGGTTGGTCGAAGAGATGTTCCAAGCCGCCCCCACAACGACGCCCTCGGAGGCCTCGCCCGCGTTCTTGATCAGGGCCGGGGAGTTGAAGCCGTTGCCGCCGATGATGCGCACGGTTTTGGGAATTCCAAGCTGACGGGCCTGGCTGACGATTCCGGAGGCCTCTTCCACCAGGGCCGAGCAGACGATCGCATCCGGGTTCTGGGATTTAATCTGGGTCAGCTGCGGCGAGAAGTCACGATCGCCTTTGGCGAAGGTCTGTTCACCCAGGATTTGAATTCCTTCGGCCTGCAGGACCTTGCGGAACACATCGGCGCCGCTCTTGGTGAAGGCGTCGTCATTGCCGTAGAAAAGAACCACTTTCTTGAGCCCCAGCTTCTCCTTGGCGACCTTCATGGTATTGGGGATAACGACGGCCTCGGTCAGGGAGTTCCGGAAAATGTAATCGCCGATCTCGGTGATCCCGCCGGCGGTGTTGCTGACGCCCAGTACAGGAACGCCGATCTGCTGGGCGATCGGGTTGGTGATTTTGGCAGTGTTGCTCAGGGTGGGGCCGACAACGACGGCAACCTTATCGCCGTTGATGAGTTTGTTGTAAACGTTCGTGCCCTGCTGGGGCACGCTGGCATCGTCCTCAAAGATGGGAGCGATCTTGAGTCCGCCGCCCGCGGCGGCATTGATCTGCTCGACGGCCAGTTCGGCGCCCTCTTTCTGGGTGGCGCCGTAGGCGGCCGCACCGCCCGTCATGCTGAAGACAAAACCCATTTTGATGGCCTCGGCGGAAAAAGCGGGGTGGACTGCGGCTGCGACAAGCGCCGCTGATACCACTGCTGCAACCAGCACGCGATTGAATCGTTTCATGTAGGCCTCCTTTGTTTGTGATAGCGTCGTGAGCCCTTATTGTCTTGGATACCGCTGGATCAGCGCGATGCAATCTGACGGGACATAGAAATTTATTTAAATTACTCAACCACTAGCGGATGTCAAGCAAAAAACGTGGAAATCAGCAGCGATCAGCCGCCGGGAGTGTCATCCAACCCCGAGGAGATTGGCGTGGCGGGGGGTGCCTCCTCCACCCGTCGCAGGGTGCGCTCGATGGCGCGGGTGCGCACCTCAGCTTGGTCGATGGTGTGGGTCGCCTCCTGAAGCTTCTTCTTGGTCTTGGCCAGGGTGTCGCCGAATTTTCCGAACTCGGTCTTAACTGCCCCCAAGAGCTCCCACACCTCACTCGACCGACGTTCAATCGCGAGCGTCCGAAAACCCATCTGCAGGCTGTTCAAGAGCGCGGCCAGGGTGGTGGGTCCCGCCACTACTACCCGGTACTCGCGCTGCAGATGGTCGCACAGGCCGGGGATGCGCAAGGCCTCGGCGTAAAGCCCCTCCACCGGCAAAAAAAGGATGGCAAAATCGGTGGTGTGAGGCGGGTCGATGTACTTGTCACGGATGGCCTTGGCCTCGGCCTTGACCCGGATCTCGAGGTTGCGCATCGATCGATCGGCCTGCTCCTTGTCGGCCGCTTCCTGGGCGTCGAGCAGGCGCTGGAAGTCTTCCTGCGGAAACTTGGCGTCAATCGGGAGCCAGACGACCTCCTCCCGGTCCTCGTCCGGCCCCGGGAGTCGGATGGCGAACTCCACCCGCTCGCTGCCACCCTGCTTGGTAACCACGTTGGCGGCATACTGCTCCGGGGTCAGGATCTGGTCCAGGATCTGACCCAAGCGGATCTCGCCCCAGGTGCCGCGGGTCTTGACATTCGTCAGGACTTTCTTGAGGTCGCCCACCCCGGCCGCCAGCGTGCGCATCTCGCCCAGGCCGGCATAAACCTGCTCCAAGCGTTCGCTCACTTGCTGGAAGGAGTCCCCCAGGCGCTTTTCAAGGGTGGATTGGAGCTTGTCGTCGACGACGGTGCGCATCTGCTCGAGCTTGGCGCTGTTGTCGGCCTGCATCGACTGCAGGCGCTGTTCCATGGTCTGGCGCAGGGCTTCGAGCTTGCCTTCATTCAGTGCGGTGAGATCGGCAAGCTGCCGGGAGAAGCTGTCGAGCTGGTCCTTCTGCTGCCGGGCGATCGCGGCCACGCGGTTGAGAAGGGATTCGCTCAGCAGCCCGAGCCCGCCCCGGAGTTCTTCCCGCGCTTGGCGGTCCCCGTGGGCGGCTTCCTGGCGGCTCAAGGCCTGCTCTTCGCGCATGGCCCTTTCGACGCGGTCCAGGCGCTCGTTCAAGCCTCCAATTATCCCTCGAATCTCTGCCAGCAGCTGCGCCGGTTTGCGCCGCACCAGCGCAAGGAGCAACACCAGCGCGATGAGGCCCAGGCCCAATGCTGCCAGCGGCAATATGTCGGCCGGCCATTGGGCAAGAATTTCGATCATCGCTTTCCCCTAATCGAATGTTTGTCTGGAAGGGCGATTGCCAGTCACGTCTCCGCCTTTTCAATTCGGCGATAAAGGCCCCGAAACTGGTCATAGGTTAGGCCGAGCAGAGCCGCCGCCTTGCGCTGGTTGTAGCGGGAGCGTTCCAGGGCGGATTTTAGCATGCGCCGCTTCAATTCTAACACGGCCTGCTTCATAGGCGCTGCCGGCAGGCTCTGTCCGTCGTGATCGAGCGGGTCCATAAAGCTGCGTTGATCCAGCCGGGCCGCAGCCGTCCGACCGGTGAATGTGGCAAACGGATCAATGACAATCTCCGCGATCAGAACGCTTTCGGACCGGTAGACCGCACGCTCAACGACGTTTTTCAGTTCACGGATATTGCCCGGCCAGGCATAGCCCTCCAGGACCGCGCAGGCCCCGGCGCTGAAATCGGGGATTTCCTCGCGCCCCAGCTCGGCCGCCATCTGGGCGGCGAAATGCCTGGCGAGGAGCATGATGTCGCCGGTGCGCGCGCGCAGCGGCGGCACGGGCAGGACCTCGAAGCACAGCCGATCCAGAAGGTCGGGCCGGAACCTTCCGAAGGCGGCCATTTCGGGAAGGTTTGCGTTGGTTGCCGCCAGGATGCGTACATCCACCTCCACGCGCTCCGTACCGCCCACGCGCTCGAAGACGTGGTATTCGACCGCGCTGAGAATTTTTTCCTGGGCTTCCAGAGGTACGTTGCCGATCTCGTCCAGGAAAAGCGTTCCGCCGTCGGCCGCCTCGAAACGACCCAGCCGCCGCTGCCATGCGCCGGTGAAGGCCCCGCGCTCATAACCGAAGAGCTCGGATTCGATCAGCGCCGGCGCCAGCGATGCACAATTCAAGGTGATGAACGGCCTCTGCCAGCGTCCGGAAAGATAATGCAGCCGCGCAGCGGCCAGCTCTTTGCCGGTTCCACGCTCTCCGATCATAAGCACTGGCCGCTGGATGGGGGCGACACGCGAAAGCATTTCCTGAAATGATAGAAACGCTTCCGATTGGCCTAGCGCTTCTACCGAAGCGCTATCATAGTTTTTTTTAGTTTTGTTCATTTTATTGGTAAAAATAGCTAATTATGATTTAAATTGACCATTTATTGGCTATATTAATCTGTAAATAATTTGATGTCAATTGTTTATTTATTAATTATTTTAGCAACATACAATTAAAGTGCGTTTGGCACCAGCCTTGCGTATAGCATTACCACCGGCTGATGGGTATAAAGAAGAACGCCAAATTGGGAGGATTTCATGGGCATCTTTACACGCTTTCGCGACATCGTCAGTTCCAACATCAACGCTATGCTGGACCGGGCGGAAGACCCGGAGAAGCTGATCCGGTTGATGATCCGGGAAATGGAAGACACGCTGGTGGAGCTGAAGTCGGCTTGCGCCGGGGTCATGGCTGAAGCGAAGAAAGCCCAGCGGCAGCGCGACGAAGCCGCGGCGCGTTCGCAGTACTGGTCCGACAAGGCCGAGCTCGCGGTCGGCAAGGCCCGCGACGACCTCGCCCGCGAGGCGCTGGTTGAAAAGCGCCGCTACCAGCAGCGCGAGGAAACGCTGGGTCGTGAACTCCGGGATCACCAGTCCCTGTCCGATCAATACCAGGAGGACATCCGCCAGCTTGAGGACAAACTGAAATCCGCACGGGAAAAACAGCGTCTGCTGGTGCAGCGGCACATTCATGCCGAGCGCAAACGCCGCGCACAGGAGGACATCCGCCGCGTCGATAGCGCCGAAGCCATCTTCAAGTTCGACGAGCTCGAAAACCGGATCGAACGCATGGAGGCCGAGGCCGACCTGGTGAACCTCGGACGCACGCAAGACCTGGAAGACCAACTCAACCGGCTATCCGTGGACGAAGACATCGAGCGCGAGCTGGAGGCGCTGAAGGCCTCGCGCTCCGGCATGGACAAAACCGCTTAAATTGCGGTTGAAGGCTGCGGCCGGATATCGTAGACTGATGAATGAAGGGATGGAATGATAGCTTCCAACTGCGGTCGGACGGAGAGGAGTGAGCGGGCGTGAGTATCGTGGTCGAAGGGGCGCTGCTTCTGATTCTGGCAGGTATCGCGGCGATCGTGGTCGCACTGGTCGTCAGGCTGTTTAAGGGCGCGGGAGACCGCGCCTCAAAGACAGAAGATGCCAGAGTCATCCAGGAAATCTACCAGGGCTTAACACGGCTGGAAAAGCGCATTGAAACGCTTGAAACGATTCTGTTTGATCGCAAGCAGGAGGATCGCAGCAAATGAAGGCGTATCGCAGGGGAATCTACCGATCTCGTCATGGCGCCATCTTCGGCGTCTGCCGGGGGCTTGCGGAGCATTTCGATTTTTCCGTTTTCTGGGTGCGGTTCATGGCGGTGGTCCTGCTCGTGGTCTCCGGCTTGTGGCCGGCCATGGTTCTTTACATTCTGGCGGCACTGGTGATGAAGCCGGAACCGGCGGTACCGATATCCACACCGGACGAGCAGCAGTTCTATGATGAGCTCACGTCATCTCGGCACGAGGCCGCCCATCGTTTGAAGCACCGCTACGAAGGTTTGGAAAAGCGCATTCGACGGATGGAGGATATGGTCACTTCCCGGGAATACGACTGGGAGCGCCGTCTTCGTTCGTGACCCGGAAAGTATAACTGCCACTCGCATCCAGCGCGGTGGGCAGCACGCAATCGTGGGCAGCTCTGTGCCTCCCGCAGCGCGCAGGCTCGCCTGCTTCTCCCGCAGCCAGTTCTCCAGCCCCGTTTTAAAGGGATAACCGTATATGATTCTACATTATTTTCAACACGTGCCGTTTGAAGGCCTTGGAAGCATCGAAGCCTGGGCCCAGCGCTCGGGCCACTCGGTCACCTGCACCCGATGCCACGCCGGAGATCCGCTGCCGGCCTTAACCGATGTGGGCCTGCTCGTGGTCATGGGCGGGCCGATGAACGTCTATGAGGAAAGCGCCTATCCCTGGCTTGCGGCTGAAAAAAAATATATCGCAAAAACCATCGGGGCCGGCAAGCCCGTGCTGGGCATCTGTTTGGGCGCTCAGCTGCTGGCGGCCGTCATGGGCGCTCGAGTGTTCAGGAACGATCAGCGCGAGATCGGTTGGTTTGATATCTTTCGCTGCCCCGATGCAGAGCATTCGCGGACGGCGGACTTTTTACCGGAGAAATCCGAGGTCTTTCACTGGCACGGAGACACTTTTGAGCTGCCGGCCGGGGCCGTGGCGCTGGCGCAAAGCCAGGGATGCCGACATCAGGGCTTTGTGGCAGAGGAACGTTTAGTGGGATTGCAGTTTCATTTGGAGGTAACTCACGAGGGGGCCGCACAACTGATCGAGCACTGCCGCAACGATCTTCAACCGCCCGGTCCGTGGATCCAGGAACCAGGCAAGATCCTTGCCGATCGGCAGCGTTTTCAAAAGGCAAACCGAATGCTCGTGCCGCTTCTGGATCGGCTGGCCGATTTGGCGTCCTGAGCGCTTCCGGCGCCGTGCACGCCGCGGTGCGGGCGGGGCGCAACGCGGTCGTCAAATCCGATCCAACACCTCCAGCGGAAGACAGTAGGATTCCGCGGCAGAGTAGTTATGCACGCTGGAAAGGCTGTCGCAAAGCGCATTCTGAACGCGATCGAGCAGTGCACAGCGCTCCATGCATTCCGGGAATGCGGCGTAGGTGCCGCAGTCCCGGCAAGGGCTCTTCACCAGGTAACCGTTGTCGTAATCAAATTTCTGGGCTAGCGCCTTGCCATGTCTCATGTTCTTTCCCTCCCGCTGTCATGCGTGATAAGAATCTTAATAGATTTATCGTCCCTTCGGATTGCGAACTTTAATTTCCAATTTTCTACAGAACTATACAACTATCATGCCAATATCTTAAAATTTTTTTTTATATAAATTTCAATTAGTTGTTTAATTACATGGCCGGTCTAAATTTATCACCATGTGCGCTCTCGCGGTCGCCACTGTCAAAAAATTGTCATAAATCGATACCGGACAAACGATTCGCCCGTCAGAGGCTTCCGGATGACTTGGCGGACTTGCCCTTGATGGCGGCCGGCGCGGGTTTGGCAGATGATGCGCTCACCATCGCCGATTTGCGCCCGCGTTTTTCACGGTGGTGGAGCAAAAGCCCTATCATGAGCATCGATGAATGCACGGCAAAAAAGAAAAACAGATGCCCCTCCGGTGAATGCATCCCCGTGACCGCCATCGCCACCGCAAGCCAGAAAAAAAATTTAGATTGCATCGGGTCACCTCCGGCAAACCACGTCTGAACATGCTATCGCCACCGCTATCGAAAACATGAGGCGAAAGATGCGCCAGCGCTCAAGTCCGGAATAGAGGTGGCCGATATACCCAACAGGCACCGTGGCAGGCGCTACCGCCCGGTCGAAAAGCCCTGTACTCTGTCCTGGAGGATGTCATGAAAAAGCCGGTCATGGCCTTTGTCAGAGACCTCAAATCGAACAAGAAAATGCATTCCCTCGACGAGGCCTCCACCAAGCAGGCCGTCGCATTGAGGCTGCTGTCGCTGCTGGGATGGGATATTTTCAATGTGGAAGAGGTCTACCCGGATTTTTCCTCCGACTCCCTCACGGTGTCCTATGCGCTGCGCATCGAGGGCATCGGCAAGTTGATCTTGGACGTGAAACGGCCGGGGGAAAACCCGGATGAGCTTCATAAGCAGCTCGTCGCCTTTGCCGTGCGCGAAGGCATTGACCTTGCCGCGCACACGGATGGCACCCGCTGGTGGTTCTATCTGCCGACGGTCAAGGGCACTTTGGCTCAAAAACGTTGCCATGTCTGCGATCTGTTCGAACAAAAGCCGGAGGACATGGCCTCCGATCTGATGGCCTTTCTGAGCCGTGAGAAGATCGCCAGCGGGGAATACCTCGAATCGGCCAAGGCCGCCTACCAGAAACATAAACGCAAAATGGCGGCCGATGTCCTGCCCGATGCCTGGAACCGGGTGCTGACCGGACCGAATAAGATTCTGGTGGAGATCCTATGCGACGCCACCGAGAAAATCTGCGGTTACAAGGCCGACCCTGGAATGGTCGAAGAATTCATCCGTGCCCATTTCGAGCAGTGGTCTCTGGCGCGCGAGTCTATCGCTGCCCCGCCGCCTCCTCCGTCCAACGCGCGGGTCGCCCCGTCTTTTCCGGTGCTCTCCGACAACAGCTCCGACATCAAAACCAAGAAGCCCGAATTCTTTGCAGACAAGGCGATTACATCCTTCAGCTTTCAAGGCAGCACCTATCCGGTCAAGTCCTGGGAGGATATGTTGACCACCCTGTGCAACTGCTTTGCCGCCTGCCATCCCCAAGATTTCGAAAAAGTGCTCTGGCTCTATGACGACCTGAAGCCCTGTTTCTCGCGATATTCGGATCAGCTGAGAATCCCGGAAAAAATCCGCAAGACGAACATCTACGTGGAAACCAAGCTGCCCCCTGATGAAATCGTCAAGACGGTGGGCGACCTGTTGACCGAGTTCGGTTACGGCCACGAGGATTTGGTCATCACGACGCAATAAAAACGGCGCACGGCTCCGGATGCCGGACGCCCGGTCAACCGACTTTATTGGCATCTTCTTTGACCGGGCGTCCCCAGCACAGCGTGCCGTGCCCCGTTTTTTTCTTGACAAAGGCCATGCAGGAGTCGCAAACACCTGTTTATGGCCGACACCTTTCTTTTTTATGACACTGAAACCTCAGGCCTAAATCGGGCCTTTGATCAGATCCTGGAATTTGCAGCCATCCGCACCGATCTGCACCTCAATGAGCTTGAGCGCTTCCGCGCCCGGATTCGGCTGCGCGCGGATGTGATTCCCTCCCCTCAGGCCCTTCTGGTCAACCGCATCCGCACCGACCGTTTTTTATCGGGTCGCTGCGAATACGAGGCCATGCGGGAGATCCATCCGCAGGTAAACCGGCCGGGGACCACCAGCATCGGCTACAACTCCATCGGATTCGATGACGAGTTTTTACGTTTCTCCTTTTATCGCAACCTGCTGCCGCCCTACAGGCATCAGTACGCCAACCACTGCCGACGAATGGACCTGCTGCCCGTCACCATCGTCTACTGGCTCTATCGCCGCGAGGCCCTGAACTGGCCCGTGCTCAACGGTAAAGCCTCTTTGAAATTGGAGGACATCGGGGCGGTCAACGGGCTCTTCACTGGACAGTCCCACGACGCCATGTGCGACGCCGAGGCCGCCTTGAGGCTGTCCCGGATTCTGTTCCGGGATCAGCAGATGTGGCAGTACCTCGACGGCTGTTTCCGCCAGGATGTAGACGCTCAGAGGGCGGAAGATCTAGCTCCCGTGCTTCACAGCAGCATGGGGTCTCATGCGTTGGGGCTGCTGACGGCCGGGGAGTTCGGAACCCGCCAGGCGTTTCAGGCGCCGGTGCTTGCAATCGGGAATTCGATTCCCTACCCTAAACAGACCCTCTGGCTGCGCCTGGATCTGCCCCCTCTGCGGCAGACTCGAATCGAAACCATAGCCGATACCACTTGGGTGGCACGCAAACGCTTCGGCGAACCGGCCATTCTGCTCCCGCCGCATGAGCGCCACATCGAACGGATCGACTCCGAGCGGCGGCAGTGCATGCAGCAAAACCTGGAATGGCTCGCGTCCCACCCGTCTATTTTCGAACGCATCATCCTCCATCACCGCCACTACCGGTATCCGTTCATCCCGGACGTGGATGCCGATGCCGGCCTCTACCAGAACGGCTTCTTCACGAGGCCGGACGAGGCCCTGTGCCGTGAATTCCACGCCGCCGCTCTGCCGGGGAAAATCGACACCCTGGGCCGCTTCGCCGGACGAGAGGCGGGTTGCCTGGCCGCTCGGGTGCTGTTCCGGAACTACGCGGCCGACCTGCCCGACCCTCTTCGAACCGAGTCCGCCGCGTTTCTGGAACGCATCCGCCGCGGAGAGCCGATGCTGGACTTTGCCGGCAACCCTCGCCGCACCCCGCTGTCAGCGCTGCACGAAATCAACGCCATGCGACAGTCGGCCGACCGCGATGCCGACCAGCTGGATATTTTGACAGACGTGGAACGCTACATCCGGAAGCATTTCGATGCCGGCTGTGATGAGGGGTCGATGTGAGCGCACCCCGCTCGGCGCTCGGCCGCCTTCGGCGCCAGTGGGTGAGTCTCGCAGCGGCCTGTGGCCTTCTCGTCGCCGGTGTCAGCGGCGCGCTCATGACTCGTTTCAGCGTGGATACGGCCATTCGCTGGGGCATCCCCGTCGTGGTCGTACTGGCCTGGTTTTTCTTTCGGCTGCAAAGGTCCCTGGAGCTCAATCATCCTCACGACGACCCGGCCCTGCGCCCCACTCTCGGCGCCGCCAACTTGCTCACCATCGCCAGAGCGGCACTGACCGCCTCCCTGGCCGGATTTCTTCTCCAGGCTCCGGCCGCCGCGGCGCATACCGCCTGGGTCTGGCTGCCAGGCCTGGTATATCTGTCCGCGGCGGCCATGGATTATGTCGACGGCCATGTCGCCCGCCGCACGGACAACGTCACCCGTCTGGGCGCTCATCTCGACACCCAGGTCGACGCCCTCGGGTTGCTGCTGGTCGCTGGGCTCCTGGTGGTGAGCGCTAAAGCTCCCTGGCCCTACCTTTGGGTCGGTCTCGGCTACTACATCCTGCTGGCCGCCATCCAATGGCGACGAATCACCGGCCGCCCGGTCAGCCAGGTGGTCCCACGGCCGGACGCAAGGTGGGTGGCCGGATGTGAAATGGCCTTCGCTGGCTTGGCGCTGCTGCCGCTTTTCAAGCCGGAGGCCACACGCCCGGCCGCATGGGTCATGGCCCTGGCGCTGGGAATCAGCCTGGGCCAGGACTGGCGGATCATCTGCGGCTCTGCTGCAAAGGGCGCCAAAGCGCTGGCGCGCCTGCCGTCGTTTATGGAGAGCGGGCTGGCCCGCAGCCTGCCTCTCTGTCTGCGGGCCGCCGCGGCCACCGGCTGGATTCTGATCCTTTTCGCATCGCCGCCGGAGGCATGGGACGAGGTGGTCCTGCCGCTCAGGAAGATGGTGCTGGCAGGCGCCGTCCTGTGCGTATTGGGGGTTGCAGCGCGCGCCGCGGCGATGCTATTAAGCTTGTTAGGCGCGCTTTGGCTGATCCCATCCATTCCCGGCAGCGCGGCCACCGTCACCCTGATGGCATCCCTTGCTCTGATGCTGACGGGTGCTGGCCATCCGCGCCTATGGCAGCCGGAGGACAACTTCTTGATGGGCAAGAAGGCCGCGCCCAAGGCCGAATCGTTAGCGCCGGCGCAACTCCCGGGCGGCGTTAATCGTGCGGGTGGAACACCCCCATCGACGGCAGCGCGGAGCGCATCACGCATCCCTCTCAAACGCCCAGAAGACGTATAGCGACGCGATGGAAAAAGAAAGTCCGGATCCAGCCGCCCATCGGCGCCTCATTCGCGGGCTGCCGGACCTGAAAGACCAACTGGCGGCAACAGCCGAATTCCGCGCCGTGCGGGGCCGTCCGTTCGTGGTGCTGAGCTATGCCCAAAGCGTCGACGGCAGCATCGCCGGCCGCAATCGAGAACGCATTCGTCTGAGCGGACCGGAATCCATGCACCTCACCCACTCCATCCGGGCGATCTGCGATACGATCATGGTAGGGATCGGCACCCTCCTGGCGGACGATCCCCGCCTGACGGTCAGCCGGGTGCCCGGACCGAACCCGCACCCCATCGTTCTCGACACCCGCTTGCGAACGCCGGAAACGGCCCGGCTGCTTCAACGTCCGGACGTTCGTCCGTGGCTGATCCACGACCCCGAGGCTCCGCTCGAGCGGATCCGCACGCTGGCCCGCGCCGGTGCGGACCCGGTGCCCTGCCCGACGGGCATCGACGGACGCATCGATCTGGCCACCCTCATGCACTGGCTGGCCGGACGGGCGGTCAACAGCATCATGGTGGAGGGCGGTGCCCGGGTGATCACCAGCTTCATCCGCCAGCAGCTCGCGGACGTGATCATCGTCACCATCAGCCCAAGGCTGGTGGGCGGGCTGCCGGCGATCGACCCGGGCGACTCGAACCCGGCGCTCGATCTTCATCTCGACGAGTCTTTCTACCAGTCCCTCGGGCGTGATCTCGTCTTGTGGGGCCGACCGCGATGGAGCACGGCATGAACCGGACGGTGGTCATCATGCGCGGCCCTTTGCACATCGGCGTTGACCGGGAGGAGCTTCCGCCGCCAGGGCCGGGGGAGGTCGCCGTTCAAACGCGCCGGTCGGCGATCAGCGCCGGCACCGAACTTTTGTTCTACCGGGGGCAGGCGCCTCAAGATCTGCCCCTGGACGCAACGCTGTCATCGCTTTCCGGCTCCGCGGTTTATCCGCTGCGCTACGGTTATGCCGCCGTCGGCCAGGTGATCGGACGGGGGTCGGAAGTCCCTGCCGACGTCCTGGGCCGCCGCGTGTTCTGCTTTCACCCGCACGCCAGCCGCTTTTGCATAAAGACGAACGAGGCGCTGCCGATTCCGGGCGACATCGACGATCGCGATGCCTTGTTTCTTGCCAATATGGAGACGGCCGTCACCCTTATGCTGGACGGACGCCCAGCGATCGGCGAGACGGTGGCGGTCCTCGGCCAGGGGGTCGTGGGGCTGCTCGCCGCCTCCCTGCTCGCCCGGCACCCGTTGCGCCGCCTGATCACCGTCGACCCGATCCCGCTGCGGCGCAAGGCTTCGCTGGACATGGGCGCGCATGCCGCCTGGGACCTTCAGGCGGTCGAGGCTCTGACGGCGCCCGGCCTTGCCTCCAACCGCGAAGCGGCCATGGCGGACCTGGTGTTCGAGCTATCGAGCGACCCATCGGCTCTGAATGCGGCCATCGAACTGACGGGGTTCGGTGGCCGCATCGTCATCGGCTCCTGGTACGGGACCGCGCCGGCCGTGGTCGGCCTCGGGGGACGTTTTCACCGCAGCCGCATCCGCCTGATTGCCAGCCAGGTCAGCACCCTGCCGGCGGAGTTCGCCGCGCGCTGGGACCGGGAACGGCGCCGGCAGAGCGCCTGGGAGATGATCCGCCTCACGCGGCCGTCCCGGCTCATTACGCACGAGCTGCCGGTCGAAGACGCGGCCGAGGCCTATGACCTGCTGGATCGCCGGCCGGAGGAGGCCCTGCAGGTCGTATTCACCTATGCCAGTTGACGGGGGCCCATCCAGCATGTACACGCTTGCCGTGCAGCGCGACTTCACCGCGCAACACTACTTGATCGGCGCGGATTTCGGCCCGGAGAACCAACCGCATTCCCACGCCTACCGCGTCGAATTTCGCCTGGCCGGCGACCACCTGGACCCCCACGGCTTCCTGGTGGACATCGAAGCGCTGTCGGCGGCGCTCGCTGAGGTGCTGGCCGGGGTCCGCGACAAGACGCTGAACGATCTGCCGGAGTTTCAGGGGCTCAACCCGAGCATAGAGCATCTGGCGCGAATTTTGTGCTGCGCCCTTCGGGCTCGGTTTCCGAACGCCCGTCTGCGCGAGGTCGCCGTGACGATCTGGGAAAATTCCGCTGCGTGGGCGGCCTACACGGAAACGATCTGATGCGCATCGGCCTGGTCATCTACGGGCAGCTCGACACCCTGACGGGCGGATATCTCTACGACCGTTTCCTGAGGGAAGCTTTGCAGGCACGCGGCCACCAAGTGGACGTGATCTCGCTATCCGTAAAGCCATATGCCTTGTGCCTGCTCGACAACCTTTCATGCGAAACGACTTCCCGGCTGACCGACCGCAAGTGGGATCTGCTCCTGCAGGATGGGCTCTGCCACCCCTCCTTGATATCCGCCAACCGCCGTATTCGTGCCCGACGGCGCTCGACGATCGTCGCCATCGTGCACCAGGTGCTCTGCCGTCAGCCCCGCCGCCGGCTTCTCAATTGCGCCTACGGCTGGATGGAACGGTATTACTTCCGGACGACTGATGGATTTCTTTTCACCAGCCGCTTTAACCGAGACGCTGCCCGGAGGCTGGTGGAAGGAAACGTCCCGAGACTGGTCGTTCATCCGGCCGGCGACCGGCTGGGGCGGATCTCATCCGAGCGCACCATCTTTGAACGCAGCCGTCGGCCCGGCCCGCTGGAGTTGCTGTTTGTCGGCAACCTCTCGTCCGTCAAGGGCCTGGATCAACTGTTGGAAAGCCTCTCGCGCCTGCCGCCCGCCATGTGGCGGCTCACCGTCGCAGGCAGCCTGACAGCCGATCGCAAGCACACTGGCGGCGTTCGGGATCTGATGTCCAGCCGGAGGATTCGAGCACAGGTGCAATTGCTCGATGCCGTGGAAGGCGAGAATCTGCGCGCTTTGTTCACGGCCGCCCAGGTCTTCGTCATGCCCTTCGCCCACGAAGGCTTCGGCATCGCCGCCCTCGAAGCCATGGCCTTCGGCCTGCCGGTCATCGGTTCTGAAGATGGGGGGGTGAGGGAATTCGTACGCCATGCCGTAAACGGATTTCTGGTGGCGGATAGGGACCAGAAGGCCGTTTGCCGCCATCTCGAAGTTCTCCATAGCGACCGCGAGCGACTGGCGGCAATGGGCCTGGCCGCGTTTCAGACGTTTTCAACAAATCCCACCTGGGAGGAATCGATGCAGCGCGGATGCGAGTTTCTGGAGCGTGTGGCCAAAGCCCCACCTGATCCTGCTTAACCCAAACGGCTGTCGATTGTCATGGAATCGATTCGCTTCCTCACCTCCCGCACCCAGCATGAAAAGCAGCCGAGCGGCTGGCTGCCGGTCCTCAAATTCACAACGGCGTTTCTTTTCCTCAACACGCTTCTGAACCTGGATATCCCCTACGGCAAGATGGAATGGGACTCGCTGCTTCGGGTCTCATCGGATGGGCTCTGCCTTCTTGCCGGCATGTGCCTGCTGGTCCTCCCGGGCCGGCCTTTTCGACCGGTCGCTTACGCCGCCGTCACGGCGTGCGTGACCCTGCTCAAACTCTTTCAATGGGCCGACCGCCTGGTCCCGATGGTCTTCAACCGGGCCTTCAACTTATTTATGGATTCCCAACGCCTGCCGGACCTGGTGTTTCTGTTCTGGCTGACCCGTCCGCCGGAGGTGGTGCTGATGGGGTTGTTCGGGGCCGTTGCGGGCATCACCGCGCTGGGCTGGAGTGTTTGGCGGGCGCTCAAGAGCCTGCATGACGGACTGGCTAGCCGCTCACCGGCTAACATGCATATCCGCCTGGCGGGGGCAGCTCTATCGGGCGTGATTTGGGCGGCCGCCGCCGGCTCGCCGCCCGGCTTCTTAAAAGAGTCCGTTTTTCCGCGAGTGGCCGAGGAATTGCGCTTCATCCTGAATCTGGCTGAAATCCGGGGCCACCACCAGGCCCTCCTGAGCCAGGCCATGGGGCGAGCGCTTCAAGCCGGCGGCGACCTGCGGAAGCTGAATCAGGCTTCGGTGTTCCTGATCGTGGTCGAGTCTTACGGCATGAGTGCCTTTAACGACCCGCGCCATGCCGTCACCGTCCTTCCGACCGTACGGACGGCAGAGGCCGAGCTGCGGTCCGTCGGATTCGACATGTGCTCGGCCTATTTAACTGCCCCAACCTTCGGCGGCGGCTCCTGGCTGTCCCACGCCACGCTTGCCAGCGGCGTCCGTATCGACAGCCAAATCGCGCACGACCTGCTGCTGACGTCGCGACTCTTACCTTTGGCGGACTATTTCAACCGCTTCGGCTACCGCACGGTCCGCGTCATGCCTGGAACGTTATGGCCCTGGCCGGAGGGCAGCTTCTATCGCTACGGGCAGGCCTTCAGCGCACCGGATTTCGGTTATCGCGGGCCAGCGTTCGGTTTCGCCTCCATGCCGGACCAGTTCGTGCTCGACTGGGTGGCCCGTCGGGTCATTCCAGACGTCCCCGGTCCGCTCTTCGCGGAAATCATTCTAACCGGCAGCCACGCGGCCTTCGACATTCAAGCCCCCTACATCGACGATTGGGACCGGATCGGCGACGGTTCCGTATTTCACACGCTGGCGCCGGTGACCTTTCCCGTCGAATGGACCGAGCTGTCCGAGGCGTCTCCCGCCTATAGCGCCGCCATCGCTCACGAAATCCTTCTGCTGAAGAATTTTGTCCTTCGCTTTCTCGATCGGAAGGAACTGGTCGTCATCGTGGGCGATCACCAGCCGTGCGTCGAGCTCATCGGTCATGACCAGCCCTGGTCGGTGCCGGTTCATGTGATCAGCGGCAACCCGGACCTCATCCGGGAGTTCACGTGCCGTGGGTACACGCCTGGTCTGGTGCCGATGCAGCTGCCGCCGCACCCTGGCTTGGAAACGCTCTTCTGGGATTTGATCGAGGGGTTCAGCAGCGCAGCGACTGGGGCAGGCAGCGGGTCTTAACGGCGATGGCGGTCGGCCGTGTCATCCGATCCGCTTGAAACGACCTGCGCCGGCCTACCGATTCCCAGCAACGCTGGGATGCGTTCCCGAATTCGGCAAGAAGACCTCGAAGGTGGTGCCTTTTCCCGTCACGCTTTCAACGGCGATGGCGCCTTTGTGGCTCTTTACGATACCTGCGACCACGGCCAAGCCCATGCCGGTGCCTTCACCGCGCTGTTTGGTGGTGAAGAACGGCTCGAAGATGCGCGTCAGCAGATCGGGAGGAATGCCGTGCCCGCTGTCACGAACGGTGAGCTTTTGATAGACGCCCGGTTTCAGATCAGGATGCTCTATAAAAAAAGCCGGCGGCGGGTGGAAATCTTCGATGCTGATAACAAGCTCGCCGCCGTATGCACGCATGGCGTGGGCGGCATTCGTGCAAAGATTGGTGATCACCTGATGAATCTGCGTTGGATCTGCCATGATGGAGGATTGACTGGCCAGCCGTGTGCGGATTGAAATCGTGGAGGGCAGCGAGGCCCGCATCAGGTTCAAGGCCTCCTCGACAATGAGGCCGATCTGAATCGATTGAAACTCGCCGTCGCCTTGCCGGCTGAAGGTCAGAATCTGTTTGACCAGATCCCGTGCGCGGTTGCCTGCCTTGAGGACCTGCTGGAGATTGCGATTCACCGCCGATGAAGTTTCTGCTCCCATCATGGCGATCTCGGTGTGGCCCAGGATGGCCGTCAGGATATTATTGAAGTCATGCGCGATGCCGCCCGCAAGCGTACCGATGGCCTCCATTTTCTCAGCCTGCTGGAGCCGCGCCTGAATGCGGCCGGTCTCGATTTCCAGGTTCTTGATCCGGGAAATGTCCGTGGCGATCTGAAGACGAACCAGACGACCGTCCACCCATTTGATGGCCCGGTCGTAGTTGAGATACCATTTGCCGGTGACCGGGCTGCGGTTTTCCCAGGCAACCCCCCCGCCGGGGTTTCCGTCCGGCTCGACCAGTTCCGGGCTGATGCATCTGGCGCATGGACCGGCTTCGCGACGAAAGACGTCCCAGCATTTCTGGCCCCTAAGCTCCCGGCCGTGGCTCGCCTGCAGATGTCGGTTAACGAAAAATATTTCGTGGGTGTCCAGGTCGGCCACATAGATGTCCGCCTCGATGCTGTCGAGAACCGTTACCAACCGGGCATGCGATTCGATCAGTGCCTTCTGAAATAGCTTGCGTTCGGTGATATCGGCCGCTGCTCCCACCAGCATCGCCCATCGGCCGGATTCATCCTGAACCGCTTGCACCCGGTTGCGGATCCAACGCATGCCACCGTCCGGACGCAGGATCCGGTATTCGATGTCCCTTGGGGTGCCGCGAACCGAGCGGATTTCTTTGAAGACACGGGGAAGATCCTCCTGGTGGGCCGCCCCGACGATCGCAGCCGGCGGATGGGGTGCCTGTTCCCACGACTGCCCCCAGACGCGCTCAAAGCCGGGGCTGGCAAACAGCAGTAGGCTCAGGTCCGGCGGGCTGACCCAGAAGACCTCCTGGATCGTGGCCGCCATCTGCGCGAACAAGAAATCCAGGGATGGAGCTGCGGCCGGATTCGGATGCTCGCTGAGGGGAGTCGGCAGTCGACCCGGAGTGCTGCCTTTGACATAGGGTTCCATGCCCTGCATCCTTTATTCAGTAAGGTCACGCACCGCCGCTTGCCGGATGCGGCGCGGCGATGGTTGACATTCACGTTTCAAAACCATACACGGCCGATAGGCGGGAAGCCGTGCGAAAGGAAGGAGCAGGGCCTTTATGGTTGATACTTTAACACCAACCTCTTGGAACCGCAAGGAAAATTAGCGCAATGGAATTTCCTGAAAAGGAAGGCCCAGGTTCTGCGCCATGGCTTTCAAATCGTCTTCGAGCGCTATCGTCCGCCCGCCGGCTTGCGGGACCGTAATCGTCTTGTCGGCAACGACAACGATCTGGATGTTGCGGGGATCGAGCAACCGGAGGGCGATTATCTGGAGTTCCTCTCGGGTGCTGGTGAAATAGGCGTCCTGAATCCGCCCCAGAGTGTCGAGCGGCTCCTGTCGCAGGGCGTAGCGGCTGTAAGCTTGAACCAGCTCGGCTTGCGTGTCCACGTTGAAGACAAAGCTGTTCAAGGTGTCCAGGCGTTTGAGCTCCAGCTCGCGCGCGGGAATCCCCTGGTGCAGAGACTTCATGATCTCGATCGTTTCGAGGATGGCCTCTCCCGCCTTGTCCCCCTTGCAACCGATGACCCCGACCAAAAGGCCTGCCTGCCATTTGGCCGTTTGATAGAACCCCGCTGAATAGACGTACCCGAGATCGTCCCGCAGCCGGGTGTACATCAATGAATCGTTCCCGCCGAAAACGCTCATCAGCAGGTTCAGTTTCCAGAACTCAGGATGGGCGCGCGCCACGCCTGGTAGCATGGCCACGACATTGGACTGAACCTGTCCAGGCTTGTGAATAAGGGTCACCTTGGGAGAGGTCACGGGCGGTGCGGCCAGCTGCCGCAGTGGCGGCGGGCTGGCCGGCAGACCGGCGATGAATCGCCCCAGGCTATGGTGTACCTGCTCGCGCTGGATGTCCCCTGAGACCGCCACGACCATGTTGGCGGGAACAAAATAGGCGGATAAGAAACGAATCATGTCCTCGCGGGTGATGTCCGGGAGAGTCTTCAGCGCGGTCAGCGGGTCCCGGCCGTAGGGATGGCCTTTGAAATGCTCGATCAAACCCTCCCGCATGGCCACGGCGTGAGCGTCTTCCCCTTGTCGGCCCAAATTCGCCGTCTCCTGCTCCTTCGCCACCTCCAGCACTTTAGGGTCGAAACGCGGGCGTGTGAGCACCTCCTGCAGAAAACCGAGCCCTCTCTCCCAGTCGGAAGACATCACTGAAAGCTTGATGGCGGTTTCTTCCAGCCCGATGTCTACACCCATTTTAATGGCGTTGTCGTCGAGAAGCGCGGCCAGCTCGACCGGCGAGCGGCTCTCGGTGCCGCCCCGGATGATCGAGCTTGCCAGAAGGTCCGTCAAACCCGCTTCGGAATCGCGCAGATCGACGGCGCCGGCTTTCAGGTAGATCGTCATGTCGATGAGCGGCAGCTCATGATCCGGCAGGTAAAACACCTTGGCTCCTCCGATCGCCATCTGAACGGCTTCCGGATAATCAATCCGATGAGGACGGCGGTCGAAGGACAACGGATGCTTCCACCCGGCCGGAGCCGTATACGTCGAGTGGTTCTCAAGCGGCCCCTTGAAGAGCTCGCGCCCCGCAACCGTGCTGCCGCTGATCGAGCGAACCTCGGCATAAACCTCGGGCGGGCGGCGCGCCGCTCCGCCCGGGATCACGAAGCTCGTGGTTTTGTTCTCGGCTTGGCCATACTGTCGGGCCACCCGCCGGATGTCCTCAGGAGTGACTGCCTCCATGTTGCTCAGATATTCATTGAGATAACGCCATCCGGCCTGCACCTCCAGCGTGGCCAAGGTCCCGGCGACACTTTCGTTGCTGCGCAGCCGGTCAATGAAGTCGCGCCGGTTGAGTTTCTTCAAGCGCTCGAGTTCCTGGGGGGCGACCAACTCCGTCTTGAGCCTCTCCAGCTCGGAGAGCAGCGCCTTCTCCAGGGTCTCGCAGGCGGCCAGGTAAGCGGCCCGCTTTTCGTCCTCGGCGACCATGGCCCGTTTCAGTTCAGGGGGCTCGTGGGGAGATCCCCCCAACACCAGCATGCCACCGTAACGTTGGTCGGGGTTTCCCGCCCAGGCCTCGACCGCCAACCCCTGCTCGACAATCCTCTGGGTCAGACGGGCGCTCCTTCCCTGACTGAGGACCGAGCTGAGCGCATCCAGGGCGAAGAAGTCGGGGGTGTTCATGCGTGCGCCGTGGAAACCGATGCGCACAATCGGCGTGCGCGCGCCCTCAAGGAAGCGCACGCTCTTGCGAGGCCCCTGCTGGGCAGGCTCCGCCGTAACCGTCTCGGGGGACCGTTGCCCGGCCGGATAGCGCTCGAAATAATTCTGGGCCAGACGCCGGGCTTCGGCCAGGGTCACATCGCCTGCCAGAACGCAGACCGCGTTGGCCGGGTTGTAGTACTTTGAGTGGAATTCCATCGCATCCCGTGTGCGGTAACGTTCCATGTCGGACTTCCAGCCGATGACGGGATTGCGGTAGGGATGCGCGCTGTAGGCCGTGGCGTTGAGATCGAGCCAGGCTGCGCCTTCCGGGTTGTTGACGTAGCGGAAGGCCCATTCGCGCTGCACGACCTCTTTTTCGACGTAGAACTCGCGCCAGGACGGCTCGAAGATCTGTTCGCTGATGATGGCGAACCACTGCTCGATCATGTCGGACGGCACGGAGGCGATGTACTGAGTCTGATCCTGAGTGGTGAAGGCATTGACGCCGACCGCGCCGTTCTTGCCCAGCTGCGAGGAGAAGACCTGGGGGATGTAGAGTTTCTGCGCTTCCCGCCGCAGTTGTTCCATCTCCGCCAGCTTTTCCCGGACGAGCTGCGGGTCCGGGTGGCGCTTGGCCTCCTCGGCTTTCACCACGTCGTAGGCCGCGTCGATGCGCGCCTGAAGCTCCGCGTCCTTCTGGTAGTCGGTCGAGCCGAAGTTCTTGGTGCCCTTGAACATCATGTGCTCGAGCAAGTGGGCGATCCCGGTTTTTCCGCGTTCCTCCAGGGCGGAACCGGCCCGGATCGCCAGGCGGACCGCCACTTGGGGGGTCTCCGGCCGTTCCACCACCAGGAACAGCATCCCGTTTTTCAGCGTGAACTCCTTGACGCCCAGCTGGAGTTTGGTGCCTGGGTCCGACGCATTGGACGTCCCAGCGCCGATAAGCGCTGCAACCAGAAGAAGCAGGCCGAATCTTATGAGTCTCATCGATGACGTTCCTCCATGAGCCGATTGAAGCCAAGATGGCGTTGATGTGCAAGAAGCTATGGCCGGTGGCGCTGGTTTTCAAGTCCTTAGTTTGGCTGCCTGCGGCAGGTAAACCATGGGGGGCAGAACGAAGGGGACTTCGTGGAAATCCGGTTTGGCGTACGGCTGAGCCTTTTAAGCCGTGAACCAACGCCGCCATCGTGCGGAAGACGGGGGGCTCTAAACCAGCTCTCCCCTACCCTTGATAGAGGACGGCCAGGATGGTTGCCTTGTCCTCCTTGGCGGCAATCAGGTGCGGAGTGGTCGACAAATAATAAGCGCTGTCGCCGGGCTCGAGCTCGAAGCGCTCACCGCCGATTTCGAGGACCACGGTGCCGTCCAGGACGAAGACGAATTCCTCGCCGTCATGCACGGATATGTCCTTTTCGGTCGCGGACAGCAGCTGGACCAGCAACGCCTCCATGTGGCGGCCCTTGACGCCCGGCGCGAGGCTTTTGTAGCTGTATAGGTGTTTCTTGCCGGTCTTGGAGGTGGAGCGTGCAGCGGCACGGCGTTCGCCCTTGCGGGTAATGGAATAAAGCCTGTCGCCGGTTCCCGACACCAGGCGGCCGAAGGCGCTGTCGAGTGCCTTGGAGAGCTTGATCATGGTTCCCAGCTGAGGCTGGACCTGGTTGCTCTCAATCCCAGCAAGGAAAGTCACCTCGAAACCGGTGAGTTTGGACAGTTCTTCCAGAGACACCCCTTTCTCCTCGCGTATGGCTCGGATACGGGTGCCGATGTCTTCGATGTCCTTGGCGGAAGGAGCGGCGATGTCGCCGGTCAAATTTTCGAAAAAATCAATGTCGAATACCGATTTTCGGTCGTTGGGTTTCATAGGAGAGCTCCTTTTTACAGGCATTTGGCGCCGATGTGGCGGGCGATCACGATGCGTTGGACTTCGGAGGTGCCTTCGCCGATTTCCAAAAGCTTCTGGTCCCGGTAGAAACGCTCGACGTCGTATTCCTTCATCAGGCCGTATCCGCCGTGAAGCTGAACGGTGTGGTTGGCGCAGCGATACATGACTTCGGAGCAGTAAAGTTTGGCCATGGCGGCCTCCTTGGAAAAGGCCATTTCGTTGTCGCGCAGCCAGCAGGCCTTGTAGAGCAACAAGCGCGCGCACTCGATCTCCATGGCCATGTCCGCCAGTTTGAAGGCGTTCGCCTGAAAGGTAGCGATGGCACGCCCGAATTGCTCGCGCTCGTTGGCGTATCGGACGGCCCGGTCGAAACATCCCTGGGCGCCGCCCAAGCCCATGGCGGCGATGGATAGACGTCCGCCGTCCAACGTCTGCATCATCTGGTGGAAGCCGTGGCCGCGCGGGCCGAGCAGGTTGTCCTTGGGAACGCGACAGTCCTCAAAATAGAGCTCTGCCGTGTTGGAGGAGCGCCACATCATTTTGCCGTGCATGGGCTTGGCAGTAAACCCAGGCGTCCCGGCATCAACGATGATGCAGGAAAGCTCAGGCTTCCCGTCGTCCCGAACCCCGGTGCGTGCCAGCACCGTAACGCCGGTGGTAATCCGGGTGGCGGCGTTGGTGATGAAGATCTTGCTGCCGTTGATCACCCACTCGTTGCCGTCGAGCACGGCGCTGGTCTTCGAGTTGGAGGCATCGGAACCGGCGTTCGGCTCGGTCAGCCCGAACCCCCAGAGCGCCTCGCCTTTGCACAGCTTGGGCAGGTATTTCTTCTTTTGTTCCTCGCTGGCGAAATAATAGAGCGGGCCGATCCCGAGGGAATTCTCCGCCGCCACGGTGGCGGCGTGGGACCCGTCCACGCGCGCAATTTCCTCCACGGCGATGATGTAGGAGAGGTAGTCCATACTCTGGCCGCCGTATTTTTCCGAGACGAAAACGCCGAACAGCCCGAGATCCGCCATTTTTTGCATCGTCTCGTAGGAGAACTCCTCTTTCTCATCCAGTTCTCTGGCGACGGGCTGAATCTCGTTTTCAGCGAAACTGCGGACCGACTCTCTTAGAATCTCGTGCTCGGACGACAGGCTGAAGTCCATGGTCACTCCTCGTAGTTGGGTGGTTCATGCGAACATGCGTCGGGGTGGATTCAAGCTTGGCACGCAGCGTTTGATCTGCTAATGATCGTGACGACCGTTTTTTTATATGTGGAACCTTATCGCTTGTCAACCACCTAAACCACGTTCATTGAATGATTCGTCATGCCGGAATTGCCTGAAGTCGAAACGATCGCAAGAGATCTCAACGCGGCCGGCATCGTCGGGAAGAGCCTCGCCTGTGCCCAGGTCTATTGGGAACGATCGATCGCCACGCCTTCCGTGCCGGAGTTCTGCCGCTTGATTCAAAAAAGAACCATCGCCCGAGTCCACCGCAGGGGGAAGTTTCTCGTATTTGACCTCGCCGGCGGCGGAAATCTGCTGATCCACCTGCGCATGTCCGGCCGGCTCCATTGGGTGCCGCGGGGCTCAAAGCGGGAGCGCCACGAACACGTCGTGCTGGCATTTGCCGGCGGCCGCGAGCTGCGTTTCCACGACACGCGCAAGTTCGGGCGAGTCTATCTGACGCCGGAAGCTGAAACCATCCTGGAGCGACTGGGGCCCGAACCGCTCGATCCGGCCTTCACCGTCGCGCGGCTGCAATCGATGCTCAAGGCCCGCAGGCGGCAATTGAAGCCGCTGCTTCTCGATCAGCATTTCCTTGCCGGGCTAGGCAATATTTACGCCGACGAGGCCTTGTGGGAATCGAAGCTCCACCCGCGGCGGTGCTCGCACGCGCTGTCAAAAAAGGAGGTCGCCAGCCTTCACGCCGCGATCCGACGCGTGCTGCGGCGCGGCCTGAGGAATCTCGGCACGTCGCTGGGGACCGGCAAGGCCAATTTCTACTCGGTCGGCCGCCGCCGCGGCCGCAACCGGGACGAACTCAAGGTGTTTCGCCGCACGGGCGAGCCCTGCCCGCGCTGCGCGACGAACATCCGACGCATCCTCGTGGGGCAGAGAAGCACGCACCTCTGCCCGCAATGCCAGATCGCCGAACCCTGCAGGGATTCCGCGAATCGAGAGGAGTAGTTCATGCCGACCGGCGCATGCGGCGTCGACTGCGATGTGTGCCTGCTCCGGCTCACCGGAGCCTGCTCCACCTGCGGCGCGGGCACCCGCATCGAAGCCGAGCGCAAGTGGGAAGCCCAAATACGCATCCTCGGAAGCCCTTGTCCGATTTTGGATTGCGCCCGTACGAGGCGGGTCGCCTTCTGTCTGCGGGATTGTGCGTCCTTTCCCTGCGGCCATTTCAGAGCAGGGCCCTACCCTTTCAGCCAAGGATTTCTATCCATGCAGAAACGCCGCCGAAGCGTGCCGCCGCCGGTCTACGCCCCCGACGGATCTCATCTCCGCGTGGCGGTGGAATATTGGGAGCGCCTGAAGCAGAAAGACCTGCTGCAGCTGAGCGCCCTCACCCAATTCGAGCTCACGCACGACCGCCGGATTCTTTTCAAATTTCTGAACCGCAACGTCTGGGTGGACCCGGAGTCCTGCTGTCTGCGTCGGCCGGCGGAATCGGGCGGGGAGATGATCGAGGACCCGCTGCTCGAACTGGTGTGCGTGCTTTACCTGATCAACGTGACAGACGTCTACCCCCTGGGGCGGGACATCGTCGGACCGCAGGATCTGAAAGAGGGGCATTTTTTTCAGGGCCCTCACGAGCTGCGGCTGGGCCCGCTGGTTGAGCGCTACGGCAAGGACCTGCCGGCCTTCCGACGGGCCGCGCAAAAGCTCGATGGCGAAGGGGTGGATATGGCCAACGCCGCCGTCCGCTTGAAGCCCTTCCCGCGGCTGCACCTGTACTACCTGTTATGGCAAGAAGACGAGGAATTTCCTGCGAGAGTGAGCGTGCTGTTCGAGCGGTCCATTGAAAACGTCCTGGCGGCCGATGCCATCTGGGCGTTGGTGAACCGCGTGTCAACGGAGCTTCTATCGATCGGCGTTTAGGGTATCCCGCGCAGGGGGGCGGCTCAACCGGCGATCGTCGAATCCCGCCAGCGCTTTGAGCTCTGCGGCAATCGCCGGAGGAACCGTTCAAAAAGCGGTTATGCCGGTGTAACTGTCGGGGGTTATTTTCCGCAGTTCATCCTTTACCGCGTCCGAGACGTCCAGCGATTCGATGAATTGGGCAATGGTCTCCCGGTTCATTTTGGCGTGCGTCCGCGTGAGATCCTTCAGCGCCTCATAGGGTTTCGGGTACCCTTCGCGCCGCAGGATCGTCTGGATCGCCTCCGCCACCACCGCCCAGTTGTCCTCGAGATCGGCGCGGATCGCCCCCGCATTCAGAATCAGCTTGCCCAGCCCCTTGGAAAGCGATTTCAGCGCAATCAGCATATGGGCCAGCGGAACGCCGAGGTTGCGAAGGACGGTGGAGTCGGTCAGGTCTCTCTGCAGCCGCGATATCGGCAGCTTGGCCGCCAGGTGCTCCAGCAGCGCGTTGGCAACGCCGAGGTTGCCCTCCGAGTTTTCGAAATCGATGGGGTTGACCTTGTGGGGCATCGCCGAGGAGCCCACTTCCCCGGCCTTGATCTTCTGTTTGAAGTAGTCCATGGAGATGTAGGCCCAGAGATCCCGGTCGAGGTCGATCAGGATGGTATTGATGCGCCGCAGATTGTCGCAGAAGGCCGCCAGATTGTCGTAGTGCTCGATTTGCGTCGTCGTGCGCGAGCGCGCCAGCCCCAAGACGCGGTTGACCAGCTCGTCGGCAAAGGCATTCCAGTCGATTGCCGGGTACGCCGCACAGTGGGCGTTGAAATTGCCGGTGGCACCGCCGAACTTGGCCGAAAATGGCACCTGCCGGAGCTGTTCCCGCTGAACGTTCAGCCGCTCGACGAACACGTGCAGCTCTTTTCCCAGACGGGTGGGGGATGCCGGCTGACCGTGGGTCCGGGCAAGCATGGAGACCCCCTTCCACTCGCGGGCTTTGGCTCCGAGCAGGGCCATCACCTCATCGAGCGCCGCCTGCATCACATCGTGCCAGGCCTCCTTGAGCGAGAGCGGGACAGCCGTGTTGTTGATGTCCTGCGACGTCAGCCCGAGGTGGATGAACTCGCTGTGAGCCTGCAACCCCAGTTCGTCGAATTTCTCCTTGAGGTAGTACTCCACGGCTTTGACGTCGTGATTGGTCGCTTTTTCGATGGCTTTGATTCGGTGGACGCCCTGGCTTGCAAGGTTTCGGTAAATATCCCGCAGCCGTTCAAAGTGGCTCGGGTTGAACTGCCTGAGCTGCGGCAGAGGCACCCGGCAAAGGGCGATGAAATACTCCACCTCCACCCGCAATCGATATTTGATCAGCGCACCTTCGGAAAAATAAGCGGCCAGCGCTTCGGTTTGACGCCGATACCGGCCGTCCACCGGCGAGATCGCCTCCAGCGGTGAAAATTCCATGGGCATCATCCTGATTCCATCGGGTTAGAGGTTGGAGCGCTCAGAATCCAGCGCTGGGGTTATATAGAAAAAGGGGCGTGAGGTGTCAACCGGGAGCAAGGCGCATCGCTCTCGGGAGGAGCCGGGGGGATCCGGTTGGCTTCTTTCAAAGAGGGCCGGCTCCAGCACCCCCTTCCCCCCTATTTGGCAAAAAGGCGGGAAGAGCGATGCCGAGGAGCCACTCTTTGGATGCCAGCGGTACAGATTCAGGCTAGCTCGGGCGGGGGTGTGATGCCCAGCTCGTCGATCTTCTGCAACAGGGTCTTGTAGCTTATTTTGAGAATTCGAGAGGCCTTGCTGCGATTCCATCCGGTTATGATCAATACGTGTCCGATCAGGTCCCGCTCCACCTGATTCATGGCCTTTTTTCGAATCTTCTTCAGCGAGAGATCGGATAAATCCAACTTCCCGCCGTTGTTGACCATCATCTCGCTCAGCACGCCCGGAGGCCTGACGGAGAAGCCACTGGCCTCCTCACTCCGAACGCGCGGCGCCGATAGCAGCATGGAATCGAGGGTGTCTTCGCTCTCGCCGAGCACGATGATGCGCTGCAGCACATTCTGGAGCTCGCGCACATTCCCGGGCCATGGATAGGTGGATAGTTTGGCAATCGATTCGGAGCTGAGTGCGACGGCTTGATTTCGGCTCGACTCCAAGGAATACCTGCGGATGTAGTAATCGATCAGGACCGGAATATCCTCCGGTCGGTTGCGCAATGGCTCTATGTGAATCGAGAGCGTGCTCAGACGATAGTAGAGATCATTTCGAAAACCGCCCTCCTCGACATCCCGCGTCAGGTTTCGGTTGGTAGCCGCAATGACCCATACATCGGGTTTGAAGGGTTTTTCCGAACCCAAGGGGGTGAAATCCCCGCCTTGCAGGACATGCAACAGCTTCGACTGCAGGGGAAGCGACATGTCGCCGATCTCATCCAGGAACAGCACGCCTTCGTGCGCCTGCTCGAATTTGCCTCGGCGGGTGCGGATGGCTCCGGTAAAGGCCCCCCGCTCATAGCCGAACATCTCGCTTTCAAGCAGGGTATCCGGAAGAGCGGCGCAATTCACCTTGACGAAAGGTTTTCCCAAGCGCTTCGATTTCTGATAAAGGCTGGAGACAACCAATTCCTTGCCCACGCCGGTTTCGCCGCACACGATCACGTTGAAGCCGGTCTCGGCGACCTGAACGATCAATTCCCGTGTGCGCTGGATGTTGCGGCTAATCCCAACGAGCTCGACCTCCGAATGGAATGTTGCGACCTGGCTCATCAAAATCGGATCATCCCTTCATTGTAGAGGAATAAGAACGCCCCCACGGCCAACGCTAACAGTGCGCCCCATATCCCTTTGATTTTAAAGCCGACCAAGATCAGCATCAGACCGGCAATCACCAGGAACAACACTCTCGAAACAAAATCCAACATGGCCGGTGAGTCGCCCATACCCGTCAATCGGATGTATTCGAATATCATCTCGAATTCCGCCGATCTGGATAATCCCTCGGCATGAAATGCCGCGGTTCTCCACAGGGGTGGCCGACACTGGCTAAGTTGGCTGGAAAAAGCCTCTTAAAACCGAAGCAACCCCTGGTTGTACATGTATACGGCAATTCCGTAGATGATCACTACCCCAGCTCCCACCGGACGCCTGATCCTGGAACCCAAAATGAGAAGAATCAGTGCGCAGAAGATGATAAAAAACACCCGCGATACCAAGTCTCCGATGAGAAGCGAATTGCTCAGTCCACCGATTCGGAAATAGTCCATGAACATAGGGGGCCTCCTCGTGCAGTGCAGCGATTCCTGTTTTCTACAAGACCACCGGCATCTTTATTTCCGAGCCAGTCTGATATGCGCTGTTCTGAGTGGCGCCAGCCTGGGGATCGGAGCCCCTTTCAAAAAAACCGCCTCATCCGTTCATCGAACCAACTTGGCGCCGAACCCTTTGCCGTTGCACCAAACCACTTGAGCTGGACACTTGGCTGGTTTTACGTCATCAAAGGGCAGCGCGACGATGAGTTTTTCACCTTCGACAAATTTTTCAGGACCTCGGATGCAAAGACCCGCTTGGCTGTAATTCAAGAGCTCGCCCTCGAAGAGCTGTTTCCGTGCGGCAAAAAAAATGGACCCGGAATGTACCTTTCGGTTAACAGTGCGTCTTTCCTTCGGATCGCGGCCGGTCTTTTCTTTAACTGACGAAGGCTTCATGCGTTCACCACCGCCTAATATCTGGTTTTTCTTCGTTAATCGAATTCTAAGGCGATTATAAGCAAAAAACGTGCAAACAATAACAAGTGAAGCTATAATCTTATTTTGATCAATAATTCAGTTAGTTAAAACTGATAAAGGATTTCGAAACCACTATCGGAAAATATAAAATCTGTTTCCAAGGTCTAGGAAAATTACTTCACATTATTTAAATCAGCGGATTTATTATGGCAGGTGCGGGGTTAGTCTATCGGTGCTGGTCGAAGGACATCTCTATGAGCGGAATTGCGGCCAAAACGGAGTCGGCGCCGGAGACCCTGCTGTCTTGATTGGCAAAGGATAGGAAAGCGATCTGGCCGTTGATTCGCAGGGCATGGTCACACCCAGTCCGGCACGCGGACTTCCCCCGAAGAGTGAGCCTCCGGAATGAAACACTTGATGTCGATCACCGGCGAGCCGTCCCGCGCATCGATGGCATCGATCGCTATGAGGTTGCCATCAATCCCAAGGATGCGGCAGCGCGTTAATCCGATGAGGTTGGGTCGCTTCGGCGAATGGGTCGCAAAGACGCCGGTCAGCGGGTTGGACGGGTCTTTGCGCGGATGCACCCGCAGCGTGCGACGAAGGTCGACCGTGTCGTTTTCGTGAAACCAGAAAAGCACATAAATGTGAGAAAAGCCTTCAAGCCCCAGCATGGCATCGCGGTACGCTTCTAAGATCTCAATGCATGCCGTGTTTTCCGTCTTACGAATCAACCCGACGGGATGAATCCTGTAGGTTTCAACCATAGCGGCCCTGCTTGAATGCAATAAAAAGGACCGGGGCGCGGGAGAAAAAAATGGAGGCCGGCGCCTTTCCGCTCGTATCCTTGGACTCTCGACACCTCCGCATCCTTTCCTGAGTCAATCCTCCCGCAGTTCCCCGATACTGGCATAAAAATCCAGAATATCCGGATTGCTCAGCGCGTCTTTGTTGAGAACGGGCTTTCCGTCAATGACTTTCTTGACCGCCATTTCCACCTTCTTCATATTCAAGGTGTAGGGAATCCCCGGCACGGCAATGATCTTGGCCGGCACGTGTCGCGGGGAGGCCAGCGTGCGGATGGTCGCACGGATTTTCTGTTTGAGGGCCTCGGTCAGTGTCTCACCCTCGGGCAATTGCACGAACAGGACGACGCGCACATCGTTCTTCCAGTTCTGGCCGATGACCACACTGTCGACGACCTCCGGCATCAGCGCTAGAATGCTGTAGATTTCAGCCGTCCCGATCCGCACGCCCCCGGGGTTGAGGGTTGCGTCGGAGCGGCCGTAAATCGTTACCCCGCCGCGCGTGTTGATTTCGATGAAGTCGCCGTGCCGCCAGACGTTCGGGTAGACACCGAAATAGGCGCCGAAATACTTTTTCCCTTCCGGGTCGTCCCAGAAGTAAATCGGCATGGAGGGAAAGGCCTTGCAGCAGACCAGCTCGCCCTGCTGGTTGGCCACGGATCTACCTTCCGAATCGAAGGCGTGAACGTCCATGGCCAGACCGCGGCACTGCAGCTCGCCGGCATAGACCGGGCCCATGGGATTGCCCAAAGCGAAGCAGCCGTTCAGGTCGGTGCCGCCGGAGATGGATGCCAACTGGAGGTCGGATTTGACGTTCTGGTAGATGAATTCAAAGCCTTCCACCGATAGCGGCGAACCGGTCGACAAGACCGCCCGCAACGAGGCCAAATCGTACTGCTTTCCTGGCTGGACCCCGGAGGCCATGAGGGCGCCGATGTAGCCGGCGCTGGTGCCGAACACCGTGATTTTTTCCTTTTGGGCCATTTCCCAGAGTGCACCCGGATGGGGGTGGAAGGGGTTGCCGTCATAGAGCACCAGGGTGGCGCCCACAGCGAGAGCGCTGGTCAGCCAGTTCCACATCATCCAGCCGCAGGTCGTGAAGTAAAAAATCGTGTCGCGACGGGTAATATTGGTGTGCAGCATCAACTCCTTCAGGTGATGGATCAGAATACCGCCGGCGCTCTGCACCATGCATTTCGGCAGCCCCGTGGTGCCTGATGAATACATGATGTACAAGGGGTGTTCGAAGGGCAGCTGCTCGAAGTCGATCTTCAGGCCGGACTCTTTGGATCGGAAGTCCGACCAGTGCACGGCGTTCGGAACCCCGCGGATGTCGGGGGTCGAGTCGGTGAAGGGCACGACCACCACCCGTTCGACCGTGCGCAGCTCTTTTAGAATGGCGGCCATCCGTTCGAGGGAATCGATCTTCTTACCCTTGAAAAGATAGCCGTTCGCCGTAAAGATCACCCTCGGCTGGATCTGTCCGAATCGGTCCAGGACGCCTTTTATGCCGAAGTCCGGCGAACAGGAGGACCACGCCGCACCGATACTGGTGGCCGCCAGCATCGCGATGATGGCCTGCGGCATATTGGGCATGAACCCTACCACCCTGTCACCCGGCTGGATCCCCATGGCGCGCAAGGACCTGGCCACGCGCGCCACCTCGTCGTAGAGCTGCGCGTAGGTGATCCGGATGGAAGGCTGCCCTTCGCCCTTGAAAACGAGGGCTGTCTGTTCGTCTCTAAAACGCAGTAGATTTTCGGCGAAATTGAGGCGCGCGCCCGCGAACCATTTGGCGCCGGGCATTTTGGTCGCATCGTCCACCACGTCGCGGTACGGCGCGGAGTGGTGGACCCCGGCAAACTCCCACATGGCCTCCCAGAATTCGGCAATGTGGTCGACCGACCAGCCGTAAAGGGCCGGGTAGTCCTCGAACTTCTGGTTGTGCCTGGCGTTGACGAGCTGCATGAAACGGTACATGTTGCTCTGGCGGACACTCTCTTCCGAAGGCTTCCACAACATCTTCGACATGGTCAACCCCCTATTCATGTTTACGCCCGTTGCGATTCTGATCAAAATATTGAAACCGATTCAAAAATTGTTTTTACAGTCAAATTGCTGGAACAGTCAAGAATGCGCACATGCCGCCTTGCAGACCACCGGTGGATGTGCGATACCGGCGCAGAAATTCTGCCGATCGGCACAAGGGGAAACTTACCATGCACAGCGTCGAACTCCGATCCGACACGATGACCCGGCCGACTCCGGCCATGCGCAAGGCCATGGCGGCAGCTGAGGTGGGCGACGACGTATTCGGCGAGGACCCGACCGTCAACCGCCTCGAGGAGCTGGCGGCAGAGCGCCTGGGCAAGGCAGCGGCGCTGTTCGTCCCCAGCGGGACCATGGCAAACCTGGTGAGCCAGATGGCGCACTGCGGCCGCGGCGATGAAATGATCCTCGGCAGCCTGGCTCACAGCTTCTATTACGAACAAGGCGGTTCCGCAGCCGTTGCCGCCATCCACCCGCGCACCGTGCCCAATCGGCCGGACGGCAAACTTCCCCTGGACGAGCTGGAAGCGGCCATCCGCAGCGACAACATCCACTTCCCGCGCACGCGGCTGATCGCGCTTGAAAACACCCACAACCTCTGCGGCGGAGCCCCTCTCGATACGGCCTACCTTGGCGCGGTCGGGGCCATCGCCCGCCGCCACGGGATCAGCCTGCACATCGACGGAGCACGCCTGTTCAACGCCGCCGTGGCGCTCGGCGTTCCGGCGCGGCAGCTTGCGGCCGAAGCGGATTCGATCTCGTTTTGCCTGAGCAAGGGCCTGGCGGCGCCGGTGGGTTCAATGGTCTGCGGCAATCGTGAGTTCATTCGGGCGGCGCGCCGTGCACGCAAGGTCTTGGGCGGCGGGATGCGCCAGGCGGGCGTGCTGGCGGCGGCGGGCCTGGTTGCCCTCAACGAGATGGTGGACCGGCTGGCCGAAGACCACGCCAACGCCCGCCGGTTCGCTGAGGGGCTGGCCGCCCTATCCGGCCTGGAGCTCGACCCCGGGCGCTATCAAACCAACATCGTCTACTTCGACGTGGTCAAGTCGAACCTGACCGCGGCGGAACTGGTCGCCGCTCTGGAAAAAGAAGGCGTGCGCATGCTCGCCGCCGGCCCCCGCACGATCCGCGCCGTAACCCACTACGAGGTCAGCGCCGCAGATATCGAGCATGCACTATCCTTCATGGCCAAGGCCATGAAGGAGTGCAAATAGTTGCTGCTGGGTTCTGGATTCAGTGTTTAAAGCTGCGCTGTCCCGTGAACACCATGGCCACATCGGCCTCGTTGCACGCCTCGATCACCTGGTAGTCGTTTTCCGATCCGCCCGGCTGGATCACGGAGCGGATGCCCTCGCGGATACCGACATCCACCCCGTCGCGGAACGGGAAGAACGCGTCGCTCACCATGGCCGCGCCGATCAGCCCGCCCTTTTCCTTGGCCACGCGGCCATCGATCTCGGCCTTCTTCTCGTCGTCCTGTAGATCGTTGTAGGCGCTCCCGTGGGCCTCGAAACAGTAACGGTCGGCGAGCTTGCGGTAGGCCTTGTCGCGCGCGATCTCGGCCACTCCCACCCGATCCTGCTCGCCGGTGCCGATGCCCACCGTCGCCTGGTTCTTCACGTAGATCACCGAGTTCGAGCTCACGCCCGCTTCAACGAACCAGCCGAAGAGCAGGTCTTCGTATTCCTTGGGCGTCGGGGTCCGTTCGGCCCGGTATGGCTTGCCCTTGTGCTCGCACGCGGCGATCTTCAGGTCCGCCGCGCGGCGGGTGATCGGCACGAAGGACCACTGCACGATCTGGCCGCCGTCGATCAGGCTCTTGAACTCGACATACGGCTGGCCGACGTATGCCTGCAGGCGGACCATGTTTGCGATGCGCATCACCCGCAGGCTCTTCTTGCGGCTGAAGATGTCCATCACGCCGTCTTCGAAGTCCGGTGCCACCACCACCTCGGCATATTGCTTCGCGACGGCTTCGGCGGTGGCCTTGTCCACGGCCCGGTTGCAGGCGATGCAGCCACCGAAGGCCGCGACCCGGTCCGCCATATTGGCTTTCACATAAGCATCCAGGAGTGTTTCGGACCGCGCCACTCCGCACGGGTTGTTGTGCTTGACGATCACCACGGTCGGCCGGTCGGTGAAATACCGCAGGATGTTGAGCGAGTTGTCGGCGTCGGTGATGTTGGTCTTGCCGGGATGCTTGCCGGACTGCAGCAGTTGCGCCTCCGATGCCAGGTAGCGGCCGGGCTGGATGTTTTCAACTTGCCCGAGGATGAGGTTGCCGTTGACCAGCTTGTAGAGAGCGGCTTCCTGGCCGGGATTTTCGCCGTAGCGCAGCCCCTTCTCGAGGCCGTCGATGACCCAGGCGGCCTTGTCGTAGACCAGGGTCTGCCGTTTGTGGCCGTCCACGAAGCTGATCTCCATGCGCGGCGGAAAGTGATCGTCCATGATGGTGCGGTACATTTTCTTGAGGTCTTGGGGCATGGAGTGCCTCCTTCGTATGATGTATTGCGGGGAAGTCGCTTCCAGAATCCCCCCATCGCCTTTTGCCAAAAGGGGGCGACGGTGGATTTCGTTCCACATGGAATTACGCGGTGCACCAATTCCCGCTTCCAATCATTTATTGATCCCTGTAACACGCGCTCACATCGGCGGCAGGCTGCCGGCCCAGGTAATCGGCGATGGCGCGGTCGTACTCGGCGGTGTGTGCAAACGCTTTTTGGGCCAGCCGGAAGCGCAGGGCGAGCGGCAGTTTGCCGCCGCCGGCCTTGAGCTCGCAGAGGATCGCGGGATAGTCGGCCGGATCCACCACCGAGGCCACCCGGATGAAGTTCTTGGCCGACGCGCGGATCATGCAGGGGCCTCCGATGTCGATGTTGCCGCGCGCCTGTTCAACCGTAACTCCGGCCTTGGCGATGGTTTCCCGGAAGGGATATAGGTTGACCACCACCATGTCGATGGGCACGCTTTGGGTGCGCTGCAGGTCGGCTCGATGCGCCTCGTTGTATGTTTCCGTCAAAAGCCCCAGATAGATTTTGAAATCCAGCGTCTTGACCAACCCGCCCTGGGTTTCGGGCTGACCGGTGTACTCCGATACCTGAGTGAGCCTGCGCCGTGCGTCTTCGCCCAGGAGTTTCTCCAGGTGGGAGAATGTCCCGCCCGTCGAAAAAATGCGCAAATCCGGGTTCAGGCGGGCAAGCTCGGGCACCAACAGGTCGAGCCCGCGCTTGTCCGAGACGCTCACCAAGACATGCCGTATCTGGACCTTGTCATCAATCCGATCCACCACATTAATGCTCATACCCGTCACCTCGTTTGGACACCAATATTTTGGAACCTATCCAGGAAGCTGAAAGCCCGCCGGAAGATGTTCAATATGCCGGGACTTCTATATCACTTGCTCAACCGGTTCAACCCCAAAATCGGCCCCGCCGGGTGAGTGCCTAATTTTATTTGCTAAACTTTTGACGGCATTCGACCGATGAAACCTTTGAAGTCCAACCGATTGGATTCGGAGATTAACCTCGTCGAAGTGCTGGCACCATGAGAAGCAGAACCTATATACCTGTCAGAAACTCTCAGATCAGATATTACCGGCGAGTCCCACTCTATTCGGAGACGGCCCCTGAAATTTTTCATTTATACAAGCCGGTCGGAGCGGAAATCAATGAAATCCGCATCGACGAGGGCATCCGGCCGCGTTTATTCATCCAGCAGTCTGACCGCATTGAAGCCATCCGAGAAGTGCACAAGGGTTTCAATCAAGACATTGCCCGCAGCATCGAAACCGGCGACGTCACCTCGGTGAAGTCGGCGCTCTGCGACCTAATGGCTGAGACGCTGGCGGAACCACGGTCCGGAATGCTCCAGGCGCTGCCCGCAACCATGGACATTCTGGTCAGCGGGTATTCCAAGCAACCGGCCATCCTGCGCACCCTCGCAACGATTTCCAGCAAGGACTACTCGACCGTCATTCATTCCGTCAATGTCATGGCTTTGACATTGAGCTATGCCTTTTTCACCGGGCTCTCCCTGCGGGACACCAAGCGTCTGGGGCTGGCGGCGCTGCTGCATGATGTCGGCAAGACCGGGATCCCTTCTGAAATTCTCTCCGCTCCGCGCAAGCTGACGGCGGAGGAGTTCACGGTCATTAAGTCGCATCCGACCATTGGAAGCCGTTTGATCCGTGAAGTCAACCACCTCGGCGACGACATCGCGTTGGGCGCGCTGGAACACCATGAGAAGCTGGACGGAAGCGGCTACCCCTTAGGCACGAAACAAATATCCTTCAGCGGCCAGGTGATCGGTATCGTCGACTGCTACGAAGCCTTGACCAACGAGGAACGCCCTTATCGCCGGGCCAGAGACCCTATGGACACCTTGAAGCTGATCAAGGACGACGTGGAAGCCGGCAAGTTCAACCGTCGCCTTTTCGAAAAGTTTTGTTACAGCCTGATATGACGGTCTTATTGACCGGTTGCCGTTGATGTCGGCCCCTCTCGACGGTTCCCCCGCATGCGCCTTCTCCTGCAGCTGTCTCCTGGCCGTTCTGTCCTGAATGCCGACCGCTGACGTTCCCGCTCTTCGGACCCATACGGTCTGGACGCCGCTGCACTCTTCGTTTCGTCCGGTCGCAGCCAGGCTGCGACTCAGCGGCCTCTATGCAGGCCTATCCGGGATGCAGGCATATTGACATAAGCGCTCATATTTCTTAAAATTACCGATAAATACTGAATATTTTTCAAAAAGCGGCATCAAAACGCTTTGGCTTCGATCCTCACCGCCATCATTCTTCGATACCTCGGAGATGCGTTTTCAGAGCGGCGGGACTGTCTTTGCCCGCGATGAGGTCATCCATGTACAACACCTATTTCGGATTCCGCGAGAAACCTTTCAAACTGGTGCCGAATCCGGAATACCTCTTTCTAAGCCGGAGCCATGAAGAAGCGCTGGCGCACTTGAACTACGCCATCTCTCAAGGCGAAGGCTTTGTTGAGATCACCGGTGAAGTGGGTACGGGGAAGACCACACTGTGCCGAGCCTTTCTGGAAAGCTTGGATGAAAAGACCGTCGCGGCCTACATTTTCAACCCCAAGCTGGGCCCGAAACAACTCATTCGAAGCATCAACGACGAATTTGGCGTCCAGTACGACACCGACGACACCAAGGACCTGATCGACAAGCTCAATTTTTTTCTGCTACAGAAAAAACGCGAACGCAAGAGGGTTATCATTCTGATCGACGAGGCTCAGAACCTGGCCAAGACGGTGCTCGAGCAGCTGCGGCTGCTTTCAAACCTGGAAACCAACAAGGCGAAGCTGCTTCAAATCATCCTTGTGGGGCAGCCGGAGCTGGCGGCGATGCTCGATTCGCACGACCTGCGCCAGATCGGCCAGCGCATTTCGATGCGCTGCCAGATCTCGCCGCTGAGCCTAAGGGAGACCCAGGAATACATCCAGTATCGGCTCAACATAGCTTCCCAGAAGCGATTGCCGCTCTTCGACTCGGCCGCCATTCGGAAGATCTATGCCTATTCCGGAGGCATCCCGCGGGTGATCAACATCGCCTGCGATAGGGCCCTGCTCACCGCCTTCGGCATGAAACAGCGCAAGGTGACCCGCCGGATCGCCAAGACCGCCCTGTCCGAAATGGCCCATCGGGGGGGCCGCACGTCCAACCCCCGTCCCAGCCTCATGGACGGCCGCAAGGCGCTGGCTATTTTTGTGCTGCTCTGCGCAGTTTCAGCGGCGTTTCTCTATCACCAGCCCTTGAGGGAAGCGCTCAAGGGACGCTTTAGTCGTCCACCCGTCGCGCTGTCTTCAGGCCCAGGCGCCGATGTCTCGGCCGCCGCCGCACCGCTGTTACAATCTGCCGCCACCGGCGCGGCCGTAAACCCGTCCTCCGCGCAAACGCCTGCCAACCGGCCGGAGGATACGGCCGGCGCCGATCACGGCGGCCCGCGGCTCTCCGAGCTGTTGAAGCAAATGAACGGGCGATCGTCCCGATGGACGGCCCTCAAGGAAACCCTCGACGCCTGGGGGGCGACCGTGGAATCGAGGCCGTATCTGGAAAACATCGATGACGATTCGACCTTTTTCAACTTGTCTGCCAAAGCAACGGGGTTCTTCATTCAGCGCATCGAGGCGGACCTGGCGGTCCTGCGTAACCTCAACATGCCCGCTATCCTCGAGTTTCGAACCGCCGCCAAACGGTCCCCCGCTTATCTGATCCTTGCCGGTGTGAGCGGAGAGCGACTCTTGCTGAAGGGAACGGGGGCAGCGCCGTTGGTTCTCGTTGCCAGCGAAATCCATCAGAACTGGTCCGGGGTGGCGTACATCCTCTGGAAAAATTTTCTCTCGATTGAAGGCACGATCCCCGGCAGCGCGCCGCCGGATTCGGTCGTGGCATTGAAGATGCTCCTGCGCGAACTCGGGCACAAGAACCTGCCGCTCAGTCGCGAATTTGACAGTGCCACGCAGAAAACAATTGAGCAGATTCAAGGGAAATACGGGCTGCCGATCGACGGTGTCGTAGGTCCCCTGACCAAGATCGTCCTCTATCGCGAAGGGAAATCCTTCGAGATCCCGAGGCTGACCGGTCAATGAAAGCATACCATCCGAGCCGTCTGCATCGGAGGCCGTGCAAGTTCGGATTTCATCTGAAAGGCGCTGGTGTTAAGCTTATGCGGCACGCCATGCTGCCTTCGATCCAATTACCGCCGAGCGCACAACGATTGCGGCGGCCATGGGGAATACATCGTTGAGCTCGATCCTTAAAGCCCTCAAGAGAGTCGAGGAATCCGGCCAGGCCGAGGAAACCTTCAACCAGCCGCCGTTCGCTTACGAGGCCTCTGCGCTTCGCCCGTCCTGGCGCCAGAAAGCTTGGTTTTCCGGCAGAAACCGAGTCTACGTTCTAGCGTCAGTAATGGTTCTGGCGATCGCCGGAGCGGCTTTTTACCGCTGGACGATCGACGGCGCCGCACCGCCGGCGGCCGGCAGCGCAAGCGAGGTCCGCGCCCCATTGCCGCCTCGGCCCCCGGACCCCCCCCCGCAGGTCGCTTCGGCGCCGGCTCGACCCGCGCCAGCCCGGCCCGCGCCGCCTCCTGCACAACCGTCTGAAACCGTCAAAGACCCGGTTCAGGCGCCGCCCCCGACCAGCCGCGTGCGGCCTCGGGAAGGTTCCGCCGCTCCGCCGGCCGAGACGCGGCCGTCTCCGACTCGAAATGTGGCGACGCCTGTGGAGCGACCCGACACGGGCCGCCCTTCGCCATCCCGGACGCCCGAAGACAATTTGAGCCGCCTGGACGAATCCAAGCTGAAAGTGATGGCGATTGCCTGGACCGCGGAGCCTTCACGGCGCCTGGCCGTGGTCAACGGCCACATCGTGAAGGAAGGCGAGTCTGTGGAGGGCTTCAGCGTCACCCAGATCCGCAAGGACGACATCATCGTCAACGACGGCGGCCGCTCCTGGCGCGTGGAGCTCAACCTTAAACGCCAGCCATGAAAATGCCCGCTTGGTCCAGCTTGCGAGCAGAATGCAGCCACCCGACATCGCGGAACGCCCGCCCAAGGTGAAGCCAGCGTCGCATTTTTCAACAATCTTGACCCTGTTCGCCTTATCGGGTAGTATCCCCCAGCCTCGGTTCAAGATCGCCCGAGTTAGCCTTTACCGAACGGCCCGGCGCCGGTGTCGCAAGATAGGAAATGGCTGTCTCTCGGGAATAATCAGAGAAAGGACGTTTCTGCGTGGGGTATGGCTTCCCTTGGTGATATGATCCATTCAAGAAGCAAGGGAAAGCCGCCGTTTAAACTCGAAGCTCCCGTCCGACGAAGCTTGGCACTCGCTGCCGCGTGGCTGGTCATTATCAACATCTTCGCCCTTCTTTCCTTCAACCGTCTGAACCTCGCTCCCGACAATGCACTGGAATGGATGTCTGCTCAGAGCGTGACTCCCGTGCATCAGGGCTGGGACCTCATTGAAATCCACAACCGCTGGGATGCCTACTGGTATCTCGATATTGCCCGAAACGGCTATTCCCTGCGCGGCGAAAAAGATATCGCCAACGTCGTTTTTTTCCCACTTTACCCTTTGATGGTTCGTCTGGTGGCGTCCTTCACGGGAGAAAATTTCGTCCTGGCCGGATGGATGATAAGCAGCGTCTTCTTGATGCTGTCCGTGGCCATGTTGACCCGCTTGGTCCTGGAGTTCCATCCCGATATCGATCCTATGCTGCCGACGGTCTTTCTGCTCACCTACCCCACAGCCTTTTTCCTGAACGCCGTCTATTCCGAATCACTTTTTCTTTTTCTTTCCCTGTCTATGGTTTTCTGCTCGCTCCGGCGCAATTTCCCACTGGCGGGCATCTGCGCGGCGCTGGCCTCCGCCACGCGGATCGCAGGGATATTTTTATTGGTGCTTCTGGTCATAGAGTTCTTGCAAGCCTACGGCTGGCGCAGGCTGTTCACGCGCCGGGCATGGCCCTTGGTGTTGGCGCCGGTGGGAGCTCTCGCGTTTTTTACTTACCACTGGATCGCCTTTGGAGACTTTTTCCTCTACCTCAAAGTTCAAAACTTCTATGGACGCGACTTTGAACTCGAGTCCAGTCTTTTTAATATTCGCAACCACGCGGACATGGTTCACACGGTGCTCGAAGTGTTTTTCACGGCTGCCACCGTTCTATTTGGGCTCATCGCATTGCGGCGGTTCAGACTTTCCTATGGTGCCTATATGATGGTATCGATAGGAATCGCCTTAAGCAGTGGAACGACCCTTGGAATTTCCAGGTACGCCATGGTATTGTTTCCAATTCATCTTATCGGAGCCGGCATCCGATCGTACGTTGGCCGCAGTGCATGGCTGTTCAGCTCGGCGCTGCTGCTGGCGCTAAATATTATCTGCTTCGTGAACCACTACTGGGCCGGCTGATGTCTCCGAACCATTCAGAAGCACCGGGTGCCAACATGCCCTCTACCTCCGGCCAAGAGCTTTCGCTCCGCGAGTCCGACGCCGGCGGCGCCGGCCGGGTCGTCAGCGTGGTCGTCCCCGCCTTCAACGAAGCGCAGAACATCCCCCTGCTCTATCGGCGGATCGCCGAGGTGCTGCCCCGGTCGGACCTGCAGAGCTGGGAATTGATCTTCGCCGACGACGGCAGCCGCGACGCGACCTGGTCGGTGATCTGTGCATTGGCCGCGGACGATCCCAACGTCCGCGGCGTCCGTTTGTCGCGCAATTTCGGACACCAGTACGCCCTCCTGGCCGGCCTGGAGGCCGCCGAGGGCGACGCCGTAATCATGATGGACTGCGACCTGCAGCATCCGGTGGAAATGATTCCCGTGATGCTGGAACGGTGGCGTGCGGGTTTCAAGGTCGTGAAGACGCTGCGTCAGGATGACTGTGAAATCGGCTGGTTCAAACGCTGGACTTCGCGCGTCTTCTACCGCCTTTTTTCCGCGCTCAGCGGCGTTGATCTGCAGCCCGGCCTGGCGGACTTCCGGCTGCTCGACCGCCAGGCGCTGAACGAACTGCTGCGATTAAGGGAGGAAGGGCTGTTTCTGCGCGGGCTCACCGAATGGATCGGCTTTCCCTCCTGTGGGATCCCTTACCAGGCCGGCCAGCGGGCGTGCGGCCAGTCTCAATACAACCTCAAGAAGATGGTCCGGCTCGCCTGGAACGGGGTGAGCTCCTTTTCAATCACGCCCTTGCGGATCGGCATCATCATTGGATTGATCGGCAGTCTGGTGTCGCTGCTGGGCGTCTGCTATGCCTTTTTCGGAAAAATTTTCGGCCGGGGGCTCGTTCCCGGCTGGGCTTCGACTCTCATGGTTTTATCGCTGCTCTTCTTCCTGCTGTTCGTCTATCTCGGGGTCCTCGGAGAATACATCGGCCGCATCATCATCGAGGTGCGGCGGCGCCCGCGGTTCATCGTCTGCGAAACCAAGGGCTTCGGCGACCGCAGCCCCCTGCCTTATGACGGCTTCCGGCGCTAGCCCCGCCGGCCGCATGGCCGGCACCGGGCATTTCGCTGCCGCCCGCCTGGTCGTCAACGCCGACGATTTCGGGCTATCCGAGGCCGTGAACGACGGGATCATCGCGGCGCATCGTTCCGGGATCGTCACCGCCGCCAGCCTGATGGCCGCGGGCCGCGCCTTCGAGCATGCCGTCGCCTGGTGCCGGCATGTCCCCTCCTTGGATACGGGCGTACACCTGACCCTGGTTGCGGGAACGCCCCTGCTGCAGAAGGAATCCTCCCTGACCGGCGACGACGGGCGCTTCCCAGCGGACATCGGCGCGTTTCTGCGGCGCTACCTGGGCGGAGCCGTCCGGCCGGCGGATATCGAGCTGGAGCTGGGCGCCCAAATCGGGCGGGTTCTGGATCATGGCCTGCGGGTCACTCATCTGGACAGCCACCAGCATGTGCACGCCCTTCCGGGGATCGCCCGGCGGGTCATGGGCCTGGCGGCGCGCTATGGCATTCCGTTTGTGCGCGTGCCGCTCGAGGAATGGCGCATCGACCGGCCGCCGAGCCTTCACGGGGCGTTCCGGCTCGGCGGCGCCATGGTCCTCCGAACGTGCTGGACGCTGGCTCGCCTGGCAGGGAGCGTCGGTGCTGGGGGAAGGCCGCTGCGTTTCTTGGGGTTTACAGAAGGCGGCCGGTTGGACCACACCCGCCTGCGGCGACTGCTTCGGTCTCTTCAGCCGGGGCAGGCGTATGAACTGATGTGCCATCCCGGGTTCGCCCCGGACGATCCGGATATCAACCGTTGGGACTACCACCACGAACAGGAATTGCTGGCCCTCACCAGCGCCTCGACTCACGCCGAGATCAGCGCCCGCGGCATCCGCTTGTGCCGCTTTCAAGATTTGATGACTTCGTAAATAGTCCAATCTCTGCGTTGCGCTTCATCTCGCTGCCGCTGCGGCGTACTGCCAGTACGCCTCGCGACACGAGATTCGCGCGCCTTGCTCTTGGCCTCTTTACGAAGTCATCGATTCGGATGACTTTTATGAGTTCATCAAGATTTGATTTAGTCAATTCTTGCGCGCCACGAAGAGATAGTGGCTGATCCAAGTGGCGGATGGAAGCGGCCGCGCCTCAACGACGGCAAGGCCGGCTGCAGCGATCGCCCCGCGGTAGGTTTCGGGCGACTCGAAATGCGGGCGCCCGCCTTTGGTGATTCCGAACACGCGCACGGAAAGCGCCTCCTGAGCCATGATCGCCCAATATTTCCAACGCGGCCGATCGACCACTTCTTTAACGATCAGCCTTCCTCCCGGTCTCAGGACCCTTGCGCACTCCAGCAGGATTCCGCTCCAAACGCTGCGGCGGACCGTGTACAGCACATCGACCATCGAGACCGCATCGAACGCCCCATTCCGGAAGTCTTTCAGGTTTTTGCAGGAGAACTCGACGCCGGGCAAAGCAGTTCCGCGCGCGGATTCGATCTTGGCGCAATCGTGGTCGATCCCGTGGAGTTTCAGCTGGCGGCGAGACGGATGCCTCGCCAGCAGGTTGATGAGCAGACCGTGGCCGCAGCCCACGTCCAGCAGCGCCCCGGTCGTCGGAACCCGCTCCATGAGCGGCTCGAAGGGGCAGGTCAAGGCGCGCACCGCGACATGCAGCCGCGCGGGCAGCCCCTCTGCCTGATACGCCTTCCAGGCCGTGCGCAGGCTATTCATCGCGTTCAAACATCGCCCAATACTGAGCGCCCACGGGAAGCTCGGTGAGCGCTTGCTCCATGGCGGCGAACGGCGCGAACCGCAGCCACCGCGGAGGGACCACATTCACATAGGCGTGTTGAACGCTGCGGAAGCCATGCTTGCGGAACAGCGCTTGGGTCGCGTTCAGCGCCAAGAGACGCGCGTCGCCGTCGAACGGGCACATTTTGACGAGCAGGCGGGTGAAGGGATTGAAAGGGTTGTGCTCCCAGATCACGATCCTGGACGCGGGTTTCATCCAGGTCCGCAGGGTCCTGACCGTCGCCGGCCGTTCGGCCGGAGGGATGTGATGGAAGACATGGCAGCTGATCACGAAATCGAACCGCACCTCCGCCGGCAGCTCCCGCCAGTCGCTCACCAGGCACACAGGGGCGTCGCCCGCCAGGCTCCGGGCCTCGCGGATCGATTCCACGGAAGTATCGAAGCCGAACAGCCTTAAGCGCCCCTGCTCCGCCCGGCGTCTTAACGCCCCCGATTCCAGCAGAGAGTTGAGCATGCGTCCGTTGCCGCACCCGAAGTCCAGGCAGCAGCGCTCTTGGTCGCCCGGCCCATCGGAGACCCATCGGCTGAGCCTGTCCGCCCGCTGGCGGATGAAGTCGCTGCTGTGAACCCCGGGCGGCAGGCTGCGGTCGTGAATGCGCTCGTAGTCGCGGGCCACCCGGTCGAACACATTTCTATCCATGGCGCATCCTTAAAATCGTAAAACCAATGCCGAGCCCGAGGATCAGGATCAAGCGTGGCCGGCTGCTTTTTTGTACAACGGTGAAATTTCGCGCAGGGTGGTCACGACCTGCTTGAGCGACTTCATGAACCGCATCACGTCCGCCTCGCTGTTGTCGATGCCGAAGGAAATCACCAGCGTTCCCTGGGCGTCGGCGTGGCTCAGACCGATGGACAGCAGCACGTGGGATGCACGCAGGGAGCCGGTCGCGCAGGCGGAACGCGTGGAAACGCCGATGCCCTCGTCGTCCAGCATGAGCATGACGCTCTCCCCCTCGATGTAGCGGATCGAGGCCGAAACCACGTGCGGCAGGCTGTGCACCGGGTGCGTGTTGATGATGACCTCGTCCAGGTAATTCGGCAGTTCGCGCAGAAAGAGATCCTTCAATCCCTTCAGGTAGGCGCAGCGCTGGTCGATGTCGCGCGCGGCGATCTCGGCGGCTGCTCCCATGCCGATGATGCCGATCAGATTCTCGCTGCCGGCGCGCTTGTTGTTCTCCTGAACCCCGCCGTCCAGGATCGGGAAGATCTTTGCTCCGCGGCGGATGTAAAGCCCGCCGACGCCGGTCGGCCCGTAGAACGTGTTGGCGGCAAAACTCACCAGGTCGGCGCCTACCCGTTTGACGTCGAACGGCATGACCCCGATCGAGTCCACCGCGTCCGTATGGAACAGGATTTTCTTTGCGCGGGCGATGGCGGCGATCTCTTCCACGGGCTGGAGCGTGCCGGTCTCGTTGTTGCTGTGCATGACGGAGATCAGAACCGTGTTCGCAGTGATGGCCTCGGCCACGTCCTGCGGCCGGACCCGGCCGTGCGCGTCCACGGAAAGACTGGTTACCGTAAAGCCCTCGGCTTTCAGGCGTCGCAGGCTGCGGATGACGGCGTTGTGTTCGATGTTGGTGGTGATGATGTGCTTGCCCTTGTCGGCGTTGGCCATGGCGACGCCCTTGATGGCGTGGTTGTCCGCCTCGGTGCCGCCGGAGGTGAAGACGACTTCCTTCGGCGATTCGGCGTTGATCATTCGGCCCACCCGCTCCCGTGCCGTTTCCAAGGCGGCCGCGGCCTCCTCGCCGGCTTTGTGCTGGCTGGACGGGTTATGGTAGTCGCGCTGGATGGCATCGATCATGGCCTGCTTGACTTCGGGCAGCAGTGGATTGGACGAAATGTGATCCAAATTGATGTATTTCATACAGAAGCTCTCCCCTCCTCCGCCAGCGGGCATCAATGCTCTTCCTTGAGGTCGTGCTGGCAGGCATCGCAAAAGGTCACGCCGTCATCGATCTCCACGTCGCAGTAGGGGCAGTAGCACTTGTCCCCGTGTGAATGCTCATGCTCATCCTTGCGTTTGAGCTCCGGACGCTTGATGCCAGCCTTGCGATCTTCGTAGTCCTGGATGGCCATCTGCAGGGCATCCGCACCCAGGTTGGAGCAGTGCAGCTTGTTTTTGGGCAGCCCTTCGAGAGCTTCGGCCACATCCTTGTTGGTGATCTTCTTGGCCTCTGCGAGCGTTTTGCCCTTGGCGATCTCGGTCAGCATGCTGGATACCGCGATGGCCGACCCGCATCCGAAGGTTTGGAATTTGATGTCGTCGATGCGCTCCTCTTTGATCTTGAGGTAGATGGTCATCATGTCCCCGCACAGGGGGTTGCCGACTTCGCCGACGCCGTTGGCATCTTCGATGGTGCCGACGTTCCGGGGGTTGCGGAAGTGATCCATCACAACTTTGTTGTACATCATGGAGTTTTCTCCTCTTGCGTTAAATATTCAAGATTCGACGAAAAAAATAAGCACGCCAAGGGCTTAGTAAAGGATTCAAGCGCTGGCGGTCTTGAACCGATCCGCAGCGTCCTGGCTCCCCGGATCTTGCGCTCCCTTTTTTAACCGTGCCAGGGCCGACTTATAGCCTGATTTCTTGCCGTTTCGCAACTACCTTCGGGCAGGCACCGCGCAAAAAGCGGCCGGAAATTTGAGATCTTCCGATTGCCGTGGCAGCGCGGCCGGGCTGACTCAGTCCGGTTGACTTCTATGGCATATCCGCATAAAAATTGACCGGGTCATGCGGTTGCCCCCGGCCGCTCGAACCCGGCAACCCTTGAAACCCGCAGACGGTGAGACGCATCCATTCAAAGACATGAATGACCACTCGCCCTGGCTGCCAACACGGAGCGAAAGCGTTCCATGACCTTCACCCCGCGAGTTAAGATCGCACTGCTGGCGACGGCGATCGTGATCTTTTTTATGGTGGTGCTCCTCGTGGTTCTGCCGACGGTGCTGGTCAATCGCCCGGATACCAAAGCCGCCATCCAGCGTTATCTCAGCGCCGCTATCGGCGGCGAGGTCGGTTTTGACCAGGTCAAACTCACCCTTTTCCCGAGGGTCTGTGCCACGGTCGACCGTCCGCGCCTGAATATGCCTGACAAAGTCTACGCCCAGGCAGTCGAAATCGATGTCTGTCTCAAGCTCCTGCCGCTCTTGCGCGGCCGAGTGGCGGCCGACTCCATCAAGCTGCAATCGCCTGAAATCCATCTGCCGATAGCCCCGATCCATTCCGCCGCCGGCGGACCAGGTTTTCCCGACCTGCGCCTGCTGTTGGCACGGATGGCTGACCTGGTGAAGCAGATCCCCGCATCCGCCATCGAGGTAACCGGCGGCCACCTGTTGCTTTTCGGCTCCGATGGAAACCGCTTTGAGTTTCGCAACGTGAATCTGCGCTTTTCTCACAGCGGAGCGGAATTGGAGTGGGCGCTGCAGGGCGAAGCCGATTTCCTCAAAGCCTTTGCCGCGAAAGGCCGCCTGGACACGGATGCTGCCAAGGGGACGAGCACGTTTCAGGTCACCGATTTCAAGCCCCGATCCCTTCAGGCGTTTTTCCTGCCGGGCAAATTCTTTGAAGTCCTCGATACGCAGCTGGATCTGGACGTATCGGTGGCCCTGGAAGGCCCCGGCCGGGCGACCGCCGCGATCGCGGGAAAAGCGCCGACGCTCGCCTTCGGCTATAAACGCCGGGAGATCCACCTGAGCGTCGACCGGTTCAGCGCCCAACTGGAGCTTGCGGAAGAACGGTTGGCCGTTTCGATTTCCGAGTTTTCGGCCCGTTCACCCCGGGCTGCGCTTGAACTCACCTTCGTCATCGACGAGAAGGCTCATCCCAAGATCGACATCAACCTCACGGGCCGCGGCGATCTATCCGGCACGCGGGACCTTACTATAGCCATGCTGCACGAAATCCCGGAAGTTCTGCTCGTCTGCGACATCCTGCGCAGCGGCGAAGTCCCGCAAGTCCATGTGAACCTGCATGGAGACTCGTGGAAAGAACTGGCTGACCTGAAGAACCTCCTGATCAAAGGGCGCCTGGAAAATGGCAATGTATACCTCCCGTGGATCGATCTTGACTTGAACGAGGTTTTCGGGGACGCGCTCATCGCCGGAGGAATCCTGGAAGGCCGCGACTTGAAGGCCCACTACAGGGGGACCCGCGGCGAGAAGGGAACGTTGCGCGTGGGCCTCTCCTCGTCCGACCCGGTTCTCCAACTCGACATTTTTGCCCGCGCCGAGCTCTCGCCGCTGCCGCCGTTGCTGGCGCGGGTGGTCTCCGACCCGGGGTTTCGCCAGGAGGTGGCGCGCATCCAGGAGCTTTCCGGCACGGCCCAGGGGACCCTGCGGCTCAACGGCACCCACACGGACGTCTCGGTGGAGGTAAAGGCCTCTGAACTGGACGTGGAAGCGCGCCACCAACACATCCCCTACCCGCTGCGCTTTCAGGGCGGCGAGTTTGCCTATGATGGGGATTCGATCCGTCTGCGCGGGGTGGATGTGGCCATCGGCGACTCCAAGCTGTTCAAACACGACTTGACGATCGGGCTTAGTGGAAATTTTCCCCTGGAGAGCAGCTCGCCCAAAGCCGTTATCGACCAATCGGAAATCCTCAACCTGTTTCGCGACCGTCCGCCGTTCAACCATCTGCATCGATTGGACGGCATCCTCACGTTCAACGACTGGCAGCTCAAGGGCCAGGCATTTGCCCCGTCCACCTGGATGCTGGTGTCTGCCGGGACCATCCAGGGCCTGTCAGTTGAATCGGAACTTCTGCCCGGCGTTTTAAGCTTGCCTTCCGGCAGCATTGACTGGCAGGGCCAAACGGTCCGTTACGAAAGCGCGAAAGGGTCCATCAACCGCTCCGAGATCAAAGGGCTTGCGGTCGAAGCGGATTGGACAGGGCCGGCCCGCGGGCAGCTTCGAGCCCTCGAACTGGACGCTTCGATCGCTGACATTTCCCAGGTCCTACAATCTTTCCCGGAGACGGCAACCGATGCCGCGGCGCTTTACCCGATGAACGGCACAGCCCGGATGCGGGATGTCAAGTTCCAAACAAGGCTTCTCCCGGAAGGCCCGATTATAGACCAATTCGAGGCCTTTTTGAAGGACTCCGTGATCACATCAGCCGTATCGGACCTTCCGCTGACCCTGATCAACGGGCGCATCGGCTGGGAGAACTCGAAGCTTACCTTTCAGGTCGCAAGGGCATCCCAGGGACAATCCGAAATTCAGAATCTCTCGGTCCACGGAGACTGGAGCTACAACGGAGACATGGAACTCCGCGCCGACTCTGCTCTCATCGAATGCGGCGAGATCTTCCCACAACTGGTGTCAGTAGCTGGCCTGGCAAGTCTCCGCGAAGACCTGCGGGGCATTCAGGGTACTCTTAGCGCGTCTAACGTCAGCTTCAAAGGCCCGCTCCAGGATCCGCGGCGCTGGCGCATTCAGGCCGTATCGGAGTTCAAGGACATCGCCGTGACCACAACCTTCCTGGATGACCCGATCGAGCTGCCCATGGGACGGTTGACGCTCGCCGAAACCGATGCGAGGGAGGCCGGGTCAACCGCCCTTCACCTGGATTCGGCCCACGTGCGCATCGGAGCGGACGAAGCTTTCCTGGCGGGTGACATCACGCTTTCCGCCGCCGACACCACGTTTAATCTGGATATCACGGCCGAGGCCGTTGACTGGAACAAAATTGAGAAAATCTCCGATCGCGTTGCTAAGCGCCGCAAAGCGGACAGCCGACCGGTGCGCGGGCGCCTGAACCTGCGCCTGGAACGTCTGGTGATCGACCGGGTTCATTTGTACCCGGTCTATGCGGAGGTGCAGCTCGCAGCGGAGGGCACGCGGATCGAGATCGAGCGGGCCGGCTTTTGCGGCATGACCTTCATCGGCCGCATGGCCTTCGACGGACCCATGGTCGACGCCTACCTGGTTCCCGTGGTGGACGTCATGCCGCTGGACGGTGTGGTCTCCTGCCTGTCGGAGGAGAAAAGTCTTTTCAGCGGCAATTTTAATCTGGACGGGCAGCTCAGTTTCAAAGCCCGGCGCGAAGACCTTGTCAGGGCGTTGAATGGACGCCTGACATTTGTGGCCGAAGACGGCACCATCCGTCAATCCCTTCTCTTCGCCAGGCTTTTCTCCCTGCTCAACATCACCGAGATCTACCGCGGAAAACTCCCCGACTTCAATAGCCAGGGGCTCGACTTCAAACGCTCGACCGCCATCCTCGAGGTGAAGGAGGGCAAGATCCTGATTAACGACTGGTCGATCGACGGCCGCACCCTTTGGATGGGCTCGCGCGGTGAGATCGACATCGCCAGCCAGGAGATAGACTTCACCATCATGGTCTCGCCCTTCAAGACCATCGACCGCATCATCAACGCCATCCCCGGCCTGCGCTGGATCCTCGGCGGCCGGCTCGTGGCCATCCCGATGAAAGCCACCGGAGATCTGGAGGACCCCCAGATCACCCCCATGTCTCCCTCCGCCGTGGGAACCAGCATTCTGGAAATGATCGAGCGCACGCTCTTGCTGCCCATTGAAATCATTCAACCGCTGGTTCCGGGCATGGGAGAGACCCCCAGCAGCACCATCACCCGCTAGCGGTCCTTTGAATTAGACCTTGACTTTACCACAATCCGTCTCAGTTTTAAAAACGGACGCTCTTCTAATTCGAGCGGTCGACAGCGCTGCGCGCACAAGTTGAAAATAGGGCTGCGCCGGCGGCGGCGGGACCTTTCGAGTCTCAAGGAGGCCTAATCGGCATCGATCTTCGGAACCCTATCTGCTCTACGAATCAAAGAACGAAGGAGGTCAGTTATGGCATATACCTGCAAAACCTGTGGTGCGGTGGCCAACGAGCCCGGACACCTTTGCAACCCTTGCGGAGACAAGGCCAAATGCAGTTTCTGTGGCGCTCCGGCCGCAGATACGAAACACGTTTGCAAAGACAAACTTTCCGCCATGAAGTACGTTTGCGAAGGGTGTGGACGGGTGGCTATGGAATCCGGCCATCTGTGCAAGCCGAATCCTATTAAGTAGCACGAATCCGAAGCCGGCGGGCGCAGAACGGCCCGCCGGCTTTTCTTGTTTGGACCCCAGCAAACACATGGAGGCCTGTATTGTTCGATTTCGACGAGGTCGTCGACCGGAGGGGCACCGCCAGCGAAAAATGGGAAAAATACCGGGGCAAGGACATCATCCCGCTGTGGGTGGCGGACATGGACTTCCGCTCTCCGCCGGAGGTTATCGAAGCCTTGCAGCGGCGCAGCGAGCATGGCGTATTCGGTTACACCGCTGCCTCGCCGGAGGTGGTCGCTGCCGTCACGGACATGCTGGAGCAGGACTACGGCTGGCGCATCCACCCACAGTGGATCGTCTGGCTGCCGGGGCTGGTGACCGGTTTGAACGTGACCTGCCGGGCCGTGGGCGAGGATGGCGATGATGTCCTGACGCTGGTTCCGGTCTATCCGCCGTTTCTGTCCGCCCCGCGCTATGCGCGGCGAGGACTCGTGCGAGTTGGCCTGCACGAGGAGTCCAACCGTTGGAGCATCGATTTCGAGCGCCTGGGGAATGCCGTGACGCTGCGAACCCGGCTGTTCATGCTCTGCAACCCGCACAACCCCGTTGGGAGGGTGCTCGACCGGCAGGAATTGGAAAGGCTGGCAGAGTTGTGTATGTCGCGCGGCGTCATCCTCTGCGCGGACGAAATTCATTGCGGGCTGGTGATGGATCCCACCAAGCGTCACGTACCGATCGCCACCCTCGCACCGGAGATCGCGCAGAACACCATCACGCTGATGGCTCCCAGCAAAACGTTCAACCTGGCCGGCCTGAGCTGCGCATTCGCCATCATCCCTTCGGAGCCCCTGCGCCGGCGCTTCCTGCAGGCCAAGGCGGGGATCGTGCCGATGATAAATCCCTACGGCTACCTGGCCGCGCAGACGGCCTACCGCAAGTGTGAGCAGTGGCGCCGCGAACTCATCGCCTATCTCCAACGCAACCGCGATCTCCTGGCCGAAGCCTTGCCACGGATGTCCGGCAGCCTGTCCATGGCGCCCGTCGAAGCCACCTACCTTGCCTGGATCGACATTCGGCAGGCCTCGCTCGATGATCCGATCAGCTTCTTCGAACAAGCCGGCGTGGGGCTGCAAGATGGATGCGACTTTGACGGCCGGGGCTTCGTACGCCTCAACTTCGGCTGCCGTCGCGCCCTGCTCCAGCAGGCGATCGAAAGGATGTCCGAAGCGCTGAAGAAACGCCTCAACGCCTGATGCTCCTTTTCATACCGTTGGCGCAATCCTGCCGTCGGTGCCGTCAACCGGCGCGCAGCAGCGTTTCAGCGGTGAAACCGACCGGCCGCTTATCTTATCAGCCGGCGGCGCATGAAAATAAGCGCCAGCGCGGTGAACAGGAAAGCGAACACGGCCAGGTAAAGGATGCTGAGCAGCGGCACGGTTTCGCAGCGGCCAAGGCAGACCAGGCGGACGAGCTCGACCAGGTGGTAAAGGGGAAAAGCCAGCGCTAGAGGCTTCGCCCACAGCGGCAGGTTGGAGACCGGGAAGAAAGTCCCGCTGAACAGAAACATGGGAGTCACGAACAGAAAAATCGGCAGATTAAACATCTCGATGGTCGGGATGATGCCGGTAAAGAATAGCCCGATGGCGCCGAAGGCGATTCCGCCGAAGAAAGCCAACGGAATCGTCAGCAGCCCGAATGGAAACTGTACGTAGCCGAACGCCCCTAGTACACCGAGCATGATCCCGGCGGCGGCCGCAGCCTTGCTGGCGCTCCAGACGATCTCAGCGACGATGATCTCCTCGATGGACAGGGGAGTCGCCAGCATGCCGTCGAAGGTTTTCTGGTAGTACATGCGCACAAAGGACGCATAAGTGGTTTCAAAGAACGCGTTGTTCATGACGGCGGTGGCGATCAGCGCCGGCGCGATGAAGGCGGTGTAGGACAATTCCGCCCCGCCGTAGCGGATCGTACCCACGATCCCAACGAATCCAAGGCTGAAGGCCGCCATGAAAAGCAGCGGCTCCAGCAGCGGTGTGATGAAGTTGACTTTCCAGATTTTCTGGAACGTAACCAGATTGCGTCTCCAGACCTTCACGAACCGCCAGGATATGACTCCAAGTTCCATGATGCCCTCGACGACCGCCCTATTCGCGCAACTCCCGGCCGGTTAACCTCAGAAATACGTCCTCCAGGGTCCCGTTGCGAAAGGTGCATTTTTCGTGGCAAAAATTTTCCCGCACAGCGGCGCTCAAATCGTTTCCATCCGGGGTGTAGAGGATGATGCGCTGGCCGAGGTCATCATGCGGGACCTGCTGGGCTTTAAGAAAGTCGCGCAGCGCTTGATCGGGTCCGCCGATTTCGATCACGTGGCGCCCGGCGTGCTTTTCGATCAGTTCTCCGGGGCTGCCGTCCACTAGGATCTTGCCGCTGTCGACGATCACCAGGCGATCGCATAGCCGGCTGGCCTCCTCCATGTAATGGGTGGTGAGGACCAGGCTCAGCCCGCTGGCCCTCAGTTTCTCGAGGCGGTCCCACACCTGGTGGCGGGACTGGGGGTCTAGCCCTGTGGTCGGCTCGTCCAGGATCAGCAAGTCCGGCCGGTTGATGAGAGCGCGTGCCAGGATCAGACGCCGGATCATGCCGCCGGACAGGTCCATGACCTTGGCGTGGCGGCGGTTCGACAATGCAAAAAACTCGAGCAACTCGCGGGTCCGGGCCGCCGCTTCCTTGGAGGGGATCGAAAAATAGCCGGCGAAGACCATCAGGTTCTGATCGACCGTCAGATCCGGATCCAGGGTATTGTCCTGCTGACAAACCCCGATCCGCGCCTTGATCTTGCGCCAGTCGCGGGAGATTTCCATCCCGAAGACGCGGATGATTCCGCGGGTCGGCGGCGAGAAACCGTAAATCATGCGGATGGTCGTGGTTTTGCCGGCGCCGTTGGGGCCTAAAAGGCCGAAGAATTCTCCCTGCCCCACCGTGAAGGATATTCCGTCGACGGCTGTGACGTCTTGATACTTCTTGAAGAGATGCTGGACTTCGATGATCGGTTGCATAAAGAAGCTGCCGGGTTGCCTCTCGTTGCGTCGGTCGGTTAGGGATGAATAACAGCGCCTGTCTGCAGCCCCACTATGTCATCGCCGGCGTCAAAAGGCAACCCGCTGGAACGGCAGGGGGCAGAAGGTATAGAGCATCGAGGAATTCGGTTTTTCATCCGATGCGCTCTCTACCAAGCCCCCTGAGGGACATGGCCCATCACCTTAAAGCCGAAAGGGGCCCGGCATACCCGGTGAGCTCCACATATCCCTGGCCTTCGATCGGGCTGCCGCCCTTGGTGCCTTTGACGGAGACGCTGCCCTCCCAGTAGGTGACGCCCGTGCTCGCCGAGGTCCGCATTTCCTGTTCCGGCAAGTTCGACCGTACGTCGACCTCGATGCCCAGCAGGGGGATCTTGATCTGCCAACTCGAAGGATACGCGGCTCCCGAAATTTTGCTCTTCCACGTGTTGAGCACGCTGACTTCGAAGTAGCTGCGGTCGAGATGCCACAGGACTCCCAGGGAGTCGATGTAGCTTCCGCTGGAGGACGGGTTCAAGCCCCCGTCCTCTTTGCGCAGCAGGAAGATCATGAACTCGCTTTTATCGGCCAGCTGGATGCTGAACCAATCCCATCCCACCGTTCCGGGCTCAAGCGGCGCCGTGCTGAACTCGTGGTCCATCCAGCTTTCGCCCTTCACGGGGATGGATTTGCCGGCAATCGTGATGGAACCGGACGTCTCCAGGCGGCTGAAGGAATAGTAGCAGCTGGCCCGTTCCGGCGTCGAACCTTTGCGGCTGTAACCGTTGATCCCGTGCTTCACGGGCGGCTTGGCCGGCTTCAGCTCCAATTGGAACGCAAAGTCATCGCCGGCGGCGGCGATTTGGTGAGAGTGCGGAAAGATGACGGCGCTCCAGCCCGGAAGGAACAGAGTCACGTCCGAGCCGTGTTGCACCCACCCCCCGATTCCAAGCCCTTCGAGACCCTCGCGGCCGACCTTTTCGGCCTGCAGATGGCGTTTGGCCGAGATGTCGGATACGGCCGCGTGGCCGATGTAGATCTGCCGGGTGCGCCAGGCCGAGGGGGGATCAGGCCATCCCGCCGACCCGCCGAAAGGCGTCAGCTGGTAGCGGAAGAAGGTGAGCTGATACCCGAAATGGCGGCCGGTCTCGGACTTGAGGTTGCCGGTGTAGTACCACCATTCGTTGCGGAACCCCGGGTGCGGCGCGTGGTCCCGCGGAAACTCCAGCTTGCAGGGCCCGGTCACCTGGAGGAAGCCTGAGGAAGCGTCGCTGGCCGTAACGCGGATGGATGCCAGCGGGATGGCAATAAGAGCCAAAACCAAGGCGTAAGCGGTTCTCATCTTGATAGGTCAAGCCGTTGTTGGATTAAGAAAACCTAGCGTTCGCGCAACAAGGCTGCCGGCGGCATCCTGAAAACCATCCGCACGGCCGGGACCGCGGCCGCCAGCGCCGTCAGGATGATAAGCGGCAGTGAAAAGGCCAGCGCCCCCCAATCGACCACGTACAAAAAGGTCCATCCGAACGACTGCCGGTTGATGACATACACCAGCAGATAGGAAAGGATGAACCCGCAGACCAATCCGGCCACCTCGCCGGCTGCTAACAAGAAGGAGGCCTCCCAGAAGATCATCGCACGGATCTGGCGAAAACTTCCTCCGACGGCAAAAAGGGTGTTCAGCTGGCGGGTGCGTTCCAGCACCATGACCGTCAGCGTGGTAGCGATGCCCAAGGCGGCAACAGCCAAGGCGGTGAGCAACAGCACCGTGGTGATGGCAAAAGTCTCGTCGAAGATCCTGAGCACCGATTCGCGCAGGTCTTTTCCGCTGACCATGTCCAAGGCGTCGCCCCAGCGCTGGACAATGGCATTGCGCAGGGCGCTTACCCTGGCCCCCACATCCTGCGTGCGGTCTTTGAAGAAAAAACGCACCCCGCTCCATTGGGGGTCGTGGAAGCGTTCCTTGAAATGCTTCCAGGAATAGAACACCACGCCGCCGTCGGTACGGTAGTCCCGGATGACGCCCACCACCGGCAGCTCGATCAGCGAACCCTCGATCTGCGTGCGGAAGATGTCTCCAATGCCGAGGCCGGTGCGCGTGGCGAACACCTCCGATACCAAGACACCTTCCCCCTGGACGAGCATCGGCCGGGTCTTCTGCGGATCGCCCTGCAACCACACGAAGCCGCCGTGATTCAAGAAAGTCTCCATGCCCATGGCCTCAAATTCATAGGGGAAGTCGCCGAAGTTCATCTGATATCGGCGGCTTTGGACGTAGTCGGCGCCGGCGTCCATTCGCTTCAGCTCGGCCACGATGGTTTCGGGGATCGGGAAACGGAAGCGGTTGACCTGCCCCATCTTGGTGGTGACGAACAAGTCGCCGCTCACGGTCTGCCGGACCCAGAGCTCGACGGTATGCCGGAAGCTGTGGATCATGACGACCAATGCCGTGAAGAGCGCCACCGCCGTGATCAGCGCCCCCACGGATATGGCGGTGCGCGCGCCGCAGTCGCGCAGGTAGCGTCCCGCCAGATAGGCCGGGACCCCGGCCCATCGCGGCAGCAGCGGGGCAAGCCCCTGGCCCAGCCACTCCAACATCCAAGGAGAAAGCAGCGCAAAACCGATGAAAAGCAGCAAGATCGCCAGATATCCGGGCAAGGGGACTCCGGCCACGCCGGGCAGCAGCGCAAGCGGAAGGCAGGCGAGAATGCATCCCAGCGCCCAGAAGGCCAGCCGCCGGACCGTACGCCGCCGACGGACGCCGACGTGGGAGATTTCCATGGCCTCCTTCGGAGGCACCCCCATGGCTTCCCGGGCGGGATGCCATGCAGCGCCGGCAGCCGTTAAAAGCGTCACTCCGAGGCTGATGACGATCTCCAGCGGGCTGAGCACGAGACCTTCCACCTGGACCCTTACGAACAGAGTGGAGATGGTCTGGCTCACCCCGTAAAGGAGGTGCTTCACCAGCAGCGAACTCAAGGGAATGGCGAGCAGCCATCCGCAGACGCCGAAGAGCATTCCCTCGCAGAGAAATATCAAGAAAAGTGTCCGCGGCGAAGCGCCTAGCGACCGCAGAATCGCCAACTCCCGGCGCCGCGAGGCCACGTTCAGCGCCACCAGGCTGTATACCAGGAACATCCCTACGAACAGCGAGGCGAAGCTCAGCACCGACAGGTTCAGCTGGTAGGCCCGGATCATGGCCGTGCCGCTGTCCCGTGCGGCTGAGGGCGATCGCAGCTCGAGCTCCTGAGGCAGCTTGTGCGCGAGATCATCGATCTCCTGCTTCGTGGTCTTGGGCTTAAAGGTAAGATCAATGCGGTCCAGCAGCCCGTGCAAGCCGGTGAATTCCTGGAAGGTTGCAATGTCGGTCAACGCCACCCGCCCCCCTTCCACCAGGGCCAAGCCTTCCGGCATCAGGATGCCGACGACGCGGAATTCCGCTGCGTTGCGCGTATGCTCGAGCTTAATGCGGGCGCCTGAAACGGTCTGCAGTTCACGCGCCAGCGGCTCTGTGAAAATGACCGTGTAGGGTTCGCGAATCAGGTCCAGCCAGCGTTCGGTCTCCTTATCGCGCTCCCCGCGAATGCGCCACTTGCGGAAAGACTGGTCCAAGAGCGGGTCGATCCCGATCATCAAAAACGAATCTCCCGGCGTGCCGGAGCGGCGGACGTAGGTCGTGAGCAGCGGGGAGAACTCCTTGACGGCGGGGTGGCCGAGCAGAACCGGCAGCACGCCTTCGGGCAGGTGACCGCCGGGGCGCACCAGCACCTTCTGCGCAGTGCCGGCGAAGAAGTCCATGCTGCGCACGAAGGAGCTCAATGATGCGTGCACCGCCAACCGGACGCTGGTGAACACCGCCGCCCCTAAAGCGATGCCGAACAGCACCACCAGCGCCCGGCCCCAATGGCTTCGGAGGTTGCGCACGCTGAACCACCGAAAAAGGCGCAGGAAGAACATCAGCCGTCGCATGGCGGGTCCGTTAGGGCGCCGTCCCTGATCCGGATGTGCCGGGTCGCCAGGGAATCGGCCAGATCGCTGTGGGTGGCGATCACGATGGTGCGCTTGGCGTCGCGGTTCATTTGACCCAGAAGGCCGATGACGGTCATCCCGTTGCGGCTGTCGAGGTTCCCGGTCGGCTCGTCGGCAAGGATGAGCGCAGGGTCGTTGATCAGGGCCCGGGCTATGGCCGTGCGCTGCATCTCGCCCCCGGAAAGCTGGTCGGGATGATGGTCACACCGGTTTTTGAGGCCTAGCCAATCCAGCAGTTCAAGCGCCTTGCGGCGGGTTACCTCCGCATCCTTGTCGGCGAGCAGCGCCGGCAGACAGACATTTTCGAGCACATTCAGGGTTGGCAGAAGGTTGAACGACTGAAAGATCATGCCGACCACTTCGCGCCGAAAGCGGGTGAGATCCGTGCCGTGGGAGTTGGCGAGGTTGTGACCCGCGACCGAAAGCTCGCCCGAAGTCGGGCGATCCAGGCCGGCCAGCAGGGACAGCAGCGTGCTTTTCCCGGAACCGCTGTTGCCCTTGAGAACCACCAGCTCCCCGGGCGCCACATCCAGGTTCACCTGATGGATCCCCACGACCGAGCCGTCGCCCAGAGGGTAGATACGGGTCAGCTGGGCCGCATGAATGACCGGTTCTATTGAAGAATGGGAAGACATTGAGATCCCGGAATATTCGAAGTCCGAATATCGAAGTTCGAAGCACGAAACAGATTCAAATGTTCAAAACGGATAATGACCAAAACCGGTTAGGCTGCAACTGAAATGCTCTCTTAGCGTATCGGTCATTCGGATAGGTTTCGGTTTTCGTGCTTCGAATTTTTTGCGCCATGTGCCGTTTGAGATTCAAATCGTCTCCCTGTTGCATAGAAATACACTCGCAAGTGGCTTTCCTTCCGATTTAGGTCAGGGCGCAAGATATCCCTTCTGAACCGCGTCTTCGATCAGGGTGCGCACGTAATGCCACAGCAACGGCGCGCCGCGCTCCACCGGTTGCATCCGCCGGACCACCTGATGCCGGCGGATGCCGTGCTGGCGCCAGACCTGACCCTGCGTGAAATAGTTGTGCAAGAAGGCCTGAAACCGATCCATGGCGTGGGCAAAGCGCGCCTCCGGGCTCTCGGCTTCCTCGAATTCGTCCCACAGGTTTCGAAAGTCACGAACCTGATCGGACGGCAGCAGGCCGAAGATGCGCTCAGCGGCCCGGAGCTCGCGCGCATGCTGGTCCAATCCGGCCTGCTCGTCGTAACAGTAGGTGTCGCCCGCATCGATTTCCACCAGATCGTGGAGCAGGAGCATGCGAATAACCCGTCCAAGATCGACTCCGTTTATATCGGCATATTCGGAAAAAATCATGGCCGACAGCGCAATGTGCCACGAATGCTCGACGGAGTTTTCATGCCGGCTGCGGTCAAGCAGAATCGTCTGCCGAAAGGTATGCTTCAGGCGGTCGATTTCGAGCAGAAATTCGATCTGGCGTTTAAACCGATCGCTGTTGGCGGGGATCAGCCCCGGGTCCACCTGGACTTTGGCCTGCAACGACAATTTTCCAGCCACCGCATCCGTCATGTTCTTGTTCTTTTTCCCGCCTTCGTTGCAGGTACGCTCAAGTAACCTTCAATCCTTGTTCAGGGTCTTTCGGCCCCAAACGGCATACACCGGATCGGCATGATGCATCTGGCCGTAATACTTGTCATTGACCGGCCGGGGGAGACCCCGCACGGAAAAGGTTTCAAGCCGCTTATATTGACTCGACTTCAGGAAATATTCAAGCACCATTCCCATGCGTTCGAATTCGTGCAGCTCCGGCCAGACGCGGATCACCTTGGGAGGAAACCAGCGGTTGGAAAAGGTTAGGATAAACCGTCCGCCGGGCCTGAGCACACGGGCAACCTCGTCGAACACCTCGAAGGGTCGGATCAGGTACTCCACCGAGACGGTGCAGATCACGGCATCGAAGCGTCCATCATCGAAGGGCAGAACCGGCTGCAGATTGAGGTCGTAGACCACCCGCTCCGAAGCGCGCGGATTAGCGTTCAATTCGTCCAGGTTCATTCCGAGGACGGTCAGCGACTTGAGCTCGATGTCCGCCGGCAGGTGCGAGGTCCAGCTGCCCATCAAATCGAGCACGTCCGCGCCCGGCGGGATCAGTCGGCCGTAGAGCCCCGAAACGATCCCGATCGCCGCATCGTCGATGTGGTTGACCAGCCGCGGCCGGTCGTAGAACACACCGTCTTCGTTTTCATCCGTGCGCGCGAAGGGCCGCTCGTCAAAGAAGTGCGTCGGAACACCGTTGGCGCGCGCCTGCATCCCCGGACCGGTCAAGGCCGTCTCCAGCCAGTCGACGGTGGCGCCGCCATGCTCCTCGAACTTGGGCCGGATGTCCTGAATGGAAACATCGACGGCCAGTTTTTTCCCGGACAAAGGGTGGTTCAAATCGGCGGCGAGCCACTCGGTTTCCAGCCCGGTGCACCGAAACGGCTGGATGTTTTCCCGAAAGACGCCGGGCACGCCGCGCAGGATTCCGCGCGGATAAAACCGGCCATAGCGCGGTTCGATTTCGATCCCCGCAAACCTTCGCTTTTCGACCTCCGTGCGCCGCACCCGGTGAACCGCGGCCGGGCTCGGGGGCGGCAGCGCCTGGCCGGGTTGAAACTCCAAAGCAACCGAGCGGATGCCGGGCTGCCTGGCCACGGCCTCGCCGAGACCGGCCGGCAAAAGGTCACGCCAGAAATTCACGCGCTGAGCGTGCTGGCAGGCCGTGTGGCGGATGCCGTCGTGCTCCCAACTCACCCTGAAATCCATTTCCGCCAGCGCATCGTCATAAATCTTCATCAGAACCGCCTTTCTATCCGGCCGCCGCGGCCTTCGGGCCGAGCGCCGGCGTGTTCGTGTTATTTTTAGGGGTTAGAATAAGAATGGAAGTTCAACTTGCCAATGGGAGGACGACATGCCCGCGCTAAAAACGCTTCGCTTCCCCGATCGGCAAGGGAGAGGGCTGGTTCAGGTCAAAGCGGCGCTCTGAAATTCGACGAAAAACTGCTTGCAAAAACCGACCCCAGTCAAATTTCATTTGATTTTTCATCCTTGACCAAGGTATATTCGCACCCGCTTGGGTGTCATTCCTATTCCACCGGACCCGGCGCGGGGTTTACTTTTGTTAAGCGGTTCGGGCCTCATTTTCCAGCTCGACTTCTTTTCAGTTTTACCTCTATCATCCTGGATTTGCCAAACCTTCTTTCCCAGGAGGTTGAAAATGGCACAGGACAATTTCACGCGTAAGCTCACTTCTATTTGCGGTGCCGATGTGACTGTCCGGTCCTTCGCTGATGCTTCACCGCCAACCACCACTCACGACCTTCAAGGAGGTGCTCATGATCGACCAAAACATATTGTCTCGATTTGGGTTTTTCTCGGTTAAACATGACCGCCACCGACATGAATAACAGCGAGCATAAGAAGACCGGCGAGGTCCTGGAAGATTTTTCCACCCAGTTGGAAAAAATGGTGAAAGAGCGCACCGTCCAACTTGAAGACGCTGTGAGTAAATTGAAGAAAGAAGCGGCCGAACGTAAGAGCGTCCAAACCAAGCTTCACCAGCTATCCCGGGTCTTTCGAGATGCGGCCGATTCGATTCTAATCGAGGATTTGTCCGGGACCATTATCGAGATGAACCGGGAGGCGGAACAGTCCTACGGCTGGAGCCGGGACGAGCTGATCGGCAAGTCCATCAAAGTCCTCCTTCTGCCCGACCGATATCAGTTCGCGTGGCAGTTGCGGCGACAATGTTTGAACGGCCAAGATGTTCGCAATTGGGAAGGGTTTCGGGTGGACAAATATGGCCGGGTGTTTCCCACTTTAGTGACGGCATTTCCGTTAACTGACGAAAATGGCAGTATCGAATTCATGGCAACGATTACCAAAGATATTTCCATCCTCAAAAATATGGAATTGGAATTGCGGGATTCCCAGCGTCGTCTGAAGGAATTTTCGCGCAAAAGCATTGAAGCCCTGGAAGCCGACCGCAGAACGGTTTCACGGGAATTGCACGACAGCATCGGAGGCAATCTGGCTGCTGTAAAGGTTGCCCTGGAATCCATCGCCAAGAAGATTGCTGAAAACCCGGACGAAGCGACAACATCCCTTGATAAGACCATTTTACACCTGGCGGAAACAATTAAAGAGTGCAAGCATATCTCCGCCAATCTGCGGCCGGAGATTATCGACGACATGGGGCTTCTGGCCACAATCGATTGGCACACCCGCCAGTTCAGTCAGAATTACAACCACATACAGATCATACGGCAGATCGATGTAGATGAACAGAAGGTCCCCGAAGAACTTAAAATCGTGATTTACCGCGTGATCCAGGAAGCGTTGAACAATGCAGCCATGCACAGCAAGGCCGATACGATTTATATCCGGTTGAAAAAAACCGGCAATTATTTAGAAGCGGAAGTGGAGGACAACGGGCACGGTTTTGATTTCAACGAGGTTTCCAATCGCGTCGATCGCATGAGCGGTTATGGCTTGAAGAGCATGCGAGAGCGGGTCGAAATAATCGGCGGTTCATTTTCCCTGCACTCGTTGTCCGGAACCGGTACGTGCATTCGTATAGCGTTCCAGGTCGGCGAGGATACTATGGCATAGCTTTGGATAGAATCAATAGAATGGTGGCTATAACGCAAATTCGGTGATGACATGGAACCCAAGAAGAAAGTCATTATTGTCGAAGACAATGATCTTTACCGCGCCGCCTTAACGGATCTGATCAACGCTCAGGAGCATTTGGAGGTGGTGGCAGAGACGGCCAGCGGCGGACAGGCGTTGAAGATTATCAAACAATTTCCTGCGGATTTAGTTCTTCTAGACCTTCGGCTTCCAGATAGAAGCGGTTATGATATCCTCCCGGACCTATCAAAAATAACGGATGCAAAAATATTGGTACTGACTATTCTTGAATCGGACCACAACATAAGGGCGGCCTTCGAGGCGGGGGCTGACGGATACTGCTTTAAGGATGCAAGCAGTCAAGAAATATTAGATGCAATTTCGAGCGTCTTAGCGGGAATACGTTATGTATCCCAACCGACCTTGAGCTATCCGGAAGAACGACGAGCAGAGCAGCGTCAGGCCTGCGACTGCAATATCGTTTGGGCATATTTCAACAAGGACAACTTGATCTCTGCGAGGATGCTCAACTGCAGCCGAGGGGGCTGCTATTTTGAAACACCCCAACTTCTCACAGCGGGGTCAACGGTCTCGATCCGTCTTGAAAGGTCTGCGACCGGGCCTCAGGGCGATACCGCAGGATCCGTACGGTCGAATGCGATTGCGGAAGTAAAATGGTGTGACAAGCGGAATAACCAATACGGTGTCGGAGCTAGATATCATTTTCGAGGTTAATTGATACGGTTGATAGTTTATTGGGCAACCCTAAATTTGACGGTGGAATAGGCTAACCCCCAGCGGAAGTCGACCTTCTCCGGAAAAATAAAAATATCTTTCTACTACCTGCCCGTCGCCCTGTCTCCGAAAGCCGCTCTTCGCTTCAGCTCACCGGGGAAACTTGCCTGGAAGGGTACTAAATGGGGACTTTCTACAGAAACAGGTTCGACGTCCATCTCTGCCTCCTTTATTGCTTTTTTAGAAAAAACAGGCAGATGATGAACTTCTACCGCAAATCAGTCAATCATCGTTTCATTACGTAAAGTGACAGCCTGTCTGCATCGCGTTATCAAATTCAAACGCTCCAGATATCCGAGTCAAATCAAATCGCTGTTCCGAAATCAATCCGGCAGAAGGTCATAAAAGTATCGCATGACGTCCGAGCGCGTGATGATGCCGATGACCTGGCCATTTTCCACCACCGGCAGCCGCCCGACGTCGTGCTTGACCATTAACTGGGCCGCCTGGGTCGGACTATTGCCCGGTTCGATGGTCAGCACATCGGTCGTCATGAAGGCCCGGACGGGCGATCGGAGCTGGGATTCCTTGCGCATCTTTCGGAAATCCCGGCGCGAAATCATACCGACGACGCGATCCCCGTTCACCACCGGGATGCCCGAAATCCCCTTGGCGCGCAGGATCAGAGCGACTTCCTCCATGCAGGCCTCGGCCGTCACCAAGTGCACGGGGAATGACATCAGGTCGCTGATCTGCACCGACGCCTGCTGGTTGCCCCGGATCAATTCCAGGATCCACTGCTCGACCGCATCCGGATTGACCCCTTTGATCTGGGCGGAGCCAGCCCGCGGGTGGCCGCCGCCGCCCATGCTGCGCATGATTGTACCTATGTTAAGGCCTTCGATCTGGCTGCGGCCGATGACCATGCAGCGGTTTTTCTGGCCCTCAATGAACACGCCGAAGGCGGCATCGATGTTCAAAATCTCCAGATACATGCGCACGACCACGGCCAAATTGTCGACATGGCCCTCGATGGCCACCTGGTTGATGCTGAGACGGTATCCTTTTATTTTCGTGCGCTTGGCGTGCTGCAGCATCTGGAAAAGAACCGCTTTGTGCTTTTCGCTGTAGGCCGGCTTCAGAAAAGTATTCAGAATATTCAGGTCCGCTTTGCGTTCCATCAGCCAGCCGGCGGCATAGGCGTCCTCGGCCGTCGCCGAGGGAAAGGTCAGGTTGCCGGTGTCCTCGTAAATGCCGGCCAGCAGGAGCGTGGCCTGCATGGGCGTGAGGATCTTGTGCTGCCGTTTCAGCTCGCGCACCAGCAGCGTCGTCGTCGCACCGACCGGCTCGATGCAGCTTTGACGGGCGCGGATGGAGCCCTTTTCGATGTGATGGTCCCACACCAGGATGTCGAGATCCTTCCGGTTTTTGAGCTCCTCCATCCGTTCGAGCCGATTCCAGCTGCAGGCGTCGACCACGACCAGCCGTTTGACGTGCTTGATATCGATCTCGCCGCACGCGTGCGTTTCAAACAAATCTTTATGGATGGAAAGGAAGGCCTTGACGTTGGGGTTCACCGTCTTGGGGAGCACGGCCCGGGCTTCGGGAAAAAGCAGTGTGGCGGCAACGACGGAAGCAAACCCATCGAAATCGGTGTTCTTGTGGGTGGTAACAATTTGCATTTTTTCATTTTAGCACATACCCGTTTGCACGCACAAGGACCCTCAGCCGCGGCAGCGACGAGTGAAATTCACCCGCCGGTTGACAGAATTCCGCGCTTTGATCATACTGTCGTCTTCGCAATTCTTGAGGGATGCCGAAATGAATAAAGCCATTCTGTCTATACTGGGGCGCGACCGGCCGGGCATCGTCGCAGCCGTGGCGCGAGTGCTCTTCGATCAGAACTGCAACATTGAAAACGTCAGCCAGACCATGCTGCAGACCGAGTTCGCCGGGATCTTCATCGTTTTACTGCCGGACGGCATAAGCGCGGCCGATCTGCACCGGGAACTGGATTCGCGGCTTTCACCGATCGGTCTCACGGTGCTCACCAAGCCGTGCGACCCCGGCGAGGATGCCTGTGCGGCGGCCGCGTGCGAGCCCTTTGTCATTACCACCCGAGGGCCGGACCGCAAAGGGCTCGTCGCGCACATCTCCGGAGTGATTGCCCGACACGGAGTCAACATCACCAACCTGCAGGCAATGTTCAAGGGCGGCAATGAGCCCGGCGACAACATCATGATCTACGAGGTGGATGTCCCCAAAGCCGTCGATCTGCAGACACTGGCGCAGGACCTACGGGACAAGGCCCTTGATCTTCAATTGGACATCAGCATCCAGCATCGCCACATCTTCGAGGTGCTTCACCGCATCTGACGAAAGAGACCCCCCATGCTGACGCAACGCGAAATCATCTCCACGCTGGAGATGCTCCGAAACGAAAATCTGGACGTACGCACCGTGACCCTGGGAATCAACCTGCTTGACTGCGCCGGTTCGGACCTGGGCCAGGTCCGCCGCAGGATCGCCGAGCGCCTGATGCGACTGGCCGGACAACTGGTCCCGGTGTGCGACCGTGTTGGCCAAAAGTACGGCATCCCGGTCGTCAACAAGCGCATCGCCGTGAGCCCCATCGCGGCGGTCGCTGCGGCGCTTTCCCCGGCCGAGTTGGTCGAGCTGGCGCGTACGCTGGATGCCGCCGCGCGCGAGGTCAACGTGGACTTCATCGGCGGGTTCTCGGCCCTGGTAGAAAAGGGAATCGCCCGCGGCGACCGCGCCCTGATTGCGGCCATCCCCGAGGCGCTCGCCACCACCGAGCGGGTCTGTGCGTCGGTCAACGTGGCGTCCACCCGCGCCGGCATCAACATGGATGCGGTCCTCATGATGGGAGCGACCATCAAGCGGGCGGCCGAGCTCTCGGCAGACCGCGACGGCGCGGCCTGCACCAAGCTGTGCGTGTTCGCGAACATCCCTGAAGACATCCCTTTCATGGCCGGCGCCTACCTCGGCATCGGCGAGGCCGACGCGGTCATCAATGTGGGCGTGAGCGGGCCGGGGGTCGTCAAGAAGGCCATCGATCGCGCGCTGGCGTCGCAGCCCGACCTGGACCTGGGGGGGCTATCGGAGCTGATCAAGAAGACGGCCTACAAGGTCACGCGCATCGGGGAGCTGATCGGCCGCGAGGTGGCCGAACACCTCGGTATCCCCTTCGGAGTGGTGGACCTCTCTCTGGCGCCTACTCCGCATGTCGGCGACAGCGTGGGGGAGATTTTTCAAAGCCTGGGGCTATTGGCCATCGGGGTTCCAGGCACCACGGCCGCCCTGGCCCTGCTGAACGACGCCGTCAAGAAAGGCGGCGCGTTTGCCAGCTCGCGGGTCGGAGGACTGAGCGGCGCTTTCATTCCGGTGAGCGAAGACCTCAACATCTCCGAAGCCGCGCGGCAGGGCCATCTGTGCCTGGAAAAGCTGGAAGCCATCACCAGCGTGTGCTCGGTGGGGCTGGACATGGTGGCGATCCCTGGAGACACGTCGGCCGATACGGTCTCGGCCATCATCGCCGATGAAATGGCGATCGGCGTCATCAACTGCAAGACCACGGCCGCTCGACTCATCCCGGTCCCCGGCAAAAACCCCGGCGACCATGCCGTTTTTGGCGGACTGATGGGCGAGTCCGTCATTTTACCCGTCAACAACGCCCGCGGGAACAATCGCTTCATCCGGCGGGGCGGCTTGATCCCCGCCCCGATCCACAGCCTCAAGAATTGAATGCATGCCGAGCACGACCTCACGCCTGCCATCGATGACCTCCGGACCGCGACGCCTGGTGGCAGACGGCATAAAGTTCGGACTGCTCGCGGCGCTGATCGTCTGGCTGATCTTCCGCTCCACCGAAGACCTCGGCTACCACTGGCAGTGGTACCGGATCCAGCGTTACCTCTTCTCCGTTTCGGAGGGCCGGCTGGTCCTGGGGCCTTTGCTGCAGGGGTTGGCCGTCACGTTCCAGATCACGGCCGTCAGCCTGGTGTTAGCGCTGGCGGCCGGGTTGATCACCGCGCTCATGCGGCTCTCCAGCTCATTCGTAGCGCGTTCGGCAGCGCGCGTGTATCTCGAGCTCATCCGCAACACACCGCTGCTGGTGCAGCTCTTTTTTATCTACTTTGTGCTCTCCCCGGTTTTTGAAATCAGCGCGTTCGCCTCGGCCGTGCTGGCCTTGAGCCTCTTCGAAGGCGCCTATGCCTCTGAAATCTTCCGGGCCGGGATCCTGTCCATTCACCGCAACCAATGGGAAGCTGCCTTCAGCTTGGGACTTGGCACGTGGCACACCTATCGGCTCGTCATCCTGCCTCAAGCCGTGCGCCATATCCTGCCGCCGCTGACCAGCCAAGCGGTCTCCTTGGTCAAAGACTCGGCCCTGGTGAGCACCATTGCGATTTACGACCTGACCATGCAGGCGCAGGCCATCGTCTCGGAAACGTATCTGGTGTTTGAGATCTGGTTCACCGTGGCAGCGGTTTACCTCGTGGTGACCCTGTCGCTTTCCGTCACGGTGGCCTTTATGGAAAAGCGGCTCAGAATTCACTCCTGAACCCCGGTCGGCGGTCGGCTATCTTCTCACATGGCAGGCTGTCAGAAAGGAGGCGGTATGATTGGAAAATTCGGGCGTACGGTGCTGGGCGTTGCGGCATGGATCCTGATCTTTTCCCCATGCGGGCTTTGCGGGGAGGTGCAGCAGAAATTGATCGAGGAGAGCACCATCGAACAGGTGATCAAGCGCGGAGTGCTGCGCGTCGGCATGTCGACCTTTGTTCCCTGGGCCATGACCGACAAGGCCGGCCACCTGATCGGATTTGAAATCGACGTGGCCACCCGCCTGGCCCAAGACATGGGGGTGAAGGTGGAATTCGTGCCCACCAAGTGGGCCGGCATCATTCCGGCGCTGCTCACCGGCAAGTTCGACGTCATCATCGGCGGCATGGGCATCACCGCCCAACGCAACCTCAAGGTCAACTTCAGCATCCCCTACGATTACTCGGGCGTGGCCGTCGCGGCCCACCGGCAGCTGGCAACCGGCTTCAGCCGCCTGGAAGACTTCAACCGACCGGAAGTCATCGTGACCGCCCGCCTGGGCTCCACGTCGGCCGCGGCAGCCAACAAGCTCCTGCCCAAGGCGCAGAAACGCTTTTTCGACGATGAGTCTCAGGTGGTCCAAGAGCTGGTGAACGGCAAGGTCCACGCGCTTCTGGCGGGCACTCCGCTTCCCACCTACCAGGCGCTGAAGTACCCGGACAAGCTCTTCCTGCCGCTGAAGGGTGCCATCACCAAGGAACCCATCGGTTTTGTGGTGCGCAAGGGCGATTTCGATACGCTGAACTTTTTCGACAACTGGATCCGCGTGGTCGAGGCCGAAGGGTGGCTGGCCGAGCGCAAAGCCTACTGGTTTGAGACTCAGGAGTGGGAAAGCCTGCTGAAGTGATGCTTCGCAAGCCCAAGCTTGGCATCCTGGATGTCCTGGTGCTGTTGGCCGTGATCGCCGGTGCCGCGTTTGTTTTCTACCGCGTCCGGGACGGGCTGCACTACCGCTGGGAATGGCAGGCCATTCCCCAGTACCTCTTCCGCTTCGAACCCGAACACGGAACGTGGGTGCCCAACGTCTTGATGCAAGGGTTTTTCACCACCCTCCGTCTGAGCATCTGGGCGACTGTGTTCGCCAGCCTGATCGGCACGGTCATGGGCTTGCTGCGGATGAGCTCCCGCCCTTTCCGGCGATGGGTGGGCTTCGCCTATGTGGAGCTCATCCGCAACACGCCAGCCCTGGTGTTGGTGTTTCTTTTCTACTACTTCTTCGGGGAGCAATGCCTGCCGAGCATTGGGCTGGAAGCGGTCGTCCGGCGCCAGACTCCGGAAGCGCAGTGGCTGCTGACCGTCCTGCTGGCTCCTCCCGGCATGCTCACCGCCTTCGTATCCGCTGTCATCACCTTGTCGATTTTCGAAGGCGCCTACATCACGGAGATCGTCCGGGCCGGCGTCCAGTCCATCGAGCGGGTCCAGCGTGAAGCGGCCGCGGCGCTGGGTTTGACGCGCTGGCAGTGCATGCGCCATATCCTTCTGCCGCAGGCGATCCGGCGCATCCTGCCGCCGCTGGGCGGCCAGTTCATTTCAACCATCAAGGACTCGGCCATCGTTGCAGTGATCTCGATTCAAGAGCTGACCTTTCGGGGGATGGAATTGATGTCGGTCACCTACTTGACTTTTGAGACCTGGATTACCATCACCGCGCTTTACTTTGTCCTGACCTTCGGCTGCGCGCTGATTTTCGCGCGCCTGGAAAATGCCGGGCGCCGCAAAAAGACCTGATGCGGGTCAGTCTCACCGCTTGGCTTTTTTAAACCGCTGACTTTACTTCACGGTCACCACGGGACACAGCGCCTGCAGGATAACGTACTGGGCCGTCGATCCCATCAGAAGCTTGCCGACCTTGGAGCGACGCTTGACGCCGACGATGATTTCATCCACGCGGTTTTCTTTGGCAAACTCAAGAATATCTTCACCGGGAGCCAAACCGCGAATCAAGAGGTGCGTACGGCAGTCAAGCCCTTTTTCCGAAAACATGGTCTTGGCCCATTCCAAACCTCGTTCCGCCTCCTCGATGGCCGACTGCTGCTGTTCGGTCCCCTTTTCCATCGACGTCACGATATCCACCGAGCCCTTGAACGCCAGCGCGTGCCTGCGGGCAAGCTTGAGGGCCTCTTTCGCCGAACTGCTTCCATCATAGCCAACCAGAATTTTCATCGCGTCTTTTTCTCCCCGAATTGAGTAGTGATCCTTTTTTAGCTAAAAACACCCGACCTGTCAAATCACGAAGACCACGGGAACCCATTTAGACGGACGGTGAAAACCTACCCGTAGCGGCAGCGTGCACTTGAATCCCCATTAGATGTGTTTTCACGTGAAACGAGCGTGTTATCGCGATTCAAGCCCCCCTTTTTTCAAAGAAAAACGATCAGTCCGCCTCTCCGCCGCTGTGGCCTTTCGCGCTTGACACGGCCTGCAGCGTTCGACTAATCTTTGAATCGCAGCGTTCGACCGGGCGATAAGATGCGAGCGCCCGGCAAAGCCTCCCGCCCTGAAACAACGGATGATTGCATGGCGATAACGTTGTCCAGCAAGAGCATCTACCAGTTCGGAATTATCTCCGATACGCACGGCTATCTGCCCGAGGAAGCGCTGACGGTTTTCCGCAACGTCGACCTGATCCTGCATGCCGGCGACATCGGCTCGGCGACGATACTGCTCGCTCTCGAGAAAGTCGCTCCGGTGGTGGCGGTGCGGGGGAACATGGATTCAGGCCCCTGGATCGAACAATTCGAAGAAAAGGAATCCATCCAGGCTGGCAGCCAAATGATTCATCTGATTCACGACGCGGGACGGCTACGCATGGACGCTATTCGGGGCACCTGTCTGGCGGTTGTCAACGGCCACACGCACCGCCCGGCCGTGGAAACCAAAGAAGGCATTCTTTTCGTCAATCCGGGCAGCGCCGGAGCGCCGCGCTTCGGCGAACCGGCCAGCGTGGCGCTGTTGCGGGTGTCGGGGGCGAACGCATCCGCCGATTTGATCCGTTTTCAGCAGTGAGCTATCTTCCTGCTTTCCCCTCCGCCGTCGAACCAATTCAATTCGCGCGGCTTACAATGAGCAGGATACGTTGGCACCTCAAACCCGGAAGCGAATAGCCGACCTGCTCCAGGGTGCAGCCCTCGCCGATTTCGCCGCTAGCCAGGAGATCCCGAAGGGCACCCGTTTCTGCCGAGGAAGTAGGTCCCTTAAACGCTATGATGCGGCCCCGGGGGCGCAGCAGAGGCCATACCGTCCGCACAAAGGGCGCCGAGGCGGAAAAGGCTCGACTGGTGATGGCATCGTAGGAGCCCTGGCCGTCCGCATGACGGCTGAGTTCTTCCACCCGCAGGTGTCGGGCCTCTATGCCCGAGAGCGCCATCTTGCGCAAAACATGGCGCAGAAAACTGACCTTTTTTCGGACGGCGTCAACGAGGGTTGTCCGCAGCCCCTCGATGGCAATGTGCAGAGGCAACCCGGGGAACCCGCCGCCCGAGCCCACGTCGAGCAAAGCGGATCCCGGAGCGATGAACCGTGCCGGCGCCAGCGAGTCCAGAAAATGATTCAGGGCCATGCCTTCGGGCCGGGTGATGGCGGTGAGGTTGATCACCGCGTTCCATTTCAGGAGCTCGACGGCGTGGCGGGCAAACAAGCGGGTATGGTCCGGCCGCAACTCCACCCCCAGGACCGTTGCGCCGTCGATGAGCAGATGATCCCACTCCGGGGAGCCGATATCCATGGGCGGAAGCAATAACGCTCGGCTTAATTGATACACACGCGACGCACTTCGGAAATATCGGTGATCCCCTGCAGCACCTTCAGGATGCCGTCCTGTTTAAGGGTCATCATTCCCTGCTGCAGCGCCGTCCGCAAAATTTCCTCGGTGTTCGCCTGCTTCTTGATCATCAACTTGATCTCGGGCGTGCCCTCCATCAGTTCGTGAATCCCCATCCGCCCGCGGTAGCCGGTGCTGGAGCAGGCTTCGCATCCGAGCGGCCGATAGATCCGAAGGCCTTCCGAGTACTCGATACCGGTTCGATCGAACCAGGGCTCACCGTAATCCGCGCGCAATTCATCGAACTCCTCACGGCGGAGGGAATATTCCTTGCGGCAGTTCGTACACAACCGCCGAGTGAGCCGCTGGGCCAGAACGCCGAGAAAGGCATCCGAAAAGTTGAGCGGGTTCAGCCCCATGTCCAACAGCCGCGTCACTGTCTCTGGAGCGCTGTTGGTGTGTAGGGTCGAAAACACGAGATGCCCGGTGAGGGATGCTTCGATACCAATCGAGGCGGTCTCCTCGTCTCGCATTTCGCCGATCATGATGATATCCGGGTCCGCCCGCAAAAACGCCCGCATGACCCTCGCAAAATCCAGCCCGATCTTCGGTTTGACCTCCACCTGACGCAGCCCCTGCTGAGTAATCTCGATGGGGTCCTCCGCCGTCCAGATCTTGACCCCCGGTTTGTTGATGTAACCGAGCAGACCGTGCAGGGTGGTCGTCTTGCCGGACCCGGTGGGACCGACCGCCAGGATCAGTCCATAGGGTTTGGCGACAATGGCCTTGATGACTTTCAAGTTGCGCTCGGCGAGTCCCATCTCGTCGATTTTTATGGCCCCGGAGGAGGCCAGGATGCGCAGCACCACATCTTCGAAGCCCCCTGCCGTCGGCAGGGTGGCCACACGCATTTCAAACGCCGGAACCCCCTTGCGCCGGAATTTGATCTTGCCGTCTTGAGGCAGGCGCCTTTCGGCGATGTCGAGGTTGGACATGATCTTGATCCGCGAAATCACGCCTCGGACCATGGCGTTCGGAATCTTCATGTATTCCTGGCAGACCCCGTCCAGTCGAAAGCGGATGCTGGTGGCCTTGGTCACCACCGAGGGTTCGATATGAATGTCGGATGCGTTTTTGCGATAGGCCGCAATGATCACCTGGTCGACCAGCTTGACCACCTGGCTAGAGCTTTCATCAGCCTCTTCGACACCCAACTCTTCGCGCTCTTCCTCGAAGGTAATGTCGGGAATATCGATATCATCGGTGATGTCCTCTGCAGCCGCCGCCTCGGCATGACGGTCTTTGTTGAAAAAACTGCTGATGAAGGCCTGGATATCCTCGCGGGTGGCGACTGAAAAATGAATCTTGGCGGTCTTCATCAATGTTTTGATGTTGTCGGTCTTGTTCAGGTTGCGTGGATCGTCGACCAATACTTCAATGCCGTCTTTGCTCCAACTGATCGGGATCCAGACCTCGTTCAGCAAAAAGGTCTTTTTGAGGTTGGCGAGTAGCTCGACAGGAGCCGGGATGTCGGGGTCGAAGGGCCGGAATTTACAGCCGTAGAACGATGAAAACGCTTTGCCGATGACCTCTTTTTTGATCTTGTAGGTTTCGATCAGAACGTGTTCGACGCTTTTGTTTAATTTTCTGGCCAGACCGAACGCGCGTTGAAGCTGCGGTGCGGTGACGATATTCTCACGCACCAGGCAGTCGTATCGGGACCCGGAGGCCAGCGTGGCGGCTGCCGAATCCGCGCTTTTGGCGGCCTCGGCAGCAGCGGGGTTCAATTCGGAAGCGGCCCTGTAAAGCTCTTGGGCCGGTTCCCGGTGGTCGCGCTTTTCCAATTCCGCTCCCATCAAATAGGTGATGCGCGCGGCCTTGGGCTTGTCTACCGGGATTTTTTGGATCAGCGCGGCGAGCTCTTTCAAGGTCTGCTCGGCTCCGTGCAACGCGATCAGACTTTCTGCCAGACGCGGAACGACTTTTTCCAAGGGACAGTCTTCGGCGAATAGCTTGGCGAATTCGCTGGCTGCCTCGCCGTGCAAACCCATCTCCTGGAACGCAGCGGCACTGTCGAAAATGCCGGATAGGTCCCCTCCACTCGCTATCGCTCCGCGGATCCAGCCGAGGTCCTTTTTCGCCGGTTCAGGGGTCGGGGCGGCATTTTCCTTGGCGATTTCCTGCTTCAGCAGATCAATCCGGCCGAGGATGGTCTCCTTGGTTTCCGGGGTGTGGCCCGGCACGGCGAGCAACACCTTTTCGTAGATGGCCAGCGACTCGGCAAAAAGCCCCATCGAGCGACAGACCTCTGCCTCGTTGATCCGGGAATCGATGTCGCTTCTCATTGGTTTAAAACAACCTTTCTCTCTCGGTGGAGGGCTTCCGGGCCTTTGCCCCTCTGCCGGGGTCCCCCGCACCGACCATCAACGATTGAAAAACCGCCTGATCCCCCGGGCCGGTTTTTGCTCCCTCAAACCAGACAACAGAATGTCGCTGGTCAAACGGACCATCCCCGTAGGCGCAATTAACCCCATCACCACGAGCAGGATCCCTTCTGCGCTCCGACGGATGTAGAGGCGTCCCTTTTCGAAAACCAGTTCGCTTTCCCTGGCTTTGCCCAGGCACAACACCAGGGCGAACCAGTCGCTGGCATTGGCGGTGGCGGTGGCGTTGCGGCCGAGGGTGAATTCCTCGAACACCCGTTGACCCGCGAGAGTGAAATACACCACTCCCTTCACGCCGTCTATCTTCAGCAGATCTTGGAACTGGCTCCGCATTCACCCAGCCCCCCTCATCCGACCAAAAGCTGCATGAGCTTCTCACGAGGGCATTTCGAATTTACAGCCACCACCACGGGCGGTTCGCCCGGGCGTATGATTTGGTCGTGGGAATCGCCCCAATTCACGCAGGCCAGCGTCAGCTTTCCCAGATTCAAGTGTTCGCCGTACCGGGAAATTCGCTTGACGCGCTCGTTCCAGGAAGGATCCTCGAAGATGTCTTCCACGCTGCAGCCGTCGCCCAGTTCCTTCTCGATTCGGCTGCGGATGAGCGCCAACGACTTGGCAGGCTTCGGCGCCGGCGTCGGTCCGCCTGAATGGTTTTCAGTCATCTGCGACGTTGTTTTCTCGTCCCTGCGCCGAGCCGCTTCAAGAATCAGCGGGCACAGATTCTTTTCAATCCGGTTTTCGCGGACGAAACAGTTGTTTTGAAGGGCCAGACTGACCTGCTCCCACGCCAGGATCTGATACACGGCGTCCACCCCCTTGAGGTCGCCGACCCGAGCGTCGAACAGCTCGCCCTTGACGAAAGAAAGAATGCCCTTGCTCCCCGAAGGCGTGTGCTCCAGCCGAACGGTGCAGGTTCTCTGCTCCAATTCGATCAGCTGCAAAAACATGGCAGAAGACACATTGTGCAGGGTGCCGCCCTCGCTTTGCTGGCTCAGCATCACGGTCATGCGACGGGCCAGCTCATCAACGGAAAATGGCTTGGAGATGACATCCACGGCACCGCCTTGCCGCGCCAGACGTTCGATTTCCGGCGTGCTGAAGCCGGTCATGAGGATCACGGGGATGTCAGCGTAGTTTTGCATGATGGCCGCCAGCAGCTCCAGACCATCCATTTCTGGCATCTTGAGGTCCGTTACCACCAGGGAGACCTCTTGCGACCGGAGGCACTGGAGCGCTTCAACCCCGTTTCCAGCCATGAGCACCGCGGGGAAGCCTATCCGCCGGCTCAAACTCTCCTTCAGATCGAGAAGCATCGCGCGATCGTCGTCCACTATCAGCACGTTCTTGATCATGCATCCATCTCAAACGCTATCTTGAACCGTGAGGGGCATTCAAGCGGCGCGCCCTTACCGCGACGAGCCGGTTTTCATCTGTCGTCGCAGCGCGGCCATCTCCGAACGGATGAATTCTTTCAACTCCGCCATCGCCTGCGTCAGCATTTGAGCGTTTACCACCGCGGAGGAGGACGGGTCGGCCGGCGCGGACGCCGCTGGCGCCGCAGGAGCCGACTTCATGTCATCCGCTGCCCGGCGTTGCGATATCTTCTCGCGCAGCTGCTGATAAGCGGTCATCTGCGCCTGCAGCAATTTGCGTTTGGTAAGCTCGGGCATGCTCGGGTGGTTGGTGATTTCTTCGAGCCGGGCAAAGACGGAGTTGAGCAAGCTGAACGTAGAAGGGTGCGCCTTGCTGCGGTTGGATTTGATGTACTGGCCGAGGGAGCCGAGAATTTGCAGGAACATCGTAGCGACCTTGTCATTCTGGTAGACTTCCTTCAGCAATCGGATTTGAGCCAAGAAACTCTCAACGGCCTCCGGGGTGATCTCCCAGTCGATGGAAAGAACGATCTTTTTCAGCTCCGCCAGCGGCTGGTGGCTGGTTCCTCTGGGCGGCAAGCTTTCCGCATGCAGCTCCTCTTCCTGGAAGAGCTCGTCAAGCCGGTTCTCCAGCTCAGAGGTGAGGGTGTCTAACTTGGTTGATTTGGCCACGGCGGTGCCCTCCTAAAGAAGTTCTTTCCGAATGGATGCAATGGTCAGGGAAATGATTCTCTTCAACGTTGCCACCACATTGGTGCCCTGCAAGGCGCTCGCTGGAAAGCAGGGACGCTGGAATTGCTGGTTGAGATCCTGCTCGAGCATCTCGATGGGCATCATCGGAATGCCTTGTTCTTTGAGATCCATTTTGTTGTACTGCAACACCCACGGAAGCATGCGCAGGTTCTTTTTGTAGCTGGCCAGGTTCTCCTGCAGGTTGTGCAGCGATTGGATGTTGGTTTCCCGCCGCACGGTCATGCCGTCGGCGACGAAAACGATCCCGTCAACCCCCCGGAGGACCAGCCGGCGCGTGGCGTCGTATTTAACCTGCCCCGGCACCGTATAGAGCTGGATTTTGATCTGATAGCCGTTGACAAGTCCGATGTCGAACGGCAGGAAATCGAAAAAGAGCGTCCGGTCGCCGTGCGTCTTGACCGTGACCATCTCGGAGTTGATCCGATGCTGGAATTTCCGGTTGATATATTCCAGGTTGGTCGTTTTGCCCCCACGGCCCGGGCCGTAGTAGACGATTTTGACCTGGATCAACTTATTTTTGAGGTTGACGAACGCCATAGAATTCGTAATCCGTTAGCGCCACCGCGCCGCTGATCGGCTTTCGGGAATAGCCTTTTTAGAGATGTTCGCGGCTCAAGGGTTCAAGCAGGCCCTTGAGGTGTTCAACCGACTCGGCGACCTTCATCCTGAGAAACCCCAGGGAAATGTCGTTGCCAAAAATGGTGATTAGTAGAAATTCCGATGAGATCTTGTTGAAGTGAATGTTTTCCTTCTTGCCTTTGTGAAACAGCAGGGAAAACTCATTCTCCCCGATGATTTTGGCCATGGCGCTCACGGCGCCGAAATTGCCCGCGGCCAGTGCGGCCAACGAGTAGATGTCGTGTTGTTTCTCACCATTGTCCAGGTTGGTGATGATGTTCCCGGCCATGTCGATCAGGAAGACACACCGGACGCCGTTGTCGATCAGTTCCGATTTAAGGACATCCTCGATCTTGTCGAGCTGTTTCTGATCAAGCGCGTATGACACGTGTCCGCCCCTCCATCCAGTTTGTTAAGTGGCTAATCTAAAACTATATTTTCGGCATTTCACCTTTTAACTTAAACGCGTCGAAGCGTTTTCCCCTCTCATAGGGGCGACCACAGTCTCTTGCGCATATTTCCCGACGCGCGATCAGTGGTGTATCGCTCTTAAATTACAATAAATTTCTCTTTTTCGCAATAGCCGAAGCTCAAAGACTGGGCGCATCGGACCGGACATCCGCGAAGTCCATGTGAACCTGCACCTCGTTGCCAGCGCTGAATGTCATTTTCGCGTTGGAGTACCGATTTTTGAAAACCTTCAGCATGTTGGCGTTTTCGCGTAGGACGGTGGCGGTGAAGGCCGCAAACCCGTTTTGCTTGGCGATTTGCTCTAACAGATCCAGCAGGAAGGAGCCGACCCCTTTTCCCTGGTAGTCCTCGCGCACCACAAATGCGACTTCGGCCCGCCTGTCCTCCTCTTTGGCATAGGAGCCGATGGCAATGATTTCCTTGTGCCCGCCTTTTTGGGCCAACCCGATAATGGAAATGTTCTGTCGATAGTCAAGACTCGCCCACTGTTTCTGCACCACCTCGTGAGTGAAATTGCGCATTTTGTAAAAAAAACGAAAATAAATGGTTTTTTCCTGCAGGGAGTAGAAGAAGTTGCGGTAGGCGAATTCGTCGGAAGGCAGCAGCGGCCTGAATTCCACGGTTTTGCCGCTTTTCAGAGTAAAGGAGCTCTTGTAACCCTCGATGAAAATAAGGTCATCGGTGGAAGGCGGCAGCTGGTCCTTGAAAATGTAGTGTCGCTTGCGGGCCACCTCGATCAGTTCCTCGCGAAATTTGGGGTGCGCGATCTGGGCGAGTTCCATGACGCGCTGATAGATGCTCTTCCCGGAAATCTCGGCCACCCCATACTCCGTGATCACGAAGTTGACATCGCCCCGCGTGGTGGCGACTCCGGCGCCTTCACTCAGGCTTGGCACGATGCGCGACACTCGGCCGTTGCCGGCCGTCGAAGGCAGTGCGATGATGGAAAACCCTCCTTTGGACATGGAGCTGCCGCGTAGAAAGTCCACCTGATCGCCGATGCCGCTGTAAAACCGGTCCCCCAGCGAGTCGGTGCAAACCTGGCCGGTCAAGTCGACCTCCAGTGCCGAGCTGATGGTGATGAGGTTGTCATTGCGTGCGATGACCAGTGGGTCGTTCACGAAGTCCGAGGAACGAAAATAGAAGGCCGGGTTGTTGTCAACGAAATTATAGAGCTTTTGAGATCCCATGCAGAAGGAGGTCACGGTCCGGTCCGGCAGCAGGGATTTTTTCTTGTTGGTGATGACCTTCTTTTCAAACAAAGGCAGGAAGCCGTCGGTGATCACATGGGTGTGCAAACCAAGGTCCTTCTTTCCGTCGAGAAACTTCAGGATGTGATACGGCAGGTTGCCGAACCCGACCTGCAGCGTCGCGCCGTCGTCCACGAGCTGCGAAATGTAGTGGCCGATCCGACGCGACACTTCGTTGTCCTGCAAGGTCGGAAAAAACTGCACGAGGGGTTCCTCATAAGGAACCAGATAATCGATTTCATCCACATGGATGAAGCTGTCACCCCAAGTGCGCGGCATGCGCGGGTTGACCTGGGCGATGACCATCCGCGCGTGTTCAAGTCCGGCCCGGGTGATATCCACCGAGACGCCCAGGCTGCAGTAGCCGAAAGGATCCGGCGGGCTGACTTGCACGAGAGCTGCATCCAATCCGATTCTCTGGCTGGTAAAGAGGCCGGCGATGCGCGAGAGGTAGGCCGGGATATAGTCGATCTTGCCTTCGAAGGCGGCTTTGCGCATGGAACGACTGATGAAGAAAAGCTTTAGCGAAAAGCGTTTGCTAAACGATTCGTTGTCGACGAAATGCGACAGCGTGTAGGAAAGCATTTGGTAGAGCATGATGTCCTGAAGGTTCTGGTCGGTCACCATGGCTTTGATCAAGTGCTGGGGTTCTCCGCACCCCGTCCCAATGAAAACACGGTTGCCACGCCTGATTTTGGACACCGCCTCTTGCGCACTGAACACTTTGCTCTTGTAAAGACCCTGCCACTCCATGGGGTGGAACCTCCGGGTTCATCTTCATAAAAATCATTGAATTTTCTAATTTATCAAAATCCAAGCATAAGATCGAGCAAATTGTGTCTTCGAGTCCGCGACGCGTTGGGCCCGGGGATTGACCGCCGTCGGGTGGATTGATAGATTATCGCAGCCCAACCAAGAAAACGCACCGTGGCCTGATTTCAGGTGCAGGGGGCCAGATGAAAACACCCAAGCCCGCCAGCCTCAACCGGCCTTTTGAAACGCTCAGGGATCTGTTCCAGGACGAACCATCGCGCCGGTTAACCGTCTCGCCGCCCCCGCAGGCAGCAGCACCGCCGCCAGCGCCGCCCGTCAACGACGAGGCTCTTTTCTTTGAAGCGATGACCGGGGTGCAACGCATGCAATGGAACGGCATCGAGCCCGACGGCATGCGGCCCGCTGCGGCCGAAAGCGAGCCGGCCCCGGAAGAAGACGAGCTCGAGGAACTGCGACGTTTAGTGGATTGCGGGCAGGGATTCCACGTGGCCGACACTCCGGAGTACATGGAAGGGGTGGGCGGCCCTGCCCCTCCCGAGGTCACCCGACGGCTTCACCGCGGCGACTTCTCGGTCCAAGCGCATTTGGACCTGCACGGATTTGGTGCCGAGTCGGCGCAGGAACTTTTTGATGGTTTCATGCGCGAGGCAGTGGCCACGGGAAAGCGGGCCGTGCTCATCATTCATGGCCGTGGGCTTTCCTCTCCGGCGCAACCCGTTCTTAAGACCCGGGTGGCCGAATGGCTCACGACCGGATACTGGCGAAAGTGGGTCGTTGCCTTCTGCAGCGCCCGCCGATGCGACGGAGGCAGCGGGGCCAGCTATGTGCTTTTGCGACGCCGACCGCTTCCCAAACGATTGCGCAAGCGCTATCGTGGCCGTGCGCCCACGGTATAATTAAAAAAATCTTATTGACAATCATTCCATGATAAATTATTTATTAACATTTAAAGATGCGTATAAAGAATGGGGTTGAAATCGAAGCGTGTAATCCCGTTTCGGGGTGGCCGAGGCGGGATTTTTGTTCGCGTGGTTTTGTCGAACGCATCGCATCCCAATCGAAAGTAGTCAAAAAAATGAAAAAAGACATTCGCCATGTCCGGAACATCGGCATCAGCGCCCATATCGATTCAGGCAAGACGACCCTTACGGAAAGGGCCTTGTTTTACACCCAGCGAATTCATGCCATGCACGACGTCAAGGGCAAGGATGGCGTAGGCGCATTCATGGACAGCATGGAGCTCGAGCGCGAGCGTGGGATCACCATTGCCTCGGCCGCCACATTTTGCGAGTGGAACGGCCATGAAATCAACATCATCGACACGCCCGGCCATGTCGACTTCACCATCGAGGTGGAACGCTCCTTGCGCGTGTTGGACGGCGCCATCCTGGTTCTGTGTTCAGTCGGCGGGGTGCAGTCCCAGTCGATCACCGTGGACCAGCAGATGCGACGCTACCAGGTGCCCTGCATCGCGTTCATAAACAAGTGCGACCGTTCGGGCGCTAATCCCTTCCGGGTCATCGACCAGCTCAAGACCAAACTCGGCCACAACGCCGTAGCGCTGCAGATTCCGATCGGCCTGGAAGCCGACTTCACCGGCGTGGTGGACCTGCTGCGCATGAAGGCGGTCTATTTCGACGGCGACAAGGGCGAAGTGCTTCGCATCGAAGAGATCCCCGATCCACTCCTCGATCTGGCGCAATCGAAACGGGAGGAGATGCTGGACGCGGTGTCCATGTTCTCCGACGCGCTGATGGAAGCGATCCTGGAAGAGAAGGACGTTCCGGTCGACCTTGTCCTGGCCGCCTTGCGTCAGGGAACTCTCGCGCGGCAGTTGACACCGGTGCTGATGGGCTCGGCCTACAAGAATAAGGGCGTGCAGCTGCTGCTCAATGCCGTGAACGACCTGCTGCCCTGCCCGGAAGATGTTGAAAACACCGCGCTGGACATGGACAAGGACGAATCCCCGGTCCGACTCAGCACCGATCCCGCCGCTCCCCTGGTGGCGCTCGCTTTCAAACTGGAGGATCGCGCCTATGGTCAGCTGACTTACATTCGTGTCTACCAGGGGGTTTTGTCCAAGGGTGACACCATCATCAACGTGCGCACCGGGAAGAAGATCAAGGTGGGACGCGTGGTGCGCATGCACTCGGATCAGATGGAGGAGATTGAATCCGTCCCGGCCGGCTACATCGGAGCCCTTTTCGGCGTCGACTGCGCCTCCGGCGACACCTTTGTCACCCCGGGCCTGAGCCTGACCATGACTTCGATGTATGTGCCCAAGCCGGTCATATCGCTCATGATCCACCCCAAGGACCACAAGTCCGAAATCAACATGTCGAAGGCGCTCAATCGCTTTACCAAAGAGGACCCCACGTTCAAGACCCACGTCAACCCGGAAACGGGCGAGACCATCATTTCCGGAATGGGCGAGCTGCACCTGGAGGTCTATATCGAGCGCATGCAGCGTGAGTATGCTGCTGAAGTCGCGGCCGGCGCACCGCGCGTCGCCTATCGCGAAACCATCACCCAGCGGGCGGAATTCGATTACATCCACAAGAAACAAACCGGTGGCGCCGGCCAATATGGCCGCATCGCCGGCTGGATGGAACCTCAGCCGGACAAGGACTTCGAGTTCGATAATCAGGTGGCGGGCGGCGCCATCCCAACCCAATTCATCCCGGCGTGCGAGAAAGGCTTCCGCAACTGCCTGGCCAAGGGGCCCAAGATGGAATTCCCTGTGACCGGTGTGAAGGTCGTCATCAACGACGGGGCCAGCCACTCCGTGGACTCATCGGACATGGCTTTCCAGGCCGCTGCGCGCGGCGCCTTCCAGCAGGGCTATTTCAAGGCCAAGCCGGTCATTCAGGAACCCATCATGAAAGTCGTGGTCGAGACGCCGACGGCCTTCCAGGGCTCTGTCATGGGATCGCTCAACCAGCGACGCGGCATGATCGTCGGCGCCCAGGACGAAGGAGTGCTGTGCGTCATCGAATCGCAGGTGCCGCTGGCCGAGATGTTCGGCTACTCGACGGTCCTGCGCTCCCTGACCCAGGGCCAGGCCCAGTTCACCATGGAGTTTCTGACTTACAAGACCGTACCGCAATCGATTGCCGAGGAGTTGGAAAAGAAGGCCGCCGAACAGAAAAAGAAGGTGGCCTGATGACCTCTTTCACGGGTCGTGAAACCGATTGGGAATGTTGTCCGTAGCGCATAAGCAGGCCGCCGGCCTCCCCAGGACGCCGGCGGCGCTGATCCGAATGAAGGAAAGGTGTATGGCCATGCTGAAGAACGAACTCATCATGCGCAACCCGGTGCACTACCTGGGGGGCAGTCGGCCGATGTTCTTACCGACGGCCAGTTCGGAGGCGTTCTAGCGCGCGCGGGGGTCGGCAAGACCGCGCTCATGGTGCAGATCGCCTTGAACTCCATGCTGCACGAACGCAACGTCATGCACGTCAGCCTCAACCAGCCGGTCAACAAGACTAATCTTTGGTATCGTGAAGTCTTCGGCCATGTGGCCCGGCTATCCGGTATCGCCCAGCCCGAGGCGTTGTGGGAGTCGCTGCTGCCCCACCGCTTCATCATGACTTTTCGGGCCGAGGGCTTCAGCGTCCCGAAAATGGAGGAGCGCCTGACGGACCTGGTGGAGCAGAAGATTTTCGTGCCGCAGCTTCTGATCATCGACGGCCTGTCCTTCAACGAGTCGATCCGCGATTCGCTCTCCGAACTGAAACACTATGCGCGGCTGAATGCCATGCGGGTCTGGTTCACCATCCGGACACACCGTCACGAGGATCCGGGGCCCGGTGGAATGGCCAAACAGCTGGTGGATGTAGAGGATCTCTTCGAGGTGGCGATCCAGCTGGTGCCGGTTGGAGAAGAAATTCACGTGAAGCCGCTAAAGGGCCTGACGCTGCCGGCCGAGCATGCCCATCTGGTGCTGGATCCCACGACCTTGCTTGTCAAGGAGCGAAGTTCCTGACGCGCGCCGACGCTTTCGCTCCGAACAGGGCGTCTGCATGACATCCAACCGCCACCTATTGAAACTCATCATCGGCCTCGCCGTCGGAGCCGTTTTTTTCTATCTCGCCCTGCGCGGCGTCAATCTCGATCAGGCCATCGCGGCTCTGGCCCAGACCAACTATTGGCTGGTGGGACTCTCCGCTGTGGTGATGATGGGAGCCCATGCCCTGCGAGCCATGCGCTGGCGATTCTTGCTGGCGCCCGTAAAAATGCTGAACACGGCCAGTCTTTTCTCCGCTCTGCTGATCGGCTACGCCGCCAACAGCTTCGTCCCCGCTCACCTGGGAGAGTTCCTGCGCGCCTTTGTCATCGGCAAGAAGCATGACATCTCTGCCAGCGCCGCCTTCGGTTCCATTGTGGTCGAGCGCATCGTGGACGTGGTTTCCCTCATCGCTGTGATGGCCCTGGTGCTGATCGTGCATCCGTTTCCGGACTGGGTGACCACCAGCGGAGTCATCATGCTGGTCGGGGCGCTGCTGCTGTGCGTGCTGCTGATCGCCTGCAAGCGCTTCGAGGATCAAACCTCCGCGTGGATCCGCGTGCTGGTCCATCCTCTGCCTGCGCGCATCGGCGGGCGGCTCGAAACGCTGGCCCTCAACTTTCTCCGCGGCATCGTTCCTCTTAAATCTTCGGCCCATTACGCAGCCGCGCTGATTCTTTCCATCGCCATCTGGTTCTGCTACGCGGCCGTATACTATATCTGTCTGGCGGCGTTCGATTTGGTGTCCAGCTATCACTTGGCATGGTACGTAGGGCTGGTCGTCCTGGTGTTTACCACTATCAGCGTCGTGATCCCTTCTACGCCCGGGTATGTGGGGACCTTTCACTACCTGTGCCAGGTCGCACTGGTCATGTTTGGGGTCTCCTCCTCGGAGGCGCTTTCGTTCGCCGTCATTGCCCACCTCGTCGGTGTCGCGCCGGTCGCGGTGGTCGGGCTGATCTGCGCGCACCACGAGGGCATTGCCATCTACCGAAGCGCCGCTCCCGACCGCGCGCACTGATACATCGCATCAGAATCGCATGACTTTTCTTCTTGGCAGCGCGCTTCTGCCAATCCCCGCGAAGCTCAGCCGAGCGGTGCCTGCATAGGGCCGCACTGGCGGCGATTCTCATCGGTGATGCGATCTTCATCTATACCTCAAAGCCAACCAGCACTTCCTGGGGCTGCAGGTATACATGGGCCGCAAGGATCACCTGCTGCCCCCGGGGGGCTCCCGGCCCGAGCCTGCTGGCCGCCGTCATCGGTCTCATCGTGCTGCTGGCCTGCTACCTGCTGGTGTGGCGCGGCGGGGGATAGCCGAACATCGGGCTTGCACTTCAAGGATTTTTTTGGTCAGATACCTTCCACATCCCAATGCGGAAGCCAGGACATTGCCCCCTCACCGGCGCCATTGACATCAAGGAGGATCAGACCGTAGGTGAACGCTCCGCGCCGTCACACGCCAGATCACCGAAGCCGACCTCTCAAGGGCGCGCGCATGGCCAAGGGCGATGAGTTGATCGTCCTTGCCGCGGGCAGTGTCGTATTGAACTATTAAATGAAGGTCGTCACCGGCGGCGCCCGGAGGATTCCTCCCAGTGCTGCCGGTCCGATCCGTTAAACCGCTCGAGCCCCAACGACCAGCGAAGGAGCATCCCGACCATGCCGTCCCCCCCCAGACGTTCGCCGCGTGGGCTCGTGCGGGCCGCGCGCGAGCACTTTCTCTACGGCATCTGGTCGCCGCGACCGGCTGGATTGCGCGGCTGGAAGGCCGCCGGCAGGCGGATCCAGCGGGTTCTGACCGCGGCGGTGACCGAATTTTTCAGCGACCAGTGCATGCTGCGCGCCTCGGCGCTAACGTTCTACACCCTTCTTTCGGTCGTCCCCGTCCTGGCCGTGATCTTCGGCATCGCCAAAGGCTTCGGCCTCGAAAAACTCCTGGAAAAGGAGCTGCTGGAGCAAATGGCCGGCCAGCAGGAGGCACTCGACCGCATTCTGACGTTCGCACGCAACATGCTGGAAAACACCCGTGGGGGATTGATTGCCGGAGTCGGCGTCGTGGTCATGTTCTGGTCGGCCTTCAAAGTCCTCGGACAGATCGAGGCCGCCCTGAACGCCATGTGGGACGTACGCAAACCGCGCTCCTGGGGCCGGCGTTTCAGTGATTACCTGACGGTGATGCTGCTCGCGCCGGTCCTGGTGCTGGTCGCCGGCGGGGCCAGTGTCTTCATCCGCACCCAGTTCGATGCCGTCGTCGCCCGGTTTGGAATCATCGGAATGCTCGGACCGTTGGTGCTCTTAGCGCTGCGATTGACTCCCCTCGTTCTCAGCTGGGCGCTTTTCGTAATGATCTACATGGCGATGCCGAACACCCGGGTGCGCTGGGGGGCGGCCGCGGTCGGCGCCGGCGTGGGCGCCATTCTCTACCAGCTCGCGCAATGGACGTACATCGACCTGCAGGTCGGTGTCGCTCAGCAGAACGCTATCTACGGCAGTTTTGCCGCCCTTCCGTTGTTTCTGGCCTGGGTCCAGGCCAGCTGGGTCATTGTCCTCTTCGGTGCCGAAGTGTGCTATGCCGTGCAGTACAGCGACAGCTACTGCCGGGCCGCCGGCTGCCCGGCGCCTTCCCCCGCCGCAAAGAAATTGATCGCCCTGCACCTCACCCGGACGGCGGTTCGGCGCTTTGCGGCCGGCGATCCACCCCTCGGCGCTATCGGCATGGCGCAGGCGCTCGAACTGCCTCCGCGTCTGGTGCAACCGGTGCTCGCCGATCTGGTGGCGGCGCATGTTCTCTCAGAGACGCCCGGCGCCGAGCCGCACGAGTCGGGGTTTCAGCCGGCCATGGACCCATCGCATCTCACCCTCCAGCGCGTATTGGAGGCATTGGAGTCGCTGGGCGCAGCCGAAGAGAATCTCCAGCTTCCTTTCATGGATGCCGACAGCCTCAACGAAGCGTTGCACAAACTCTCGCAGGCCGCCGCCGAATCGCCGGCCAACCGCCTGCTCAAGGATCTTTAGAACGAATGACAGCAGGACGGCATGTAGCGGCACGCTGAGTCGGCTGATGCTGGACCATTAGCGTTTGATGGCGGCCAGCGGCGTCGACTGCATCCAGATGCCCATGAAAAAAAGCCGGCCTTCTGCACGCGCTGGTCCCCGCAGAAGGTCAAAGAATACAAAGCCAGATTTGAATGACGCAGCAGGGTTCGAGGAGGATGATCCAATGACGCGCGACAAGGATGGGCCGCCGAAGGCTCGCCGGCATTCGGAACCAAGCGCAGGGATGCGGAAGACGTCATGGAAGCCGGGAAACATGCTTTCACCGGTGCCCGTGGTGCTGGTGAGTTGCGGAGGAACCAAAGGCTGGAAGCCGAATCTGATCACCATTGCCTGGGTCGGCAGCGTCTGCACCGACCCACCCATGCTCTCAATCGCGGTCCGGCCCGATCGCCATTCGCATGCCATCATCAAGACCACCGGCGAATTTGTGGTGAATGTCCCGTCCACTGAGCAAGCCAAGGCGACGGACTGGTGCGGAGTGGTTTCGGGACGCGATGTGGACAAGTTCGCCGGAACCGGCCTGACACCGGCAGCCGGCCGGAAAGTCGCCTGCCCGATCGTCATGGAATGCCCGCTCAACATCGAATGCCGCATCCGAAAAAGGCTGGAGCTGGGTTCCCACACCCTGTTCCTGGCCGAGGTGCTGGCCGTTCAGGTCAGCTCGCAGCTGGTGGACTCGCGCGGCCGCCTGAACCTTCAAAAAGCCGGCCTGATGGCCTTTGCGCACGGGCATTATTTCGCCCTGGGTCGCCATCTTGGCCATTACGGATTCTCCGTGCGCAAACGCAAGAAACATATCCGCGCCTGATTTCGACCAACCGCCTGCGGTCGTGCTCGGTAATTTTTGGCCGATGGCCGAGCATCCGAACCGGTCGCTGAGCGGTGGGCCGCCGACTCAGGCCGATCTGCCTTCGACGATCACGTTTTTCAGCTCGTCGGCGTTATGAGGGCGCACCGGTAAGCGTTGCTCCAGCATTCCGGCCAGCTCGGTAACCGCCCGGCAGATGCCCTCCGCCGCCCGCCCGCCCCGAATCGCCTGCACGATCCCAGCGGCAACCTCCGACCAGTACGCCTCAGAGATCAGGGCGTTGATGCCGCGATCTCCGATCACCCAAACCCGGCGCTCGAAGACGGAAACATAGAAGAGAACCCCGGTCTCCTCAGCCGTGCGGTGCAGCCCTTTGCGGAAAAACTGAACGTTGGCCGCCTCTCGGACTTCTGCTTCCATTTCGGCGGCGCTGATGAAACAACGCCTCAGCACGGGAATGCGCCGGACCGCCTCGTGAAAGCCCATAAACAGAGGGGTCAGCACGGCCAGAAATACCCACAGGTTGGAGGGGCCGATCCAGAAGATGCCACCCAGCAGCGGTGTGAGCGCCACTGCAATGGGCAGCGCGAAAGCCGCCGCACCCAAAAGCCCGGCCGTGGGGTAATGATAGCTGGCGGGGGCCACTACCACAACAATTTCACCCCGAGTGCGGGATTCGGCGGCGAGCACGCAAGCTTCGATTTTTTGTTGATCTGCTTCGGAAATCAAGCGCCTCACTGAATCTTTCATAAAAGCTCCATCTGCCCCCTACCAACGACCCGAAGAACCTCCCCCGCCGAAGCTGCCTCCGCCGCCGGAGAACCCACCCCCGCCGGTTGAAAAGCCTCCGCCGCCGGAAGGAAAACGACCTCCCGGGAACCCACCGTATCCCCCTCCAGGCCCTCGGCCGTAAGGGCGCGATACGCCGGAGGGGACCAGAGCGGCGATGACCGCCAGGATGAACCCGGCCACCAGGCCGATTCCGGCTAGAACGGCCAGTATTCCAAACCCGGGCGAAAAGGCCATGTGCCCCAGGAACGGCATCAGAAACCCGCCGGCCGCCGTCCCAAGCGCACGGCTCACACGACCCAGCGAAAAAACCAGGAATATGAAAAGAGCCAGAAAGGGGATGGCATCGGTCAAATGGTGCACAGCGAGGTCGTCCGCTGCCTCCCGGTCGGCGGCCTGGAATTCACCCCGAACGGTGTCGATCATGGCCTGCACGCCGCTCACGACCCCCTGGTCGAACCGGCCCGCGCGGAATTCAGGTACGATCACCTCGCGGATGATACGCCCCGCCTGAAGATCCGTGAGTCGCCCTTCGAGCCCGTAGCCGACCTCGATGCGCACCTGGCGGTCGGTTTTGGAAATGAGCAGAATGGCGCCGTTGTCCAGCCCTTTTTGGCCGATCTTCCAGCGCTCGGCCACCCGCATGGAAAAGTCCTCGAGCGCCGCCCCTTCCAAAGCGGCCACGGTGAGCACCACGATCTGGGTCGAGTCCCTCTGTTCGAAGTCTTGCAGCTGGCGTTCCAACTGGCGCACCACCCCGGGCGACAGCATCCCGGCGTTATCGTTCACGCGCCCCCGCAGCGCCGGAACCTCCACCGCCAGGGATGCCTGAGCCCATGCCGTGAAAAGCATCGCAATCGCCGCGGCAACGCGCATGGCGGGCGGGATAATTAACTGGACGAACATGTTCCCGCCTTAGAATTTCACCTTCGGCGCGTTCTTGGCCGCTTCATCGGCCTTGATGTATTCCTTGCGCTTCAGATGCAGCAGCAGGCTGTTGGTAAGGCTGTTGGGGAAGCTGCGGATCGAGCTGTTGAACTCCTCGGCCGCCTCGTTGTAACGCTGGCGCGCCACGTTGATGCGATTCTCCGTTCCTTCGAGCTGGTTCTGCAGGTCCTTGAAGTTCTCGTTGGCCTTGAGATCCGGATACTGTTCGACCACGACGAGCAGCCGTGACAGGGCCGAGGAGAGCTCTCCCTGGGACTGTTGTAGGCGTTGCAATGCGGCGGCATCGCTGAGATCGTCGGCGGACAATTTTACGGACGAGGCTTTAGAGCGCGCATTGACCACAGCCTCTAAGGTTTCCCGTTCGTGCGAGGCATAGCCTTTCACCGTCTCTACCAGGTTGGGGATCAGGTCCGCCCGCCGCTGAAGCGTGGCCTCCACATCCCCCCAGGTCTTAAACACTTTTTCCTCCTGTTGCTGCATGGCGTTGTACCCGCAGCCACAGAGCGAAACTGCCCATATCAGAATTGCCGCCAAGATGAGACGCTTGCCTTTCATGCCACCTCCCCTTTCGTTTGTAATTTTCGTCCCGGTGTCAATCTTGAATCGAAGCAGACCGTAAGCCGTCCGAATTCGGCTGCGTAAAAGTAGGACATCCAACGCCCGTCGGCAATGAGCAGTGGCCGTGTCAGGCGTTCCAACCGCCGTCTACGTTGATCGTCGCACCGGTGATGTAGGTGGCATCGGGTCCGGCCAGAAAAGCGACGGCCGCCGCGACTTCCTCCGGACGGCCGAAGCGGCCGAGCGATGTGCGGGATTTTTGGACGTCCGCGCTTTCCCCGGTTTCCGGGTTTAGGTCGGTACTGATCGGCCCCGGCTGAACGGCGTTGACCAGGATGCCCTTTGAGCCCAAGTCCTTGGCCCAACTGCGGCTGAACCCGGTCACAGCGAACTTGGAAGCATTGTAGACGCCCATGTCGGGCCCGGCCGCGCGCTCGCCCAGCACGCTGCTGATGTTGATGATGCGGGCGCCCGCCCTCATGAATTTGACCGCTGCGTTGGTCAGCATGAAAACCGCATCCACGTTGATTCGCATCAGCCTCTCGTAGTCAGCGATCTTGACGTCGCCGATCCTGCCCCCGAGAAACGTCCCGGCATTGTTCACCAGGATGTGCAGCCCTCCGAAGTCGCTGAGGATTTTGCCGACCAGCCGCGCCAGCGATTTTGGCGCGGCGGCATCCGCCCGGTAGGCCTTTGCCTTTACGCCGCTCCCCGAGACCTCCTTCACCAGCGCTCTCGCAGCCTTCTCGGAAGCGCTGTAGGTGAAGGCCACCTGCGCACCCTCCATCGCCAGTCGGCGAACAATGGCGGCGCCAATGCCACGCGACCCGCCCGTCACCAGCGCAATCTTTTTGCTAAGCGGTTTGCCCATAAATCCCTCCTCTTCGATATGTTAGGCCCAGGCCTGCCGAGCCCCAAAGCGGCCCGGATGTCCTCTGTTTTCAACTGTGGATATGCAGCCAGAATCTCATCTTCGCCGACTCCGTCCGCCAGATTATCCATGATGAGAGACACCCAGATTTGGTTACCACGAATGCATGGTTTGCCAAAACAGACATTCGGATCGATTGAGATCCTTATTTAGTGTTCATCCATAAACCGGCATTTTTGAGTTGCCCGGCCAGACAAAAAACGCATGTTGTTGCGTCGCACCCAGCCGGTTCGATGTCAGATAGGCGGTGAGAGCAAATTTGGTTCAGTTTCGGCTATGTCAGGATAAGGCTCACCTTTTGAAACACGAAATTCTTCATTCCAGATATGCTTTATACCGCTTTGGCCCTAGCCAACGTAATGAGGTTGGCGGTGACTGTCGACAGCCATACATAGCTTTCAAACGAGCGCTGTCCCTTCCAGGTGCAACGGTCAAAGCCCAGAGAACGCTTGATCCAGGAGATGACCGATTCCACCCCGGCCCGGAAGCGCCGCAGGCGGTTGTAAACCCACTGACTGCGGCACATCTGCTCCACTTCCAGTCCGCGCTTTTTGGCAAAACACACATCTTTGATCTGACGCTGCTTGGCGGCGGCCAGGTTGGCCTTGGAAGCAAACCCGCCATCCAGCGCCACTTTCAGGGGGTAGCGTCCATAAATCTCCCGCTGGCGATCCAGCATCGTGAGCGTCAGCTCGGTATCGGCCGGATTGCCATCGGTGATCAGGCAGTCGGTAATCAGGTTGGAGGCCCCCACACAAAGACACACCTTGTGGCCATAGTAGGTGTCCCGGCGGTCTTTGACGATGATGTCGGTGTGGGGCTCGAAAATCGAAACGATCTTCTCCGCCGCCGGGACCCTCTCGCCCTTGAGCACCCGGCGCTCGGTCTGCTCGATCACGTTGCGGCTAAGACCGACATAGCGCTCCAGCTCGGCCCCCAAGGCCAGGCCCTCAATGCCTGCGTTGCTCTTTGCCAGCGGGATCGCCGCGGTGGCATAGCCCACGGTTTTGCGCGCCAGCTTGAGCATGTCCCGGTAGGCCGCCGTGCGCTGCCCCTCTTTCTTGGCATACTGTACGGCCAGCAAGCGCCGCTTGGCACGACGGCTATGATCGGTAAACCAAACAGGCACCCCGTACTCCCGCAGCGCATCCAGAATCCGGGCCAACACCCGCACACTGTCAAAGAGCAGAGTCGAGTCGCTGGGCGGATGGATGTTGCTCTCCACCACCGTGCAGTCGAAGCGCGCCTGTCGACCCTTTTCGATCTTCTCCTCTTTACCGTAACCCACCAAGCTCCGGTTGATCTGCTCCCAGGTGGTTGGCGATATTCGCTTGATGTTCTTCGCAATGGCGGATTTCTTGAAGCCCTTCTCAGCAATCCCGATGCGGCAGAAGGCGCGCAGCGAGATGGAGTCCGCCAGGTGAAACGGCAGCAGCTCGTAGCTGTAGCCAAACATCTGCTTGACGATGGCCGCGCGCAGGACCTGCTCGGCGCTCATCCCATTGGCGCCGGTATCACGCAGCTCCTGGCCCCGGCAAAGGTCTTGATGAACCCAATCGGCTGTGGTAGCTTCGGCATCGAGAATGCGGCTGATACGCTCCAGCTCCCGGGCTTGAGGGTGATCGGAGCTGAGGTGCATCAGCGGCAGTTGTTTTTTGCTCTTTTCGCGCATTTTGTGGTGGCCCCTTTCTTCATTTTGATAGTACTTTCGATTGCTTGGACACTTTCGTTATACTATCAGAAGCAAAGAAAGTCCACTGCAAAATGCGCTTTTTTTATGCAATTCGGCTAGTTATTCCCGTGGATGGACACTATTTAGCAAATTTTCATGTCTCATGTGAACCACCCAAGTTGCATTTTGCTGGTCAGGACACAACTACGACAGGAAATAAGTATGCGTTGGACAAAGCAGGTGCGGGCGGCCCGCGGTGGGGCGGACGGTTGTGCAGCGGCTTCGCTTCAGGCTCTTGAGTTTGTGGGAATCGAAAAAGTAGACCTGCCTATCGCTGATCGCATGAACAATCGACCAATGATCCCACATTCGACCTCCTACACCGATCAGAATGGCTCTTTTGCAGCCGCCGTCAAGAAAGGACATCATCTCAGTCCAAAATTCATCTAGTGATGTGTCGGGACGGTGTTTAAATGGCATGTTTCGTTCATGAATACGTCCGTTGGCGACGTCCCGGAGAATGCCGCCTACAGTGTTCAAGCCAATTCCCTCCACCAGCACTCTGCTGAGATCTTCGTTGTTTTCGAGGTAAAAAAGAATCCGCTTGAACAGGTTCTTGGATTCTTCCTCACCGATATCGGCAATGATCCGGGCCGCGTTGACGACACTGTAGATGGCACACAAGCCGTCCAACGCTCCCTGAAGGTAGGGTCTCATCTCTTTTCCATTTAGATTTAATGCGCCCCCCCGTTTTAATGCCCTATGCCTGTTAAGCGCTTCAGAGACCATTTCCATGGCTCTTTCCTCCGCTCGCCGGTTCATAAAATCATTTAGCTTAGCGAACTGAAATTCAACTGAGATTTTGGAAAGTTGACCGGATACAGCTCCAGAAAGGAAAAAGGCAGGCCCCATCAAGGTCTGCCTCATAAGAACCATGTTTCTCGGAACACCGTTGTTTCGCGGACCGTCTGCCCCGGTCGAGGCAAAAGGGCCGAAAAGATGCACGAGTATTCGAGAGACATCAAGCAGGGCCACCTCCGACCTTCCTCGGTTAAGCGTAACCTTTAGGTGACTTGAGCCACTCCAAGGTTCATTCTTTAAAATGTTGAAGTCGGGTGGTCCACTGCATTAACAGATAAGATAAATCATAATCACAGAGAAGCAAGTCGAATTAAAATTTAGAATATCTCTAATGTTATAAGGTGGTTGTGTAGGTGTGCATGGCAGCAAGGAGGCCGATCGTAAAAAGTGGTGAACTTCTAAGCGCTGATGGCCAGGCAAGATGATGTTGGCGCAATAGTCATAGTCTCATATCCGTTTTCCGTAATTCTGGAGCCGGTCACCGCCGTGTTGAATCTGGGCTTTTCTGCGGACAGCTGCACCTGCCCGAGGCGCGTTACACCAGCCCGCAGGCGAGCGCCACCGCGTCCCAGGCCGAGGTGCATTGGGCGCTGCCCCTGGGGCCCGACCGCATCACGATCGAGGACGGCCGGGTGCGCTGCCGATCTTTCACGCTTAGGCGCGAGGGCATGGAGGAGCTTCCTCTGCATGCACCTCGGCTGAGCGCCGCCGGCCGGTTCGTGCGGAGGCAAGGCGTGCTGAAACTGGCGCACTGGCAGCTGAAGGTCGATGAGTTGCTGGCCCTCGCCATTCTGTCTGTGGGGGCCTGCGTCACGATCAACATCTATTTCCCGGCCGAGAAGATCGAAGCGGTGGCCGGGGAAATCGTCCAGGAAGCCAGGGGGCTGCAGCCGGAAAAAGACACCGACGCCCCTCCAAAGAACAAAAGCTCGTCCTCGCAGCGCCCGATGCTGGTGGTCTCGCTGGTTGCCACGGCCTGGGCCGCCGAGGACGTGACCACCGTTTCCAACCCGACCATCCGGGCGCTCAAGCAGCAGATGAAGGAACGCTACCCGCTGCTGAAGCCTCATCTCAAGAGTGGGGTGTTGCCAGAAGGCGCGGACGGCCATGTGGGCCTCGCCAATGCCGGTGCGTGGCAGAAATCGGTCCCGTGATCGGGCCGTAAGCCCTCGACCAGCGTAAGAGAGTTCGCAGCCTCGACTGCGGCCTGCCTAGCCGGTTTTCGGCCGCAGGTCGGTTGATCGCCGCTTTCATTACAAGGTGCTCCAGGGAACCAGACGCACTAAACCGGGCTTTGAAAGACTTACATTAAACAAGCGCCTTCTCAAAGCTTCTGGCGGATAAAAGCTTTAGGGCTCTAATTCAATGTCGTCTCCTGCTCTCTTCGTCCCTCCCTTCCAATCAGTCGGCTTGTCAAATTTGCAGGTTCCATTCTGTCAGCTTCATCAGTAATCGACATGTGATCTCCTCGTTTCTGTCGTGATCCCGACGGCCGAGGCGTCGGCCGTAGTCCGGCCCCGGATCGACCGGATAATCCCGTTGATCGTGCCGATCGTTAGAAATGGAAACCGGAATGATCTGGAACCCGATCAGAGCCGTGAAAACCCCGGCGGCCGTGAAGGGGACCTCGAAGATCGACAGGCACCCTCCCCCTTCGTCCCCTTTGCCAAAGGGGGTTGGGGGGGGTATATTGGACGACATCCCTTGAATCCCTCTGGCAGCAACCTTGGCACAGGGTGACCCAAAAATTGAACCCGTGGAAAATTCCACGGGTTGTGGTATCAATTCCACTATAATCGAAACAGCGTCTTGCGCCGGGGCCGGATTTCCTGCGGCCGCCTTAAACCGACACAGAGGTTCTCGAATTGCCCACGGCACCCGACATTCTCGTTCAGTGCAGAGCACTCAGCAAGTCCTACGCCATCAGCCCCCTGTTCACGGGCCTCACCCTGGGCTTTTTCGAGGGCGAGCGCATGGGTCTGATCGGCCCCAACGGCTCCGGGAAGTCCACCCTGCTCAGGATCCTGGCCGGGTTGGAGACGCCCGACGCCGGCGAACTCACCCGCAAGCGGTACATCCGTCTGGTCTACCTGCCCCAGGCGGACGAGTTCGACCCGGAGCGGACGATCGAGCAGGTTCTGGTCGAGGGGCTCGGGGGGCGGTTGGAGGAACTCCAGCGCATGCGGGAAACCGCCCAGCGGCTGGAGTTCGGCCGGCTGGACCGTTGCGTCGGCAAGCTCTCGGGCGGCTGGCGCAAGCGCTTGGCAATCGCCCGTGCCCTAATCCGGCAGCCCGACCTCCTGCTCCTGGACGAGCCCACCAACCACCTGGACCTGGAGGGCATTCTGTGGCTGGAGGGCTTGCTGAAAAAGGCGCCGTTTGCCTTTGTCCTGGTCAGCCACGACCGGTACTTTCTTGAAAACGTGACCAACCGCATCGTCGAGCTCAACCGGCTCTACCCGGACGGATATCTGCGCGTGGAAGGTGGCTATTCCGCCTTCATCGAAAAACGAGAGGCGTTCATCCAAGCCCAAAACCGACAGGGGGCCGCGCTGTCAAACAAGGCCCGCCGGGAGATCGAATGGCTGCGCCGCGGCCCCAGGGCCCGGGCGACGAAAGCCAAGCACCGCATCGACAGTGCCCACCGACTCCAGGAGGAGTTGAGCGCGGTCCGGGCGCGCAATTCCCTGGATCGGCGGGCGCGGATCGAGTTCGATGCCACCGGCCGCAGGACCCGGAAGCTGTTGCAGGCCTCCGGGGTGGCGTTGGCGCGCGGCGACCGACAGCTCTTCGCGGGCATCGACTTCACGCTTTCCCCCGGAGCCTGCCTTGGGGTCCTGGGCCCCAACGGCTCGGGCAAGAGCAGCCTGCTGCAGCTGCTGAGCGCCGAACTCGAGCCCGATGCCGGGTCGATCGCGCGCGCGGAGGGGGTTCAGATCGTGGTCTTCGACCAGAAGCGCGAGCAGCTCGATCCCTTCCGGACGCTGAAGGAGACCCTCTGCCCTTCCGGGGACATGGTTGTGTTCCAAGGCCGGCAACTGCACGTCGCCTCCTGGGCTAAGCGATTTCTCTTCGCTCCCGGCCAGCTTCCGCTGCCCGTAGGCCGGCTCTCCGGCGGTGAACAGTCCCGCCTGCTCATCGCCCGGCTGATGCTCCGGCCGGCGGACATCCTGCTGCTCGACGAACCCACGAACGACATCGACATCCCCACGCTCGACCGGCTCGAGGAGAGCTTGATGCAGTTCCAGGGGGCCATCGTGCTCATCACCCACGACCGGCTGCTGCTGGACAACCTGAGCGACCGGCTGCTGTACCTGGATGGCCGAGGCGGGGCCCAGTTTTTCGCGGACCACGACCAGTGGCGTGCGGCCAAAACCGGGCAGGACGCGCAGAGCGCCATCGAAAACAAGTCCCCCCGCCCCGCCAAGGCCAAGCCCCCTCGGCTACCATACAAGGAGCAGACCGAGCTCAACCGAATGGAGGGCGCCATCGAAAATGCCGAGGCGACTGCGGCGGCCGTCCGGCTGCAGCTCGAGGACCCGGCGAACGCAAGCGATGCGACGCGGCTGGGTGAGCTTTACACCCGGCTCGAGGAAGCCCGGGCGAAGACAACGCGACTCTACGAGCGCTGGGCGGAGTTGGAGGCCCTGAGCGAGCAGCTGGACAAGGAGGCATGACGCTCCGGCCTCGGGTGATGCCCCGCGCTGGGCCCGGCCATACGCCCCGGAGGCTTCAGTCGTTCATCCGGTACTCACCGTTCAAGGCCAGCACCCGGCTCTTCCAAATCCGGTCGACCTGCTCGGGGGCCGGGACGGCCTTGATGAGCATGATCTCCCGGCAGAAGGCCCGCTGGTCGTCCCGGGCGGCGTGCATGCCGTAGATCTGCAGCGCGAAATGCGCGAAGTCGCGCACCATGAAATCGAAAACCTGGTTGACGATGTCGGGCTCGATGCGGTCCAGCCCGGCCTGCTCCAGAATGAGCTGTCCGTAGGTCACGATCGAGAACATCTCTCCCAGCGGCAAAGAAAACGAGGGGTCCATGCCCTGCGGCTTGTCCGGGCCGGCCTGGGCGAGCATCTCCTTGAAGAGCGCGATCTGGCGGCTGAAGGCTGCCACGTTGGGCAGGTGGGCGCTGGCCGCGAAGGTCCGCGCGTAGTCGTGAAACCGGATCGACCCCAGTCCCTTGGCCGGCCCCTGGCGGAAGAGAAACACGTCGTCCCCGGGATCGAGCGCCGGCGCCACCGGGGGGTAGTCGGCCGGGTGGAAGAAATAGTTCTGCATGAACTTGCGGATGAGCTGGACGTTGACGTGCACCGTGCCCTCGAGTTTGGAGGGCCCGCGGATGTCTACCGCCCCGATTGAGAAATAGGTGTCCTTCTCGAAGCCCTTGGCCGCGATGACGTCCCAGAGCAGGTTGACCACCTCCTCGGCCTGCAGGGTGACCTTCATCTTGCTCGTCGGGTTGTAGAGCAGATAGCGCCGGTCCGTCTCCGAGGCGCTGCGGAAGTAGTCGGTGGCGCGGCGCTGGTAAAGCTTCATTCCCGCCAGGCGCAGCCAGGCATCCGTAAAGTTCTTGCGAACGTGGGGCATGTCGGTGACGCGCATGCCGTACAGGACTCGGTTGGCCGCGTGGGTGATCGCCTCGTAGAAGCAGTGCTCGGCCACTCCGATCGAAGCCGGGCCGATGTTGAACTTGCCGATGTTCACGGTATTCAGCGCCGCGTCCCAGGCCTCCGAGCCCCGCGAGAGCAAATCGTCCGCGCCGATCGGGTAGTCGTGCAGTGCAAAGTTCGCCACGTATTCCTGGTGCGAAATGACGTTCTTCTTCAGCTCGTAGGCCTTGTGCCGGTAGTTGGTCACGAAAAAGGCGTAGTCGTCGCTGCCGTCCTTGATTCTGCCCAGGGTAGAGACCATCTCGGCCTCGTTGCCGTTGCCGATATAGTACTTCTCACCGTTGGCCTTCCAGGCCTCCTCGCCCGCGGGCGTGAGGGCCGTCTCGGTCGCGTAGATGTCGGCGCCGTGCGCGCGCTCGGAGAGACCGAAGGCGAAGATCGCTCCCTGCCGGAGGAGCTCGGCCGCCCGGCGCTTGGCTGCCTCGTTGGCGCTCATCCAGATCGGCCCCAGCCCCAGAATGGTCACCTGGAAGCAATACCAGTACCCCAGTCCATAGAAGGCCAGCAGCTCGCTGTACTCGCTGTTGCGGGCCGTGTCCCAGCGGCAGTCCGGGTCGCCGCCGGCATACGCCCGGGGCGTTAGCAGCTTGGAGAAGATCCGCTCCGCGGCGACGAAGTCGACAAACCCCTGGTACCACACCTTCTTGTTGAAATCCTCGGTGAGCCGGGTCTTGCCCATGCGCTCGAAGAAGGCGACCGTCTTTTCCAGGACGGCCCGCGAACCCGCGTCGGCCAGAAGAGTTTTCAGCTTTTTCGGCTGCAGCAGAAAATTCATTGGGTGCTCCTTTCGCAAGACCGGCGTGTCGGCCTATCCGGTGCCGGGTTGAATGTCCGGACTCCCATTGCATGATTCGGCCGAATGATACGGGAACAAGCCGGGAAAATAAAGTGGCCAGGATGGGCGCGCTGGCTACGATCCGGTCCGACAAGTGGCCGGCCACCATGTGGCAGAGGATGCCGCCGCTGCAAATGCCGGTGAGATAGATGCTGTCCGGATCGAAGCGGTAGGCGGCCTGCAGCTCCCCGATCAGCCGGCGCACGAAGCCGATGTCGACCACGTCGGCCGACATGGCATACCGGAAATAGTCATCTTGCCGTTTCGGCCAGCGCCTTCTTGACGAGCGCGCAGAGGTCGCGGACTATATCGTCCGGAAGGCCGACGCCGAAGACTATAATGCCTGAGGCAGATCCTGGGGGAAAACGAAAAGGGTTGGCGAAATCCAAATCAAGAGTGATCAAGACGCGATCCGTCGTTTTGCAGACTTCAAATATCCCTTCATCCGATCTTGCGACTGTTGATTAAGGTTTTTCTCTATTCTGACTCACGGATGCTGAATAACCACCACCGCGCCCCCTTCTTACCGCGGCGAGGTTGCCTTTCGAAATAGAGCCTCATAATGCCGTCTGATTCCGTTGCCACTTCGTACCAGTGCTTGCGAACATAAATTTCGGGACTGCCATGCCGGCATTTACCTGTTTCACGCCATGATCGTAGAACAGCCGTAACGCTGATCGTTCGGCCCCGCCAGACAAATTTCCGAGGCAGGCCGGGCTCTCCAATTGCCATACGCGAGGTGTCAGCCGTTTCGGTCAGGGGTTTAATGGCCTCACTGATGAGTCGATCGGGCATGGCTAGGATTCTATAATTCAAAGCGCCCAGTGAAAAGGTTGAAATGGAGCCTGCTGGGCAATATGTTTACACGCCATGATCGCGGACATCCATCAAATTTTTCTGGAAAGCCTTCAGCAGAACGAGATCAACAACGACGAGAGTTGAGATATGAAATTCTTGGGTATGGCGAACTGATGGAACTCACTCCTCAACAGCTGGTTGTCGTGGCGCTCTGGATTATATGGTGTTTTGTCCACAGTTTGATGATCGCTCCGGCGGTGACCGCTTATTTGAAGGACAGGCTCGGCGATCACTTTCGGTTCTATCGGCTATTTTTCAACACCGTTGCGCTGGCCACCTTCTGTCCCCTCGCGCTCTATTCGTTCCAGTTGAAGGAGATGCCGATTTTTGTCTGGGAGGGAGCCCTTGCCGTCGTTCAATACGCTCTGCTTTCGTTGAGCGTTTTTCTGTTTCTTGCCGGAGCCAGGCACTACAGTCTCTCATCCTTTCTTGGCCTTGATCAGGTCCGTGAGGGAGAGCCCAATAAGACTCTTTCAACACGCCATGCTTTCGCGACCTCTGGCATCCTCGGTGTCATCCGTCACCCCTGGTATGCGGGCGGACTGCTGCTTATTTGGGCGCGCGACCTGGGATTGACGGCTCTGCTCATTAATTTTGTAGTCAGTCTGTATCTGGTTATCGGAGCGTTTCTGGAAGAGCGCAAACTCATTAAGGAGTTCGGCGATGACTACCGTCATTACCAAAACAGGGTCTCGATGCTGTTTCCCTGGAAATGGATTAAAAAGAAATTGCATCTGCCGGTATGAATATCTCAACGGGAACTTTCAAAAAGGGCTCAAACCAAAATGACGCGCCTATTCGCCTACGGCACATTGATGTGTGAGGATATCATGCAGGAGGTCTCCAGCTGCCTTCCGGAACATCGACGGGGAGTCCCTAAAGGGCATGCTCGGCAGCGCGTGAAAGGCCAACCTATCCCGGCTGGCTCCAAGGTGAAGCGAATCGTGTGGATGGGTTTGTATATTTAGATGTGCCGGCTTCTGCTTGGGAGGGGCTGGATCGCTTCGAGGGCGAGATGTACGCCCGCCAGACCGTCTCAATCGAGATGGACAGCGGCGGCCGGCTTACCGCCGAAACCTATGTCGTGCGACCGGGGTACGTCCAGCGCCTGGAAGAAAACGAGTGGGATTTTTCCGAGTTTTTGAGCAGCGGCAAATTCAAGTCTCGGGTCGGATATGTAGGTTACCATTCTATCGCTGGTGTGGATTCTCATGTCATCACCCTACCGGCCACTAATACCGAAACTAAAGGCCATCCCCGGCTCCATGACCGACATCCCGTAAAAATATCCACTCGGCGCCGGGGCCAAATAATACACCGGTTCCTGATAATAATGCCGTTCGACAACCACCGGGCGATAGTGATGCTCTACATAAACCGGCCTGGGCGCACAATACTGGTAGCGCGGATATCCCCCACGTTTATAGTGGCCATATGCGTGACCTCGTTTGCTGCCATCACCTTTCCAACCATCTGCCAGGGAAACTCCAGCACCAACAAAGATCATAAGAGATGCGATTGCCAATATTTTCTGGATGTTGCTTTTCATGTTGTCCTCCTGTTCCCGTTGAATTTAATCCGATTAGACGGGACAGGAGGTAGGAGGGTTTACATGGGGTTTTGGGCAAGAGGATATTGGCCGGCACGGGAATAGAATGGAAAGAGGAGGGCAAGCATCAAGATCGACGCTGACAGAAGCGCCTTTTGGACTATGGTCATTTGACCACTTTCAGACACCAGCTTGCCAGTGTATGTCCGGCCGATGGAAGGGTTGGGTGTCATGCTGCAGAAACCACCCATATAGAGAATGATCTTCGCAGAGTGCAGGCCACCCAAGCGTTCCTTGATCGATTCGTTTATTTGGCGGTAATATGGAATCGTGGATTCCCAGCTCATTCCGCCGATAAGGCCGTCGATTTTCATGGTTTAACCGAAAGCAAGCCCAGAAACATTACGGCATGACCGGCCTTCTCCACTGCCACAGCCACACAAGCCAGGCCCATGGGCAAGGTGAGCATGTTGATGTCTTCGCGATTGGCGGAGTTCAGTAGAACATTCATGGTGCCACCCATATCGGCATCAGGCCGGCCCTTCGTCTCAGCTTCAGCATCATACTGTCACCAGTTGCCGGGTTACGCCCTCGCCTCTCCCGCTTTTCCTTGACGCAGAATTTGCCGAAACCGCTGATCATGACATCCTCACCGGATGAGAGCGTGGATTTAATGAGTTCGATCACGGTCTCTACCAGTTCCACGGATTGATTGAGCTGGTATCCGTTTTCCATGCCTGATGCTTCTTAATAGAATTACAAAAAACCAAAAACCGATTCAGGGTTTATCCCACCCATCAGGCTGTCCAAACAACGGGGTCAAGCGCTGATCGTCAACCGAACCGCCGGGAGGACCGGGTGCGAACGGGTCAAAGCAGCCAGGCAACACGCCGTACCGAGGAGTTACGGAATTTTAAGCGCATATTCCTGAGGGGAAGTGTTTTTTCTTTTGACAACCCCTTTAATGGGCGACCCCGTAAACCTTGAGCGGCGTCAATGGCGACAAAGCGCATCCTTGACAAGCGGCAATGAAGTCTGGAAAATGGCGATCAAGGCGCATTTCCGGATGGGCAGAGCCCGGTATGCCCGTGCCTGCACTACGCCGAGCGGAAAAGTCGGCGGGAAAGAACCCAACGACCCCCAGACAGGAGGCCCCATGTACCTGCCAGAAATCTACCAGGCTTTTTCGGAAAGGTTCCCGGCCGTTTTCAGAGACTACAAACAACTGGGCATCTCAACCCGCCAGGCTGGCCCACTGGACGAAAAGACCCAGGACCTGGTCAAGCTCGGCATCGCCATCGGCACCAATTCCCAAGGCGCCGTCATGTCTCACACCCGCAAGTGCAAGGCGGCCGGGTCTACGACCGAGGAAATCATTCACGTCGTGATGCTGGCGCTTACAACCACCGGCTTCCCGAACATGATCGCCGCCCTGAGATGGGTGGATACAGTGCTGAACCGTTCCGAGCCGGAGGCTTGACCAACCGCCTGAACCTAAAAAAAAGCCAACGCTCGCGGACCGACGAACAACCAACTCGTCGATCCGCCGGCAGTGGTCGGCGATGGCATGGGGCTATGCGGACAGGGCCGCCAGCAGATCGAACAGGCGGATCTTCTCCGGCTGCCTCATCGCGGCGCGGTAGCGCCTCAGAAAGCTGGGCCAGTTTTCATCGCCCCCGGCCGCCGTTTGGCCGAGCTCGAGCAGCTCCTCGCTGGGTACAAGGTCTGGAAGCTAAAAATCGTAGAAATTCTGGGAAGCGAACTCGGCCTTCGGAACTCCGCGCGGCGGCCGCCGCACCGTCCCGATCCGCAGCCCTTCCCCTTCCAGTCTTGCGCTTCCGAGCCGGACCACATGGAGCGGCATAAACGTCCCCCTGTTATTATGGATTTCCTTCACCCAGCAGCCACCTTATCCCGTTGACATCGTCAACGCCATTGCTGCGGGCGGCTATCTGGTGGGCGGGTCCCACGAAAAACTCCCCTGTCCGCTCTCGGCTCTGCAGGCTTGTCGCTCACTGCCTTTTGCCTTCAGGAAGGCAGCCTGAAAACCGCAGGTCTGGCGGCATTTCAATCGATTTATCAAGGCCCGTTCACCCACTACCTATTTATAATCAATAATCGAGATGTGCCCCTGTGAGCTCCCTAAAGTTACAGATAATAACGGGCGATAATAACAATATATTTTGAGCCATTAACAAAACCCGCGCCATGCCTCAGGTTGTAAAGGGGAACGGAAATGGCGACTGAATGTTTCGCTTAAAGAATTGGAATCGCTTAAAGTCAAGCGGTGCTGGGCGAAATGGAGCAAAATTTAAGGAGAAAAAAATGGAAGCAATAATCGTTCTGAGCAGTGCCGTCCTTTTTCGCATGATTGTTTGGGAACACATGGAAACTTATCTTTTCATGTTCAAGTGCATGCGCAATGTAAAGCATATCAATAAAATGTTTGCAGATATCGAAAAAAGGATTGATGAAGAATTGAAAAGAAATTTGGAGTCAAAGCCTGAACTGTGAATTGAGATGCCTGATCAAGGTTCTCGAACCCTTATCGGTTCGCATTTTCTCCATGATCTCCCTAACGTTGCGGCTTACCGCAGTGTAGGTGAGACCGAAGAGATTTCCAATTTGCGCGTTGGTTAAGAGCCCTTCCTTCCAAACCCAATACGTCAACAAATCCCTCTTGTCTTTTTCGCCTCCCGAAAATCGCCGGGCTGCACTCACACGAGTCAGATCACAACCCAGCTGATCCGCAGCGTTTTTAATGTCTCTGCCCTCATTGCCGCGAGATATAAAAATGATAGCAAGCCCCCCTCCGTATTCTATACGCCATGCCAGAGCCGTGCCGGCAACCTATTTCAATTGCTGGGTGCCGTCAAACCATATTCATGATTAAAGCTCTGACACCATTCTTTTTCCTCATTAAGACGCAGTCCCAATCGCGCCAATACCCGGCGGATCACCGCCACCGGCTGCTCGGTCCCTTTCCGGCATAATACGACAAGTCGAGTACCCGGGGGAACCTCCCCCCCAAGCCCTCACGGAACCGGACATGAGACTCTCGCCTCATCCGGCTCTTCCTGCCCCAGCCGCTGGGAGCACTCCAATCTGCCAATGGGCAAATAGGTTCGGGTCTCGCCGGGCGATGCGACCCAACCAGCGAGCCGCCGCCCGCTCGCGACGATGGAAGCGACGGAACTTCCGGCACACCCAGGCCACGAGGGCTCGGTCCAGATGACGCAAGACCTGCTTCCACTTCGAGCGGTAGAACCGCCCGTAGTAGTTCGTCCAGCCCCGCACCACCGGGTTCACGTGCTGCGCGAGGTCTTCCAGGCTCTGGTTGTTCCTGGTCGACGCCATCCGCCACTTGCGGATGGTCTGGCGTACCGCCTTGGCGGCCTTGTTGCTCACCGCCGGCAGGAAGCTCACAAAAAACTTCCCGTGGCGGTTGCAAGCACGCCGTGGCTGAAAGGTGTAGCCGAGGAACTCGAACGAGACGTGCTCGTGGTCTCCCCGACGGTCGTCGTCTTTGCAGTACACGACCTTCGTCTTGACGGGGTGAAGCTCGAGCCCGCAGTCGGCAAGCCGCTTGCGGATCGCCTCCAGCACGTACCGGGCCTGGGCCTCACTCACGCAGTGGACAACCGCATCGTCCGCGTAGCGCTCGAACCGAACGGACGGAAGGCTCCGCGCCATCCAGGCGTCAAACGCGTAGTGCATGAAGAGGTTGGCCAGGAGCGGACTGATGACTCCCCCTTGCGGGGTGCCCCGGGTCCGCTCGACCCGCGTCCCGTCCGACATCTCCACGGGGGCGCGCAGCCACCGGGCAATGTAGAGCCGGACCCACGGGTTGTCCGTGTGGTGTTCGACGGCCTTGAGGACGAGGCCATGGTCCAGGGTATCAAAGAAACCTCTGATGTCCAGGTCGATGACCCAGTCGGCACGCCAGCACCGCTTCCTTGCGGCACCGACCGCATCGTGCGCCGACTTGCCCGGACGGTACCCGTACGAGTCCTCGTGAAAATGCCGCTCCACGAGGGGCTCGAGCACCATCTTGACCACGGTCTGCGCGATACGGTCACCCACGGTGGGTATCCCCAGCGGGCGCATGCCTCCTCCAGCTTTTGGGATCTCGACGAGCCGGACCGGGGGCGGAAGGTAGGACCCCGACGACATCCGGTTCCAGACCTTGTAGAGGTTGCCCTCCAGGTCCTTCTCGAAGTCGGCCAGGGACTGCCCATCCACACCCGCGGCACCGTGGTTCGCCTTGACCCGCTTGTACGCCCCCCAAACCAAACGCTTGGGTACTTCGAACGGCTTTGCTTCAGACACCGGCTCCTCCTCTTCCGAGTTGGCCTTCGTCCTCGGCCGGACAGCCCGACGCCTTCGCTCCCCCCACATTACCGGGGATCAGCGCTACTGCGCATCGGTCCGCCCCTCCGCTCCGCATCGGTACTCTCCCCCTCGTGGGTCTTCCACTTGCGGGTTCTCCCTTGGCATCGGAGCGGCAGGTTCCCACGTTCCGTACGAGAGCCTGGACCGGGCTCGCGCCGCCTTCATGCCGGCCGCCGCCTGGGCAGAAGACAGGCGTCCCCCAGGCTTTATCCCAGGGCAACGACTGGACCCTGGTTTCGACGGCATCCCTACGCTTTCGACACGTCATCGGCGGTTCACTCGCGTTCGCCTTCCCGGATCACACCTGATGGAGTCTTGCTCCACCTTTTCCGACTCGCTCACCACCACAGCCATTGGGCCGCAGCAGCAGCCGGTGGTTTGGAACCTGCCCCTGCCGGCCGGTCCCAAGGGGCCTACCCTCATCTCTCGCACAGCAAGGCTGCTTCGATTCGGCTGCTACATCACCGCCTCCTCTCCGCGCCGTCGTGGCGCACAATCATCGGCGTATCGCACCAGCCGGGCTTCAAGCCGCCGCTGAAGGTGTTGTCGCTTCCACGGCCGGCCCAACAGGTGCAAATACAGCTTGGCCAGCAGCGGGGAGATGACACCTCCTTGCGGGGTACCCAGGCTGTTTGCTTTGCCTCCGCCGATGTTGCGCCGCGTACCGTCTTCATCCTCCCCCACTACCGGCGCCTTCAGCCACATCCGCAGAATGTGCAGTATGGCACCTTCCACGATGCGCTCGGCCACCACTCGTCGGTTGCACGAACAAAGCAGGGTCCCTTCCCTCGGGCCGGGTTATGTTGTCCCGTTCCCTCAAACGGTACTATGGACCCCTCCGACTCCCGATGCCGCCTGTTGCGATTTCGTTGCCTTATACGCAACAGTTGATTTCCCTCGGTCATCACTGCACCGGGTCTCCAGCACTGGGCCGCTTATCTTCCGCTGCATGCCACCCTTGCTACCCCGGGAGAAAACACCCGCTGCTTCCGTTCTCTCAGCGCGTGTCCACCGGCCTTCCCCATTTGACCAGAGGGTCGGCTTCGCCAGTTCAAGTTACGAGGCTACCTGTAGGTTCACTTGCGTTGCGGCCTGCAACTTCGCCGTGTGGGAACTTACGACCCCTGATCGCTCAGACGCCGCTCCCTCATGCTACCCAGGCGTACGGACAATTCCTGGAACGGGACTTCAACCCGCAAGATAAACGGCTGTTACTGCGTACGGTCAAAGCTTGAATTGTGAATTAATACGCTCAAACAAAGTTCTGAGTTCTTTATCGCTGCTCAGTTTCCGTTTCATTTCCAGAACGCTGTGGCTTACGGCGGAGTAAGTGAGGCCGAAGAGCTTCCCAATTTGCCCGTTGGTGAACCGGCCCGCCTTCCAAACCCAATAGATCAAGGCATCTCGCTTATCTTTTTCGATGCCCGACACCCGGCGCGCTTCGATCAGGCGCGGCAGATCGCAGCCGATCTGTTGCGCGGCGGCCTTAAGGATGACGTGCAGTTCTTTGTCTCTCGCCAGACGCAGCTGCTGCGGGACCGCGGCGGCCAAATGCTCCGGTAAAAACCGGTTGCGAACCGACGCCACAAACCTCTTAGATCCCATAATGAATCCGTGCCGGAAATCCCCCCACAACCGCGCTTCTTCCCGTGCATAGTGCTGCACCTTCTCCCGATAGGCCCGGTGGGGATTCGCTGCATTAAAGTGGCTTAAAATCAGCCGGGTCGCCAGCCACTCGGGCGGTTCTTGGCCATAGGCATAGACCGAATAGCTGCTCCAGCGATAATCGGCTATCCGTTGGACCAGGCCGGCGCGCAGCGGATTGCGATGGATATAACAGGAAAGTTGCAGGACATAGGCGTCATTTTGCACCAGCATGCTCTTGAACCGGCCTTGAAATAAATGCCCACTGCGGTCATGCCGCTGGTTGAAGCGCCGCGTATAGGTTCCGGAAAACCAGTGCATGGCCCGTGACAGGTTGGCCTGCCGGGTTCGGAGGAGCAGATGATAATGGTTTGGCATCAGGACATAGGCGAAAAGCTCGATGCCAAACCGCTCGCACCCCTCCCCCAGCGTCTCCAGAAACAGCCTTCGATCCGCATCGGTACGAAAAATGTCCCGGCGCTCATTGCCGCGGCATAAAAGATGATAATAGGCTCCCTCGTACTCGATCCGCCATGCCCTGGCCATACCTGTAACCTATCTTTATTCAATTACCCGGTCAAGTCTAATTCACAATTCAAGCTCTGACACCATTATCTGAACACTCGCCATGAGCGTAAAACGGCAGTAACGCAGATCGTTCGGCTTCGCCAGACAAATTTCCAGAGTAGGCCGGGCTCGCCAATTGCCATGCGGGAGGTCTCAGCCGTTTCGGTTAGAGGCATAATGGCCCCACTGATGAATCGTTCGGGCATGATCAGGATTCCATATCTTAACTCGCCCAGTGAAAAGAAATTTGAAAACAAAAAGGGCGGCCCCAAATGAATTTCTGGAGTCGCCCTGGTGGCAGGTTCAGTTGAGGTATTAGATGGAATAATAATTTTAAACTAACTGTTTTTAAATAAAAATTTTATTTGGACTTAACCTCTTTTTGGATTCGTCGCGTTTACCCTCAAGCTTCACCTTACTGGGATTGTCCCAGTATTCCTTACCTTACCGCCCACTCATACCGAAACTGAACGCCGACCCGGCGTCCGCAACAGACATCCCGAAGAAGAAACCGCTCGGTGCAGGAGCCGTATAATAAACCGGCGCCGGGTAATAATGCCGTTCCACTACAACGGGGCGGTAATGATGCTCGACATAAACCGGCCTGGACGCACAATACTGGTAATGCGGATATCCCCCATGCTTATAGTGGCCATGGGCGTGACCTCGTTTGCCGTTATCACCTTTCCAACCATCTGCCAGAGAGACTCCAGCACCAATAAAAATCATAAGGGTTACAATAGCGAATATTTTCAGAATGTTGGTTTTCATCATGCCCTCCTGTTCCCGTTGAATTTACCCCGGTTAGACGGGGCGGCGCGCAGGAGGGTTTACATCGGGTCTGGGGATCTCAGAAATTTCTAAACCAGCACAGTTGACACCAATCCCTGCAAGCCCCACATTCCGGATGGATTGAAAAGATGGTTGTAGATGCCGAAAGTCACTCACTATCCGCTTTCGACATCAAGACTGTCTTGTAATCCGGGGTGGTCAGTTTCCCCTCCTTTTAGCTGGCCACCTCTTTTCTTTGGTAATCCTGGCGCAACGGATCGAATTTATGTGCGGACGCTTTGCACGTTACAGCCTTTCACGTGAGCTTGAACGCTACTTTAACGCACTCCCGCCATCGTTTGAGATCCCGCCAAACTACAACGTCGCTCCCACTCAGGAAATACCCGTCATCATCCAGCACGAGGACGAGAGACACATCAAGAAGCGCCACTGGGGCTTGGTGCCTTTTTGGGCCAAGGATACCTCCATCGGCTCCAGAATGATCAATGCACGTGTGGAAACCTTGGCGTCAAAGCCCGCATTCAAAGCCGCTTTGAAGCATCGTCGGTGCCTAATCCCCGCAGACGGGTTCTTTGAGTGGTCCGGTAAATCAGGGAGCAAGCAGCCTTACTTTTTCTGCCTGCCTTCCGGTGAGCCCTTGGCATTTGCGGGCCTGTACGAGATTTGGGAGGACAAGGAAGCGCCCCCGGAAGCCGGCCCCTACAAGTCATGCACGATCATCACCACGGAAGCCAGCGAGTCGGTAACGGACATACACAACCGCATGCCATTGATACTCACGCCGGAAACTTTTAATGCTTGGCTTGATCCCGATAACAAGGAGCCTGCCAAAATCGAAGAACTGCTGAGAACCGGATATGTGATGGAACTCAAGCGCTATCCAGTATCAAGGCTGGTCAACCGGGTTGAGAACAACTCAAAGGCATGCATCGAGCCGCTAAAGGAAGGCGGGGAATAAAGTAAAAAGAAAAGAGCCCTTCTCGCTAATTGGATGAGGTCACTTCGGTTTGGTGGACTTGGTCAGCTAAGGTATCAAAGTTCCGGCATCCGAATTTTCACCTTAATCGCCGGATGGCATCACTTGTGAAGTTTTCACCTTTCGTCAGGTAATCTAAAAAAAAATCAGCCCCTATCATTTCACCGGTCACAAAAAAGCTGGGGTAGTGAACCGATTCACTGCCCAAGCTAAACTCTGGTTTTGATGGATATGGTCCGTTAAGCTGAAAAATTTTGGCTATTGCGTGACTGTTGGATTATTTCACCTGCGTGGTTTTAATCAAATCCTGCCCAATGGTTGGTTTAGGAAGTCCAATCTCAACCACCTTGTGCATCAGGCGGTTGCCCTTGCGCCGCGACCCCAACTCCTCTATTCTTCCTGAGCCAGGTCTGGCAGATCGCCATGACCCAAGACGGCAGCGACACCCTACGTCCTCGCTTCAGGCCTTAAGGTTCGCGTTTAACCGGGGATCGAGAAAAAATGGCGCATGTGAACAACCAGTCGGCCTATTCCCGGCTTTCCGATCGCTTGAACCGCTTCCCTCAGGGAGCGCCGCCCTCGCACCTGCTTTTTGCCATCTTGAATATGCTGTTCAGCGAAAAAGAGGCCGACCTGGTGGCACGCCTGCCTATCCGGCCCTTTACGGTGGAAGAGGCCGCCCGGGCTTGGAAGCTGGACGCCGGATCGGCCCGCAACATCCTGGATGATTTGGCCGAAAGGGCCACACTACTTGATATGCCGCAAAACGGGAAAATATATTATTGTCTGCCCCCACCCATGGCCGGGTTCTTCGAATTTTCACTGATGCGGGTGCGCGACGACATCGATCAAAAAGCGCTGAGCGAGTTGTACTACCAATACATCAACGTCGAAGAGGACTTTGTCAAGGCGTTGTTTTTGGACGGCCAAACGCCGCTGGGGCGGATATTCGTGCAGGAATCGGCGCTTTCCGAAACCCACGCGCTGCATGTGCTGGATTACGAGCGGGCCAGCGCGGTGATTCGGAGCGCCGCTCACATCGGCATCAGCCTCTGCTATTGCCGCCACAAGATGGAACACGTGGGTCGGTATTGCAGCGCCCCCAAAAACATTTGCATGACATTCAGCACGGCCGCCTCCTCCCTGATACGACACGGGCATGCCCGGCGTGTCGATGCGCCGGAGTGCATCGATTTGCTGGAGAAGGCTCAAGCCCACAATCTGGTCCAGTTCGGTGAAAACGTTCGCCGAGGCGTCGATTTCATCTGCAACTGCTGCGGATGTTGCTGCGAGGCCATGCTGGCCATCCGACGTTTCGGCCTGTTGCGCCCGATCCACTCCAATTTCATCGCGCACATCGATGCCGCGGGATGCACGGGCTGCGGCCACTGCGCCGACGTGTGCCCCGTGCGGGCGATCCTGTCGGCTGCGGGAAATGGCGGTAGTGGCCCGGCCGCCGTCGATCCGAACATGTGCCTGGGGTGCGGGGTTTGCGTCCGGAATTGCCCTTCCGGCGCCATCAGCCTCGATCCCCGGCCCGAGCGAGTGCTAACCCCATTGGATACGGTCCAGCGCACGGTGGTCATGGCTGTTGAAAGAGGGACCTTGCAGCACCTGATTTTCGACAACCAGGTGTTGCACAGTCACCGGGCGCTCGCTGCGATTCTAGGGGTGATTCTGCGCTTGCCTCCGGTCAAACGATCCTTGGCATCCATCCTGCTTCAATCGCGGTATGTGGATGCCGTCATCGACCGTTTGTCGGCGCGGTGATCCGAAAAACGAGTTCGATAAAGGAGAGAATCAAATGGACACAAAAAAGCCTACGGTAGAGGAGCTCCTGAAAAAAATTGAAGCTTGGCTGGGGGTGCAGTCGCTTTACCTGTTGACCACCCTGCCGAGCAATTCTTCCTGCGTCGCGGCTATGCCCGGAAAACCCTCTGAAATGTGCCTATGACTGTCGAAGGCAGGATTATGAAAGGGTTGGTTTTTAAGGATTTGGTGGACTGCGTGCCTGGCCCGCAACTTATCTGAATACTGGAAAGTCTTGCACCTTTGATCAGGCAATCCTAAATTCCCCGCCTGAAAGGCCACCCTTCAATACCAACCAATCAAACCCTTATTGCACATCTTTCATTGTGTCATAGTTTATAGCGCACTGAGAACGGACAATAACCTTGTACAATAGTTTAAAATACTTAGCCAGGAATCACCAGATCGGTGATCCCCTTCCGGTATGAGATATTGGTTTAGCTTCTTATGCTATCAACATTCTGACCTTCTTGCTCCTTTAAATCTTACATACAACACAGGAGATTATAATGACTGTACATAAGCTGTTTGAACCATTAAAGATGGGAGACTTTGAACTTAAAAACAGAATCGTTTTAGCGCCAATGACCAGGGGACGGGCCGGTGTGGAACGAATTCCGAATGAGCTAATGGCCGAATACTATTTTCAACGCGCTTCAGCCGGTCTGCTCATCACCGAGGCAACCGTTGTTTCCGCACGAGGCAACGGTTGGGTCGGCTCACCTGGCATCTACACCGAAAAGATGGTGGAGGGTTGGAGAATCCTCACCCAAAAGCTGAAGCCCACCGGCACTCCGATTTTTCTGCAATTATGGCATTGTGGCCGGGCGTCACACAGCGATTTTCACAATGGAGCGCTGCCGGTTTCCGCCTCTGCGGTCAAACTAAATGGCGATCAGATTCGAACCCCATTTGGGAAAAAAGACTTTGAAACTCCACGGGCCTTAAGCGTTGAGGAAATCAAGGCTACTGTGAACGATTATCGCATCGCTGCGGCAAATGCCAAAGAAGCCGGTTTCAGCGGTGTCGAAGTCCATAGCGCTAATGGCTACCTGATCAATCAATTCCTGGACTCAAAAACAAATATGAGGACTGATCATTATGGAGGCAGCCTGGAGAATAAATATCGTTTTCTCAAAGAAGTAATGGCTGTGGTCCTGGAGGTATGGCCGTCAAAGCGGGTGGGGATCCGACTTTCACCCAACGGCGTGTTCAATGATATGGGCAGCCCTGATTTTCGCGAAACCTATCTTTACACGATAAAAGAACTCAATCGGCTCAATCTTGCCTATGTCCATATCATGGATGGACTGGCCTTCGGCTTTCATAAACAAGGTGAGTCGATGACGCTGGCTGAATTTCGGGCCGAATATGACGGAATTATTATGGGCAATTGCGGTTATATCAAGGAAACAGCGGAAGAGCGACTCGTAGCAGGTCATGCGGATCTCGCCGCTTTTGGCCGCCCCTTCATCACCAATCCGGACCTACCTGAGCGATTGAGGAATAATTGGCCGCTTAATCCGGCTGACGATATGTCTTTGTGGTATACTCCTGGAGCTGAAGGGTATACTGATCACGAGCCCTATCGGCAACTACGTTTATAATGCCACTGCAAAAAAGTTTTCAATAACATTGAGACAGTTCTGTTGATGGACCTAAGGCTTACACTATGGATAGAAAACCTGTATGGGTAATACGAAACTGAGGCAGCGCTTTCATGTCCTGCCCCAGCTTACCTGCTTTTGGTAGATTCGGTCAGAAAAGGTGAAAAATTTCAAACGCGGATTAATTCAGGTTTATCGCCGTATACGCACCTTGAGTTGGCTTTTAAATCACTTCGCTCCCGATAAAACGGCAGCAGTTTTCGTCCAACACAAAAAACTTCGTGCGGTTTTGCGCCTATTTGCCTGTTAAGCCGGCGTCATCTCCGTTTCACGCAGCATCTCCCGATATTCTTTTCGGTACTGATCTGCTTGCAACTTATACCCAGATCCTGATTCTGGCCACTGACTATGCAAGTTCTCTCTTAAAATTTGGCTCAGTTTTCGGGGGGCAGATCAAATTGGGAAAGTGCTAAACCGTCGGTTCAAGCCAAACGATATCATAGGGCTGGAAGGTGATTCGGAGGACGCCCTCTCTTGCCGACCATTTCCGCTCGGCGATCAGATCACGCCACCCCAAGGCTTGCACCGGCAAACCGTCAAGCCGGATCGACAGCCGGATGAGCCGGTCACTCACATTGGTCATCGCCAGAACGTGCGCATCGTTTTCCGGAGAAGAGCGAAATATTGAAAAAACCTGGGGCGAAAGCATCAACACCCGGTGGGCACCGTTCGGATGGAAACCGCGGTGGCGGGTTCGGGCAGACGCAATACGATCGGAGCGGCGGCTAATGATCGCAAGCTTGGAGCCGGGAATCTTCATTTCCGCAGCCACATATTGCGCATCGATGAGCCCGCGGTTCACTTCGCGCTTGACCCCGGTCTCCTCAACCCGCTGATAGTCGTTAGGGGTTCCCAGCGCACCATGGATATAAATGCCGGGGACACCGGGGATGACCAGTGCCAGACTGCGTGAAGCCAGGTAGCGCTTGACCTGGAATTCGATGTCTTCATCGCTCTTGGCGGCCATGAGGGCGCTCCACCAGGTCGAGTTGATCTCGTAAGGCTCCACTTGCTGCTCTGCACTCATTTTGAAGGAAACATTGGCACCGCGTTCTTGCGCCGTGCGGACGATGAAGTCAATGTCCTCCACACGCAGAATCCCCTTCACCCCCATCAAGCCGATGCCGTCATGGGTGTCGAGGATGTTGAAAAAGGTGGTCGTCGGTGAAGGAGCCTGCAGACCCTGGGCCCAGCGGGAAATAGCGGTGGCGTCCTCGCGGTAGAAGGTATGCAGGACGAGCGGAGGCAAAGCGAAATTATAGACCATATGGGCTTCGTCCGTACCGTCGCCGAAATAAGAAATGTTGTCGGCATGAGGTACGTTGGTCTCGGTGATCAGGGCGACACCGGATGCGGCCGTTTCCAGCACGTCACGGATCAGCTTGACGATGGCGTGGGTCTCCGGCAGGTGGACGCACTCGGTGCCCGGCTCGGCCCAAATGTAGGTGACGGCGTCCAGCCTCAGGATGTCCGCCCCGTGGCGGACGTAAAAGAGAAGCCCGTCGATGATCCGCAGCAGCACCTCGGGGTTGCGGAAGTTGAAATCAACCTGATCGGCTGAAAACGTGGTCCAGACATATCGGGGGCCGTGAAAGGTGTCGAACCGCGTCAGAATGTCTGAGGTCCGGGGGCGGAAAATCTTGCTGCGCTGGTCGGCCGTGAGTTCGTCAGGGGAGGCGTAGGCAATGAAAAAGTCATTATAATGGGGGTTGCCGTTCACATACTCGCGGAACATTTCGCTGCGGGCCGAGCAGTGGTTGAGTACGGCATCGAACATCAGATCGTAGCGGCGTTTTTTCTCGCGGATATCCTCCCACGTGCCAAGTTTCGGATCCACGCGGCTGAAATCCACGACGGCGAAGCCCCGGTCCGATGAATAGGGGAAAAAGGGCAGCAGGTGGATCGTGTTGATGTCACCGAAATTGCAGGTGTTGACGAATTCATGCAGGACCGAAAGCGGGCTAGCCCCCTCGCCGCGGACGATATCCCCATAGGTGATGAGCACCATGTCGCTTTCGGAAAAACGCTCCGTGGGATTGTAGCGCCGCTCCTTGTCGATCATCTCAGGCGGCTTGTGGGCGCAATGGACCTGAATGATGCGCTCCAGCTCAGAAAGCCAGGCCTTCGCCCGCTCTTCGCCGTAAAGAAACCTCAGACGTGCGAGCATCTGCTCCCGGCGCTCGTTTGGAATTTGGAGCAAGGGCCGCGTGTAGTCCGGGTCCGAGTAGTAAAAAGTGCGTTTTCGTAAAGCTATCGGTTTTTGATTCATACCCATTCTCAGTACTGTCCGGTTAAGATTTTCCGATTAGGCCTTAACGCTATGTTATTACTTTCAATACGAACGATTTTGGGCGTTATCGATTTGAATTTGGATTGAGCCCTTTGGTACTCCTTCTGGAAAAAATTCGGAACGGAAGGAGCACCAACCATGCTTCAGGGGCAAACCGTCTTCTCTCAGCTGATGGAGTTTCTTCCAAGGCACACGTTCCGTCGATGCGTGAATCGGTACCAGGGTAATTACCGCATGCGTTCCTTTTCTTGCTATGATCAGTTTCTCTGCATGGCCTTTGCGCAGTTGACTTCCCGCGAAAGTCTGCGGGATATTGAGTGCTGCCTGCGCGCGCTTGAAGAGAAGCTCTACCACGCCGGCTTTCGCGGCAATGTCTCACGCAGCACGCTGGCCGATGCCAACGAGAGTCGCGACTGGCGCATCTACGCCGACTTTGCCCAACAGCTCATTCACGAGGCCCGCACACTCTATCTGAAAGAGGATTTTGGACTCCAGCTCACCGAGACCGTCTATGCCCTGGACTCCAGCACGATTGACCTCTGCCTGTCGTTGTTCCCCTGGGCACGGTTCCGGACCACCAAAGCCGGTATAAAGCTGCATACGCTTTTGGATCTGCGCGGCAGTATCCCCGCTTTCATCATGATCACCGAGGCCAAGCTGCACGACGTGAATATCCTGGATACACTAGTGCCGGAGCCAGGAGCGATCTACGTGATGGATCGCGGCTATCTGGATTTTGCACGGTTGTATGCCCTGCACCAGGCGCCAGCCTTCTTTGTGATCCGCAGCAAATCCAACACCGATCTGCATCGCGTGTACTCGAACCCCGTTGATAAAGAAACCGGCGTGCGCTGCGACCAGATCGTTACCCTGGATGGCTTTTACAGCAACCAGAGTTACCCGGATAAACTGCGCCGGGTCAAATTCTATGACGATCAGCGAAACAAGCGCCTCACCTTTCTTACCAACCAGTTCACCCTGCCGGCGAAGACCATCGCAGATCTATACCGCTGCCGCTGGCAGGTGGAGACGTTCTTCAAGTGGATCAAAGAACATCTACGCATCAAGGCCTTCTATGGGACTTCGGAAAATGCGGTGAAGACCCAAATCTGGATCGCCGTGTCGGTCTATGTGCTGGTGGCGATCGTCCGAAAGCGCATGCAAATCGATGAGAGCCTCTACACAATTTTACAGGTTTTGAGCTTGACTCTTTTTGAGAAAATGCCCTTGTATCAAGCCTTCGCGCAGAGCAGCTACAAAACCGAAATTACTAGCTCGGACAACCAACTGAAATTGTTTGATTCTTAACCGGACAGTACTGACCCATTCTGTTTACGCGGATGTCGGTCCCTGGCGGCAGATGCCGGAGCTCCTCTGCTACAGAACCCAACCGCCCAAGCGCATTTCCTCAACTTATTCCACGACACTGAATCTAAGGGTTCTGAGTAATCTTCCTTTGGCATCTTTTATTTCAACTCGCCAAGGCCCTTTGTCGTCTTCACGCAGTTGAATGCTGCTAAAAGTAGCCCAGCGTGGCTTTTTCAGAGAGAGCTTAAATTTAGCGGTTGATCTGTCGTGGGAAAGCCAGTGATGGTAAAGTACGCTATCTTCCTTAATTTCATCGATAAGCGTATAACAGCAGACCGTTCCCCTGGACACTGAAAATGCAATTCCGCGTCCTTGAGGTGCCCCCTCAATGACCTCTTCACACATAAAGGCCTGGAGCAGTTTGAACTGCGGTCCTTCAGTTTTTCGTAAAGGCGGTTGAGCCTGACAGGCTGAAGGCCAAACGACTAATACAGTTACAGTCGACAGAATAAATAAAAGCAGGATTCTTCGCACTCAGCCCCCTCATTTTGGCTTGACTGTATCGATCACGAGACTTATGTTAGTATATGTTAGCCTATAAAATAAGACTCTGCAAGTGACTTCCTGCGTCAATTCATAAGAATCTGTGAGGAGTCATTGTCCGGTGCGTCAAGTGACAGCGGCATCCGGCACAAATGAGCCGGTGGTCGGTGTAATGGTGAATGAGGTGGTTTTAAGTCAGAATCTTCACCGATTAGTTAAACGGGTCTGAGCGAGCGAGTGCCGCTCGGGATCCGACGGCATGATCGCCGATTCGCTCAAGGATTATTTCAAGAGAACCTTAGCGCGAGATTCGCCAGCGACTGCTCGACGGTCTTTATACTTCGCAGCCGGTGAAGAAGGGGCTGATTCCTTAACCCAGCAGGAGGTCTGATGAAACATTTGTTGCCATACACTTCCGCAGTATTCTTTATTTTCGGTGTATATTTCATTCCTTTGCCGCTCCTGGCCGCTTCGGCCGATTCACCGGTCACGCTGGACAGATTGGTCTTTGCCCGAAGTGTTGAATCCAGAGAACCGGTCGGTTCCGGCAGGGAATTCGAAGCCTCGGTTTCCCGGGTCTTCTGCTGGACAAAGCTGTCTACCAAAAGTCCTCCCGCAGCCGTCCGACACGTCTGGTACAAGGACGGGCAGAAACTCCTTGAGGTGCCCTTGACGGTAAACTATTCTTCGGGCCGCTATTGGAGTGCTAAGAACATCAGCCCAGGCAATTGGACGATTGAGGTGGTGGATGCAAACGGTGAGGTATTCGGAGCGGCAAGTTTCACCGTAAAGTAGAAGTGGCACCATTTCGGAGTTTCATTGGAGGGCTACCGGATCGATGGCTCTAATGTAACCTCGCAGGCCCTGTACGATAGATTCGGCCAAGTGATTCTGGTAAGCCGATTTAACCAAACGGCGGCATTCCTCTCGGTTGCTGATAAAGGATGTTTCCACCAGAATTGAAGGCATCCGCGCTCCTATGAGCACGTAAAAGGGCGCTTGTTTAACCCCCTTGTTTTCGATGCGGCGGTAGCCCTGCTGATTCATTCTCGAAATCAGAGAATCCTGGACAAGCTCGGCCAGATGCCGGGACTCGTTGATTTTGGCATTTTTCAGCAGATCGTTCAGAATCGAGTGCAAGTCGCTGATATTCTTGGCGGATGTCGCGTTTTCCATGGCCGCAACCCGAATCGACTCGTCGTCGGTCGCCAGATTTAAAAAATAGGTTTCAATGCCACGCGCCCGAGGGTTGCGCGAAGCGTTGGTGTGGATGGATACAAAAAGGTCTGCATGGCAGGTGTTGGCGAAGGCCGTGCGCTCTTCCAGACTGAGGTAACGATCACCGGTGCGGGTGAGTACGGCTTCAATGCCGAGATCATCGCGGATCTTGGCGGCAACGCGCTGGGCAATAGCCAACACCACATCTTTTTCATGAATCCCCCGCATGTACCCCGGCGCGCCGAAATCCTTCCCGCCGTGTCCCGGATCGACGACGATTCGCCTAACCCCGAGGGCCAGCTGCCTGGCGAGCGCCCCGCGCGGGACCTTGCTGCTGCCGAGGTCGCTGGGGCCGCCGTACCGGGAGTCTTGGGCTGACTCCGCGGTCGTCCGCGCGGCGCCGTTCGTTCCCCAAACATCGATCACGATACGGAACGGATCGCGCAGTGAAAAAACATGGTAGGCGTCGAAGGACTTGATGTCGACCACAACCCGCACCGAATCAGGAGTGTATCGGGCGGCGCGCGCATTGCTCAGCAGGTCGTCGTTGATCGGAATGCTGGTCTGCAACCCCTCGGAGATGGTGCTGCGGCTCAGGTCCACGTAGAGCCTGGGGGGTTTGTTCAGATCCGGGTCTTTCTTGAGCAGATGGTGGATGAAGTCGACCTCTCGGTCGGCATCAACCACGACCCGGGTGTAGCTCGAATTGGACCAGTAACGGATGCCCTTGACGACAGCCAGCCCCCGTGCGGCGGCAGGCCCGGCCGTTGGGGCCCCAAGAAGGCCGAGCATGGAAAGACATAAGAATAGGGCCAGATGATTTCTGCGTATCATGGATGATAGCGGCCAGGCGGAGAAAAGTGGCCGCGCCGGGGCAGCGCAGCGTCACTCGCCGACCCGGAGCAGGGGACAGGCTCCATCACGCCGATCGTGACGGAAGGTCGGCTGTATCGGCGGCTTGAGAGCGCAACAGCCATAATATAGGCCGCACCCATTATACCACGGGCTGAATTATCAGGATTTGCCCCACGGACAAGCTGGTGGTCGACATTTTGTTCAAACGCCGGATTCGTTCCGTCGTCGTGGCGAATCGCTTGGCAATCTTGTACAAGGAATCTCCCGGTCGCACGACATATTCGATCGCCTTCCTCGCTGGAGAGGAGCTTCCGGCGGCGATGGCCCGTCCTGCATGCGCGTCGTCGCCCGGTATGCGAAGGACGTCGCCGGCTTTAAGCCTTTTAGCTCTGTAAATACCGTTTGCGGCCATAAGCCTTTTGACTGAAACCCCGTAGCGTTTGCCAATCGAAGAGAAGGTTTCTCCTTTCCGAACCTTATGCTTTTCTGCGGTACTATCCGACCTCACCGAGTGGGTCGGAAAATCGCTTGTGTAGGATGCGACGAGATCTGCGCTTCCCAGGGGCACTCGCAGATCGTAACCATCCGGCGGCAGAATTCCTCTACGAAGCTCGGCATTCAATTCCTTCAGCAGCTCGCCGTCTATTCCGGTTGCCCGGGCAATACTGCTTAGACTGGTCTGTCTTGACAAGGAAACGCTTTCGTACTGCAAAGCAGAATCAACTTCGACATTGCTTAAAGCATATTTCTCGATGTTTTGAACGATATGCAACGTTGCCAAAAAGCGCGGCACATAGCGTGCCGTCTCACGTGGCAACCGCTCATAGAGATCCCAGAAATTATCGAGGTAGTTGATGTGTTGGCTTTGAATCATTCGGAGCACGCGGTTTTCGCCGCAATTATATGCAGCAAGCACTGTGGTCCAGTCACCGAACATTTCATGCAGCTCTTTGAGGTATTCGATCGCGCCGCGCGTGGATTTTTCCGCATCGAGGCGCTCGTCAATGTACGTGTTGCGATTGAGATTGTACCGGTAGCCGGTTGACGGTATGAACTGCCAGAGGCCCAAAGCTCTTTTGGAGGAAAGCGCGGTAACCTTGAAGCCGCTCTCAACGAGCGGCAGCCAGGCCAGTTCGGTCGGTAGACCGGCCGCTTGCAACGCTGCTTCTATCTGCGCCCGAAATCTTCCCGACCGGCGATAGGCGGCGAGGAAAAAATCTTTCTCTCCGCCGGTGGTAAATGCTTCAATTTCAGCCTGAACATGTTGGTTGATGGGAACCGGGATCTCGTTGCGACCATTCCGGTTCACTGCGACAAGACGGGATGAATAGATTTCAAGCATGCGCCGTGAGATGGCGATGCGTAGATCCTCTTTTTCCTGCAAGAAACCGGGGTCATCTTCCGGGTCCACCTCCAAAAGAAGTGCATAGGCTTGATCCAGCGTCTCAATGGCGCTTTCGAGTTCGCCTTGCTCCCACTCGATCTGGGAGCGCTCGCAGAGAAGCAGGGAGCGCCTGAGCACCCTCGCCTTGTGATCATACGTTAAAACCGGCTCATCGAACTCGGCGGTGTCGCCTTGTTCATCGGGCGGTTGTGGCGGATCTATTTCTTCAGCTTCGGTAGCTGGTTTCTGCGGTTCTGTTGAAGCCGTTGCCTCCCCAAAGGGTTGGTTATCTTCTTCACTTTTGTGAACTGGCGCAGGTTCTGATGAGGATCGGGACTCCGCAGCGGGTTCAGGCGCGAGAATTCCAACGGTTGCCTTATCAATAGTTGGGTTCACGCAACCAAAGGATGATAAAATGATCAATGCGGTTCCAAGGATCTTGCCAAACCCCCGTGATTTAATTCCGCTCAATTCCACCGGCCCTCCTTTGGCGTGAGATATCCGTTATTCGGCGGCATTTTTCGTTAGTTTGCGTTAACTATATAAAGACGGCTGTATTGTCAACCCGGCTGGCAATGGCAGGCATGGATCCGAATGGTCGATTCGTAAGGAGGGTCCCTGAATCACATCGAGGAACTGGGCGGAGATCCGATTAACCGAAGGCGCCTGAAAGTTAGATCCAAAGGGACAAAGAGGATCGGAAGCGCGCAGCCGGCTGACCCGAAGCAAGCTGGGGCGCGAAGGTTGGATAGCGGGAGGCGAAGCGTTGAACGCGCTAATCGCCAATCGAACCGTTGCCGAAGTCGGCTATTGGAACGGCTATTCTCACAGGGTGGTGTTGTCGCGCTCGACACAAGCGTTGAGCCGGTCTTGAAAATCGGGGATGGCGGCGGAAACTCGAGCCCAGGCAGGCAGCATGGGAATACCCACAGGGTCTTCCACAAATTCACTGACCGCGCAGCGCAATGATTCGACGAAAGCTTCAACGGCCTCGATTTCAGTATGCCGATCATAGGAAAGCCCGTTGATCAACGACAACGCGTGGTACTTTTCGATAGCGATTCTCGCCTCCTGAATATAGGCTGTAAGCAAGGTGCGGAAAAATGCATCGCTCATCACAACCCCGTCTTGGGAGAGGACACGAAACAAGGTCTTCGCGATGTCGCACGCCATACGAATCAGCCCTTCGCTGGGTTTTTTCTTTTCCAGCACCTGATGTTTGTGTTCGTAGTATTCGGCAATTTCCACCTGACAGATCCGGTTGACCGAAGCCCGCTGGTAGATTTCGCTTAACAGTGATACCTCAAGCCCCCACGTGGGAGAAATCCGGATGCCCATGGCCAGGCTTGCGATCATTGCGAACTCCCCCGAGAGTGCATATCGGAAATTGTCCAGGTAATAAAGAAAAGGGGTCTGTCCCAGAATGCGCTCCAGCGTTCGGATTAACGGTGTATAAAATAGGCGCGTGACCCGGCCGAAAAGCCGATCCGTGACCCGAGCGTAGTATCCTTTGCTGAACTCAAAGTCCGTGGCTGGATGCACAACGGGGTAGATCAGCCTGGCAAGCATTTCACGGCTGTAATTGACGATATCGCAGTCATGCGTGGCAATCGCGTACACGTCCCGCTCGGAAAGGATGTAGCCTAACGTCATCCATACGGATTGACCCTTGCCCGGGTGTGCCAGCCTGAAATCGTTTTTCCGCAATTCCTGATAAAGCGTCTGCATTCCCAGGCCGTCATGCCAAACGACCTTCACGGGGCAGGTCAGGATTGACATGTTCTCCCGTGCCCTTTTGAACTCTTCTTCACTGGCATGATCCAAAGACAATACGACCGCGTGAAGGTAGTTTACCCCTTTCAGCTCAGCGATTATTTTAGGCATGGCAGGTGTTTCGAATTCCGAAAACAGCGCCGGCAGCAGGAGCACTATCTTTCTCCGTCGAGCAATCGACTTGATCTCCTTCTCAAGGTCCTCCAGGGATCGATCCTTCAGCCGTTGTAGAACGGTGATCGGGCCATGCTGCCAGAAGTCTGCCATGTCCGGTTCCTTTCTCGCGGATGCGCAGTAGATAACTCCTCAACCTCGCAATCAAGCGCCCGTTTCAACGAAGATCAAATCGGATCCATTTGGTTCGTCTCTATTCCTGCAGGCTGCTGAATACATTCAGAACCGCGCTATTCCACCCTCTGCTGCCCGGAAGATCCGCTTTGATGAGGTTGGGGAGATTGATATCCTCATATGAGCCGTCGTCGTGGGGGAGAAGAATGGGGATATCGACACTCTTCATCATCGAAATATCGTTGGCGCTGTCACCCAATGCCACCGTGACAATCCCACCATCCGTGTTTTTATCAAATATATCGACACACAGCCGGACGGCAAGGCCTTTGTCTTGCCGAATGCCAATCAAATGCAAAAAACGGCCTCCAGCGGTGATCTTAAATCCGCGAGACGCTGCGATTGCAGCCAACTCCGGGAGCTTTGTTTCATCTTCGATGAAAAAAGGCTCAGTGAATTCCCGCTGCTTGGCTATAGCCGCTTGCTCTTGCGAGAGCCCGGTCAATTGCACAATCTCTTCAACGCTTAAATCACCAAACCCTTTTATTTTAAAGCGCTCCTTCACCGAGTAGATAAACCGCCTGATTTCGCTGTAAGCCGCTCCCAATTGGATTATCGTGTAAGGGGGCCGGCGAAAACCCTTATTAATCTTAAATTCTCGATAGCCATTCGGGAAATAGAGAGTCGCCCCACTTTCAGAGATGAACGGCTCCTGGATCTGCATTTCCGCCTGCAACCGTTCGATCTCCAGCCGGGTCTTGCTGGTTATAAAGATCATCGGTATCTGCTGATGGCGGATTCGGCCAAGCGCGGCCTTGGCGGCTTCATAAGAATAATCAAAATGGTCAAGCAGAGTACCATCCAGATCTGTAAAGATCAGTAAATTCATAAGTCGTGACCCTGAATCGATCGGATTTGCGAATCGGATGTAACCGGGAACAATACTATCGTGGAAACCGAGGAGATAAGGTTGGAAAGAACGTATCTATGCTGAAAATTTCCAAGCCACCTGGGGGGCAACTTGATAACAAGCCCCCTTCCGGTCCGGTTGCTTGTCTCTGCCTGGTCTTTACCAGTATAGGTTTGAACGAAAGAAGCCAATTGAATCAGGTTTGAATCTTAAGGGTTTTTCGCCTCCCCAACCATTTGCGCAGGTTCTCTCTCCGAAGTCTTTCTGTGTTTCTTATCTGGGTAAAGCGCTAGCCCCAGGAGGACTGCCAGCGCCAATCCAACCAGCGCAAAGATGACCCCAAAAATGATGCTCATCGTTGGAAATCCGGTCATATCGATTCCCTCCCTTTTTCAAATATGAGCGCTATTCATCCACCAAATTTCCGGTAAGCTGCCATGATGCAGGTGAAAACCAACAACGCTAGAACGGCCCATTTTACAACCTGGCGGAGAATATTCGTGAATTTGCTCTTCGACGTACCCTCTTGGGTCAATATTTGCTCTGCCATGATACGCCTCCTTTTCCGACCGAGCGACCCTCCCCGGTGGGCTTTTTTAGTATGTTAACACTTACTAATATAGTATCTGCTGAAATCCAGATTGTCAAGGGAAGTTAAAAAATCAATAGAGATTCTTGGGGTGGATGCAGACAATGGCAGGGATGCGTTGCGGACTTAATCAGCCACCTGAAGGTTCAATGGGGGAGCGAACGGAGGGCGAGGCTTCAGAGGTCTCGCCACTGAATGAGCGGCAGCCAGGCCCAGAAAAAAGTGTCTGGCATTAACCCCAAGCGTTCGGGTGCGGTAGCCCCCTTCCCGCACCACCAGCACCGCAAGCTCCTACTCGCCGATCAAGCGGCCATTGATTTCGAAATCCCGGGGGGTCAGCGACCAGCTCCCGGTGGGGTCGCCCTTGGCCGGGTCAAGCCCGAGCGCGACGACCAGAAACTCCGGGTTGAATTCCGTAATTCGCTGAAGCGCGACGGACAGCGTCTTTCGCTATCTTTCGCCGTCCACCAGTTCCGGCGGCGGCAGATTTAAGTTGAAGCCTGACCCCGCTCCCTCCCCGCGCTCATCGCTGAAACCTGAAAAGTTTGATTTCCTGCCTATCGGGAAGGGTAAGCCGTCGGCCGTTATGCCAGAACGTCCGCCTCACCCGACGAACACACCATGAGAGTCGTCGGCAGACCTTCGAGCATGGCGTCAAAACGACGTTGAAATTCGCTGGACGAGCTGATCTCGGGCACGTTAAAGCCAAGCAGAAGCACCGAGGCATTTTTGGAATGGCGGTGGAGGACTTCAGCAAAATCTTCCTCGGAGACGATGACCGCGGCTTCACCGGCGACTCGAGCCGCATCCAGCAGTTGCTCCAGCGCTTCGGTCGCCGGTTTACGTCCGGCCTCCTCCTGAATGAGCCGCAACAGTCTGACCGAAGCGCCCGACCATTCTTGGTTCAAGGTCAACAAATGAGTTATGAGCATCATCAGAGAACCGTTCTCTTTTCCTCGCCACCAGATGTCGATCCTTCGCTTTCCTTGCACATTATGCAGGCCGCCGTCTCTCACCAGAATCAGGCTTTTGTTCAGCAGCTTGACCGAATTCAGAATCTCCACAAAAGAATCGCAGCGCTCCGGGTCATCCGACCATCCCATCATGACGGTGTTCGGTTGCAGCGGGCTGACCGGGTGTGCCTGAATGAGGGCGTTGAGACCGTCGTCGAGGCTCTTGAAGACCACCACAGTGGAGAGGGCTCTGAAGTCATTTTCAGCCAGAAATTTATTGAGTTGGATGATGGCGGTTTCACGGTGCCGGGCAAGCTCATCCAGTTCGCCGACCAAAACGCGGGCGAGGGTTACGAGGCCCCGCTCCTCACCTATCCAGAGAGCAAAGGCCGCCATGGTGAGCCGTTCATCGGGGTTGCCGGTGAGAACAAGAATAATGGGCCGCCAGTTTTTAGGGTGCGAAGGCATTGTCGACAGCTTGAGCAGATTGGCCCTCACCCGCGAGTAGACGAAACCCCAGCGAGCATCACCGAAACGAACTTTTAGAATCTTGCGGCGCAGGGCCGCATAGATCAGAGCGATGATGACGACGGCCAGCATGGCCGCGATGGCATCGATCAAAAACGCTGTACCAACGCAAGCGGCGGCCCCCAATCCCGCAGAACTCCAATGGTAGTAACGAAAGCGCGGCCGGAAGGATGGGTTTCCGGCAGCGGACTCGACAAACGCTGCCAGATTGATCATCCCGTAGGTGTATAGAAAGAACATGGTGACGATGGCCGCGATTACGTTAAATGCGCCGCCTCCGGAATCCTCGCTGGCATAGAAGATGATCGCTACCGTTACGGCCAGTGTCAAAAGAAGGGCTCGATGCGGTTCGTCGCTCCGCGACGACCCTTTTGCGAAGGGGCGCAGCGCCCGGAAAAGGTCATCCCGGGCAACCGCCTGCAGAACGCGCGGCGCCCCCAGGAAAGAGCCGATGGCGCTGGACAGTGTGGCGGCAAAAACACCAGCAACCACCAGGAAACCGGAACCGAAAAGGGCCTGCCGGCAGAGTGTTTCAAACGAGCTGTCTATCAGCTGAAGGCGTGTTTGTGCGCCGCCGACGAGAACGATCTGCACCAGGTAGACAAGGAAACCAGTACCGACCGCAGCCAGAGTTCCCACGGGGATCGAGCGCGCCGGATCCTTGAGATCCCCTGACATGTTCACTCCCGCCATGATACCGGTCACCGCAGGGAAGTATATCGCGAACATGGTCCAGAAGGACATTTCGTGAGATGCGTAGACTGCAGGCCAATTCTCCCCGAACAGGTCCATTTTAAAATTCACGGCTGCCCCGCCGAGAAACGCGACGATCGACAGTGCCAGAAACGCCATGATCACGTACTGGGTTTTGATGGCCCAACCGGCCCCGACCCAGGAGATCAGGAAAAGAAAGAGACCGGTCGCCAGGGCGATGGTTCGAAAATGGGCGGCCATGTCGGGAAAAGTTCTCACCAGCGCTTCCGTGAACCCGAGCGTGTAAAACGGCACTGAGACGGCTTGCGCGCAGAACAGGGCAAGTCCGATGGCGCCGCCGAACTCAGGACCGAGGGATCTTGATATCAGGAAATACGCCCCGCCGCCGGCGACGGGAGTGTTGGTGGAAACCGCGGAAATGGACAGGGCGGTGAGCGTGGTAATACTTTTTGCAAGAAAAAGAATCAGCAGTGCATGCAGGATGCCGGACTGCCCGATGACGAAGCCGGCGCGCATGAACATGATGACGCCTAAAATCGTCAAGATGGAAGGAGTAAAGACGCCCCCGAACGTCCCCAGACGATTGGATGTAATGTTTGGCCTAGCTGTGGTATCCATCATCAAGAACGCTTCAGTAGGGAGGTGAAAGTTTTTTTTGGCTCTTTTCTGTATCATGACCGGTGAGAATTTCAAAACGATAAACGACATGCTTGCGATAACGCCTTGAATAAATAAAAGGGGCTTCTCATTGTTCTGGAAAACTGAGGGCAGCAATCAATCTTTAACATGGTTTATTAGGAGGCAACCAAAATGGCAACAGACGATGGAAAAGTAGTTGTAACCGACATCAAGATCCCGTTTGGATCTATGGTCATTCTTATGGTCAAGTGGGCAATTGCCACTATTCCTGCACTGATCATCCTAAGTGTTATTGGAACCCTTACGTTTGGGATCATCAATGCTCTCATGGGGAGATGGCATATGAGGATGTGGTCAATGTAAAGCAAGCTCGGGGTTGAAGTCAAACATGTCAGGTACAAAGCCAACCAGAAGCTTCTTGAATTTCGAGTTGAGGATATAACAGCAGCTATTTTCATTGCTCCAATGCCTGCGGTGGCTGGTAAGAAGGCATTTGGCATCGGCTTGCTCGGAGACTCGGCGGGTGATGCCATAATAGACATCGCCGGCGCATTGGCGTTTTTTTATCTTATGAACTCATGTTCTTTGAAGTCACTATGGAGGGTGAAAAAAAATTCGAGTGGCAAGCGCTTGACAAATAGTTCAAGAATCTGTAAATTATAAAGTAATTGTTTACTTACATAAAAAATTTCAGATGTTCATTTTGTTGCTGACTTTGGCCAGCGTCCCGCTAAACCCCTCAACCCACCGAAAGGAGCAAATAATGAAATTCAGCGATTTCTTCATTCCCAAGATCGCGCGGTCCGACCCCAAGGTTCGAGAAAAAGCCATCATCGCGTGCAAGGACAAAGAGCTGCTGAAACGCGTTATTCAACACGAGAAAGACGAAAATGTGCGTCAGGTGGCGAAACAGCGTCTCGAGGATCTTATGGATCGAGAATCAAATGGCCAGGGGGCGTACACTCGACAAGCGCAGCCTTCGTGAGTTAGCCGCGGCGCCGGTGCGGATAGCGAACATGCCTCAGTCTGGAGACCCTAGTGCGATATCGGTGTTGAAAAGCTGCAGCGGATGCATGTATCATTATCGAACGGTGTTTTTTCGGATGCCGAACTTGGATTCAGCCTCGAATTCACGTGGTCCGAATATTGTTCAGCATCCGCGCCGGTTGAGCCCAGTCGATAGCCTTCACAGACGCCGCCACATTTTGGGATCTGGATGATGTTTTCCTTTTTGTTGTGAATCCCTCACTAGTTTGCTGGGATCTGTTGAAACTAGGAGCAGGCGGAGCATTAAATTAGCGTGCCTCCATCGAACCCAATCCTGCCTGCGAAAATTTCGCACCTTTGGTCAGGTAATCCTTAATATTCCATCCAGAAATTTTTCCCGGCCGGCATGAAGCGGTGGCAGTGAGCTCATGCCTACTCTAGCCCCCAAGCGCTGAATAGTTTTGATTTGTTCATTTTGTAACTGATCCGAAAAGTGGGAGATGCCATTGATCATCAAGATAAACTGGATGTTCCAAAAATCTGCCCTGGGTTGGGTGATGGCGGGGCTGTTCTGCATGTTGCCCGCGATCGCTGCCGGACCGGCATTCGCTCAGGATGCGGTGTCGATCAAACCAGTTTCGGGCGCGGTTGATTCGTCTGACGTGGAAACGTTGGAAGCTCTGGCGGCAACTATCGAGAGCGATCAGGGCCGCGCGAAGTTGCTCAGCGACATCCGTGCACTGATTGCGCTGCAAAAACAAAGAGCCCAGCCTGTGCCGGAAAGGCCTCTCAGCGAGCGGCTGGCCGAAGCAGCTACGAAAACCATGGCAGAAACCTCTCAAACCTTGTCAGGGATTGGCCGCTATTTTCCCAATCGCCTGGCGGTGGAAGACTGGGTCCGCCAAGAGATTTCGGACCCTGCAAAGCTGAGCCGGAATGCCAAGAAGGCCCTGCCGTTCGTATGGATTTTCGGAGTCGCCTGGCTGGTGGAGTTTCTGGTTGTGCGGGCGCTCGCCGGACTTCGAAAACGTCTCGAGGAGCGGGCGCAGGAGACCCTGGTGAACCGTCTGACGCTGTCCTTAGCCAGAGCCGCGCTGAGGCTCTGTGCCCTGGCGACCTTTACCACCGCAGCTATAGCCGTTTTCTTTGTCCTGCAACCCGGCGACGCAATCGGAAAAGTCGCCTTCCAGGTGTTCGCTGCCTACTTTACCGGCCGGGTTCTGATGATTCTGACTCGCATGGTGCTGGCGCCGTCGGTTCCATCTTTGAGACTGGCGCCGCTCGGCTCCGAATCCGCCCAGTCCCAGTTCGTATGGGTTCGCCGGCTGGTGACCGTCGCCCTCGTCGGCTACCTCCTGGCTAGCATCGCCATCCTGTTTGGACTTCCGCCGCGCGGATTTACGGGATTGATGAATCTGCTGGGTCTGATCCTGACGGTCATGCTGATCGTCTTCATTCTGAAGAACCGCTTGGCGGTTGCCGGGTGGATTCAAGGCGGGGATCTTCCATACGCACCTGGCGCCATCAGTCAGTCGGTCCGCCGCAGTCTGGCAGCTGTCTGGCACATGATCGTCATCATTTACCTGTTGGGCCTTTTCATTATCTGGTGGCAGCGGATCGAAGGCGGGTTGATCTATTTAGCGCGCAGCACGCTTCTGTCCGTGCTGGTCGTGCTGGCCCCATGGCTGTTGCTCAAAGGCCTCAACCGTGCCGCCGAACGCGTGTGGACCGTCGGCGAGGAGCCCTACCGGAAATTCCCATCGCTGAGACGACGTGTCAAAAGCTACGTCCCGGCAATCTTAGCCATCATCCGCGGCGCGGTCTTCCTGATCGTGATTCTTTCGGTTCTGGAGGCCTGGAAGGTGGATGCCTATAGTTGGCTGGCAACACCCGTCGGGCAGCGCATTCTGAGCGTTTTCTTCAGCATCTTTTTGGTGGTGGGCGTCGCCGTGGCGATCTGGGAGGCCGTAAACATCGCCACCGAGCGTTATCTGGCTGAATCGGAGAAATGCGGCAAGACGTCCGGGCAGGGCTCCCGCGCCCGCACCCTGCTGCCGCTGATGCGCAAAGCGCTTTTGATGGTGCTCAGCATCATCGTGGCGCTCATCGTGCTCTCCGAGCTTGGAGTCCACATCGGCCCCCTACTGGCCGGCGCAGGCATCATCGGCCTGGCCGTCGGCTTCGGCGCCCAGAAGCTCGTGCAGGACATTATCACCGGTGTCTTCATTTTGCTGGAAGATGCGGTGGCCGTCGGAGATGTGGTTCAGGTGGCCGGAATCGGTGGCCTTGTAGAGGACATGTCGATCCGGTCCATTCGGCTTCGGGACCTGTCAGGCAATGTGCACACCATTCCGTTTAGCTCGGTGGACACGGTCACCAACATGACCAAAGGGTACTCTTATTATCTGATCGACATCGGGGTCGCGTACCGGGAAGACACCGATCAGGTCGCTGCCGTGTGCCGAACGATCGTCGAGGACATGCGTTCCGAGCCTGAATTCGGCCAGGAAATCCTGGAACCGCTCGATGTGCTGGGAGTGGACCAGTTTGCGGATTCCGCGGTCATCATCAAGGCGCGCATCAAAACGCGGCCGATCAAGCAGTGGTCGGTGGGCCGGGAGTTCAACCGCCGGATGAAGAAGCGCTTTGATGAACTCGGAATCGAAATACCGTTCCCGCATCGCACGCTTTATTTCGGCGCCGCCAAGGATGGCAGTGCACCTCCGCTCCGCATGGCGGCGGAGCAAAAGTAAACTCAAACTGGGGTTGAAAGCATGACCGAAAACACGACGATTCAACGGGTGATCATCGACCGGGTGCGGCCGGAAATCGACAGTGGGCGGTTTCCCATCAAACGCGCCTTAGGTGAAAAGGTCAAGGTGCGCGCCGACATCATCACGGACGGCCATGATGCGATCTCAGGGCTTTTGCTGTTTCGTCATGAGCGCTCGACCCGCTGGCATGCCGCTCTTCTGAAGGGCTTCCCCAACGACAAGTGGAAGGCCTCCTTTAAGGTTACCGAACTCGGCCGCTATGTCTACACCCTATGCGCCTGGCTGGATCGGTTTAAGAGCTGGCGGCGGGATTTGGCCAAGCGCCTTGAAGCCGGACAGGATGTCGCCGTGGATTTGTTGATCGGCGCCGCGCTGGTCGAAGAAACGCTGGCGCGGGCTCCGGCGCCGCAGCAGGCCTGGCTCGCTGCCTGCGCGAGGGAGCTGCGTTCCAATCGCAGCCAGGAAACCAGGGCCCGGCTGGCGCTCGACCCCAAGCTGCTGGTGCGCATGGAGGGATGCCTGCCGGATCGCTTCCAGATGACCTTTTACCCAAAGACCCTTGCGGTGGTGGTAGATCCGGCCAAGGCCCGCTTCAGCACTTGGTACGAAATGTTCCCGCGGTCCTGCAGCCCGACGCCGGGGGCCCACGGCACCTTTGCCGACTGCGAGGCCAGGTTGCCCTATATATCCGACATGGGTTTTGACGTGCTCTATCTTCCGCCCATCCACCCGATCGGGACCACTCACCGCAAGGGTCGCAACAACTCGCCGGTCTGCGGACCGGGCGATCCCGGCAGTCCCTGGGCCATCGGGGCCGCCGGGGGGGGGCACACGGCGATCCATTCCGAGCTGGGCACCCTGGATGATTTTCGCAAGCTCGTCCGGCGGGCCACGTCCCTCGGAGTGGACGTCGCCATGGATCTGGCGTTTCAGTGCAGCCCGGATCACCCGTATATCCGCGAGCACCCGGAATGGTTCCGGCAGCGCCCGGACGGCTCCATCCAGTACGCCGAAAACCCGCCGAAGAAATACGAAGACATCTATCCGCTCCACTTCGAATGCGCCGAGCGCCGAGCGCTCATGGACGAGCTGCTGCGCGTCGTCCGGTTCTGGATCGAACATGGCATCCGGATCTTCCGGGTGGACAACCCCCACACCAAGCCTTTCGGCTTCTGGGAGTGGCTGATCGGCGAAGTCAAACAGTCCCACCCCGAGGTGATTTTTCTTGCGGAGGCGTTCACCCGGCCGAAGATCATGCAGCGCTTGGCCAAACTCGGGTTCAGCCAGTCCTACACCTATTTCGCCTGGCGACACTCGGCCTGGGAGCTCAAAAAATATTTTTCCGAACTCGTTCAAACGGAGGTGATCGAGTTCTTTCGTCCCAACCTGTGGCCGAACACCCCGGACATTCTGACGGAATATCTCCAGACCGGCGGCCGTCCGGCCTTCACCGCCCGGTTGATTCTGGCGGCGACGCTGGAAGCGAACTATGGCATCTATGGGCCGGCGTTCGAACTGTGCGAAGACCGGCCGCGGGAACCGGGCAGCGAAGAATACCTGAACTCTGAAAAATACGAGATCCGAACCTGGGACATAGACTCCCCTGATAGCCTCAGTGAACTCATTGCCCGCGTTAACCGCATCCGGTGCGAGAACCCTGCGCTTCACGGCGATCGCAGCCTGCGATTCCATCCGGTCGACAACGAGCAGTTGATCTGCTACAGTAAACACACGGCGGATTTCTCCAACGTCATACTGACGGTCGTGAACTTAGATCCGCACCACACGCACTCCGGCTGGCTGCAGCTGCCGATCTCCGACCTGGGACTCGACACCGACAAGGCTTTCCAGGTCCACGACCTCTTGAGCGAGGCACGCTACCTGTGGCACTCGCCCCGCAATTTCATCGAGCCGAATCCCCAGGTGATGCCGGCCCACATCTTCCGGATTCGCAAAAAGATTCGAACCGAGCACGATTTCGACTATTTCTTGTAAAGGCCATCGTATGACCAAAATCTTCCCGGACGTTGTAGGCGTAGGCGACGATCCGCTCTGGTTCAAGGACGCCGTCATCTACCAGCTTCATGTGAAGAGTTTCTACGACAGCGACGATGACGGCGTCGGCGATTTCCAGGGCCTCACCCAAAAGCTGGATTACCTTCAGGACCTCGGGGTCTCCGCCATCTGGCTGATGCCATTTTGCCCGAACCCGCTGCGCGACGACGGCTACGACATCGCCGACTACCGCAACATCCACCCGGCCTACGGCAACCTGCGGGATTTTAAAAAATTCCTGGCGGCCGCCCACCGCCGCGGCCTGCGGGTGATCTCGGAGCTGGTGGTCAACCATACCTCCGACCAGCATGCCTGGTTCCAGCGCGCCCGCCGTGCCAAACCCGGCAGCCCCTGGCGGGACTGGTATGTCTGGAGCGACACCCCGAAGTGTTACGCAGACGCCCGTTTCATTTTCCAGGACTTCGAGACGTCCAACTGGACGTGGGACCCGGTAGCTGCAGCCT
>CAVOWH010000005.1:0-29468 GCA_963700055.1 uncultured delta proteobacterium | reverse complement strand
ATCAAAGAAAAGAACCGTCAGCAGATAGGCCGTCGCCATCAGCCTTTCTTGACTCTGTTCTCCCGCCGATGCTATATGCTGGCCGTCGATGGCTCTTCTTTAAATCTTTTCCGTATGTTGGGATCGCATGGCGCCCGAGGTGCCGGTTGACCATTCCTGCTGCTCTGCCCTGGGCCGCGAATCCCGTGAAAACCGTGACCGTGGCTGACCAACCGTTCTTACTCCGCCTGCGCTTGCCATGACACCTGCCGGTCGGCATGCGGAGTTCTCCCCGGACCGGCGTGTCGGAGGAGGTCACCATGCTGCACCATACTCGAACGAACGCGCGCACCCTTTTTGTTTCGGCATCCGCACTGCTTTTGTTTCTGTGGATCGGCTCGATTGCCGGGGCCCAGGAAGTAGGCCTGGTCGAGAAGAAAACCTTCACGCTGCCGTCCTACACCACCGTTGCCGGCCAGGCGATCGGCAACGTGCGCCTGGGGTACGAGACCTACGGCCAGCTGAATGCCCGTGGCGACAACGCCGTGTTCATCGCCCATTTCTATTCCGGCACCTCGCATGCGGCGGGCAAGTACAAGGAAAGCGACGTGCTGCCGGGCTACTGGAACCCCATCATCGGGCCCGGCAAGGCGATCGACACCGACAAATACTTTGTCGTCAGCGCGGACACCTTTGCCAACCTCAACAGCAAGGACCCGAACGTCGTCACCACCGGGCCGTCGTCCATCGATCCGGCTACCGGCAAGCCCTACGGATTGAAGTTCCCGGTGGTGACGATGCGCGACTCCGTGCGCGTACACAAGGCACTGCTCGACTCGCTCGGCGTGAAGAAGCTGGTTGCGGCTGCGGGCGCCTCCGGCGGCTCCGTCCAGGCAATGGAGTGGGCCGCGCTCTACCCGGATTTCGTCGGCCGCGTGATCCACGTGATCGGCCCGGGCTTCGACATCCATCCCTATGTGGTCGGCCTGCTGGACGTGTGGGTCACGCCCATCCGGCTTGACCCTCGCTGGAACAACGGCGACTACTACGGCCGGGAGGAGCCCGTCGACGGCGTGGCGCAGGCGCTCAAGATCGTCACGCTCACCGCCCGCCACTGGGGCTGGGCCGAGAAGACCTTTGGCTACAAGCCGGCCGACGAAAAGAAGGACCCCGCCGCGGCGCTGGGCAACCAGTTCAGCATCGAATCCACGCTGAACAGCGCCGGCGCGGCCCGCGCCAAGACCACCGACGCCAACAACATGATCTACATGTCCAAGGCGAACCAGCTCTACCGGCTGACGGATGAGGAAGTAAAAGGCATCAAGGCCAAGATCCTCTTCGTTCCGGCGGCGAGCGACGTCATCTTCCCGCCGGAGCTATCGAAGCGGGCGCTGGAGCGCTTCAAGGCCCAGGGCGGACGGGCGGAGCTCTTCGTGATCGAGGGCGACGGCGGCCACTTGGACGGCGTGGGCGCGATCGCCAAGGCCGCCGATGCGATCAAGCGCTTTCTCGATAGCGACTGACCGGCGGGACCCGGCCGTTTCGCCGTCCATGTCGGATGGAATCAAAGGGAAATTCCCTTCCTTTGGAAAAGGGAGGACAGGAGGGGTTTTCACTGTCCAGTCCATTCAATTTCAGGCCCGTTGATATAACCGGCCTGCCGCAAGAAAGCCCATACCTATGATGACTCCTCTTCGAACATCGTTCGACTCCCTGGAGCACAAACGGCGCGAGCTGGAAGCCGGGCTGTCCGCGCTGCCGCAGGCGGAGATCGGCTTCCGGCCCGGCCCGCAGCGCTGGTCCATCCTGATGACGCTCGAGCATGTAGTCGTTTCAGAGGAGGGGATCGCCGCTGAAATGGAGCAGGCCCTGAACGGCCAGCGCCCGCCCCAGGAAGCCGGATCACCCTCCGCCATCCGGATGGTGCTCTTCGCCATGAACCAGGACGTCCCGGTGGACGTTCCGGCGAAGGAGCTCGAACCTTCCGGCGAGCCGGCGCTCGGCGAGCTATTGGAACGGTGGCAACACGCACGCCGGCGCATGCAGCAGACCCTGAACGCCATCCAGCCCGCTGAAGAGGCCCTCCCGGTCTTTCGCCACCCCTTCGGCGGGCCAATGGATGCCGCCGAGACGCTCGAATTCTTGATCGCCCATTTCGACAACCATGCACGGCAGATTCAGCGGATTCGCCAAGCGTTCGCATCGCAGGAATGACTTCAGGAGCTCGCCGACGTCACCTATTTCGCCGGCTGCGGAGATTAGTTCGATTAATCTCCGCATAAGGTGCGGAGAATGACAACCTACATACATGAATTGCAGGAATGGCCGCGCTTCCGGTGGGACGAGGGCTTGGCGGCGCGGCATCTTGCGCCTGTCCGCCACCGGCAGGGCCGCCTGATCGGCCGTATGGAAGCGCTGGGATTCGACCTGCGCGCCGAGGCCGTTCTGGCAACGCTCACTGAGGATGTTCTCAAATCAAGCGAGATCGAAGGCGAAACCCTGAACAGGGACCAGGTGCGGTCCTCGATCGCGCGAAGGCTGGGCCTGGACATCGGCGCGTCGGCACCTGCCGACCGGCGTACGGAGGGAGTGGTCGAGATGATGCTCGATGCCACTCAGAAATATGCCGAGCCCCTTACCGAGGAGCGCCTGTTCGCATGGCACGCCGCCCTGTTCCCCACCGGGCGCAGCGGCATGACCAGGATCATTTCCGGCGCGTGGCGCGACGACGGCTCCGGCCCAATGCGGGTGGTCTCCGGTCCGATCGGACGCGAGCGGGTACATTACGTAGCTCCCCGTGCGACGCGCCTCGAAGCGGAGATGTCCGCCTTTCTAAAGTGGTTCAACCATGAGGGCGTGCTCGATCCCGTTCTGAAGGCGGCGCTGGCCCACTTGTGGCTCGTCACCATCCATCCCTTCGATGATGGCAACGGGCGCATTGCGCGCGCCATAGCCGACATGGCACTCGCGCGCTCGGAACAAAGCGCGCAGCGCTTCTACAGCATGTCCGCCCAGATCCGGCTGGAGCGCAATGCCTACTACAACGTCCTGGAAACCACGCAGAAGAGCGATCTTGACATCACCGTATGGTTGGAATGGTTTCTCGGCTGCCTCGACCACGCGATAGAAGGAGCGGAGAACACGCTCTCCGGCGTCCTGCGCAAGGCACGCTTCTGGGAAGCGATCAAGGACCAATCGCTCAATGAGCGCCAGCGCAAGGTCATCAACCGCTTGCTGGACGGCCTTGAGGGCAAGCTCACCTCGTCCAAATGGGCGGCGCTTACTAAGTCGTCACCCGACACGGCCCTGCGGGACATTACCGATCTTGTCAAACGCGGCATCCTCGTCCGAGACGCCGGCGGTGGCCGCAGCACGAGTTACTCGCTGGCCGTGGTGGAATAAAGAGCGCTTAGGCAAAACCTACGCCACAGAAGCTTCAGCATTACACAACGGTATTTGCTGTTGATCGGTGCTCCTGTAGCTTGACGCCGCACGCGCATATAGGGCAAAACATGCGCGTTCATGGCCCGGTTGTGTGTGGCAGTGGCCACGATGCCTTTCAGGGCCCTCGGTGATGAATGACTGATAACAAGCACAGGGCAAAAATGCAGAAAACCAGCCTGATATCAAATTATCAGGGCGAAATACCAAGTTAATAAATGGTTAGGGCAAAGCGAAAGGCATGAGTACTATCCTCGATCCATCAGGAACACCTGTTTTGACGCAGAAGAAGCTTTTCCAAGCCGTTTGGAATCATTTCCGGCAGAATTGGAGCAAATGGCTTTCGGTCTTGGCTTTTGCGGTCGCAGCTTGGTCAGCATCCACAGCTCATTTGGCTCGTGACCAGTCGCGAATCCTTGCAAAATTAGATTTCAGGCCTGATGTGAGGATCAATGCACGGTTTCGGGAAATAGCTGGCTTCCCGCCGCATGTAGTATTGACCAATCGAGGACCTGTGGACGCTATTCAAGTCGCAGTCACTATGCATTCGCTCCGGTACTCGCCCAGTGCAGGAAAGATGGTCGCTATACTAGGATATTCCGGCAATGATGCTTTTTTTGAAACCATTGCGCCACGTGGCACGAAGGTTGTGAATTTCCAGAAAGGCTGGTTGGAGAGAAACGCCCGCCTTGAGGCTCCGCCCCAGCACAACATTTTAGAAATACGTCTTCAGTATCGACGCGCTCAGGATCTGGAAGCCTACGATGTAAGCGCGTTTTACTTTATCAATCCTGATGGTCGCTGGGTCTCAGAAGACGATTCGTCGCTCCGCGATCCAATCTATCATGCCCTTAAAGAGGCGGCCAAAGGGTATCGCCTGACCATACCAAAGCTGTTTCTCCGGCCACTGTATGAAGATGGAGATTTTTTGCACGAAAACAAAGAGCCCTAACAAGGCGTTTTCAGTCGGACGCGCAAAAAGCCGCACGCCGCTGAAGCGCAGCGTTATGCGCCATCCATGAATTGGCGAATTTTACGGGTTTACTGTTATGCCAAAACTGTCCGAAATCATTAAAGAACTGGCACTTATGTGTTTTCGCGCTCCCCAAGCCATTCCATCTTCGGAAGCCGCTCACACTGCACTTTTGCTCGCGCAAGTTGCGTGGAATCGTTCACTTGGCCATAATATTAAACCCTATAGACAGCTTTTGAAAGTTTTTCTTCGTTCTAACCCGAATTTATGGTCGGAGTTTCGCTCACGTGACGCAGAGTGGCTGATCGAAATGATACGGCAGGCAAAGGAAAGACTCTATTCGAATGATCGCCGGGTTGTCATTGTTTGCGGAATGCGTGGTGAAAACGTTCATGTAGAATGGTGCGAGGAGAAAGACTATCCTGAGGCAATAGAACTCGCTCAAAGGCGTCTCGAAAAGCAGTACGGACCTGGACTTGCCGTTGGGAAACGGAGCACCCGAAAGGGCTCATAACCCGGCGCTCAACCAGACGGCTATTACCGGGGCCCTTTACAACATCAGAACATTTGATGAATTTTTCGGACATTCTGTAGAGCTCAGGCCGCAATCCGCCGCTGGTTAGCTCTGAGTTCGACCCCAAATAATTTCGTACATTAGCACGCCGGTTGGGATATAATTAGGGGTAGGAGAGCCACTGTGAGATTTGAATGGGACCTCAAGAAAGCTTCGGCGAATCTGAAGAAACATGGGGTTTCATTTCAGGAGGCGGCCACGGTCTTCGGAGATCCTTTGGCCATAACATTTGAGGATCCTGATCATTCTGGAGGCGAAGAAAGGCATTTGACTTTTGGCCTATCGCTGCAAGGACGGCTTATTGTCGTCTCTCATATCGAACGCAAAGATCGAACCAGAATTATAAGTGCACGGCTAATGGGCCGCAAAGAAAAGGTGATCTATGAGGAAGGGTAAACCATCGGATGAGCTACGTCCTGCGTATAAGCGGGAAGACCTTGGCGTGGGAGTTCGTGGCAAGCACTTTGATTCCTACCGCAAGGGCACCAATCTCGTACTCCTAAGCCCTGATGTGGCGGAGGTGTTTTCCAGCGAGGAAGCCGTCAATGAGGCTCTTCGGTCTCTGATTAGCATAGCAGAGAAATCAGCAGGCCGAACAAGGCGTCCCACCGGATCGCCAAAAAAACGGGCTTCCCGGTGAACTTTCTGTTCGGCGAGATAAATTATGAAAACGGAAATTCGCGCATTGGCCATGTACTACCAGCAATTTCATCACACATTGATGGGCTGGCAGATCACGTTGTCAGGTTTCGTATTCGCGGCATTACTTGCAGCCGACGCTGACAAGATCAAAACAAATAAACCGGCTATTGTGGCCATCTGGATCGCGATTCTCACGTTTCCGGCAATATTCTTGCTGGCGATCGCACAATTTGGCAAGAGAATTGAAAGACTCAATGAATACCTTAAACTGAAAGAAGACAAAATCCCGGCTACCTGGGAATCAGATCATAAGCGACGGGGGTTCACGTTATCTGGTGCTGGCAGTCTCTATTTTGTCGCGCTCGTTCTTGCGCAGGCCGCAGTCAATGCCTTTCTCGCATGGAGTCGCCTTTGACTCACGAGCCGAACAAATAAAGGATTAGAGCGTCGCGGAGCCGACGTTCTAATCCTTGGTTCAAGCATGAGTCGGGGTGTCACATTTGGAACAGTGACTATTTAATCACCAATCGAGATGTGATAATCATATAAAGGGGTTTGAGAGGTAATGGTTTGTTGGCAATTACTTCTAAAAAGAAGATAAAGAAGTAAAAAGAGAAGGCACCTCCCTATCCATAGCGATTCATGCTATGGAACCAGCAAGACTAACCCTTTGGATTTAGGAGGTGCCCATGCAAACTTACGCCGGAATCGATCTGCATTCAAGCAATTGTTACCTGGCCGTGATCGACGAGCAGCAACGAAGGCTTTATTCCAAGCGGCTGCCCAATTCACTGGATCACATCCTGACGGCTTTGCAGCCCTTCAAGGAAGAGCTCTCGGGGGTGGTGGTCGAGTCCACCTACAACTGGTACTGGCTGGTCGACGGATTGCAGGAGCAAGGCTATCGGATGCATCTGGCCAACCCCTCAGCCATTCGGCAATACGAAGGGCTCAAGCATACCGACGACAAATGGGACGCGTTCTGGCTGGCGCAGCTGTTGCAGCTTGGCATTCTGCCAGAAGGCTATATCTACCCCAAGGCCGAGCGGCCGTCCCGGGACCTGTTGCGCCGCCGGCTGTTGTTCGTGCGTCACCGCACGGCGCACATTCTCAGTTTGCAGAGCATGGTGCAACGCTGTTGTGGCCGTGGCATCTCAGGCAATGCGATCAAGAAACTGACGCCGCCGGAAGCAGCGGCGCTATTTTCAGATCCGCAACTGGGGTTAACGGCACGTTTTCAAGTGGAGACCATCGGGTTTCTCACCCAACAGATTCGATCGATTGAAAAGGCGGTACTGCCGCAGGTCAAGCTGCGTCCGGAATTTGAGATTTTGCTAACGATGCCCGGCATCGGCAAGATCCTGGCGCTGACGATCATGCTGGAGGTCGGCGATATTCGGCGCTTTGCCAAGGCCGGCAATTATGCCTCCTACTGCCGGTGTGTTAAAAGCCAAAAACTCTCCAATACCAAGAAAAAGGGAGCGGGCAACCGCAAAAACGGAAATCGCTATCTGTCGTGGGCCTATGTCGAGGCGGCCAACTATGCGGTGCGCTATTCGCCCCGGGCGAAAGCCTTTCATCAACGCAAGTGCGCCAAAACCAAGAAAGTGGTCGCCATCAAAGCCTTGGCGAATAAGCTGGCACGGGCGTCGTTTTATATTCTGCGCGACCAGAGCGCCTTTGACGAGAAACGACTCTATGGATAACAGGTTCGGATGCCGCCGTGAACCGGTATAGGTGTTGGCTGACAACCGCAAGATGTGATTGGCAGCGGCGGCATCCGTTCAAAGCGCATCGGTTGCTTTTGTTCCGGATTTGCCCATGCAGCGAGCCTACAAAAGGGTTGGCTCACAACCACAGCTTGTGCAAAGCAAATTTTGGACGCCGCATGGTACCGATCATTTTCTGGGGACCGCTCAAGCGGCCAAGGGCAGCAGTTCGATCTTCATTCGAAATGCAACGGCCTTAATCCAGATGGGTGACTGGTGCGAATCAGCAGGTGCTGATCGCCAACCGAACCAATGAAATGACGGGTGCGAACGGGTCGAAGCAGCCAGTACCAAAGTCAGTACCGAGGAGCTACGGGATTCTGCGTGTGCGGACCGGAGGGGGAGGTGTTTTTTCTTTTGACAACCCCTTTAATGGGTGACACCTTATTTCCTTCTGGTACCGCCGTCAGGTGTCCGAGGGCACCAAAGGGCCGATTGTTTATGAGTTCACCCGGCGTCGGATTATGCTCTCGGTTGCCGGTCTTCCGCAAAAAAGCCTGTGGCTGCTCATCCGCCGAACCCTTGGAGATGACCCGGAGTACGCCTATTTCATCACCAACGCCTCCTGCGCTGGGCGCCTTAAAACGCTGGTCTGGCTCAGTGGCCTGCGCTGGGCGATTGAGCAGTGCTTCGAGGAGACCAAAACCGAACTGGGCTTGGACCACTATGAAGTCAGAAAGTTTAGAGGCTGGCATCATCACATCCTCACGTGCATGCTGGCCCACTTCTTTCTCTGGCACCTGAAAATCAGGTTGGGGAAGAAAAGCACCGTCCATTACGCTGTCGCAGCTTAGGCTTCCTATGAAACGGGTCTTGCCATTGCGCAAGCATACGTTATCCACCCTCATTAATCTGATCAGTTGGGTCCAGAGTAAAAACCATCGCGCCTACCTGTCGCATCGGCGCAAACGCTTAGTATCTCTGCTTGTGAGTAACTAAGTAACGTTGTAGGGATAATCGCATCTGCCACCTCTGAATCGTTGTCCCAGCTAGTTCTTCTCGAATGGGAAGACTGTTTTCCAATCGTTTTTCATATCCACGATGGTCCAACCCTTAACCTTGGCTTCATCGAGAGCCTTGTCCAAACGGCCGACTGAGGACTTGCGATCGTAAGCCCACTCGCGCTCTGCATCAGTGTGATGCACTATGAGTGCGAACCGGGCACCTGTTCCGGCAGTGGTCCACTGGAGCATCTGAAGGTCGCCATCCGAATTGCCAAATGCTGCTATTGGACGGCGGCCGATGTGCTCATTGATCCCAATTGGCTTGCCCACTTTGTCGTCGATGAAGTTCAATTGAGCCAATCTCATCAACACCGGCTTTCCCTCCCGAAGTTCAAACTTTGTCTTGATGCTGCTGCCGACAACCTGCTCGGGAGGGATGCCATAGACCTTTTCAGTCCATGGTCGCATGAACTCGACACCACCGCCGGAAACGATGAACGTCTTGAATCCGTTTGCCCGAAGGTAGGCGAGCAGTTCAATCATTGGTTGATACACCATTTCGGTGTATGGCTTGTGGGTCTTGGAGTGTTTGGCGGTTGCAAGCCAGTCTTGAACAATCTTCTCAAACTCCACGGTGCTCATGCCAGCGTGGGTTGCCATTACGACTTCCATCATCTCACGCTCACCGCCCGCAAATGCAGTTTTCAGGTCACCCCTTAGAAGCGAGGCGAAGGGCTCTTTGGTCTTCCACTCGGGGTGCTGCGGTGCGAGAGCCTTTACCCGGTCGAGCGCGAACAAGCCCTGAAAATACATTGGCTGCTCGGCCCAGAGGGTGCCATCGTTGTCGAACACAGCAATGCGTTCTAAAACCGGCACGAAATTCGGAGAGGTTTCCTTTGTGACTTGCTCCACGAATTCAATTATCGCCTTCTTTGGACCGGTGTCGTTCCAAGATGCAAGTGGATCAGCAGCTATCGCGGTAGTTCCAAGCAGAAGGAAAATTAGGAAGCTCTTCACTAACAATTTCATGGGCGTACCTCCGCAAAAAGGCTGGGAGCCTTCTCTCTGAAGTTTAATTGTTGCTTGTGACTGTCATCACCGCGCTATCGATCATGACCGTGTCCCCTGGGCGGACGCTGACTGTTTGCCCGCTGGAGAGCAGGGTCATCTCGCAGCCGAGAAAGCAGATCTCGACCTGTGAATTTTCAACAATGCGGTAGTTCGCCACAGGCCTGCCGGGTTCCGCAATCACTAGCTCGTACGCTTGAGAGTCTGTGTTTTGCAGCGAGGCTGCCAGAGCTGCGCCAAACAGCGGCAGCGATATGATCGCGAAGAGAGTGGCTCTCATCAACATGGCGGTCACTCCATTATCTGGTTACCTTGATCGGGTTATAATTTTGATTTCTCTCCGGGGTCGCCAATTGTTGTTTTCTCATCCGAGTCGCCCATCCCGGCCTTCTCCCCAGGGTCGCCAATAGTAGCCTGCTCACCTGGGTCGCCGATTGCTGTTTTTTCCCCCGGATCACCGATTGTAGCCTGCTCACCAGGATCACCGATCGCGGCTTGTTCCCCCGGATCACCAATAGAGCTTTGCTCGCCTGGGTCACCGATCGTCGCCTGTTCCCCGGGATCGCTAATGGTGGCCTGCTCACTTGGGTCGCCAACCATCGCTTGCTCATCTGGATCGCTGACCGTCGCCTGTTCGCCGGGGTCACCAATCATCGCTTGCTCGTCGGGGTCGCCAATTGTGGCCTTCTCGTCAAGATCGGTTGTACCAGCCGCTCGCAGGACGCCGTGCATTCCAGTGGCTGCGACCAGAACGATCAAAAGCAGCAACATGCTCACCGATTTGCGAGTCAAGCGTGCAGTCATCCCTTAATTCTCCAGTAATGGCGGCCCGGTAATCAACTATCGTTAGTCAGCCTGCTGTAGACCGCCTGCGCCGACTGCCGGACCACGGGGTTCGGATCATTCTGTGCCGCGTTATGAAGTGCCTCAACAGTAGCAGCGGAATCAACCCCAAGGATGTTCAGGGCCTTCACGGCCGCAAGGCGCACTTGGGAACTGCTGTCGTTGGCGAGGGCTTGAATCACGGCTTGAATAGGAGCCGCAGAGGGAAACGCAGAGGCACCCAGCGCCAGAGCGGCGGCAGTTCGAACGCCGGGAACGGGGTCACCTGACATGGCTCGTATCAGCGCTTGAGTCGCTGGCTCAGAATCTTTGCCGAACGCAGCCAGATCGTTGGCCGCGCTGATCCGCTCCTGGGGCTGGCGGGAGGAGTTGGTCAGAATGTCAACAGCACTTTGTACTCTTTCAGCGGATTGGGCATTTGCGCTCGATGGGCTTAGCAATCCCATCGCGATCAGAACCAAAACAAGCAAAGAAGCCATCAAAATTTCCGGCGTTTTCATACATACACCGTGTCCCAATGTATTCTGGGAAAGTTGTCCCCAGGATCGCGGGCTGCTCTTGCGAGCAGCCCGCTTGGATCATACGCGAACAAGCTCAGTTGCCGGGGCCCTTACTCGCCGCCTGCGCCTGAGCCATCCTCTTGGCCATTTCGGCCTTTACGGCGTCGAGGTTAAAACTCGCCCCTCGTTGCATCGGCGGGTATTCGAGGAAGGTCTGGAGTTCCTTGCCTATCAACTGCTGAACAAAGACAAAGCGCCAGAACTGGAACTTGAACCAATCAAAATATTGCTGCGCCCCTTCCGCCGTTCCGTTGTTGGGCCAACCCTGGCGCTCGAAGGGATCTAAGCGCAGGTTGGTGATGTAGGGCACATCCACATGGGTCTTTTCACCGAGCCAACCTCGGGGTTGATCAATAAATCGAAATTTGTAGTCGTCAATGCGCACTGCCCCGACGGTGCTTTCGCCGAGGTAGAAGATTTCATGACGAGTTGAGGGGCCTTTGCCAGTGATCATCGCCATCTGGTTATACCCATCCAAGTGGTTTTTATAGGTGCGATCGCCAAGTTTCACACCTTTAAGCAACTGCTCGGTAATGTCCGGGTTTCCGGCCGCAGCCAGGAAGGTGGGGAACCAGTCCAGGCCCGACATAAGACCGTTTTGCACAGTATCAGCCGGGACCTTGCCGGGCCAGCGCAGGATGGCCGGTGCGCGGAAGCCGCCCTCCATGATCGTCCCTTTGCACTGGGCGAACGGGGTCGTCCCGCCATCAGGCCAAGTGAATGTTTCCGTACCGTTGTCGGTGGTGAAAACAACGATGGTGTTTTCCTCCTCGCCCATATCCTTGATCTTCTTCAGCACCAAACCAATATCATCGTCCAACTGGGCCATACCGGCTTCCTGTTCCGACCAGCCGTTCTCCGAGTTACGCAGCGCCTGGTATTTTGGCGAGAGATGGGTGACGATGTGCATGCGTGTCGGGTTAAGCCAAACGAAGAACGGTTTGCCATCCTTCTTCGCCTTATCCATGAACCGGAGCGCGAAATCGCGGATCTCGTCATCCACGGTTTCCATCCGCTTCGGATAGAGGGTCCCTGCGTCCTCGATCTTCTGCTTGCCGATCTTGCCCCAGCGAGGCATCTCGGTCGGGTCATCCTTATCCGTTGCCCAGCTATGCACCATGTTGCGTGGTCCGACGACGTTCAATAGGTTCTGCGGATAGTTGGGATGCGCCGGATCTTCCATCGCATCGAGGTGATAGAGGTAGCCAAAGAACTCGTCGAAACCGTGGACGGTAGGCAGAAATTCATTCAAGTCGCCAAGATGATTCTTGCCGAACTGTCCGGTGGCATAGCCAAGCGATTTAAGCGCAGTGGCAATGGTGCAGGCTTCCGCAGGAAGCCCGGTCTTGGCCCCCGCTTGGCCAACGGTGGTCATGCCAGTGCGAATGGGCAACTGGCCGGTGATGAAGTTGGCACGACCCGCCGTGCAACTCGCTTCCGCATAATAGTCGGTGAAGAGCATCCCCTCTTTAGCGAGTTTGTCGAGATTCGGCGTCCGCCCAGCCATCATTCCACGATGGTAGGCTCCAATGTTCCACATGCCGATGTCATCACCCATTATGAAGACGAAATTGGGCTTCTGTTGCGCCGATGCCGGTCCTGCGACCAGCACCAGCACAGCCGCCACGGCAAGCAAAACGAGCCATGCTCTAAAACCAGTTCTCATACCGATCTCCTTTCATTGGTTTTGCTACCATTGCGCCTCAGTTAAGGTCTTTGTCCTTGTAGTACTTCGCGGCGGTGAGGCTGACGCCGACGATGAGCCCCTCCTCATCAAGCTGGTGCATTTTAACCCCTTTAGATGGGGTGACGGCACCTGCCAGAGCGCCGCCCTCGGTCTTGGTCTTTGCTTCCGCCATTGAGTTGACCCCGACCTCCCAACCGGAGTTCACGAAATTGTTGAACGCCTCCGGGGTATCTTACCCCGGCAACCGCACCGCTTCGACCATTTCAAGACCCGATCGAGTCTCCACGGTGTCGAAGACCATCCTCGGCACTTCCTGTGACAACTCGATCGCCGCCAATACCAGGCGGTAATCTGTTGAACGCAGATGGCGGTCCAGATCCTGCTGCGTATCCCACTCTTCCCAGAGGACGAGAGTCCGAGCGTCGTCTACATCAGCGAGCAAGGAGCAAACCCGACAACCCGGCTGAACCCGGGTCGACCCGATCACTGGAAGGAGGGAGGTGACCACCTTAAGCCGATTGATTTCAGACACGGTGAGCACAATGGTGCATACGATCATGGCGGTTCGCTCCTATCCATGGTGAAACCTGAAATCGTGAACGCAATTCGTGGGCCAAGAATGAAGCTTAACCTGGTATCGATAAATTGTCTTTTTAATTAAGATGGTTGGATAGGTTATGCAGGCAGGGAGAGAAAGGGAACCTTGAAAACAATCTCCAAAATAATGGAGTTCTCCAACATGAAAATTGGAGGCTTATACGGGGCGCAGTAGTCCCAGCTTTTTGATACGCGCTTCCAGGGTGGTTGCTTTTAGTCCCAAGATTTCGGCCGCACCGCCAGTCCCCCGGATGCGCCACTTGGTGCGCTTCAGCACATCAAGTATATGCGCCCGTTCAGCATCGTCGCGCGTCAACGAAGCGCACTGCTGCGACTCTATCTTCGTATCGATGGGCGGCAGCTTTAAGGTCGATGAATTCCCGAGTATGATGCTGCGTTCGATAAAGTTGCGAAGCTCACGGATGTTGCCGGGCCATGTATAGCTCTGGAGTTTTGAGATTGTCTCCTGCGGGATGCGTTCCAAAGGTTTGCCGAGTGCGATGCCTGTCTGCTTTGCAAAAGCCCAGGCGAGCGCCGGGATGTCCTCCACGCGATCGCGAAGAGAGGGCACAATGATGGGAAAGGCGCTAAGTCGGTAGTAGAGGTCTGAGCGGAAGCTCCCCTCGGCGACAGCCTTGGCCAGATCACGGTTTGAGGCTGCGATAATGCGAACATCGGTATTGATCGTCTTAGTACTACCTATCCGCTCTAATTGCCCGTCCTGAAGGACCCGCAGGAGTTTGGCCTGAAGATCGAGCGGCAGCTCCGCAACCTCATCGAGGAAAAGGGTCGAGCCATTAGCAACCTCGAAGCGACCAGCCTGCCGACTCAAAGCCCCGGTGTAAGCTCCCTTCTCGCGGCCGAACAGCTCGGATTCGATCAGGGTCGGGGACAGGGCCGCACAATTGACTTTGATCATTACCCGGTCTTTGCGGCGGCTTAATCCATGGATCCTCTTGGCCAGCAGTTCCTTCCCGGTTCCCGTCTCACCCGTGAGAAGTACGGTAGCATCGGTCGGGGCCACGCGATCTGCCTCAGCCAGTACTTTGCGGAGGGCGGGGCTGTCGCCGATGATCTCGCCGTGACCGTGCAAAGCCTCGACCTCCTCTTGGAGGTACACCTTCTCTTGGCGAAGCTGCTCCGTCAACCGCTGCACCTCGGCGAGAGCCTGATGGAGGCTTTCTTCACTGCGCCGCCGCGCCAGGGTGTTTGCAAACAGAACCGCCACTAAGTTCAGGCGGGCTACCATGGCATCCGTCCAGTGCATCTCCTCGACCAGAGTGCCGAATGCCAAGCCACCGAACACGGGTCCTCCGGTTGCAAGAGGAAAGCAGATCGTCGACTTCTGCCCATGCTCTCGAAGGGTCTGTTGGTCCCGCGCCGCGTCGGGTGGAAGATCGTTGACACTTGGGATTCGTACTATCTCTCCCTGTAGCACCACCTTGCCAAAGCCCCATGGGAACCTTTCTCTTGCAAGGAGCTTTGCGGGCCAGGGCTGCATCCCAGGCCTTACCCATAAGTGGGTGAGTTCCATTTCACCGTTCGGGTTGAGCTGGAACAGGGTGCTCCGGTCCAGCCCGAGCGCCTCAACAATGCGGCGCTGGGCGCTTTCAATTGCGCCATCCACTTGGTCGGCCGGGAGTCCGATAAAACTGGTAGCGAGATCCGCCAATAGGGTTTCAAACCGCAACTTGACTTCGAGTTCTTTTTGCACGTCGTCTTCCAATCGCAGCCTCGCATCACGAAGGTGGCGGGGTCGTGGCTGTTCGTTGTGTTGAGAGCGTTCCTCGTTTCCGGTAAACACCAACCGCAGCCAGTAACAGGGGGACTTCGGTCAGAAAATATACCACAGCGAACACACCGTATTCTAATCGCTCCAGCAGCGTGAATGCAATGGCCGTGGCCATCGCCACGTTACGAACGGCGAACCCAATGCCGATAGTGAGGCAGTCATCTTGAGAGAGCCGGAATAGCCACGCCAGTACCATGCCTACAGCAAAGGCAAATCCAATGAATGCAGCGGCAGCCGCCGCCGTCTGCTGCCACTCCGCCACGAACTGCTCACGCTGTGTCAGAATGACGGTCACAAGCAGGTAGACTATTCCTATGAGGACTATTCGCCGTAAGGTGCCACCGTGGCTTGCGACGAACGCGGGTTTGACGCGGCGGATGGCCAAGCCTGTGAGCAGCGGTAGAATTAGCGTTAGGATTAGCAGTAGAAAGATGCTTCCGGTCGGCACCGCAAACTCGAAGGTTGCTCCCAACAAGTGGTGGTATACCTCAAATACGATCGCCATCGTCGCGGGCGCAAGCAAGATGGTTAGTGAATTCAGGGTGACCGAAAAGGCCAAGTTGACTCGGGCCAGCATGATGTAAAAGTTTGCTATGTCGCCGATCGGACAAGCCGCAACCAGCATAAGTCCAGCGCTGATATGCGGAGGCAGGGCCATGGCGTGCGCCAACCCGAATCCGAGCATTGGCAAAATAATCGTTTGAGCGGCCATGGTCAGGAGCAGCAAGGTTTTGCTTTTTGCCACAGCGCGGAACTGCCGTCCCTCCAACTCCATCCCGACAGTCACCATCATCAGGACGATGACGCTTAGCACACCGATATCGAGAGCAGCCTTCATCGTATACATCGCCCTAAACGCGGTGGAAAAAAGTACTATTGGGCAACAAGAGCCGAGGCGTAATCAGGCTCTAACCAACGAACCTACCGCGACTACCTATATCACAGATAGTGGTCATAGACAGGGAAAAGAAGAAGCCTATCGCTTCGTGGTCGCTGCCCGACTTGAAGAGCAACTACCCGATGGCGTCGGACTACGCTAACCACCGTTTGTTCGTGGGATGCCAAGCACAAGCGCTTGTACGGGTCATGCAGCGAGGGGTACCTCATCGTTGTATTTAGCGAACTCAATCATGCAATCAACTGCACTTGCAATGGCAGCTCGCACACGGTCTCCCAAGAATCGTAAGTTGAAATCAATATTGTAGCCGATCAGGGTTTTTCCTCTAACTAGCTCGACAATTCAGGGCTCGACCTGTTCGAATGCAGGCGCATTGCAGAGAGCGTCCTCTGAAAGGCCGTGTAGATCGAATTCTGCCCTGCACTCCGGTTCGCAAGATCCAATAGGCGATTCACCTCGATGGCAAGTCGATTCGTCATACGATCAACGATTTTCGAGTGTCCCGCAACACCATTCGCAAGGACATTTGCAACATGCCCCGCCAAGCAATTGGAGCGGACCGGGCACCATCCATTTTGTATTCAATCCTGATTCCGTCTCATTTTGCTTTCTTCGCGTTAGACAGTTCCTGTCTGCATAATGGACACACCGGATTCGACTTGGGTTTGCGTGGTGATTTTGCGGTTTTCCGCTGTGTAGTGCAATTCTTTTTCATTTCCAATTCGAATGCGATCACAAATAACCTTTTCATTTTCGATCCTTTTTATGGAGGTCTGGATCGGTACTAACATACCTGTCCATGATTGCATTTCGGAACTTTCAACAAGTAACCAAGTTGGCAGTTCGAGTTGACCAATCTGGAACGGCGGAGGAACTAGTGTGGAAAGATAAGATGCGCCAAAGCCGTTCTTGAAGTAGTGGCAGGTGTTCAGAATGAAACTACCAGCGTAGGATAGAAAAATCGGATAGAATTGGTTTCCAAGACTACTCCAAAATGAAAGGGGGCCCATGATCGTCCGACATGCTTTTAAAACCCTTTTCAAGGTTCTGGCAGCCGCGTTTCTCGGCTACTGTATCGTGACATCCATACGTGTGTGGGCAGGAGAACATAGTCAAGCATCGCAACTCCCCCAGGATAACGGGTGGGTGTTGCTCTGGTGCAGTCTTGGTCTTTCGATCCTGCGCAGATGGGTCGGCCCGATAGGCTGGAGGGCTTGGGACTTGGTACATGAGGTCCTTCTGCTCGCCATCCACATCTCAACAGGTATCGGGATGCCCCGGTCTGGATCTCCGACCCCGCCTCCAAGCCAGGAGGGCGAATGAGAGACTACCAAATACTGGAGTTGGAGCTGTTGCTATCGGGCTGAGGAGAAGTGCCTGAACAAGGACAGGCGAATCGAGGAAATGGAGGAGTTGGGAGGGTAGGTACAAGGAGCGTCGGAGACGTTCCCCAATCCGGCGGTGTCTGCCGTGCGGCTGGCGCTTGCTATTCGTTGGCCCCAAGCGCAAGCGAAAACGATGGCAGGTCTGATAGCCCCGATCTATCCCTGCTCAATCCTAACCGGCCTCCTTTTCCATGGACTCGAAGATAGGACGTGTCCAAGGAAGATAATAAATAATATATACGCATAGGACAAACTGCTATTCGGTGAGTACCAATTTTTCATGTTGGTGATCGATAGCCTCAAACGAAATGTATGCGGGAAAAGGATTTTCAAGGGGTTGCCTTACGCTTCGCTGCATAGGACGCAATTTTTAGCCGAGGACGCAATGACTTTCGGGCAGTTATTTTTAGCTGAAGTTTCCAGCGGATACTGGGCAGCAAGTGGGACAATGTGCCGAACCTGCATCCGGTCACAACTGCCAACGGGAGGATCGATTTCCCAGGTCATAGCCCCTCTCACCCAGGCATGAAGCTTGTCCGGAGGGGGTGGACAGTCCTGACCACTTTGGCCGGGAAATGGCCGGTCGGTGTCCAGTTGATGGCCTGGAGGTGACTCGGAGGGGCCACGCTCTGGCCAATCCACCGGTTCGGATGGACAGACCCGTCCGTATTGCGGATTGGTGGAAAATTAGAGGTCTGCGGACCAGTAACCGGCCGCCCTCTCGCCTGCCTTTGATCAAGGGGGATCGCAAGCGGTGCCCGAGGCGGGCATCCCTTGTACATGGAGGCTCATGGTGGGTTGCGGTGGTCATCTCCTTCAGAGCGGCAACTCCGAGCGGCCGCCGAACAGGGCAGTTTCTGCTTTGGCGATTTTGATCATGGGTTCCTCGATTGCGCTGCCCTATAGAAGCTCGCCCAAAGCCTCCCCGTTGCGATAGCAAATTGCCACCCCATAAATACTCCGCCGATCACTCCGCGTTTGGTTCAAGTCTCGCGAGCATCCGAGGGTGCCAATAGGGAAAAATGAAATCGATTGCCGCACGGGTTCGGTGGAACAGCGAGATGATGGGATTGCGGGGACGCACAGATGCGAACTGATCGAAAGCTGGTTGGGCTTGGTCCTGGGTTCGTCGGAACCACCCGGGCGATTGTTTGCGGTGGAGCAGACGCCGCATAGCGAAACCGATCGCGGGCGAAGATAGGGTCGGTAGAAAAGTTTCGGGCGATTACGTTTCGGTCGCGGTTGGTCGGAACCCCGCGGGCGATTGTTTGCGGTGGGGCAGACGCCACATGGTGGGACCGATTGAGGGCGAAGAGCGGGTCGGTAGGAAAGTTTGGACGATTGCGTTTCGGTCGCGGTTGGTCAAAACCACCTGGGCGATTGTTTGCGGTGGGACAGGCGTCGCATGCGGGAGACGGCATATAGAAAAGCCAGCAACTCCAACCTTTTTGCCGTTAAAGTTTGGCGTGGCGATCATCTTTCGGCATTGATAGCTTGACATATGCAATTTCCGAGGTAGGGGGCCTTGAACAGAACACGATTAGGAAAGGCCCGGCAAATGAAATTTACAGTGAAAAAAGCTACTATCGACATGCTCAATACCACGGCTGTTCAGCTCATGGCCAATCATCAGGAAATCTTTCGGGTCCGGGATCAGTTGAAGCTTGGCCGTGGAATCATCGCGCAAGAGGTCGGAGGGGTTATTCATGCACTATCCGGTGGCAGGCAGATCTACGCTTACCAGGTCCTGCAGATTCCGGAAGCAGAATGCTTCATCTTCAAGGGCTCGCCCCCTTTGGAGTTGTTGCAGCTTTCGGATGAATTCGGGCGAAGAGACAGTCACCCGGTGGTAGAGTCGTTTTGCATTCGCACGCTGACTGAGAAGTACAAATTCAAGCTGACCGGGATTGCCCGGATTCTTGATGTTTCCAAACAGATAGTGAGCGACACCAAATCTATCAGTACCCTACCCAAGGAAGTACTCGATGATGCCCTCAAGCATCCCAAAATTCCAAAGCGTATGCTCATTAGCCTCAGCCGCATGAAGGCGAGCGACACGCAGAAATTAGCCGCTTACCATTTGGCAATTTATAACCGCACGGCGAAAAGTAGCTCTGGTTGCCAGCTTGCTGATATTACAGCTTGCATCCGGAAAGGGGCAAAGGCTGTGGAAGCCTTTCGGAAAGTGGCGCAGACCGTTCAGATTCAAGCTCCCAAGGAGGACCTGGAGGATCTCGAAAACGAGTTTAACCATTTCGTAGTCAGTGTTGGGGATATTTTAAAGAAGTACGACGCGTCGTACCCGCAACCAGAATACTTTCTGTAGCACGGCTCATAGTGAGGAATTTTTCCCGGCTTTCCGGTCGGCCACCTTGAAAAAAGAGGGACTGCCATGAAGAACTGCTGCTTTGAAGTCTGGAAAGTTAAATCCAAACTGCCGCCGACCACTCCCTGTGCCAACACGGCCTATAACCCGCCAGTGATTGCGTCAATGGAATCGAGGTTGAACCCCTTCCGATCTCCCTGATCCATCCGCACCCGGATCAATGCGCGATATCTCGCGCCAACCGTTTACAGGAGGTTTTCGATGATAGAGTGCAATTCAGGCATTGGATTTCCGGAGTGCGGGTGTAATGGCCGTGGTGGGAGTGGTGTCTGCGCTTTGGATAGGAGGGTTTTGACGATGGAGGAGGCTGCTCGTATCTGCGGCCTTAACCGGTCGACACTGACGCGGCATGCGATAGCAGGACGTCTGGTGACGCACCTCGTTGGCGAAAGGCGTCTTGTTGAGGAACGGGTGCTTGCTCGTTTCATCGACAATGGTTGTCGCGTGTCCGGGAAGAACGCACACGGTAAATTTGTTCTAATTTGGGAAGGCAGCGGTGCATGAGTTTTCAGTCATGTGCAGATAATCAAATACCAGGCGCACATTGCCCATGAGCTGTCGCATTTTCTGTGCGACGCTGCGCACCCTTTTGGATTTGATGACACTGATGGCGAAGCGGCGCAGTCGGGTGATATTCTCTGGGCCGTAGCCGGTGCGGATACGGCTGCGGTCCTCGTCATAGTTCCAGTCGAGGATATAATGACAGCTGTTTTCGATACACCAGTGGCCCCGGTTGGTAGCCAGCAGCCGCTGAGGATCGGCTTGTTCAGGGCTGCGGCTGGTGATGCCATAGGCGATGTCACTGGAGGATTCACCGGTTTTTTTCTCGATGGACTCGCGCTGGATAATAAAGGCCTGTGCGATGTGCGGGAAGTTCAGATAGTGGTTTAGTTCGGTGGTGGTCCAGATTTTGCGGATTTCGATTCGGCCGTGATCCGGGGTGTCGGTCAGCACAAAATCCGGGCTCTGGCGGTCGTTAAAAAATAGGGCAATGTCTTGAAAAAGACCGGGCTGGTTGTTTTTGACAGTGAAGTGGTAATGGGCGTTGCGCTTGGGGACGAGGTAGTCGGCAAAGTGGCGCTGGGTGAGAAGGGCATCGGCGGTAATATCTTTGTTCTGAATATCGATCGCATCCAGCAGAGGGATAGCGGTTTTGATTTCGTTGGTGCGTTTGAGCTCATCGCTCGCCGCTACCGGCAGGGTGCCGACTTTTTTTGGGTGTAGCAGCTCTTGCTTTGATGTCCCACGACGCTCATGATGTGAGTTTGATAGCCCTGCTCGTCGATGGCGTTGCACATGGTTTTACCATCGATAGCTAGACTTTGGTCGTCTTGAGCATAGGCGCGGTTCCAGCGCTGTAAGGCCTGGTCCAGATGTACGGGCTCCACGCGAATCAGTACATCGCGGATGATGGATAGACTGGGCACGATAAAGCGTTTGTTTCGGTAGCGGCAGCCGAAGCGCTGGCGAGCTTGTTGGCTCAGGTTGTTGGCCCAATCCGAGATCGCCAGATAACCGCGCATACCACAGAGGATCGCACCGGCGGCGATGGCCAACACCGTTGCCAGCCGATGCCGTTGGCCTTGAGCGCGACGGGGGTCGGGGATGTCTTTAAAGAACTCGGGCAAGGATTGCATCTGCTGGGCACGCAGCATGAGTTTGCTCCCTCCTGTACGGCAAGTGGGTTCGAGGATCGGCTGCGATAGCAGCCGTTGGGCATCGGGGGTTAAGGCTTTGACAAAGAGCCTCTTCGGCGAGCCGGCCGTAGCGCTGTAGCCCTGGCGAGTGCGATAAAAGCCCTTGGTGTCGCCGACATAGATCCAATTGGCGGCCTTATAGATGGTGCCCCGGAACCGTTGCGGATCCACAAAGCTCTCCACGAGCAGCAGCCGGTGGCCGAAGTTCGCCTGCCAATCAGCCGGCAGTCGCTTTTGGCACATCGATAGGATGCGGGAGCCTAGATTCGGAACATGCCAGTCGGGCAGAATCAGAAACCGGCTATTATTGGTGAGCAGCTTGAGCCGATCGTAGCGATGGCGAACGTCCCATCCGATCCAACGATCCCGTGCGCCGCACTTCAAGGCGGCCGCTGAAAAACTCAAAAGAGCCACCCATTGCTCAGCCCAGGTGGCCACATACCATAGGGTTTCGCTGATCTTGGCCAGGGCTCCCAGATAGTGATGCTGTTGCATCAGTTGCTTAAAACGCGGCTCTTCCGGCCGATCGACCGGACGGACAATGACCTCTGATAGGTTCAACACAAATACCCCTGGCATGAAGTCTGATATGACCATAAAAATACCTCATCCGGGGGCGTTTGTCCAGGATTTCTTCCAACTAGCGGAAATTGCATTTTAGTTAGGACGGAACAAAATCACCCTGTCCGGTGACGTTTCTCTCATAGCACCATTGCGGCTTTGAAATTAATAGGTTAAAAATTCTGGTACATTAAAAAACTACTGTCCGGGCAATCGGCCGGCAACCACTGGTTTAGGTGAGCGAACATGCAGACAGGTGACTTTATAAGGACCGCGCGCGGCAAAGAACCCTGCGACCTGCTGCTGGTCAACGCCCGCATCGTGGATGTTTTTTCGGGCAGGATCGCCCCCGGCAGCGTGGCCGTGGCCGCCGGGCGGATCGCCGGCATCGGCGATTATCCGGCGCGCAAGACCGTCGACCTGGGCGGGCGCTTCCTGGCCCCCGGTTTCATCGACTCCCATGTGCACATCGAAAGCTCGATGACCTGCGTTGCCGAGTTTGCCCGCGCGGTGGCGGTGCATGGCACCACCGGGGTGGTGGCCGACCCGCACGAGATCGCCAACGTGCTCGGCGCCGAAGGGATCCGCTACATGCTGGCCTCCGCGATCGGCCAGCCGATCAACGTCTTCTACACCCTGCCCTCCTGCGTGCCGGCCACCGACATGGAGACGGCCGGCGCGCGTCTTGCGGCCGCCGACCTGGAGCCTTTTTTCCAGGACCCGCGCATCGTCGCCCTGGGCGAGATGATGAACTACCCGGGGGTGCTGAACGGCGACCCGGAGGTCCTGAAAAAAATCGACGCCGCCCGCCGGCACAGCCGGCCGGTCGACGGCCACGCCCCCGGTCTTACCGGAAAGGAGCTGGCGGCGTATGTCGCGGCCGGCATCACGAGCGACCACGAATGCACGACGGCGGCCGAAGCCCTGGAGAAGCTCGCGGCCGGCATGCACATCATGATCCGCCAGGGCACCGGCGCCCGCAACCTCGACGCGCTGCTGCCCGTCGTCGGCGCGCCCACCTCGAGCCGGCTCATGTGGTGCACGGACGACCGCCACCCCCACGACCTGCTCGCGGAAGGTCACATCGATTCCATCGTCGCCGCCGCGATCCGCGCGGGCGTGGATGTCGTGACCGCGATCCGCATGGCCACCCTAAACCCGGCCGAACGCTTCGGCCTCACCCATCTCGGCGCCGTCGCCCCGGGCCGCCAGGCGGACTTCGTGGTGTTTTCAGACCCGGCCCGCCTGCGGGTCGAGGAAGTCTACGTGCACGGCGAGCTCATCGCCAGGGACGGCCGGCCGACGGCGGGGCTCAAGACCCCGCCGCCCCTGCCGGCGGCGCCCTCCATGCACGTGCATCTCAAGGGTCTGGATTTCGGCCTGCCCGCGGACGGCAAGCGGCTGCGGGTGATCGATCTCATCCCCGATCAGATCCTGACGCGCCAATCGATAGAATCCGCACCGGTCGAAGGCGGCCGCGTGGTTTCCGATCCCGGCCGGGACCTGCTCAAGATCGCCGTAGTCGAACGCCACAGCGGCAGCGGGCGCATCGGCCTGGGAGTGGTGCGGGGGTTCGGGTTGAGGCAGGGTGCGCTCGCCTCCAGCGTCGCCCATGACTCGCACAACATCGTCGTCGTGGGCGTGACGGATGCGGACATGTTGACGGCAACGGCTGAGGTGGTCGCGATGGGCGGGGGGATCGCCGCCGCGGCCGGCGGCCGGGTCGCAGCCCGGCTGCCGCTGCCTGTGGCCGGGCTCATGTCCCTCGAGCCGGTTCAGTCCGTGAGCGCCGCCATGGACCGGCTTGTGGCCGCGGCCCACGACTTTGGATCCGGCCTCAAGGACCCCTTGATGACCCTCTCGTTTCTGGCTCTCCCGGTCATCCCCGAGCTAAAGATCACCGACCGCGGGCTGGTCGATGTCCTTCAATTCCGGCACGTCGGGCTTTTCGTGTGAAGCGGGTTATGGCAGGCAGCGCCATCCCCGCCGCAAGACAGTGTGGGAGAGGCTTCCAGCCTCGATCATCGCGGCTGGAAAGCCGCTCCCACAAAAACATGGCTGCAACGCGATTCGACTTCCTTCAGAAACACCCCGAGTTCAATCCTGGCGGAAAGGCCTGCCCAGCGCCGCCGGCGCCATGCCCGAGAAAAAGCGCAGCCAGGCCGTGGTGCGCTCCCGCCGGGCCGCCCAGCGCCGGACGGATTCGCTCTGGGCGGCGGACATGACCAGCAGGGTGAAGATCATCAAGGGGAAGGGCGCCACCTGGAAGACCTGGGACGGAACGGAGGGCAGCCAGCCCTGGAAGTAGATGCCCATCAGCTGCAGAAAGGAGAACAGGTAGGCGCCGGCCGCCGCCTTGAGCGGGTGCCATCCGCCGAAGATGACCAGCGCGAGCGCGATCCAGCCGGTGCCCTCGGCGCCCTGGGGCCGCCCCCAGCCGGGCTTGGTGCAGAGCGCAAACGTGGCGCCGGCCAGCCCCACCAGGAGGCCGCCGCAGACCGCGTACATCATCTGGACGTTCCAGGGGTTGATGCCGCGCGCATAGGCCGCCTTCGGGTTTTCGCCGACGGCCCTGAGCTTCAGGCCGGGCGAGGTCCGGTAGACGAACCACCAGCCGACGCCGATCAGCAGCAGGCTGAAATAGACCGGCAGCGGGTGGTTGAAAAGCACCGGCCCCAGAAACGGGATCTGGTCCAGCCCCGGGACCGGGGCGGCCAGCGCCTGGGGCCCGGGCTGGCGGGCATGGGGGTTGCCCAGGAAATACGCCAGGTCGCGGGTCATCAGGGTGAGCACGAACCCGACCGCCACCTGGTTCTGGCGCAGAAAGATGCTGAACACGGCGACGACGGCGGCCACCGCCGCCCCCACCAGGGCGCCGGCGGCGAACCCCGCCAGCAGGCTGTCCGCCTGGCGCGCCACGACGAACGACACCATGGCCGCGAGCAGGATCGAACCGTCGAGCGACAGGTTGATCATCCCCGATTTCTCGGTGATGGTCTCCCCGATGGTCGCCAGCACGATCGGCGCCGCGCCGGCGATCACGCCCGCAACTATGAGGGTCAGGTCCAAGTCGGTCGCATCCTATGATCGAACGAGCCTTGCATGCTTTCCCTGATCCGCAACCCCCTCACGCTAAAGCCCCCTCTTGTCCAAAAAAAGGCAGCTCCTCCATTTGCAAAAGGTAGGTCGGGAGGGATTTCTCGGGAAGCTGATCTTAAAATCCCCCCTATCCCCCTTTTTCAAAGGAGGGAACAGAAGGCCGGTCCGCGGCCCGCGTCGACTTGATCCCCCGCCACCCGTGCATCCCCAGCGTCGCCAGCACCAGCGCGCCCTGAATGACGCCGCCCAGAGAGGAGTCCAGCTGCAGCATCATCGGCAGCTGGATGCTCCCGACGTTCAGGCAGGCGAAGAAAAGCGCCACCGGCGGGACCAGCCAGATGTTGTAGTTGGCCAGCATCACCACGAGCAGCGCGAGGTAGCCGTAATTGCTCGAAACGGCCGGAATGAGCCGGTGGTAGACGGCCGTCACCTGGAGGTTTCCGGCCAATCCGGCGAACCCGCCGGCAAACAGCATCGCCAGGACCATGAGTCTGGCCGGTTTGAGGCCGTAGAGGAAGGCCGCACCGGGGTTGCGGCCGACGGCTTTCAGATACAGTCCGATCCAGGTGAAGTGCAGGATCAGGCCGGTCGCAACGAGGGCGGCCGCCGCAATGGCCAGCGCGGCCGGCGGAACCCGCAGCAGGGCCGGGGCGCTCAGCCAGAGCTCCGTCGGGAAGGTCTCCGTCCCGCTCATGGAGGCCACTCCGGGCTGCTTCCAGGGGCCGAAGATCAGCCACAGCACGACGCCCTGGGCCACGAAGTTGAGTCCCAGCCCGGCGAAGATCTCGTTGACCCCGCCTTTGGTCTTGAGAAATCCGGCGACCGCCGCCCACAGCGCCCCGCCCAGCGCGGAGGCGAGCAGGGAAAGGACGATGAACGCCGAACCGAATTCCGGGTTGTCGCTGCCGGCGCGCAGCGCCCAGGTCGTGAAGACGGCGCCCAGCATGACCTGGCCTTCCACCCCGATGTTCCAGAGGCCGATCCGGAAGGTAAACAGCAGCCCGCAGGCGCAGAGCGTCAGGGGGATCCAGACCTTGACCACGTGGGTGAACTTGGTCCAGGAGCCGAGCGACCCCAGAAAGAGCTGATAATAGGCCTGCAGGGGCGGGGCGCCGGAGGCGATCAGCAGCAGGGTGGTGAACACGAAAACGACCGCCGCGGTCAGCAGGACGTCGCTCAGCCGCGTCCGGATGCTGAACCGGTTGCTTCCATGGACGGCGGCCTCTGCTCCCATGATGCTACACTCTCCCGGCGATCGCGCTGCCCAGTTTCGGCGCGTCGGTTTCTGCGGCGGCCGCATCCATGATGACCCGGCCGTTGAAAAAGACCAGCACGCGATCGGCCACCATGAGGATTTCATCCAGCTCCGGCGAGGAGAACACGATGCTGGTCCCCTCCCGGGTATAGGACTGCAGGAGCTGCCAGACCCAGTTCACCGACTCCAGATCCAGGCCGCGCGTGGGGTTCTCCAGCAGCAGCAGGCGCGGGTCGGACGGCAGGAAGGACAGCAGCAGCCGCTGCTGGTTCCCGCCGGAAAGCTCTTCGACCGGCGTCTGGGGACGGCCCTTGATGCGGAACGTTTCGATCCGGCGCGCGGCGTTTGCCGCGGCCGCCGGATAGGGCACCCGGAACGCCCGGCGCTCTTCCTGAAGCGCCACGTGCTCGGTGATGGTCAGCTCGGGAATGAGTCCCTCCTCGAGGCGCGCCGACGGGACGAAATACACTCCCAGCTTGTTGAACGTGTGATAGTCGCACCCGGCCATCGATCGGCTGCAGAGCCGGACCGATCCCGCCTGGGGCGCTTTCAGCCCGCCGGCGACCCGCAGGAACACCTCCTGGCCGCTGCCTTCTAAGCCGGCCAGGCCGACCACTTCGCCCTCGCAGATCGCGACGCTGCAGTCCACCAGCCCGGACCGGCCGCCCGGGCTCGACACCCGGTCCATTACCAGCACCGCGCTGCCCGCCGGCTGGGCGGAGCGCGACGGCGCGGGCGGCGGCTCTCCGAACATCATTTTCAGCAGCGCCTGCGTGTCGAACGGCCGCGCCATGGCGCCGGTCACTCGGCCGAGTCGCAGCACGGTCACCCGGTCGCACAGGGCTTCCACGTCCTCGAGCTTGTGGGAGACCAGCAGAACGCTCTTGCCGTCCACGGCCAGCCGCCGCAGGGCCGCATAGAGCACCTCCTTCTGGGCGGCGGATATCCCCGTGGTCGGTTCGTCCAGGATCAGCAGCCGGGTCCCCAGCGCCAGCAGCCGCAGGAGTTCCACCTGCTGACGCTCGCCTATCGTCAGGCTGTTGACCGGGGCCTCGGGGTTCAAACAGAATTGAAACGAATCGGCCAGCTCCAGGAAGCGCGCCTTGAAAGCCTTGCGGTCCAGTGCGACGGCCCCGGTCTGCCCCAGGATGAAGTTGTCGATGACCGGGAGCTGAGGGAAATCGAGAGGGTCCTGATAGAGCATGCCGACGCCCAGTCCGGTGGCCTCGGCCGTCGTGCGGTAGTCGACGGGTTTGCCGTCCACCCGGACCGATCCGGAGGTGCGGGCGGTGAACCCCGCCAGGATCTTCATCAGCGTGCTCTTGCCGGCGCCGTTCTCGCCGAGGATCCCGTGCAGCTCACCGGGCGCAATCGTCAGGCTCACCCCGTCGTTGGCCTGCACGGCGCCGTAATGCTTGTGGATGTCGACGAGCTCGACGCGCATGGACGCTTCCGCCGGGAGAGTGTTTAAAAATCGCGCTCGGGTACTGATTCTTTTCGATGGCTTTGTAAAAAGACCAAGATCAAGGCGCGCGAATCCCGTGGCGCGAGGCGTACTTTCCGGTACGCCGCAGCGGCAACGAGATGAAGTGCAACGCAGAGATTGGTCTTTCTTACAAAGCCATCACTTCTTGGCGCTGCTCTGCCCCTGCATCCCCTGCAGCAGCTGCTCCATGTGCCAGATCTGCTTGTCGCCGGCTGTTTCGCCGGCCTTCACGTACACCGTGCCGTCCTGGTAGTTCAGCGGCCCCTTGAACAGGTTGACCGCCCCCGAGCCGAGCTCCTTGACGAACTGGTCCAGCGCCGGCTTGGCGCTTGCGGGCAGGGCATTTCCGGGAACGAAGCCCACGATGCTGGTGTCCGGGTTGTTGATGTTCTTCCAATCCGGGCCGAGCCACAGCCACTCCGTTTTCCAGGTCTTGCTCATGGCGGCCTTGACGAAGGGGATATACGCCGGACCCCAGTTGAAATAAGGCACGCCCAGGCAGACATCCGGAGCGGCCTGGCAGGCACCGATATAGTCATAGGGTACGGCCCAGGCGTTCTTGCCCTCCTTCTTTTTCTGACCGGCCACGGTGAGCGCCTCGGTGGTGTCGATCCCGGACAGGATCACGTCATACCCGCTATTGAAGAAGTTCTGCGCCACCTGGGTCGGGTCGGAGGTCACCCCCGGGATGTTGAACCAGAACCCGATCCAGGTCACCTGGAATTTCAGGTCCTCGGGCTTCTTCTTGAGCACGGTCTCCCAGGCGTAGCGGGCGCCCAGGTAGGCCGAGGCCGCCAGCCGGCGGGTCTCCTCGTTGATGAGCGGCCCCAGGTAGCCGATCTTGCCGGTCTGGGTGGTCATCGCCGCCGCAAAGCCCGCCATCATCTTGGTGTACTCCATCTTGCCCATGAGGTTGCTCAGGTTGGACGGGGCCTTGCCGGACAGCGCGTCGTCCCCGGAAATGTGCAGAAAGTACACGTCCGGGTGCTGGCGCGCGGCCTCGCGGGTGCCGTCCTTCATGTCGTCGGAGTTGGCGATGATCAGCCGGGCGCCCTTCTCGACCATGTCGTCCACCAGCTGCGGAATGGTGACGCCGGCGCGGTCCGCCGGGTTGACCTTGTCGATGTAGATCATCTTGGCGCCGGGAACCATCTTTTCGACGTATTTGCCGCCCTCGTAATGCGCCTGGCTCCAGCCGTGGTCGTTGTAAGGGCCGACCAGGAGCAGGCCGAAGGTGAACGGCGCGTCGGCGGCGGCTGCGCCCGCCGCGAAAGCCGTTGAGAACAGCGCCAGAAACGTCAGCAACAGGAAACCCTTTTTCAGCATGGTCGCCTCCCTGGGGACAAGTATGTGATCGGTTGGATGGGGTGCAGTAGACGCGGAATATCTCAAAGCTGCGGGCAGGTCAAGGAGCTATAAGGCCGTAAGCACGCATGGATTGCGGCTGATGGGCAGGTTTTTCCCTGCTGGTTTGATTGGCCCGGACGCTTTTTCCGCTTTCTCAGGCCGGCCCGCTTTTAATGTTGAAAAACGTCATGTAATGTGAAGATATGCAACAACTATTTTTTAACCTCAATCAACGCGAATCCGCTTAAGCATGCTATCCGAAAACGCCAAAGCCCTCATTGCCTGGCTGAACGTCTGCGTGATCTGGGGCACGACGTACCTGGTGATCCGCATCGGGGTCGGACACATGCCTCCGATGCTGTTCGCCGGGATCCGCTGGGTCATTGCCGGGATCGTCTTCATCGCCTTTCTGATGTGGCGGGGGCGGCCGCTGCCCAGGGCCGGCGAGCTTATTCACCTGGCGGTGGTCGGCCTGTGCCTGATAG
>CAVOWH010000004.1:0-604966 GCA_963700055.1 uncultured delta proteobacterium | reverse complement strand
AGTCCCCTGCTCTACCGACTGAGCTACCTCGGCACGCGCTGAGAGCTTGTTTTGAGAGTCACTTTTCTATTCGGTGGGCCATTTTTTGTCAAGATTTTTTTGCTTCGGGCCCAGATCGCCGAAGAGGTACTGCACGATGGCACAGGCCGCAACGGCAGCGGTTTCAGCCCGCAGGATCCGAGGTCCGAGCTTTGCAATCCAAAAGCCGGCCGCCTCTGCGGCCGCGGCCTCCCGATCCGAAAACCCGCCCTCCGGGCCAAGCACCACCAACACCGACCGCACCTCAAACGGCGCCGGGGCCTCGCGTTGCGCCGTCAAGGAATGAACGGCCCCCTCCCAAAACAGGATGCGAAGGTCGTAGCCGCGACCCGCTTCCAGCAGCTTTCCGAAAGCAACACTATTCTCGATGCCCATCAGGTCCCCGCGACGGCATTGCTTGAGGGCACCAATACAGATTTTGCGCCAGCGTTCCATACGGTAGGTCGCTCGGCCCGACTCCGGCCGGACCACCGCCCGTTCACTGATGAGAGGGATGAATCGGGCGACTCCCAACTCGGAAAGCTGGCGCACAACGCGATCCATCTTCTTATCCTTCAGATAGCCCTGGGCCGCATGGATATGGATGGGAGATAGACCCGCGGAGGGCTTCCGGTCGGTGATTGAAAGTTCGACCCGCCCGGGCACCAGTCGATCGATCAACGCCTGGTATTCGAAGCCACTGCCGTCGAGCAGGCAGACTGTTTCGCCGCGCGTGAGCCGCATCACATTCTTGAGATGCGATGCTTCGGCGCCTTCAAGCACTGCCCGCGATGCCGAGACCTGAGAAGGATCTACGAAAAAATAGCGCATGGCGCACTCCTCTGGACAAGGGTTAAGAAAGCCGTAAGACCGGCCGCATCCCTGAAGCGATGGGTGCCCGTGGGCCTGAAATGGTTGCTGCCGGCCGCAGACCATCCCCAGCGGCGACCCGCCGCCGTCCTTAATATAACTTGATATTGGCATGTTATCATGATAATTTTTTGAAAATAGGCTGCGCGCCGATCACCGCTTCAGAAGGGCAAAATGAGCGACTCCGATCAGATGAAACCCGAAAACCCACCGGCTGAACCAGCGGACGCGGAAGATGAATCCATTATCGATCTAGTAGAGGAAATCGAAGCGCCGAGTTCTCTCGGCTCCCTGTCTCCGCTGGAGCAAAACCTATTCGGTATCGAGGCCGCCGATGCGGACAGACAGCCTCCGGCCGGGCTCGCCGACCTCGGGAAATTGGAATTCGATGAAGAGGAAGATCAACCGGCAGGCGGTGCTTCTTTGGAGCCGGCCAGCGCAGAAGCCGATGCCCCGCCAGTGAAAGAAAAAATGGACTGGCTTTTCGGGCCCGGGGAGGAGGCCCCCGCCGCCGATGGCGATAATCCCCCGGACCCCCAGGCCGCCGCGGTCTCGGAGGACACGGATTTCAATGAGCCATTTCCGGAAACCAAAGAAATGATAGAAGCAATGACTCCGCCCTCTTCAGAAACGGACCCCGGCAATGAGGATGAGGACCTCGAACTGATTGAAATCGAAGACGACGAGCTCGACAACGAGCTCGTCTGGTTTGACGACTTGGATCTGGACAAGGCGCCTCCCTCCACGGATTTGAAGGCGGATGCGGATGCCGCGGCGGCCCCGCTTTTCGACGCCGACGCGGACCTTTTTGCGGAGACCTCCGCCGCCGATGTCTTCGCAGCGAATGTCGCCTCCGGCTTGACGGCCAATGATAGCGCATCTGGCGTTCCTTCTCCGCCGGAGGCGCTCGTCGCTGCGGTCGCCCCTCTCGCTCTGCCGACCCCAACCCAGCCGATCCAGCCGCCCCCCGAACAGCGGCCCGGCGCTGGAGACACCCCGGCGCTGTCAGCCGAACAGATCGAGGCTGCCATCGAGCGCGTCATCGAACGCAAGCTTGGAGGCACCCTCGAATCGATTGTCCTGCGGGCCATCGAGCGCGCGGTCTCCGCCGAAATCCAACGGCTGAAAGCCTTGCTTCTGGAAGACGACCCCGGCGACCGCACGCCCTGACGGTCCATCGATCCCCGAGGCAGGCGCCCGCCTGCCTTCGGCTCCCCGCTGCCGCCAGAAAGCTATTGAAAAAATCAAGGATTTTTGCATAATTCCGCACTCGATGCTCCGCGCAAGGGAGAAAGGTCACCGCATGAGCTCCAACCATCTGGACAAGGGTTATGAACCGGGCGACGTCGAACGTCGTTGGTATGCCTTCTGGGAAGAGAACCGCCTGTTCGCCGCCGAAGAACAGAGCGCACGCCGCAGCTACTCCATCGTCATCCCTCCGCCCAACGTCACCGGGGTGCTGCACATGGGACATGCCCTCAACAACACCCTGCAGGACATCCTCTGCCGCTACCGCCGGTTGCGGGGCGACAACGTCCTGTGGATGCCGGGAACGGACCATGCCGGCATCGCCACCCAAAACGTCGTCGAACGCAAGCTCGCTCAGGACGGCACCGACCGCCACGCGCTCGGCCGCGAGCGCTTCATCGAGGAAGTCTGGGCGTGGCGCAAAAAATACGGCAGCGCCATCATCAACCAGCTCAAGCGCCTGGGGGCTTCCTGCGACTGGGACCGCGAACGGTTCACCATGGACGAAGGCCTCTCGCGAGCCGTGCGCAAGGTCTTCGTCGACCTGTATCACCAGGGGCTGATCTACCGTGGAGACTACATCATCAACTGGTGTCCGCGCTGCCACACGGCCTTGGCCGACCTCGAAGTGGAACACGAGGAGGTCGACGGCAGCCTCTACCACATCCGCTACCCGTTTGCGGACGGCAGCGGCGGCATCGTGGTGGTCACGACCCGGCCCGAGACCATGCTGGGGGACACCGCGGTGGCCGTCCACCCCGAAGACCCGCGCTACCAGGCGCTGAGCCGTTCCGCCGTGATCCTGCCGCTCATGAACCGCGAGATCCCGATCATCCGGGATTCCTATGTGGACATGGCGTTCGGCACCGGCGGCCTTAAGGTCACTCCCGCCCATGACCCCAACGACTTCGAAATCGGCCGACGCCACGGGCTTGCGAGCGTGAAGGTCATCGGCGACGACGGCGTCATGACCGAGGAGGCCGGCCGCTACCAGGGCCTTGACCGTGCCGCTTGCCGCAAGGCCGTGGTGGCAGACCTTGAGGCCGCAGGGCGGCTGGAGAAAATCGAGCCCCACCGGCACGGCGTGGGCCACTGCTACCGGTGCCGCAGCGTCATCGAACCGAACCTCTCCCGGCAGTGGTTCGTTCGCACCCGGCCGCTGGCCGAAAAGGCCATCGCCGCCGTACGCCAGGGGCACACCCGCATCCTGCCGGAGACATGGGCGAGCACCTATTTCGATTGGCTGGAGAACATCCGCGACTGGTGCATCTCCCGCCAGATCTGGTGGGGCCATCAGATCCCGGCCTGGACCTGCGAAGCCTGCGGCGAAATCGTGGTGGCCATGGAAACGCCGCGGACCTGCCCGGCCTGCCAGAGCGATCGCCTCGTGCAGGAGGAGGACGTGCTGGACACCTGGTTCAGCTCGGCGCTCTGGCCGTTCTCGACCATGGGGTGGCCCGACCAGACCCCGCTGCTGAAGACTTTCTATCCCACATCGGTCTTAGTAACGGCCTTCGACATCCTCTTCTTCTGGGTGGCCCGCATGATGATGATGGGCCTGCACTTCATGCCGGAGGTGCCCTTCCGCGACGTTTACATCCACGCGATCGTGCGCGATGAAGAGGGGCAGAAGATGAGCAAGTCCAAGGGCAACGTCATCGACCCCCTGGAGATCATCGAACGGTACGGCACCGACGCGTTCCGCTTCACCCTGGCGGCCTTCGCCGCCCAGGGCCGCGACATCAAGATGTCCGACAAGCGCGTCGAGGGCTATCGGCACTTCATCAACAAGCTCTGGAACGCCGCCCGATTCACCCTCATGAACCTGGACCGCCGTTACGAGATGCCGGAGCACGATCGGCTGTCGGTCGCCGACCGCTGGATTCTCTCGCGCCTGAGCCGAACGACCGCGGATGTAAGCCAGGCCCTGGACGCCTACCGTTTCAACGACGCAGCCGCCGCGCTCTATCGCTTCGTGTGGCACGAGTTCTGCGACTGGTACCTTGAAGCGATCAAGCCGGCCCTGCAGGGCAAGCACGCGGCCGGCGCCCGGGAGGCCGCCCTGGCCGTTCTGGGACGCGTGCTGCAGGACACCCTCATTTTGCTGCACCCGTTCGTTCCGTTCGTGACCGAGGAGATCTGGCACAAGCTGCCGGAAACCGCCGGCTCGATCATGCGCGCCGCATTTCCGGGCGAGCGCTCGGAGGAGGAAGCGCTGCGGCCGGATGCCGAAGCCGAAGCCGCGATGGAGCTTCTGATCGATGTCATCTCCGGCATTCGCAACATCCGCGGCGAGATGGGGATCGCCCCCGGCATGAACCTGGATGCGGTGGTCTACGCCGATGACGGCGCTGTCCGTGCGATGGTCGGTTGCCATCGGGACCTGATCGTCCACCTGGCGCGTTTGAGGTCACTATCGCTCACAGACAACCCCGAACGTCCGCCGGCATCGGCCACCGCCGTGGCTCGCGGGGGGCTTGCCATCTATGTGCGTCTGGAAGGGGTCATCGATTTCGCGCGCGAAACCGAGCGGATCGAGAAAGACCTTGGGAAAGTGGCCAAGGAACTATCCTTGCTGGTCCGCAAACTCCAGAACCAGGACTTTATGTCCAAAGCCCCGGCGGATGTCGTGACCAAGGTCCGCGACCAACAGCAGGCCCTGCTGGAAAAACAGCAGAAGCTTCAATCCACCCTGGACAAGATCAGGGCCTATGATTCCGGTTCGTGACACCATTCCGGCGCGTGCGCGGCCCGTTGTCACCTACGCCATCATCGCGGTCAACGTTTTCATATTTCTGCTGCAGCTGGCCCAGGGGCCGCGTCTGGAGCGATTCTTCTACTTTTACGGCCTGGTGCCCGCGCGCTATTTTGTTCCCCAGATCGCCGCCTATTTTTCCGCCAGCGAGCAAGCCTTTGCGTGGATGTCGTTCATGTTTCTGCACGGCGGGTTCTGGCACCTGCTGGGCAACATGTGGTCGCTCTACATTTTCGGAGACAATGTCGAGGACCACCTCGGTCCGCTGCGCTACGCCGTTTTTTATCTGCTCTGCGGGCTGGCCTCGGGGCTGTGCCACCTGCTGCTCCACCGGTATTCCAACATTCCCACGATCGGCGCCAGCGGCGCCATCGCCGGAGTCATGGGCGCTTACTTCATACTGTTCCCGCGGGCGCGCGTTCTGACATTGATCCCCATTCTGTTCATCCCTTATTTCATCGAAATTCCGGCCTATTTCTTCCTGGGAGCCTGGTTCGTGCTGCAGTTCTTGAACGCGGCGGGTAGCGGCGGCGGCGCCGGAGGGGTGGCCTGGTGGGCTCACATCGGCGGGTTTGTGTTCGGCATGCTGGTGCTCAAGATCTTGGATGCCACGCCGGGAACCGGCGCGTCCAGCCCCCTGCGCCGCCTCGCCGCGCGCAACACCACCGACCGCTTGCAGTTGATTCGGCCCGCCGCCCAGGACGATTCCTTCGATCTCTACGCCACCGTCAGTGTCTCCGCGCACGAGGCGCGTTCCGGAACACGCAAGATGGTCAGCATCCCAACGGGTTTTCCGAAGCGCCTGTTGCGCGTGCTGGTGCCGCCTGGAGTGACGCATGGCTCGCTGATGCGCATCAGGGGGTTGGGTCGCCTGGCGCCGGACGGTCGCCGCGGAGACCTCATCCTGCGCGTGGCGGTCGCCGATCCGTCAGCGTAGAGGGTTTCCGGGCAGCGGGGTTTCCTTATGATGCGGTGGAGTTGGAAATCCGTGCAGCCGGCGGGGCCACCACTGAAACGCGGTTGCGGCCGTTTTGTTTGGAAACGTACATGGCATCGTCGGCGCGCCGGATGAAGGTGGTCATGTCCTCCATAGGGGAGTATTCGGTAACGCCGATGCTGATCGTCTTGGACACGGGCAGCCCGGGGGGCGGGGTGAAACGCTCGGATTCGAGCGCGACGCGGATCCGCTGGGCCACGGTCCGGGCCTCTTCGGAACCGGTCTCCGGCAGAATCACGGTGAACTCTTCGCCGCCGTATCGGTAGGCGGAGTCGTTGGCCCGCAGGCAGGATTTCAGAATCTGGCTGAACTGCACCAGCACCTTGTCCCCTTCCAGGTGGCCGAAGGAATCGTTGAATTCCTTGAAGCGGTCGATATCAATCATCAGCAGGGCCAAAGGGTGCTTGTAGCGAATCGATCGGTCCGCCTCGAGCTCGAGCTGGCTGTAAAAGTGCCGCGAATTGAAAAGGGTGGTAAGCCCGTCGGTGATGGCCAGTCGCTGGAGTTTCTCCAGCATGCGGTGGCGCTCTTCGGTCAGCTCTCGTTCCCGCATCACACGCCGCACCCGCAGCAGCAGTTCCTCGTAGCGCACCGGTTTGATCACGAAGTCGGTCGCGCCGATATTAATGGCGTCCTCATACGAATAATTCTGGGTGTAGCCGGTCATCATGATGACATCCGTGCCGCTGTCCTTTTTGACCAGGCGGGTCAGTTCGAGCCCTCCCAACCCCGGCATTTCGATATCCGCAATCATGACGTCAAAGGAGGTGTGCTGGATCCGATCGAGGGCGGCCTCGGCGCTGTCGGCCGATTCGGCCCGGAACCCCGCCATCCGCAGATACTCGCAGATGGAGTCACGGATATCGGGCTTGTCATCGACGATCAGGATGCGCTGCCCCACGGTCGCTGCTCTCCCTTCCCCGGCTGCGGACGAACCATACCCTTCCGCTGTCAGGGTATTGCGAATTGCCGCCTTGACAGCAGCAAAGATTCATTGCTAATGTGTTGAACTTTTAAACATATCTAATATAACCGGAAAGGCATTCGGAGTCAACTTGCTCGCAACCACCCGCGGGCGTGCGGCCCGTTCGATCGCACCCAGGGCCGCGCAGCCATTTTTCTCCGACCCCTTCAAACATGCGCTCCGTACGCAACTTCAGCATCATCGCTCACATCAACCACGGCAAATCCACGCTGTCCGACCGCCTGATCCAGGCAACCCACATCGTGGCGGAACGCGAATTTCAGGATCAGATTCTTGACAGCATGGACATCGAGCGCGAACGGGGCATCACCATCAAGAGCCAAACGGTCTGCCTGCCCTATACGGCTCGGAACGGGCAGGCCTACGTCCTGAACCTGATCGACACCCCGGGCCATGTCGACTTCACCTATGAGGTCTCCCGCGCGCTGGCCGCCTGCGAGGGGGCCCTGCTGCTGATCGACGCCAGCCAGGGCGTTGAAGCCCAGACCCTGGCCAACATGTATCTGGCGCTCGAGCACAACCTGGAGATCATTCCGGTCATCAACAAGATCGACCTGCCCTCGGCGGACCCGGAACGGGTGGAAATCCAGATCCGGTCCGACCTGGGCCTGAGCCCGGAGGGGGCCGTACGGGTCTCCGCCAAGGAGGGCATCGGCATCGACGCGCTCCTGGAGGCCATTGTCCAGCGTCTGCCCGCGCCGACCGAGGACGCGGAAGCACCGCTGCGGGCACTGATCTTCGACTCGCATTACGATCCCTACCGTGGCACGGTGGTGTATTTCCGGGTCTTCGAGGGCCGGGTGCGCGCCGGCGATGTGATCCGCTTCATGTCGAACAACGCCACCCACAAGGTGGAAGAGGTCGGTATCTTCCAGCTGCGTCAGATCCCGGTTGCGGAGCTTTCCGCTGGCCAAGTCGGCTATCTCACGGCCGGAATCAAGACGATCAGCGACACCCGCTGCGGCGACACCATTACGCTCAGGGACCGGCCCTGCGGCGAGCCGCTGCCGGGCTTCAAGGAAGCCAAGCCCGTGGTATTTTCTTCCATCTACCCCGTGGCGGCCGACGACTACGAGGAGCTGGCCACGGCGCTCGAAAAACTGAAGCTCAACGATGCCGCGATCGTATATGAAAAAGACACCTCCGTTGCGCTGGGCTTCGGGTTTCGCTGCGGGTTTTTGGGCCTGCTGCATCTGGAAGTCGTGCAGGAGCGTCTGGAGCGTGAATACGGACTTTCCCTGATCTTGACCGCCCCATCGGTTCGTTACCGGATCCGCCTGCGCGACGGCGCGGAGATGACGATCGACAACCCGGCGCTTTTTCCGGACCCCTCCAAGATCGAATCCACCTTGGAGCCGTTTATCCGCGCCACCATCATCGTTCCGGACCGCTACATGGGATCGGTCATGAAGCTCTGTCTTGAGCGCCGCGGCGCCAACACGAACTACCAGTATCTCACCAGCGACCGGCTGGAGATGATCTTCGAAATCCCGTTGGCCGAGGTGGTCTACGACTTCTACGATAAGCTCAAATCGATCACCCAGGGGTATGGGTCCTTCGACTACGACCTGCTCGACTACCGCGAGACCGACCTGGTGAAGCTCGACATCCTTATCAACAGCGAGCGCGTCGATGCCCTCTCCCAGCTCGTGCACCGCGACGGTGCGGTGGCCCGAGCGCGCACCGCCTGCGAGAAGATCAAGGAGGAAATGCCGCGGCAGATGTTCAAGATCGCGATCCAGGGCGCGATCGGCGGCGCCATCATCTCCCGCGAAACAGTCTCCCCGCTGCGCAAGGACGTCATAGCCAAGTGCTACGGCGGCGATGTCACCCGCAAGCGCAAGCTGCTTGAAAAGCAGAAACGCGGCAAGAAACGCATGAAGATGGTCGGCAAGGTCATGATTCCGCAGTCCGCTTTTTTAGCGGTGCTCAAGACGGACACCGATTAGCCATGATTCAATCGCCCTGAGGCGCCGGGCGATTGAATCATGGCTAAGTAGATCGAGAGGAACCAGGTCATGGGGAAAACGGTTGCCGAAAAAATATTTGAAACCCACGTGGTGGATCGGCCGGCGGAGGATGTCTGGGTGTTGCGCCTGGACGCTGTCTTCTGCCACGAAATCACCACTCCCACCGCCATCCTGGATCTCATGCAACGCGGCAAGGACCGTGTATTCGATCGCGCCAAAATCAAGGCGGTGATCGACCACGTGACACCGGCCAAGGATTCCAAGACCGCCCTGCAAGGAAAGGTCCTGCGGGACTGGGCCCGCCGCCACCACATCGCGGACTTCTTCGACATCGGCCGCAACGGGGTCTGCCACGTGCTCTTCCCGGAAAAGGGCTTTGTCCGGCCCGGCACCACCGTCATCATGGGGGATTCCCACACCTGCACGGACGGGGCCTTCGGCGCCTTTACCCCCGGCGTGGGCACCACCGACCTGGCGGTGGGAATCCTGAAAGGCGTCTGCGCCTTCCGGACGCCGCGCACCATGAAGATCACCCTCGTCGGCGCGCTCCGGCCGGGCGTGTTCGCCAAGGACGTCATCCTGTCGCTCATCGGACGCATCGGCATGAACGGCGCCACCGATCGCATCGTCGAGTTCGACGGCCCCGCGGTGGCGGCCATGAACATGGACGCCCGCATGACGCTGTGCAACATGACGGTGGAGGCCGGCGGCACCTGCGGGATCTGCTATCCGGATGAGGTGACCGCCGATTACCTCTGGGAGTTCATCCGCGACGACTATCCGGACCCGCGCGCCGCAGTGGCAGCCTTCCGACAGTGGTGGCCCGATCCGGATGCGGTCTACGAAGCGGTGATCGTGCACGATGTCTCCCAACTGGAACCCGTCACCACCTTCGGTCTCAAACCGGACAATGTCAGGCCGGTGCGTGAAATGGAGGGCACCCCCATCGACCAGGTCTTCATCGGCTCCTGCACCAACGGCCGTTTGGACGACCTGCGCAGCGCGGCGCGCGTGCTCCAAGGCAAAAAAATCCATCCGCAGGTGCGCGGCATCGTCTGCCCGACGACTCCCAAAATATACGCCCAGGCGCTGGCGGAGGGCCTCATTCAGATTTTTCTAGATGCCGGCTTATGCGTCACCAACCCTACCTGCGGGCCTTGCCTGGGGATGAGCACCGGCGTCCTGGCGGAAGGCGAGGTGTGTGCCTCGACCTCCAACCGCAACTTCAACGGCCGCATGGGCCGCGGCGGCACGGTGCACCTCATGAGCCCGGCCACCGCGGCGGCTTCGGCCGTAGCCGGGCAGATCCAAAATTCCCAACTGTTCCATGGATAGGGCCATCGACATGAAAGCGTTTGGCGGCAATGTGTTGTTTCTGAACCGGCCGGATATCAACACCGACGAGATCATTCCGGCGAAATATCTGACCGAAATCGAGCGGGAGGCCTTGAAGCCCTACCTGTTCGAAGACCTGAAGCTGGAAGGCTTTGAACCGAGCCAGGACCTCCCCGGCCGCCAGGTCATCGTCAGCCGGGCCAACTTCGGCTGCGGCTCGTCCCGCGAGCACGCCCCCTGGGCGTTGGAAGCGAACGGCATCCGCCTGGTGATCGCGGAAAGCTTCGCCCGCATCTTCCGCCAGAACATGTTCAACTGCGGCCTGCTGGCCGTGGAGCTGCCAGCCGCGACCATCGACCGGCTCTTCAAGGAGTTCGCGCACCGTGAAGCGGCCGCGGCGGCGGACGTGGCGCGGTTGGTCATCGCGATCCGCGCCGACCACCGTGTGGAGGAGATTCCGTTCACGCTCGCCGATTTCGATCGGGCCTTGGTCGAGGCCGGGGGGTGGCTGGAATACGCAGATAATAGGTACTAAGCGGCCCTGAGGGGTCAGTCCCTCAAGCGTGAAGTCCAATGCTAAACCAAGACCGTTCGATCTCCGTGCTTCGGATTTTGAATTTGGCTCCAGCCGGTCCGGGGTGGGGGACGACATGCTGAAAAAGATTGCCGTTTTGCCCGGCGATGGCATCGGGCCGGAGGTCATGGCCGAGGCCATCAAGGTCCTCGATGGCGTCCAGCGTCGTTTCGGGCTGCAGCTGCATTACGCCGAGGCGGCGGTCGGCGGCGCTGCCATCGACCGCTGCGGAGCGGCGCTGCCAGCCGAAACGCTGACGCTCTGCGAGGCAAGCGACGCCATCCTGTTCGGCGCGGTGGGGGGGCCGAAGTGGGAATCGCTGCCAGCCGACCGGCAGCCCGAACGGGCGTCCCTGCTGCCGCTGCGCCAACACTTCAACCTGTTCTGCAACCTGCGGCCCGCTCGAGTCTTCAAGAGCCTGACCGGAGCGAGCCCGCTCCGGCCGGATCTCGTCAAAGACGGTTTCGACATTTTGTGCGTGCGGGAACTGACGGGCGACATCTATTTCGGCCGGCCGAAGGGCCGCGCGGGCCAGGGAGCCGAAGAGCGTGCCTTTGACACCATGGCTTACCGGCGTTTCGAGATCGAACGCATCGCGCGCTCGGCCTTCCGCTTGGCCCGCGGCCGTCGCCGGCGCGTCACGTCGGTGGACAAGGCCAACGTGCTCGCCACGAGCGTCTTCTGGCGGGAAATCGTGACGGCCGTCGCCGCCGAGTTCGGCGACGTCCAACTCCGCCACATGTATATCGACAACGCGGCCATGCAACTCGTGCGAAATCCGCATCAGTTCGACGTGCTTTTGTGCGGCAACCTGTTCGGCGACATTCTTTCGGACGAATGCGCCATGTTGACCGGCTCGCTCGGCCTGCTGCCTTCGGCCAGCATCAACGAGTCCCGCTTCGGCCTCTACGAGCCCGCCGGCGGCGCCGCCCCGGACATTGCCGGAAGGGGTGTGGCCAACCCCATCGCCCAGATCCTCTCGGCGGCGTTGATGCTGCGCATCAGCCTGGAGTGCGAGGAGGCCGCCACGGCCGTCGAGCGTGCGGTGGCCGATGTGCTGGCGGCCGGTCTGCGCACGGCCGACATATCCGCGCCCGGGCAGAAGGCTGTCAGCACCTCCGTCATGGGAGATGCGATCGCCCAGCGGCTTTAACAAGGTGTTGAAAAACAAGTATCAGGCCGTCAGCCGAGGCGCACGGCGTTTTGGAAAGCGCAGCATATTCTCGAAGATATGTGAGCATTTCCAAAACGCCGTGCAACGAAGGATCACGGCCTGAGACGCCGTTTTTCATTGGATTTCCGGCCCTGCTCGAAACAGTGCTTCCCGTACCAATCGATCTGCCGGCAGATACCCCGGATGATTTGCACCTCCTTGGCGCGCAGCTGCATGCGGGTGCCGAAGTGGCGGAGGTTGTTCATGAAGTAGTCCGGGTTGCCCGGGTGGATGAAGCAGATGCGCATGAGGACGTCCTTGAGCTGCGCATACATGGCATCGAGCTCGAAGCGGTTGGCCAGGCGCGGGGTGAACTCCCGGGGCGCCTCCAGGCTGCAGCGAAAAAGCTCGTAGCAGACGACCATGACCGCCTGCGCGAGGTTGAGGGAGGAAAAGTCCGCCGTGGGGATGGTCGCCACGCCGTGACAGCAACGCAGGTCTTCGTTGGTCAAACCGCGATCCTCGGGCCCGAAGAGGATGGCCACCGGGTTGTCGGCTGAAATCGAAACCAGCATCTCCGCCAGCCGGCCGGGATGGCTGATGACCTGTCTCTGCCCGCCCAGGCGCGCGGTGGTTCCCACGACATAGGTGAACTCCCGCAGAGCTTCGGGCAACCCGGCATAGACCTCCATGGCTTCCACCACGTCGAGGGCCGCCTGGGTGGCCATCTTGCAGACGCGCGTGAGGTCGCAGCGGGGCGGGTCCACCACGATCAGGCGCCGGAGGCCCATGTTGCACATGGCGCGGGCGGCCGCGCCGATGTTTTCGGAGATGTTCGGTTGGACCAGGACGATGGCGATGTTCGCCAGGTTGATCTTCACCGCCATCAGGCGACAATCTCGAACCGGTTGAAGAAATAGCCGATCTCGAAGGCCGCGGTCTCGGGTGCATCGGAACCGTGGACCACGTTTTTCTCGATGTCGGTCGCAAACTCCCGGCGCAGGGTCCCCTCGGCCGCCTTGCGGTAATCGGTGGCGCCCATGAGCTCACGCCAGCGGGTGACGGCGCTCTCCCCTTGCAGCACCAGGACTACGGCCGGGCCCGAACTCATGAAACCGGTGAGGCCCTCGAAAAAGGGCCGATCACGGTGCACGGCATAAAATCCCTGGGCCTGGGCCCGGCTCATGTGCACCATTTTCATGGCAACGATCTTCAAGCCCAAGCCCTCAATGCGATGGATCACCTTGCCGACCAGGCCGCGCGCAACCCCGTCGGGTTTGATGATGGACAGTGTTCGTTCCATAGATGATCGATCCTTCCGTTGCTAGGTGTTTTGCCCGGTGGCATAGCAGATGGGGATGGGACAAGTCAACTTCCGCCGTGACCCTGCCGGCAAGGGGCTCGGCGTCCGGGGGGATGCTCGGAGGAAAACCGCGCCCGGCCGAGCGCGGCAATGGCCTGCCGGCGGAAGGGCCAAGCCGTTTTCAAGACCCGAAGCCCTGCGCACGCGCCCGCCTGCTTGGAGTTGACAATCCGGCGGATTGCTTTTTATAATTTCCCATCACAACCGCTCCACCGGAGCGTTTCAGGGAGATGACCGGATGCCAATCTACGAGTTCTATTGCAACGACTGCAACACCATTTTCAATTTCTTTTCGCGGTCCGTGAACACCTCGAAAACGCCCAAGTGCCCAAGGTGCAAGACCAGGCCTCTCGCCCGCCTGATGTCCGCTTTCGCCTTTACCGGACGCGCCAAGGAAGACGGCGACACGGACGAATTGCCGTTCGACGAGGGCCGCATGGAAAAAGCCATGCAGACCCTGGCAAGCGAGGCGGAATCCATCGACGAGGACAATCCCCGCCAGGCGGCCAACCTGATGCGCAAGCTCACGGACATGACCGGAATGGAACTTGGCCCGGGCATGACCGAGGCGCTGCGCCGCATGGAGAGGGGCGAGGACCCGGACCAAATTGAGGCCGAAATGGGAGATCTGCTCGAAGGGGAGGACCCCTTTCAATTGTCCGGCAAGAAGGGCGGCAAGCGAGCCGGAAAGCGGCCGGCGCCGCGTCGGGATGAAACCCTTTATGACCTATAAGGGCCGGGCCGCGCAACGATCACGGGCCGCGAGCCCTCCCGCAATCGAGTATCAGCAGGACGATTGACCCATGCAAAACGAAATCATCGAAAAGTTGGAGCTTCGACAGGGCGACATCACCCGCCTCGACGTGGATGCCATCGTCAACGCCGCCAACTCGTCGCTTCTCGGCGGCGGCGGCGTGGACGGCGCCATCCACCGGGCAGCCGGCCCCCGGTTGCTCGCGGAGTGCCGCGGCATCGGCGGCTGCCCCACCGGAGAAGCCCGGATCACGAAGGGCTACCGGTTGCCGGCACGCCACGTCATTCACACCGTCGGGCCCATCTACCGGGGCACCCCGCGGGACAAGGAGCTACTAACCGCCTGCTACCGCAACAGTCTCGACCTTGCCGTCCAGCACCATCTGGTCTCGATCGCCTTCCCGGCCGTCAGCTGCGGGGTCTACGGCTATCCGATCGAGGAGGCTTGCCGGATAGCTGTCGACACGACCGTGAAGTTCTTGGCAGCCCACCCCTCCCTTCAACGGGTCGTCTTCGTGCTATTTTCGGCCGGGAATTTGAAGGCCTACCAAGACTATCTATCTGATTTAAGATGAATAACAGGCGAGTCATGGCTCGCCAGTTTTTTGATTGACAAGCCGTGTGGTCGCCCCTATTATGAGGCCTTACAATTGATGCCACGGTATGAAGCATACCGGCATACGTGAGGAGGAACAACATGGTAGAAGTCACCCCGGCAGCTCATCACCAGATAGCTGAATACTTCAAAAACAAAGAGGTTTCGCCCATTCGCATCTTCTTGAACGAGGGCGGTTGAGGCGGGCCCTCTCTGGCCATGGCTCTGGATGAGCCGCGCGACACCGACAACGTGTTCAACGTGAATGGGTTTCAATTCATCATCGACAAGGAATTCTATGAGAAGGCCAAACCCGTCTCCGTGGATTTCATGGGATACGGGTTCCGGATCAACTCGAGCATTAATTTCAGTCCTAGCGGTGCCTGCGGGGGCTGTCACGGTTCGTGCAGCACTGAGAAATAGGGCCAAAAATTTCGTCAAAGGCGACGTCGGATGGACGTCGCCTTTTTTTTGTAGGTGCCTTGTTACTCCAGCCGATAAATATGTCTTGTGCGGTCATGCCAGCCATCGCCGCGGCGGGGTTTTGGCCGCCGCGCGCCGCAACCAATTTTTCAAGCGACCCTGCCACGCCCCCCAGCCGCCTAGAGGAACCGCGGACAGGCAGAGACGACCGCCGGCTTCGTGGACATAGGCCCTCTGGGGCTGTTCGGATACGGTTGCAGCGGGATGGCTGCCGTACGCAGGTTCGCTAAACGGATGGTTGCGGCGCGCGGCGGCCAAAACCCCGCCGCGGCGAACGTCGGCTCAAGGTGCATCTGTATTAGTTGCCGGAGTAGTAACGCCTGGCATCACTAGCCGGAGACAGACATGCCTGAATTCATGGATATTGTGAAGACCCGCAGAAGCATCCGCAAATATGAAGACCGGGACGTACCGCCGGAGGCGCTGAACACCATTCTGGAGGCCGTGCGCTGGGCGCCTTCTTGGGCGAACACTCAATGCTGGGAGCTCGTCATCGTAAAGGACCGCGCCGTCAAGGAGCAGCTTCAGGCCACTCTGCCCCCCAAGGGCAATCCGGCCGTTGCGGCGATGGTGCAGGCGCCGGTCGTCCTGGCCCTGTGCGGAAGGCTCAAGAGCTCCGGTTACTACAAGGACCAGGTCACCACCAAGTTCGGGGACTGGTTCATGTTCGACCTGGGCATCGCCTGCCAAAACATTTGCCTGACGGCCCACGCGCTCGGGTTGGGGACAGTGGTCGTGGGCCTCTTCGACCACGACAGAGCCGGAGCCGTGCTGAAGGTGCTCCAGGGATACGAGCTGGTTGCCATGATTCCTCTGGGGTTTCCCGCCAAGGTTTCTTCGGCCCCGAACCGCCGGGAGATCGCGGAATTCACCCATCAAAACAGTTTTTGACCATTGGCCTCGACACGAAGAACGGCCATGACCGACCCCTCCGCGGAAGCGGTCCTGCGCTATCACGAGCAGACCAAGCACCACCTGGACCGCTACGCGCGGTCGCTCGGCTATATGGACTGGGAGAACCAGCCCGATCCATTTCGCTTCTACGAGGGATGCCCGCGGCTCTTCCTGCCCCTGCTCTCCGCGGACCCGCCGGTCGGGCACCAGGGTCTGTTCGAACCCCGCGCTCCGACCGCCCCCTTCAGCCTTGCGACGCTCGCCGGCGCACTGGAGCTTTCCATGGGGCTTTCCGCCTGGAAAGAGACCGCCGGCTCCCGCTGGGCGCTGCGCATGAACCCCTCGAGCGGAAACCTGCATCCGACCGAGGCGCATCTGGTCTTGCCGGAAATGGAGGGAGTCCCCGGCGGCATCTATCATTATTCGCCGCTGCACCACTGCCTGGAGCGCCGTGCCGAGATCCCCGCCGGCCTGTGGGAACCGATACGCGCGCACTTCGGCGTGGACGTCTTTTTCATCGGCCTGACCAGCATCTTCTGGCGAGAATCCTGGAAATACGGGGAACGCGCCTTCCGCTACTGCAACCACGACGTCGGCCACGCGCTGGCCGCCCTGCGCTTTGCCGCCAGCCTGTTCGGATGGAGGCTGACCTGCCTCAACGATCTTTCCGATGATGATGTTGAATCCATTCTGGGCATCAAGCAGACGCCTTTTCCGGCGCTGGATGAAGAACATCCCGACCTTCTCGCCAGCATTCATCCGCATGGATCCGCGGCGCTTCCCACTGCGCTCCCGGCGGAGGTGCTGAGATCCTTCGGGGCCGTCTCCTTTCACGGCCGCCCCAATACGCTCAGCCGGGAGCATGTCGACTGGGAGATCATCGCTCAGGCGGCAGAAAAGAGCCGCAAGCCGGAAACCCTGGCTCCCGTCGGCCGTTTGGCGCGGCGGGCGTGGTTACCGGCCGAGGAATCCACCCGTTCCGCCGCGCAGATCATTCGCCGACGCCGCAGCGCCACGGCCTTCGATCCCAAAAAGCACCTGCCGCGCAGCCATTTTCTGGCCATGCTCGACCGGACGCTTCCGCGCGACGGCGCCGCCCCTTTCGACGTCGGCCTGGGCGAGCCGGCTCTCCACCTGCTGGTGTTTGTCCATCGTGTCGCTGACCTCGCACCGGGCCTGTACTTCCTCTGCCGTGACGACAGAGACCTACCGGACCTTCGCAGCCATGCCCGGCCGGGGTTCCTCTGGGAGGAGGTTGAATCCGGATTTCCGCTCTATGTCCTGGAACGCGGCAACTTCCGCCAAACGGCCGTCATGCTGAGCTGCCACCAGGACATCGCCGGATCCGGCGTCTTCTCGCTGGGCATGATCGCCCGATTCGGGGACGGCCTCCGCCGGGAGCCGTTCCGCTATCGGCAGCTGTTCTGGGAAAGCGGCATGATCGGCCAAATCCTCTACCTCGAAGCCGAGGCCCGCGGCGTGCGCGGCACCGGCATCGGCTGCTTCTTTGACGACGCCGTGCACGATCTTCTGGGCCTCGCGTCGGATCGCTTTCAGAGCCTTTACCACTTCACGGTCGGCCATCCCCTGGAAGATCTCCGGCTCACCACCCGCCCGCCCTATTCCCATCTGCCCGGCCGATGAGTCCGGAGGCGTTGCCAGCATCGATCTTCATGCCTATGTTGACTTTAAAGGGGGCTACCGCCCCCTGAGTCGTTGGGACGAAGAGGATCGCATTCGGCACACGGCATAGGTCTTTCGGGCGGAGGTGCATACGGAGATGAGCCCCAATCAGCTGATCCACGAAAAAAGCCCTTATCTGCTGCAGCATGCCCACAACCCGGTGGACTGGCATGCCTGGAACGATGACGTCTTTGCCAGAGCCTCCGCCGAGCACAAGCCCATTTTTCTTTCCATCGGCTACGCCACTTGCCACTGGTGCCACGTGATGGAACGGGAGTCCTTCGAGGACGAGGAAGCGGCGCGGCATCTGAACGATACCTTCATCTGCATCAAGGTCGACCGCGAGGAGCGCCCGGACATCGACGCCGTCTACATGGCCGCCTGCCACATGATGAACGGCAGCGGCGGCTGGCCGCTGACCATCTTCATGACCCCGGACAAGAAGCCCTTCTTCGCGGCCACCTATCTGCCCAAACGCAGCCGCTTCGGGCGTGCCGGGCTGATCGAGCTCTGCGAGCGGGTGCGGACACTCTGGACCCAAGAACCGCACAAGATCGCCGCCACCGCCGCCGGAGTCACGGACACGCTCGGGAAGGCCTTCGAGTTCGCGCCGGCCGAAGCGCCCGGCCTCCGGCTGCTGGACCGCGCCTACGACGACATCGCCTTCAGCTTCGACGGCAGGCACGGTGGTTTCGAGCCCGCTCCGAAGTTTCCCATGCCGCACCGGCTCTTGTTCCTGTTGCGCCATCACGACCGCACGTCCGAACCACGCGCGTTAGAGATGGTCACGCGCACGCTGACCGCCATGCGGCTCGGGGGCATCTGGGACCATGTGGGATTCGGCTTTCACCGCTACGCCACCGACGCTCAATGGCTGCTGCCCCACTTCGAAAAAATGCTCTACGACCAGGCGCTGGCCGCCCTGGCCTGCCTGGAAGCCTACCAGGTTCGCTCAGATTCCGCTTCGATCTCAAACCGCCAGCGAAATCTTCACCTACGTCCTGCGGGACATGACCTCTCCGCAGGGGGCCTTCTTTTCCGCGGAGGACGCCGACAGCGAGGGCGTCGAGGGCAAATTCTACCTGTGGAGTCTCGCTGAATTCCGCCAGGCCCTCGGCCCGGCCGACGCCGCGTTCTGGGCGCCGGTTTTCAACCTGAAACCGGAGGGCAATTTCCAGGACGAGGCGGGCGGGCATAAGACCGGCGCCAATATTTTGCATCTCACCCGGCCCTTCGACCGCTGGGCCGGAGCGCTGGGGTTGACGGAGGAACAACTGAACGTACGCTGGGAGGACGCACGGGTCCGGCTTTTCAATGCACGCACCACCCGCACGCATCCTCTCAAGGACGACAAGGTCCTGACCGATTGGAACGGGTTGATGATCGCCGCGCTGGCCCAGGGCGCAAGAGTGCTCCGGCGCAGCAGCTACGCCGAAGCCGCCGAGCGGGCCGCGCGGTTTATTCTGGACACGCTGCGGGGCAGCGACGGTCGCCTCTTCCACCGGTTCCGGGATGGGGAACGCGCCATCCCTGGTCAGGCGAGCGACTATGCCTTCTTGATTTTCGGACTGCTGCACCTTTACCGCAGCACCTTCGACATGGCCTGGGCCGAGCAGGCCGCTGCCCTCCAGGAGATCATGCTGAAAGAGCTGTGGGACGAGGCCGGCGGCGGATTCTTCCTGATCGGCGCGCAGAACCGCGAGCTGCCCGTGCGGCCCAAGGAGATTTACGACGGCGCCATCCCCTCGACCAACTCGCTTGCGCTGCTGAACCTGTTGTGGCTTTCCCGCCTCACCGGGGACGCGCGCTGGGCGGCCAAGGCCGACCAGCTGGTGCGCGCCTTCGCCGGCACGATCGGCCGGCAGCCCTCGGCCTTCACCTTTTTCCTGTGCGCCCTGGATTTCGCGCTGCGCCCCGGTCAGGACATCGTCATTGCCGGTGAAAGCGGCACCCCCGATGCCGAACGGCTGTTGGGGGTCCTCAACCGGGCGTTCACCCCGAACCAGGTGACCCAGCTTAAATCAGGCGACAATGCTTCACAACTCGCCCGGTTCGCCGGATACACGGACGGTCTGCAGCTCGTGCAGGGCAAGACCGCCGCACACCTTTGCGTGGGCTCGGCCTGCAAGGAATCCGTCACGGACGTGCAGGGCCTGATCGACCGCCTCCTGGGCAAGACCGATGCGCCCCGCTGAGGTGCCCCGGCTCCGCCGCCGGCTGCTTGTGTGGTATGAACGGCACCGCCGCCGGCTGCCGTGGCGCGAGAGCCGCGACCCCTACCGCATCTGGGTTTCCGAGGTGATGCTCCAGCAGACCCAGGTGCGGACGGCCCTGCCCTACTACCACCGCTTTCTCAGGCGGCTGCCCACTCTCCGGAAGCTCGCCGGCGCGGATCTGGAAGAGGTGCTCAAACTCTGGGAGGGCCTGGGCTATTACGCCCGGGCGCGCAACCTGCACCGCGCGGCCGGGATCCTGGTCGCGCGCGGCGGGCGCATCCCCGACCGCTGGGAGGACTTCCGGCCGCTTCCGGGGGTCGGGGACTACATCGCCGCAGCCGTATTGAGCATGGCCTTCGACCGTCCGCATGCCGTGGTGGACGGCAACGTCAAGCGCGTGCTCGCGCGCCTGCTGGCCATCGCCGCCCCGGTCAACCAATCGGCATCCCACAGGATCTTCCAGGCGGCGGCCGACCGACTCCTTGCCCGGCGCCGCCCGGGGGACTTCAACCAGGCCCTGATGGAACTCGGCGCGCTGGTCTGCACTCCGGCGGCGCCGGGCTGCGCTGACTGCCCGTTGAGCGCTATCTGCGCCGCACAATGCAGCGGTACGGTTGCGGACTATCCGCGCCGGCTCGCCGCCCGCGCGATTCCGGATACAGAAATTGCAGTGGGTGTCGTGTTCAAGAACGACCGCGTATTGATCACCCGCCGCCCGGCGCAGGGCCTGCTGGGCGGCTTGTGGGAATTCCCCGGCGGCAAGCTCCATCCGCGCGAAAGCCCGGCGGCGGCCTGCGTACGGGAGATCAAGGAGGAGGTCAACCTGGATGTGATCGTTGCGGAACCCCTGGCGCAGGTCCGGCACGCCTACTCGCACCTGCGCGTCCATCTCCACGTGTTCGGCTGCCGGTTTAAAGCCGGCCGCGTGCGCCTGAAGGGGCCGGTGGACCACCGCTGGATCCGCATCGCGGAGATCGACCGGTTCGCCTTCCCAAGAGCCAACCATAAATTCATTCCCCGGTTGAAAGAGCGCGCCGCCGCGATCGGCAGCTCCCGTGGAAACCGGCGATCCGCATGACCGACGTCCTGCTCGTCCAGCCCCCCATCCGCGATTTTTACCTCACGGCCAAACGCACCATCCCCTACGGCCTGGCCAGTATTGCCGCCGCGCTGACCTCCCGGGGCTTCGCGGTCGATATCCTGGACGCGCTGGCCGTCTCCAAGCACCGGCCCATCGCCCGGCCGCCGGAGCTGGCCGATCTGGAGGAGTTCTACGGCCGTCCGGACGTCTCGCCCTTCGCCCTCTTCCACCGCTTCAGCCATTTCGGTTCAAGCTTCGAGCACATCGGCCGCAAGGCGCGGGCGTCGGGAGCCTGGCTGGTGGGCATCTCCTCGCTTTTCACCGCCTATGCGCTCGAGGCGCTCGCCACGGCCGCGGCGATCAAGGCCTCTCACCCGCAGAGCACGATCGTGATGGGCGGCCACCATCCCACCGTGATGCCGGAGCAGGTCCTCGCCTCGCCCGCGGTGGATTACGTCCTGCGCGGCGAGGGCGAGGCGTCGCTGCCGCTCCTGGCGGAAGCCCTCCGGGACCGGCGCCCGCTGGAACCCATCCCCGGCATCGCCTTTCGATGCCCGCAGGGCGGGTTGCATGTCAATCCGCCGGCCGCCGTCGCCGACTCGGACGATTATCCCCTGCCGGCGTTCGGCCTGATGAACCAACGCTCCTACCGCCGCCGGGGCCGCGGGAGCGCCGTGGTCGTGGCCAGCCGCGGATGTCCGCTGAGATGCTCTTACTGCTGCGTGGCCGGGGCTGACTGGCGGCCCTTCCGGCTGCGGCCGGTGCCTCAGGTTCTGGAGGAAATCGAAACGGCCGTCACCATGCACGGCGCCGGCTTTATCGACTTCGAGGACGAGAACCTCGCTTTCGATCGCGCCTGGTTCCTGGACCTGCTGCAGGGGATCCGGCGACGCTTCGGTGAAAGGGCGCTAGAGCTGCGCGCCATGAACGGCCTCTTCCCGCCGACCCTGGACGAAGACGTCATCGCCGCGATGGCCGCGGCCGGATTCAAAGCGCTCAACCTGTCGCTCGGTTCGACCCAGGCCGGGCAGCTTCGCCGGTTCCGCCGGCCGGATGTCCGGCTGGCCTTCGACCGGTCCCTTGATATCGCCGAGCGCCATGGGCTCACCGCGGTCGCCTACCTCATCGTCGGCGCACCGCACCAGGCGCCCGAAGGCTCCGTGGACGACCTCTTGTTTCTGGCCGTACGCCGGGTGCTGGCCGGGGTCTCGGTGTTCTATCCCGCGCCGGGCAGCGCGGACTTCGATCTCTGCTGCCGGCTCGATCTGCTGCCGGCCGACCTCGGCCGGATGCGCGCGAGCGCCCTGCCTATCGAGCACACCACCCGGCGGCTCGACTCCGCCACCTTGCTGCGGCTGGGGCGGATAATGAATTTCATGAAACTTCTTCGCGACCGCGCTCAGGCATTGCCACGGCCCCGCCTTAGGCAAGCGGACGCCCTCGATCCGGGTGACCGCATCCGCGCCGGTTGCGAGCTGCTGGCCGGGTTTCTGGCGGACGGCCGCATCCGGGGGCTGACGCCGCAAGGGCAAGTGTATGAGCATCGGGTCGCACCGAATCTGACGCAACGGTTTTTAAAAGGGATCAACCTCGGATCGCTGAAAGGAACTTTATAAGGAGCCCGCTGGATGGGGAAGAAAGACTACGACCCGGCCATGCACACGGCCGAGCACATCCTGAACCAGACGATGGACCGGATGTTCGCCTGCGGCCGCGCCTTCAACGCCCACGTCGAGAAGCGCAAGTCCAAGTGCGATTACCGTCTGCCGCGGCCCTTGACCGACGCAGACATCGCGGCGGTGGAAGCGGCGGTCAACCGCATGATCGCGGCGGACCTGCTCGTTTCCGAATGCATGGTCAGCCGGGTCGAGGCCGAAAAAACCTTTTCCACCGGGAAACTACCGGCGGATGCCGGTGACCGCATCCGGATCGTCACGGTCGGAGACTACGACGCCTGCCCCTGCATCGGCCGTCATGTGCGCTCGACCTCCGAAATCGGCGGTTTCCAAATCCTGTCCGCCAGCCATCAGGACGGAGTGCTGAGAATCCGCTTCACCTTGAAGTCCGCAGCCGATACCTCTTGAAAAATGCCTCTGCGGACTCATATTGCGTACGCGCCAAGTTTCAAGACAGCGCGGTACGGACAGGTTCAACATACCACGCAACAAGAAAGGAGAAACTTCCATGAGCGTTCTGGTGACCCAAACCGCCCCGGACTTCACCGCCCCTGCGGTCATGCCCGACGGCAGCATCAATGACGAATTCAAGCTTTCGAACCTGCGCGGCAAATACGTGGTCCTGTTCTTCTGGCCGCTGGACTTCACGTTTGTCTGCCCCACCGAAATCATTGCGCACGACCATCGTGTCGAACAGTTCAAGAAGCTCAATGTCGAGGTGGTCGGCGTTTCCATTGACTCCCAGTTCACCCATTTCGCCTGGCGCAACACCGCCGTCGCCGAAGGCGGCATCGGCCCGGTGGGGTTTCCCATCGTCGCCGACCTCAAGCACGGCATCACCCGCGCCTACGGGGTCGAGCACCCCGACGGGGTGGCCTTGCGCGCCTCGTTTCTGATCGACAAGAACGGGATCGTCCAGCACCAGGTGGTGAACAACCTGCCGCTCGGCCGCAATGTGGACGAAATGCTGCGTTTGGTCGAGGCGCTGCAGTTCACGGAGGAGCACGGCGAGGTCTGTCCGGCCGGGTGGCACAAAGGCGACGCCGGCATGAAGCCGACCGCTGAAGGCGTGTCCGAATACCTTTCGAAACACGGCAAAAAACTATAGTTCGGATAAGGTAATAAAGGAGGCGCTCCATGTTCAGAGCGCCTTTTCTGTTTTTGCTGCACCTGTTTCAGCAGTGGGCTAACAAAGTCTGGTATCCAAATCAAGCGACTGCAAGATAAGGAATTAGAATGGATACTTCATGACGGGTCACAAAAATCTTCTTACACCTGCAACGCCAATTCTTAGCAGAAGCCCAATGGCTATACTCACTGGCCCTAGAACCATGGATGCAATAAAACAACCGACCCAAGCCCAAAAAACTTCATCCTGACTTCTTCCGCTTAAGGCTATACTTATGGGAGCCAACAATGCAATGGAGAATGGGAAAAAAGGCCGATTGATAAATATCTTGGGATTGCAACGGTGAGTCGATCTGAATAATGTCTGATTGCCGATATCAATAAAGAGAGGATGAGCATTGAAAGAAAAATAGCTAAAAATGCCGTATTCGATACAAATTCATGATCTTTGTTCACATAACTCAAGCCAAATAACAGGATAAGCGTTGGCACAGCTATAGGCACATACTCGCCGTGCTCAGTCATGAAAGCTATGACTTTCTTAATTTTCATAGATCCCCTTATCATTTGCTTATCCAACAGGCCACTGATCTTGCGCAATGGTCCGTTAAGGACCGCGGCCTGAGATGCCGTTTTTCAGCTCTCTATCAGAACAGCTGCAGCCGTTCGCGGTAGGTCCGAATGACGGTTTGGGGGTCGCTCGTGATCACGATGCTGTCGGCCGCCCACGCCGGCGCCCTGCCCTGGCGCACCATTTCAACGACCTGCTGTTGAACGCCGGTCCAGAAGGACCCGCTGTCCTCGGTGTCGAACAGGATCACCGGGACCGGCTCGATGATGGAGAGCTTCATGTTGCACAGCGTGATGCCCAGCTCTTCGAGCGAGCCCAGTCCGCCGACATTGAAAATCGGAAAGGAAGCGATCTCAAACCACTTCTGGCGGCTGTGACGGCAGGTGGATTGAAACATCTGGCAGAAGTCGACATCGGTGGTCATGGACTGATCGGTGATCTCCAGGAAGTTGGCTCCCGACAAAATCCCCCGCTGGCGCGCCAGGCGGTTGGCCTGTTCCATGACGCCGCTGCCTCCGCCGGTGACGATGCCGATGTTCCGGCCCCAGAAGGCGATCAGCGCATCCATCAACTCTCCCAACCGCCCTTCTCCCCGCGCGGAGAGTTTTTGGTTGGACCCGTAGAAGGCAAAGAGCATGGACTTGTGAAAGTCGGCCAGACGTTCGGGGACGACGAAATACCCCATCCCGTCGCGCATGGTGTGCACCATCAGACGACGGGTGAGCCCGGACACCCAGTAAACCTCCAACCCGAAGGCATGGTATTCTTGCAGTCGGTTGTGATCCATCTGGGAGAGGAAAGGGCCGTGCTCGCTGGAAGGCTCCATGAAATAGAGGGCCTCGATCTTCCCCTCGCAGGTCAGATTGATCAAATCGCGATGCTCGATGAGGTTGGGAAAATATTTCGCCGCCACAACGGTGGGCCGGTCTATCAAAGCGCCCGACAGTCGGCCGGTGGCGTACCGGTGCAGGCAGGTGCTTTGGGAAGCAAAATCCCTGCGTGCCAGGGCGCACATGGAATGGGTGATGCTGCAGGCGGACTCCGGCCCGTTGAGAAAAATGGGTGCATGCTTCCATCCGTCGGGACGATGGCCCACCACGGCGATCGGCCGGTCGATGAAATGACAGTGAGAGCGTTTCAAACGCTGAAATCGCCTGCTGAGGCCGCGGAGCTTTTCGTAGGAAAGCACCTGTGGAGATTTCGGCGGACGCAGGCCCTTCGAGCCGCGTTCGCGCCGCGCCGCTCGATACACTTTGGCGGTGATGAGCGGGTTTACGATGGGGTGCTCGCTCTGATTGATGATTTCCAGGTAGATGCGAATTCCCCGGGTCTTGATCGGGTCCAACACGGTGGCCGCGAGGTTTCGTCCCAATGAAAACCCGCTCTGCAGCACCACGAAATGCTCGTTGAGGTACATCGAGCAGGTCGTGACCAGCCCTTCGCCGGGTGCAATGATTACGGCCGGAACGGAGTGGCGGACCTGGTAGCGGTTGAGCAGCTCGCGACCGTCCTCGCGCAGCAGGATGCGCCCGAGGAGGTCTTTCGTCAGCGGTTCCTTGAGGCGGCAGGCGATCTTATGGGGAGCGATCACAATGCTGCCGTCGCTCGAAATCGCCGCCGAGGCCGGCAGTTTGAGAACCGAATGCTCGACCGCCTCCAGCACCTCCTCCGAAGTGAGCAGCGCCTCGGGGTCGCAGTACACCAAGCGGCCCACAGGAAGCCCCGGGTTGAAAAAGCCGCGTAGTTCGTCGAGGCCGGGATAGCCGGGAATGACCGACGATGCCTCCAGCGTCAGGACCGCCTGCCCGTTGCACAGACGGGCCTCGGAGATGGAGGCGCTTTCGATTTGGATCCCCAGCCGGGCGATGCGCGAGCGTTCGCTGAACAGGATGTACTCGGGCCGGTCCTGGAGCAGTTCAGCGATGGGCCGGCGAAGCCCGAAGGTGGTTTCAAACACGATCTTACGGCGGCCGGTCTTTAGCACTCGGGAAATGACACCGTCTTCCGACTGCAAAAGGCCGCGGAACGCGTGATGATTTCGGGTGCGATGCCCCATGATTCAATCCAGTGCTGCGATGAAATCCATCGGCGTGAAGCCTCTGGGCGACGTCCGGTGGGCTCCCATGCGCGCATCAAGGCAAACACGAACGTTCAGAGGCGTTATGGCTCCAGCAATCCGATCAGGTCCAATTCGGTCATGTCACAAATAGATGCCAGGGGTGCCGGCGGCGGCGGGACTTCCACCCTCAGATGATGGGCTTTTCCGACAGGATGGTTTCGATCATCTCGATCAAAGAACGACTCGGTAAGTCTTCATCCGCCAGAACGCTGAGCTTGACATGTTTTAAAACGCTGCGGTCGATCACCCACCCGAAGCCCAGCTTGTCGAAAAAAATGATGGCTTCCTCTGCCTGTTTCATCAAAACCTAAGCCTCCGTGATCCGCACCCGGCTGCCGCATCCAACTGGGGCAAGAAAGCTGGCTCCGTTGCCGTCAACCCTCAGGCGCTGTAACGCTTATATCGCCATATCCGCTGGCCGACTTTAGCCGGCCGCCCGGCGACTTGACGGCCGACCGGCTTGCTACTTATATTGCTGCCGCAATCAAAGCGCAATCAAAACGGGAATAACGGACTCCCATGGCCATCATCGTCATGAACAGCGCCATCGCATCTGCTCCGGCCGGCAAACCGGCCGGTCTTTTCATCACCGACCTGGATGGAACCCTGCTGCGTTCCGATCGAACGTTCGCCGCAGCCGACCTCGCCGCGTTGCGGCGCCTCGGCGGACTCGGCATCGTGCGCGTCGTGGCCACCGGGCGTTCGCTCTTTTCCTTCGAAAGCGTCCAGCCCGCCGGATTGCCGGTGGATTACGTGATTTTTTCAAGCGGCGCAGGAATTGCCGCACATCCGGGCGGCAGGATCGTGCGCAGCGCCAGCCTCGAGACGGATGAGATCCGGCAAGCCGTCGACGTGCTGCGGTCGCTGAATCTCCATTTCATGGTCCAGCGCGGCATTCCCGATACCCACATCTTCGGCTACGTCAGAGGAATCGGCGCCAACCCCGACTTCGAAGCCCGAATTTCCCTGTACCGCCGGTTTGCCTTTCCCCTCGATGACGACATCGACCGGTTCGGGCCGGCCACCCAGTTGGTGGCCATCGTTCCGCCGGCGCAGGCCCGGGCCACGCTTGCCGCCGTGCACCGGCAGCTGAAGGGTCTGACCGTCATTCGGACCACCTCCCCCCTGGACGGCCGTTCGACCTGGATCGAGCTCTTTCCGGCCGGCATCTCCAAGGGTCTGACTGCGGAATGGCTGGCCTCCGAACTCGGGCTCACCCGAACGCACTCCCTTTCGGTGGGCAACGACTTCAACGATCTGGACTTGCTCGAATGGGCGCAAACGCGCTTCGTCATGGCCAACGCGCCGGCGGAGCTCAAACAGCGCTTCCCGACCGTCGCCACCAACGATCACGGCGGCGTCGCCGAAGCGATCGAACGCTGGATAGAGGGGATGGGCCCGCCTCGATCGCCGGCGGCACGGGGCGAGCCCAACGAGCCCTGCGTTGAATGAGCGGCCGGCAGGGCGGCCACGCATTCAGCCGGCGGTCTCCTTCAAGCACTCCGCGAAGATCGACAGACACACGTCGATTTCATCAGGGCTTACGGTGAGCGCCGGACAGAACCGGATGCTGTTCTGGCCGCAGCCTAAAAGGAGCAACCCTTTTTCGAAGGCGCGCTGGATGATTCGAGCGCGCCAGTCCGCCGCCGGTGTCTTGTGTTCGCGGTCCTTGACCAGTTCCACCCCCACCATCAGTCCCTTGCCGCGCACATCCCCCATGCATTCGAAGTGGGTTTGCATCTGGCGCAGGCCGGTCATCAGCCGCTCGCCCTGCGTGCCGGCGTTGGCCATCAGGGTTTCCTCCAGCAGATCGATCGTGGCCATCGCCGCCTGGCAGGACAGCGGATTGCCGCCGAACGTAGAGGCGTGCGACCCCGCCTCCCAATCCATGATCCGGGCGGAGGCCATCATGGCGCCGAGCGGCAGACCGGAAGCGATCCCTTTCGCCAGAGCGATGATGTCCGGCGTCACACCGAAATGCTCCATCGCAAACATTTTGCCCGTGCGGCCCATGCCGGATTGGACTTCGTCCGCCACATAAAGAATGCCGTATTTCCGGGCGATGGCATAGAACTCCCGGTGAAATTCCGGCGGCGGGACCACGTAGCCCCCTTCCCCCTGAATCGGCTCGACAAAGATGGCGGCGACCTCCTCGGGCGGGACCGTGGTGCGAAACAGCATGTCCTCCACCCAACGCACACAGTGCAGGTGGCACTGGGGATAGGTCAGGTTGTAAGCGCAGCGGTAGCAGTAGGCGTATGGGATATGCGTAATACCGGGCACCAACGGGTTGTAATGCTTCTTTTGAATGGTCTTGCTGGCCGTGAGGGAGAGGGCTCCCATGGTCCGACCGTGAAACGCCCCGAAAAAGGCGATATTAAGCTCACGCTTGGTATGCCAGCGCGCCAGCTTGAAAGCGGCTTCGACGGCCTCCGCCCCGGAATTGCCGAAATAGACGCGCTGGGTGCCTTCTCCCGGCGCCAGCGAGGCCAGTTTCTGGGCCAGACGAATTTGCGCCGTGTAATAGAAGTCGGTGCCGGACATGTGCAAGAGCTGATCGGCCTGGGCCTTGATGGCCTCCACGACTCGGGGATGGCAGTGGCCGCTGGCGTTGACCGCGATACCGGCCGTGAAATCCAGAAAAAGGTTGCCGTCCACATCCTGGACCCAGAGCCCCGACGCCCGGTCGACCACCAGCGGATATGCCCGGGTGTAGGAGGGCGACACGTAGGTCGTGTCCAGTTGAATCAGCTGCTGGGCGCGCGGACCGGGAAGCGGGGTGCGGATATCGGGGCGTCGCATGGTGGTTCCTCCAGGCAAATGGTGGCGCATCGCGCCGGAGCGCATCGAGCCTCATCAATTCAGCCTATCCCCAATTGTGGACACGGTCAAGGGCAACGGGCCGCCGCGAGCGAACGCACGCCCCTCCGAGAAATGGCTTGACCCCGCCACCGATGCGGATTAGGAAAACAGGCCTTGGGCACAACGATCGTATCCTTGGAGGAGCCGAACATGTCCGTGAATGTCAACCAGCGCCATTCCCTCCACCGCGGGCGCGTCTTCCAGCTGGTACGGGAAAACGTGACCCTGGACAACGGAACGACCACCGATCTCGATTTCATCGAGCATCCCGGAGCGGCGGCTATCGTGGCGCTCACAAACGAAAGGAATGTCGTGCTGGTGCGGCAGTACCGCCACGCCCTCAAACGCTACATCTGGGAGGTTCCGGCCGGGACGCTTGACTCGGGAGAACCGGCCCTGGACTGCGCCCGACGCGAACTCGTCGAGGAGACGGGATTCACGGCGGCGCAATGGCAGAAGCTGGGCGAAGTCACGCCGGTGCCCGCTTACTCCGACGAACGCATCCACCTGTTTCTCGCCGGCGGTCTGAGCGCCGCGACCCAGCATCTCGATGCGGACGAGGTCTTGGACGTGCATTGCCTGCCGCTGGCGGAAGTGGACGGCATGATCGCCCGCGGCGAGCTGCAGGACGCGAAATCGATCTGCGCATTGCTGCTGGCCCAAAAATGGCTTGAACGCCAATTTTGACAGGCCTTTAAATAAAGAACTCGTTTGAAAGGCTCCCGGCTTCCCCCCTTCTCAAAAGGAGCCCGGGGTATTTTTCAAAAGCGCTCAACCCGACCGTTTGCCCGTCATGCTCCGGATGCGGACCTGGATGACGACGGTCTTGGCCAGCGCCGCCGCCGGGTAGTCAAAGGTTCCGGGGGCATAGCGCGCCATGATGAGATCCAGGGCCTGCTGTTTGGCCTCCAGCGCCTCGACCCGCTCGGCCCGGCCGAACGCGATGACGCTGCGGTAGGCCATTCCCCAGTCGCAGGCCTTCGCACCGGGCCTCAAAGCAACTCCTGTTTCCAACTCGATGCAAACATTGGGGTTCTTCGCGAGGATCTCGAGCTTCCGGCCTTCGGCGGCGCAATGGAAGTAAAATGCGTCCGCCGTGTAGCCGAAACACAAGGGCACGATGTAGGGAACCTGACCGTCGCACATGCCCATCCGGCAGACCCTCGCGGCGTTGATGACGGCCTCAATTTCAGCCCGGTCGTTAATCGCTTTCTCTTTGCGGCGCACGGCCATATCTCCTTTGGCATTGATCGTTTCCATCGTTATTTAAAAAATGCTATCATAGTAAATTGGCTTAGGCAAAGCCGCCGACGCCTTCACGGATCGATCGGTATTCGAATTCGTAGAAAAGTGAAATCGCTGAAAACCATTCACCCGGCCGTGTTTCCAGCCATGGAATTGATTCTGGGCATGGGCATCGCCCAAATCATCGCCACGGCCCAGGTCTATTTATCCAACTGCCGGCTCTTCGCGCAGGTGACGGCAGCGGCCAAAGCCGGATTTCTGCCCGTGCCCAACCAGAACGTGCTCCCCCGGCTGCTCGACCTGGAAACCGCAGTTTGGGGGGGGCTGTTTTTCACCCTCAGCGTAGGATCCGGGCTGTCTTTGCTCAGCGTGGCCGCGGCAAGGCTGTGGAGCCGTTTTACTTCTATCCGCAGGTTCACGACAGCGGCGCTGGTTATCGCGCTGGCCGGCACGATGGCAGGTCTGAACCGCCATGGATTCGATGGCTGGACCACGCTTTATTTTATCGCCATTCCACCGCCCGTATTTTGGATGGCCGCCCGATGGCTCCCCCCGCGCGCAGCGCCGGCGGAGAGGCGCTGGTCGGGTCTGCGGTTCCTGCCGTTGGTGCTCCTGTCGCTGGGGTGGTTCACCCAGTACGATCGCGGTCTGTTCGTCGACCTGCGGGATCACCTGCTCATGTCCAACCCCGTGGGCGAAGACGTCAGTTCGTTCTATTATCGCTACACGCTTTATCCCGCCGAGGTTTTCAAAACGTTCGATCAGCGCCTGATCAAGACGATCGCCATGCCCCCTGCAGACGCCGGAGGCCGCCAGGGGGCGTTGGCGCGCGAGTTGATCCGTCTGGATTATTTGCCCGTGGGCGTCGGGGCGGAGGCGGATCTTCGCCTCGAATTCGAAGGGGACCGACTGGCATTCTTTCACCGCGGGAAGGTCGTCTGGGAGGACGCCTCCGACCGTTTCTTAGCCGACCCGCGCCGGGCCGTATCCGAAATTTCTGCCCGGACCGATCGCTTCGCCTTTTTCCGCGCCGTCGCCTTTTACGGAGTCCTGCTGGCGTTCCCGGCAACTCTTTACGTCCTGTTGTTTGCACTGCTGCGGCTGCTCTGCGGGATCGCCGTCGCCGAGCGGCGGTCAGAGGCCGCGGCGGCGGCGGTCTGCCTGCTGGTCGGGTTCGCGGTCCTGATCGGCTTTCATCTCAGTCGTGAAGGTCCGCCCTCGCCGGAGGCAATCGGCGCCGCCTTGGAATCGGACCGCTGGCAGCCGCGCGTGGCGGCGCTCAAAGGAATGCGGGAGCGCGATTTCGACCTCCGCGCTTTCCCGGGCTATACGGCCATGCTGGCCAGTCCCTATCCGCAGGAGCGTTATTGGCTGGCTCACGCCCTGGCGGCAAGCCCCCATCCGGAAGCCTCCGCTGATTTAATCCGCCTGCTGGATGACCCACAGATCAATGTGCGCACCATGGCGTTGGAGGCTCTCGCCCGCCGCCGGGACCCGCGCGCCGTCAAACCGATCCTGGGGTTTCTGAAGGCCTCCGACGAATGGTACGACCAACTGTACGCCTACCAGGCGCTGAAGGCATTGCGATGGGATCAGACCCGGTTGCATTGAAACCCCTGGCCATCGCCACGGCGGGGATGGTCGCGGTCGAAAGCCTCGCCCGCTGGGCCATCGCTCGTAGAGGGATCGACCCGCTGGCGGGCATCGGATTCGCGCGCATGCTGGACATCGCCTGGATGGCGCTGGTCGTCTCCCGATACCCGCTGGGCTGGAGCCGGATAGGGCTTGCGCGATCTGGATGGTCCCTCGGCCTGACCAAGGGGCTCTTTTGGTCGGCGGGTTTCGGTATCCTGACTGCGATAGGCTATGGGTTGCTGTACGTGACAGGGTTCGATCCCCTGCGAATCATCCGTCCGGACCCGGTCGTTGCTCTTCCCAAACCGGTGCTTCTTTTTTTGGTCGGCGGTTTCATCGCCCCGATCGCGGAAGAGTTTTATTTTCGAGGCTTTATGTACGGATATTGCCGGCGTTGGGGCTTCTGGCCGGCCCTGTTCCTGAGTACGCTGGTATTTACCCTTTTGCACGGCAACGCGCCGGGTGCTCTCATCCCCCAGGTAGTCGGCGGCCTGGTTTTCGCTACGGCCTACGAAATCGAAAAAAGTCTGCTCGTCCCCATCCTGATCCACATTTTCGGGAACACAGCGATCTTCAGTCTCACCTATTTGCTCTAATCCGGTTTAAGGTTTTTAATTTACATTAAAAAACTAAAAGCAGGCCTGTATTTTTTGCTTGACTCTTAATGTCTTTTATTATTTAATGGAGCAAAGTGGCGGAAAGTGGTAGATTATTGATGAATATGTTTCGCGGAAGCTCATACCACACCATCGACGACAAGGGCCGCATCGTCATCCCGTCCCGGTTCCGAGTGCTCGCTCGCTCGGAGGACGCCGATGGGATCATGGTCTCGCGCATGGACCAATGCCTGGTCGCATTCCCGATGGCCGCGTGGCACCAGCTGGAAGAACGGATTCTGCAGCTGGCCGAGAAAAGCGACATCATGCGCCGCTTCCGCCGGGTGTTCATCGGCGGCGCCCACGAGTGCTCCTGCGACCGGCAGGACCGCATTCTCATCCCGCCCGCGCTTAGGCAATACGCGGACCTGAACAGGGATATCGTGTTGGTGGGCGTCCTCGACCACTTCGAGATCTGGTCCCGGGAAAACTTCGAGAACGAAGAACGGATGCTCTTGAACGATCTCAAGAACCCGGAGGCCAGAAACGAAATCGCCAAACTCGGCATCTGAGCCCATGGCATACCGCCACATCCCCGTCATGTGCGCGGAGGTGCTGGAGTACCTCAACTGCCGGCCGGGCGGAGTTTACGCGGACGGCACGCTGGGCGGTGCGGGACACGCCCGCGCCATCCTGGAACAAAGCGCGCCCGACGGGTTGCTCATCGGCCTGGACCAGGATGCGGATGCCATCGCCAACGCCCGAATCCTGCTGGCGGACCAGGCCGAACGGGCTCGGCTCTTTCACCGCAACTTTGCCCACCTGCCCGAAGTGATACGGCAACTCGGGATGGAAGGGGTGGACGGAATCCTGCTCGACTTGGGGATCTCGCTGCACCACCTGCAGGGCAGCGGTCGAGGATTCAGCTTCCTGCGAGACGAGCCGTTGGACATGCGCATGGACATCCGGTCGTTGCCGACAGCATCGGATCTGGTCAACCGCTTGAAGGAGGATGAGCTGCGGCGCATCTTCCAGGAGTATGGCGAGGAGCGCTGGTCCGGGCGCATCGCCCGTCGCATCATCCACGTGCGCCGCAGGCAGCCGATTCGCTCCAGCGCAGAACTGGCGCGGCTGGTGTGCGAAGCGGTTCCCGGAGGCGGACGCTATCGGATTCACCCGGCGACCCGGGTCTTTATGGCCTTGCGCATCGCCGTCAATGATGAGCTCCAGCGTCTCGCGCAATTCCTGGATCATGTGCCGGAGATGCTCAATCCCGGCGGACGCCTGTGCATCCTGTCCTTTCATTCGTTGGAAGACCGGATCGTCAAACAGCGTCTGAAGGCCATGGCGAAGCGCTGCTGCCGCGACCCGCGGCACGCGCACCCGGCGGGCGAAGCGGAAGGCGCCTTAAGAATCCTGACTCGCAAAGTCGTCCGGCCCGACCCGGATGAAATCGCCGCCAATCCGATGGCCCGCAGCACCAAGCTTCGGGCGGCCGAACGGGTCTGAAGATGAACCCAGCCGGGGCACCGGCGTGGAAATTGACGGAGCGTTGATGACCGATCCGACACCCAAGACCCGACGCCGCGATCCCAAGATGCTCGCCCTGTGGATCTCACTGCTGTGCGTGTTCATCGCCGAGCTCCTGGTCTACACCTGGGTGCGCGTCCAGTGCGTGCGGGTGGGATATGAGATCTCCGCTTTGACCAAGGAGCAGCAGCGTTTAGCCGAGCTTCAGGCCAACCTTAAGGTGGAGCTCGCCCGCTTGCGAGCGCCGCAGCGCATCATCCGGATCGCGCAGGAAAAGCTGGGGCTGACGCTGCCCACCTCCAAACAAATGATGGTAATGCCCTGACGAACATGCGCGCCAAATACATACGTCTCCGCATTCTCCTGGTCGGCGTGATCTTTGCGATGGCTTTTGTCGCAATTGGCGGCAAGGCCCTGCTGCTGCAGGTCTACCAGGGGTCCTGGCTTTCGCGTAAGGCGTCCGACCAGGTTGAAGACTCGCTCAAGGCGGTGGGCAAGCGCGGCACGATTTTCGACCGCCGGGGCCATGCGATGGCGGTCAGCATCGACGTCACCTCCATCGCTGTTCGCCCGGCCCAGGTGAAGGAGCCCGAAGCGGCGGCCAAAGACCTCGCCCGCATCCTGAAACGAAAGCCGCAGGAGATGAAAGAACGGCTGGCCAGCCGCAAACCGTTCGTGTGGATCAAGCGCCAGGCCACTCCGAAGGAAACGGAGGCGGTCAAGCAGCTGCGAATTCCGGGAATCGAATTCGTGTCCGAGAGCAGCCGCTTCTATCCCAACCGGGCGTTGGCGGCGCACGTGCTCGGCTTCACCGGCATGGACGGCAGGGGGCTCGAAGGCGTCGAGTTCTTCTATGACCGCTACCTGCGGGGCGCCGACACCAGCGTCAAGGTCCTGCGGGATGCCCACGGCGACGGCTTCCAGTCGGAGCCCGCGGCGGACGAGGATGCCAGCGGCAAGAACCTGGTGCTGACGCTTGACCAAAGCATCCAGTTCACGGCCGAAACGGCCTTGGCTGAGGCCGTTGAAAAGAACAAGGCCAAATCCGGAATGGCGATCGTGATGGCGCCGCGGACCGGGGAAATTCTCGCCCTGGCGTTGGCGCCCGCCTTCAACCCGAACGCCTTCGATGAGGTCAAAAAACCGCTGTGGCGCAACCGGGCCATCACCGATCCCTTCGAGCCCGGATCGACCCTGAAGGTCTTCAGTGCCGCCGCCGCGCTCGAGTTCGCCAACCTGTCGCCCAAGACGACGTTCCACTGCGAGAACGGGGCCTACCGCATCGGCAAGAACACCGTGCACGACGTCCACCGCTACGGCCTGCTGACCCTGCAGGACATCATCAAGTACTCGAGCAACATTGGTGCCGTGAAGATCAGCGAGAAGGTCGGAGCGGAAAAGCTCCATCACACCCTACGCCTGTTCGGGTTCGGTCAGAAGACCGGCATCGACAGCCCGGCCGAGACCGCCGGGCTTCTCATGCCCCACAAGCATTGGACGGACATAGACACGGCCGCCATTTCCTTCGGTCATGGTGTTTCCGTATCGGCGGTCCAGCTGATCACCGCCTTTTCGGCCATTGCCAATGACGGCGTGCTCATGCGGCCCCGCATCGTCCAGGCGATCACCGATCAGCAGGGCCAGATCCTGCAACAGTTTGCACCCGAAGAGGTCCGCCGGGTGGTTTCGCGCCAGACGTCCGCGACCCTCAGAGAGATTCTCCAGACGGTGGTGCTGCCCGGCGGCACCGGCACCCATGCGGCCCTCGACGGCTACAGCGCCTGCGGCAAAACCGGCACGGCCCGCAAGATCGACGAGAACGGCACGTACTCCAACGACCGACACGTCGCCTCGTTCATCGGTTTTGCGCCGGCCGAAAACCCGCAGGTCGCCGTGCTGATCGTCATCGACGAACCCAAAACCCAAATCTACGGCGGCGCCGTCGCCGCCCCGGTGTTTAAGAAAATCGCCCAGACCGCCCTCAACTATTTGAACCTGCCGCCGCAGCCCGCCACGGAGCGGTTGCGGGTGGCCCTGGATGGTGGAGGCCGCGGATGACACTCGCCGACCTCATGGCGGTGCTGGCCCCCGCCGTTGTGACCGGTCTCCAGGGGCAAGGGCCGGAGGTGACGGCGCTGCACTACCGCTCCCAGGACGTGCAGCCCGGGGGAGTCTTCGTGGCCATGCGCGGACGCAGCGCGGACGGCCATGACTTCATCGCTGACGCCCGGCAACGCGGGGCGCTCGCCGTCGTCACGGAAAAACCGGTGCCCGGCGCGGGGGTCGTCGTCACCGTGCCCGACACGCGATGGGCCCTGGCCGTACTGGCAGCCGCGTTTTACGGCCATCCCTCGGAGCAGCTGACGGTGATTGCGGTTACCGGCACCAACGGAAAAACCACGACCACCTATCTCGTGGAGGGCATCCTCACGCAAGCGGGCCTGCCCACCGGGGTGATCGGGACCATCAACTATCGTTTTTCCGGGCGCTCCCATCCAAGCCCGGTCACGACCCCTGAATCCCTGGACCTTCAGCGGATCCTGGCAGAGATGCGCACGGCGGGAGTCTCGCATGTCGTCCTGGAGGCCTCCTCCCACGCCATGGATCTCCAGCGCATCCACGCCTGCTGGATCGATGTGGGTGTGTTTACCAACCTGAGCCAGGACCATCTCGACTTCCATGGCAGCATGCCGGCTTACTGGACGGCCAAAAAACGGTTGTTCACTCAATTCTTGCCTTCCGGTCCGAAGGCCGATCGGGCGGTGGCCGTTGTCAATACCGACAGCGCCCACGGGGGCGAGCTGGCCGGACAAATGACGATCCGGGTCATCCGCACCGGCATACGGCCGGGCTGCAGCGTGCGCGGTGAGGGTCTCTCCTGCGACCGGCAGGGCATTCGCGGCACCATCGCCTTTGGAGCGCAGCGCATCGAGATCCGCTCGCGTCTGGTGGGCCGCCACAACATCGAGAACCTGCTTTGCGCGGCGGGCGTTGGGGCGGCCTTGGGCATCGATCCGAAGGTGATCGGCGCCGGCCTGGAAGCCGTCAGCCGCGTGCCGGGAAGACTGGAACGGGTGGAGAGCCGAAGCGGCCGATGGGTGTATGTGGATTACTCCCACACGCCGGACGCCCTCGAAAACGCCCTGTCGGCCCTGCGGGCACTGACAGCGGGTCGGATCATCTGCGTGTTCGGCTGCGGCGGCGATCGCGACCGCACCAAACGGCCGGTCATGGGCTCCATCGCGGCGCGCCTGAGCGACCTGGCCATCGTGACCTCCGACAATCCGCGCACCGAGGATCCCATCGCTATTCTGGACCAGATCGTCCCGGGGATCCTAGCGGAGGGATGGCCCGCGATCCAGGCCCATGACATCGCGGCGCTGGCCGGCCGCAAGGGCTTCGTGACCGAGCCGGACCGGCGCAAGGCGATCGCTCTCGGCATCCATGCCGCGCGCCCGGGAGACACCGTGCTGATCGCCGGCAAGGGGCACGAACCGTATCAGATCATCGGCCATCAAGTCATCCACTTCGATGACCGCGAGGAGGCGGCCAGCGTGCTGGAGACGTTGAAGGACTGAGAACTGAGCCGGGCACAACGAGGACGAGCGAAATTTTCTCCTTCGTCCTCAGCACTCAGTCCTCAGCACTGAAATTATGTCCTGGACGGTTGACGACATACTCAAGGCCACCGGCGGAGAGCTCGCGACGGGCGTTCGCGATCGAAGCTTCGATTCGATCTCCATCGACTCGCGCACCATCACGAACCGCGATGCGTTCGTCGCCATACAGGGAGAGGTGCATGACGGCCACCGGTTCGTCGGCGATGTGCTGAAGCAGGGCATCGGCGGGATCCTCATCAGCCGCCGGCGGGTCGGCGACGCTCTGGCGCTGATGCGGACGCACGGCGACGCCGTTTGCGTGGCGGTGGCCGACACGACCCGCGCCCTCGGCGACTTGGGGGCGTTTCACCGCCGGCGCTCGTCGGCCGCCGTGGTCGCGATCACCGGATCCAACGGCAAAACCAGCACGCGCCGAATGACCGCCGCCATCACGTCACGACGATTCACGGTGCTGGAGCCGGCCAAAAACCTAAACAATCAGATCGGCGTCCCGCTGACGCTGTTTCGGCTGGAGTCCCGGCATCAATGGGCGGTCCTGGAGCTAGGCACCAACCGGCCCGGCGAAATCGCGCGGCTGAGCGCCATCTGCACTCCGGACATCGGGGTCATCACCAACATCGGCCCGGCGCACCTGGAGGGGCTCGGCTCCCTGGAGGGGGTTCTGAACGAAAAAAGTGCGCTGCTGGCCGGGCTGGCGCCCGGCGGTCGTGCCGTGCTGAACGCGGACGATCCTCTCCTGCAGCCGATCGCCAGGAAGTTCGGCGCCAACCCTTTGCGGTTCGGTCTATCCACCGATGCCGAGGTGCAAGCCGATCAAATCCGCGAAACCGGACAGGGGATCTTCTTCGAACTGGCGCTGCCGGGACAACGGGCGCAGGTTCACCTGCATGCCTTCGGCCGGTTCATGGTTCACAACGCCTTGGCGGCCGCGGCGGTGGGATATGCGCAGGGCCTGGACATCGGCGATATCCGCCAGGGACTGGAAGCCTTCGATCCGGTAGCGGGCCGCATGAGCGTGGCCGCGCTGGCCGGAGATGTCCACCTGATCGATGATACGTATAACGCCAACCCGGCGTCCATGGAAGGCGCCATGGCGGCGCTGAACCAGCTGCGCAGCGGCGGCCGCAGCCTTCTGGTGCTCGGCGACATGCGCGAGCTGGGCCGCGATGCGGGCGCGCTGCACCAACAGGTCGGACTGCTCGCCGCCCGCAGCGGCGCCGCCAAACTGCTGGCCTGCGGGGATTTTGCCGCCGCTGTCGCCGCCGGCGCCCGCCAAGGCGGGATGGCGGCCGCAGACATCGTCACCGGCGCCCGGTCCGATGTGCAGGCCGCCCTGCTGCTGGAATTGAAGACCGGCGACTGGGTGCTGGTCAAGGGCTCCCGCGCCATGGGGATGGAAGCGATCGTCCGGGCCGTGCAGGACTGGTCCGCACAGCGTAGCTAGGGAACCGCCATGCTGTACCACTTACTATATCCGTTGCATACGCTGTTTTCGGTCCTAAACGTGTTCCGGTACATCACCTTCCGGACGATCTACGCCAGTCTCACAGCCTTTTTCATTTGCTTTTTTCTCGGCCCCTGGGTGATCGATCGACTGACCCGAATGCAGGTCGGGCAGTTCATCCGCGATGACGGTCCGAAAAGCCACCTGGGCAAGGCCGGCACCCCGACCATGGGCGGAGTCTTGATCGTCGCCGCCATCACCCTGGCGACTCTGCTGTGGAGCGACCTCACCGACCCGTTCATCTGGATCGCCTTGTGGGTTTTGCTGGGCTTTGCGGCCGTCGGGTTCATGGACGACTACCTCATGCAGATTAAAAAACAGAGCAAGGGGCTCAGCGTGCGCGGCAAACTGCTGCTGCAGGCGGGCGTGGCGCTGATCGCCGGCGTTTCGGTTTATTTCACGCCAAACTTCTCAACCGAAGTGACCATGCCGTTCTTCAAGACGGTGACGCCGGATTTGGACTGGGGCTACATCATTTTTGCCATACTGGTCATCGTCGGCGCCTCCAACGCCGTCAACTTGACGGACGGTCTCGACGGCCTGGCCATCGGCCCGGTGATCATCGCCGCCGCCACCTACATGGTCTTCGCTTATTTCGCCGGCCACGTCAAAATCGCCAATTACCTGCAGATCACCTATGTGCCCGGCTGCGGCGAGCTCGCCGTGCTCTGCGGGGCCATGGCCGGCGCCGGCTTGGGGTTCCTGTGGTTCAACGCCTACCCGGCCCAGGTCTTCATGGGCGATACGGGCTCCCTGTCTTTGGGGGCCACGCTGGGGGTGATCGCCGTCATCACCAAGCAAGAGATCCTGCTGGCGTTGGTCGGGGGGCTGTTCGTGATCGAGGCGTTGTCGGTCATTTTTCAGGTGAGCTTTTTCAAGATGACCAGCGGCCGCCGGATCTTTCGCATGGCGCCCCTGCATCACCATTTTGAATTGAAAGGCTGGCCGGAACCCAAAGTGATCGTACGGTTCTGGATCATCGCGATCGCCTTGGCCCTGCTGGCCATGAGCACACTGAAACTGAGGTAGCACGGTGTGCGACCCGTCCGCCCTTGTCCGGCCTCCGGCGACCGCCCTCCTCCGGTGCCGGGCAGCGCGGGCGGGACCGCATCGTTATCTTCGGGATGTCGGCATGAACCTGCACCGCAAACGCATTCTCGTGGTCGGACTGGCCCGCACCGGAACCGCCACCGCCCGGTTTCTGCATAACCGGGGGGCGATCGTCCGGGCAACGGATCAAGCCGATGCCAGCCGCCTCGGCCCCGCGGTGGCGGAGCTGCGCGCCATGGGAGTCCGTTTGGAGCTAGGCGGACATAACGATACCAGCTTCGCGACCGCGGATCTGATCGTGCTGAGCCCCGGCGTCCCCCACACGCTGCCGGTGCTGCAGGCGGCGCGCGACCGCGGCATCCCCGTGATGGGCGAGATCGAACTGGCCGCCCGCTTTATCCGCCAGCCCATCGTGGCCGTGACCGGCACCAACGGCAAGACCACGACCACCGAGCTGGTGGGCGCCATGCTGGCCGCCTCGGGCCAGCAGGTGTTCGTAGGCGGCAACATCGGACGCCCGCTCATCGATTATGTGGATGCCGGAATGGACGCCGAGACCGTGGTCGCGGAAATCAGCAGCTTTCAACTGGACACGATCGAAACCTTCCGGCCCGCCGTCGGGGTTCTGCTCAACATCACCGCGGACCACTTGGATCGCTATCCCGATTTCGCGGCCTACGCGGCGGCGAAGATGCGGCTGTTCGAAAACCAGGAATCTCAGGACGTCGCCGTCCTGAATGCAGGCGATCCGGTCATCGCCGCGCACGTCGAAGGCCTCCGCAGCCGCAAGCTTTTCTTTAACCGCGGGGATCCGGACGGTGCCGCCGGTCTGTACAGCGGCACGCTGGTCCTGCGGCTGCCTGGCCGCGAGCCGGTCGCGCTGGACCTGGCTCGGTTCCGGCTGCGCGGAGCGCACAATGCGGAAAACGCGGCCGCGGCCGCCTTAGCCGCCCTGGCTGCGGGCGCCAACCCCGCCGGCATCCAAGCGGCGCTCAATACCTTCACGCCGGCCGCCCACCGCCTGGAGACCATCGCGGTGATCCAGGGCGTCGAATACGTGAACGACTCCAAAGCCACCAACGTCGACGCCGTCCGCCGCGCCCTGGAGTGCTTTACCTCGCCGGTGGTGCTGATCATGGGCGGGGTGGACAAGGGCGGTAATTTCGGCCTGCTCAAGGACGCCGTCCGCCGCCAGGGGCGGGGCCTGGTCCTGTTGGGCGGCGGCCGGGAGGTTCTGCGCGCGGCCCTCGGCGGGCTGCTGCCGACGCAGGCGGCTTCCTCCATGCGGGATGCCGTAAAAGCGGCGCAGGCCATGGCGGCCGCAGGCGACGCCGTGCTGCTCGCCCCGGGCTGCGCCAGTTTCGATCTGTATGCGAATTATCAGGAGCGCGGCGAGGATTTTCGCCGCGCGGTAGGGGAACTGGAATCAGGCGGACATCATCCGTTGCCTGCATCCCGGGCCGAGGATGCCGATGAGGATCGCTAAGCCATGAGGCACGCCGCCGTGGCCATGCCGAGCGCCACCCGCGCCCGATCCGCGAGCACCGTCTATGACGTGCAGCTGCTGTTTCCGGTGCTCTTTCTGGTCGGCATCGGCATCGTTATGGTCTACAGCGCCAGCTCGGCCCTGGCCATGAAAAAGTTCGGCTCGGATTACTACTTCTTGAAAAAGCAGGCCATATTCGCGCTGATCGGCATCTGCGCGCTCGTGTTGGGCCGGCATTTGCCCTACCGGGTCTACCGGCCGCTGGCCTACCCGCTGCTGGCGTTGGCGCTGATGCTGCTGGCGGCCGTGCTGCTTTCACCTCTGGGAGTGACCGCCGGCGGCTCCAGCCGGTGGCTGGGTCTGGGGCCGCTGCGGTTCCAGCCGTCGGAATTCGCCCGTTTCGCGCTGATTGTCTACCTCGCGTATTCCCTGGAGAAAAAGGCCGACCGGATCAAGGAGTTCTCCATCGGATTCGTGCCCCATGGGATCGTGTTGGGGCTGGTGGCCGTTCTGATCCTGAAGCAGCCCGACTTCGGGTCGGTGGCCATCCTGGCCGTCCTGACCTGGTTGATGATGTTCGTTGGCGGCGTCCGGATGCTCTACCTGGGAAGTTCCTGCCTGCTGCTGGGCGGGGCCGGCTTATATTTCATCAGCCTGGCCGGCTACCGGATGCGCCGGCTACTGAGTTTTCTGGATCCCTGGCAGTACAGCGCCGACGCGGGTTATCAGATCGTTCACTCTTTGATGGCCTTTGGCTCCGGCGGTTGGTGGGGGGCCGGGATCGGCAAAGGCTACCAGAAGCTGTTTTATCTGCCCGAACCCCACACGGACTTCATTTTTTCAGTGATCGGCGAGGAGCTGGGCCTGGCGGGGGTGCTGCTGATCATTCTGCTTTACCTGATGATTATCTGGAAGGGCATCCGCATCGCCCGCCATGCGCCGGACCTGTTCGGCGGCTACCTGGCCATCGGCCTTACGGCGGCTCTGGGGCTTCAGATCTGCATCAATATGGGGGTCACGCTGGGTCTGCTTCCGACCAAAGGTCTGACCTTGCCGTTTCTGAGCTACGGCGGGACCTCGCTGGTATTGAACATGGCCACGATCGGAATCCTGATGAACATCGGTGCCGCCGGCCCAACCGGAGGAGGTGCGCAATGACGGCCAGCGGGTGCCGCCAGCACTCCGCAGGACTGCTGCCGGCGGCCGGCGACGACCGCGACCGCGCGCTGCGCGTGGTCATCGCCGGTGGCGGCACCGGCGGCCATCTTTTCCCGGGCATCGCCGTGGCGGAGGAAATCCGCGCCCGCCATCCCGCGCACCAGGTTCTTTTCATCAGTCGGGGCAACGAGTTCGAGCGCACGGCTCTGGCGCGCGCGGGCTTTCCGCTGGCGGCCATTTCCGTCGAGGGGTTCAAGGGCCGCGGCCGATGGAACCAGTTCCGGGCGCTCGGCCGCCTGCCCGCAGGCATCTGGCAGTCGGTCGGGCGCCTGCGAGCCTTCCGGCCGGACCTGGTGATCGGCTTGGGCAGCTACTCGGCCGGGCCGGTGGTGATGGCGGCCTGGCTGCTGAGGATCCCGGTGGCCCTGTGCGAGCAGAATGTTCTTCCGGGCATCACCAACCGGGTCCTGGCGCGCCTGGCCGACCGGATCTTTACCTCCTTCGACCAGACCGAGGGCGGGTTCAACCCCGGCAAAGTCCTGTGGACCGGCAACCCGCTGCGGCAACAAATCGTGCAGGCGGCCGCGCGCGAAACCCCGGCCGCCAGTGCGCCGGCCCAACCGTTCACGGTGCTGGTGATCGGCGGCAGCCAGGGCGCTCACCGCATCAACACGGCGGTGACCGAGGCCCTCGGCCACCTGGCCGACCGGCCGCGGTTCTTCTTCATCCACCAGACCGGGTCGATGGATGAGGCCGCGGTGGCCGCCGCATACCGCCGGCTGGGAACGGCCGCCCGGGTCCAGGCCTTTTTTACCGACATGGCGGCCCAGTACCTCCAGGCCGACCTGGTGGTCTGCCGGGCCGGGGCGACGACCGTGGCTGAAATCACGGCCCTGGGAAAGGCGGCGGTTTTCATCCCCTTTCCCTACGCGGCGGACGATCACCAACGCCTGAACGCCCGGCAGATGGTTGCCGCCGGCGCCGCGGAAATGATCGCTGAACAGGAACTGAACGGCGAGCGGCTCGCCGCGCGGATCGATTTCTATGCGTCTCACCCGGAGGTGGTGGCGGGCCTGGCCGCGCAGGCGGCGCGCCTCGGCAAACCAGACGCCGCCCGGCGGATCGTCGACGCGTGCTATCGCCTGGCGGCCGCGCGCGCTCCGGGACAGCGAGCCGACGGGACAGCGGGATAGCGACACCATGTATCGCAAAAAATACCACATTCACTTCGTGGGCATCGGCGGCATCGGGATGAGCGGCATCGCCGAGCTGCTGCTCAACCTCGGCTACACCGTTTCCGGCTCGGATCTCAAGGCCTCCGACATCACCGAGCGCCTGCGGGCGCTGGGCGGCGCCGTCCACGAAGGCCATGCGGCTGACCAGATTGAGAGCGCCGACGTGGTGGTCGTCTCCTCGGCGGTGCGGCCCGACAACCCCGAGGTGCTGGCCGCCCAACGGGCGTCGATTCCGGTGATCCCGCGCGCGGAGATGCTGGCGGAGCTGATGCGCTTGAAGTACAGCATCGCGGTGGCCGGCGCCCATGGCAAGACCACCACCACCTCGATCGTGGCGGCCGTGCTGGCCAGCGGCGGACTGGATCCCACGGTGGTGATCGGCGGCAAGCTGATCGGCATCGGCACCAATGCCGTGCTGGGCCGCGGGGATTTCATCGTGGCCGAGGCGGATGAAAGCGATGGTTCGTTCCTGCGTTACTCGCCGGCCATCGCGGTGGTGACCAACATCGACCGCGAGCACCTCGACTTTTATCCGGATCTGGCCGCCATCCAGCGGGTCTTTTTGGAGTTCATCGACCGCATTCCGTTCTACGGGCTGGCCGTCCTGTGCCTGGACAACGAGCCCATCCAGGACCTGATCCCTCAGATCAAGAAGCGGTACACCACCTACGGCATGAACCCGCAGGCCGATTTCCAGATCCGCAACGTGGTGGTCGAAGGCCGCCGGTCGCGCTTCAGTGTTTTTCAGCGCCGTCGCAAGCTGGGACGCTTTAAGTTGAACCTGCCGGGGATCCACAACGTCTACAACGCGACCGCCAGCATCGTCGTGGCGACCGAGCTCGACATTCCGGTCGCGCGCATCCAGGCCGCCCTTCAAAGCTTGGCCGGCGTGCAGCGGCGCCTGGAGGTCAAGGGCGAGGTGAACGGGGTCACCGTGGTGGACGACTACGGCCATCACCCTACGGAGATCAAGATGACGCTGCAGGCCGTGCGCGCGGGTTGGCCCGAGCGCCGGATGGTGGTGGTGTTCCAGCCTCATCGCTACACCCGCACCCGTGCCCTGCTGGACGAGTTCTCGCGGGCTTTCTACCAGTCGGACGTGCTGATCGTGCTGCCGATCTATGCCGCCAGCGAGGAGCCCATCGCGGGCATCAGCGGCCAGGCGCTCGGCGAGCGGATCATCGCCCACGGCCACAAGCAGGTCGTCTTGGCCGATGGCATCGCCTCCGCGGCCGCAGAACTGAAAGCGCGCCTATCGCCGGGAGACCTGCTGTTGACCCTGGGCGCCGGCGACGTCTGGAAGGTCGGCGTAAACCTGTTGCAGGAACCCTGGACGGCGTCCGGGAGCCCTGCAGGACAAGGACGATCATGAAAGCGTGTTCACGAGATCGGAAGGCGCTGAGGGTCCGATGAGACCAAGCGCCCTCAGCACGCGCCGGCCGGCACGACCCGGCAACCGGCGCGCTCCACGGCAGAACATCAGCCGACGGGCCGTGGCGAATCGTCGTCGCAGCTGGCTGCGGCGGCTGGCCGCGGCGGTCTGGCTGGCGGCCGGTGCGGCCGGAGTCATTTTCGTAAGCATGTTTTTCGTCTTTGTGCACGATGTCTTCACCCAAAGCGAGCATTTTCAGGCCCGGCAGATCCACATTGAGGGCGCGCGACGCCTGCCGTCGAAGGCTGTCTTCGCGCAGGCCGGCGTGCGGCCGGGCATCAATGTGCTCAACGTCAATCTTGTGGCCGCACGCAGGCGACTGCTGGCGCACCCCTGGATTGCGGAGGCGGAGATCCAACGCGAAATTCCGTCGACCCTGCGCATCCGCATCCGCGAGCATGTGGGGGCGGCCGTGGTGGATGTCGGGCGGAAGTTTCTGCTCAACTCCCAGGGGGAGATTTTCAAGGAATGGGAATCGTCGGACCCGGCCGACCTACCGGCCGTGGCCGGACTGGCCCTCGCCGACCTGCGCGGGGTGGACCGTGCGGCCGCCGCAGGGGGCTTCGCCTTTTTCGATTGGGGCGCGGCGGTGACGGCACCGTCCCCTGCCAGCCGGCCGATGGATGCGGTGCTGCAAGTGCTCACGCTGGGCCGCGACCCTGGCAGCATTCTCCCGACGCACGCATTGCGATCCATCCGAGTGGACCGCGAACTGGGTCTGACGCTGGTGGCATATGCGGAAAACCGCGTGATCCGGTTGGGCTACAACGACTATCCCGCCAAATACCATCTGCTCCGGGATCTGTTGGTTTTTTTCCGCACTCAGCCCAACGTGGCGGATCTCGAGCGAATCGATTTGACGGATATGAACCGGGTCATCGTCAATCCGATCCGGGCGGAGCTTTCGAAGAAAACGGGGCCTCAAGGAGGTTAACGGCATGCAGCGCAAGGAAGATCTCGTCGTCGGGCTGGACATCGGCACGACGAAAATCTGTGCGGTGGTGGGCGAGGTTTCCGCCAGCGACGTCAACATCATCGGCATCGGCACCCACCCGTCGGTCGGTCTGCGCAAGGGGATGGTCGTCAATATCGAAGCCACGGTGGAGTCCATCAAGAAGGCCGTGGAGGAAGCCGAGATGATGGCCGGCTGTGAAATCTCTTCAGTCTATACCGGTATCGCCGGCGGTCACATCACCGGCTTCAACAGCCGCGGCATCGTGGCGATCAAGGGCCCTGAAATCACCGCCCAGGACGTGGAGCGGGTCATTGACGCCGCCCGCGCGGTGGCCATCCCGATGGACCGCGAGGTCATCCATGTGCTGCCTCAGGAATACATGGTCGACGGCCAGCCCGGCATTCAGAACCCGGTCGGCATGTCCGGGGTGCGGCTGGAGGCCAAGATCCACATCGTGACCGGCGCGGTGGCCTCCGCCCACAACATCGTCAAGTGCGCCAACCGCTCGGGGCTGGACGTGTGCGACATCGTGCTGGAGTGCCTGGCCTCGGGCGAAGCCGTGCTGACCGAGGAGGAAAAGCAGCTCGGCACGGCCCTGCTCGACCTGGGCGGCGGCACCACGGATCTCGCCGTGTTTTCGGGAAAAAACATCAAGCACACCTTCGTGCTGGCTTTGGGCGGAGACAACCTCACCAACGACATCGCCATCGGCCTGCGTTGCCCCCATCCCGAAGCCGAGAAACTCAAGAAGAAATTCGGCCACGCCGTCGCGCGGAACATCCAGGCCGACGAAATGATCGAGGTGCCGGGGGTGAGCGGACGGGAGTCGCGCAAGCTTTCACGTCAGATTTTAGGGGAGATCTTGGAGCCGCGGATGGAGGAGATCTTCGCACTGATCAACCGCGAAATCTACCGTGCCGCCATGGAAAACCACATTCCCTCCGGGGTCGTCCTGACCGGCGGGACCGCCTTGCTCGAGGGGGCCACGGAGATCGCCGAGTCGGTCTTCAGTCTGCCCGCCCGCATCGGCACTCCGCGGGGAATCAAGGGCCTCGTGGATGTGGTCAACAACCCGATGTACGCCACCGGCGTGGGCCTGGTCCTCTACGGCGCGCGCCACCAGCAAAAAGAGAAGAAGAAATTCCGCATCCGCGACCGCAATATTTTCAACCGTCTCATGACCCGTATGCGGCGCTGGTTCAAGGACGTCGTTTAAATAAAAAGTTTAAAGTTGAAAGTTTAAAGTCAAAAGGCAAGGCAACAGAGAGAAAGGTCGAAAGGTTAAACCTTACACTTTAAACCTTAAACGTAAAACACCAACACCAAGGCAGGAGGGCAAGCGATGTTCACGTATGTAGACAATGAGAAATCGGCTAAAATCAAAGTGATCGGAGTCGGGGGCGCAGGCGGTAACGCTATCAACAACATGATCCGTTCCGGTCTGCAGGGCGTCAAGTTCATCGCCGCCAACACGGACGCCCAGGCGCTGGAAATCTCCCGGGCGGACGTCCGTATCCAGCTGGGCAGCAGCATCACCGAGGGGCTGGGCGCCGGCGCCAATCCCCAGATCGGCCGGGATGCGGCGCTGGAAACCGTCGAAGATATCCGCAACGCCCTGAAGGACAGCCACATGGTGTTCATCACGGGCGGGCTGGGAGGCGGCACCGGAACCGGGGCCACTCCGGTCATCGCCGAGATCTGCCGCGAGATGGGCGCGCTGACCGTAGCCGTGGTGACCAAACCTTTCTCCTTCGAAGGGAAAAAACGGGCGCTGATCGCCGAGCAGGGCCTCAACGAACTCAAGAAAGTCGTCGACACAGCGATCACCATCCCCAACGACCGGTTGCGGGCCCTGGCCTCCAAGAAGGCGACCCTCATGGAAATGTTCTTGAAGGCGGATGAAATCCTGCTGCACGCAGTCAAGGGCATCACCGACTTGATCGTGATGCCGGGGCTGGTCAACCTCGATTTCGCCGACGTTCGCACCACCATGGCCAAGGCCGGCATGGCCTTGATGGGGATCGGCATCTCCGCCGGTGAAAACCGCGCGATCGAGGCTGCCGAGCGGGCGATCTCGCACCCACTGCTGGAGGACCTCTCCATCGCCGGCGCCAAGGGCGTGCTCATGAACATCACGGCATCGAGCGGCATGGAGTTCGAAGAGGTGGCCGAAGCCTCCGAGCGCATTCACAAGGAAGTCGGCGACGAGGCCGAAATTTTCTGGGGAACCTCCGTGGACGAAACCCTCGGCGACGAAATGCGGGTGACGGTCATCGCCACCGGCATCGGCGCCGAAGTCGAAGCGGTGCGGTTCCGGGAAAAGGACTTCGAAAAAGAGAAAAGGATAGTGCAGCCGCTGCGCGGCAAGGTCCGCGACGTCACCCCGGCCGATATGGACCGCGGCGACATCGTCGACCTGGATGAACCGACCTTCATCCGTCACCGGCGGGCGGTCGGCGAGTCCTCCGGGGCGCTTTACCGCGGCGTGGGGCGTATGGCGCTGGACGACACGGATCTCGACGTTCCGACGTTCCTGCGGCGCAAGGCCGACTGAGGTCCTCGAAACCTAGCACCAGGCCTGGCCCGGTTGTCAAGAGGCCACGGCGGTTCTATCTTTGGCTCGCCGGGCTCTTGCCGGCGGTGACGGCGACACCGGGCGGGATGCAGTGAAACGCAGTGGAACCTGGAAGCGGTATGCGGCCGCCGAAGACGGAGCGGTTCGCAAACAATGGCGCGGAAAGACCCGCATTGCCCTGGTCTATCCCAACCGCTATTCCGTGGGCATGTCGAATCTCGGGCTGCACGCGGTCTATGAGTTTTTAAATCGCTATGACGAGGTGGTCTGCGAGCGGGTTTTCCTGCCTGAAGACGACGAACCCGCGGCCGGCCGGTTGACCACGTTCGAGTCCGGCCAGCCGGTGGCTGCGACCGACATTCTCGCCTTCTCCATTTCATTCGAAAGCGACTATCCCCACCTGCTGAAGCTGCTGAAGCTGGCTGGAATTCCGCAGCACGCTGCGGAAAGAGACGCGCGCCACCCGCTCGTGATTGCCGGCGGGGTCGCCTGCTTGCTGAACCCCGAGCCCATCGCCGCATTTGTCGACTGCTTTCTGATCGGGGAGGCCGAGGTCATCCTGCCCGATTTCCTGCAGGTGTTCACGCCAGGTGTTGAACGCCGACCGTTGCTCAGAATGATCGCCCGGTCGGTCCCCGGCGCCTACGTGCCGTGCTTCTACGCGGTGCAATACCGCCCTGAGGGCCCCCTGAGCGCCTGGGCCCCGGTCGAGGATGTCCCGCCCAGGATCGTGCGCCCCCATGTCAAGAACCTCTCGGAGACGGCCACCTGCAGCACGGTGCTGACGCCGAACACCGCCTTCGGCGGCGCCTTTCTGGTCGAGGTCGGCCGCGGGTGCCCGCATGGCTGCCGCTTCTGCAGCGCGGGCTTCGTCTACCGGCCGCCGCGCTTCCGCACGGAGGCATCCCTGGCGCAGACCATCGCGCAGGGCCTGACCCGCAGCGATCACATCGGCCTGGTGGGCGCGGCCGTGTCCGATCTGCCGGGAATCGCCTCCCTCTGCCGCCGATTTTCAGGCCCGGGTGTCACGCTGTCCTTCAGTTCGCTGCGGGCGGACGCGCTCGGTCCGGATCTGCTGGATGCTTTAAGCCGCAGCCGGGTCAAAACCGCCACCATTGCTCCGGAGGCGGGCTCCGAGCGTTTACGCCGCGTCATCAACAAAGGCCTTCGCGAGGAAGACGTGCTGAACGCGGCCACGGCGCTGGTCGCGCAGGGCATTCCCAACTTGAAGCTGTATTTCATGGTGGGACTTCCAACTGAGACGAACGCGGATGTGCAAGCCATCGTTGCGCTGGTCAAACACATCAAGCATGCCTTCCTTAAATCCAGCCGGGCGCGCCGCGTCATCGGCACCCTTACGGTGAGCGTCAGCTCCTTTGTCCCCAAACCGTTCACTCCGTTTCAGTGGGCGGCCATGTCCCCCGTGAGCGACCTCAAGGCGCGCATCCAGCGCATCAAGGCCGGACTCAAGCGCGTGCCGAATGTCCGGGTTCACTCCGACCTCCCCCGTTGGGCCTACGTCCAGGCGCTGTTGGCCCGCGGGGACCGGCGCGTGGCCGACCTTCTGTCCCGGGTGGATGCGCTGGACGGTAACTGGGCCCAAGCCCTTAAAACCGGGCCGATCAATCCCGATTTCTACGTGCTCCGGGAACGGGACCCAGACGAAATCCTGCCCTGGGATTTCATCGATCACCGCATCACCAAAGCCTACCTCCTGAACGATTACCGCCGAGCCTTGGAGGGTCGCCCGGGGGCGGTCTGCCGGATGGAGTCCTGCCGTCTGTGCGGCGCCTGCGGTGAAGCGCCCGCCGAAACGTAGGGCTTGCAATCCGCCGAGTGACCTGCTAAGGAAGGTTTCCGTCGCACATCCGAAAATCGTTCCGCCGGCCGGCGCGCGCGCCGCGTCCGCACCGGCGGCGGTCTTAAAGCGGGAGAGCGGATCAATATGCTGGAAGGCATCCTTTTCATGACGGCGCTGGGTGTGGCCTGCAGCATCATTTTGGGCATCGCATCGCGCATTTTTTATGTCTATGAGGATCCGCGCATCGCCCAGGTGGAGGCGTGTTTCGCGGGGGCCAATTGCGGCGGGTGCGGATTTGCCGGTTGCTCGGCGGCCGCCGCCGCGGTGGTCGGCGGCAAGGCCAAACCCAATGCGTGCGTCGTCGGCGGCCTGGAATCCGCCCAGAAGGCGGCCGCCGTCATGGGCATGGAGGTCGGCTCGGTCGAACCGCCGAAATCCTTCAACCCCTGCACCGGCGGCGACCGCGCCGAAAACAAGTTCCTTTATATAGGGGTCGCCACCTGCCAGGCCGAGGCCGCGCTTTTCAGCGGCAAGCGGGTCTGCGAGGTCGGCTGCATCGGCCACGGCGACTGCGTGCGCGCCTGCCTGTTCAACGCCATCGCCATGGGATCGGACGGCTACCCCGTGGTCGACGAGCAAAAATGCGTGGGCTGCGGGGCCTGTGCGCGGGTCTGCCCCAAGAACCTGCTGAAAATCAGCACGCCCTCCGAGCGTTTGCTGCACTTCAATCAAGTCGGCGACTGTCTGGCGCCCTGCCGCCAGACCTGCCCGGCTGAAATCGACATCCCGCTTTACATCCATCAGATCCGCACCGGCGATTACGCCGGCGCGGTGAACACCATCCGCGAGCGCAACCCGCTGCTGCTCGCCTGCGGCCGTGTCTGCCCGCACCCCTGCGAACTGAACTGCCGGCGCGGGGTCGCCGACGAACCGGTCTCGATCAACCAGCTCAAGCGCTTTGCCGCCGACTTCGAAATGACCTCCGGCAAGCGGCTGCCCATCCGCGTGGCGCCCGATACGGGTAAGCGCATCGCGATGGTCGGCGGCGGGCCGGCCGGGCTCACCTGCGCGTACTTCCTGCGCCGGCTGGGCCACCGTGTCACCATTTTCGAAGCCATGCCCAAGCTGGGCGGCATGCTGCGCTACGGCATACCGGAATACCGCCTGCCGAAGCAGGTGCTCGATTGGGAGATCGAGAGCATCCTCAACCTGGGGGTCGAGGTGCGCACCGGGGTTCGCTTTGGAACGGACATCCAGCTCGAAGGCCTCCGGACGGAAGGCTTCGATGCCGTTTTCATGGGCGTCGGCGCCTGGAAAGACAGCAAGATGGCAGTGCCCGGCGAGGAGTTGCAGGGTTGTTACACCGGCATCGATTTCCTGGCCCGGCTCGCCTCCGGGGAGAAGCTGGACATCAAGCCGGTGGCCGCCGTCATCGGCGGAGGCAACACGGCCATCGACTGCACGCGCAACCTGCTGCGGATGGGGACCCGCAAGGTCTATCTGGTCTACCGCCGGACGCGCAAAGAGATGCCCGCCAACGCGGTCGAAGTCGAGGCGGCCGAGCACGAAGGCGTGGAGCTGATTTTCCTGAGCGCTCCGGTGCGCGTGGTCGGGGACGAGCACGGCCGCGTCACGCACCTGGAATACCTGCGCATGGAGCTGGGCGAACCGGATGCCAGCGGCCGGCGCCGCCCGGTGCCGGTGAAAGGCTCCGAAACCCTTCTCGCGACCGACATGGTGATCTCGGCTATCGGCCAGGCGCCGGATGTCTCCTTTGCCTCCAGCGCCGAACTCAAGACCACGCGCTGGAGCACCATCGAGGCCGACCCGGCCACTTTGCAGACCAACATCCCCTTTCTGTTCGTCGCCGGCGACGTCGCCACGGGCCCGTCCCTGGTCGTGGAGGCCATCGGCGGAGGAAGGCGGGCGGCGCGCTCCATTCACCAGTTCGTCACCGGCTGCCCGGTTGAAGCGGAGCCCAACGAGCTGCGCAAGAATCTGCTCACCGAAACCATTTTCGATCAGGTCCCCGGGGTCGTCCCGTTTCCGCGCGCGAAAATGGTGGAGCTGCCGGCGGCCGAGCGGATCCGCTCCTTTGACGAGGTCGACCAGGTGTTGACCGAAGAGGCCGCGCGGCGCGAAAGCGACCGCTGCCTTTACTGCTGCCTGACCTGCTACAACCCGGACACGGCCGCACCGGTCGCCGCTGGAAATTCTGAGACGGGTGCGGCCGCGGATCGGTCTATGCATGCCGCCTGATCGGCGGGCCGAAGGAATGTCCATGCCGATCAGTGCTCGGGAGAACTGATCCGCTGACAGCACCAAGATAGACCTGACCCATCGCTTGAGCACGGAGGAAGCATTACCCATGATGTTTTCGCGGAAAGAGTTGAACTTGGTCTATGTGGGAACCGCCATCCTGCTTCTTCTGGCCGTGGTGAGTTACGCGGCCTTTCCCAGCCGGCCTTCCCAGCCACCATTGAGGATTGCCTTTCAGAGCGTGGCCGGCAAAGTGATGTTCGACCATGGTCGGCATCGTTTGGAAGCCGGCTACGGCCTCGCCTGCGGGGACTGCCACCACACGCTGTCCCCGGACGAATACAACCAGGCCGGCTCCTGCACCGAATGCCACCCCGTAGAGGAGGGCGACGACCAAATGCCCAAACGGTCGGACGCCATCCACCAGCAGTGCATCGACTGCCACCGGGAGTACGGTGCCGGGCCGGTCGAATGCACCCAGTGTCATGTGATGCAATGATCTTGTGCCGCTCGAAGAGGGGTTGACCGATGACCATGTTGAGCTCGAAAGCGTTTTTTGGAATGGGACTGCCGCGCTTGGAATACGCCCCGGTGCCGCCGAGGATCGACCGGCCCGAGCCCATCCGGCCTGCAGGGCCCTTGACCCTTCTGCATCTGCGTCCGGCCGAGGTCAAGGCGGTTCCGGCCGTCAAGATTGGTGCCGCCGTTAAAACCGGCCAGAAACTGTCGCTCTACGGCAATGGCGACTACGTCACCGCGCCGGTCACCGGCGCGGTGACGTCCCTGACGCCCTTCCCCGGCAGCTTCGGCCGGAACTACACCGCCGTGGGCATTGCACCGGGACCCGAAGATCTTTTTGATGATGCGCTCGTAGCAGTTCAACAGACGCCGTCCCTCGCCGCCACCGTGGACTTTCTGGCTGCCTGTCCCGGTGCGCCCGGCCTGCAACGGCTGGCCGATCCGGAGCGGCCGGTCAAAACGCTGGTCGTGTGCGGGGTCGATCAGGACCTGCTCGTGTTCACCCAGCAATATATCCTCGATACCCGCGGTCAGGACATTCAAAAGGGAATCCGCCTGCTGCAGCAGATCGCCGGCATCGAAGAGGTGGTCATCCTCACCCGCAAAGAAGCCGTGCAGGGCTACGGCCATATCGTCGGCCGGGTGATGGGCGTGGACCGCCGTTACCCGTCGGCGCTGCCGCCGCTGGTGATGGCCGGCCTCTTCGGCCTCGTGGTGCCGGCCGGCCGGACCTGTGAAGACCTGGGGTTCTGCTTCATGAGCGCCGAGGCGGTGGCCTCCATCGGAGCGGCCTTCAGCGCCGGCCGCGTCCCGGTCACCAAACTTCTGACCGTCATCCCCAAAGACGGCGCGGTCCGTCTGGCGGAGGCGCCCATCGGCACGCCCGTCGGCGACGTTCTGAAACGCTTCGGCACCCCCATTGCCGCGGGGGACCGCATCGTGACCGGCGGCCCGATGCGGGGAACCACCGTGTTTTCGCTCGATCACCCCGTGCAGCCCGACACCGACGCCCTCCTCGTTCTGGGCGCGACGGCCGCGGCCAACGTCTCCGACTATCCCTGCATCAACTGCGGTGAATGCGTCCGCGTCTGCCCGGCTCGCATGCAGATCAACCTGCTGGTGCGCTACCTGGAGGCCGGCAAGTACGAAGACGCCGAGGAATCCTACGATCTGCACGCCTGCGTCGAGTGCGGGCTCTGCAGCTTCGTCTGTGTATCGAAGATCCCGATCCTACAGTACATCATGCTCGCCAAGCACGAACTGGTGCGCATGCGATCGACGGAGACCCATGATGGCTGAAAAACAAAAACTCGTCGTCTCCTTTGCGCCCTTCTGGCACAACGGCAGCCGGGTGACCGACCGCAGCCGGCAGATCTTTCTCGCCGCCTTGCCCGCCGCCCTCTTCGGCGTTTACCGGTTCGGCATCGGCGCTCTGGGGGTATTGGCGCTATCCGTTTCGTCGGCCGTTTTGTGGGAGCTCGCCTTCACCCGCGTGGCCAAACGGCCGGTTTCAATCGGCGACGGTACGGCCGCCGTGATCGGCCTTTTGTTCGGCATGATGCTGCCGGCCAGCCTGCCCTGGTGGGCGGTCCTCACCGGCACTTTCCTTGCCATCGTCGTGGGGCGCCAAATCTACGGCGGCATCGGCGCCAATCCGTTCAACCCGGCAGCGGTGGCCGTCGCCATCCTGATGCTTGCCTGGAAGCAGCGGATGGACTTCGACGCGGCGCTCGTCGACTATGCGTTCGACTTCTCGGCCGCCTTTCCGCTGTCCGCCGTCAAAGCTTTCGGAACCGCCGCCATAAAAGAGCTGTCGCTGATCGATCTATTGTTGGGCCGCCAGGTCGGCGGCATTGGAACCATCTGCGGCGCGGCGCTGCTGGCGGGCGGAATCTACCTTATTCTGGGGGGGGTCATCCGCTGGGAAATCCCGGCATCCTTCCTGGCCGGGGTGGCCGCCACGGCTGCTGTCTTCCACGCGGTGGATCCGCTGCGCTTCGCCTCCCCGGCGTTTCACCTGCTGACCGGCTTCACTCTTTTCGGGGCCTTTTTCCTGGCTACGGAAGACGCCTCGTCGCCAGTGAATTTCATCCCCATGCTCATTTTTGGAGCGTCAGCAGGCGCCATCGCAGTTTTCATACGCAATATCGGCGTCTTCGCAGAAGGGCTGGTGTTCGCCATCCTGGTGGGCAACCTTATTCAACCGTTGCTGGACAAAATCAGACCCAAAGCGCTCGGAAAGGTCGGATAAGCCATGCTTGAACTGATCAAAATGATCGTAGTGTTGACCATCATCAGCCTGGCATCGGGAGGATTGCTGGCAGCGCTCCGCGACGGCACCCAGGAGCGCATCGACAACCAGGTGTTGGAATTCGTTAAAGGCCCGGCCGTGCGCCAGGTCTTCGAAGGCGCGGCAAATGACCCCATCGCCAGCCGTTTTCAGTTGAAGGACGGGAATGCGCTGCGAAACTTCTTTGTCGGCGTTTTCGACGGGGAAGTGAAGGGCCTGGCCTTAGAGTCATCTTCAAGCAAAGGCTACAAGGGAGACATCGGCCTCATCGTCGCCATAGACGTGAAAACCAACAAACTCATGGGGGTCGGCGTCACAACGCACAATGAAACGCCGGGTCTGGGCGCGAAATCCAAGAGCGACCCAAAGTTCGCAGCGCAGTTCAAGGGGGTGCCCGGGTCCGGGTCGGTTAAGGTAACCCAGGACGGCGGCGCGATCAACGCCATCAGCGGCGCCACCATCACCTCGCGGGCCGTGTGCGATGCCGTCACCGACGCCCTCGGCGTCTACGAGAAGCTGAAGCCTCAAATCCTGGACAAAATGAAGGACGTCAAGAAATAAAGGAAGGCCTATATGGCGAAAACCATCACCCAGGAGTTCACCAAGGGCTTGTGGGCCGAAATCCCGCCCTTCCGGCTCGTACTTGGGCTCTGCCCGATCCTTGCCATCACCAACGCATTTGAAAACGCCGTGGGGATGGGGCTAGCAGTGACTTTCGTGCTAACCGGTTCCAATGTTCTAATTTCTGCTATTCGAAAAATCATCCCGCCCAAAGTGCGCATCGTGGCCTTCATCGTAGTCATTGCGACCTTCGTCACCGTGGTCGAATTAACGATGCAAGCTTATACCTACGCACTTTTTCTCAAACTGGGAATTTACATTCCGCTCATCGTGGTGAACTGTATTCCCATGGGCCGGGCCGAGGCTTTCGCGAGCAAGAACAACATGGTGCGTTCAGCCCTCGACGGTCTTGGAATGGGGATCGGCTACACGCTCTCCTTGATGGCGCTGGCGGCCTTCCGGGAAATCATCGCCACGGGGGCCATTACCTTGTATGAAAAGCCGACCACGCTCTTTGGGGCATCGTTCGAGCCTTTCAGATTTCTTGTTGAAGCGCCGGGGGCCTTCGTGTGTTTGGGTCTCATGCTGGGGATAATGAACATCCTGGGTAAAAAATAGGAGCACAACATGTTTGGGGATCTTGCGGTCCTGGCCTTCAGCGCCGTTCTCATCAACAACATCCTGTTGATCCAGTACTTGGGAAACTGCCCGTTTTTGGGTACCTCCAAGAAGATGGAAACGGCCACCGGCATGGCCATGGCGGTGGTGTTCGTTCTGGTGCTGGCTGGCATCATCACTTGGCTCGTGGAAAAATACGTGCTGGTGCCGTTCGATCTGAAGTACCTGCGCACGATTGCTTTCATCCTGGTCATCGCGGCCCTGGTGCAGTTCGTGGAGATGTTTCTCAAAAAGAGCATCCCCGGTCTTTACACCGGCCTGGGCATCTACCTGCCGCTCATCACCACCAACTGCGCGGTGCTCGGAGTCTGCCTCATCAATGTCGGCAAGGAGTACAACTTCTTCCAGATGCTCATCTCCTCCTTCGCCTATCCGGTGGGTTTCGGCCTTGCTCTGGTTCTGTTCGCCGGCGTACGTGAGCGCATTCTTCTGGCCCGTACGCCCAAGCCTTTCCAGGACACGGCCATCGGCCTGGTGACGGCCGGCATGCTCTCGCTGACCTTCTTCGCCTTCAAAGGATGGGTGTAAAAAGGGCGCTGCGCGCCCTTTTTAATATTTTCAGTTTTTAGATAGTAAAAACGCCGCTTCAGCGGCGTTTTTACTTCGAACTTCTGCCGTTGAGTTCGGCGATCAGCCGTTTCATGTCCTCCGGCAGAGGGGATTCGAAGCGCATCGGCTCGCCGCTGCGCGGATGAACAATCTCCAGCCGCCAGGCGTGCAGCATCTGACGCCGGATGGCTCCGAGCAGGGCCTGAGCCTCCGGAGAATCACCTGCCGCCTTGCGCCGCCCGTAGGTGGGATCGCCGACGATCGGCCGGCCGATGGCGGCGCAGTGGACCCGGATCTGGTGAGTGCGGCCGGTCTTCAAGCGAAGCTCCAGCAGCGTGAACCCGCGCCAGCGGCGCGCCGCGCGCCATTCGGTTTCAGCCTCCCGGCCCTTGCGGCTGCGCGTGGACATCCGTTTGCGGTCCACGGGGTGTCGGCCGATGGGCATGCGGATGACGCCGGCGCCGGCGGGCATTTCGCCGTAGACCAAGGCAAGGTAGTCCTTTTTCACCGTGCGATGCTTAAACTGGCCTGATAGATGCTCGACGGCAACGGCATTTTTGGCGACGACCAGGGTGCCGGAAGTGTCCTTGTCGAGCCGGTGAACGATTCCCGGCCGCAGTTCCGCACCGATCCCGCCCAGGTCCGGGCAGTGGTGCAGCAACGCATTGACAAGCGTTCCGGCGGGATGCCCGGGGGCGGGGTGCACCACCAGCCCCGGCGGCTTGTTGATCACCACGATATCGCTGTCTTCGTACAGGACGTGCAGGGGAATGGGTTCGGGCAGGAATTCGGACGGCTTCGGTTCAGGCAGACGCCCGCTGACGATGTCCCCGGTCTTCAGCCGGTACCCGGGCTTGCCGTCTTTTCCGTTGATTTTAAACTGTCCGCTTAGAACGAGTTGGCTGGCGAAGGAGCGCGAACAATCGGGCAAACGCGCCGCCAGAAAAACATCGATGCGGATGCCGCGGTTGGCGGCATCCGCAACAAAACAGAAATCGTCACGGCGGGTCATGCCGGCAAGGGGGAGCGGTCAGGCGGCTTCGTGAGAAAACAGCGATTCGATCTCCGAGATGATGGTCTTCTCATCGGTTTTCTTTGCCTTGGAGAGTTCCTTAACCAAGAGCACCTGAGCGGTGTCATAAAGCTTGCGTTCGCCGAAAGACAGGTCTTTGGTGAGCTTGAGGCGGAACAGGTCGCGGAACACCTCGGCCACGTCAAACAAAGACCCGGTCTTGATCTTATCCATGTATTCACGGTAGCGCCGGTTCCAGGTCTGGTTGTCCCCCAGCATCTCCCGCTTGGTCCGCATCACGGCGTACACTTTCGGGATTTCTTTAACGTCGATCAGACACCGCAGCCCGACCGATTCGACATTGCTGGTGGGGATCATGATGACCATGCCGTTTTCCAAGACTTTTAGAATGTAAAAATCATGTTTTTCACCGTTGACCGTCCGGCTCTCGACGGCTTGAATTTGACCGACCCCGTGAGCCGGATACACCGCAAGATCTCCAACCCGGAATCCGCTCCTTTTCGGTCTTGTCGGCCGCACGCTTTCTTTTGTCGTTTTCCCTGCCATATTTAACCACCTGTCTCCCTGAGGTTGAGATACCGACAGGGCGTTTCTGGCCCCATTATTTTGATTTTCTTTCGCTTTTCATTATCATATTCGGCGTCCCGAAGCAACAAAAAAGGATTGGCGCCTTGCGGCGCCAATCCTTTTATAGCTAAACCCTTGCAGCGTTGACGATTACAGCAGGAACGGAACCAGCAGCAGCGCAACCACATTGAGGATCTTGATCATGGGGTTGACGGCGGGGCCGGCGGTGTCCTTGTATGGGTCGCCGACGGTGTCGCCGGTGACGGCGGCCTTGTGGGCATCGCTGCCCTTGCCGCCCAAGTGCCCGTCTTCAATATACTTCTTGGCATTGTCCCAGGCCGCGCCACCCGTGGTCATGGAGATGGCCACGAACACGCCGGTGACGATGCTGCCGATCAGCAGGCCACCCAGAGCAATCTTGCCGAGCAGCAGCCCGACGAGGATCGGGGTGACGACCGGCAGCAAGGCCGGGATCATCATCTCCTTCAGCGCGAACTTGGTCACGATGTCGACACAGGCCGCATAATCCGGCTTGCCGGTGCCTTCCATGATGCCCGGGATTTCCCTGAACTGCCGGCGCACTTCTTCGACAACCGCTCCGCCGGCCTTGCCGACCGCCATCATGGCGATCGAGGCGAACAGATACGGCAGCAGGCCGCCGATGAAAAGCCCGATGATGACATTCACGTCGCTCAGGTCAAACCTCAATTCGGCTCCGCTGCCGAGCAAGGCGAATTCCTGAGTGTAAGCGGCGAACAGCACCAGGGCGGCGAGCCCTGCGGAGCCGATGGCATAGCCCTTGGTGACGGCCTTGGTGGTGTTGCCGACCGCATCCAGGGGGTCGGTGACGGCGCGCACGCTGTCTTCCATCTCGGCCATCTCGGCGATGCCGCCGGCGTTGTCGGTGATCGGGCCGTAAGCGTCAATCGCGATGACCATGCCGGTCATGGACAGCATGGACATGGCCGCCATGGCGATGCCGTAAAGGCCTGCAAAGTAGTGGGCCATTCCGATCGCCAGGCAGATGACCAGCACCGGCGCCGCGGTGGACTGCATGCTGACCGCCAGGCCGGCGATGACGTTGGTGCCGTGGCCGGTGGTGGACGCTTGCGCCACGCCCTTCACGGGGCCGTATTTACCGGTGTAGTACTCGGTGATGATGACGATCACAACCGTCAGGATGAGACCCACCAGCGTGGACAGGTAGATGTTCATGCTGGAGACCTGCTTGCCGCCGACGAGGGTGAGTGCCGGCACTAGGTTCTGGACGGCGAAGAAAAAGGCGATCGCAGCGATGATGGCGCTGCCGAACATGCCTTTGTAAAGGGCGCCCATGATGTACTCGTTTTTGCCCAGGCGCACGAAGAAAACGGCGATGATGGAAGCCACGATGGAGATGGCGCCCAGCACCAGCGGGAACTCGGTGGCGATGACGACTTTCGGGAACAGCAGGTTGCCGAGCAGCATCGCGGCCACCGCCGTCACGGCGTAAGTCTCGAACAGATCGGCGGCCATGCCGGCGCAGTCGCCCACATTGTCGCCCACGTTGTCGGCGATGACCGCCGGGTTGCGCGGATCGTCTTCGGGGATCCCGGCCTCAACCTTGCCGACCAGGTCGGCGCCGACGTCGGCGCCCTTGGTGAAGATACCGCCGCCGAGCCGTGCAAAAATCGAAATCAGGCTGCCGCCGAAGCCCAGGGCCACCAGGGCGACGACCGCATCGCGGCTGGAGATCCCCATCTGGATCAGGAGGGTGTAATAACCGGCCACGGCCGTCAGCGCCAGACCGGCCACGATCATGCCGGTGACCGACCCGCCGCGGAACGCCAGCTGCAGGGCCGCATTCAGGCCTGTGCGGGCCGCTTCGGCGACGCGCACGTTGGCGATCACCGACACCCGCATGCCGATGTAGCCCGCAAAGTAGGACGCCACCGCCCCGACCAGGAAGCCGACCGCCGTCGTCACTTTCATGGTCACGGCGATGATGATGAAAATGATGATCCCGGCAATGCTGACGCTCTTCAACTGACGATTCAGATAGGCAATCGCGCCTTCCGCGATAGCGCCGGAGATCTGCTGCATGCGCTCGTTTCCGGCCGGAGCGCTTTTGACCATGCCGGCCACGATGATCGCGTAAAGCACGCCGGCTACACCCACTAACGTACACACCAATGGTAGATAGTTCATCCTCTTCCTCCCTGCAATCCTTTGGTTAATCGGTCCGCGTGACTGGTTTCATGTTGAACTGGTTCATCCCGATTCTCGTTCCTTCACACAGGATCGTGACCACGGCATCCCGCGCCCGGTCGATGATGTGCGGCAGTTCGGCGGCCTCATCCCGCGTGAATTGATCCAACACGTAATCCGCCACCTGCGCCCCCGCGCCGGAACGTCCGATGCCCACCCGCAGACGCGTAAAATCGCCTCCGCTGAAGGCGTTGATCACCGATCGTATGCCGTTGTGTCCGCCATGCCCTCCTTTCTCTTTTATTTTTAAGCGACCGTAATCCAGGTCGATGTCGTCGTGAACAACCACCACCGCCTGGAGTGAAATCCGGAAAAATTCGGCAAGACTGCGCACCGGCGGCCCGCTGAGATTCATATAGGCCAAGGGCTTAGCCAGAACCACATCAAAGCCTTCCACCCGGCCTCGGCCATACACCGCGTTGAACTTCTCGCGGGTGATATCGATGTCGAACTCCGCGGCCAGTCTATCCACCACTTGAAAACCGATGTTGTGGCGGGTCGCCGCATACTTTGCCCCCGGGTTGCCGAGGCCGACGACCAGACGTAAGCGGCCATCCGGCTCCCCGTGGAAACCATCCGTCCCCATGACCATCCCCGACGAAAGGCGCCCGCTGCTCCACGGCGACCCACCCAGGCTGCGGCTCCGGTCTTTCCGTCAGGCGGCAAGGCGGAGGAATTATTCGGCGGCTCCTTCAGTCTCCGCGGCCTTTTCGCCTTCCACCGCTTCGGCGCCCTCGGCCTCAGCCGCGACCGGCACCGCTTCAGCCTTCTGACTGACCACGGTGACCACCGTGTAGTTGACGCCGGAGGGCAGTTCGACGCCGGCCGGCAGCGGGATATCCTTTACGTGCAGGGCGTCGCCGATTCCCAGATCGGCCACGTCCAGCTCCAAGGCCTCAGGAATCTCCCGCGGCAGGCAGAGCACCTCGATCTCGCGCTCGATGATCTGCATCATGCCTCCGAATTCCTCGCCCTTTGCTTTGCCCTTCGGCACAATCGGCACCATCACCCGCAACTTGCGCTTCATGTCGATCTCGTAAAAGTCCACATGCAGGAACCGCCCCGAAACCGGGTGCGTTTGCAGCTCCTTTATCACCGCCGGTTTGGTGAGCGTTGCGCCGTTCTGGATGTTGAGGGAGAATATCGTCCGCCGGATGTTGCCTTTCTGGACCGCATGCTCGAATTCCCGCACATTCACGGTCAGCATGATCGGCTGAGTACTGGGGCCGTAAAGCACGGCCGGGAACATGCCCTCCCGACGCAGGGTCCGGGCCGGCCCGTTGCCCGTGGTCTTGCGGATCGTAGCGTTTAGTTCGTGTTGCTTCAAAGAGTGTTCCTCCTTAACCCAAAATTGCAGGCTTTTCCGAAAGCCATTTCAAACAAAAAGCGAGGTGACGGAATCTCCCCGGTAGCTGCGGATGATCGCCTCCCCCACCAATTCGGCGATGGACAAGACCCGAATCTTTCCGCAGGCCTGCGCGTTCGGCTTCAGTGGAATGGTGTCGGTGACCACCACGCTTTTTAATGCCGAATCCTGGATGCGGTCCACCGCCGGGCCGGACAGCACAGGGTGTGCGCAGCAGGCGTGAATCTCGCGAGCTCCCTGATGCGCCAGCGCCTCGGCCGCCTCCACCAGCGTGCCGGCGGTGTCGACCATGTCGTCGAGGATGACGACCGCCTTGTCCCGCACGTTGCCGATGACCGCCATGGCCTTGGCCTGGTTGGGAGCCGAACGGCGCTTGTCGATGATCGCCAGGTCCGCGTCCAACCGCTTGGCGAAGGCCCGCGCCCGCTCCACCCCTCCCGCGTCCGGAGAGACGATGGCCAGATTGTGGTCAAAGTGGCGTCGGATGTGGCTGATCAGCACCGGCGCCGCAAACAGGTTGTCTACCGGGATGTTGAAAAACCCCTGAATCTGACCGGCATGCAGGTCCATCGTGATGACCCGGTGCGCTCCGGACACCGTGATCATGTCCGCTACCAGCTTGGCGCTGATCGGCACCCGCGGGATCACTTTCTTGTCTTGGCGCGAATACCCGTAATAGGGCACCACGGCGGTGATCCGGCGTGCCGAGGAGCGCTTGAATGCATCGATCATCAGCAGCAACTCGACCAGATTGTCATTCACCGGCGCGCACGTCGACTGGATCACAAAGACGTCCCTTGAGCGCACGTTCTCGTGGATTTCGATCTGGATCTCGCCGTCGCTGAACGTCGTCGCCTTGGCTCCTCCCAATGGAAGCTTGAGATAGGCGCAGATCTTCTCAGCTAAAGACGGGTTCGAATTGCCCGAAAAAATGAAAATTCCGTTACCTTCCATGGATGCATTCCCAACGCGTTGATGCCTTCTGCTTTTCTTTCGCTCGAAGAGCCACCACAGCGCATAAGCCTGCCGCTATCCGCACAACGATCGTAAGCAACGACCGCGGCGCCCGGCCCATAGCCTGGTTCAGGGCCACGGCCACGTGGACGTCTGGCTGGGGCGGGAGGATTCGAACCTCCGAGTGCAGGAACCAAAATCCTGTGTCTTACCACTTGACGACGCCCCATATAAGTCATTTCCGGCTCCCGGCATTCCCCGGACGGCCGGCGGCCGGTTCGAAGTCTTGGATCAGACTCACCGGGCCGGTCAGCAAATCGACGGCAAACAGCCGGCATTCCCGCTCCAGCGGCAGCGCCGCCTTGGCACGCTGCAGGGCGTCCTCATCCGGGAAAAAAGCGAAAACACTAGGCCCGCTCCCGGACATGAGCGCTCCGATGGCCCCCTGAGATTTCAGGCCGTCCTTGATTCGGACGAGTTCAGGGTATAACGCGAGCGTAACCGCTTCGAGGTCGTTATATAGGTGGAACGATGGGTTAAACGCCGTTTTCTTTAAATGGGCCCTTGTAGGTTGTTTTTGGCGGTTTGTCAATTGTAAATTCAAGTTTTGGTAAACCATTCGAGTGGATACGTGCAACGGAGGGCAGACGATCAGCACCTGCCCGGGAACCAGCCCGGGGAAGGCCTCAAGCTCATCGCCGATGCCGGAAGCGAGCGCGGGAGACTGGAAGAGGAAAAAGGGCACATCGGCGCCCAGCGTGCGGCCGATGCGCATGAGATCCTCCCTGGGCACAGGGGAGCCATAAAGGTGATTGAGTCCCAGCAGCACACTGGCGGCGTTGCTGCTGCCTCCGCCCAGACCGGCCGCGATCGGTATGCGCTTGGTGAGGCGAATCTCGCAGCCCTCTTTCAGTCCGGCGGCCTCAAAGAAGCATTTCGCCGCGCGAAAGGCCAAGTTGGTTTCGGCGCCGGGAAGGGATGGATCGGAGCACCATAAGGTGAGCGCCCCGGGGGAGAGCCTCAACACAATTTCATCGTAGAGGCCTACCCGGCACATGAGGGAAACCAGGTCATGATAACCGTCCGGCCGTCTGCCTGTGACCTGTAGGAATAAATTGATTTTGGCGGGGGACAATATGAGCAGACTCATGGCCTTCGCTGCGCCGCCGCCTTCATCCTTTTTCCTTCACGAACAGGATCCGCAGATCGTAAAGAATGCTCTTCAGCATGCTGTCTTCGTCGGAGGTCAGGTTGCCGGCCGTTTTCTGCTGCAGCATGTTCAGGATGTCGATGGTCTGTTTGGCCATGGCCAAATTTTTCTCCGCCTTGCCGGATACCGGATCTTCGATGACCCCCAAATGCACAAGTGCCGACGCGTTCAAGGACGCAATGAAAGTCGGAAAGTTGATCTGAGGCAGAGGCGCCTGGGCGCGTTCCGAGTCGGAGTCGGCGGTGCGCTCCGGCTGGGGGTGCGGCGGGTCGGAAGCCGCGGGCTTGTCCGCCGCCGCCGGTTCTTCAGCGGAAAACGCTCGACGGTCCTTTACGGTAAAGCCTTTATCGTGCTCGGACATAACGCCTCCTGTACAAAGGGGATTGACGCATCAGCCATCATAAATTACTAGAAATGCTTTGCTTGTCAAGTCATTCGTTTTTGTCCAGCTTGCCGAAAGCATACTTCCGGATGAGCGACTCGATGTTCAACGCCGGCTCGGTTTCGATGATCCGATCGCCGGATTTCAGGACCTGGTCGGATCCGCCCGGAGACAGCTGGATGAACCGGTCGCCCAGAAGCCCGGCGGTCTGGACCGATGCGATCGAGTCATCGCTGAGCTGAACGCCTTCCTTGATTTTCAAACGAACCAGCGCCACCAGCTCTTTGAAATCCAGCGTAATCGCCTCGACTTGGCCCACCTGGACCCCGGCAATTTCCACCTGAGAGCCCACCTTGAGGCCGGTGACGGACGTAAACCGCGCGTTCAGATGATAATAGTTGTCGCGCAGCACCTCGACCTCCCCGAGGCGGATGGTGAGATAGCCGACACAGATGATGCCGAGCAGAACGAAGAGCCCCACCCCGAGTTCGACCGATGATTGCCTCATATGACCTCCTGACGACTCCTACCTGAATCCCGCACGAAACGGGATCACTTCCGGCATTCAAAGAAAACGGTTTGCCCCTTATGGGCCGCTGCGATCATTTCCTCCAGTCCGCTGTCCGACCGCGCCTGGACCACCCCGGCGCTCACCGAGTAACAGGTGTCCCGCACGGTATCAAGAGAGTCGAACCAAGAGCCGTTTCGCATCGTGCGGGAAATCTTCCGGCAGAAACTCCGGGCCTGCTCTTCGTCGGTGTCCGGCAGCACCACTATGACCTTGTTGATGGCATACCGGAAGCACGTGTCCGTCACGTAGCTGTTTTGGATGACATGATCGGCGAAACGCTTGAACACCGTCTGGCTGGCCACGTGGCCGGCGATACGGTCGAAGTCCTCCAGGTTGTCCATGGACATCAACACGATCGAAAAGGGAATCTGATGCCGCTGCAGCCGGCCCATCTCCTGCCGCAGGTGCTGCTGGCCGATGGACTGGGAGGCGATCCCGGTCATTTCGTCGCGCGGACTTTCGAGGCCCTCGATGAAGTTCTTCACCTCCCGGTCGGGGGCCCGCTGGATATCCGTGGGAGTCCCTTCGAACCGGATCCGACCATCGTCGATCATCGCCACCCGTTGAGCGATGAAAAAGATGTCGGGAATCTCATGGCTGACCACCACCCCGGTGAAGCCGAAACGCCGCTGGTAATCGGAAATCATACTGTGGACGGCGTTTTTGCGGATCGGGTCGAGGCCCGTGGTCGGCTCATCGAAAAGCACGATCTCCGGGTCGGTCACCAGGGCCCGCGCCAGGGCGACCCGTTTTTTCATGCCGCCGGACAGCTGCGAAGGATATTTGTAATCGACGTCGAAAAGGTCGAGCTGGGACAGCTTTTCGCGCACCCGGCGGTGAATCTCCGCCGGAACGGCCCCTTTGCGCTCAGCCAGCGGCAAGGCAACGTTTTCCACCACCGTGAGGAAATCAAACAGGGCCGTGTCTTGAAAAACGTAGCTGAATTTCTGCCTGAGCGCCTTTTTTTCCAAGGGGCTCATGTCGGAGCGCTTGCGGCCATCGAAGAGAATGCCTCCCCCATCGGGCTCCAGCAGACCGATGATGTGCTTGAGCAGTACGCTCTTGCCGGAACCGCTCTTGCCGATAATGGCGGTGATTTCACCGCGCTGGATGCTCAGGTTGACTCCGTCGAGCACCCGGTTGGCACCCAGCGTCTTGACGACATCTTGCAGTTGAATCAGCGGGGGGGCGGTCATAGCGCAAGCGCTTCAAAGCAAAAAGGTGGTCAACACGTAGTCCGTCACCAATACCAGAACGCACGAGATAACGACCGCCGACGTCGTGGAGATGCTCACGCCCTTGGCGCCGAACTCGGCCCGGGTATGGGTGTAATACCCCTGGTAGCAGCAGATGGTTACCATCACCACGGCAAACACGAGCGCCTTGATGAAACCGCCGGTGATGTCGCTGGTCTCGACGCTGGATTGCGCCCGCGCGAAGTAAGCTGCGGGATTGACGCCCAGCAGGACGGAGCCCGACAGGTAACCCCCGAAAAGGCCCACGACGTCAAAGATCGCCGTCAGGAGCGGGAAACACACCAGGGCGGCGGCGATGCGCGGACTGACTAGATATCTCAGCGGGTTGATGTCCATGGTCTTGAGGGCGTCGATCTGCTCGGAGATTCGCATGATGCCGATTTCCGCCGCCATAGCCGATCCGGCGCGGGCGATAACCATGATGGCCGTAAGCACCGGGCCCATCTCGCGCACCAGCGAGAGTGCCACCGCCGAACCCAACGCGGCCGTCGACCCGTATTTCACCAACGCATAATAGCCCTGCAGCCCCAGTACCATGCCGGTGAATCCGGCGGTCAGGCAGATGACGAAGATCGACTTCAGGCCGATGAAAAAAATCTGCTGGCGAATCTTTTCGAACTGAATAGGGGGCTGGAAAATCAGCAGAAACCCCCGTGCAAAAAAAAGGAACACCCGTCCCAGGTTGCCGATGAAGGCCAGCACCTCCCGCCCGAGGGCGGCCACGGGGGTTTTCAATGTGACAAGGTTGATCATACGTGCTAAATTGACCTGTTCCGGAACTGGTCGAAAGCGAGTTACGGCGCGCAGCGCCCCTCTTTATTGTGACGGAGTCGTCTTTGCGGGAGAGGCTTTCAGCATCGACTTTCGCGGCTGGAAAGCCGCTCCCACGGGAAAAAGCTTTAGCTTCCGAAAGACTCTCACCGAAAAGCGCCGGCTCGGGCGGCGCCTTTTTAAGGCTTTTTTTTCTATGCGACTCCGCACTTAAAGTCAAGCACGTTAAATGGCCGACCGGCGGCCACCGCCGGGATAAGCCGCGGCCGCTGCGCAGCGCAGCGGTCGCTTTTTTTAAATGGACTGAGGAAGCGTATGATCCGAGCGGAAAATCTCAGTAAAAGCTACGGCGGTCGGAACCTTTTCGACCGGGTTGATTTTACTCTGAATTCACGCGAACGGCTAGGGCTGGTCGGCCGCAACGGCAACGGCAAGACCACGCTGTTCCGAATCATTGCCGGCGAGGAGCAGCCGGACGACGGCGCCTTGATCCTCCCCAAGCATTATCGCATCGGCTACGTTCGACAGCGTCTGGAATTCACGTGCCCGACGATCCTGCAAGAGGCCATGACGGCGCTTCCGCCCCAGGAAAGCGGCCACCACTGGAAGGCCGAAAAGATCCTGGCCGGACTGGGCTTTTCGAAGGCGGACATGGATCGCCCGCCGGCCGAGTTCTCCGGCGGCTATCAGGTGCGCCTCAACCTCGCCAAGGCCCTGGTTGCCGGCCCGGATCTGCTGCTGCTCGACGAACCGACCAATTTCCTGGACATCACTTCCATCCGTTGGGTCGAGCGTTTCCTGGTGGCCTGGCCGAGGGAGCTGATGGTCATCACCCACGACCGCAGCTTCATGGACAAGGTGGTCACCCATGTCATGGGCATCCACCGCCAGAAGGTCCGCAAGATCGCCGGCACCACCGACGCCTACTACGGTCAGATCGCTCTGGACGAGGAGGTGTATGAAAAAACGAGAGTGAACGACGAACGCCGCCGCAAGGAAGTGGAACTCTTCATCACCCGCTTCCGGGCCAAAGCGCGCCTGGCCGGCTTGGTGCAGTCGCGCATCAAGACCCTGCAGAAAATGGAGAAACGGGACAAGCTGGAGCAACTGAAAGACCTTGAATTTTCCTTCCGCGAAAAGCCGCTGCCCGGCAAGTCCGCCCTGCAGGCCCACCACGTGGGGTTCGCCTACCCTCCGGATCCGCCGCTGTTCGCGGATATTTCCATCACCCTCACGGCCGGCGAACGCATCGGCATTGTGGGCCCCAACGGCAAGGGCAAGACCACTCTGCTCAAGATCCTGGCCGGAGCGCTGGCCTCGCAAACCGGCGAGGTGCTCTACCACCCGGCCATCCAGAAGGGATTCTTCGAGCAGACCAACGTGAGCCATCTGATCCCCAACCGCACCGTTGAGGAGGAAATCCTCTACTCCGACGCCGGTGTCGACCGGCAACTGGCCAGGAACATCTGCGGCGCCATGCTGTTCTCGGGCGACGATGCGCTCAAAAAAATCGCCGTACTTTCCGGCGGCGAGAAAAGCCGGGTGCTGCTGGGGAAAATCATCGCCGCCCCGGTCAACCTGCTCCTGCTCGACGAGCCGACCAACCACCTCGATCTGGAGTCCTGCGATGCGCTGCTGGAGGCGCTCGACGCCTTCGAAGGAACGCTGATCCTGGTTACCCACAACGAGATGTTCCTGCACGCCCTGGCCGAGCGGCTGATCGTCTTTCGCGAAAACAGGGTGGAGGTGTTCGACGGCCGCTACCAGGAGTTCCTCGAAAAAGGCGGCTGGCAGGACGAAAAGCCGGCCGCCCAGACCGAGCTCGCGGCCACCGACGCGCCGACCGAAAACCTGAAAGCCGCACGCAAGGAACTGCGCCGGAGGCGCTCGGAAATCAACGCCCGCCGCACGCGCACGCTCAAGCCGATCGAGGACGAGATGAAGCACCTGGAGCGCGACATCGACCGCCGCGACGGCGAAATGGCCCAATTGACCCAATCGATGCAGGCCGCTTCCGAAAAAAGCGACGGTGCGAAGATCGCCGAGATCTCCCAGGCCATGCACGCCTGCCAGAAGGAAACCGACCGCCTGTTCGACGCCCTCGACCGCGCCACCCGCGACCATGATAGCCTGAGCGAAGGCTTCGAGCGGGAGCTGGCGGAGGTGGAGGTTATGGGCAACGGCGGTGCGGGCAAATAAACAAGCGCACCGGTATCTTGATAACCGGCGAGCCGCGTACCGTGAGGCAATACTGCGCGGACAAAGACTGAATTTCGACCATGCACAAGTAGGCTGCGCGTGCGGTCAGGTAATCGTGGAAAGAGGTCCGGTTCACTGCAGCGGAACCGGACCTCTACGGCAGAAAGCTTCACTTGCTGGTGACCCGAATGTCGATCCGCCGGTTCTTGGCGCGGCCCTCTTCGGTGCTGTTGTCGGCGATCGGATGTTCCTGGCCGTAGCCCTCGGCCTTCAGGCGACCGCCGTCCACGCCAAGCGTGACAAGGCTTGCCACGACCGCATCGGCCCGCTGCTGGGAGAGTCCGAGGTTGGCCTGCGGGTCCCCGGTGTTGTCGGTATAGCCGCCGACCTTGATCGCCACTTTCGGGTAGGCCTTCAGGATTTCGGCAATGTTCTTGAGCTGCTCCTGGGATTCAGGCTTCAGGGTCGCTTTTCCGGTTTCGAAGGTGAGCCGGTCAAAGGAAAACCAGGTCTTGTCGTCCAAGGGCCGCTGCGCATCCTCGATGAAGGCGATCAGCCTGTTCTCCACGCCCAGCTCCGGGATGTTGAGTTCGACCCCACTGGGCAGTTTTTTGCTGAAAAATTTACCCAGGGCGGCCCATGCGTCGCGCGCCTGGTCCGCAACCTTTCCGGCGGTGTCCTGCACTGCGGATGCGGCCTGCTTGGCGGTTTCCGCCGCCTTGTCAGCCGCTCCCTGGGCCACGGTCGCTGCCTGCTTCGCAGCTTCCGTCGCTTTCTGGGTCACCTCCTGCGTGCTGCAGCTCCGCCACCAGAAGAACAGCACCACGGCCGCAATGACCAGGACAACCCAGGGCCAGATTTTTTTCGCCGGCGCAGCTGCCACCTGAACCGCTTGACGCCCTAGATTTTCTAAATCACTCACTCCGAGCAGGTTGGTGACTCCGGAGGGCAGGGCCGCTTTTATATGGTCTTTCTGGCCCGAAAGCAGGGCCGTGAGGCTGTTGGAGTCAAAGCCTCCCTGGGCTTTCAGCGTCTTGCCCAGGAACCCCATGACGATCGGCGCCAGCATCCCCAGCAGCGAGGACCCGGCCGTTTTGTTGATTCCGCTGGTTGAGGCGATCAGATCGCTGATTCCGCCGGCCTTGTCCCCCAAAATAGAACCCAGCAAGGCCTTTCCCGAGGAAAGAAGATTCGTCGTGGCGGAACCGCCGCCCAAGACGCTGCCGAGATCGCCGAGAATGCCCTCGTCTTGTTTTCTTTCCTGCAGCAGCCGCATCAGGTGATCGGCCCCTCCCGGTTCAGATCCCTTCTTCATGAGGCCGAGCAGGAGAGACGGCAGGGCGCTGGCGACGGCAGCCATTACGCCGGACTTGTTTTCCCCCAGAAAGCCGGCGATCTTGCCGACCAAGTTGTCATCCAGCTGATCCTTGAGCAGCTTCAAAATGTTTTGTACCATGGAACACCTCCGTTCGGGTTAAGTGAAAGTTTGACCTGCAATGGAATGATGAAGAACCTTATTGCTGCAGCCACGGCTTTGCGGTCGTGATCATAACCCGTTTGGTGTTTGAGTCCACGGTGATCCCGGCCCCAAGGCTTGAATACCAGATCCCGATCGGGTTCTTCTGGGAATCGCGGATGTAAAATCCTTCCGAGAAGCCGCCCTGCGCCGGGAAGCTCTTGACCAGATCGACCACTTTTCCGAAGACCGGCGATGAGGGGTCGACGCTTCGCCACTCAGGGCCCTCCATCCCGTAGCCGCTTTTCAACCCCGCCACTCCAAATGGATTGCTCTCCTGGTTCAGGAAGTAATAGCGGTAGTCGGACGGAACCCGGTGGGCTTCGAATGCCGCGGTCACTTCCGGGCTGCGCTCAAGGCCGCCGACATTTTCAAACTGGCAGCTGAGCGCTAAAAAAGCCATCATGCCTGCAATGCCTATTGTACGCGCGGCATCTTTCCAACTCATGAGATCCTCCTATGCCCACGCCAAAAGCGGCAGAATGAACACTGCCATAACCAGTAATGTGGAAATGACTATTCGAATCATTTGCATGCCGGTGATTCCTTAGCCGGCCGAGGAGTCCATCCAGCCGGAAAAGAGGTTTTTTTCACCAATTTCGAGAGATGGGTATTTTACCGCTGAAAAGCCATTTCCGGAAGCCGGCTCGCGGACCGACATTTGACTGGTGCGCCGAGGAAGAGGGGCGGTCGTGGTCTGAGCGGTCTCGGACGACGGCCGGCTGATGCTCGAGTCCCCTGTCCGCCATGGCGTCGCCGACGGCGGCATCGACCAGCAGGTCGAATAACTCCTTCAAGCTAATCGTGAGCTTGCGTCTCATCGGATATGCTCCCTGTTATCCGTCGTGGAATCGGTGAAGAACATGGCGGCCTTCACTGGTGTCAGCGTACTTCAAATTCCGTGACAACAGGCGGGCGGGATGGGCAATAAAATATCAACTCTCTGTATTAATTTTGTTTTTTATTTTTTTGCTTGCCGCGCTACCGGAGGATGGTGGCAGGAGGCGGTGGATTTGACCCGGCCGAATGGGGCATTTGCCTCAGTGGATGGATGCAGCGAGGGGTGATCTTATCGGGGCGGAATTTTCTGAGGCCTTCGAGTGAAATCCCGGTTTCGGATCGGAAAGGCGCCCGGTCAGGGCTCGAGCAGGGTCACCTCGAACGTCACGCGACGATTAAGGGCGCGCTCATGCTCGGCGGCCCCCGGGTGCAGCGGGTGGCGCGATCCGGCGGCTCGGACCGTCAAGCGCCCCTCCGGGATTCCTGCGGACACCAAACGGTCCCGAAGGGTTTGTGCGCGATCGGCGCAGATTTTCATGTTGAGATTCTCAAGGCCGCTGCTGTCGGAGTGCCCCACGATCGCGATGCGGAAGGGCTGATCCAACTCCTTTGCCAGGGCGGCCAGCCGCAAGGCGGCCTGCTCGATGCCCTGCAAGGCGGCCTCTTGGCCGGGCGCCGGGTCTGAGCGGCCGCGTGCGAAGCGAAGGACCGCGGATTCTATTTTCGACTTAAGCTGATCCAATTCCTGGCGCTCAGAGGAGACAAGCTCGCCGTCGCGGTATTCCGTGATGCCGGGGATGGCGGAGGCGGCCGCCCGGGCGGCCGCCATCCAGCGGTTTGGGGCGGTGCCGGATGCGCGCAGGATCTGGCCGGCCAGCACCAGGTGGGCGCCCGGCGGCGGCTGCAGGCGCTGGTCGATGTCGACCAGGCCGGTCTCGTCGTAGCCATCGATCCAGGCCAACGCCTTGGCCAGTCGGCGGGCGTCCGCGATCCAGGGACTGCGCGCCGCGCCCTCGGCCTTGAGCACCCCGTCGGCGAAGATCAGGCGCACGGTCGCGGGCGGGCTGAAAACCGCCTCGATCCGCCGGCGGGCGTATTCCGGGTGCGCGGATTGGAAGGCCTCCCAGTGGAAAACCACCGACTCCGGCCGGATGCCGGCCGGACTCAGCATTTCCGCCGGTTGGGGCGCGTAGGGGTCGCGCAGGCCGTACACGTGGAACCGGCCGCTACGGGATTCGACGTCCGTCACGACGACGCCGGGCAACGCGCGCAGCTCGCTCACGAAGCGGGACCATCGCCAGCGGTCGTCGGCCAGCCGGAACACGCCCCACCCGATCGCCACCAACAGCGCTGCGGCGACAAGCCAGGCAACGCGGAATTTTCTGCATTTTTCGGAAAACCGGGTCCGCACCTGCAGGCAGCTGTCGAGAACCGGGCGGGTTTCATCGAACGGGGCGGTGTCGCCCTTAAAACCATCCAGCTCGGCATTCTTGCGGAGGTGGATCTCGTCGAGCGCATCGGCCAGCATCGTTCGCACCTCCGCCGGCGGGTTGCCCCGGATGGCCGCGGCCAGCAGGGCGCGGGGACCCTGTTCGATCCAAATGGTGCGCTCGCCCACCCGCAGGTCGTTCAGGGCGTCCTGCTTCCCGGCGCCGAATGAGTCCTGAACGAAATCCCGGATGGCGGTCAGCATTCCGGAGACCAGGTCTGGGTTCTGGGAGACGACATTTTGGGCGAGGGCATGCTGCAGAACGATGCCGGTCCGACGGTGAATCAGAAAGACCTGCTCGACCTGGTAGAGCAGCGTGTGCAGCAGGACGACCTCGGCGAAGGGCTTGCGGGTGCGCAGCGCCTCCAGCCGCCACTTCAGGCTCCGCAGCGAAAGGCTGTACTCCAGGAGCTCGTTGAAGTTTTGGATCATGCCCTGCAGAGCGGCGGCGACAGCCTTGCGGATCGCGGGCCCCATCACTGGGAACAGCGCCTCCACCAGAACCTGGCGGTTTTTCCGTATGGAGGTGCGGATGGCGTTTTCGGTGATCGGCCCCAAGGCCAGCGCGAGCTTTTTGTCTCGAGCTGCGCGCAAGGATATCGCCTCCGGCAGCACGTGGCTGACATCGCCGGGCTGAAGCTCCGGCGGTTGGTCCACCCGTTGCTGCAGCCGGTCGAGCTGGTCCCGAAAAGGGCCCAGGATCAGCTCGCGCAGCTCCTCCAGCGGGCGGTCGCGCCGGGCGCCGCCCGGTTCGGCCGGGTCTTCTTGGCGGTTGCGGCCAGGGTCATTCATGTTTGCGATTGTCTGCGGCCCGATCGAGCTTGGCGGCCAGCTCATGGGACAGACGCATGGCCATTTCCAGCAGAATTTCGGAAAGTGCCGTGCGCGCCACTTTCCCGTCGTCCAGCTCGCGGACAGCCTGGTCCAGCCGCTGGGAGGACTCGCCGTGCTTCTGACGGATCTCTTCGGACAGGCTTTTCGAGAGATCCATCACCTGCTGGCGCAGAGCGTGGGCCTCATGGGCCTGCTTTTCCGCCTGGGCTTCGATGGACGTGGTAAGCGCCCGGACCGCCGCGCCGATTTCATTTGACACCGCCTTGACCGCGTCGCCGCGCGCGGAGTGCTCGCTCTTCAGCTGCTCGCCCTGGACGTCGAGCTCCTTGCGAACGAAGGCCTCAATCGTGTCCAGCCGCTTGCCGACCTCTGCGTGCAGCTCTTCGATGCGCTGCTGGCTGCGCTCCTCCAGGCGCTGGAAGCGGCGCTCGTACTCCTTCATCTGGCTGCCGAAAATGATGTCCCGGATCTGGTTGATACTACCGGTTTCGGCGGCGCCGGGGCTGCCGTCGGCCGGATTGCAATGCAATCCCCCCTCGCCGGAATTCTCGTTGGACTGGTCCACCTCTCAGCTCCTTTCGTACGCGGGTTGGAGGCGGCATCTGGCTGGTTTGCCGCCGGATGAGAAATTGGTCGGCTGTATTCTAATTGCGACCGCAAAGCAAAGTCAAACCGGATTATGCATGGGGCCGTCGGGCGGTTGTCTTCCGGCTCGATTTCTGCTATCGCAAACCGGAAACCGTTTGCGGATAGCTTCCGCCCGGGGCTGGACGCTGCGGCCCGGACGGGCCTGGCGCAGCGGTTTCCAGGAGGGCGGCGGCGTAAATTTTCCACCCGGTGCGCGGCGTGAATGGAATGGGGCTTCTCAAGAAAAAAATCTGTCTGCTGGGGGCCTTTGCGGTCGGCAAAACCAGCCTGACCGAACGCTTCGTTCACGGCCGCTTCGACGAGAAATACCTGACCACCGTCGGCGTGAAAATAAGCCAGAGGATGCTGCCGCCGGTCCAGGCGCCGGGCGGCGGGTGGGTGGTCCAACACATGTTCCTGGTCTGGGACATCGCCGGTCTGGAGAAGTTCGACCACGTGGCCGACAACTACTTCCAGGGGGCCGCCGGCGCGCTGGCCGTCGCCGATTTGAGCCGGCCGGAGACGATCGAAGAGCTGAAGCGCTTCTGCACCCGATTCCGGTCCGTCAACCCCGAGGCCAAGCTGGTCCTGATCGGCAACAAGGCCGACCTGTTCGATGGCGATCGCGGCACCCTGGCCTGCCTGGAGAAATTGGCTCGAGCGCACCGGACCGGCTTCCTGCTGACGAGCGCCAAGTCCGGGGCGCGCGTCGATGAGGCCTTCATGGAACTGTCCCGCAAAATCGAAGGGTTCGCATGACCGATCGATTCGCCCGGCTGCTGGACCTCAAGGGACTCGGTACGATCCTCTTCGACCGCCGCCTCGCTGTCCTGAAGGTGAACCCGGCGGCGGAGGCCCGGCTCGGGCTTCCCGCCGCGCCTCGGCCGCAAGGCTCCCTGCTGGACCTCTTTCCCGAGCTGGTCGGCGTCGAGGACAAGATCACGGCGATCGTCGAGGGCAAGGACGCCGACTTCCGGCTGGACCACGTCAACCGCGAAGGCGCGCAGGGTCAGGCGCTCTATCTTAATCTGCTGCTGCTGCCCGACCCGGCGCCGGATCGGGCGCTGCTGGTGATCGAGGACGTGACCGAGCAGGCCCTCGCCCGCCAGGCCGCCAATCAGCAGCGCTACGAACTCTATCTCTACCAGCGCGACATAGACTTCCGCCGGAAACACGCCGCCGATAGGATTCTCGGCAATTCACCGCCCATCCGACGGGTCCGGGACACGATTCAGAAGCTCAGCCGCATCCCATCGGCCACCGTCATGCTGACGGGCGAAACAGGCTGCGGCAAGAACCTCGCCGCGCGCGTCATCCACGCCAGCTCGATGCCCTCCGCTGCGCCCTTCGTCGAGATCAACTGCGCCGCGCTGCCCGAGCACCTGATCGAATCCGAACTGTTCGGCTACGAGAAAGGCGCCTTCACCCACGCGGTTTCCGCCAAACCGGGCCTGCTGGAAGAAGCCCACGGCGGGACGCTCTTTCTCGATGAGATCGGCGAGATGCCCCTGAACATGCAGTCCAAGCTGCTCTCCGTGCTGGAAAGCCGTTCTTTCCGCCGGCTGGGCAGCACCCGGCCGATCGCGGTGGACATCCGTGTCATCGCGGCCACCAACCGCGACCTCCGTGCAGACGTCAGCGAAAAACGCCTCCGCGAGGATCTCTTCTTCCGGCTCAACGTCGTCACCCTTGCCCTGCCGCCGCTGCGTGAGCTGGGCGACGACATCCTGGTGATCGCCGAGCAGCTGTTGAACCTCTACAATGTCGAGTTCAAGAAGAAGGTCAAGGGCTTCACCGACAGGGCGCGCCGGAGCCTGCGCGACCACGGCTGGCAGGGCAACGTGCGCGAGCTCGGCAACTGCGTCGAGCGCGCGATGATTTTTGCCGAAGGCGAATACATTGATCTCGCCGACTTAGTGCTGTCGCCCCGCGCCCCATCCGCCGCCGCGACCGATGGGGTCCACTGGACCGTACCCTCGGGCGGCATCGACCTGGAGGAGGTCGAGCGGCAGCTGATCGTCTCGGCTTTAGAGCAGAGCGGCCGCAACAAGACCAAGGCGGCCCGCCTGCTGGGACTCAGCCGGGATACGCTGCGATACCGCCTGGACAAGCACCGGATCGAATGATGCGGCCGCCGAGCCATCGGTTAAAAGGCGACAAGCATCCCGCCCGGATCGGCCCCCCTCATCCACCCCGCTGCTGAGTGAAATCCCCCGAAATCGGTCATTTGACCCGCCCAAGAGAGCCGTCCCGGCGGCTCCCGGATTCAGCCTCAAACCTCGAATTGTCCCGTGATTAAAGCGCGTTAAGTCGTTCAGCGCCGTTCTGCAACCCATGCCTGGCAAATCTTTTGCTCATCCTCAGTAGCATCAGGACCCAGAGCACCATCTGCCAACATCAGAGGAGAGTCGCGTCATGGGTTTGTTTCTGTGGATCATTCTCGGCTGGTTTACCGGGTTGCTTGCCAATTGGATCATGGGCGTGAAAGACCGCAGAAGCCTGATCACGATTTGGTTGATCGGAATCGCTGGAGCGCTGCTGGGTGGTTTCCTCGGTTCGGCTTTCGGTCTTACCGGCGTATCAAGCCCGGATCTGAGGGGTCTGTTGATCGCAGTGGGCGGATCGGTCGTGGTGCTCACTGCATATCGCGTCGTCAGGGGTTGTTTCAATTAAATCAAAAGAGGAGGATCATCATGTTTAAAGAATTCAAAGAATTTGCCATGCGCGGGAATGTGCTCGACATGGCGGTCGGCATCATCATCGGAGCTGCCTTTGGCAAAATCGTTTCTTCCTTTGTGGCGGACGTCCTTATGCCTCCGATCGGCTTGCTACTCGGCAAAGTCGACTTCTCCAATCTGTTTGTCAATCTCAGCGGCCAGAGTTTCCCGAGTGTCGAGGCTGCCAAAGCAGCCGGCGCCGCAACCCTGAATTACGGCATGTTTCTTAACACGGTAATCGATTTCTTGATCGTGGCCTTTGCCATTTTTCTGTTGATCAAGCAGGTCAACCGCTTCACGGCAAAGAAGGAGGAAGCGCCGGCTGTACCCACGACCAAAGAGTGCCCGCGCTGCCTGTCACAGATCCCGATCAAGGCTACGCGCTGCGCGCACTGCACCTCGGACATCAAGTAGCCGTGAATTGATCCGACGGATCATTCTCGAAAGCCTTTCCGGGATGCTGGGCGGCGAGGACCAAGCCGGCGGCGGTTTAGGCGGCATGCTGGCCAATGCGCTCGGCGGCGCCGGCGGGGGCCTTGGGGGGATTCTCGGCAAGGTGCTCAGCGAGGCCGGACGGGCGGTGGACGGTTGGCCGATCCGCCGACCGCCGGCCACCGCTTTTTCGATTCCATCGATCCGGCCCGGCCTCCTGTGGAAGGGTCTCTTTTTTCATCTTTCACCCTCGATTACTCTATGCTTGCCATTCTCGCCAAGGACATTACGAAATAAATTTGCTCCCCCGAATTGACCTCAACTTTTTGTACGTCTTGCCGATCATACATTCTGTCGGGAATTGCGGCCGAAACAAATGGCATGCACCGCCCGACCTCCATCGCGTTGATCTAAAAAAATTTTAAGGGGTATTAAAAGTTTTTAAGGCTTCACGCCTGCTCAGCAAAGGCGTGAAGTCCAGAAACAAGTCTATGGCTTATGAACTTCTTTGATAACGATATTAAAAGGTTGAGCTCCTTACCGCAGGGCAAAAATAGTTTGCCGGGCAGGGGCTGAGCGCAGTGGCACGATCCTTGATTGATAGCCGTGGCAGGGAGATCACACGCATGAAAACAAACCGCGGATTTACTTTGATGGAGATCATGGTGGTCATCGGCATCATCGCTATTCTGGCGACCATTGCCGTGCCCAACATCGTGGGATGGCGGACCAAACAGCGCTTTGCGGCCGCGGTGAGCGATGTGCATGAGGCCATTAGGGTAGCGCGGTCTTCGGCCATCAAAAATAACGCGAATGTCGTGATCCAGTTTCAGCTGCCGCGCAGTTTCAGGGTTTGTTTCGACGATGATAAAGACGGGTGTCAGGATGCGGATGATCTCACCATCCTCTCCGGCAACTTTCAGAATGACATCAATATCATCTCTACCGGTTTGCCCAGCGACCGGCTGACCATCGATGGGCGGGGACTTACGAACGCTTCCATTAACCCGATCAAGCTGAGAAATGCGGTTTACGGCGATCGGCATGTCTGGGTCACAGTGACCGGCAACTCACGGATCCAGTGATGCACCCGAACGATGGGTCGATAGAGGCTCAGGGGTTGAAAGTGCTTCGAAGGATTCACGGTGAGCGGCACTCCGACAAGCAGGAAAAGCACATTTTAAAAAAACGAAGAAGGGGGCCCGCAGGTGACATCGAATAAACAGGGATTCACGCTGATCGAGTTGATGATTGCGATGACCCTTTCGCTGATCGTGATGGGGTTGATCTACAGCGGCTATAAGTCTCAGCAAGCAGCTTATACGAACGAGCGCATGACGGTGGACATGCAGCAGAATGCGCGCTCGACGCTGGCCTTCATGCGCCGTGAAATCAGAATGGCCAATTATGCTCCGCTTGCCTTGAACGGGATCGATGACGATATCGACGGCAGCATCGACGAAGCCGATGAATCGGTGGTTCGCGGCTTCCAGACGGTGGGCGCCAATCGTCTGAACTTCACCTTCGACTTAAACGGCGATGGCGACGATCTCGATGACAATGAAAACATCACCTACGGCTTCGCCCCTTCCGACGACGCCGATGGGGACGGAATCGCCGACAGCGGGGCGGCCGTGCTGGGGCGTGAACACCGCTCGGGTGCGGGTCTTCAACCCCTGGCCTACGATGTCCATGCGATCGCCTTCGCCTATGCCTTCGACGTGGATGGGGACGGCGCCCTGGATACCTATCCCGGCGTACCGAACGGGATCGTGGTCTGGGCGTTCGACTCCGACGGTGACGGGCGCCTGGACCGCCATCTGGACACCAATATGGACGGCCTGATCGACGCGGACGACGACGATGACGGTGATACCCTGGCATCCGCCGGCATGGCCGATGTCGACCGCAACCGCGTGCGGGCCGCACAAGTGTGGATATTGACCCGCTCTCAGGCACCCATGAAAAGTCGCGGTTCGATGGCCCAGGCGTTCGTGGTGGGCCCGCACCACATCGCCGCCAATGACGGCTTCAAGCGCTGCCTGTTCAACAGCATGATCGCGGCACGGAATCCGTCTTAAGCGCGGAGGGCCGTGGTCGCGGCCGGTCGGCCCTGCCGGGTCATTGCCACATTCAAAAGGGCCGGTGGATTAGTTGGAGCAGTTCGATTCGGAGCACTGTCTCAATCATAAGGAGTGATCCCATGCGTATCGCGCCGACGCTGAAAACACAAATTTCACCCGTGAAGACCGCTTCCGCGGGCTTCACGATGGTGGAGGTCCTCATCGCGCTGGCGGTTTTTTCGATCGGCATTCTGGCGGTGTTCGCCATGCAGATCTCGGCCATCAACCAGAATTCGGCCGCTCGCATGCAAAGCGAAGCGACCGGTGTGGCCGTTCACACGATGGAGCGATTGATCAGCGCTCCCTATGACCATGAGGATTTGAACGAGGACGCGGCCGACAACCCCCACGAGCAGACCATCGGCCCCTATCGCGTGCAATGGAACGTGACCACCCCGGCGTTAAACGATCCGGTCTATAGCGGGATCCCGGTCAAGATGATCGCGCTCACGGTGGATTCGGGCAACCCGAACGCCCAGCCGGTGACCCTTTCTTTCATCAAAGGTCAGGGGCTGTAGGTCTGCAGGTTCCGATGGTGGCCTGAGCGGCAGGCGAAAGGACGCTACGATGAAGAACATACTTGGAACTCTCACGGATCAGCGCGGTTTTGCGATCTTTGGTGCCATCCTGGTTCTGGCGCTGGTGACGATCATCGGCATCGCCGCCATCAGCACCAGCACATCCGAACGCCGCACGGCGACCAACTTTGTGCTCTATGAGCGGGTCTTCTATACAGCCGAGGCCGGGCTGGAGCATGCCAAAGAAGCCTTCAAGAACACCCTGCGGACGCCGGCCAACATCGCCGTGATGGCCATAACCGGTCGACCGGACTGGTCCTTTGCCTTGATCGGCGCTACGGACACCACCTACGAAGGAGGGAAGACCTGGAAGCAGAATCTGCCCTTCGGTGGAAACACCTACACGATCACGGTGTGGGACAACGATGACAACGCGGATCCGACCAACGATTCCGACGGGCTCATCTGGATTCGCTCGGAAGCGATCGGGCCGCATAATTCGCGCTGCAGCATCGAAACCCTGGTGACCGCCACGGCCACCAGCGACCCGATTCACGGCTACAACGCCCAGGAGGGCGGCGGGTCCGGCAAGAACTTCACCTCCAACGACGCCGTGGGCATCAATTTCGGCGCACCGGGGTTTGGAAATAGAAACCTGCATGTCGGCGGATAAAAAGCCGCTGCGCGGCTTTTTATGTTTTGGGAATGGCAAGGCCACAAAAACTGAAAAGAGGCTCATATCCGACACAACCGGGACAACGCGGCACGGATGTTGACGACGTCTCTTTGCGAGCAATTCATTAGGAGGTAGGGTATGGACGCTGTCGGTTTCAACAAGAAAGACGAACAGCTTCGTCGGAAGTCGCAGGCGCTGGGTTTTATCGGCGCGCTGCTCACCCTCATTTTCATGGCGGCGCCGGCGGAAGCGGTCTACTGCTACCGCAAGGCCATCACCATACAGGCCAGCAAAGTGACTGCGGACCTGACGAACTTCCCGGTATTGGTCTCGATCCCTGCCAACAACGAGATGCGAACCGTGGCCAACGGCGGCCATGTAAGCAACGGCTACGACATCGTCTTCCGCGCATCCGACGGCAACACCCCGCTCGCGCACGAGGTGGAGCGCTATATCGAATCCACCGGTGAGCTGGTCGCCTGGGTCAAGGTCCCGGTTTTGTTGTCATCCGCCAATACGCTCATCTATATATACTACGGGGACAGCTCGGTTTCGGCGCCCACCCAGAGCCCTGCCGATGTATGGGACAGCAACTTCAAGGGGGTCTACCACCTGAAAGAAACGAGCGGCACCACCATCAGCGACTCTGCCCCTAGTGTGAACACCGGAACTGCGACCAACAGCCCTGCCCTTGGGGCGCCAGGGAAGATTGGCAACGCAACAACCTTTGACGGCACCAACGATTACATCTACACCACCACCCAGTTTAACAATCCGCAGGAATTTACCATAGAGGCATGGTTCAAGACCAGCACAGCTTCTGGAAAAAAAATCCTTGGTTTCGAATCCGGCCGCAGCGGAACGGGAAGCGGGAGTTATGACAGACATCTTTATGTTGGCACCGATGGAAAACTACGCTTCGGCTGCTATAATGGAGCGACGCTCATAGTCGTTTCGGCCAATCGATATGATGACAACCAGTGGCACCATGTCGCAGGCCGTCTCCGCTCTGGCACAATGCGCTTGTATGTCGATGGCGTTCTCGTCAGTTCTCTCAATAGTACGTCCGGCGAAAATTTCAGCGGTTACTGGAGAATTGGCAATTACAAGACCAATGGATGGAGCAATGCCGGAGATGGATATTTCCCGGGGTCTATTGACGAGGTCCGAATCTCCCATGTGGCCCGCTCCAGCGATTGGATCAGAACCCAATTCAACAACCAGAGCTCCCCGAGCACCTTTCATACCATCAGCTCCGAGGAAAACATCGCCGCGCCCGTGCTTTATGAAATCACGGCGGTAGCCGGCACCAACGGCAGCATCACTCCCAACGGCATTTCATTAGTGGCAAGCGGAGCCAACAAGACATACACCATGACTCCGGCCAGTGGCTATAAATTTGGTGACGTGCTGGTGGACGGCCAGCCGGTCACCCCGGTCGATGGCCAGTACACCTTCACCAATGTGAACCAACGTCACGAGATCACGGTCGCTTTCGTGCCGCTCAACACCGGCGTCGTTGTTCCTCCGCCGCCTGGCCTTATCCCCGGCTGCGCCCAGAACGTCAATGCGCGTTACAGCAGCACCGGTTTCGACGCCGCCGAATTCGACCTGATCAGCGTGGGGGTTTCGCCCGAAAAAAGGCTTTATCTGGACACCGGCAATATCGCCATCGACCCCAACCACATCGTCATCCCCTTCACTCAAGAGGTGGCGGTATACTTCATGTATGAAGGCGCCGGCTACACGAAAAACGACTTCGGTTTTATGCTGGCGAGCGAAGGGGAAAACGGGACCAAGTATCCAATTCCCAATTTGGATAATATCAACGATACCACCCGCCATTACGATAATATCAACGATAACAATAACAACGGGGTGTTGGACCAGAGCGCATCCGACTCCTCCAATCGTTTCGGCGATACCAACGGCGATGGGGTGGTGAACGCGTTGGACAACCGAAAAGTGATCGGAACATTTGCAGCCGGCACCGAGCTGGTTTTCTATCTAAAAGTAGATGATGCGGACTATAACCCAACCTATGATTTTGCTGCCGCAAGTGATGATGTATATTTCTATACCAAAACCGCTTGGAACAAGGATACTTACCGTGGCAGCTGCGCCAGCGATCCCCTCAACAAGACATACTACTTGGGCCGGGGGCTCACCGCTGAGGGTGCCTGTGTCGAGAATAGCAACTGGATGCGCGATACGGCCGTAACCCGTGCGCTGGACATCTTCGGTTTGCAATTCGACAACAACGATACCGCCAGTTTGACCATAAACCGGGGCCAGCGGTTCTCCCATGTGATTGTCGGTGCCCCCCGGACCAATCTAAATGCGTGGGTCCTGGGTTGGGAGGACCTGGTCGGCGGTGGGGACACGGACCACAACGACATGGTGTTTATTATCGAGCGGCGCACCGGCGGGCAGTCGGTTTTGAGGCAGCCGATCACCCCCGTCAATGCCGGCGACTATTACACCGGTGTCACGCTCACGGCTTACGACAACCTGACCTGCAGCGGCAAGACGGACATCGTCTATTATCTCTCGATCGACAACGGCACAAACTGGATAGAAATCACCACCTGGGACGAGATCTGGGAGATCGACAGCAGCAAGAACCCGCTGCAAAAACTCACGACTTGGACCCCGGGGACACCCGCCCTCACCCGGCGCAAGGTTCGCGTGGATTTCGCCGCCCTCAACATCATCGGCCGGGAGCTGCTCTGGAAGGCCGAGTTCCGCAGCGACCAGCAGGGCTGCGAACCGCAGATCCTGGATGTGATTCTCAACGCGGACGTGGCGAGCCACGGCGCCTTTTCACGCAGCTCGCCCGTGACCAAGGCCAACGTGATTTACTCCGGCTACTACGAGACGCCGGCCCTCAGCTGGCGTGACAAGACGCTGCGCGGGCATCTGTCCGCCACCCGGCTCTACGACCCAGATAACCCGAACGCCACCTCCGAGCTGGCGCTGTGGGATGCCGGCCAGGTGCTGAGCGGCCGCAACCCGGGAAGCCGCAGCATTTACTTCCCCCAAGTCTCCATCGGCCAAGTCACCGACCAGCCGGTAACGTACACCACCGAAGTAAAAAACGGCAAAACGATCTTCAGCGGGACACTCAGTCCCACGCCGATCTTGGCCACAACGCTGTCGATCACCGACGGCCGGGAAACTTTCCGCGACATGTATACCGAGGCCCTGGATGGAAATATGGGCGGGCAAGGCATCATAAACCGTTCCACAGGCGATTTCGAGCTCACGTTTGCAACCGAGCCCGTTGATCCTTCAACTGTCACCATCCGAGCCAGCTATGGCTATTACAACACCTCCAGCGCGCTGATCGACTTCACGGCCTCCAATATCACCAAGGAGACTCTGGCCCTGGACAACTCCATCGTCGTACCTTACGGCCTGGTATATGATTTCGACCACGACGGCGACGTGGACGACAACGACGCCCACTGGGTGATGAACTGGGTGAGAGGCTACGAGCTGGGTACCACGACCAAACGCGAGTGGCTGCTGGATCCCATCGACCACTCGGTTCCGGCCGTGCTGACCGCGCCGGGCCTTCCGATGTGGTACTTCGGCACCGCCACCACCAAGCAGGAGCGCGACAGCTTCAAGGCTTTCATGCTCGCCAACGCGAATCGGCGCACGGCGGTGTTCGTCGGCTCCCGCAGCGGGATGCTGCACGCCTTCGATGCCGGCGCCTTCCGGCATGGGGACAACGCCTGCACGACCGGCGTCGAGGAAAACCGCGGCTATTTCGATTGGGGCGTCAGCTGCGCGACCGGTCCCGACTACGGAACCGGCGAAGAACTGTGGTCCTTTATTCCTGCCAACCTCCTGCCGCGGCTCAAGAACAACCTCTTGGCGCGGCTAAACAGAATAAGAACCACCGATAACAACCAAGCTTACGTCGACGCCTCTCCGGCGCTGGCGGATGTGTACACGAACGGCGCCTGGCGCACAGTGCTGCTGTCGGCCGAGGGCAATGGCGGAGACACGGTCTTCTGCCTGGACGTCACCGACCCCTACCAGCCAAACTTCCTGTGGGAGTTCGCGGACCCGCAGCTTTTCCGCAGCCGGTCCTCGCCATCGATCGCCAAGATCGGCCGCATCGTGCACAACGGCACCGCTAAATGGGTGGGCTTCTTCGTCTCCGGAAACGACGACCGCTACGATCGCACCCAATATCCCTCGGTATACATGATCGATATCGCTACCGGACAACTGCTGAGCCGGATCATGCTCGACTGCGAGCCCTTGGGCATCGGCGGCGTGCCGAGCGGTCAGCCCGCCGTGATCGATTCCGACGGCAACGGCTATATCGACCGCTTTTACATCGGCACGGACAAGGGTTATCTATACAAGGTCAACATCCCGGATGACCCCAACAACCTGAAATATTCCATCAACCAGTGCGTGATCAACCGCAGCTACTACAGCCAGACCAGCAGCACGGAAGTTCCATCCGACCGGCAGTACCAGCCGATCTACGGTTCTCCGGTGGTCAGTGTCGACAACAGCGTCAACGAAAGCGGCAACATCGACTACAAGGTGTCCATTTTTTACGGCACGGGCGACAGCCCCTACTATGCCGAAGACATCAACATGTCCGGCACGCGCTACTATTTCCTCGCTTTCATCGACCGGTCCGAAAAAGGCGTCTGCAACGACAGCCTGGTGTCCCTCGACTGGTTCTACGAACTGCCGGAAGGCCACCGGGTGTTTACTTCCGCGTTTTCAGCCGCCGGCCTGATCTATTTCGGCACCTCCACCGCCGACACCGAGGATCCCTGCGCCGGCGACAGCGCAAATAACAACAACGGCGAAATCTTCGCCTTCAGCATGCATCAGCCAAACCCCGTGGTGACCCCCGCGTTCCGGCAGCGGGTGGGCAATGTCGTCGCCTCGCCGATGGTGGAGGATCAGCATCTCTACGTCAAGGGCCTAGGGCTGGGGCTGCAGTCCTTCGGCAGCGGCATATACAACAACCAGGTTCTCACCGGCGGCTGGCCGGATATCGCTATCCGGCTGTGGAGGGAAATCTTCTAATGAAGTTGGAATTCTCCCTGTGGGAGCGGCATCTTGCCGCGAGGTCGTCGCGGCTGGAGGCCACTCCCGCAAAGGCGCCACTTCATTACCGCTAGGACGGCGCCCCGTGCCGTAACCTGCTTCAAGCGCCGTCCCGACAACGAACGCGCCGCTTCGCGGAGCCTGCAACCCGCGGAGCGGCGTTTCTTTTTCGGCGATCAGGATTTTTGGGCTCGGGTCCGCGACACCACCCAGTAGAGCAGCCCCGCGGCCAGCATGGACGGGATGGAACCTCCGATCGGAGCCTTCAGCAGCGCGAGCGTCTCGTACACGGCGAAGCCCGCCGCCCAGGCCATCAGCGCGACGACGTTGTAGCCCCTGCGGTACCAGTAGGCGCCTTGCTCGCTGAAGATCGCCTCAACCTCGAGTTTCCGCTTGCGGATGATGAAATAGTCGGTGAGCACCACCCCGAACAACGGAATAAACATCGCGCCGATGAAGAAAAGAAAGGTTTCGTATTGCTCCATGGGGAAGACCAGTGCGACCAGAATGGAAAGCACCCCGGCAATCCACATGACCGTCCGTGCGCTCACGCGCTGGGAAATGTTCAAAAGCGAACAGGTCGCAGAATATACATCCGGGAAATCGGAGGTAATGGTCGAGAACACCACCATGAACAGGGCCGGCACCGCCAGGCCGAGACCGCCCATGGTGTCCAAAATGAGCAGCCCCGGATCGGATGCGCCGGTGAGCAGAGTGGCCTGAAGCCCCAGCGCATACATCCAGGAAGACAGCAGAAAATAGCCCCACCAGGTGTTCCAAAAGGCCGACCGCGTATTCCGGGCCGACCGGGAATAGTCCGCCACCAGCGGCATCCAGGAAATCGGCATGGCGATGACCAGGTCGAGGCCCGTCATGAACGCCATCGATCCCCCGGCGAACGCCGGCTTCACTTGCAGGCCGCCGAAAGCCACCCAGCTCATCAGGACCATCACCAGCAGCAGGGCAACGACCGACACGTTCTGCAGGACCTTCCACACCGTCTTCCCCGTCCACAACGCCCAGAGCAGCGTCCCGATTCCAATCGTAATGACCCAGAAGGCATCGGCAGCCAGAATCCCGCCCAGGGGTTTTCCGAGGGCCGCGCCGGCCCGACCGCCGATGATCAACATGATGGCCGCCCAGCCGATCAGCTGGACGATGTTCAGCACCGCCGCGAGATTGGATCCCCGGATGCCGAAGGCCGGGCGGACCGACACCATGGACATGATGCCGTGGTCGGAGCCGATCACCCCGCCCAGGGCCATCAACGTGTTGCCGATCACATGCCCCAGCAGGATCGCCCAGAGCCCGGACCAGAAACCCATCGGCGCCAGAAACCCTCCGGCCCAAATTTCGGCTAGAGATATGGCCACTCCCGCCCAAAGCAGGAAAAAATCCATGCCGCCCAGATTGCGTTCCGATGCCGGAACGGGCCGAATGTCCATAGGTCACCTCTTCATGGCTTCGTAAGAATGCCAATCTCGGCGTTGCGTTTCATCTCCCGGTCGCTGCGGCGTACTGCAAGTACGCCTCGCGCCGGGAGATTCGCGCGCCTTGATATTGGCCTTCTTACGAAGCCATGAAACGGATGGCTTCTTATAAGCCATCACCTCTTAGATTACACAAAAAAAAATCGTTTCCCGTTGGGGAAACGATTCTGGGTTGATCTTCCAGAGCCGCACGCCATCTCGTTTCCCTACGCTGGCATTATCCAGATCAGGTTCTACGGGTATGATCTCAGGCTTCGCGCAAAGCCACCCCGTGTGCGGGCAGTTGTATGGAGAGTATCTAAAGGAGCGGTGAAGGGCTGTCAAGAGCCAAAAGCAAGGAGTGAGCGATGAGGACTGAGGACTGAGTCGAATGTATGAAAGGCAATTTCTCAGGTCCCTGGGTTCGGGAGTTCAAGGGTTCAGGATTCAGGTTCGGGTTCGGGGTTCAGGGAAACCGCTGACACAGTGAACATAGGTCCCAGCATCCCCACGCACGGAAGAATCGGGCCAGCGGCGATAATACCCCGGCAAATGCTTCTCTCCTGAACCCCGAACCCTGGACCCCGAACCCTTCTTGTTGCCCTTTACACGACGCCCTGATCCATCATGGCGTCCACGACCTTGACGAAGCCGGCGATGTTGGCCCCGGCGACGTAATTGCCCGGCATTCCGTAGCGCTCGGCGGCGCCCGAGGCGGCCGTGTGGATGCTCTTCATGATCATCTTCAAGCGGTTGTCGACCTCCTCGCGGGTCCAGGACAGGCGCATGCTGTTCTGGGTCATCTCCAGACCGGATACCGACACTCCGCCGGCATTGGCCGCCTTGCCCGGGCCGTAGAGCAGCTTGTGCTCTAAAAAGATATCCACGCCCTCCGGAGTGGTCGGCATGTTGGCGCCCTCGGTCACCAGCGCGACCCCGTTTTTCACCAGGTTCTGGGCATCTTGGCCGTTGATCTCATTCTGGGTGGCGCTGGGAAAGGCGCAGTCGGCCTTGTGGTTCCAAAGAGGGTTGCCGTCGGCGGCGGGGTCGATCGACGTATACGCCGCCGCGGGGTATTTGTCCGCATATTCCTTGATGCGGCCGCGGCGCACGTTCTTGAGGTTCATCACGAAAGCCAGCTTCTCGGCCGTGATGCCGCTTTCGTCATAGATGCAGCCGTTGGAATCCGACATGGTGACCGGCTTGGCGCCGAGCTGGATCAGTTTCTCCACGGTGTATTGCGCGACGTTGCCCGAGCCGGAGACCAGGCAGACCTTGCCTTCCAGGGTCTGGTTGCGGGTGGCCAGCATCTCCGCCGCGAAGTAGACCGCGCCGTAGCCGGTGGCCTCGGGCCGGATCAGGCTGCCGCCCCAGTTCAGGCCCTTGCCGGTAAGGACCCCCGAGAACTCGTTGCGCAGCTTCTTGTACATGCCGAAAAGGAAGCCGATCTCGCGCGCGCCCACACCGATGTCGCCGGCCGGCACATCCGTGTCCGGGCCGATATGCCGGAAGAGCTCGCACATGAAGCTGTGGCAAAAGCGCATGACCTCGTTGTCCGACTTGCCTTTGGGGTTGAAATCCGAGCCGCCCTTGCCCCCGCCCATGGGCAGAGTGGTCAGGGCGTTTTTAAAGACCTGCTCGAAAGCCAGGAACTTGAGGATCCCGAGGTTGACCGAGGGGTGGAAGCGCAGCCCGCCTTTGTAGGGGCCGATGGCGCTGTTCATCTGAATCCGAAATCCGCGATTGACCTGGATCACGCCCTGATCGTCCATCCAGGGAACCCGAAACAGGATCACGCGCTCCGGTTCGACCAAACGTTCCGGAATTCGGGCGCGCCGATAGATCGGATTCTGATCCAGCACCGGCTTGACGGAATCCATGACCTCGCTGACGGCCTGATGAAACTCCTTTTCATTTGGGTCGCGGCTTTTGACATACTCCATGATTTCAGACATGCATCTTCTCCTTCCATTTTTCAGTGTGTAAAAAAGGCGGTGCCCCTCTGATTCCGCTGTTTCAACCCTCAGCGAACGCTTTGAATTCAGCGAGGCCTGCACGGATCTCGGACGCATCGATCCCGGAATAGGCAAGACGGATGTAAAAATCGGTTTCCCCTGCCAGCGGCCGGCCGAAATGAATCCGCGCGCACACCGACACCCCGGTGGCATGCAGCAAGGAACGCCGGAAGGATTCATACTCGGCGAACCCCTTGCGCTGCATGACGCCGGTGATGTTCGGGTAGAGGTAGAAAGTGGCGTTCGGCCGCAGGCAGCGCACCCCCCGGATGCTGTTCAGCAGCTGCACCGCGAGGTCGCGGCGTTCCTTGAGAACCCGCAAGATTTCTTGCGGCCCGCTGGGGTCGCCGGTCAGGCCCTCGATGGCACCGTACTGGATGAAATGGTTGGAGCAGGACTCGTCGTTGACGTTGAGCTTGGCGATGACGTCGATGATGGGTTTGGGCCCGATCGCCGCGCCCAGCCGCCAGCCGGTCATGGCAAACTTCTTGGAAAAGGTATAGAGGATGACGCTGCGTTCGGCCATCCCCGGCAGGGATACGAACGAGACGCTCCGGCCGTCGTAGCGGATGTCGAAATAGGCCTCGTCGCTCAGCACGTAGAGATCATGTTTCAGCACGAGTTCGGCCAAAGCCTCGCGCTCGGCCGTCGAACATTCCGCCCCGGTGGGGTTCTGCAGGTCATTCAGCACCAAAATCCGCGTCTGCGGCGTGATCTGGCGCTCCAGCATCTCCAGGTCGATGGTGAAGGTGTGCTCCCCCTCCAGGTAGCGGTAGGGTTTCGGAACACCGCCCAGAAACTCGATCTGGGATTCATAGATCGGATAGCCCGGGCTCGGATAGAGGACTTCATCACCGGGATTCAGCAGGGCAAGAAAGAACTTGCCGATGGTGGGTTTCCCGCCGGGCTGGATCGCCACGTTCTCCATGGAGTAGCGCACGCCGCGGGCGGCTCCGACGTCGGCCGCCAGGATCTCCCGCAAGCGCGGAATTCCGGCGTTCGGACAGTAGCCGGTCTTGCCGTCTTTCATGGCTTTGACGGCGGCCTCCATCACGTTGGCCGGCGTGGGGATGTTCATGTCGCCCAGGTGGAACGGATAAACCTTGTGCCCCTGGGCCGCCCAAGCCGCCGCCTCGGAGGAAACGGCAAAGGCGGTTTCCGTGCCCAGGCGCTGGATGCGATCCGCAAATTTCATGGCGACTCCTTTCAGGTGCTGTCCGATCGGCGATGGGCTGCGGTGACATTCAGCCAGGCTATGAACAGACGGACTTTATGGGAGGCATGCCTTCGTATTCTCCAGGCGCTGGATGCTCCCCCGAAGGATTGGCATACAAATCGTTTAATTTCTGCACATACCGCTGAGAGTCTTCCGACACTTGCGTCAGGCTGCGCGCCACCCCGTCCCCCCACCCGGCCGGATGGCGGCGGAAAATGCTTCTAAACCAGCGGCTGTTTTTGTGAAACGCACGTACGTAGTTCGCCATAAATTCGTTTACCTTGCGATCGGCCGCCATGCGACGGGCGACCCGCTGACCCGCCCATCGCCGGACGACGAAATGGCCATAGCCGACCGCGGCCGCCAGCAGTCCCAGCAGGATCCACCGGATCGTAGGGTAGTCGGCCAAGTACACCCAAAAGGGCAGCCGCAGTGACAACCCGTCCCAGTATCCACCATGGATCGTGACGATCAGGAAGAGCGCAAGCAATCCGCCGAAAAGCGCCCCGTCCAGCCACAGCGTCAGCCGGCGCCAGTCGGTCAGAAACCGTTGCAGTCGCGGCACCACTTCGTTCTCCAGCATGCGGGCCGTCTGCTCCAGCATACCGAGGATGCGGTACGCACGCTCCACCCCCACTTGCTCGATGCGTTGGAAGATGGCCTGGAGATTGGCGTCCCGCTTGTTTTCATAGCGGGCGCGGGTGGCGGCGTCCGGAATGGGGCTGGCCAGCTCCGGGATGTAGATGGCGTAACAGCAGCCCGCCGTCAGGCCGGATTGGGCCAGCGCCCGTTGCCACGAAGCGAAAACCTCCTCACTGTTGTCTCCGGCGGCGGTGGCGTCGATCTGGTTGAGAACATAAAGGAACTTGTTGGAGTCCGGCCGGCCGATGGCTCTCCGGACCAGATGCTCCAGGGTGTCGCGCATGGACCCCGATTCGGGATGCCGGGCATCGAAAAAGACCAGCACCAGGTCCGAGAGATCGATGATGTGATCCGTGATGCGCAGCGTGGAGGTGCGCTGGGCGTCCGCGTCGAAGCCGGGCGAGTCGATCAGGATCTTGCCGCGCAGCTTTTCGCTGGGGCAGGTCTTGAGCTGGAGGTAGGCGTCGATGCGCCGGCCTTCCCCTCGCGCCACGTCATCGATGGCCCGGCTCACCCGGTAGAACGGGAAACGCGGGTCGGCGTCCAGGGCGAGTCCCGGCAGCACGCGCACGCGTCGTTCATCGGTAAAGCAGATCACCGTGAATTTGTCGTCCACCGCCTGGTTGCCGGTCGCCTGCAGCGGGTAACCGAGATGATGGTTGACGAAGCTCGACTTGCCCGAGGAATACACTCCCAGCACGGAGATCAGCGGCCACCAGGACGTGCGGTTGGCATGTGATTCCTCGCGATCGAAGAACCCGAGGCGGCGACTGATCCGGTCTAGTTCCCGAAAGCTGTCGACCACATTCTCCAGAATCGGGTTTTCCTGCTTGAGGCGCCGCTTCAGATCGCGCAGTCTCTGGCTGACCCGCTGCTCCGTCGCCATCCGGACTTGTCCTCTTCCTTAAATGCTTAATAGGGTCTCGGGACCGCAGGGCCCGAGATCCTTCGCGCATGTTCGGCAAGATTGTATCTAGTACACATAATTGGGATTCACGCAACTGCTTTTTACTGCCGACGAGGAGGGCCGCCGGGATTGATTTCAGGCGGCCGGAAAGGTAAGGTGCCCCGGCTCCGGCATTGCAGAAACATCGGGATAAATCGCTCCGTCTGGTGAACAACGCCGGCGGGCCGGGCTTTACACGCACCGACCTGACGAACGGCTTCCCGCCCGTTGATATCCGGACGATCGGCCGGGACCTGCCGATCAAACCGGCCCGGGCGCAGCAAGGCGGGGTCCAATATTTCCGGCCGGTTGGCGGCGGCCATGATGATGCCTCCTTTCGGATCTCCTATCTGATTTGTCCGCCTGCCCGTTCTCATTCCTGCTTCGGGCGATTTTTCTTTCTGATGCTCAGCATCGCCGGTTTAATATCCGGCGGCAATTTTTCCCTCGAAGATTTTATTGGATCTTCTTGAAATCGATATACCCCTTCTCCACATCCGTGCGGACAAGTTGCACCTTGAGCCGCTGGCCCACATCGACGCCTTCAGCCCCGTAAAGCAGTCGGCCTTCGATCGGCGGCTGAAAGATCCGAACCCATGTCCCTTTGTCGGCTGCGCCCGTGCAGATGGCGTCGAACCGGTCTCCGATCCTTGAGGAGAGCAGCATGGCCGCGGCCGATTTGGTAACCAGCCGCTCCACTTTGTTGGCATCATTTTCCTTTTCCGTGCAGTGACGGGCCAGTTCCGCCAATTCGTCCCGGCGGTAGGGCACGGGCAACCCCTCTAAGACGGCCGTCAGAATGCGCTGGGTGATCAGATCCGGAAACCGCCGGTTGGGAGCCGTTGAGTGCGCGTAATCCTTGACGGCCAGGCCGAAGTGGCCGGGGGAAGCCTCGTCCGGGGCTTCGACGACATACTCGCCCGGCCCGAGCATTTTGATGACGGCAAGCGACAAATCGGGAAAGCGCAGCGGGTCGGCCGCTTTCTGCGCGGTCAGGAACCCTTCGAGCGACTTCGAGTCCGGCTGCGCCGGGAGTTGGAACTTATGCTGGGCCGCGATCTCGACGATCCGGCTCCAGCGCTTGGGCGAGCGGACCATGCGCCTCAGGGAGGCGACTTTCTTCCCGTGCAGAAAACGCGCGGTCACGCCGTTGGCCGCAATCATGAAGTCCTCGATGATCTCCTTGGCCCGGTTGGGCTCGTCCGCCTGCAGATCCCGGATCTCGTCTCCGGCAAAAACGGGGCGGGCTTCCAGCGTCTGCAGATCCAGGGCCCCGTGCTCATGCCGCATGGCTTTTAATTGCTGGGCCACCCGGTCCTGGAGCCGGAGATTCTCGGCCAGCCCCGGGGCCGCCGCTACAGCCGCCGGCATGGGTCCCTTGCCTTCCAGCCAGGCCGCCACGCTGTTATAGGCAAGCTTGGCCTGGTTGCGCACCCGGGCGCGATAGATGTTCGAGCCCCGCATCACACCACCGTCGCCGATCAGCATTTCGATGATCATGGCCGGGCGGTCTTCATGATCGTTGAGAGAGGTGAGATCCGTGGAGAGCCTCTCCGGCAGCATGGGAAAGATCCTGCCAGCGGTGTAGACCGAGGTCGTGTTCTGGCGGGCGTGCGCATCGATGGCCGAGTTCTTCTTGACGAGGACCGCCACGTCGGCGACGGCCACCAATACCTTCACCTGGGTATCCGTCAAGGCCTCCGCCACCGTCAACTGGTCGAGGTCCAGGGAATCGTCGTTGTCAATGGATGCCCAGAGCAGGTGGCGCAGGTCGATCCCGGGAGATTCCGCCGCACGCTCTATTTGCTGAACCGTCTCCAGCTCTCCAAGTGCGGCGGCTGAGAAATCGGGCAGAAAACCATATGCCTGCATTGCCCGGCGGGCGATCTGCTCCAGGACGCCTTTTCGTCTTGCATCTGCATGAGTTGCCATAGACCACCTTCCTATTCTAAAGTATCCATTCTCGGCCGGCGCATCTTTCAATTCGCCTTACACGGCGCGTCCCAGCGGAGCCGGGCAATCTCCTTCTGATCCTGTTTGGCAAGCGCTATGATGGATATTTTTGGGCCGCTTCGCCGAGTTCGGCCTGTTCGATTCTGGCCATGACCCGGCGATCGATTTCCGCCTTGCTCAAGTTCATCGTTTCGCGAATGGGGATGGCGACATTCTCCTAGACCGTCATCGAGTCGAAGAGGGCGTTGCCTTGAAACATGTAACTCATCCGGCCCAAGCAGATATTCATTTCCTTCTTTTCCATCCGGTGGAGGGGTTTTCCTCGGAAAAGAATGGTGCCCTCGTCCGGCTTGAGCAACCCGACGATGTGCTTGAGCAGAACGCTCTTGCCTGAACCGCTGAGGCCGATAATCGTCGTGACCTGCTCCTCATGAATCTGCAGGTTGACGCGATCGAGGATGGTTGGGGGTCCGAACCGCTTGGTGACGCCCTTGAATTCAATCAACGGAACATCCATGGGCCTCCCTCTACAAGCCATATGCTTCTACAAAAGCTTCGCACGGCGGCTTAAAACAATGCATGCGTTCTATCATTTCTATAAAATTCTCCCTGTTATTGAAATGGCTGCCCCTGAAAGGATCGATTCGCGGAAACCATGCGCAGTCCCCGTACACGGCAGTTTCATAGGATCCTCGGCGACCTTTTGGAGCGCACCCGCAGACATGCTCTCAAGCGCCTGCAACAGGTATCCTCACCTCGACCCGGTGTTCCTTACGGTCGTCAGCAAGGGGGATGGTCTTATCGTGTTGTTCAATGCCATCCACGGTCACGCGCATCTCGCCATTCCCGGCAGGCGTTTGCAGGACCGTGATGTGGTAGACCGTCTCCCGATAGCGGTAGTGCAGCTTGAACCCCTCCCAATCCGCAGGGAGGCACGGCGTCAAACGCAGTTTATTCACTTCAAGCCTGAGCCCCAGGAGAGATTCCACGATCAGCCGGTACATCCAGGCAGCCGAGCCCGTGTACCATGTCCAGCCGCCGCGGCCGGTATGTGGCGATACCGCATAGACGTCGGCTGCAATCACATAGGGCTCCACTTTGTAGGTGGCAGCCTCAGCGGCCGATCTTGCATGGTTCACCGGGTTGATCATGGTGAAGAGCTCCCACGCGCGCCGGTTGTCCCTTAGGCGGGCGAAGGCCATTGCCGCCCAGATGGCCGCATGCGTGTACTGCCCGCCGTTTTCTCTAACCCCGGGGGCGTACCCTTTGATGTAGCCGGGATTCAGCTCCGACTGGTCGAAGGGCGGATCCAGAAGTTGGATCAGCCCAGGCTCGCGGCGAACGAGGCGCTTATCCACCGCTTCCATGGCCATGCGCGAACGATCAGGATCTCCCGCACCCGAAAGAACAGACCAGCTCTGCGCAATCGAATCAATTTGGCATTCGGGGTTAACGGACGATCCAAGGGGCGCGCCGTCGTCGAAATAGGCGCGGCGATACCACTCGCCGTCCCAGCCATGTTCCTCGAGATTCCGGCGCAAGTGAGCCGCCTCCCTCTGGCAGCGTTCAACAAAGGATATGTCACCACGTGTTTTTGCCACCTCAGTGAAGCGCATGAGCACTTCATATAAGAAAAATCCCAACCAGACGCTTTCGCCTTTGCCGTGCTCGCCCACCAGGTTCATGCCGTCGTTCCAGTCACCGGAGCCGATGAGCGGCAGGCCGTGTTCACCGAATTTGAGGCTGTTCAGGATGGCTCGGACGCAGTGTTCGTAAAGACTCGCCGCCTCTTCAGAGTGCCCGGGCAAGTCGTAATAAGAGTCTTCATCCGCGTTTACCGGGCGGCCTTGGAGGAAGTGCATGGGCTCATCCAACACGCCGGTGTCCCCGGTGGTGAGGACATAGCGGCACGTCGTGAGCGGCAGCCAGAGGTAATCGTCCGAACAGTGAGTGCGCACACCCCGACCCGTTGGAGGATGCCACCAATGCTGAACATCTCCTTCCAGGAATTGGCGGGCCGAGCACCGGAGCAGGTGCTCGCGCACGAGATCCGGCCTGGCGTGGATGAGCGCCATCACGTCCTGCAACTGATCGCGGAAACCGAAGGCGCCCCCCGACTGGTAGGTTGCGCTTCGCGCCCAAAGGCGGCACGCCAGGGTCTGGTACAAGAGCCAGCCGTTGGCCAGCATGTTGAGGGATGGGTCGGGTGTTTCCACATTTACCGCGCCGAGGGTGCGCTTCCAGTGCTGCCACACCCCATCGAGGGCGCCGCGCGCAGCGGTGGATCCTCGAAAGCGATGGACCAGGTTTCTGGCATCGTCGGCGTCGCGCCCGACGCCGAGCCGGAAGCCGATCTCACGCTCCTGACCGGCGGCCAGATCGAAGCTCACCTGGATCGCGGCGCAGGGATCCAGGGCAGCCCCCACCTTGCCGGAAAGGCGCGTTCGCGTCATCGCAGCCGGACTTCGCAGCGACCCGTTGCGTCCCAGGAACTCCGTCCGGTTGCCGGTAACGGTGCGAGTCGTGTCGTCCACGTCGAAGAAGGCCGTCCGGTCAAGGAATTCTGTGTTGTATGGGTTGCGCGCGAAGAGCGCGCCGCACGTCGGGTCAATTTCGGTGATCACGTGCATGCTCGATTTCGGCCGCAGGTCGCCCAGCACCCATTCCGCATATCCGGTAGCCGAGAGCCGGCGCAATCGGTCCGACACGTTGCGCACTTTTAGCACCGCAAACTTGATCCCTGCGTCCAGAGCCACGTAGACCCACAACTCGGTATAAATGCCGCGCTCGGTGTGTTCGAAGACGCTGTAGCCGAATCCGTGCCGGGTGACGTAAGGCGTTGCCCCGCGGCTCGGCAGCGGCGTGGGCGACCAGAAGTGGCCGCGCTCTTCATCACGAAGGTAAAATGCCTCTCCGCTCGAATCGCTCACGGAATCGTTTCCCCAGGGAGTGAGGCGGAACTCGTGGGCATTCTCGCTCCAGGTGTAGGCAAGACCGCTCTCCGAGATGACGGTCCCGAAGTGCGGGTTGGCCAGCACATTCACCCAAGGCGCCGGCGTCAGCTGCCCATATGCGGTGGTAATGACATACTCGCGCCCATCCGGGCTGAATCCGCCCAGCCCGTTGTAGAACCTCAGATCGTGGCGCGGCAATGCGGCCACCGCCAGGGGTTCGGGGCGGTGGGTTCGGGTCGGGGTCAGGAGGGGCACGCTGACTTCCGCCAGACTGCGACCCTTGATCTGATCCGCCAGCGACCCCCGGCTGTCGGTGATGATGGCGCGGGCGACCGATTGGATCAGGATACGGTCCTCCTCCGATATCTGGTCGGCAGGTCTTACAAAAATGCCGCCCGGCCGATCGGTGAGGCTGATTCCGGTGCCGGCGGCGATGAGCCCCATGATCTGATCGTGGAGGAGTTGCCGGTAACCGGCGTGATCTTCGTTCCAGATCACCAGGTCCACCGCCAGTCCTTTCAGACGCCAGTAGGCGTGGGCCTGCACGAGTTGGCGCACCAGGTCGATATTGGCCGGATCTTCAATCTGCAGCAGCACAATCGGCAGATCGCCGGAGATGGCGTATCCCCAGAGGCCGGATTGCCCGCGGTGGTTCTTTTTGAGGACGCTCGGATCGGCTCGCAGCGACGCATTGGCGTAGATGATCGAACCGGCCAGGCGCCCATAGAGTTGCGCGTCGGCCTCTGAGGCATTGAACTGGCGCAGCAGCACATGGGCATGCGTCCATGCCAGATCAAAGACGCGGTCCGCGAGCCGCCGATCCTGGTATTTTTCCACCAGGCTTAAGGCGGCATCACGGGTTTCGCCGATGCCGGAGACCATATTGATCGTTGCCGATTCTTCCGGGTCCAGGGTGATCCGGTAGCGAATGGCGACAATCGGATCGAGCACGGAGCCCTCGCTGCCCGATAGAGCCCCCGAAAAAAATTCAGCACCCCCGCTCATCGCCTGTGGATCGGCGACGGTGTTTCCGCGACCGATGAACTGCAGGCGATCGGTCTCATAGGAGACGTCTCCGATCTCCGCCCCATGCACGGCCATCAGGTGAAACATCCAGGGCGCCTGCTCGCCCTGGGAGCGCGGCCGGCGGGTGCAGAGGATGGCTCGCTGCCGGCGGATGATCTCGGTCTGCACAAAAAGATTGCTGAACGCCGGATGCAGTGCATCCCCGGCCGGCGGTGCCAGAACCACTTCCGCGTAACTGGTCACATCGATCGCCCGGCGCGTCCGCGCGTGGTTGGTGATGCGGACGCGGCGCAGTTCGATGTCATCCTCGGGCGAAACAGCAATCTCGGTATGGGTGTCATAGTCGTGGTCGCGGCCGCGAAACTCGGCTCGCCCTTCCGAAAAGATCGCCTCAAAACGCTTCGCTCGTTTGAGCGTCGGCTGAAATGCGGTGGACCAGAACTCGCGGCTGGCCACGTCGCGGAGGTAACAGAACGTGCCCCAGTTGTCGCAGGTGCGGTCTTCGCGCCAACGGGTGACGGCAAGGTCCTTCCAGCGGCTGTATCCGCCGCCGGCACTGGTGATCATCACGTGGTACCGGCCGTTCGAGAGCAACTGCACTTCCGGGTTCGGCGTGTCGGGGCGTGTGAAAACGCGGATCGGCGTCTCCGGAGCGCTGAAAGCCGTATGGAGCTCAGAGATCTCGGTGGTATGCGCATAGAACGCCGTCGCCTTGGGGATTCGCTCCTGGAGCAGCAGCAGGGTCGCCTGGAACAGGGGATTCGACTCGAATCGCTTCTGCATCGGGCGGTTCAGGAGCAGATGGGCCAAAGACAGAAGACTCATGCCCTGGTGATGGGCCATGAAGGAGCGGACCACGGCGCTCGATTGTCCGCGCGGCAGACGCGACGGCGTGTAGTCGATCGCTTCGTAGAAACCATACCGCGTTTCAAGGCCTTCCGCCGCGAGTCGCTGGAGGTTCAGACACGCCTCCTCGGGTGATACCATCAGCGCCAGCGCCGAGGCATACGGCGCGATCACCAGGTCTTCGGCGAGCCCGCGTTTGAGCCCCAGCCCGGGTACGCCGAACGCTCGGTACTGATAGGCAAGGTGCACATCGATGGCATTGTATCCACATTCGGAAATGCCCCACGGCACGTCGCGCTTTTTTCCATACTCGATTTGCCGGGTTACCGCCGCCTTGCAGGTCTGGTCGAGCAGGGTGTGTTCGTACGTCGGCATCACCAGGAGCGGCATCAGGTATTCGAACATGGAACCGCTCCATGAAAGGAGGATCGGTTCCCCACCGGCGGTGGTGAGCAGACGTCCCAGGGCGAACCAGTTCTCCTGCGGCACTTGTCCCTGCGCAATCGCTACAAAACTGGAAAACCTCGCTTCCGAAGCCAGCAGATCGTAGTAACTGGCGTCCCGCCGGCGTTCGCCGACATTGTAGCCGATGGCCAGCAGATGACGGGCCTCGTCGAACAGAAAGTCATATTCCATCCGGGCGAGTGCGTCGCTCAGCAGGGCAAGCCCTTTGATCGCCGCCATCCGGGTTCTGGCGCGCTGGCTGGCCTCCGTGATGAGGTGCTGAAGTTCACCCAGCCGTGCGCCCTCCGCGGACGGCGGGGCAGCGCTCAGCTGCCGCTCGATGGCCGGCAGGAGCTTCTCGTCCAGCGCCGCCAGTTCGCGCAGGGTTGGGATCTCGTCGAGATCGGGAAAGTCTCCGAGGCGATTCTGAGTCGGCCAGCGCTCTGTCCACGGAGCCAGAAACGTCAGCTCGTCGAGGGCATCTCGACATTGCATGGCGAAGGCGTGAGCCCACCACCTCAATTGGCTGCCGGGGTCGGCATCGAGAGCTTCCACGCCGGTGGCAACTGCCGCAGCGGACGTTGATAATTGATCCAGGCACTCCCGCAAAGCCATGAGCGTGGTGGGTTGGAAACGGATCGCGGACTCCAGGTCCTGCAGAAGTTGAGAGAGCCGGGCCGGCTCATATGCTCCTGAAGCGGCTGCGGCCGGTACATTGGCTGCAGCGTCGATGAGAATCCTGAGCGTGTCGCTCAAGCCCGCGAAGCATCGCGTGCCAAGGATCTTGTGATCGGCAAGGCCCATAAGGCCCGGCCGCAGGGTCAGCAGATGGCCCGCGAGGTTTCCGCTGTCAACCGACGAAATGTAGAGGGGCGGCAGGGGTTTCAGGGTTTGGGTGTCGTACCAGTTGAAGAAGTGGCCTTGGTGACGCTCCAAACCTTCCATCGTACGCAGCGCTTTCGCCGTTCGTTCGATGAGTTTTCCGGCCGAAATATAGCCGAAATCGTAGGCGCACAAATTCGCCAGCAGCGCCAGGCCCATGTTGGTGGGCGACGTGCGGTGCGCGATCACGGCAACGGGGTGCTCCTGGTAGTTGTCCGGCGGCAGCCAATGATCATCCGGGCCGACGAAGGTCTCGAAGAACGCCCAGGTTTTCCGGGAAAGCTTCCGCAGAAAGAGGGTCTGGTCCGCCGTCAGCCTTGCGCCGCGGCGAGCGAGCGGCCGGCTGACCCACCAGGCGATCGCGGGGGAGGCAAACCAGAGGCCCAGGATGGGCCCGGCCCAAACCAGCACGGCCGGCTTTGACGCCGCAAGCACCATCGCCACGGCAGCGGCCATGACGGGGGCGATCCACATGATGAGCCACGAGCCGAGAAAGTCGCTGCGGCTATTGCGATCCGGGTCGCTTGACGGGTTCCATTGGAGCAGTCGCTTATGCGTGATCAGCATCCGCCAGGCCGTTCGCACCACCGCATCCAGGCTGAAGAACGCCTCGTAGGGCAGGCATGCGAACGTGAACGCTGCCTGCGCGAAGTGCCGGCGGGCCGAACGCGCCGCGGCCGCGAGGTGCTGACCCGGGGTCACATCGACTGGCTTTTGAAGCACATTCAGGGCCGAGGCCATCAATGAAGGAATCAGGGTGATGCCGATCACGGACAGGGTCCAGAACCCGGGTGAAGACAAAACCGTCCAGCCCAACAGCAGCAGGAGTGTCAACGCCGCGGCCGTCAGACTGCGCCGCAGATTGTCGAAGATCTTCCAGCGGGAGAGCATCGAAAGCGGATTTTTCCGCAGGCCGGCATCGCGGCCGGGAATCCCCGGCCACAGCCAGCGCGCAATCTGCCAATCGCCGCGAATCCAACGATGCCTTCGGCTCACATCCGCGCTGTAGCGCGATGGATATTCCTCGTACAACTCCACATCGCTCAACAGTCCGGCCCGCGCGTAACACCCTTCCAGAAGATCGTGGCTGAGGATCCGGTTGTCGGGGAGTCCGTCCAGCGCCCGTTCGAAGGCGTCGACCTCATAGATGCCTTTGCCGATAAACGAGCCTTCCCCGCACAGGTCCTGGTAAACATCGGAAACGGCGCGCGTATAAGGATCGATGCCGGGCTCACTGGCGCACATGCGCGCATACCGCGAGCGGTTCGTGCCGGGCAGGCTCACCGCCACCCGTGGCTGCAGAATGCCGTACCCTGCAACGACACGCTGCTGGCCTTCGTCGTAACGCGCGCGATTCAGCGGGTGCGCCATGGCGCCCACAAACTGCCACGCCGAATCGCGTGCCAGTTGCGTATCGGTGTCCAGGGTGATCACATACGTTATGTTCGATAAGACCGCGGTTTCACCGACGACGAGCGCGAAGCGATCCCCCGTGGCGCCATGTGCCCCGCCGCGCAGAAGCCCATTCAAATCCGCAAGCTTGCCGCGCTTGCGTTCGTAACCCATCCAGATCCGGTCCCGCGAATTCCAGCGGCGCGGGCGATGAAAAAGGAAGAAAAGATCGCTTTTCGAATTCCGGTACTTTTCGTTCAGCGCTTCGATTCTCTGCCGGGCCAGCCGCAAGAGCGGTTCGTCCTCCGGCAGCGTTTCTTCGACGGCGTCGCGAAAATCGGTCAGCAGGCCGAAGTGGAGGTGGTCATCCCGATTTGCCAGAAAGCGGACTTCCAGTGCCTCCATCAGGCCCTCGATGTTCTGAGGGCTCATGAGCATGGTCGGGACCACCACCAGAGTTCGAAATTCCGACGGGATGCCTTTGGAGAAGTCCATGCGCGGAAGCGGATGCGGCGTCGCCAGCAACGTTGCCAGCCAGTTCACCAGGGCTACCGCCAGATGGCTGGCGCACAACAGCAAGAGCAGTCCGAGCAGCCCGAGGGCCCCGCCCTGCAGCCCACCGGCATGGGCCTTCGCCGCGAAGCACCCGGCGAAGATCACTGTCATCAGCAGGATGCTGCCGCCATAGAGCCGCAACGGAAACCGGCGGCCGACGTTGCGAAGCGCCTCAGCGGGGGATAAACGCACCTCCGCCGTTCGCTTGAGCTGCGTCAATCCCTCGTCGATCAGGTAGAAGCCGACATGTGCCGTGCGGTCGTCGCTGCCTTGCCGGGTTGCGCCCTCATGCGCCAGCTGGATCGCTTGGCGAGCCACCTCGCTTTCGGAGTGCGGACTGCTCTTCGCAATCTTCTCCACGGCATGGCGGTAGCGGTCACGGGTGGCAAAATCCATCTTGGTGTAAACGTCGCCCGGATCCTCAGCCAGGGTCTGCTCGACCACGCTCATCGTCTCGACAAACTCGCGCCAGTCCATCGCGCCCAGGAAACGGAGGCTGCCGATGCTGTAGCTCATGGTGACCTGGTCCGCGGCCTGTTGTTGGTTCTCCGAGCGCACCAACTGCTCGATGGTCAGACCGGACTCGGACAGCTGCTGTTCAATCCAGGTGAGCGGCATTGCCAGAGCGGGGCCCAGCCCCTGCAAGCGGCGTGAGAGTTCCGCCACAAACGAACTCACCATCGGCGGGTTCGATCGCGCCATGTCGGCGATCAGCAGAATCAGGCTCTTCGGGTCTTGCGCGGCGATCTCGGTCATCTGGCCGGCCCAATGGTCGGCGCGGTTTCGATCGATCCTGTCGGCGGCGATCCGGGCGGCCAGCCGCCGGAGATTCTCGATCAGGGCCAGGCGCAGCATGATGGGGATGGCCCAAAGTTCGCCCAATTTCAGGGTGGCCACCGACTGGTAGGCGGCTACGAAACTGCTGAGGTTTTCCAGATCCACCCGGCCATCGCCGTGCGAGATCGTCTCCAGAGCGATGTCATACACCCGCGGAAGCCCGGCCGATGGACCGCCCAGCAGGCGCGGCAGCTCACGGCTGAAACCCTTCGGCAAGTGTCGCCTGGCCGTTCGAATCTGTTCCTCGATCAAATAAAAGTTGTCAAGCAGCCATTCCCCGGCCGGTGCAATTCGGCGGTCCGTTTTGACGTCCTCTGTCAGCAGGTTGTGGACTTCAAGCAGGAGACGTTCATTCTCGGCCAGCCGCGCCAGAAGGCGGTCCCGAGGGCGTCCAGGCTTCAACGGGTGCGCACCCGCAAGGATCTTACCATGCTGCTCCATCTGATCGGCGCTGAACAGCTCCGCTCGAAGGGGCAGTTCATCGCCAGCATACTTCTTGGCCGGATCGCTCCCGCCGAGGCGCGCCTGCATATGAGAAAAAAATCGGCGAACGGTCTTGCCGCTCATTTCCATTCTTGGTGTCTCTCTCTGCCAGAAGTAGAATCAGCCTTGCCACTGGCGCAAAGCTCTATCCATCTGGCTTGTCGTTCATGGCCGCCGCCTTGTTGAAGATATCGGGGGCTTCTGCCGATAAGCCCCTCTCTATACTTTTTTGACCATGCGTACGCCATGTAAAACGATAGGAGGGTGGGTTTCGAAATCTGCGCTTGTATCCGGCAACTCCAAAACACGATTGGCACGGACCGCCGGAGACTATGGCGCCGGCCAATTCATGATCGGCACCGTGCTGATGCTGTTCTGCGGGCTGCCCGCGAGAACGCGATCGCTGTAGGACACGTAGACCAGCACATTGCGCTCGCGGTCGAAAAAGCGCACGATCTGAAGGGTCTTGAACACGAGGCTGCGGTGTTCGTCGAAGACGCGCTCGCCGTCCCTGAGTTCACCGAGAATCTTGATCGGGCCGACCTGGCGGCAGGCGATGCTGGCATCACTTGTATCCTCCGCCACGCCCATGGCGCCTTTCACGCCGCCGGTCTGCGCCCGGGAAAGATGGCAGGCGACACCCTGGACCTTGGGGTCGTCGAAGCCGTCCACAACGATCTTGTCGTTGGGGCCGAGCCATCTGAAGTTCGTGCTGACCGAGCCGGTCGTCCCGCGTTCGGGGCGGCTGAAGACCCACCATCCGAACAGCACGATGACCAGAAGAATTCCTGCGCCGACAACCATTCCGACCCGTTTCATGCTGATTCGTCTTCCTGGGGTAGATGTGCGCCCGACCGCGCAGTCATTGATTCGAAGGCGCCCCGGCAGGATTTCCAAACGCCAGTTAAATTCGAGATTATTGGGCGCTCGATCGGGGCTGGATCTTGACCGATATGGCCGGGTTCTTGAAACGACCCTGGGTTTTGTGCCCCCGGATCATCGCCGGAGAGTCAGATCCCCACGTTCCAAGACCGGCCACGCGCTCTGCCTTACGGCAGATCTTACCGAGTACGGCGTCGACAATTCAAAACACCGGACTCGATGAATGAAAATTCTAAAATGACGGATAACTCTTTTCTGCATGCAACTGCCCCTTGCGGACATGCAGGGCTTTCATCGATGATCGTGAAAGATCGATCTCGTTCAAAGATAAGGGCCATGGACATAAACACAAGATCAAATTATTAAGTGGGTCGTATGGGTTAATAACCCATACTATGCAGGGAAGCTCTGCGCGAAGGGGAATTTGCTCGCACGGTTCGGGTCCGCCGGGTTCCGTGTTGCCGGGCAAACCGGGTATCCGACAAGGGCTGCGGTCAGCGCGGTTGAAAATGGTGTGGTGAATCGTTTATGCTTCTATACGGAGAGGAATCGCCCTTATACAGCCATCCAGAGATGACTGATAGAAGTCAGACGGGAATCGCCCGGGGATAACTGGGAGGCGTTATTGCCTTTGAACACAATTTTGGTGGATTGACCATTAAGGGAACTCAGATATCTATGAAAAACATCCAAGCCAAAAGGGTATATGTTTTTCAGGCCATTCGTGTAAATGGAGACCTTTACGGTGTCTTCAGGCAGTTTCTTTATGGCATATATCAATTCATAGGCCGATGTGGCGTCGAAGTCGCCCGCCAATTTCAAGCCAAGGCCGTCGCTGTTATTATCGATGGCTATTCCGAAATTTGATGCCATGACCTATCCTTAATAAACCTGGCGGCGGGATTTTGAATCGCAGCGCTGAATGCACCCCATGCGCTCTCCACCCCGACCTTAAGTCGCCCCCGGGCGTCATCGCCGGCCTCGCCCCGTTCCTTCAGGTCTGCCCTCCACCCGACTGGCGCTCCAGGGCCAGCGCGCAATCCGTGCCAATTGCTATTCTGGTGAGCGCTTCTCCATTCTAATTACGACCCCGCCTTGCTTCTTGTCGGATGTCTTCGTTCGCGGTGCCGCCGACAGGGATGCCGTTACGCCGAAACTCTCCTCCAGCTGGAGGAATTCCACACCGACGGAAAAGCGAAAGGTGGTACTATTTTCCAACTTTTTGCACCACACGACTCGGGCCGGGACTTTATTCTTGCTCAATGTATAGTCATCAATTCGGATAAGGATATAAGCTCCTGGATAGAGCTCAAATAGCGACTTAAAATACATGCCCGTTTCGCTTAAGTTATAGGATACCGCATAATAGGGAGACAGCGTCAGCTCGTCTTCAAGCTTGATTATGAATTCACGGCCAAGCCGTTCGCTTCTTCTAAATTCCGGTTTCGTCTGCATGCGGCACCTCACGAGTGGTGTCAGGGTTAACTGGTTTTTCCCAAGGAAAATGGGTCGGCAGAGAAAGCTTCCAATGAGTTTCCGTGGCCACATCTCTTTGAATCTAAATAACGCCGCGGCGCAGGCAGACCGGAAGTGCATATCGGATGGGAATCGGCACGCGGCCAACGGAATACACAGTTAAGGCATATGATACCATCATGGAAGCCAAAAACAATATGGGATAATTATGGGGGCAATATGGGGCTTAAACAGGTGTTATTTGACGGAGGACAAATAGGTTTGCAGGCCGATTTTTTTATTCTTGACGTCCAACTTCGCCCGGATGTTGTTCCGGTGGAAATCGATCGTGCTGGCCGCCAGGTTCATGGTCTCGGCGATTTGCTTGGTGGTTTTTCCCTGATGAACAAGATTGGCAACTTCGAGCTCCGTCGGCGAAAGCCGCAACAATTTGGACGACAGGCTGCGCGCGAGCGGCGACACGATTTCGTTGAGATTGGATTTCAGGATCTCCGCATACGCCTTTTGTTTGGCATCCAATTTTCGCCGTTTTAATTTGTCCAAATAAGGGATGATCAATTGATTGACATTCAATAAGACTTTTTCTTCAAGTTCCAATTTGTCTGCATCTCTTTGCTTGAGTAAAACTCTCAACGCGGCGTTCCCTTCTTTTAGACGAACGGCCTGGTCTTTTATTTTCATCGTTTTGTTGAGCAGGGCCTTTTCCGCCTTTTTTCTAATCATCATTTCCTGCTCTAAATCCATATTGGACTTGGCGAGTGCTGCCGTCCGTTCGACGACACGCGCTTCGACTTCAGCGTAAGCGTTAAGCAGCGCCTGCTCTACCTTCTTGCGCGCGGTGATGTCCGCCCCGTAGATGCGGACACACTTTGCATCGTCCACGAAATGGATCGTTTGATGGTACCACTTCTCGTCGAAATGCACTTCCCGCACAATGGACTTCTCCCCCCCCTCGCGGAGGGTGCGCAGCACCGCTTTCCAATCGGCAAGCCACGGATGCCCCGCTCCGCGCTGACAAAGATCGGGGAACATCTGCTCGGCGACCGGGTTGCAGAATTGCATGTGCCCCGCCACATCCACTTCAACGATGGGTCTGGGGTTAAGCATGGGGAAGCTGGCCAGATACTTCACCTGGGCCTCCGCCTGCTTGCGCTCGGTGATGTCCGCCAGCAAGACGCGGCATTCCTGCCGGTCCGGCGAAGCCATGCCCGTGAGGTGCACGTTGAGCGGCCCCTGGCCTTCCCTCAGCAGCGCCACCTCGCACACCGCTTGCGCCCGGCGCGCGAATACTTTCTCTAAAAAGAGGTTGAAACCCGACCGCTTCGGCTCGGCAACGAAAACCCCCAAACGCCGGCCCGACAGCCGGCCGCGCTCCACCCCCAGCAGGCTCGCCCCGGCCAGGTTCACCTGGCGGATCGCTCCGTCGCGGCCGAGGGTCAAGTAGCCCACCGGGGCAAAATCGTAGAGCTCGGTGTAGCGCTCCAGCCACGCCTCCACCTCCGCCCGCGAACGGCGCAGCTCCTCGTTTTGCATCTCCAGCTCGATCTGGTGGACCTGCAGTTCGTGCACGAGCCGCTGCATATCCTCTTCGGTCCGACCCGAAGCGCCTTTCTTCCTGCCCGCCCGCAGCCGCGCTTCCGCCCGGCGGCGCAGCTCGGCGGCGTCCGCTGAAGCGATCCCGTCTTTTTTCATGGCGTCGCCTTTCTCCCGCGTTTTTTCGTCCCGGCCTGGGTCTGCCGCAGGTGCGCCTCCAACCGCTTGGCCGCGGTGATGTTGGAAAAGGTGATCACCACCCCGTCAATCCGGTTCTCCAGGGTGCGGTAGGGCATGATGCGCACTAAAAACCAGCGCCTGTCGCGGGTGGGGACCTGCTTCTCGATGAAGGCCAGGGTCCGAAGCACCTCGCGCGCATCCGCGGCCATCTCCGGATAGTCCAGGTCGGTGGTGATGTCGGTGATGGGGCGGCCCGCGTCGCCGGCGATCAGCTTGATGATGCTGGTGGCCTGGGTGGTGAATCGGCGCACGGCGAGCGCGTCGTCCAAAAACAGGGTCGCGATGTCGGTGCTGTTGAGCAGGTTCTTCATGTCGTTGTTAACCCGCGAGAGCTCGTCCACTTTGGCCTGCAGTTCCTGGTTGACCGTCTGCAGCTCCTCGTTGAGCGACTGCATCTCTTCCTTGGAGGTGGTCAGCTCCTCGTTGGTGCTCTGCAGCTCCTCGTTGGTGGACTGTAATTCCTCGTTGGTGGATTTGAGCTCTTCCTGGGAGGACTGCATCTCTTCGCGCGTGGTCTGGATCTCCTCGCGGGCCTGCTGGAGTTCGCGCTCCAGCGCCGCCAGGCTGTCCCTGCGGGCGTAAGCCCGTGGGGGTTTGCCCGCGGCCTGGGTTTCAGGGGGCGTGGCCGCGTCCGTAAAGACGACCATCACCATCCCCTGCAGGGCTGCCGGCTCGTCGATCGGATGGATGGTGATGTCCACGGCCTGTAAACTTCCGTTGGTCCCCACTTTCACGCCCTTAAGGCTAACCGATGCCCATTGCCGCAGCGCCTTCTGAAGACCGTTGCTCAGCTCGTAGCGCAGCCCCTCGCGCGCCATGGCGAAGATGTTCCAGTTGGCCTTGCCCGCCGCCGGCTCCAGGTATTTGCCCGTGCGCCCGCTGATGAAGAGGATATCGCCCTTGTCGTTCGTGAGCACGGCGGCCGGCGAGAAGCGCTGCAAAAGCAGTTGATCTGCCAGCGCCTGGAGGTTGGGGCCGGGAACCCGCGGCTGGGGCTGCGCACTCGCAGCATCCGGGCGATAGGGGACAAACGCGGATGGAAATTCGACCGGCTCTGCTCCCAGGGTGGCGTCGAGCCGCCGGTAGAGCCGCGCTTTTTTGGTCAGCGGGGCAAACAGGCGGGTGAAGGCGCCGATGGTCTCGGCACTGCCCAGAAACAGGACGCCGCCGGAATTCAGGCTGTAGTGAAAGAGGGGGATGAGTTTTTTTTGCATCCCCGGATCCAGGTAAATCAGCAGGTTGCGGCAGATCAGGAGGTCGAGCTTGGTGAAGGGCGGGTCCATGATCACGTTCTGGGGGGCAAAAATCACCGTCTCGCGGATCTCCTTGCCCACCCGGTAGGCGTGCTCGTCCTGTGCAAAGAAGCGCCGCAGGCGCTCGGAGGAGATGTCCGCGGCGATGTTGGCCGGGTAGACGCCCGCGCGCGCCCGGTCGATGGCGTCCCGGTCCAGGTCGGTGGCAAAGACCTGCAGTGAAAAGCTCCCGGCCGGCTTGACCCGCTCCAGCGCCTCCTTGAAGACCATCGCCAGCGAATAGGCTTCCTCGCCCGTGGAACAGCCGGGTGTCCAGGCCCGCAGCACCCCGCCTTTGGGATGGGCCGCCAGCAGGGCCGGGATGACCTCCTCTTTCAGCAGCTCCCAGGCCGGCGGGTCGCGGAAAAAGCTCGTCACGCCGATCAGAAGCTCCTTGGAGAGCAGTTCGATCTCCCTGGGGTTCTCGCGCAGAAACCGGACATAGATGGCGATCTTGTCGATCTGGTGCAGTCCCATGCGCCGCTCGACGCGGCGGTAGAGGGTGCTCTTCTTGTACGGAGAAAAGTCGTGGCCGGTCTGGGCCCGGAGCAGGATAAACACCTTCTCCAGGGCGCTCTGTGCCTTGCTCTCCCGGTAGGGCTCGGGCTGAACGATCAGAGGGGCGTGCTTCAGATACTCGATGATCCTGCCCGGCAGTTGCTCCGCCGGGCCGACCACGTCGGCCAGACCGGCGTCGACGGCGCTTCTCGGCATGCCGTCGAACTTGGCCGAGGCCGGCGCCTGCACGAAGACCACCCCGGCTTTCTCCTTGATGGCTCTGAGGCCGAGTGTGCCGTCGGAGCCCATCCCCGACAGGATGACCCCGATGCTCCGGGCCTGGCAGTCATCGGCCAGGGAGCGCAAGAAGAAGTCGATCGGCAGGCGCAAGCCCCGGGGTGCAGTCGGTTCAAGCAGGTGCAGCACCCCGTGCAGGATGGACATGTCTTTATTGGGCGGGATCACATAGACGCGGTCCGGTGCGACTTTCTGGCGGTCCCGGACCTGGACGACCGGCATGCGGGTGGTGCGCTGGAGCAGCTCCACCAGGATGCCCTTGTGGGTCGGGTCCAGATGCTGGACGATGACAAAGGCCATGCCGCTGGCCTCCGGCACGTGCTTCAGGAACAGCTCCAGGGCCTCGAGTCCTCCGGCCGAGGCGCCGATGCCGACGATGGGAAACGCGTTCCGTGCTCTCGGGGGTTGCGGTTCCGGCAACTTGGTCGCTGCCGGTGCTTTCTTCCGCATCTTCGGGCCGGATGGTTTTTTCATTGGGGCATCCTTTCATGGAAAAAGGCGCCGGCATGCCTGCCACTCTCTATAAGGCCGATATTTTCTGCGCCCCGATCAGGTCGATGGCCATCCGGCAGACACGGAATAATCAAATGAGGAGCGAGTGTGTCATTTCATAGCACAAATTTCTTTCCGTAAAAATAGTTCCCTGCCATCCGTGGCGATCCCCGAACTTTTTGGATTACTGCGCGAATCCTGATATATTCCGCAGCCCCTAAAATGTTGGACAACGGCCTTCAATCGAATCTGTTAGCGAGGGCCGCACTCACCTCGCTTTGCGTCAAACAGAGGTGCTTATACGGGTCAATTCTTCCTCCATCACACCCTGGAACAGCGGAATTTGGCATATCCGCCCCTTGGGTGAAAATGCATAAAAATTCAAGTGGCGGGAGAACGAATCTCCATGCCACCTGACCATGGTGGTTATGAACCACCATGGTTTTACGCTTCCCGCAGCGCTTCAACGATGTTCATCCGCGCCGCGCGAAACGCCGGCAGCAGGCCGCCCGCGAGTCCCATGACCAGCGCGAACCCCAGCCCCTCGGCCACGATCCCCGGACTCAGCCGGAACTGGAACGCCAATTCGGAAAAGGTCTGGAAGTTGGTGGTGGACACCGTGAAGAACTGCAGAAAGGAAGCCAGGAAGAGCCCGGCGAGGCCCCCCACCGCGCCCAGCAGCAGGGACTCCGCCAGGAAGGCCGCCAGGATCGCCGAGCGCTGGAAGCCGACCGCCCGCAGCGTGCCGATCTCCGCCGTGCGGTTGGCCACCGCGGCGTACATGGTGATCATGGCGCCGACCACCGCGCCGATCGAAAAGATGATGGTCAAAGCAGTCCCGAGGATCCTTAGAAAGGTGGCCGTCAGCTCGGACTGCTCCCGGTAGTAGTCCACCTCGCGCTTGAGGTCCAGGGTCAGGCGCGGGTCGCTTTCGATCCGCCGCTTGACGGCCGCCAGCTGGTCCGGTTCCCGCAGCTGAAAGATCACCGAGGAATAGGCCTGCCGCCGGAAGGCCTGCAGGAGCTGCTCCGCGTCGCCCCAGATCTCGGAGCTGAAGCCGGTGTTGCCGGCGTCGAAGATGCCGACCACCTTCCAGTCGCTCTTGGCGAACGCGAGGGTATCGTTCAGGCCCCCGCCCTGAAAGCGGCGGGCGATGCTGTCGCCCACCGCGATCTCCGCAGCCCCCGGCCGCGGCATCCGGCCGGCCACCATCCGCAGCTGGGGCCGCAGGGCCAGGGAGGCGCCCGAGACCCCGCGGATGGTGACGTTGGAGGTGCCGTCCGAACCCCGTTTGCGCAGGTTGATCAGCACCACCACTTCCTTCGCGACCAGCGGCCGCCCCTGGGCATCGTTGGCGATTTCTGGCTGCGTTTCGACGATGGCCGCCTCGAGCCGCGAGACACCGCTTTGCACCTCCGAGTTGGAGGATTTGCGGATCACGACGGCGTTCTGGTAGGAGCCGGAATCGACCAGGGTGGTCTCAAGCCCCTCGGCCAGCATGACGATCGCCGCGAACGCGAACACCACCATCGCCATGCCGCCGGCCGTGAGCAGGGTCGTCAGGCGCCGGGCCAGGAGGTTGCGCAGGCTGTAGGCCAAAAGTAGCTTCATGGCAATAACAAGGGTTCCAGGGTACGAGGGTTCGAGGGTTCAAGTGAAGGAAACCACCCCACGCCAATAGGATTATTCAGCCGCTGCAACATCTGTTTCCATCCGATTGTTGATCCACCAGTGCACTCGACCCCTTGACCCCTCGGCCCCTTGACCCCTTTCCTCATCCCACCCGCCCGAGCGCTTCCACGATCGGCACCGTCACCACCCGCCGGATGGGGAAGACGGCGGCGACCACGGCCACGGCGGCCACGGCCAGGACATCGTAGCAAAGCGTCGCGGTGGTAATGTCGAGCACCGGAAAGACGTTGCTCACGTAACCGGCCAGAATCCGTAAAGCGGGAAAAGTGCCCGCGATTCCCAAAGCGCCTCCCGCGGCGCAAATCACCGCAGACTCTCCCAGAATCAAGCCTCCCATTCGGCGGGCGCCGAAGCCGAGGGTCTTGAACACGGCGAACTCGTGCATGCGCTCGCGCACGGACATGATCATCGTGTTGGCCGCCACCGCCATGATGATCCCGATGATCAGGAAAGAGACCATGCGGATGGCCATCAGGATGGCCTCGCTCATGGACACGAATCCCATCTGAAACGCCCGCTCGGTCTCGGTCAGCGTCTCGGCGAGCGAGTTCTTGAAGGCCGCGTCGATCGCCCCGGCCACCGCCGAAGCCGAACCGGGGTCCGCGATCTCGATGATGAAGATGCCGACCTGGTTCGCCCGGCGCTGGTTAGCGGCCTTCAGGCGCTCGTTGAGGTAGTCCCAATGAAAGAACAGCTGGTTCTCGTCGACGTTCCGGTCCCGGCCCGTGTAGATGCCCCGCACGGTCATCGGCCAGTCCCCGCGGAAGATCGTGCCTTGCAGGGGGACGGTGTCCCCCACCTTCCAGCCGAAGCGTCGGGCGAGCCCGCGGCCGACCACGCAGCCCTTGCGGTCCTTGCCGAAGGCATCCCGCTGGTCGTCCGTGAGAATGAACTCGGGGTAGAGCTTGAGAAATGGCTTGCCCTCCACGGCGAAGTTCGCGAAAAAGTTCTTGCGATCGATGTAGACACCGCCGAACCAGGTCATGTGCGAAATCGCCTGGACGCCGTCGATCGCCCGGATTTTTTCCGCGTAGGCGATCGGCAGAAAAAACGTGAGCGATATGGCGTTGCGGATGACCAGGCGGTTGGCGGCCGCCGCCGAGACCCCGGCATACCAGGCATCCACCACCGTGCGCAGCAGGCCGAAGGCGAGCACAGCCACCGCCACGCCGAAGATCGTCAGCAGGGCACGCAGCTTGTGTCTGAATGCATTACGGAACAGGAGCTTCCAGAGCATTGGCGAGGACGCCCTTGTCCAGGTGTTTGATGGTGGAGGCCCGCCGGGCGGCCCGCGGGTCATGGGTCACCATGATGATGGTCTTGCCCAGCTCCCGGCTCAGCCGCTCCATGAGGACCAGCACGTCTTCGGCCGAGACCCGGTCCAGGTCGCCCGTGGGCTCATCGGCCACCAGCAGGGTCGGGTCGGTCACCAGGGCGCGGGCGATGGCCACCCGCTGCTGCTGGCCGCCGGAGAGCTGCCGCGGGTAATGGTCCAAACGGTCCTCCAGATTGACCAGCTGCAGCACCGTGTGCGCATGCTCGCGCCGCTGCCGGCGGGACAAATCGGTCAGCACCAGGGGCAGTTCGACGTTCTCGAAGGCGGTCAGCACCGGAATGAGATTGTAGAACTGGAAGATGAACCCGACGTGCGCGGCGCGCCAGGCGGCCAGATCGATTTCGGAAAGCGCCGAAATATCGACCCCGCCCACGGTGATCGTGCCGGAATCCGCGCGGTCGAGGCCCGCAATGAGGTTGAGCAGCGTGCTCTTGCCGGAGCCCGAAGGCCCCATGAGGGCGATGAATTCCGACTCGGCGATGGTCAGGGAAATGCCCTCCAGCACCGGGATGACCTGGCTCCCGCGGCGATAGGATTTGCTGAGACGACGGATATCGACGATGGGAGGTGCAGAACTCATGATTGGCTTATGAAATCAGCTCCATTCCTTAGCGTCATTCCGGCATGCTATTAGCCGGAATGACGGAATGCGGCACTTTTGAACATTCGAATTTGTTTCGAGTTTCGTGCTTCGAATTTCGAATTTATGCACCCACGCTTGTTCGGCCTGGGTTTCTACTGCTTGGGGATCGAGACGCGGGCGCCGTCCTTCAGCCGGTCCAGGGGGCCCGCGGCGATGCGGCTGCCGGTCTCCGGTCCCTCTCGCAGCTCGACCATCTCGGCCAGAGACCGGCCGAGTTGCACGGGCACCTGCCGGACCTGATCGCCCTCGATCAGAAAGAGCACCGTTTGCCCGTTGCGGGTGCCCACCGCCGCCGCCGGTATCGCCCGCACCGGCGCCTGCTCCCCGGCCGCGACCGGCCGTGACAGGAACGCCACTTTGGCGCTCATTTCCGGCAGAACCTGCGGGTCGCGTTCGAAAAAAGCCACTTTCACCGTGATCGATGCCTTGCTGCGGTCGGCGGTGGGCAGGATCATGTGAGCCCGGCCGGGGAAGCGGGTCTCCGGAAAAGCATCCAGCCGGATCTCGCATGGCTGCCCCACCCGCACCTGGGCGATGTTCGACTCCGACACATCCACCTCCACCAGCAGCGAGTCCATGTCGGCAATCGTGACCACGGCCGCTTTGGCGTCGGCTGTGGCCGCCAGCGGGGTGACGATGTCGCCGATGTCGGCGTTCTTGGTGAGCACCACCGCATCGAAGGGCGCGCGGATGTTGGTGTAGTCGAGGAGCACGTTCGCCTCCTCGAACGCCGCCTGGGCGGCGCGGCCGGCGGCGGACAAGGCCTCCACGGACGCCTTGGCGGTCTTGTAGCGGGCTTCGGCCGCGTCGAAGGCAGACCGCGCGATGGTTCCCTTATCGGCCAGGATCTTCTTACGCTCGTAATCCAAGCCCGCATTTTCCAGCTCGGCACGGGCCTGTTCCAGGTTGTAGCGCGCGACGGCGACATTCTGCAGCGCCCGGTCGCGCGCGGCGGCCGCGTCGCGGCTCTCCAGGCGGGCGATGACCTGCCCCTCCTTCACCCGGCTGCCCTCCTCGACGCCCAGGAAGACCAGCCGGCCCGTCACCTTGGAGGCCACCGCGGACTTGCGATCGGCCACCACATAGCCGCTCGCATTCAACAGCGTCAGGCCCTGGGACGGATACACGTTCTGAACGACAGCTGCTTGAACCTCCACGGCGGGCGTGAGCAGACCCAGCCGGTAAAGCGCGCCGAGCGCTCCTGCCAGCAACACCGTCGCCGCTATCCACATCCGCCGTTTTCTTTTCCGGGCCTTCGGGCGCAGCGCGCTTTTTTCGATGCGCAGCTTTTCCAGTTCCAGGTCGGGCATGGCCTCTCGCTCTCAGCCGATATCTTTAACCGATTGTAACCGCCCAGGGGTCAGGATTCGGGGTTCAGGGTTCACAATCCAAGGTTCAGCGGCTCACGGTTCACGGTTCAATGGTTAGGGGGAGATATAAGTGCCTAAAGTGCCTAAGATGCCTAAAATTAATGGAATCCGCCCTTTTTGCCGCGACATGTAAACTTTAAACCTTAAACGTTAAACCTTTGAACTTTTATAGCACACGCAACTGCAAATCGACAAACGCCGGCCTCTAGTCTATCCGTTTCCGGAACCGCCGGACCGCGACGGCAAAGACCGCCCCGCCGAGCACGGCCAGCTCCAGGAACTGCGGCCACAGGATGGCGAATCCGGTGCCCTTGAGGAAGATGCCCCGGATGATGATCAAAAAATGGCTCAGGGGATTGAGGTGCGTCAGCCACTGCACCCCCGTCGGCATGTTGGCGATGGGAAAGACGAATCCGCTCAGCATGAAGAAGGGCAGGATGAAGAAGAAGTTGGTCATCATGGCCTGCTGCTGGGTGCGGGACACCGTGGAGATCAACAGCCCGATGCCGAGCGTGCTCAACAGAAAGATGGAGCTGGCGGCCAGCAGCAGGAAGGCGCTGCCGACCATGGGGATCCGGAACCACAGCCGGGCGAAGAGGATCACCATCACCATCTGGGCCTGGGCGATCAGAATGAAGGGGATGGTCTTGCCGAGGATGAACTCGGTCGCTTGGAGCGGGGTCACGATGAGCTGCTCCATGGTGCCGGCCTCCTTCTCGCGCACCACCGCCATGGAGGTGAAGAGCAGCGAGAGCAGCATCACCAGGAAGGCCACGATCCCCGGCACGTAGTAATACTGGCTGTCCAGGTTGGGGTTGTACCAGGTGCGGATTCGGCCGTCGATCTCGCCGAAGTCGATGCGCCGGCGGTGGAGCTCCCGCAAGAGCTGAGCGTTGAAGCCCTCGAGCACCGTGACGCTGTAGGCGATGCGCACGGCCGCCATGTTGCTCATGCTGCCGTCGACCAGGATCTGCACCTCGGCCGTCCGACCCTCGCGCAGGCGGGCGCCGAAGTCCGGCGGGATCTGCAGGCCCAGGTCCACCCGGCGCCGCAGCAGCATGCGGTCCAGGTCCTTGGGGTCCTGCAGGACATGGGTGACGCGGAAGGTCGCGTTGCCGTCGAAGGCCTCGATCAGCCGCCGGCTGTCTGGAGTGCGGGACAGGTCGATGATCGCGACGCGGATGTCGCGCACGTCGGTGGTGACCACATAGCCGAACAGAATCATCTGGATCAAGGGCGCGATCACCAGCATCGGCCGGTTCTTGCGGTCCCGGAACAGTTGGATGAACTCCTTGCGCACCAATTCGCGCACCCGCAGCCACTGCATGTCAAAGCCCTTCCCGCTTCAACGCCCGGATGTTGAGGGCCCCGATCAGGGCCGCCATCAGGGCCAGCATCAGAAAGCTCGGCCAGAGCTGCCCAAACGAGAGGTCCCGCAGGTAAAGCCCGTTCAGAATGTCGATGTAATAGGTGGCCGGCACGAGCTGGGAGACGGCCTTTAGGACCACCGGCATGTTCTGCTGGGGAAAGACGAAGTCCGACAGCAGCAGCGACGGCAGGTAGGTGACCAGCACCGCCACCTGGTTCGCCACGAGCTGCGACTGGGTCTTGATCGAAATCAAGAGCCCGATGCTCAACGCCACCAAAATGTACACGGTCGAAGCGAGGATCATCAGCCAGAAGCTCGCCTTCATGACCACCCCGAAGAGCACCTGACCCATGAGAATCGCCACCAGCACGTCGACCAGCGTGATGAAAAAATAGGGGATCGCCTTGCCCAGGAAAAACTCAGCCGCCCGCACGGGCAGAGAACGGATGGTTTCCATGGTGCCGCTCTCGTATTCGCGGGCGATCACCATGGAGGTCAGCAGGGCCCCCACGATCATGATGATCACGGCGATGATCCCGGGCACGATAAAGTTGCGGCTTTCCAGATCCTCGTTGAACCAGACGCGGATGCGCCCTTCGACGGGCGGCCGGATCCGCTCCCGGCCCTCACGGTTCAGAAAATCAAGGAGGTTCTTCTCGTTGGTCTGGGCGATGAAGGCCGTGATGAAGGCCCGCGTGTTGCCGGCCGTGTTGGGGTCGCTGCCGTCGATCACGATCTGCAGCGGGCTGGCGCGGTCGGCCCTGAGTTCGGCGCTCCAGCCAGGCGGAATGACGACCCCGAGAATGACCCGGCTGCGGTCGAGCAGCTCGGTCAACGCAGCGCTGGAGGGCGGGTGCGCCACGATGTCGAAATAGACCGAAGCGTCCAGGCGGCGGATGAAATCGCGGCTTTCCGGAGTGCGGTCGTGGTCGACCACCGCGGTGGGAATGTGCTCCACGTCCAGGCTGAGGGCATAGCCGAAGAGCAGGATCAGCAGCAGCGGGATGATGAACGCCAGATACAGGCTGCGGAAGTCCCGGATGAGGTGAAAGTACTCCTTGCGGGCGATGGCCTGGATCCGGCGCGCGTTCACGGCGCCCCCTGCCGCATCAAGGCCACGAAGGCGTCCCCCAGGTCCGCCTGCGGCCGGTCCGGCAGCACCGTGGCCACGATCTGCGCCGGCGTGCCGCCCGCCACGATCCGGCCGGCGTTGATCATGATCACCCGGTCGCAGTGGCGCGCCTCGTCCATGTAGTGGGTGGTGACGAACACCGTGACCCCTTGGGCCGTGAGCTGGCGGATGAAATCCCAGAAATGCCGCCGCGTGATGGGGTCGACCCCCGAGGTGGGCTCGTCCAGGAAGAGCAGCCGCGGCCGGTGCAGCAGGGCGCAGCCGAGCGCCAGGCGCTGGCGCCAGCCCGGCGGCAGCTCCCGGGTCAGCCGGTCGCGCACCGCGGAGAGCCGCGTCACCGCGAAGACCCACTCGATGCGCTGCGGCCATTCGGCCGGCGGCACGTGATAGATTCCGAGGTAGAAACGGATATTCTCGAAGGGCGTCAGGTCGGGGTAAAGCGAAAACTTCTGGGACATGTAGCCGATGGCCTGCTTGATGCGCTCGGACTCGCTGAACAGATCAAAGCCGGCCACCTGCCCGGCGCCGCTTGTGGGCGTGATGATCCCGCAGAGCATGCGGATGGTGGTGGACTTGCCGGCGCCGTTCGGCCCCAGGAAGCCGAAGATTTCGCCCGTGCGCACGGAGAACGAGACGCGGTCCACGGCGGTGAATCGTCCGAAGCGCTTGACGAGATCCTTCACGGCGACGGCCTCAGCGTCCAAAGGTGTCCTCCGTGAGCGCCGCATCCACGGCCTGGATGCGCTGGATGATGGCTTCCTCCAGGCTGGAGGATCCCGCCCGCACCTCGTCGGGGGCCCCATCGGCGATGACCTGGGCGTTGTGCATGAGCAGCAGCCGGTCGCAGCGCTCGCCTTCGTCCAGATAGGCGGTGGACACCATCAAGGTCATGCCCGCCTGCTTCATTTCCGCCAGGATCTGCCAGAACTCCTGCCGGGACACGGGGTCGACCCCGTTGGTGGGCTCGTCGAGAATGAGAACGCGGGGCTCGTGCACCAGCACGCAGGCCAGACCCAGCTTCTGCTTCATGCCGCCCGAAAGGTCCCCGGCCCGGCGCGCCACGAAGGGCAGCAGGTTGGAGAACCCGAGATAGCGCTCGCGGCGCTGCGCGCGCTCGGCGCCGGTGATCCCGTAGATGTCCATGACGAAGTCGAGGTTTTCGGCCACGCTGAGATCGGCGTAAAGCCCGAAGCGCTGGGGCATATAGCCGATCAGCTCTTTGACGGCGGCGCGCTCGGTGACCGTGTCGCGGCCGGCCACCGTCACGGCGCCGGAGCTGGGGGCGATCATGCCGGCGACCATGCGCAGAAGCGTGGTCTTGCCGGCGCCGTCCGAGCCCACCAGGCCGACGAGGCCGCCGGCAGGCAGGCGGAAGGAAACATCGCGGACCGCCGTGAGCGCACCGAACCGCCGGCTGAGGTCCTGTGCCCGAACCATGGCGGCGGCGTCCCGGTCGGCATCGCGCGGGCGGCGGTCAGCGGAACCAGGCATCGGCGGGCATCCCGGATTTGAGCTCGAAATGGGGGTTTGGAACGGAAACCTTTACCAGGTAGACGAGCTTCACGCGCTCCTTGTGGGTCTGGATGATCTTGGGTGTGAACTCGGCCTGGGGCGAGATGTAGGCCACCCGGCCGGCATAAGCCTTGTCGGGGAAGGTGTCGATCTTCACCTCGACCGGCTGGCCGGGAGCGATCCGGCCGATCTCGGTTTCGGCCACGAACACCTTCAGATCCACCGTGGACAGGTCGGCGATGGAAAGCACTTCCTGATTGGGGCTGGCGACCTCCCCCGGCTCCACGTTGCGGCTGAGGATGATGCCCGCGTAGGGCGCCCTGAGCTCGGTGTGGTCAAGCTGGATCTCGGCCACATCCAACGCGGCCTTGGCCGCGGCCACCTGGGCGCGCCCCGCTTCGACATCCTGTTCGGACGCTTCGATTTTCTTCAGGTTGCTCTGGGCCAGCCGCAACGCCGCCTGGCCTTCGGCCAGGCGCGAGCGCGCGCTGTCGATCTCCTCACGGCGAAACCCTTCCCGGGCCATCTGGTAGGCCTCGACCGCGCGCTGGTGCTCCTTGTCAGCAGTTTCAAACTGGACGCTGAAGGTGTCCCGGGCTTTCTCCGCCACCACCCCTTTGCGAAAGAGCTCGTCGTAGCGGCCCTTGTCCTTGCGCGCGTTTTCAAACGTCACCCGGGCCGCTTCAGCGGCCAGCCGGGCCCGTTCCACCTCCTGAGCGCGATAGCCGGATTCGGCTTCCGCCAGCTGCGCCTGCAGCGCCTTCACGCCGGCCGCCGCGCGATCGACCTCCGCCGGCAGAACGTTGCGGTTCACATCCAGCACGGTCTCCAGCTGACGGAGGTTCTTCGATGCCCGCTGCCAATTCGCCTGGGCCTGGTCCCGCAGCGCAATGAACTCGCGGCGGTCGAGGACGGCGAGAACCGCGCCGGCAGCCACGGACTGCCCCTCGTCGGCCAGGACGTCCTTCACACGGCCGCTCACTTGGAAGGCGAGATTGGATTGAGTGGCCTCGATCGTGCCGGAGTAGTAAAGTTCGGCACCGCGACGGTTGGACTGCCCCCAGAACACCACCGCCCCTACTGCCAACAGCAGCGCTAAAAAACCGATCAGAATCAGCCGCGTCCTCGTCAAGGTGCACCTCCCCGCGTGGAGGAGGCATTAAACCAAATTTGATAAGTGGATTCAAGGGTCGCAACGGGCGGTGTCGATGAAGTCCTCTTCGAGATAGAAAGAACCGGGTGGCGGATCACATCGACCTTCAAGGGCATAGGGTTCAGCAAGCCCCATGCTGGAGGGGGGCTTTCCGCGGAGAAAATGCAAGGCACCTGCCGCTGGAGCCCGGCACAAAGAGGAACATCCTGCCGGGCTCCATGCGATCCGCAAACCCGCTCGGTCAGGGTTGTTAGATCGCCGCGGCGAAGCGGTCGGTCACCCGCTTGAAGCCGGCGAAGGTGGGGTGCATTTCGTTGGCCCAGTCCCGCTTGTAGTTGCTGCCGGTAGACAGGGTGTTCCTGAGATCGATATGTTTAACATGCGCGAATTCGGGCAGAGCCACGATGGCCTTGAGCATGTCGTTGAAACGATCGATCAAGCGCTTGGCGAGGGCCACTCGAACCGCGAGGTTGTCATAACCCTTCTGCCGAAACCCCGGCTCCAGCCATGGCCCGGGAAGGATCCACCATCCACCCAGAAATCCGCGGCCGTCCGGAACAGGGTAGTCGTACCCGTGGGTGAGAATCTTGATGGGTCCATTGAGGCGCTGCTCACAAATCCGCGTAATGGCGCTCAGGATGGTGACGTAGGCGAATTTGATGCGCTCGTCGATCACACCGCTGAGGACCTGCTCGTTGAGCCCCGCCACCGGAGAAAGGGCATGGTTGATGAGCATCCCGAACTCCTCGCCGGCGATGTCGTTGCCCCCTCCGGACAAAAGAATGGCTTTGGGGACGACGTTTTGCCGCAGCAGTTTCTCGAGCCGGCGCGCAAATTCCTCGAACTGCCCGGGACCGTAGGCCATGTCCTCTACGCGGTCCCCTTTGTGGGCCACCGACTCGACATCGTATCCATGATGGTCTTCGAGCAGCCGCAGGATGTCATTGAGGGGATAGTCGAACCAGGAGTCGCCCTCCGCCACCAACACGCCGGTGGAGCCGGGTCCTCCCGCCGCGCGAATCAGCTTCGGGGCAATCGGAGCTGGAATTCGGGCGGCGCGCACCGCCGCCATTTGCCGTTTGACCGCGCCGGTTCGCCGCCGCAGTTCTCTTGCACGAAACTGCAGCACTTCGTCGGCCTGCTGGCGGCCGGCCTTCATAGCGTGCCGGATTTTTTTGTCCATCGCCATTGCAACCTCCTTTATAGGTGTCAAACTGGAATTGTGAATTAAGATCGGTAAATAGAGCCTTTAGCTTCTTATCGCTTTGCAGCTTGTTTTTTATTTCCTGAACACTGTGACTGACGGCGGAGTATGTGAGGCCGAAAAGAGTTCCGATATGCTCGTTGCTAAAGAGGCCGGTCTTCCACAGCCAATTATGTCAATAGATCGCGCATTTCTTTATCGGCTCAGGACACCCGGCGCTTGGAGATCAAATGCGGTATATCACATCCTAACCATTGCGCGGCGGTTTTAAGGGCGCCAGGCAGTTCCTTATCTCTCGCCAGATGCCGCTGCTGCGTTAGTTCTGTGTCCAGCTGCTCCAGGGATAATCGGCCAGCCGCTGGACCAGGCCCGCGCGCAGCGGGTTGCTATGGATATAACAGGAAAGCTGCAGGGCATAGGCGTCATTCTGCACCAGCATGCTCTTGAACCGGCCTTGAAATAAATGCCCGCTGCGCGCATGCCGGTTGTTGAATCGCCGGGTATAAGTCCCCGAAAACCATTGCATGGCGCGTGAAAGATTGGCTTGCCGGGTGCGGATCAGCAGACGATAATGGTTGGGCATTAGAACATAGGCGAAAAGCTCGATGTCAAACCGCGCGCAACTCTCGCTCAGGGTGTCCAAGAACATTCTGCGATCCGCATCGCTGCGAAAAAATATCCCGGCGCTCATTGCCGCGTGAGAGCAAATGATAGTAAGCCCCCTCGTATTCGATCCGCCATGCCCTTGCCATGACTTCTATCTATCCGGTTTGCTTTTCTCGGTCAAGTTCAATTCACTATTCAAGGTGTGACACCATTTCTGCATTTCTGACACCATTTCAACTCGTCGCATTGGGCTGCAGCCCGCATTAGGGGATGTCGCAGCCGGGCATCTCGGCGCGCTCGAAGCAGATCTGTGCGGGGATCTTGAAGGCGTGCGGAGACGAGCCGTCGCCGCCGGTGACGTCCGGGCCGACCGGGGGCCACGTTACGGAGACTGGCCACCAGGCCGGCCGGGACGGGTAGAAGAGCGATGCCGGCAGGTCCTGGGTGGCAGGAACCGGGTGGCCGACCGGGACCTCGGCAGGGTCCCAGCGGGCGGCGTCGTTCTGGTAGTCGTAGTTGCCCCACCGCAGCAGGGTGGCTTTCACCTTGGGATCCAGCCCGGCGTCGTCCGGGTCGGCCGGGTGGTCGGGGGGATTGGCCGGGTTGTACCAGTTGTTGCCCATGTTCGGGTAGCCGAGGCGATAGATCACCGCCTGCGCCGTGTAATCGGGATTCCCGGTCATCTCGTATCGACCGATGCTGGCGCGCGGCCAGCCCGGGCTGCCGAGCACGTTGCCCACGGCGTTGTGGTAGTAGGAGAAGCGGCCCAGGTCGATGAGCTTGATGTTCCCCGTGCGATGCGGTTCCACGTGCTGGCCGCTGAACGCGTTTCGGAAATAGGTCCCATGGCTGACCGAGCCGTGGTAGCCGTCCTGGATGATGCCGCCGCCGCCGGCGTTGCCCTCGAAGAGGACCATCATGCCGTGCGGCCCGTGATTCCCGTTGAAGTCGTAGATCTGGTAGTCCGGCCATCCCGGGAAGCGCATGTTGCGCGAGAAGTTGTAGGCGACGACGCTGCCGACCTCCGTCTCCAGGATCGTGGCGCCCCATAGCCCCGAGAAGACATTGTTCTCGATCAGCGTGCCCGTGCAGCCGCCGCGCGGGCCGCCGTAGCCCATCATGGTCACGATGCCGTACCCGTCCGTCGTCGAGTGGGTATCGTGGACGTACGAGTCGCGCACCTCGCAGCGCAGGCTCCCGAACAGAAAAATGTGCTCGTTGCCGTTGCCCCAGGCCGTTTCCACGTTTCGGATCCAGGAGGCGTAGGCGTTCCAGAACTGGATCATGCTGCCGCCGTAGGTCTCGTCAGCGCGGACCGTGAGGTCCTCCACGCCGCACCATCTCATGCCCGGAAGGTTCTGGATCCGGAAACGCGGGTTCAGAGTGAAACTCCAGACCAGCGGGTCCTCGAACTCAATTGTATTCCCGTTGACCGCGGTCACGATCACGAACTGGCCGGTGTGATCGACCGCCCCGCCCCGGGACCAGTAGAAATCGGGGTCTTCCGCTTGAAAGATGTCGAGGATCGTCCCCGCCTCGATGCCGCTGGTGTCGTCTACGGTGATCGACGTCGCTCCCTTTGTCGAGCCGCCCAAGATTGGGCGCTCGTCGGACAGCGAGCTCTGGCCGGTCGTAACCGCGGCCGTCTCCTGAGGCCGGAGGATCGTCGCCCCCGGGCCTGCGCCCCGAAGGGTCACGCGGCTCGCGAATCCGAAGCTGACCGGGCGGCGGAGAAGGTAGGTGCCCGCCGGCAGGAAGACGACCTGGTTCTCCGGGCAGCTTTCGATGGCGCTCTGGATGGCCGCCGACGCGTCGGTCGTTCCGTTACCGTAGGTGGCCGCGTCGATCGTGGCGCAGATCGTCTCGCGCTGAGGGATCCCTCCGGGCACCCCGGCGTGCCCTTCCCACTCGATCCTGCGCGCAGGATCGATCACGGCCACCGGCGAGGGCTCCACCGGCGGCAGCGCCGCGCCCTCCCCGTCCGGCGTGGTGTTTCCCCCGCCGCCGCAGGCAAGGATGATGGAACAAGTGAGAGCCAAAAGGAGCGAAAAGGCAGTCTTTGTCATGGGGCCTCCTGGTGCTGGCGAAAGTCGCGTCTTAATTCCATAATGATGCTAACCAAAGGCATCCGCCTCCAGACCAAAAGGGACGTTCCTCGAATTTTCGTATTCTTTAATGTCCTCATCCAAAAGCTTCAACCCTTGCTGTTCGACGATTTGCTGACCCCTCGCCGCGGATTCGCTGGCCGTCGAAGAGGCGATGTTCAGTTTTTTCGATATCCCGATCGCGCTCATCCCAAGTTCCCGCGTCCCCCAATAGCACAACACGCTCCGAGCCTTTACCGCTCTTCGCTGCTTTCCGCCCGTCAATAACTCCTTGGGGGTAAGACCAAATAAGCTGGTCACGCGATCCATCAACCATCCAAAATCGTAACCCAGAGCCCGGATCACAGACTTACGATCCAAATTCTCACGGGCAGCCTTTAATGCGGTCTCGACGAAATCCCCGTCGCCCAGGATGCGCTCATCCCCCTTCATCCGGCTCTCGGCCTTGCGGATGGTTCTCAATGCCGACCAGCCTCCGGCGCTCCGTACCAACCCGCCTCCGGTTAAATCGGGCCTGCGCCCGGCCGCAACCCCCTTCTTCACGAATTCCAGATAGACTCTCCGGGCTTGCGAGATCTTCCCCCCAAAAAGATTCAATATATAATCGACATCCTGAAATCCAGGCTCTGTTTTCCCCATGAGTGCGCAATGCCCGCAGTAAGGGTAGGTAGCCAACTCCTTTAATTCCCCGACGATCCCGGCCCGCAACGGTCGAAATTATCGAAAAAAACTTTCTTCGATCAATCCTCCTCACAATGATGTGGTGCAGTGCTCCAGGGGCGTCTATGCGGGCTTTGCGAGGCATGTCAACCGCGTATCAAGTGAATCCGAAATTGTAAACCGTAAACACGAGGGACGCCCCAAATTTACTAGGAATCGGGCAACCGTTCGTCAGTGAAGTTCAGAACCAGATTTTTTCCGAGATTGAAATTATTTTTGTGGGGGACTGCGATGTAGATACTACCGTCCTCGATGTCTTCGGGGAGTTCGTCTTCGAGTTCCATGAGCTCGGAGGCCCAATGCAGGGCGCCTGTCTTCCGTGATACGAAGGCGGAGTTCAACATTGGAGCGCTTGAGCTGACCCATTCGAAGGCTGTCAGAAAGTCATCGTAGTTTACAAGTGTGTCCGGTTCCATGAATGTCTGACATGAGCGGCAGGCCGCTGCATGCCATGGGCTGTACGCTCGGCGGAAGGCGTGGGCGTCTCTTTGAGAGACACGATCCCAGACCTACGAACGCTTCCGGGCCGTGACTTCGATTTCAATCTTTATGCGTGGGTCCGCCAGACCGGCGGAGATCATCATTGCCGCCGGACGCACCTCTCCGAAATACGTGCGCAGCACCGGCCAGCATTGTTCAAAGTCAGCGCCGTTTGGTAAAACGTAAGTTACGCGAACGACGTCTTTCAGGCTCGAGTCGGCTTGCCGCAGTGCGGACTCAATATTCTTCAGGCACTGTTCGGTTTGCTCGGGAAGGCTGTCCGAAATGGACATGGTTGTGTAGTCGAAGCCTGTCGTTCCCGAAACAAACACCCAATCCCCATCGACCACAGCGCGGGAATAGCCGATCTGCTTTTCAAAGGTGGAGCCTGAGCTGATTCGTCTTCTGGTCAAATGAGCCGAAGCCGTCCCTTCTATTGAGTAGCCGTCGCGTTTCCACCATTCAAGCCCGCCCATCAGTTCTTTGACGGGAAACCCCAGCCGGGTCATATTCAAGGCCCCCTTGGTAGATGCATTGCACCCAATGCCGTCGCAATAAGTGACCACAAGCGCCGATGGGTCGATGGAAGCAGTAGTTTCAGGACTCATGGTTCGATGAGGAATGTTAATGGCACCGGGGATATGCCCTGCCGCATACGCCTGTGACGAGCGCGCATCGACAACGACGACATTCTCTCCATTTTCAAGTGCCGCCATCAAATCAGAGGAGTCGATTTCGTAGGCGAGTTTGTTTGAGTAGTGCTTCAGTTGTCCTTCCATTGGGAGCCTCATCATCTTGATTGGGAGTGGCAGGCGTCGCAATTGATGCCTAACGCTCCGCATAACCGGATGGCAATGGAGCGCAGCGGAATTGCCAGTCCGAGTTGATGCGGTTGTTCGCCTTTATGTCTTGTCCCGGGGTATTACCTCAACCTTCAACTTCACTTCGCCATAGCCGAGGCATTCCACGCCTGCGTCAGGGCATCTAACATAGCGCATGAAATGAAAATCGTTTGGCTCTAGTTTTTCGCTCAGTCTTTCGTTGATCAGTGCGACGGGAATAGTGAGCTGGGAAGCGAGATAAACGCAGATTTTTGATGGGCATAGTTTGGTTATAAAATTGCCATCGACATCAAGAACTAGTTTTTGGCCTACCTGGTGGCCCGAATTGCAGTGGCGAGCCTCAACCACCTCAGCGACAATTGAGTACAGTGGCGCAGCCTCTGAAAGACGATCAATGTGTCTGATACGATGGCCAGACTCACGAAACAAATCGATTTCTTTGGCGTTGTATCCCACTCTCTGCGAGTAACGCTGCAGTTTCTCTTCTGACATTGTGACCTCCTCAACTTCGATATGCATTCTCAAAGCGAACATTTAGTAGCCAGACGATTGTCTGTATTATTTTACAGATTGTATCTTGCTTGACTTTATTATTTTACATGATTTAAGATAGATATATGGGAAGTGCTTAAAATATTCAATATAAAAATAAAGAAATAAGGTTCTTAAATGAAACTCTTGGACCAGGTCCGGAACGAGATCCGGAAAAAGCACTATTCGATCCGAACCGAAGACGCCTATTGCGGTTGGATCAAGCAGTTCATTTTGTTCCACGATAAAAAACACCCCGAGGACATGGGCGAACAGGAGATTTCCGAGTTTGTATCCTATCTTGCCGTCGAACGAAATGTCGCCTCCAGCACCCAGAACCAGGCGCTGAATGCCATTGTTTTTCTCTACAAGCACGTATTGCGAAAGGATCTGGGCAACTTCGGTCCCATGGAGCGGGCCAAGAAACCGGAGCGCTTGCCGGTGGTCCTGTCCAAGGATGAGACCCGCCGGGTATTGCTGCACATGACGGGTGAGGCCAAGTTGATGGCGCAACTGCTCTACGGCTGCGGACTGCGGCTGATGGAATGTGCGCGGTTGCGGGTGAAGGACATCGATTTCGAGCAGAACCAGATCATCGTCCGCGACGGCAAGGGCATGAAGGACCGCAGCACCATGCTTCCGGAGCAGATCAAGGAACTCTTACGAGACCAGATTGAGAAAGTCAAGATGATCCACGCGCAGGACATTAAAGACGGGGGCGGCGAAGTTTATCTTCCCTACGCGCTGGAAAGAAAATACCCGCGAGCAGCAAAGGAGTTCGGCTGGCAGTATGTCTTTGCGGCCGACCGTATTTCCGAAGACCCGCGCAGCCAGAAGCTGCGGCGTCATCACATCCACGAAACTACCCTGCAGAAAGCCGTGCGGGCCGCCGCCCTCAAGGCCGGGTTGACCAAGCCCGTCAGCCCCCACACCTTCCGCCACAGCTTCGCCACGCACCTGCTCGAGGCCGGCTACGACATCCGCACCGTGCAGGAGCTGCTCGGCCACCAGAGCGTGCAGACCACCATGATCTACACCCATGTGATCAGGAAGGGCGGGATGGGCGTCAAGAGTCCGTTGGATATGCTGGGGTAGATGGGGCCATTGATTAGGGCGAGTGCTGCAAGTTTGCCGGGTTTGAATCGGGCTGCGGTTTTTCCTTGAAAATCCAAAGCTGGACTATAGATTTTCAGGGAAACTGGACGTCGGAAGGGAGTGCCTCGCATATCATGAAGAATCCAATACTTGCCAATCTCGAGCGCCGCGCTGCGATGTTGCACCTGATCCGCGATTTTTTCCGCGACCACGGTTATCTTGAGGTCGAAACACCGCTGCGCATTCCCGCGCCGCTGCCCGAAGCGCACATCGAGGTGATCCCTTCGGACGGCTGGGTGCTGCAGCCCTCGCCCGAGCTCTGCATGAAACGGCTGCTGGCGTCGGGCTGCGGGAAGATCTTCCAGATCTGCAAGTGCTTTAGGAAAGCCGAGCGCGGCCGGCGGCACCTGCCGGAGATGACGATGATCGAGTGGTATGCTGCCGGTCAAACCTACACCGACCTGATGGCCTGCTGCGAAGAGCTGATCCGGCACATTGCCCGCGGGTTGGGCATGGGCGGCAGCCTGAGCTACCAGGGCCTGACCGTGGATCTTTCCGCCCCCTGGCAGCGCCTGGCCGTAGGCGACGCCTACCGCCGCTTCGCGTCCATCTCCGTGGAGCAAGCCCTGGCCCAGGACCGCTTTGACGAGATCATGGGGATCGAAATTGAGCCGAACCTCGGCAAGGACCGGCCGATCTTCCTCATCGACTACCCGGCCGAAAAGGCCTCGCTGGCGCGCCTCAAGCCAGGCGACCCGGACCTGGCCGAACGCTTCGAACTCTACATCGCCGGGCTTGAGCTCTGCAACGGCTTCAGCGAGCTGAACGATGCGGCCGAGCAGCGCAGGCGATTCGAGGCGGAGCGGGAAATCATCCAGGCCGCGGGCCGTCCGGCCCATCTTCTCCCGGAAAAATTTCTCGAGGCGTTGGCGCACATGCCTGCGTGCGCCGGCAACGCGCTCGGCATCGACCGGCTGGTCATGCTGTTCTGCGATGCCGCCGCGATCGACGAGGTTGTGGCGTTTGCGCCGGAAGCGCTGTAAGAGATGTTTTTCCCTTGCACGGTGGGCGCGGCGCCCTGTCGCGATGGCGCATCGGGGGATCGCGACTGAAAGCCGCCCCCCCCCAACAACCAGAATCCTTGTTTTGCTCCAGGCGGAGAGCAAATGATGCGCGCGCGTTCCAGCGGAATCTTGCTTCCCTTATTCTCGCTGCCCTCGCCGTGCGGAATCGGCGACCTGGGGCCGGCGGCCTTGGAATTCATCGACTTCCTGAGCGATGCCGGACAGCGCGTCTGGCAGGTGCTGCCCATCACCCCCGCCAGCCCGGCTTACGACTTCTCGCCCTACCACAGCACGTCGGCATTTGCCTTCTACCCACTGCTGGTCAGCCCGGAGCTGCTCGCGTCCGATGGGCTCATCGACGATAAGCCCCTGCCCCCGGACCCGGCTTTCCCTGAGGAGCACATTGACTACCCCGCGGTCGCGCGTTTCAAGCAGGCGTTGCTGGACGAGGCCTGCCGGCGGTTCAGGCGGCGGATGCCGGATCACGACTACACCCGCTTCTGCGCCGGAAACGCCGCCTGGATAGAGGACTATGCCCGCTTCACCGCCTTGAGCGTGCGTCACTCGCAGCGCTCCTGGGACCGCTGGCCGCCGGACATCCGCGACCGCACGCCGGCACGGATGTCTGGGCACACCCTGAGCTGTTCCAGCTCGACAACGCCGGCCGCCCCTTGGCGGTCTCGGGCGTGCCGCCGGACTGCTTCAGCGCCACCGGGCAGCGCTGGGGGCACCCCGTCTACCGCTGGGACGCGCACCGCGAAACGCGCTACGACTGGTGGCGCCGGCGGCTGGCGCGGCACTTCGCCCTCTTCGACACCGTGCGCATCGACCATTTTCGCGGCCTGGTCGGCTACTGGGAAATCCCGGGCGAGGGGATCGCCTGGGAGATGATCCGCCTGGCCATGATGTCCCGCGCGCATCTCTCCATCCTCCCGGTCCAGGATCTTCTCGGTCTGGGGGCTGCGGCCCGTATCAACCGGCCGAGCCGGATGCAGGGCAACTGGCGCTGGCGGATGACCCGTGCGCAGTTCTCGGCACTGCCGCGACGGCGCCTGCGCGCGATGACCGAAGCCTTCGGCCGATCGGACGCCCCGCTCCGCTGACGGCCGTGTTTACTTGGGCACCCGGATATGGTAGCAGACGGCATGACGCCGCAGGAAGTCGATCAAACGACTTGCGCCGCGAGATTCACACCCTTCAACCCGGCGCTTTTCCGCGATGTCATTACCTTAAACCTTCGAGGAACGGCATATGGAATTCTTCAAGATCCGCTTCGGCAACGACCTGGACGAGTTGTCCTCCAAGTTTGAAAAAACCCTTGAAGACATGCTGGGGATCGGCCCTTCCTTCACGCTCTCCGAACGCGCCTGGCGCCCGCCGATGGACATGTATGAAACCCCGGACGAGGTCATCATCCGGGCGGAGATCGGCGGGGTGGACAAGGAGGACCTGGAAGTCGAGATCAGCAGCAAGGCGGTGCGCATCCAGGGCAAGCGCCCCGCGCCAACCTCCGGCGGCAACTGCACCTATCGCCTGGCCGAAATCCAGTACGGCCGGTTCGAGCGCATTCTCTTCCTGCCAAGCCCCATCGACCCGGACAAGGTGAGCGCCGCGGCCAAAAATGGATTGTTGGAGCTCCGGCTGGTCAAGCGGCCGATGGACCAGACCTACAAAGTACCCATTTCCAGCGAGTAGCGGCCCCGGAACGCTCTCAAACCTTGCATCGCACACCTTTCTGCTGCGGAAGTAAACGGATTCGGAGGTAGAGATGACCGAAGAAAAATCGACTGAAGCCGCTCCTGCGAACAAGCTCCCAGATCGTCTGCCGCTGTTGCCCGTCGTCGACTCGGTGCTGTTTCCCAAGATGGTCACGCCGCTGCTGGTGATGCAGCCGGACTCGGTGCAGCTCATCGACGAGGCCATGTCGCGCGACCGCATAATCGGCATGGTCTTCGCCAAACCGGACCCGGCGCAGGAGGGGCCGCCCAAGCCGGAAAATTACGCCTCCGTCGGCACCAGCGCGATGATCCTGAAGATGGCTAAAACGCCTGAAAACCGCACCCAGTTGTTGGTTCAAGGACTGGGGCGTTTCCGTGTCAAAACCCTCGTGCCGGCCGAAGGCAAAGCCTTCTTCCAGGCCGAAGTCGAGCATTTGATCGAGGACACCACGCAGAACACCGAGATCGAAGCCCTGATGGCCAACATCGTGAACCTCTTCGCGCGCGTGGTGCAGGCCTCGCCGACGCTGCCCGCCGAAGTCGTTTACATGGCGCAGTCGATCAAGGAAGCCGGCACGCTGGCCGACATGATCGCCTCCTCTCTCAACGCCACGGCGGACGAAAAGCAGAAGGTGCTTGAGCTCCAGCCGGTGGCCGACCGGCTGAAAGAGGTCACCCGGATCGTGAACAAGCAGCTCGAAATTCTGGAGCTGGGCAAGAAGATCCAGGACCAGGTCAAGGAGGACATGGACAAGAAGCAGCGCGAGTATTATCTGCGCGAACAGCTCAAGGCCATCAAGACCGAGCTGGGGGAAAAAGATGAGGCCACCGCCGAAGTCGAAATCTACCGCGCCAAGGTCCGTGAGGCCGACCTGCCGCCCGAGGCGGCCAAGGAGGCGGAGCGTGAACTCGAACGGCTGGCGCGCATGCACCCTTCCTCGGCGGAGTACACGGTCGCGACGACGTTTCTAGACTGGCTGACCGGCCTGCCCTGGCACAAAGCCACCGCGGACAATCTCGATATCAAGAAGGCCCGCAAGGTGCTGGACGACGACCACTACGGGCTCGAAAAACCCAAGCGCCGGATCATTGAATATCTGGCGGTGCGCAAGCTCAAGCCCGACTCCAAAGGGCCGATCCTGTGCTTCGCCGGACCTCCCGGCACCGGCAAGACATCGCTCGGCCAGTCCATCGCGCGCGCCCTCGGCCGCAAGTTTTACCGCATGTCGCTCGGCGGGGTGCGGGACGAGGCGGAGATCCGCGGCCACCGCCGCACCTACGTCGGCGCCCTGCCGGGCCGGGTCATCCAGGGCATCCGTCGGGCGGAGTCCAACAATCCCGTATTCATGCTCGATGAAATCGACAAGCTGGGGGCCGACTTCCGCGGCGATCCCTCATCGGCGCTGCTGGAAGTGCTGGATCCCGAGCAGAACCACTCCTTCCAGGACCATTACCTGGATGTGCCGTTCGACCTGTCCAAGGCCATGTTCATTGCGACCGCCAACATTCTCGACACCGTTCCTCCGGCCCTGCGCGACCGCATGGAGGTCCTGCAGCTGCTGGGCTACACCGAGGACGAGAAGATCCACATCGCCGAACGGCACCTGATCCCCCGGCAGCGCTCGGCCAACGGACTTTCCACCGAGCAGGTCACCTTCACCCGCGGCGCTCTGCGGCGCATCATCTCCAGCTACACCCGGGAGGCCGGTCTGCGCAATCTGGAGCGCGAGATCGGGTCCATTTGCCGCGGGGTGGCCAGCAAGATCGCCGAAGAGTCGATCGCCGCTGAGGTCATCAAGATCCAGCAGGTCACCAAGTATCTCGGGCCGGTGCGATTCAGCGGGGAAACCAAGGCACGCACATCCACGCCAGGGGTGGTGACCGGGCTGGCCTGGACCCAGTTCGGCGGCGATATCCTGTTTGTGGAAGCCACCGCCATGAAGGGCAAGGACCGCCTGATCATGACCGGCCAGCTCGGCGATGTCATGAAGGAGTCGGCCCAGGCGGCCCTGAGCTTCATCCGCACCCACGCCGCCAAACTCGGCTTGAACGATGACATTTTCGAAAGCCAGGACATTCACATTCACATCCCGGCCGGCGCCATCCCCAAAGACGGGCCCTCGGCCGGGGTCACCATCTTCACCGCCTTGGTCTCATACCTCACCAAGCGCCGCGCGGTCAAAGACCTCGCCATGACCGGCGAGATCACCCTGCGCGGTCAGGTGCTGCCGGTGGGCGGAATCAAGGAGAAGGTGCTAGCCGCCCACCGCGCCGGCATCAAGACGGTGATCCTGCCCAAGGAAAACCAGAAAGACTTGGAAGACATTCCCAAGAAGGTGCAGAAGGAGATCACGTTTCACTTCGTGGAGCGCATGATGGACGTTCTCAAGCTGGCGCTTGAAAAATAAGTCCTCCTTCTCTGCGCCGGATCGAATAGGGCGTGGGGAATCGAACGCATCGGCCGACTCGCTCGGAGGCCAGAGGAGTCCGCCGGTCAGCGTACGGCCGACGGCCGTCGTCCTATGCCGTAACATCCATCACGTTGTTTTCGCTTCCAAAGCAGTTCGGACAGCGTTTTTGGTTGTGGGGATCGTTGTACCATTCGCCGTCTACCCAGAAACGGTATTCGTAGCGGCCCGGGAAGATCATGACCGTCTTGCGCCAGACTCCGTTTTTATCTTTGCGCATGGGGTGAGCTTTCGGATCCCACCGGTTGAAATCTCCCATTAGAATGACCTGCTTGGCGTCAGAAATCTCTATCGAAAATTCGATGCGGCGTCGTCTGGGGGCGTCTTGTTTCGCTCTGCGAGCCATGTGGGTACCCTCCTTCATAGTTCAAGTTTCGATTTCTCTTATCAAAACTCCGATGTAATCCGATAGTACAAAAATGACATCAAATATGCACGTCTAATTTGTAAAGTGTATCAATTAAAATACATTTTTTAAAAACCGGGCTGCGTCGCATTGGTGCATCCCATTACCACAAAAAAGAGATTTGATTATTCCACAATAAACAGTATAATAGTCCAAGAGAATTAGGAAAAGCTTATTCGAGCGGCATTAAATATTCTGTTGACAATAACGATATTTTGTATTAGCGTTGGCTCCAAAATACCATATGGAGGGGGCGAATTTGGCCTATCTAGATGAGAATGGGCATCGAACCCAACCCGCAACAAAAGGGAGGCAAACCACAGCCGATCGAAAAAACCAGTATACTCTTAAATTTTCCGCGCTACAAGATAGTTAGCTGTTAAGCTCATCTGGGCCAATTGCAGACCCGTAAGAAAGGAGATCCTCAATTCCCATGAAACAGGATGTGGTCAGGTTTCACGATTCTGACAGCCATGCTGCATCGGGATCAACCAGCGAGATCGCAGGTGAAAATGATGAAGAGCCTCCCGGTATACCCGGATGCCTGGCAAACGTTGTCCCCCTCCCGGAAGTAACGCCGCGCTTTCGCGGCAAAGTTTCTGTTTTCCCAGCATCCAAACCGCGTTCCACCTCCAGCCCGAGGGCTGCCGCTTTCCGGCGTGCCTTTTTCCCCTCCGCGACCGACAAGGAATGGACCGACTGGCAGTGGCAGATTCGCAACCGGATCCGCCACCTGGATCAGCTCGAGCGAATGCTCGCGCTCTCCGATCCGGAGCGTTCGGCCATCGAAAAGATCCAATCCAAGCTGCCGGTGGGCATCACCCCCTATTTCATGAGCCTGGTTTCCAAGGACGATCCCAGCGATGCCCTGCGACGCACGGTGGTCCCCACGGTGGCCGAGTTCACCCAGACCCCCGGAGAGGCCGATGACCCTCTCGGCGAAGACGGCCAGAGCCCCGTTCGCGGCCTGGTTCATCGCTATCCCGATCGCGTGCTTCTGCTGGTGTTGGACTTCTGCTCCACCTACTGCCGCTATTGCACCCGCTCGCGGGTGGTCGGACATGGCGCCATCTATCCCAGCCGTTCGCGCCTCGAGCGGGCCATCGATTACATCCGTTCAACCCCTGCGGTCCGCGACGTATTGATTTCCGGCGGCGACCCGCTGACCTTGAACGACGAGCGGCTGAACTGGCTGCTCTCGCGGCTGCGCGAAATCCCGCACGTGGAGATCATCCGGATCGGCACCAAGATCCCGGCGGTGCTGCCTCAACGGATTACTCCGAACTTGGTGAGGGTCTTGCGGCGTTACCACCCGCTTTGGATGAGCCTGCACTTCACGCACCCGGCCGAGTGCACGCCGGAAGCCTACCGCGCCTGCGAGCGGCTGGCCAACGCCGGCATCCCGCTGGGCTCCCAGACCGTATTGCTGAAGGGCATCAACGACACGGTGGAGACCATGAAAGCGCTCTGCCATCACCTGCTGCGCATGCGCGTGCGGCCGTATTACCTTTATCAATGCGACCCGATCACCGGCTCCAGCCATTTCCGCACGCCGATCGAAAAAGGCCTTGAAATCATCCGGGGCCTGCGGGGCTTCACCAGCGGATATGGGGTTCCGACCTATGTCATCGACGCCCCCGGCGGCGGCGGCAAGATCCCGCTCATGCCCAATTGCGTTGACGGCCGCGAAGGCGACGACCTGCTGCTGCGCAATTACTGCGATCGCACCTATCGCTATCCGGATGTCGGCAGGGGATAAGTGAACAGCCGTGCCATGCGGATCGGACTCGCCTATGACCTGCGCTCCGAATATCTCGCGATGGGATATTCGGAGGATGAAACCGCCGAGTTTGACCGCGACGAAACCATCCAAGGCATCGCGTCCGCGCTGCAACGGCTGGGCCATGAAACCAACCGCATCGGCCATGTAAAACGGCTGGTGGAGCGCCTGGCCGCGGGGCACCGCTGGGATCTGGTCTTCAATATCGCCGAGGGCCTGAACGGCATCGGCCGCGAAGCCCAGGTCCCGGCCCTGCTGGACGCTTACGGCATTGCCTACACCTTCTCGGACCCGCTGGTCATGAGCCTGACCCTGCACAAGGGCATGACCAAGCGGGTCATCCGCGATGCCGGCATCCCCACGTGCGACTTCGCGACCGTCGCATCGGCACAAGACGCCGCCGACGTCCGCTTCGCGCCGCCTTATTTCATCAAACCGGTGGCCGAGGGCACCGGCAAAGGAGTTTCTCTCCAGTCGATTGTCCGCCGCCGCAGGGATCTGCCGGACGCCTGCGGCCGGCTGCTGACGGCCTATCACCAACCGGTCTTGGTCGAGCGGTTTCTCCCCGGCCGCGAATTCACCGTGGGCATCGCCGGCACCGGGCCCAAGGCGCAGGTTCTGGGAACCATGGAGGTGCTGCTGCTGCCCGCGGCCGAGCCGGGAGTGTATTCCTATCACAACAAGGAGAACTCCGAAGAGCTCGTCCGCTACCGGCTCGTGCGGCCGCAGGAGGATCCCGTCATCGCCGCCGTCGAGGACATCGCGCTGCGCGCCTGGCGCACCCTCGGCTGTCGCGACGCCGGCCGCCTCGATCTGCGGTGCGACGCAAAAGGCCGGCCGCAGTTTATGGAGGTCAACCCCCTGGCCGGCCTGCACCCCGAGCACTCCGATCTTCCCATCATCTGCTCCCTGGCGGGGATGGCCTTCGATCGCCTGGTGGCGCGCATTGTGGAATCGGCGGCCGAACGCATCCTCCCTTCACCCGCCACCCTCCCGCGATCATGCGCATTGCCATCGTCCACAATGCCGTAGTCGATGCGAGCGCACCGGACGAGCGCGACGTCCTTGTCCAGGCGGAGGCGGTCCGCACGGCGCTCGCCGGGCTCGGCCACCAAGCAGGCCGCCTTGCCTGCACGCTGGACCTCGACCGTGTCAGACGAAAGCTGGACGCTCAGCGGCCGGACCTCGTCTTTAATTTGGTGGAATCGCTCGGAGGGACCGGCCGGCTGATCCACTTGGCGCCGTCGCTCTGGGACGCCATGGGCATCGCCTACACCGGCGCGTGTGCCGAAGCGATTCAGCTGACCTCCCACAAAATCCTGGCCAAGGATCGCCTGCGCGCGTTGGGCTTGCCGACCCCCGATTGGATCGGCCCCTTCCCTCAGGACATTCCCGCCGTGTCGCGCGGCGACTTGTCCGCCGCCGCCGCCGCCGGCCCTTGGATCGTCAAGTCTCTTTGGGAACATGCTTCCGTCGGCCTGGACGAAACCGCGGTGGCCCTCTGCGATCGCGCCGACCGCGTGCCTGGGGCGTTGCACGCGCGGGTGCAGGAGTTGGGCGGTGCCTGCTTTGCCGAACGCTTCATCGAGGGCCGCGAATTCAACCTGTCGCTCCTCGGGGCCCCCGGCGGCCCCGAGGTCCTGCGGCCGGCAGAGATTCTTTTCGAGGGCTACCCGCCGGGAACGCTTCGGATCGTAGGCTACCGGGCCAAGTGGGACGCCGCTTCGCATGAATATCACCACACCCCGCGCCGCTTCCGCTTTCCGCCCGAGGATGCCGGCCTGCTCGGCCGGCTCCGGGATTTGGCCCTGCGCTGCTGGCAGGGGTTTGGGCTAAAGGGCTATGCCCGGGTGGACTTCCGCGTGGATGCCGGCGGCCGGCCCTGGATCCTGGAGATCAACGCCAACCCCTGCCTGTCGCCGGATGCGGGCTTTGCCGCCGCCCTGGACGCCTCCGGCATCAGTTTTGTCAGCGCGGTGGAACGCATCCTCACCGATGCCTGTAAAAGGTTCTCTTGAGACATGTTTCGCATCCGTCGCATCTATGACGAAGTGCTGCCGGTGAACCGGGCGGCGCTCGAACAGGTGAAGGCCATCATGCGCAGCCGGTTCCCGGCGGTCCCGCAAGAGGAAATCGACCAGCTCGGCCGGCATCTCCATGACCCCTTTCTCCAGCGGTTCCGCACGACGCTTTCCGTGGCCGAGGACGGCCGCCAGCGCGTACTCGGGTTCGCCTTCCTGCTGCATGAACCCAAGCTCCGCTTCTGCTACCTGGACTGGATCGCCACCCAGGTCGGCAAGGCCAGCGGCGGCGTCGGCGGCGCGCTCTACGACCGCGTGCGCCACGAGGCATCGAGCTTCGGTGCGAAAGCGCTCTTTTTCGAGTGCCTGCCGGATGACCCGGCCCTGTGCCCGAGAGAAGATCTTCTGGCCGAGAATCGTGCGCGCCTGCGGTTTTACGAGCGCTATGGCGCCCGGCCGATCATCGGCACCAGCTACGAAACGCCTTACAAACCCGGTCAGACCTGCATGCCTTACCTGATGTTCGACGGGCTGGACCGGACCGCCCGGCCGGGGCGGGATTTTCTCCGTGCCGGGGTCCGGGCGATTCTCGAGAGGAAATACGCCGGGTATGCTCCTGCGGAGTACGTGGAGAAGGTGGTCGGTTCCATCAGCGGCGATCCGGTTCAACTTCGGGAGTTCCGCTATCTGAAGCCGGCCGCGGTGGCCGCGGCTATTTCCGGACAAGCCTGCGAAAAGATCGCGCTGGTTTTTCACGATCGGCATGCGATTCACCATGTGCACGAACAAGGGTACGTTGAAGCACCGGTCCGCGTGCGCAGCATCCTGACGGAACTGGCGCAGGGACCGCTGTTCGAGATCCTGCCGGCAGCGCTATTCCCGGAGAAGGTCATCGCCAGCGTTCACAACGTGGATTTCATCAACTTCCTCCGTCGGACCTGCGCCGAAATCCAGGAAAACCACCCCATCTATCCCTACGTGTTCCCGATCCGCAACAAGGCCCGCCTCCCGAAAGACCGCTCCCTCTTAGCCGGCTATTTCTGCATCGACACGTTCACCCCCATCACCCGCCACGCCTACGCCGCCGCGCGGGGGGCCGTCAACTGCAGCCTCACCGCCGCGCAGGAACTCCTCAAGGGCCGCCGGATGGCCTACGCCTTGGTGCGGCCGCCGGGCCACCATGCCGAACGCCGGGCCTTCGGGGGTTTTTGCTATTTCAATAGCTGCGCCATCGCGGCCCAATTCCTGAGGCCCCACGGCCGTGTCGCCATTCTGGACATCGATTACCATCATGGCAACGGGCAACAGGACATCTTTTACGATCGGCCGGACGTGTTGACCATCTCCATCCACGGCGATCCCGGGTTCGCCTACCCTTTCTTTTCGGGTTTTCGGGATGAAATCGGCGAGGGCGAGGGCGCCGGTTTCAACCTGAACCTGCCTCTGCCGGAGGCGGTCGACGGCGATAGGTACCGCAGAGCCCTGGCCGCGGCCCTGCGGCGCACCGCAGACTTCGAGCCGGACTTCCTGGTGGTGGCCCTCGGTCTGGACACCGCCAAGGGCGATCCTACCGGCACGTGGTCATTGACCCGGAATGACTTCAAGCTCAACGGGCAGATGATCGGCGAGCTGGGGATTCCCGTCCTGGTGGTGCAGGAGGGCGGCTACCGCACACGCACGCTCGGGGTCAATGCCCGGTATTTCTTCGAAGGGCTGTCCGCTGCACACTGCGCGGCCGCCCCCCGGCGGCGGTCGGAGACGTCGGCCTCTCCGGCCCATCGGATGCGGCATCACGTGGAGCCTAGGGACCCTCAACGGGTACGCCGGTTGGCGGAGTCCACGGGCTTCTTCAATCGGTTCGAGGCCGCCGTCGCCGAAGAGCTGGTGATGGAGCGCATCGCCAAGGGGCCTGCCAGCGGCTACCATTTTGTCTTCGTCGACGTGAACGGACAGTTGGCGGGGTATGCCTGCTACGGGCCCGTTCCGATGACGGCCTCCGCCTTCGACCTGTATTGGATCGTGGTGTCTCCGGAGTCCCAAGGGAGAGGCCTCGGCAGAATCCTCCTGGGCGAAACCGAGCGCTTGGCTCGCCTGGCGGGCGGCACCCGCCTCTACGCGGATACCTCCGGACGCGCCCAGTATGCGAGCACCCGATCCTTCTACGAACGGGTAGGATTTCGGCAGGAAGCGCTGCTGGAAGACTTCTACGCCCCCGGCGATGCCAAAGTGATTTATTCCAAATCCCTTTGAAAAAAAAGCGCTCCCCCCACCGGCTTTTCGCTTGAAGGCCGCCGGGCCGCGAAACCGATGGGAATTGTGCGCGGGCCGATTCAGCCGGGAGCCGCTGTTTTACCAGTGGGGTTGGTTTCCGATGCCCCTGCCCATCACCTCCAGCGTCTCGGTCACCACCAGGAACGCCTGGGGGTCGTGCTGGCGAACCATCTCCTTGAAGCGGGACAGCTCCTGGAAGGTGATGACCGAGTAGAGGATGCGCAGCTCCTGGCCGGTGTAACCGCCCTCGCCGTTGACGATGGTCACGCCGCGCTGCATGGTTTCCATGATCTCGCGCGCGATTTCTTGCCATTGGGGGGAGACCACCATGACGGCCTTGCGCTGGTTGAGCCCGGTAACCACCAGGTTGATGAGCTGGGTGGTGACGAACAAATAGATCAGCGTGTAGAGAACGATATCCAGGCTGAAGCGGAAGAGAGAAGCCGCCATCAGCGCACAGTTGAACCCCATAACGGTGGTGCCGATCCGGATTGAAAAGCGCTTGAGCAAAATGACGGAGAGAATATCCAACCCCCCACCGGAGCCGAGCGATTTCAGGATGAGACCGCTGCCGACGCCCGAAATGATGCCCGCGGTCAGGGCATTCAGCAGGGGGTCGTGAATGGGGAACACCGGCATGTGAATAAACAGCGCCGCTGAAAAAATGGTCATCCCCGCCAGGCTGTAGAAAAAAAACCGCCGCCCCACAAACAGCCATCCCACCACGAAAAGAGGGATGTTCAACACAAAATTAGTGCCCCCAACCGGCATAAACGGAAACAGATAATAAATGAAGAGACTCAAGCCGCTAATGCCACCTGCCAGAAACTGGTTGGGGATGAGGATGCCGTTGATGGCGATGGCGCACAGAACGCTGCCGACGACGATCAGCAATAGGTTCCAAGCGATTTTAACCAAGTGATGTTGCATTTCCATTTTACCTTTTTCGGATTCGTATCGCAGGACCCGCGATGGAGAATGACAATAGACTGCGGTGTATGGGGCAATGGATCGAAGAAGAATTGGTAAATCGAAACAGGGGCTTCGGGCAGACCTCGGACGGTGAAAAGGATCGCGCTCGCTAAACCGGGATATGGTAACGAACCCCGATTCCGAACCGGGCCGCCGACGGGTCGCTGAGCTCCCGGCACCATTTGACCTCGCCCAAGGCGGTTGTTCTCATCGCGCTGCGGTCGCAAGCATCGGGACCGGCGGTGTCGATATTCCGAAGCCGGATCAGAATGGTGGCTCCCGGAATGAGCGGTTGGCCTGACACGAAATAGCCACCGCTGTTACTGAAGTTCAACATGCGTGCGCTGAAGCACGCCCCCTTGTTGAAGTAAGCCCATTCGATGGCCGCATCGCAATGCTGACGATCTTCACATCGCTTTTCGGGATTCGATTCCATGCCTGCTCCGTTTCGATCGCGGATGAAATGGTCGTTCATCGAACCGGATGTCCTTATTGTAGGCGACTCTGCGATGCATGTCAAACGGCGGGCGGGAGTCAAACCAGAAGAATTCGGCTCTCATCGGCGTTATCTGGGGCCGGGTTCAGAAAAGTCTTGATAAAATTGGGGCGTTCGGGAATAAAGAAAGCCCCGTTTCGAACGGTTGACGGCGTTGGATGTTTTTGATAACGCTGCCCTATGATCTTTGCCCCGGGATGCTATGGATGAAAGACAAGGACCTTAAGTACTTTAAAGACTTGCTCAGCCGCTGGTTGGATGAACTCCTCGCCCATGCGGATTCGACCGTGAACGGACTCCGCGAAAGCGATGAAAGCCTTCCGGATCCGCTGGACCGCGCCGTGTTTGATTCCGGGCGCAACTTCACCCTGCGCATCCGCGACCGGGAAGGCATGCTGATCAAGAAAATCCGTAAAACCCTGCAAGATATTGAAGAGGGCGTTTACGGAACCTGCGAATCGTGCGGCGAGGATATCGCGATCGAGCGGCTCAAGGCTCGGCCGGTTACGCGTCACTGTATCCGCTGCAAAACCCAAATCGAAGCCCGTGAAAAGCTGACAGGGACATGATCGAATCCGCCGCTGCCGTGGCTCGGAGGGGGGGTCGGAGCGGCCTCCGCGCCCTGCCGGCAAGGCCACAGCGATCATTGACGGAGTGTTTGGACATGCCATCTCCAAAGCGAAAACCAACGATGAAGTCGATCAAGAAACCACCCAAGGAAATGGTGAACGACGATGCGGATGTCGTGATCGACCACGATAAATCTAAAGTGGAGTGCCTTTGCCCGAAGTGCGGCAAAAAGCATATCATGAACTTCCATTGGATCGGCAGGGGCACGCCGCGAAAATACTGCCAAAGCTGCCGAGACAGCATTTGAACCGGCCCCGGAGAAGGCCTGCCGGCAGGCAAAGACTACATCTCCGACCGGATCTCAACCCAGCATTTAGAGAAAGAAAGGAAAGGAGACACGGATGAACAAGGCGGACATCATCAACGAAGTGGCCCAGGTCGTCAGCACCAAAAAGGAAGCCCAGAGCGCGGTGGACTGCGTTTTGGACTCCATCACCAAGGCGCTGAAAAAAGGAGACGCCGTCACCCTCGTGGGGTTCGGCACCTTCAAAGTGGTCAAGCGCAAGGCCCGCAAAGGACGCAACCCCCAGACCGGCGAGGAGATCAAGATCAGCGCCTCCAAATCCCCCAAGTTTGTGGCCGGCAAAGGCCTGAAGGAAGCGGTCAATTAGAGGCTGAGTCCTGAAAAGTCCTTGCCGGAATACCGGCGAAGGGTGACATGCATCGTGAAGCATAGGGATGACGGCGGTTCCGCCGGCATCCCTATGCGCTCAAGGGCTCGGCAGGCAGCCGCTTGCGAACCTTGTATTCAATGATGCGGTTGCCTTCGCGGGCCTTGACCACTGCCATGAACTCCCCTAAGGGGATTTCCTCCTCTTCCCGGGGGATCCGGCCGGTTTGATTTAAAACATACCCCGAAAAAGTGTCGTATTCCCCCGTGTCGGGGATGTTCATCTGCAGCTTCTCGTTCACCTCGCCGATTTCGGTTTTTCCCATCACGCGCCACTCCCCGGGAGCGACCGTGACGATCGTCGGCTCGATGACATCGGTTTCGTCGGTGATTTCCCCGACGATCTCCTCCAGCGCGTCCTCCAGGGTGATGATCCCCGACACCCCTCCGTGTTCGTCGACAACGATCGCCATGTGCTGTTTGCGCCGCTTGAAACCCTGCAGCAGCCTGTCCAGCTTCTTGTGCTCCGGGACAAAATAGGGTTCTCGCATGATCTGGCGCAGGTCGATCGCCGGATGGCCGCCGTAGGACGGCAGCAGGTCTTTGATGTTGAGAATGCCGATGATGTGATCCATATCCCCGTCGATGACGGGAATCCGGGTGAACCCGGATTTAAAAATCCCGGGCAGGTCGGGCTTCGTGTTGATATCAACGACAAACATGTCTGCCCGGGGGGTCATGATTTCCGACGCGCTGGTATCGTCGAATTCAAAAATATTATGGATCAATTCTTTCTCTTGTTCCTTGATCTGGCCGTCTTCCTCGACCGCCTCCACCATGGTCAGCAGCTCGGCTTCGGTGACGCGCGGCGGGCCCTGGATCCGTTCGGTCATGCGGGGAATAAAGTTCAGGAACACCACGAGCGGATAAAGAAGCTTGGAAAGCCAATAAATCGGGCCGATCGATAGACGGGCGATGAGGAGACGGTTGCGCAGCGCCAGCGATTTGGGGAGGATCTCGCCGAAAACCAGAATCACCAGGGTCATGATTCCCGTGGCGATTCCGAGTGCGTGGCTGGAAACGGTCTGAAACGTGATCAGAGTGGCCAGGCAGGAAGCTGCGACGTTCACCAAATGGTTGCCGATCCGAATCGTGGTAAAAAAGCGATGGGGGTTTTCCTGCATGCGCTGGAGAAGGTCGGCGATCCATCCTCCGGCTTTGGTTAGGCGCAGGGGTTTGGCCTCGCTGAAGAGCGCTAATGCGGTTTCGGAAGCGGAAAAAAAGGCTGAAAGCGCCAGCATCCCGAGTAAAATGAGGATGAGGTGGATTTGCATGTGTTTCCTATTTCGGGGCTCGCAAGGGTCGTGTCAAACCAAGCGGCATCCGGCGCCGGATCAGTTAAGCGTCGACCACCGGCGCGGGCGTTTCACAACATACCCGGCAAGAAACCCGATCATAAGCACCGCGGCGCCTGCCAGAAACCAGTATAGGTTTTCGTTTTCCAGGATCGCCAGGGGGCCTGATTCCAATCGCGCAATTTCCTCCTTTTTTTGGTCCAGCTCGGCCGCCAACGCGGCGGCCCTGGATTTTAGTGCCGTCACATCGGCCGCCTCTCCCCGAAAGGTATCGAAATCACCTTTCAAAGCGGCGAGTTCCTTCTCACCGGCCGAAAGTGCGACGGCCAGCTTCTCGTTTTCGACTTTCAAACGGGTGTTCTCCTCAAGCAGGCCGGCAGCCTGCGCGTTCAAGGTCTTATTTTTCTCCTGCAGCTGATCGATGCGGAAACGGACCGGCGCCGCGGCCGTCAAATAGCGGGACAGCAGGTAACCCTCGGTGCCGTTTCCCAGCCGAACCAGCGACCACTCCTCTCCGGACTTGATGACTTCCACCGCCTGGCCGCTTTCCGTCATTCCGATCGATTTTTGGTCGTTGCCTGGAGCGGAGCGCAACGCCACTTTGATACTGTCAACAATATACGCCGTATCCGCCCACCCCAAGGGGCTAACCCCCGTGATCCCGATCAACACCGCCGCCATCCACCGGAACAGGCGTTTCATTGCCGTTGTCTTCTCCTCCCTATATCCTCGGACAAACTCTTTCAATTGACGAAACCGTGCGCATACGTTATGGTAAAGGTATACTAGATCCGTGCATAAATCCAGCGCGAAGGCGAAGCGGCGGGTTACCCTTGCATTCAGGCCGGGGAGTGGCCCCGGCTCGGTTCGAACGGTCGGCGTCATGATTGCATACGACTTACAGTGCGGAAACGGGCATGCCTTCGAGGGCTGGTTCGAAGACCGGACAGCGTATAACGCTCAGAAGCGGAAAGGGCTGATTGCCTGCCCGATCTGCAACGACACAGACATCATCAAGCTTCCTTCCCGATTTGCCATCAGGACATCCTCGGGGTTCAAACCGAAAGAGACGGACTCGCAGGAAGATCGGGCCATGGCCCAGTTGGGGCGGCAGGTGGTTGAGTTCGTCGAAAAAAACTTCGACAACGTCGGATGCCAATTCACCAGCGAAGCACTGAAGATTCACTACGGGGTCGCGGAACCCCGCAACATCCGCGGAGTCAGCACCCAAGAAGAGGAAAAGCTCCTCCAGCAGGAAGGCGTCCAGTTCCTCAAGATTCCCCTACCCGCCCCGCCCGACCCCGAAAATTGAAAAGCAACCAACACCTGAGCTGAGCGACGCTGGTTCGAGGATGACACGAACCGCAGCCGTGCCGCGCCGTTTCTGGGCCGGAGTTCGAACAGCTCCGGCCGGTCGATGCCGTCCGCAGCGCTCCGCGGCTGGAGGCCTTCGCGATGCGCGCAAACTGCTATTGGGTTGGATGCGAGGCGTTCTTTTTGCTGCTAGTCCGCCACTGCAAAGGCGTCCGGGAAGCCGTTGCGGATAAGATGTGCCTCGTACGCGGCCGCCTCCTCCAGGGAGCTCGTTTTTCCGATCCGCACCCGGTAGAACAACCGGTCGCCCCGGTTGAACTCGACGATGTGGGCGTTCCCGAAACGGGGATTCAAATCGGCTCTCAATTTTTCAGCGCTCTCCCGGTTGGTGAAGGCCCCGACCTGGAAGGTGAAGTTGCCGGAGTAAAGGTCGACGGAGCTGCCGGCCAGGACGCCGATGGCAACCACCTCCACCGCCGCGGTCCCGGGTCCGATGACTCCCAGCTGCCGAGCCGCCTCGTAGGACAAATCAATCACGCGGGTTCCGACAAAAGGCCCGCGGTCGTTGATCCGCAGGTCGACGGTGCGCTGGTTTTGCAGATTCCGAACCCGGACGAGGGTTCCGAGCGGTAGTGTCTTATGAGCGGCGGTCAGCCCATGCATGTCGTACGTCTCACCGCTGGAGGTGCGTTTGCCATGAAAATCCGGCCCGTACCACGACGCGATTCCCTCCTGGCGGAAGCCCTTGGAGTCGGACAAGGGCTGGTACCACAGCCCCAGGGCCTTGTATGGCCGGGGCTCGCCCGGGCGGGCTTCCGGAGCCGCGGCCTCCGGGCGTGGGGCCGGCGCCGGTGGCAGAGGCGGCGGCACGGAGCGAGCGGGGGCGGCGCAGCTTGCCAGAAACATCAGCGGCAGAGCGACGGCAAGCGCCAACGACAAGGCATTCCGCAGCGGACGCGTGCCGGTTTCCGGCAGGTTCGGCGTGGCTGCGCGGTCGCGCGTTGGGAGTGTTCTTGAAGCTGTCATGTTTTTCGGCGTTTGCGTGGTTTGGGTCTGCGTTCTTCTTTGGTGAGGGCCAACTCCAATACGTCCATCATCCGGTCGACGAAATGAAACCGGATTTCCTTCTGGATTTTTTTCGGGATGTCTTCCACATCCTTGCGGTTCCTGGCCGGCAGAATCAGGGATGAGACGCGCGCACGGTGGGCCGCCAGGACCTTTTCCTTGATGCCTCCCACCGGCAGCACCTGCCCCCGCAAGGTGATCTCGCCGGTCATGGCCAGGTCCTGACGGACCGCCCGGTTGGTGAACAGCGACGTAAGCGCCGTCAGCAGGGTGACCCCGGCCGAGGGCCCGTCCTTTGGAATGGCGCCGGCGGGCAGGTGGATGTGGATGTCGTGATTTTCATAGAATTGCTCGTCGATCCCCAAGGCCGCACTGTTGGCCCGGATGAAACTGAGCGCGGCCGCCGCCGACTCCTTCATGACGTCTCCCAGCTGCCCGGTGAGGGTTAATCCCTTCTTGCCCTTCATGGCAGTGGCCTCGATGAAAAGCAACTCCCCGCCGACCGGCGTCCACGCCAGACCGGTGGCGATCCCCGGCGTGGTGACACGCGCCCGCGGCTCATCGATGAAGCGCACCGGCCCCAGGATGCCGGGCAGCCCGCTGCGTCCCACGTTCACGGACTTGGCCCGCCCCTGAGCGATCCTGCTGGCTGCATACCGGCAAATGCCGGCGATTTCCCGATCCAGGTTCCGGAGGCCGGCCTCGCGCGTGTAGCCGTTGATGATCTCGCGCACGGCGCTCGAGGTGATCCGGATCTGCTTGGCGGCCAAGCCGTGCTCCTCGCGTTGACGCGGGATCAGGTAGCGGTGGGCGATCTTCAGCTTCTCGTCCAGGGTATAGCCCACCAGGTTCAGGACCTCCATTCGGTCCCGCAGGGCGGGCGGGATCGTGTCCAGCACGTTGGCCGTGGCGATGAACAACACCTTTGACAAATCGAAGGGCACATCCAAGTAATGGTCCGAAAAAAACTTGTTCTGTTCGGGGTCCAGCACCTCCAGCAGCGCCGAAGAAGGATCGCCGCGAAAGTCGCTGCCGACCTTATCGATCTCATCCAGCATGAAAACCGGGTTGTTGGATCCCGCGCGGCGCAGGCCCTGGATGACCCGGCCGGGCAGCGCGCCGACGTAGGTGCGTCGATGCCCGCGGATCTCGGCCTCGTCGCGCACCCCGCCCAAGGAAATGCGGTGGAACCTGCGCCCCAGGGCCCGGGCGATGGACTGCCCCAGAGACGTCTTTCCGGTACCGGGAGGCCCGGCGAGGCACAGGATCGGGCCCTTCGAGTTCGGCTTGAGCTTGCGCACGGCCAGGTATTCGATGATGCGCCGCTTGGGCTTTTCCAGACCGAAGTGATCATCGTCTAAAACCTTGCGCGCCCGCGGGATGTCCAGGCGATCCGCGGTGGCGTCGCGCCAGGGCAGTGCCGTCAACCAGTCGAGATAGGTGGCCGCCACCGTGTATTCGGCCGAAGAGGGGTGCATGCGCGCCAGGCGCTCCAATTCCCGGTCAGCCTCCTTGCGGGCCTCTTCGGGCAGGTCCTTGGCGAGGATCTTCCGGCGCAGCTCGTCGATCTCTCCCGAGGCGTCGTCCTTCTCGCCGAGTTCCTCGCGGATGGCCTTCAGCTGCTGGCGCAGGTAATAATCACGCTGGCTCTTTTCCATGTCCCCCTTGACCTGGGTCTGGATCTTTTTGCCCAACTCCAGAATCTCCAGTTGGTGGTTGACCAGACGGACCACCTCCCGGAGCCGCTCATTCACCTGCTCCAGCTCAAGGACTCTCTGCTTCTCCTCCAAGTTGATCTGGATGCTGGAGGCCACCATGTCGGCCAGTGTCCCGGGGTCCTGAATCGAGCGGGCCATCTGGCCGATTTCCTGGGGCAGCCCCGGTGAAAGCTCCACGATCCGACCGAACTGGCTGGCGACGTGGGCCATGAGCGCTTCGGTTTCGTTATCCTTCTCTCCCAGGTCCTTCAAGGCGGTGACTTGCGCTTCAAGGAAGGCCTTGCCATCCACGAAGGCGCGGATGCGGAAACGGCTCAGACCCTGCACCAGGAGCTGGGTGCGGTTGTCATGGGTCTTGGCCATCTTGAGGATCAAGGCACCGGTGCCCACGGGCGACAGCGCGGCTTTCACCTGTTCCGGTTTCGGATCCTCGCCCTGAGTGGAGGCCACCAGGCCGAGCAGGCGGTCTTTGGCCATGACTTCGTCCACCAATTGGATCGATTCTTCCTGGATGACCATCAGGGGCAGCACCATTTTGGGAAACAGCACGGCGTCGAACAGCGGAAGGATGGGCAGCTGCCCCGGAAGTGCATCCGGGGGGGATGGAAGAGAGGTGGCATGCTCCGTCATTAAGTCCTCCAGAATTCCGACACCTTCCGCCATCGGCGGGCGGATGATCTCGGCTGCCGTTCGTATCGCTCCGGCGGTTAGTCTTCCGTCAGCGCAACGGTGCGCATCGCCTCTTGGGGCAGTTTGGCCAGGCGAATTTCCAGCATTCCGTTCATGTAGGCCGCCGAAACAATCTCCGGGTCGATGGGCGCGGGCAGAAACAAGACGCGTTCAAACCGACCGTACTGAATCTCGGCCAACCGGTAGGTGGCGTCCGGACCGCAGTTCCGCGGCGGCCGCATCGCACGGATCCGGATAGCCTTGCTGCTGATCTCCACCTCCAGGTCATCCTTGTCGACGCCAGCCACCTCTGCCAGGATCATGATCTGCTCCGGAGTTTCGTTCATGTCCATCGCTGGCTTCCAGCTGCGCTCGGCCAGACTGAAGACCGGACTGAGGGATCGGAACATGTCCTCGATGGTCTTTTCGATACCGCTACTGAGGTCCTCGAAGTCAGCTGCAAAGCGGATCTTGATGATGTCCATGCCCGCCTCCTGGTCGGCTCCGCGCGGATCGACACCCCTCCGCCCGGGCTTGCTTTTCAAGTCTGCGTTATACGCTGGCTCGCGCGGCCGATCGCCGGGCGCAGGGATTTCTCCGCTGGGTCTCGGTCGTATCGCAGAACTGGTTGCATTTGAGGAAAAATAGCATCTCGTTTTTTCTTTGTAAACCGGAGCGGAGCGATTCTTTACCATCCGACGCGAATCTCCCTCTATACGCTTTGCCCCGCCGCCAAAATTGCCGTATGATGGATGCTGTCACGCGGGCCACTCCAGGTGGTTGAACCGGCAATGTCTAAATTAGGCGCACCATGAGCGGAGGTCGGGTTCAGCGAGGTGCCGGCTGCGGCGCCCCTTTGTGAAATGACCCAATTAGACCGATTTGACCGCTGCAGTAAAAACCGGTGCGACGCATCTTCCTCTCAGCCTAAGGCGAGAGGCGGTCTGAACTCCGTGGGTCATCCATTCTCCAAGGCGGCGATCGCTTCGCAGTATTTTCTCTATTTCGGCGTCATGGGCCTGTATCTGCCCTACTTCAACCTGTATTGCTACCATCTGGGGTTCTCTGGGTTCCACATCGGCGCCTTGTCCGCGTTGCGATCGGTCACGATGGTGATCTTTCCGATGGTCTGGGGGGCGCTGGCGGACCGGACCATGGGACGGCGGCCGATCTACATCCTGTGCAACATCGTTGGTGCCGCGGCCTGGGCCCTCTTTCTGTTCACGGAGGAGTTTGCGATCATGGCCCTGATCACCGTGGGGTACGGCATTTTCTACTCACCGGTCATCTCGTTTCTGGAGGCCATCACCATGGACACCCTGGGCCGGGAGAAAAAAAACTACGGCCGCATTCGGCTCTGGGGGTCCATCAGTTTCATCACGGTGGTACTGGCCTTCGGAAAGCTGATCGAGCTGTTCTCCGTGCGGGTGATCATTCTATCCATCCTGATCGGCTCACTGCTGCTCGCCTTGATTTCCGTTACGGTGCCCCGCGACCGCCGGTCACCGAAATCCTTGTTGGCCCACGGGGCCAGGGCGCTGCTGGACCGACGGCCGGTCGTTTTCCTCGCCTGTGGCTTTCTGATGCTGGTGAGCCACGGAGCGTATTACGGATTCTTCTCTATCCACCTCGAAACCCTCGGCTATTCCAGCACCTTCATTGGCGTGAGCTGGGCTGTGGCCTCGTCGGCCGAAATTCTGGCCATGCTTTACTCGGAGGCGATTTTCAATCGATTTGCGCTCGAACGCGTGCTGCTCGCCTCATTTGGCGCTGCAACGCTGCGCTGGCTGATCCTGGGAGCCGTCTCGGCGCCGGGGGCCATCCTGCTGTCCCAGGTCATGCATGCCATGACGTACGGATCCTTCCATATGGCCAGCATTCTTTACATGGATCGCCTCTCGCCGCCAGGCGCCAAAAACGTGGGCCAGGCGGTGAACAACGCCCTGACCTACGGTCTCGGATTGATGGTGGGCTTTTTCATCAACGGAGCTCTTTACGCAAGGCTGGGCTCCTTCGGCCTGTTTCAAATAAGCGCGTGGATCGCCCTGGCGGGCGGCGCCGTGTTTGGAGCCTTTCAGTTGCTGGAAGGCAGGCTGGCGCGAGATAATTCCATGGGGACCGACCATCGCTCGAAAAACGATGACGGATGAGTGCGGCGGCCGGGGTCCGTTCGAAGACAGCGAAGGAGCCGGCAGCGATGCCGGGGCAAGGCATTCGGCTCGGCACTCCGGCGGCGACTTGACTTCAAGCGTTGTTTCCATGTAGGTAGAAATCTCACGCCCATGCTGCCGATCCCATCGGCGAACTTCGATCGTTTCGGCGGCGCGCGCGGGTGCGTCAACGCGCCTTGAACGGGCTTTCGGAACCCAGTCGCCTGTAGTCGACGGCCGTCTTGCGCGGTTTGCGGAGGCGGTTGCACCTTTTCTCCCCCGGAGGGACCGGGGATCGTCCCCAGCCGCCTCCGACACTGCGATCATCCGTACTCACCAAAAAGGAGGATTCCATGGCCGAAAGTATCTACAAAGTCATTGAACTGATTGGCACCAGCACCAAGTCTTGGGAGGATGCAGCGAAGAACGCGGTGGATACCGCCTCCAAGAGCCTCAGAGACCTGCGTGTGGCCGAAATCACCAAACTCGACCTGAAAATCGAGAATGGCAAGGCGACCGCCTTCCGGGCGCGGGTCAGCCTGTCCTTCAAGTATCAGAAGGGGGAATAGCCCGGATGGTTTGGGAGGACTGACGCCCATGACCCCGAGGCCGGCGGGCACCGTGCTCGCCGGTCTTTCTTTTTTTGCGCGCTTGCTGCTCTTGTTGCCGGGTTTGGTTTTTTCCCCGGCCCCAGAAAGGAGCCCCCTCACCGTGAAGGCGTTTCAGGATTATTACCCGGACGACGTGAGCCACTGCTATGGATGCGGGCGCTTGAATCCGCACGGTCTGCAGATCAAGAGTTTCTGGGACAGGGAGGAGAGCGTGTGCCGCTTTCAGCCGCGCCCCTACCATACGGCGATCCCCGGTTATGTGTACGGCGGACTGATCGCCTCCTTGATCGATTGCCATGCCACGGGCACCGCCGCGGCCGCCAAATACCGTGAGGAGGGGCGGGAGCTGGGAACCGAACCGCCGGTGCGTTTCGTCACCGGCTCCCTGCGCGTGGATTATCTGGCACCGACGCCGATCGATGCGGTGCTGGAGCTGCGGGCACGCGTCAAGGAAATCAAGGGGAAAAAGGTGACGCTCGACGTCAGCTTGTCGGCCAAAGGCGCCGTGTGTGCCCGCGGGGAGGTCGTCACGGTGCAGATGCCCGGGGACTGGATAGATAAGCTTAAAGCTGGAAGCTCGAAGCTCACCGCGAAGGATTAAAGATAGACCGACCATTACAGGGCATGCCGCGTTGCGAGGCACGCTAAGCTCAAAGCGTTATATAAAACCCGCAATTGATGAAACGCTGCCCGGCTTCGCCGGTTGGTCGGATGCCAAAAAATGGCAGATTCAATGGCCGGTCTGATAAATCGGAAAAAAAGCTTTCAGTTTCCAACTTTGAGCTTTGAGCTCTTCCCCAAAATGTGCGTGGCGTGGCCGAGAAAGAGCTCGGCAGCTTCACCCTCGGTTTCAGAAAGCGTCGGATGGGGGTGCATGCTGGCAGCCATGTCCTCGACGAGCGCGCCCATCTCGATGGCCAGGACCCCCTCCGCGATCAGGCCTTCGGTATCACGGCCGGTGATGCCGACGCCGAGGATCCTTCCGGATTCGGCATCGGCGATGATCTTGGTCAGCCCCTCGGTCGCACCCATGGTGGTGGCGCGGCCGGAGAATTTCCACGGAAACCGCTGCACCTTCACCGCGAGGTGGTCCCGCTGGGCCTGCTCTTCAGTGATGCCGCACCAGGCGATCTGGGGGTCGGTGTAGACCACCGCCGGGATGGCGCGCACGTCGAAGGAAGAGGGGTTGCCGGCGATCACCTCGGCGGCCACCTTGCCTTCGTAGCTGGCCTTGTGGGCGAGCATCATGCCGCCGACGGCATCGCCGACGGCGAAGATGCGCTCATCCGACGTACGTTGCTGTGCGTCCACTTGGATGAATCCCTTCGCATCCAGCTGCACACGCGTGTGTTCGAGCCCCAGCCCCTGGGTGGCGGGTTTTCGTCCGATGGCCACCAGCACGCGATCGAAGCGCTGCTCGGGAACGACGCCTTCACCTTCAAAGCTCACCGCAACCCCGCGCTCATCCTCCTGCAGGCGGTTCACCCGGGTGTTCAGCCATATGTCGGCAAAGATCGTCCTCAAACACTGCTGCAAGGGGGCGACCAAATCCGCGTCCACACCCGGCAGGAGCCGGTCCTGCAGCTCCACTAAACTCACCCGGCTGCCGAGAGCGGCGTACACCGTGCCCAGCTCGAGCCCAACGTACCCGCCGCCCAGAATGAGCAGCGATGCCGGTATATCCGCGAGTGCGAGCGCCCCGGTGGAGCTCATAATCCGGCGGCCGGCGGTGAACTCCGTGCCGGGAAAGGGGATGGGGCGGGAGCCCGTGGCGATGATGGCCTGCCGGAAGCGGATGCGGCTGATCTCGGCGTCGTGCAGCCGCACGCTCTCGGAGGACTCGAACACGGCCCGCCCGCTGACGAGCTGAATCCCGCGGCGTTTGGTCAGGCTCATCAGCCCGCCGGCCATCTTTTCAATCACTTCGGCCTTCCAGCGGCGCAGGCCCGTCAGGTCGACCCGCGGGGGATCGAAGGCGACCCCCATGGTCTTGGCCCGAGCGGCATCAAAAATAAGTTCCGAGAGAAACAGAAAGGTCTTGGAGGGGATGCATCCCTTGTAGAGGCAGACACCTCCCGGCCGCGGCGCGGTGTCCACCAGGGTCACGTCCAGACCAAGGTCGGCCGCCCGGAACGCGGCGGCATACCCGCCGGGCCCGCTGCCGATCACCAGCAGCTCGGCATCCCGCGCCAGTTCACCCATCACCATGGGGGTCCCTCCCGTCGGAAATCCAAATTGCTAAACCCGAAATTAAACCAGCGACATCAGCAGTTCGTCCGGGTCTTCCACAATCTGCTTGAAGCGTTTCAGGAAATTCACGGCGTCGGCTCCGTCCAGCACGCGATGGTCGATGCACAGCACCGCGGGCATGATGAGCCGCGGGGCGATCGCCAGCCCTTTCTCGCCCTTCACGACCGCCGGCTGAAGCCGGCCTTGTCCGAGCCCGAGGATCGCCACCTGCGGATGGTTGATGATCGGTGCGAACGTCCATCCCCCCAACGCGCCGGCATTGGTGATGGTGAACGTCCCGCCCTGGAAGTCTTCCAAGCTGATCTTGCGTGCATGGGCCTTTTGCACGAGTGCGTGGAGCTCGACGGCGAGTTCTTTGATGCTCTTGTTGTCGACGTCGCGCACCACGGGGACGACGAGCCCCTCTTCGGTGTTCACGGCCACCCCGATGTGATAGTGCTTTTTCAGGACAATCTCGCCGGCGGCCGTGTCTAAACTGGCGTTGATCCGCGGATGGGCCTTCAGGACCGTCGCCACGGCCTTGAGCGCAAAAACGGTGAACGTCAGGCGCCCGCCGAGCGCTTCAACGTCTTTCTTGTGCTTCCGGCGGAAAGCCTCAAGCCGGGTGACGTCCAGATAGTCCTGGCTGTTCACGTGGGGGATCTGGGACCAGGCCAGGCTCATCTGCTTGGCCGTGGCCCGGCGGATGGACCGGAAGGGCACTCGCTCCACCGGGCCCCATTTAGAAAAATCGGGCAGCTCCGGGGGGCGGTCGGGGGCGGGCGCAGGGCTATCCACGGCCGGTTGCGGACGCACGGCAGCCGGGGCTTCCAATGCTTTGCCGCGTGCGGCAAACGCACGCACGTCATCGGCGGTGACCAGACCCGCCGCGCCGCTGGGCGGCACCAGCGATAGGTCCACACCCAACTCGCGGGCCAGGCGACGGGTCGCCGGCGAGGCCGGGACCGGGCCCTGACGCGGGCCGGGGGCCTGGGAGGCGGCGGCCGCCGGCGCCGGCGCGGCTGCCGGCTTTGGACCGGCTGCGGACGGTTCGGGGACCGCCGCGGGTTTTTCCCCGGGCGCGGAGAAGGTCATCAGCACCTGTCCGACCTTGACCGTGTCGCCGGGCTTGACACGGATTTCTAAAACAGTGCCGGTGTACGGCGAGGGAATCTCCGCCGCCGCCTTGTCGGTTTCAATCTCCAGGATGATGTCGCCCTCCTTTACGGCCTGCCCCACGCTGACCCGCACGGCCAGCACCTCGCCTTCGTGGATTCCTTCCCCCAGATCCGGAAGCTTGAACTCCTTGGCCATGTTCGCCTCCTTAATTGGCCGCAAGCAGATGACGAGCCGCGTCGATGATGCGCGGAACCGCCGGCAGGTAGTATTTTTCACGGCTGAACAGCGGGATGACGACATCGTAGCCGGTCACCCGTGCCACCGGCGCCTCGAGGTGATAAAATGCCTTTTCCACCAGGCGGGCCACCACTTCGGCCCCCGGTCCGAAGCTGCGCGGAGCCTCGTGCACCACGGCCACGCGTCCGGTTTTGCGTGCGGATTCGACCAGCAGGGAATCGTCCAGAGGCGCGATCGTCAGCAGATCGATGACGTCGGCCTCGACGCCCTGCTTGCGTTTCAGCTCCTCGGCCGCCTCCAACGTCGGCCGCATCATGGCACCGTAAGCGATCAGGGTGAGGTCCCGGCCTTCGCGCACGCGCTGGGACCGGCCGATGGGCAGCGCCTCTTCCTCCTCGGGGACCTCCTCCCGGAACGCGCGGTAAACGGCCTTAGGCTCGTAGAAGATGACGGGATCCGGATCGCGGATGGCGCTGATCAGAAGCGCCCGCGCGTTGCGGGGACCGGAAGGGATCACCATCTTGAGGCCCGGGATGTGCGCCCAAAAGGCTTCACGGCTCTCGGAGTGATGCTCCAAGGCGCGCACCCCTCCGCCGTAGGGCGCCCGCAGGACCATGGGGACATGGTACCTTCCCTGGGAGCGCCAGCGCAGGCGCGAGGCGTGGGCTTCGATCTGGTGCATGGTGTAGTAGCTGAATCCATCGAACTGCATTTCGCAGACCGGCCTCAATCCGTAGACGGCCATGCCGATCGACATGCCCGCGATGGCGGATTCCGCGAGCGGGGTGTCCACCACGCGACGCTCCCCGAAGGCTTCGATCAGGCCGTCGGTCACGCGGAAGACCCCGCCGTCCACGCCCACGTCTTCTCCCAGCACAATGACGCCGTCGTCCTTCTCCATCTCCTGCCGCAGGGCCAGGTTCAGGGCCTGCACCATGGTCATCTTAGGCATGTTTCTCCTCCTTCTGCGCCTCGGCCATGAACCGCATGAAGTCCGCGCGCTGCTCTTTGAGGCTAGCCGGCATCTCGGCGTAGGCGTGCTCGAACATGAGCGCCGGATCTCCCAAGGCTTTCATCTCCTCCTCCGCGCGCTCCACCGCAGCCTGGATTTCGGCCGCAATTGCCTCCTCCTCGGCCTTAACGGCGCCTTCGTTCAAAAGCCCCTTGGCCATGAGGTAGCCCTGGAAGCGGGGGATGGGATCTTTGCGGCGCCATTCCTCCACCTCGGCTTCCGTCCGGTAGCGTTTGGGATCGTCGGCCGTGGTGTGCACGGCCATGCGGTAGGTGACGCACTCGATCAGGGTGGCCCCGCCCCCGGCCCGAGCGCGCTCGACCGCCTCCCGGGCGGCGACGTAGACGGCCAGAATGTCATTGCCGTCAACCTGGATCCCGGGGATTCCGTAAGCGATCGCTTTTTGCGCCAGCGTTTTGGAGCGGGTCTGTTTGGAACGCGGAATCGATATGGCCCACTGGTTGTTCTGGCAGACAAATACCACCGGCAGTTGGAAGACGCCGGCGAAGTTGAGTCCCTCGTGGAAGTCCCCCTGGGAGGTCGCGCCGTCGCCGAAGAAGGTCATGGCGACGTCGTCCTTCCCGCGGTACCGCATGGCCCATGCGATGCCCACCGCGTGCGGGATCTGCGAACCCACCGGTACGGATATGGGCAGGTCGTTGCGATCGGCGGGAATGCGGCTGCCTTCGTTGAAACCGTTGTTGTAGACGATGATGCTCTCCAGCGACCGGCCGCGCCAGATGTCGGCCGCCATTTCCCGGAATGCCGGGACGACCCAGTCGGAGGCGCGCAACATGGCGACGGCCCCCAGGTGGGCAGCCTCCTGGCCGGAAATGGGCGGGAACGTCCCGATTCGGCCTTGCCGCTGAAGGCTCAGCAGGCGTTCGTCGAATCGGCGCGCCAACAGCATCGTTCGATGCAGTCTCAAAAGGAAGGGACCGTCGATGGCCGGTTCGAGGGCCGTGTCAACGCCACCGTGTTCGTCGAGGATGGACAGATAATCGATCGTGTCCGGAAGGGCAATTCGGGTCTTCGGCATGAGAGGCATCCTTCTTTTCTTGAGTCGAGCGTGAAAGGTCAATGTTCGGCGACGCGATCCGTCGTGAAAATATATGCAACGCGATTAAAACACGTCAAGGGTGTGCGCTCGTGGCGAAAGGGACCCGCGATGGCCTGCCCCTGGGATGAGGCCGTCAGGATGGTTGCCTGGTGAAGATAGGCGCAGGCTGAATAATCGGGCGTCAGGATCTTCCCGCGGGCTTAGAGGCTGACCGGCGGCGGCAGGAGGCATTGAACGCCGCCTGTCTCCTCCGGATAAAAGGGGTTGGCGCGGAAGAAATGAAATGCAAAGATGCCTTTCAAAATGGACGTCATTCCACGATTTCAAGCATGGCGCGCTTCTTGTTTTTCGCGGAAGCCGCGCCAAGGATCGTGCGGATGGCTTTGGCCGTACGGCCCTGCTTACCGATCACTTTGCCCAGGTCCATCTTGGCCACGTTGAGCTCCAGCACCGTCGCCTGACTGCCCTCCAGTACGTTGACGCTCACCTGTTCGGGATAATCAACCAAGGCTTTCGCGATGTATTCGATCAGCTCTTTCATGGCGCCCTCTCTTAAGCCTGCAGTTCGCGGTCATCGGAAGCGATATCATGATCCCACAGCACGCAGCTGGAACAACGGCAGAGAGATAGCAATCTGGCTGCCATTTTAGTAGCATAAGGCGAACCCCAATTGCAATAAAACTATCAAATAAAAAAACCTTATTCAGATTCTTTTGTTTTTTCTATCCATCAGACCTAACTCTAAAATATAAATTGCCTGAAGCAAGCGGTTCATCATAGTATTGGCAGGAGACCGGCCGGTGCGGGGCGAAGACCAGGAGGTGAAGTATGGATTTTTCAATGCCAAAAGAACTGCTGGCTGAAGTTGCACTATTCAAGGACCTTCTCCGGGTGGAGCTGGAAGCAAGCCTGGATTCCTGGTACCGGCAGCGACACTTGCCGAGGGAGTTTTTTGAAGGGTTGGGCCGGGCCGGCGGATACGGCTTCCATCTTGCAGAGGGCCGCCTGGTCAAGGCATCGGCCTTTCGAGAGGCCCTCTTCGCGCAGGAACTCGCCCAACGCTCACCGGGCGCGGCCATCGCGGCCCTCGCCCATGCCGACCTCGGTATGATGGGGTTATTTCTTTTCGGATCTCAACAACTGCAGCGCCGTTACGCGGAACAGGCCATAAAGGGGAAATCGATCATGTGCCTCGGCAACACCGAGGGCCATGCCGGAAGCGATGTGGCTGCGATCGCGATGCGGGCCACAGCCGTATCCGACGGTTGGAGGCTCACCGGCACCAAGTCGTTCGTGACCAACGGTGCCGTCGCCGACCTGGCCGTGGTCACGGCGGTCACCGACCCCACGGCTGACCGCACCCATCGGCTTTCCATGTTTCTGGTGGACCTCCACCAACCGGAAGTCCGGCGCACCCGGCTGAACAAACAGGTCTGGCTGCCATCGGATCTCACCCGGCTGGAGCTGAAAGATGCGGTGGTGCCCGCGGACCACCTGCTCGGCCGGCGGGGTGATGGACTGGCGCAGGTGCTGCAGATTTTCACCCATAGCCGGGTAGCGATCGCCGCCCTGACGCTGGGCACCGCCGCCGGCGCTTTCGACCTGGCGCTACGGCGGGCCGTGAAGCGCACCGCCTTCGGCCAGAGGATCGCCGACCACCAGGCCAAGTCGTTTGAAATCGCCGAACGGTATGCCGAGATCGAGGCGGCGCGGCTGGCGCTCTGGAAAGTGTGCTGGAAGGTGGACCGCGGCGAAGAGTTCCGCGAGGAGGCTTCGATCGCAAAATTCCTGGCCGTTGAGGCTGCCCGCAAGACAGCCGCCTGGGCCGCGGACATCTTCGGCGCCGCCTCGGTCATGTTCGAGCACCCCATCCACAAATACCCGATGGATGCGTGGGGCTCCTCGCTGGGCGAAGGCACCCAGGATATCCAGAAGCTCATCATTTTCCGCGCAGTCATGAAGCGCTATGCGTAGGGTCTGACGATCGGCGATTCTTTCAAAGTGGCAATCCCCATTGAGCCATGTCGTCACGCTCCTTTATTGACATTGACACCGCAAAACGAAAGGGCTACATTAAATAAAAAGTAGCTACTTTGTCGGGGTTGAAATATGATTACCGCAGGCATCAAGGAATTGAAAAATCAGTTAAGCCGGTACATCGCGTTGGTCAAAAAGGGCGATGATGTGCTGATCACCGAGAGGGGCCGAGTCATTGCGCGGGTCGTCAAGGAGAACTCTCGGCGCTCCTCGTTGCTCCGGGCATTGCAACTGCTGGTGCTGAGGGGCCAGGTCATCCTTCCCACGCGTGAGATCAGGCGGAATATTCCCAAGCCGGTCAAACTGCCCGGAAAATCGGTATCCGAGATTGTGATAGAGGACCGGAGATGATCCTCTATTTGGACACCAGCGCCCTGGTGAAGAGGTATTTCGAAGAGAAATATTCCACGGAGGTCATTACGGCCTGGGAATCCGCCCTGGCCATCAGCACCTCGGCAGTTGCATACGCTGAGTTGGCAGCTGTTGTTTATCGCAAAGCTGCGGAGGCTCGGGTCAAGAAATCGCTCATTCAGAAGGTCATAAGCGCATTTCATGAAGACTGGTCGAGCTTTGTCATTGTCGCGGTGGATAATCGGCTGAACGAGACGATTCACAAGGTGATTGTCAACCACAACCTGCGGGGTTTCGATGCTATCCACCTTGCCTCGGCTCTCGCAGTCTCTTCAGTTATCACGGATGATTTCCTTTTCGCCTGTTATGATGAAAGGCTAAGGCAGGCCGCGCAGGGCGAGGGCTTGAACACGATGCCGCAATAAACCTTTTCGGGTTCTTTTGTTAAGACTCTAAATGCTTCTAACGATCCCAACGCTCGCAACGCATCAAACATCCAATCATATCAACAACGCAACAACGTCCCCATTGTCCAACGTCCCCATTGTCCACCATTGTCACCCGCCGCCGTTCTTAGGGCTCAAGCAGGATCTTGCCGAAATGCCCCCCGGCCTCCATCCGGCGGTAGGCTTCGATCCCGTCGCTCAGGGGAAACACCCGATCGATCACCGGCTTGAGCTTTTGCTTCCAAAGCAGATCGGTGACGGTCCGAAAATCCTGGTGGCTGCCCATGGTGCTGCCGATCAGGCTGATCTGCTTTCCGAAGATGAAGCGGATGTCGATCTCGGCCTTGGGCCCGCTGGTGTTGCCCACGATCACGATGCGGCCGCCGCGCGCCACCGCCTGCATGCTGCCGGCCAGCGTCGCCCGACCGACGTTGTCGACCACCACGTCAACCCCGCGTTTGCCTGTGATCCTCAAAACCTCCCGGACCCAGTCCGTTTTCGAACGGTCGATGACCGTATCGGCGCCCAGCTCTTGGGCCTTAGCGGACTTTTCCGCATCGCCCGCCACGACCAGCACCGTAGCGCCGGCGAGTTTAGCGACTTGAATGGCAATGCTGTTCACTCCGCCGCCGGCGCCCACCACCAGCACGGTCTCGCCCGGCTTGAGGCCGGCACGGTCGATCAGCATGCGCCAGGCCGTCAGACCGACCAGCAGCGGTGCGGCGGCAGCAGCGAAATCCAACCCCTCGGGCATCGCGGCCAGGTTGGCGGCAGGCACGGCCACATACTCGGCCGCTCCGCCGCGGACATGCTCGCCCAGAACGCTGTACCCCGGACTGACCGACGCCGCCCCGCGCCGGGTGAACTCGTCTTCGACCCGGTTGATCCCGGGGTCGACGACCACCCGCTGCCCCACCGTCCACCCGGGCACGCCCGGCCCGAGCGCGGCGATCTCGCCGGCCACGTCGGCGCCGCACCAGTGCGGCATTTCCAGCTTCAAACCCGGCCAGCCGCGCCGCACCCAGATGTCTAGAAAATTCAGCGCGCACGCCTTGACCTGCACCACCACTTGCCCGGGGGCCGGGACCGGATCAGGCACGCTTCCGTAGCGCAAAACGTCGATCTCACCGTGAGTTTCGAAAAAAACGGCTTTCATCGAATCGCCTCCTTGGGAGCTGAATGAAAATCGCCTCGCTCACGAGGAGGTTATATGCCGGCCGGCCGCAGCGTGTAAAGCCATTTTCACCCAACGGCGATGAGCCCTTCCGATTGGGAACGCTTGACATCCGGGGGGTGCTCATTACATACTCAATCATTCCACCTTGCAGCCGCCCGACTGCTTCGGCCCCGCTCAGTCTCCTCCCGCACCGGTGCAGACAGGCGCATTCGCCCCACACCAGTGACGCCCGCGGGAGTCGACACGCCCATGAGGTTCGAAGAAGTCGAACATACGGCGGATCGGGCGCTGCGCATTCACGGCCGGAATCTTTCCGAGCTGTTTGCGAATGCCGCGGCGGGGCTGAACAGCTTGCTGCTGGGCTCAGGCCCCGGCGATGACGTCAGCGTCGTGAAGCGCATCGAACTGGAAGCGGTCGACCGTGAGAGTCTGCTGGTGGCCTGGCTGAGCGAGCTGGCGTTCTGGGCGGAGACCGAATCCCTGATCTTCAGCCGGTTCGATTTCACGGAGCTTTCCCCCGGCCGGCTCAAGGCGGTCATCCACGGCGGCCGCGTCGTGGCGCTGGAAAAGCACGTGAAAGCGGTCACCTTTCACGAGCTGGCCGTCCGCAGCGGACCGCAAGGCCTGGTCGTCACCGTGGTGTTCGACGTGTAACCCGCCGTGATGAGCGCGAAGGCGGCCGTACGAATCAGGGCCGTGGCATGGCGCCCGGACCCAAGCTGCACGAACCCCGCGGGCGGAGGCCTGCCTGCCGAACATCGCAGCGTCGGCGAGATGAAGCCGCGCCGTCGCCCCGGATCCTTTAAAAAAAGCCGTCCGGCCTTCCCGCGGAGCGCAGGAGGCTCCCCATGGTGCACATCCGAGACCTACGCCGAATCGACGCCTACCTCTATGAAATCCCGGCTTCCTTTCGGGCGGACATGCGGGTGCCGGCCCGGTTTTACGCCGATGAAACGCTGATCGAAAACGTGCTCGGCGACCGCAGCCTGGAGCAACTGGTCAATACCGCCACCCTGCCGGGCGTCGTCAATTATGTTCTGGCCATGCCGGACATGCACCAGGGGTACGGGTTTCCCATCGGCGGCGTGGTGGCGACGGCGCTGCCGGACGGCGTAATTTCGCCGGGCGGCGTCGGCTACGACATCAACTGCGGTGTCCGCTTGCTGGCCAGTCAACTGAGCATGGCAGAAATCCAACCTCACCTGGATGATCTGGCGTCGGCGCTATACGCCAACTGCCCGAGCGGCGTGGGCCGGGGCGGTCCGGTCAGGCTCACCGCCGGCGAGCTGGACCGGGTCATGGAAAAAGGCGCCCGCTGGGCGGTCCAGCGCGGATTTGGAAGCGCGGCGGACCTGGAGCGCACGGAGGAAGAGGGCTGTCTGGCCGGCGCGGATCCGGAGAAAGTCAGCGCGCGCGCGCGGGAGCGCGGCAGGGATCAGGTCGGCACGCTCGGGGCCGGCAACCATTTCATCGAAATCGACGTGGTCGAACAGGTGGCGGACGAAACGATCGCCGGGCGCATCGGACTTTTCGCCGGGCAGGTGGCGGTCCAGATCCACTGCGGCTCGCGCGGGCTCGGGCACCAGGTTTGCAGCGACTACGTCAACCGCTTCCAGAAGGCCGTTCGCAAATACGGCATCGATCTGCCCGATCGCGAACTGGTCTGCGCGCCGCTGAGCAGCAGCGACGGCCGCGACTACCTCGCTGCCATGAAAGCCGCCGCCAACTATGCCTTCGCCAACCGCCAGGTGCTGGCCCACCATATCCGCCGAAGCTTCGAGCAAGTGCTCGCGGGCAAAGTGAAAGCGCATCACCTCTTCCAGATTTACGATATCGCCCACAACATGGCCAAGGTCGAAACCCATGCGGTGGGGGGACGAATGGCGGAGGTGTGCGTGCACCGCAAGGGCGCCACACGAGCCTTCGGCCCTGGATCGGAGGTGCTGCCGCCGGTCTACCGAGACATCGGCCAGCCGGTGCTGGTGCCCGGCTCGATGGGCACCTCCAGCTGGGTGCTGGTCGGAACCGAAGGCTCCATGTCCCAGGCCTTCGGCTCCACCTGCCACGGCGCCGGCCGCACCATGAGCCGGCACCAGGCCAAGCGCTCGGTGCAGGGTCCGGCCCTGCGCCGGGAGCTTGAAGCCGCCGGAATCCGGATACGGGCCGGTAGCATGGCCGGCCTGGCGGAAGAGGCGCCTGCGGCCTACAAGGATGTCGATCGAGTGGTGGCGGTCGTCCACGGAGCCGGGCTCGCCCGGAGGGTGGCTCGGCTGACACCCCTGGCGGTGATCAAGGGCTGAGGGTTAAGAGTTGAATTCCATTCAAAAGGAGGTGTCGTATGCGGATGAATTTCCGAAGCATCATCTGCGCCACTGATTTTTCGGATTTCTCCAACCGCACCATCCCCTACGGGGTCGCGATCGCGCGGGAGTTCGATGCGAAACTTTACGTCTGCCACGTCATCGATCTGTCGGCGGTCACCATCTACGGCGAGTTTCAACTGGACCCGATCGGACAGCAGCAGCGCATCCAACAGGAGGCGCAGGCCCATCTGCCCCAGATACCGGGGCTGGACCGCGTGACATGGGAGCCGTTGATCGCGGTCGGTCAGCCGGCGGCCGAAATCGCCCGCCTGGTCGAGGAAAAAGGGGTCGATCTCGTGATCACCTCCACCCGCGGCCACTCCGGCCTGAAACGGCTGATCCTGGGCTCGGTGACCCAGCGCCTGATGCGAACGCTGAGCTGTCCGCTGCTGGCGGTGCAAAGCCCCGAGGAAGCCTTTATCGGCAAAGGCGCCGCCGGCATCCGGCTGAAGAAAATCCTCGTCGGCTGCGACTTTTCAACCGACGCCGTGCTGAGCCTCAACTACGGGCTCAGCCTCGCCCAGGAGTTCCAAGCCGAACTGCACCTCATCCATGTGAGTGCGCCGCCGGAATATCGGGAATTCATGTCGCCCGCCGAACAGGCGCAGGACATGGTCCACACCGATGTGTTCAAGGAAAAGCTGGAAGAGCTGGTGCCGGCGGATGCCCGCAATTGGTGCTCGCTGCAGGTGGTCGTTCTGCGGGGACAACCGCATGAGGAGCTGGTCACCTACGCCGTGACGCAGAGTATGGACATGATCGTGATGGGGGTGCGCGGGTACGGGCTGATGAGATCCCTGCTGATGGGTTCGACCACCGACCGGGTGGTGCGCCGCTCCCCCTGCCCGGTTCTGACCGTCAGCGCCCATACCGGCAGGACCTGACGGATGGAAGCTGTAGCTGTGTTCAATGCGGCCCCATCATCCCTCGGCGGGGCAGGGTTTCGGCCGCAGCGCTCCGCAACCATCCGTTCAACGAACCATCGTACGGCAGCGCGCCCGCATCATATGTACCCGGACAGCCCCGGAGATCCGATGCCCACGCAGCCGCCAGCCGTCTCTGCCTGCGCGCGGTTCCTCTAGACGGCTTGGGGGCGTGGCAGGGTCGCCTGAAAATTTGGTTGTGGCGCGCTGCGGCCGAAACCCTGCCCCGCCGAGCTTGGCTGGAATTAAACTGCAAAGCCCGCTTCGGCGAATATCGGTTTCAGGAAGGCCAGACTTTCCCGCCCGGCCTCCTCGGGGGTGTCGACGTAAGGGTAGAGTTCCAGGCTGATGTCCCCCGCGTAGCCAAGCCGCCGCATCTGTTTCAGGACGTCGGCGAATCGGATGGCCCCCTGTCCGGCGATCAGATGCTGGTGGACCCGCGTCGCGGCGATGTCTTCCAGGTGGACGTGCCCCACCCATTCGAAGAGCGTTTCAAAGGCCTCGCACGGGTCTTCGCCGGCGCAGAAAAAATGACCGATGTCGAAGTTCAGGCCCACCGCCGGTGAGCGCACGCCTCGCATGAATTCCTGGAACTGTCGGGTGGTTTCAATCATCAGGCCGGGCTCCGGCTCCACCAGGATTCGCACCTGCAGTTCTTCAGCCAGCGGAATGATCTGCTCAAGCCCCTCGTAAAAAAGCCGCTCGGCCTCCCCTCGGGTAACGCCGGACAGCGGCCCGCCGGGCGGCACGGAGATGTTCGTGCAGCCCAGACGGCGGGCCAGCTGCAGACAATCGCGGGTATGACGGATGCGGACGTCTCGACGGCCGCTCTGCGCCTCGATCCAGGATGGCAGATAGGTGTCTCCCACCGCAAAAAGCGTGAAGCTGTTCAGGTTGGTCACCTTGAGGCCGCCGGCGGCGAGCGCCTGCTGGAGGTGCCGGAACTCGGTCTCATCGACATCCGGCGGGTAGAGGTGGGGGCGGTCGGCCATGATCTCAACGCCCTTGAACCCCAACTGCGCGATGCGCGCCACCGCGTCCACCAACCGGAATTTCACGAACGCATTGGTGCTGTAACCGAAGACCATAGGGATTTCCTCGCTGCCGGATCCATTCGGGTCGCCCGGCCGAAGATCGCTCTCGGGCCGCCGTCAAATATACGATCTGGCAGGAGGGTGTCAAGAAACGCCGCGGCCATCGGCCGACGAAAGCGGCATCCCGCTGCCCCGGCCGCGTTGCCGCCGGCTCACGAGGCCCTCCGCAGCGTGGCATCCGCCGTTCGCCGGTCCGCCATTAGCCGGCCGTCGCTCAGCTGCAGGACGCGCCCGGCATAGCCGGCGCACTCCGCACTGTGGGTGACCATGATCACCGTCATGCCGGAATCGTTCAGGCGTTGGAACATCCGCATGATCTCACGGCTGTTCCCGGAATCCAGGTTCCCCGTGGGCTCGTCGGCCAGCAGCACCGGCGGTTCGTTCACGATCGCCCGCGCCACCGCCACACGCTCCTTTTCGCCGCCCGAAATCTCTCCGGGCAGCCGCCCGGCTTTTCCAGCCAGACCGACCTGCGCCAGCGCCTCTTCGGCCAGGCGGCGCTTTTCCTTGCTGCCTTGCCGGCTCACGGCCAGCGGCAGCATGACGTTTTCGAGTACCGACAGGTAGGCAACCAGATGGAAGCTCTGGAAGACGAAGCCCAGGTATTCCCGCCGGAAATCGGCCAGCTGATCCTGACCCAGGGCGTACACGTCGATGCCGTCCACCTGCAGCCGGCCGGTGGTCGGCGCATTCATGGCCCCGAGCATGGCGAGCAGCGTCGATTTGCCTGCGCCGGACTCTCCCATGATGGCGACGAACTCGCCCGGGGCGATCCGGAAATTCAGATCGCAGACGGCATGCACCGCCGTCGCGCCGGTTCCAAACGATTTTCCCAATTGCTCGGCAATGATATAGCTCATGCGTCCTTCCTTTCCGACAGGCGGTTAAAGCGCCCGCAGCGCCTCGTTCGGGTCCAGGCGGGCAGCGATCCGCGCCGGATACACCGTGGCGATCAGTCCCAGCGCCAGGGCGAGGGCCACGGCGCCCAGCGCCAGCTCCGGCGCAAAGGGCACATGCCCGGCGTGGCCCTCGCTGAAAAGAAGCAGCGCCGCGGCCGCCGCGGCCCACCCCAGGCCGTAGCCGAGCACCCCGGCCAACGCGGAAATGATCCCGGCCTCCAGGAATACGACCTGCAGGATGTGCGCGCGCCGGAACCCGACGGCCCGGAAGATGCCGATCTCCTGGGTGCGCTCCCGAACGCTTCCCATCATGGTGACCAACACCACCAGCCCGCCGATGCAAAGGATCACCCCCGAGATGCCGTAGGAAAACTTGCGGAACTGGGCCAGGGCCTCCATGCGGCTTTTGACCACCTGCTGGATGGCCATGACCTTGGCGCTGGGCAGCACCGCGGTGATCTGCCGCACCATGTCTTCAATCGGACAGTCCTTGCACAGCGCGGCCACCTCGGCCATCGAGATTCTCCCGGGCTTGGCGAAGAGCTGCTGCGCCGTGGGAAGGGTCAGAAAGGCCAGCTGATCGTCCTGGGAGCCGGTGACATCGAGCCGCCCGGACACGACCAGGCTCCGGCCGTTCACGAACAGGCGCTGGCCGGTATCCAGGCCCAACGCCTGCGCGACCTCCGCTCCCAGCAGTACCTCGTCGTCTTCCGGCAGCCGGCCGTCGACGCGCCACCACGGCTTGAGAATCGCCGCCGCCTTGAAATCCACGCCGGCCAGCAGCAGCCGGCGACTCTCCACGGACGCGACCCCGAGCACGATGGGTCCTACGGCCGCGATGTTGCGGTGGTTGGGGATGGTGGCGAGCCGCGCCAATTCGGATTCCCGAATCTCCTCCAAGTCGAAGGAAACCCCGCCCAGGGAAAGCCCGCCATAGCTCAAGGAGAGGTTTTCGGTTTTGGGAACGATCAGGATGTTGGCGCCGTATTGCTCGAGCTTGTGGGCGATGTCATGGGTGGTCGCTTCCACGAAGGCGATGATCCCGACGACCGTCGCGACCCCGATCACCAGCCCGGCCAGGATGAACGCCGCCTTGCCTTTGCGCCGCATCAGGTTGCGGATGGATATCAGTTTCAGCGTCATGGTTCAGGCCTTTCGGGAAAAATCAAAATAGTTTTTACCTTCAAGGATGTCGCTCATCCGGATGAGCAGCATCCCGTTTTCGGCGCGGCGCTCCAAGGGCGCCGGATTGCAGCCGCCTTTGATCTCGTTCACCTTGGTCGCGTGGAAGCGCTGGCCGCAGTTCCGGCACACCATGAATTCCCCTTCCTGGGCATAGCCCTTGCCGGCCGGCCAGCACACGTCGCAGGCGTCGAAGGCCGCCCGCACCACGCCGTCGGCGCTCTTGATGACGAAGTAGCGGATCGTGATGTCGCCGCTCTTGTGCTGGAAATAGTGCGCCTTGCCGTCGTCGAAGGTGGACAGCGGCATGGAGACGATATCCCCGATGGTGTTGGCGGTGGCCGTCGGGTTTGCCGGGCTTTGCGGGGATTGAGCGCTGAAATACCAAAGCGCTGCGCCTGCCAGCAGGACAACAGTGGCGAAGCCGGCGATCAGCGGCATGCGGCTTTTAGGCTGGGTACCGAGAACGGCGGCTTTCTTGGCCGCCAACTTGTCGTTTGCAGATTTCTGAGACATGAAAACACTCCTTTTGTTTTTTCTCTAAACCCTCCAGTGCTGGTGGAGGACCCGAAGAGGTTCTACTTGCTATTAGGGTTCAGGGTTCAGGGTTCAGCGGTTCAACGGTTTACCTGATGTTCACGCTTTTCATCCGTGAACTATGAACCTTGAACCGTGAACCTGAGTCATTTGAGGGTGGATCAGATCAGAAGAATTTGGATACAAAGGTAGAGGGGTGCTCTGAACGGTTCCGAATGCTCCGCAGGCCTCGGCGTCGGCCATGCGCGGCCATGTGCCGCTGTCCATGTCGAATCCGTAAACACTTCTGCGGCAGGGGCCGAAGCGGTGCGGTTTTCGGAATTGAGCGCAAGGTCGTGCGGATCGAACCGACAGCCGGATCCGATGTCTGAAGAGGCGCCCGCCGTCTGGGTGCAGCAGGCCTTGAGAGGCGCAGCCGCAGGCGGGTGGGAAGCCGACTTGGCCTTGTGCCGGCAGCAGGGCATGCTGCAGTTCTCCGTGCCGGCGCAAGCAGGCGTCACGGCGGCGGCAAGGATAAACAGCGCAAGAATTATATGGATGCATTGGGTGACAATTGATTTCATATTCTTGGACTATAAGATCACAGCCGGATGTATGTCAACAGGAAAAGCAAGCCGCGCCGCACTTCTACTGAAACAAAATCCGAAATTCGAAGCACGAAACTCGAAACAAATTCGAATGCTCGAAATCATCAAATCCAAATTCGTTTCCGCGGAGGGTGTCCTGATCAGCGGGTTCGGCAAATCCTGCGTCAAGGAAAAGCGCGAGATGCGAGGGCGGAATCCGGCAGCCGGGGATAGTATGATGCTGGCGGCCAGGAGGTTGGTGGTGTTTAAATGTTCGGGCGGGTTGAGGGATAGGATCAATAAATCACAATAAGTGCCGGGGATGCGCTTTATCCGACAAATCACAACGTGGTGTGGCCTTGTGATATAGACTTTGCCCACGTGCCAAATTTGTTTGATTTTGGGCATCGGAGTGATTATACTCCCTGCCAGTTATGGCATATTTACCATTCCACCGGACCTGAAGCGGACGCTGGTTTCTTTAAGCGGTTCGGACCTCACTCATCCTGCTCGGTTTTCAAATACCTACTTTAAGAGTTCAATTTTTTGCTTGGTATGTGTGGTTCATCATGAATAGGAAACTCCTCAAAGTCCCTGTATTCCGCCTCTCAAGAGCTTAGTTAAAGCAGAAGGGAGGCGAATTATTCAAACGGGCGTTGAAATCTTACAGACGGTTTGACATACGGGACTTTGGAAGAATGGCGGTCTTCTTCCAGATCGAAAAGTCGGCGACCGCCAGTAGCGAGGCGTTGAGCGAAGGAGGTAAACCATGGCGACGTTTATTAGTCTCATAAACTTTACTGATCAGGGAATCCGGAACGTTAAGGATTCGCCTGATCGGTACGAAGCGTTCAAGGCGCTGGCTGAAAAGATGGGAGGAACGGTGAAGGGTGTCTACTACACCATGGGACATTACGATATGGTGGTGATCGTGGAGGGGAGCGATGAAGCGGCTATGACCACCATGCTGAAGGTGGGCTCCCTCGGCAACGTGCGGACGGAAACGTTGCGGGGCTTCTCTTTGGAGGAAATGAGGAAAATTATCGGCAAGATGCCGTAACGCATTCCAACACGTTCCCAGTCAACGAAGGAGCAGCCGGCTCAGGGAAGGGTGAGAGGTGATCGCACGTCCGAGCGCTGAAGCTGGGTCGCTGTGGTTCGCTAAACCTTCAACGTATGAAACTCTCATTCACTACAACCTGCCGGCTTGACCGGCGCTTTCAAGGAGGCAAGGATGAAAAGCCTAGTGGCTGTCTCTTGCGGCATACTGATGTGGGCGGCCTGCCATTTGCCCGCACCGGCCCCGCCATCGGATCCAGGCGCCGAGCTCATCGAAAAAGGCCGGCAGATCTTCTTCAATGAAACGTTTGCCGGCAATGGCCGGACCTGCGGCACCTGTCATCCGGCCGAGAACAATCTCACCATCGACCCGACCTTCATCGCTTCTCTGCCGAAGGACAACCCGTTGTTCGTGGCCGAATTCAATCCGCATTTGAAGAAGAATTTCGAAAATCCGCGGTTGATGCGCGAATTCGGCTTGATCCAGGAAAACCTGGATGGCTTTGGCGACCTGGCGAATAAATTCACCATGCGGGGGGTCCCACCCACACTCGGACTCCGGAACACCGTGAACAGCGCCCAAGGCCCGCGTACCGGCTGGTCAGGCGACGGAGCCCCCGGCGATGGGTCACTCCGATCCTTTGCCACCGGCGCCGTGATTCAGCACTTTACCAAGACCTTGAATCGCATTCCGGGCGTCGACTTCCGCCTTCCCACGCCGGCAGAACTCGATGCGCTGGAGGCCTTTCAGCTTTCTCTGGGCCGGCAAAAGGAACTCGCATTGCCGCTGCCTTTGAAGGGCACTGTCGCCAAGCGCGGGCAGGAACTGTTCTTAAGCCCGACGGAGGGTAAGTGCTTTTTCTGCCACTCGAATGCGGGAGCCAATGCAGACCCGGGCACTTTCGGCCCCAACGCCGGTAATCTCAACTTTAACACGGGAGTTGAGGATCTCCCCGACCAGCCCCAGGACCTGACCAACGAGTTAGTCCCTCCCGATGACGGTTTCGGCACGCCCGGCGACGGCACCTTCAATACCCCGTCTCTCGTGGAGTCTGCCGATTCGGGGCCCTTTTTCCACAACAATTCAATTGAAACCATCGAGGGGGCGGTTGCCTTCTATGACGGTGAATCCTTCAATAACTCCCCGGCTGGAAAGCTCTTGCGGCAGGCCACGGGCAGCGGCATCGAGATCGATGGCACCCAGGTCGTGGCCATAGCGGCCTTCCTGCGGGTGATCAATGCCCTGGAAAATATCCGGCAGAGCATCGAACTCTTGGAGCCGGTCGCGCACAAGGCGAGCCGAAGCGAGGAGCAGATCAAGCGGTTAGTCGGACAGGCGGCTCAGGAAACGCAAGACAGCATCCGGGTCCTGTCCGGGGGGGGGCTCCATCCGCAGGCGGTTCAGCATTTAGAGGAAGCCCTTCGGCAGATACGAAAGGCCGAACACGGCGTGTTATTCCGGAGCAAGCAGGCCGAGGAAGCGATCAGGCAGCAGGAAAAGGCGCGGGCCGAATTAGTCGCAACCTCCTGACCCTAGTGACGCTGTGTTCTGAGGATCGGATGGAAACCTTTCCGCCGGGGGCATCGGACGCGAGCACCCTTGTTTGAGTCGGCCCGAAAGCAGGAGATGAACTATGAAAAAAAATTGGACCATCATCGGCATTATAGCAATTCTGCTGGCAACCCAGGCTTCAGGCTTCGCGCAAAAAACCTCCGAATTATTCATTCCCTTAGGCCAATCTCCCGGTTTGTCCGGCAAACACACCCTCATCGGTAATATCGTTCAGGTCAATGCGCTGAACAACACCATCACGATGGCGGATACCGCCGGGACGTATTCCGTGGCGATGGTGCCGAGCACCCTGATCTACCTGGATAAGAGCAAAGCAGGCTTGCCCAATTCCCAGGGAGCACTGGCCGATTGCAAAGTCGGCGACTCGATCGAAGTAAAGTTTGTCGACAATGCGCGGAGCAAACCGGCTGAATGGATCAAAGTGCAGAAAGCGCCATAGCGGCCAGATTGTTGGAAAGCTGCCCGGAGTGAAGCTGCGACGGCCTCGGTGGGGATATTTTTATGCAGCCTGGTTTTGCCTTTTTGGTCGAGGATGCAGACGTACATTTTGCGTGCGTGCAGATCGATGCCGCAGTAAAATTGGTGCTGCTGTTTGTAGAATCTCATGGCGTGGCCTCCTTTGGGTGAATGGGTTGGATGAAGAGTGGCATCTACATTCTTAACCCTTCATCCATTGGAAGGCCATAACCAGTATCATGCGGCTCAAGCTGACGCGGCCTGCGCGTTCTTTTTGGAAACTGCGGTAGACTCTTTCAGAGTCATCTCCGCCCCCACCGCAGTGGGAGGCCGGGCAGCTTAGCCTTGGCGTTCGGCCCCCGTTGGCCCGCGATCTTCAAGGGTAGGGCGCCGAGTGCCCAAGAAACCTACACCGAGAAGATGAAAAAGAAAATCGATACGCCCGAGGGACGCGCGCAATACATCCGTAGGATAGGCATCGTCGAACCGGTGTTCACGCATATCTGCAGTGTTCTCAGGCTTAATCGCTTCAGCTTGCGCGAACGCGTCAAGACCGACATTCAGTGGAAGCTCTATTGCATCGTCCATAACTTGGCCAAGATCCATCGCTATGGATTCGGATGCGGATGACGAGGCGCCAGCAAGACCTGCCAATAATGAATGAAGCAACCGTGAGCGCAACAACCAACCAACACCATAGCTGAACGCGCCAACTTGCATCTCAATCGCGAGCAGCAAAGAGAAACCTATAAGCGGGTTTTTCTACAGACTCGTTATAAGGCACGAATACAATCGTGGTTCAGCTATGGATACACAGGAATTGAGCGTCGCGCGCTGCTTTTGCTGATGAATGCGGCGAGGCATTCCTTCCGCGTCAAAGTGTCGCGAGAGTAGGGGACCGGTCATGACGGACGGCGAGTGGGTTGACCTGCTGGTCGAGGTGTTCAGCGCGTTCGTCACGCTACAGCTCTTGTACGTCACAGGCCTCGTCGTTGTGCCTGTTTCGGTTGTCACGCTCTGGGTGTACCGGCGGCGGATCGTTCGCTCTCTGGAGACCAGTGCGATCTCGCCTGCAGCCACGGATGCTGCCGCACGTGATACCGAGTCTCCAGCACCACACGGAGGCGCGCGGTTAACGGTTGAGTCCTCCGTGGGCCCTGCACAAGAAACGATCGGCGTCAGACGCGAGCTCCGGCATGATCTCGGCGCAGAGGCGCGTCGGCACCGCAGGAATCTGGCGCGGCTATACTCGTTCGCAGGCCTGGGGCTTGCGCTTGCCTTCGCCGCCGGTCACGGCTGGCCGTCGGACCTCCGGTTCTGGCACGCGGCAGTACTCTGCGGTGCACCCGTGGGGCTGAACCTGCTTTTGTTGTACGGGCGCTGGAGGCCGGGGCCCTGGCTCGTCGGGTTGCTGATTTTCGCGCTCTTCCTTTTTTCGGATGACCACGGTGATCCCCTGGCGTTTCTGACGCAAATTGTTATCGTTCTCGCTCTTCTGTTGCATCCCCGCCTCCGGGCCATGGCATCGATGGCCTTAGCGTTCTTCGGTGTGGTCAGCCTGGGCACGTTCGCGGCCATCTTGACGACGATCTACCTATACCGCCAGTCGATCCTCTCGGACATCTTTGCCGACCCCCGAACCCCTCATCTTCGGGAGGTGCTCACTTCGGCCACCTCATTTCTCGAACCCTTGGCGGAACTCAGTTCGTTCTTCATGGATCACATCGTCGCAACGCTCGGAACGATCGCTGCCTTGTCTGTCGTGGGCCTGCTGGTCTCGCTGGTGCTGGGTGGCCTCGTGCTCTTTGTGGTGGCAAGGAACTACGGCCGAAAGCGCACGAGCGCGCAGTGGCTTGTGATCCTATCGAGTTGGTTAGTCGTTGCGATGGCCAGCAGCAATCCAGACTCGTGGCCACTCAGCGTGGTGACGAACTTGGTATCCGTAGCGGTGTTTGGAATTGTCGTGAGACTTGGATGGAGGCGACTGCGTCGGGACGAGCAGCCGGGAGTTCGTATGCTACTCCTGCGATCCTTCACCCTCGGCGGGCGAAGTGACCGGTTCGTTCAGGAATTCGAGACTCTTTGGCGAGGTATTGGAAGCGTCCAACTCATTGGCGGCGCCGACCTCGCCCTCTCGACCCTGGAACCCCATGAGTTGCTCGACTTCCTCAGGGGTCGCGCCGGTCGCTACTTCGTTCATAGTCAAGCCGACGTCGATGCGCGGATCGGAGCTCTCGACTACCAGCGCGATCCCGACGGGTGTTTCCGTGTCAACGACATGTACTGCGTCGACGCTGTCTGGCAGTACGCCGTCGATCGCCTGTTGAAGAGCTCCGATTGTGTCCTCATGGACCTGCGGAGCTTCAACCGGCACCGGGCCGGCTGTGTGTTCGAGATTCAACGCCTGGCCCAGTCGACGGCGCCCTGTCGAGTCGCCTTCCTCGTCGACAAGGTTACAGATCGAGGCTTTGTCGAAGAGTCCTGGGCCCGGGCAACCCCACCGGCTTCCGTCGGAGAGAGCCAAGGGGGCACGGACCTCCTGTTCGTATCGGATGAACCCCGCGCCGGAGACGTGTGCGAGCGGGTCATCGCCGCGCTCTCCGGCGCCGCAGCGTCTCCTTCACAGCTTATCCCGGCACCACCACCGTAGGTCTCGCAGGGAGAAGTGGGTGCGGGGTCAAATCTTTGATTATCACATTCCGTTTCGTTGTGACTCTTCATCAGCAATGTCCCAACGTCGATCGGGGCGACGCGTTTGAGTTGTTGAACATTATAGGTGTGATCGCCACCGCGATCTTGGACCGGCTACTGCATCACGCCGTGACACTAAACATCCGCGGCAATTCCTACCGGCTGAAAGAGAAACTGGAAGCCGGTCTGGTGCGCGCTGCAGAAACGACTGAATCTTGAACCGGGTGGGGAAAATTTCGATTCCCATAACTGGAGAAATTTGAGTTCCTCTTGACACGTAGCCCACGCTGCGAGTCTTGGCCGAGGATCGGGGCGCGGCGCTCGCGTCCTCGGGTGGCCTGTTGAAGCTCGCCGTGCTAGGGTTTGCCATCGTTCGCGTTGCGTGGTTGGGGCCGTGGGTGCGCAAAGGGTAGCGCTCGTGTGGCTGTCATCCCGGCCAAACATCTATATGGCCTTCGCTTGTCAAGTAAAAACTTCTCCTTCAGATCGGAATTTGAAGTCTTCTATCATTCCGTCTTTTTAGCCGGTACTTTGACAGGCGACTTTGTGGGTCTGTCTTTCGTTTTCGACCTGGAGAGTCAGCGCATAACGCGTCTGCACCAAACATCTACCGAGCCTGACCGTTTATCCGGCAGGAGCACGGGCAAACGGCTTGCCGACTTGGGTCGGCACTAGAATCTGGTCGGTTCCCTTATCCCGGCGCATTCAAAGCGGGTTGGCTTGTCCGCCGTAGGCGGGCATCCAGTTAGGGCGTCGTTCGGGCAAGGGGCAGAGCACGTCGGTCGCATGGCAAAGAACCTTCTTTACAGGGTATGGGCCTGGAGGGTAGCGCCAATCAAGCGCAACGAGCTTCGGGCATGAGGTCCACTCTCGTTTTCGGTAGTCAGGCTACATGGCACGTATCGAGAGGATCAGATCCGCCCGGTTGATCTCAGTTAGGCAGCGGGCTATCGCCCTCCAGCCCAAAGCGGTCAGGAACTGAAGAATCGGTTCATATTGAAAGCCTCGTTGTTTTTGAGCATAAAGAATATGGCTCGGCCGAGTTTGTGGGTCAAAATGCCCAGCGCCTTGCCTTTGTTGTGCTTTTTGGTCAGCCGCTCGACGAAGTGCTTGGCCTGGTCGGATTCTCGGAGCATCAGGATGACCGCTTCGTTGATCGCCCATTTGAGGTGGTGGTTGCCGATCTTTTTGTTGCCCTTTCCGGCCCATTTGCCGTCGGATTCTTTGACGGGGCGGATCAGCCGGGCATAAGAGGAGAAATCCTGGACCGTGGCAAAGCGCTTGATATCGCAGATTTCATACAGGATCACGAGCGCCAGGATCTGGCCCACGCCGGGGATCGAGCGCAGCAGGTATAGGGTTTGGTAATCTTGCTCCCGGGCGGTCTTTTCGATGTACCATTCCAGTTGCCGGAGGGTTTGATTGAGGGCGTCGATCATGCTCAAGTCCACCTCGACGTTTTTGCGCACGACGGGATTCTCGAAGCGCTCGGCGACCCCTTCGCGGTTGTATTTGCGTGAGATTTTTTTGGCGAACTCGGGCAGGTTGTATTGGGTGTTGGTATTCTGGATGTGAGCCACCAGTTCCCCGCAGCGGCGCGAGAGATACATGCGCCGTCGCAGCAGGTCCCGGGTGGCGCGCATAGGGGCCGGATAGGTATAGGCCAGCGGGAAGTTGCCGCCTCGCAGCAGCGCGGCGATCTTGAAGGAGTCGATTTTGTCGTTTTTGGTTTTGCCGCCATGGATGGCCTTCATGTACAGCGCGTGACCCAGGACGAAGGGACCGCTGTGCTGAGCGCACAGATCGGCGATCCAGTACCAGCAAAAGACGCATTCGACACCGATGACGATGTCTTCCAGGAAGGGGAAGATTAATTCAAAAAAAACCTCGGCCTCGGTGGGGATGTTTTTATGCAGTCGGGTTTTGCCTTTTTGGTCGATGATGCAGACGTACATTTTGCGTGCGTGCAGATCGATGCCGCAGTAAAATTGGTGCTGCTGTTTGTAGAATCTCATGGCGTGGCCTCCTTTGGGTGAATGGGTTGGATGAAGAGTGGCATCTACATTCTTAACCCTTCATCCATTGGAAGGCCATAACCAGTATCAAGCAGTTCGAGGGGACGCGTGGAAGCATGCTCGGTGTGCGATTGACGTTGTCGTTTGCGAGGGTCTACGCGCGCGCCCCTCAACCGCAGCGTAAGGTGTTATATCACAGGAAAATTGACCCTTGTAATACCTGTGTTACTGACAGCAAAAGGAAACATATCGAAGTTTTTCTAACCTGCGATTAACCGCTTATACCCCCCCAAAGACTAATCCTTTTCTCGCGATCGAGATGCGCATCTTTGCCGCGATGGACGCCATCACATCCTCATTTGCAACAATAGGATGGACTAAACCAAATCCTTCAGAAACAACTGGGCCGCGCAGAGCCGGATATCATCCTTTGTCACTAGAGCAATATTTTTATCCATAACAACCTGGGTGGCCTTAACATCCGGAAAGCGAATTTTTAGATAGCGCAGGGCCTGGCTGATTTCTCGGGATGAGGTCTTGCATTCGATGAAGTGCAGCGGGTTTTTGCCGTCCATGAGAACGAAATCGACTTCCCTCTTGTCGACGTCCCTAAAATAGCGAAGCTCGGCGTCTCTTCCCTCGACATCCTGCTGATAAAATACCCATTTCAGTAAGTGGCAGGCGACAAGGTTCTCAAAACGCGCCGCCATGTCATCAACTACCGTCCAATCCATGTGATAATGTTTGGCCTCCTTCTTGACGGCACGTATCGAAGGGGCGCCAAAGGGGTAGATTCGAAAGATCATGTAGAGATTTTCCAGTATGCTGATCCAGCGCGAGATGGACTGGTGCGAAACCTGCAAATCTTCGCCCAGCGCATTCAAGGACAGCGGGAAGCCGACCAAATCCGGCAGACGCATGGCCATTTTTTCGATGATTCCCACATCCTGCACGTTTTCGAGGTCCTTAAGATCGCCTAGAACAACCCGGGAGCGATACTCTCGACTCCATCGCCGGCTTTCTTTCTCGGACTGCAGTGAGAAAGACTCAGGGAATCCGCCGTAGACCAGCAAGTCCTGGAGGGTGGAAATAGTAGGAGCTGAAAGCTCGGCGCACGAAAGGGGAAGCAGGCGGTAGAAATGATACCGCCCCTGTAACGAATCTCCGCCGCGGCGATAATAATCCAAGCGTGCGCTGCCGGTGAACAGGATCTGCAGGTTGTCTTTGCGTTTGTCGAAAAGGCCCTTGACGACCTGGCGCCAGCGTGAATATTTGTGTATCTCATCTAAGACCAGAAGACCGGTGCCTCCCGGGAATCTCTCCCGCATGATGTTCTCGCGATCTTCGGACGCATCCCAGTTGAAATACCACTTGTCGACATCAAAGCCCCGCTGCCGGCAAAGGTATTTGGCGAGCGTGGTTTTTCCTGACTGCCGGGGGCCTGCAATGAAAACCATCTTGCGGTTGAGGTCGTTGCGAACCGGTTCTTCGATGTATCTGGGAAGGTAGTTGGGCATTTTGAGGTCCATCGGAAAATACAAGCGAGTATTTTCTGATGCACGTTAATACACTCGCAGTGGGATTTAGTCTATCCGCAAGAGAGGAGACACATACAACGGGGTGAGGGGGCAGAATACCGTTACCCAATCGCATCTGAGGAAGGCGGGGATCGGATTCAGACAGCTGCTTCTCTCCTGAACCCCGAACCATCGCTACCTGACTAATATTAGGGGCTTTTTCCCGACTGAGCCAGGTTCTTTAGCCCGTCGCTGTCCAGCAGTGTGATTTTGCGGCCTTCGACCTGAATGAGCTGCTGCGAGGATAGCTTGGCAAACATACGCGAAAGCGTTTCGGGGATCGTGCCGAGTAGGCTGGCCAGCTGGCCCTTGGATATGCTCAGGGTTACATGATCCTCATGCCCCTGCTCTTCGGAGAGGTACAGAAGATAGGTCGCCAGCCGTGCGGGGATTTCTTTCAACGAAAGGTTTTCGATCTGGACGGTGAACTGCCGCAGTTTGAGCGAAAGATCGGCCAGCAGCTTGAGGGACAAGGCCGGGTTCTTTTCGAGCAGGGCCACGAACGCCGAGCGCGGGAAGAACAGCACGCGCGTGTCCTGCAGGACTTCGGCATTCGCCGGGAAATGCTCGCCGGCGAACACGGGCACTTCTCCGAAGGTCTGACCGGCGCTAAAGATGTGCAGAATGTGCTCCTTGCCGTCGGGGGAAACCTTGAAAATCTTCACGGTCCCTACGAGGATGACGTAAAAGCCGTTGCCTTCATCGCCTTCGGAGAAGATCAACTCGCCCCGGCCGAAGTTCTTTTCCAGAGCGATGCCTATCAACTGGGCCAGCTGTGTGCGGCTTAGACCGCTGAAGAGCGGGATACGCGCAATGACATCGGCCGCTTTTTCCATGCCGCCTTGTTTGTCAGCATTTGAAACGCAAGTCAAGGCGTTGGCGCTAAAAAGGCCGGGCGGGCGTGTCCGAGGGGGTCGACACCTTGGGCATAAGGCCTTATCATCCGCCAACCCCTTCGAACCCGGCTGAGACCGGGTGCAAAAAAACCTCACGGCAGTTCACCTTTAAAAAAAAATTCTTTTTTGATTTAGGTCAAGGCGCCAACCGCCGGCTGCGAATAAGATCCTGCCACGCTTGAAAAAGAGAAAGCCTACTTCTCTGAACCCGGAAACTGAATCATACAACGAAAGGAGCTGCATCATGTTTTGTTACCAGTGCGAACAAACTTCCAAAGGCGAAGGCTGCACCAAGATCGGCGTTTGTGGCAAGACCGCCGAGGTCGCTGCCCTTCAGGATCTGCTCATCTACGGCCTGAAAGGCCTTTCCTTGGTGGCCGTAGAAGCCCGCAAGCAAAAGCTCGATCTCGCCGAGGTGAACCGCTTCACCCTGCAGGCCACGTTCTCGACCCTGACCAATGTCGATTTCGACCCGGCCCGGTTTGCGGAATTGATCGGCCGCTGCGCGGCGTTGCGCGAAGACCTGAAAAAGAAGGTCAAACAAGCCGGCGGCAAGGCCGATTTCGGGCATGAGGCGGCCGCCTTCGCCCCGGCCGCTTCGGTGGACGCCCTGGTGGCCCAGGCCGAAAAAACCGGCGGGACCAAGGCGCCGGCGGCGGACGCCGACACCCAGGCCCTGCGGGAACTTCTGATTTACGGCCTCAAAGGCACCGCGGCGTATGCCGACCACGCCTGGATCCTGGGCAAAAAGGACGACAGCGTCTACGCATTCATTCACGAGGCCCTCGCCGCCACCCTGAACAAATCCCTGGGCGTGAACGACTATCTCGGCCTGGTACTCAAGTGCGGCGAGACCAACCTGAAGGCCATGGAGCTTCTTGACGCCGGCAATACCGGCGCGTACGGACACCCGGTGCCGACCAAGGTCCCGCTCGGCCAAAAGAAAGGCAAGGCCATCCTGGTGTCCGGCCACGACCTCAAGGACCTGGAGGAAATTCTCAAGCAGAGCGCGGGCAAGGGGATCAACGTGTACACCCACGGCGAGATGCTGCCCTGCCACGGCTATCCGGAGCTGAAGCAGAAATACCCGCATTTCTTCGGCCACTACGGAACGGCCTGGCAGAACCAGGCCAAGGAATTCGGCAAGTTCCCGGGCGCCATCCTCATGACCACCAACTGCATCCAGAAGCCTACGGACACCTACCGGGACAACATCTTCACCGCCGGCCTCGTAGGCTGGCCCGGCGTGCAGCACCTTGGCGACGGAAACTTCAAACCCGTCATCGACAAGGCCTTGGCCCTGCCCGGCTTCACCGCTGATGCCGCCGGCAAGGAGGTCATGGTGGGATTCGCCCGCAACACCGTGATGAGCGTGGCCGGCAAGGTGATCGAGCTGGTCAAAGCCGGCAAGATCAAACACTTCTTCCTGGTGGGCGGCTGCGACGGCGCCAAGCCCGGCCGCAGCTACTACACCGAGTTCGTCGAAAAGGTGCCCCAGGACTGCGTCGTGCTGACGCTCGCCTGCGGCAAGTTCCGGTTCTTCGACCAGGACCTCGGCGCCATCGAGGGCATCCCGCGGCTGCTCGACGTCGGCCAGTGCAACGACGCCTATTCGGCCATTCAGATCGCCGTGGCGCTGTCCAAGGCCTTCAACTGCGGGGTCAACGACCTGCCCCTGTCGATGATCCTTTCCTGGTACGAGCAGAAGGCGGTGGCGATCCTGCTGACGCTGCTTTATCTTGGCATCAAGAACATCCGGCTCGGTCCGAGCCTGCCGGCCTTCGTGACCCCCAATGTGCTCAACGTCCTGGTGGAGAAGTTCAACATCGCTCCCATCAAGACCCCGGACGAGGACCTCAAGGCCATTCTGAAGTAGCACCTTCCGCGCGAGGGAGACCGCCGGGGCTCCTGCGGAGGAGCCCCGGCTTATTTTGCGAGGGAAAGAGATCCGTCCTCCGGCCAGTGCACCTTAAGCCGGAGTCCGGCGCGCCGATGGGGGATATGGCCGAATCAGACCCATATTTTATTGCCGGAGGAGTTGTCTCTTGTTCTAGGTCAAAGACGAATTGAGAAGGGCTGCGATAGAATCGGCGTCAACGAGTTCAACCTGTCTCAAGGAGATGTCACCATGCGATGCCCTGGCCAAGACATGCAATACTGGAAACCGGGCGCCATCTTCGAGTCCAACTGCCCGCAGTGCGGGCAGTCCGTGGAGTTCTTTAAGGACGATACGGCGCGCAAATGCAACCGGTGCGGCCACCGCTTCGTCAATCCGCAGATGGACTTCGGCTGCGCGGCCTATTGCCCCTATGCCGAGCAGTGTCTCGGCACGCTGCCGGAGGGGCTCGCGGCCCAGAAGGAAACCCTGCTCAAAGACCGCGTCGCCGTCGAGATGAAGCGCTACTTCGGCAAGGACTTCAAGCGCATCGGCCGCGCCGGCCGCCTGGCCCGCTACGCCGAACGCATCGGCAAGGCCGAGAAAGGCAATCTGGCAGTGATCCTGATGGCCGCCTACCTGCTGGACATCGGCCGCCTTTCCCCGGAAAACGCGCCTGGGAGCGACGCCGCAGGCCGCACAGAGGCCGGCGGGCCGATCGTGGCGCGAGAGATCCTAACCAAACTCGGCGCCCGCGAGGAATTGATCGCCGAGGTGTGCGGCATCATCGCCCAACACCGACCGCCGCAAGCCGGCGATTCCATCAATTTCCAGGCGGTTTGCGACGCCGATGCCCTTGAGCGCCTGGAAGCAGAACAAAAAAACCAGTCCCTGGACGCCGGCGAACTGGCCGCGCGTATCGAAGATTCATTTCTGACCGCGTCCGGCCGCCAGGCCGCGCGGGAAACGCTGTTTACTTCGAGGTGATCCCATGAAAGTCATCCGCAAAATCATCAAAATCGACGAAGACCTCTGCAACGGGTGCGGCAACTGCGCGCCGGCCTGCGCTGAAGGGGCGCTGGAAATCATCGACGGCAAGGCGCGGGTGATCGCCGACATCTACTGCGACGGCCTAGGCGCCTGCCTGGGCGAATGCCCCACCGGCGCCCTTTCGATCGAGGAGCGGACCGCCGAGGAGTTCGACGAGCACGCCGTGGAGAAGCTGCTGGCCGAAAAAGAAAAGGCACCGCAGGCTTCCAAGGTCCTGCCCATGGCTGCCGGCGGCTGCCCGTCGGCCCGCATGGTGCAGAGTTTCGGGCCCGCCCCGGCGGCCGCCGGTTCCGCCGGAGAGCCTGCCGAATCGGCTCTCAGCCATTGGCCGATACAAATCATGCTGGTGCCGCCGACGGCCCCGTTTTTGAAAGGGGCCGATCTCCTGGTGATGGCCGACTGTGTGCCCGTTGCCTTCCCGACCCTGCACCGCGATTTCCTGCCGGGCAAACGCGTGATGCTGGGCTGCCCCAAATTCGACAACGTTGAGGCCTATATCGACAAGTTTGCTCAAATCTGCAAACAGTCCGGCATCCGCAGCATCACCTCGGTGGTCATGGAGGTGCCGTGCTGTGCGGCCCTGCCGGTGATCGTCCAAAAGGGCATGCAGCGTTCCGGCGTCAAGCTGCCGCTGGAGGAGGTGGTCATCAGCGTGCGCGGGAAAATCCTGCAACGTCGCCAGGGGGAGGCGGCCTGATTCTGTCTTGTGAGACACGCCTGTTTCACAAATCAATCCGAGACTAGATTGCAATGTGATTTTCGGTATGATATTCAGCCACTATTCGAAGTGGCGCATGGTCACCGCCCACCTGGATCGATCGGGCTCTGTATCGGGTTCGCGTGGCGGGAACGCATTACAGTCTTGCAGCCAGATAGCGAAAGCAAGACCTATCTAACTGAATATCAGGCTGTTACAGGCACCCGCCGCTTCTGTTCTCTTCTGGCATGATATTTGTTAAAGGCAGCTTGACGTTAAGCACTTCGCCGGAAGGAAACGCCGTGAGACCCTGCAACCTTCACATCGTCAAGACCCTGAAGTTGACGGAAGAAATGATCCACCTGGCGGACCGCGGCGAGGCGGACCGCAAAGACAACGGCTGCGGGATTCTTTACGGCGTCCTGCGGGACTCGGCTTACAAGCTCAGGAAGTTGGCGGAAGAGGAAAAGCGCAACCATATGCGCAAGGGCTGGTGGGCCGGAGAAGACAACGCAGCCGATCGCCCCTGACAACCATCCGTGTCACCAGGAGGACAGCAACCCATGGCCAAGCTCAAGGGTACGCGCACTGAGAAGAATCTGTTGACCGCTTTCGCCGGGGAATCTCAGGCGCGCAACCGCTACACCTATTTCGCCGGCCAGGCCCGCAAGGACGGCCTGGTGCAGATCGCCGACATTTTTGTCGAAACCGCCGAAGACGAGGGCTTGAATCTTGAATGAGGTAGCCGCGGCCTTTCGGGCCATCTCCGTAGCCGAAAAACAGCATGAAAAGCGCTATCTCGATCTGGCGGCCAACATCGAAACCGGCCGCGTGTTCAAGCGCGACGCGCAGGTGGCCTGGCGCTGCCGCAACTGCGGCTATCTGCACATGGGCGTGAGCGCACCCGAGCTTTGCCCGGCCTGCGTGCATCCGCAGGCCCATTTCGAGCTGCTGGGGGAAAACTGGTAATCCATCTAATCAACCTTTTCGATCGAAAGGAGACGCGTCATGGCTGAACAGCTTCAGGTCTACAAATGCGATCTGTGCGGAAACATTGTCGAGGTGCTGCACGGCGGAGGGGGCGAGCTGGTGTGCTGCGGCCAGCCCATGAAACACTTCAAGGAAAACACCGTTGATGCCGCCAAGGAGAAGCATGTGCCCGTGGTTGAAAAAACCGCCGAGGGATTCAAGGTCAAGGTCGGCAGCGTCGCGCACCCCATGGAGGAAAAACACTGGATCGAGTGGGTCGAGCTGATCGCCGACGGCAAGGTGTACCGCCAGTTCCTGAACCCCGGCCAACCGCCGGAAGCGATCTTCTGCATCAAGGCCGACAAGGTCGCCGCGCGCGAGTACTGCAACCTTCACGGCCTGTGGAAAGCCTAAGCGGTCCCTTTGTTCCTGGCGCGCGCCTCGCGCCGCCAAACCACTCCTTCCAATGCCTGGCGCGAAAGCCCCGCGGCGGCAAGGGAGGAATTCCGGGAAGTCCGACGTCCGGCGAGCCGCGGCTCAGCGCTCAGGACGATGGGGGTCGCCCGGATAGGAGAAAATGCCATGCCAAGCTGGAAATGTTCCAAATGCGGCTACACCTTCGAGGCGGATGCATATCCCAACCAGTGCCCGTCCTGTAAGGAAAAATGCGAATTCCTGGACAACACTTGCTACACGCCGGACTGCACCGCCGAGGGAATTGACCAGCGCATCGCCAAACCCAAGCCCTGACCGGAGACCGGCCCGTCGCCGGAGCAGTTTGGGTGTTGTCCGTATGACTTCTGCCACAAGGGAGACCCGTCGTTATGGGAAAAGTGTTGATTGTTTTTGCCACCCGGACCGGTGAGACCCAGAATATGGCCGATTTGATCGGCGAGGGGGTCCGCATGGCCGGTCACCAGGCCGAGGTGGTCAACGTGAAGAACGTCAAGAGCGAGGCCGACCTGGCCGGTTATGACGGATATGTGTTCGGATCCGCCACCTACCACGGCGACATGCTCCAGGCGATGAAGACCTTTCTATTCATCGCGGAAAAAGCCTCGCTGGATGGCAAGACCGGAGGCGCCTTCGGATCCTTCGGTTGGAGCGGAGAGGCCAACGACCGCATTTACCAGACCATGAAAAACATCTTCAAGATGGACATGGTCGCCGACTGCCTGCGGCTGAAGTCGAGCCTCCTCGGTGGCGGCGTCCAGATGGCTCAGGAATACGGCCGCCAATTGGCTCAAAAATTAAACGGATAGACGGTTGCATCAAAAAAGGAGGACGCTATGGCCCCAAATGAGACCACCCCCCAGCATTGTCCCGGCTACGCCAATTTCAAAACCCTGAAATCCTTTACCTGCAACTGCCAGAAGTGCGGGGCTGAAAAGGAGATTTTCTCCGACGAATTCGACCGTTCCCACAAATGCGGCAAATGCGGAGCGCTGATTGATTTCACGACCTGCACGCTCGCCGGCGAAGGCAAGAGCGTGGCCCCGCGGTGAGGCTCACGGCGGGGCGCCTTTTGGGCAACGAACGTCTGCCGCGGCGGAGGGAATACGTGTCGTCATTTGAGGCTCCGGGCAAGATGCGGGTTCGGAAGCTGCTGATCGGGCTGCTTCTCACGGCTGCTTTTTCCTTTTGGTTCGGGGCCGTTTTTGCTCAAACTCAAAACACCGGCGCCGCCGAGATCATCCTGGAAGGGGGCACCAGCGGGAATGTCGCTTTCCCGCACCAGCGCCACCAGGCGAAACTCGCGGACTGCACGATCTGCCACTTGGCCTTCCCCCAGAAGGCCGGCGCCATCGAGGAACTCAAGTCCCAGGGCAAGCTCGCCAAGAAGCAAATCATGAACGAACAGTGCACCAAGTGCCACAAGGAAAAAAAGCAGGCCGGCGAGAAGGCCGGCCCGACGACCTGTACCTCCTGCCACGCCAAACCATGATCGGACCCGGGCCATGCTGATCCTCGGTTTACAAGGAAGTCCGCGCAAGAAAGGCAACACGAATTTTCTGCTTTCCGCCTTCCTGCAGGCGGCCGAGCGGCGGGGCGCCGTGACACGGACCATCCAGGTGGTGGAACGCAACATTCTGCCCTGCAAGGAGTATGTGGTCTGCGAGAAAAAAGGATACTGCCCCATCGACGACGACATGGCCAGCGAGATCTACGGGCTGTTGCGCCGGGCGGAGGTCGTCGTGCTGGCCTCGCCCATTTTTTTCTACAACATGACCTCGCAGCTCAAGGCCCTGGTGGATCGCTGCCAGACCTTCTGGGCGCGCAAATACCGGCTCAAGCTCAGCGACCCCCTCAAGCAAACGCGCCGGGGGTTTCTCCTCAGCGTCGGTGCGACCAAGGGCAAGAACCTCTTCGAGGGGCTGCAGCTGACCGCCAAGTATTTTTTCGACGCCATCGACGCCCGCTACGAAGGCAGTCTTTTCTATCGGGGGATCGAAGGCCCCAAGGACCTTGCCACCCACCCCACCGCACGGGAGGAAATTGAGCAGGCGGTCGAAGCCCTCATGACTCCCTTGGCCGCACGGAAAAAAGTGCTTTTCCTTTGCCGCCAGAATGCCGGCCGCAGCCAGATGGCGGGCGCCTTTGCCCAGCACCTCGCCGGTGGCCAACTGGATGTAGCGACCGGCGGCAGCCGGCCGGCGGAGAAACTGAATCCCGATATGGTGTCCGCCATGGCCGAGAAAAAGATCGACCTGGCCTTTCGCGCCCCTCAAGGGATCGAGGCGGCGCTGGCCAACGGTCGACCCGATGCGATCGTCACCATGGGGTGCGGCGAAGAATGCCCGGTGGTTCCCGGCGCGCTGCACCAGGATTGGGACGTGCCGGATCCTGCCGACCAGCCGTTAGAAACCGTGCGCCAGGTCCGGGACGAGCTCGAATCCCGTGTAAAACAGTTGATCACAACGCTGTGCGGATGATATGAACCTCGTACGTTAAGGGGTACCCCCATGTCCAAACCCGAAGACATGCATCAGTGCCAAACCGTTAACTGCGGCTGCCTTTACGACCCGGACCGCGGGGATCGCCGAGGCAAGATACCCAAGGGGGTCCAGTTCAAGGATCTTCCCGACCACTGGGTCTGCCCGGTGTGCGGGGCCGGCAAAAAAATATTCAAGCCGCTGGTCGGGCCGGGGTCGGTCCGAGACGAGCAGGCGTGACGGCTCCGCCAAGAGCCCCGTCTCGGCGTTGCGCCCCGCCCCGCAGTCACTGGCGGCGTGCTGTATGTGCGCCTCGTTCCACGGGACGCGCGCGCCTCGACCTTAAACTTTTCACGAAGCCTTCGGGGCGAAGGACTTTTTCCAAACCCATAAGAAATAGAGCTTAAAAACCCCAGTCCAACCCAAAAAAAGGAGGAGAGAGAACATGACCAGATATGTTTGCCAGGTGTGCGGTTACGTTTACGATCCCGCCCAGGGCGACCCCGACAATGGGGTCCCCGCCGGAACCCCTTTCGAAAAAGTTCCGGACAGCTGGGAATGCCCGGTCTGCGGCGCTTCCAAGGCGGACTTCGCCAAAGAAGCCTGAAGCGGCCGTCTCATCCCGCCCACAATGGATGCCCTTTGCTTTCAGCCGCGGGGCTGAAAAAAAGGGCATCGCCTTTTGGCTTTGTCGATCCTCCAGCTTATGGAGCAAGGTCCGGTCGGCCGGCGCAGACCGGCAGTTTGAAGATCGCGGCGGATCTATGGCAACCGCCGGTTGCCTTCCCTCCTTTGATGATTAGAATCGGCATGGATGAAAAATCGGATGCACCGAAAGAGGTAGAAAATGGATCCTGTAAAGATTGCTCCCGGAGTTTACAGCGTGGGTGTCAGAGATTGGAATGTCAGGGACTTCCACGGCTACTCCACCGATGTGGGTACCACTTACAACGCGTTTTTAGTGCTGGATGACAAAATCGCGTTGATCGACTCGGTCAAAAAGGAATTCGCCGACCAGCTGATCGACCACATCGCCCGCATCGTGGATCCGCGTAAAATCGACCTGGTGATCAGCAATCACACCGAGCTCGACCACTCCGGAAGCCTCGCCCGCATCATGCACCGAGTCGGCGACGACAAGCCTCTGTATTGCTCGAAAATGGGGGTTAAGAACCTGGCGCGCCATTTCCCCCAAAAGTGGAACTACCAGGCGGTCGGCTCGGGCGACGAGCTTAAACTCGGCCAACGCACCCTGGCCTTCCTGGAAACCCGCATGATTCACTGGCCGGACAGCATGTTCTCCTATCTCAAGGAGGACGGCATTCTCTTTTCAAGCGACGGCTTCGGCCAGCACTACGCCGGTCCCGAGACCTTCGACGACGAGATCGGTGACCGGATCATGGTCCACGCCAAGAAATACTTCGCCAACATCCTGCTGCTCTATGCGACGCACATCGAAAAATTGATCCGGCAAGTGGCGGAGATGAAACTCGATCTGCGCATGATCTGCCCGGATCACGGCGTCATCTGGCGCCAAGCGCCCGGCAAGATCGTCCAGGCCTATCTGGACTGGTGCCGCCAGGATCCGGAAAAAAAGGCGGTCGTGATCTACGATACCATGTGGCACAGCACCGGGAAGATGGCCGAGGCCATCAATGCCGGGATCATGGCGGCCGGCGTGCCGTCAAAGCCGATGAACCTGCGCGCCTGGCATCGCAGCGAAGTGATGACCGAGGTTTTCGACGCCCGCGCCGTGGTCGTGGGCTCCCCCACCCTCAACAACGGCCTGTTTCCCACGGTTGCGGATTTTCTCTGCTACATGAAAGGGCTCAAACCGAAAAACAAGCTCGGGGCGGCGTTCGGTTCTTACGGGTGGAGCGGAGAGGCGGTCAAGCAGATCGAAAGCGAGTTGACGGAGATGAAAATCGAACTCGCCCAGCCGGGGCTGCGCACCCAGTTCGTTCCCGAAAAACCGATCCTCGACAGCTGCCATGAATTCGGCCGCAAGATCGGCCAAGCCGTGGCGGCAGCGGCCGGTGCCGGAACGCGGACCGCCGCCGGATCGTCGGCGGAAATCGGAACGCCACGGTAACGCTTTCCGAAAGAGCAACGCGTCGCGTAGCGCACGAGTTAGAAACCATGAAACGTCCCGTCATCGAACTCGGCGATTGCACCCTCTGCGAGGGCTGTGTGGCGGTCTGCCCCGCGGTCTTTCGGGTGAACGATGCCGGCTTCATCGAGGCGTCCGATCTCGACCCCTACCCGGTCGATCAGGTCGACGAGGCCATCAAGAACTGCCCCACTGACTGCATCTGCTGGGAAGAAGATTAGCGCTTGGGAAAAATGCAGACCATTGTATCCGCCCGGGCCCAACACCTTGCTCTCCGGGAAGACATGTCCGGTCATCCCGGCATGTGCGGTTGCCGGCCCCAGGGCTTCGAGATCAGCACGTTTTAGAACCAGGACAGCGACCGCGATCCTAACGACCATGAAACCGTATCGCCCCATCGGCGGGCGCGAACTCAAAAAGATCGTCGCCCCCCTCCTGGTCGCCGACGCCTTTCCGTCGTCCTTGGACGCCATCCGCCACCTGCCGGGCCGGAAGGTCGTCAACCCCTTGTTCGCGTTTTTCTGTGACGCGGATGTGTTGCGGCGCTGGCGGGCCGTGTCCGCGATGGGGCTGGTCGTGTCCCGGCTGGCGGATGAGAACCTGGAATCCGCGCGGGTGGTCATGCGCCGCCTCATGTGGAACCTCAACGAGGAATCCGGCGGCATCGGCTGGGGCTGTCCGGAGGCCATGGGCGAGTGCATGGCTCGCAGCGACCGGCTGGCCGATGAATACGGCTGTATCCTGTGGTCCTATCTCCACCCGGAGCGCAATTTCATCGAGCACCCTGCCTTGCAGGCAGGGGTGTTGTGGGGGCTCGGGCGCCTGGCCCATGCCCGCGGCGCGCGGATGGCCGAATGCGCCGACCTCCTTGGGCCCTTCCTGGGATCGTCCGAGGAGGCCCTGCGGGGGCTCGCCGCCTGGGCCTGCGGACCCCTGGCCGATGCGAGCCTGACACCGCGGCTGGAAATGCTGGCGGCCGACAACGCCGCTATCCGCCTCTATCGCGGGAATCGTCTGGAAACCTGTTCGGTGGGTGCGCTGGCTGCGCAGGCGCTGCGATGGATACGAACGGGTGCTGTGGAAAGGTGAGCTTGGCATGGAATGGAGCGCCGAAGCCGAATCTGCCTTGAAGCGCGTTCCTTTCTTCGTCCGCAAGCGCGTTCGCGCGCGGGTGGAGAAGGAGGCAAACGATGCCGGCAAAGACCGCGTCGCCCTGGCCGACGTCAAGGCCACCCAAGCCCGCTACCTGTCCGGCATGCACTCCGAAATCAAGGGCTACCAGCTCGACACCTGCTTCGGTCCCAGCGGCTGCCCGAACCGGGCCGTGATCAGCGATTCGTTGCTCGCACGCGTCGAAAAACTGATCCAGGGCGCCGATCTTCTCGGCTTTCTCAAATCCCGGGTTCAGGGCGATCTCAAGTTTCATCACGAATTCCGTGCCACGCTGGCCGACTGCCCGAATGCTTGCTCCCAGCCGCAGATCAAGGACATCGGCATCATCGGCGCCGCCGTGCCGGAAACCACCAGGGAAGCTTGTTCCTCATGCGCGGCCTGCACCGCGTCCTGCGCCGAGCAGGCCATCGCGCTGGCGGGGGCCGGCGACCCGCTCCGCATCGATTCGGAGCGCTGCCTGAATTGCGGCGCATGCATCCGGGACTGCCCCACCGGGACCATCGCCGAAGCCTGGCGGGGATTCCGGGTGCAACTCGGCGGGCGGCTCGGTCGCCGCCCGCGCCTGGCGCGCGAACTGCCGGGGATCTTCAGCGAGGACCAGGTGATCGAGATCGTGCAGGCCTGCCTGGATCTCTACAAGACGCGCAGCCGGCACGGTGAACGTTTTGCCCATCTATTCCAGGACAGCGACTTCGAGGATTTTTCACGCCGGTTCTGCGGCGCCGGCATTTGACACATCGCGATTCGGCGTTAGCATTCATCTATCTCCCTAAAAGAATGAAAGGGGCTTTCGACCATGGAGCGCAAGACGTTTTCAGTCCCCAAGATCTCATGCGGTCACTGCGTGATGACCATCACCAAGGAATTGAAAGGACTGAAAGGCATCCGCCAAGTGGAGGGCAACCCGCAGTTCAAGACCGTGGATGTCGCGTGGGACGCTCCGGCGACCGAGGCGCAGATCCGCGCCGCCCTGAACGAGATCAATTTTCCGGCGGCGTGACCATGGAACGCGACGATCTGCTCGTGACGGCGGCCCGGGCGTCGGTCCTGGCGGGGCAGGCCACGCTCGAAGTGTACCGATCCGAGATCGAAGTGGAATACAAAAAGGACCGCTCGCCGCTCACTGTGGCCGACCGGCGTTCCCACGAGATCATCGTCGGCTGTTTGGAAGAAACACAGATCCCCATCCTGAGCGAAGAAGGCAGGGACATCCCGCACGCGCAGCGCGGCCGGTGGCGCCGGTTGTGGATCGTCGACCCCCTGGACGGAACCAAAGAGTTCGTCAAGCGTCTGGGCGAGTTCACGATCAACGTGGCCCTGGTCGAAGACCGGCGCCCGACGCTGGGGGCTGTCTTCGTGCCGGTGAAAAACCTGCTTTATTTCGGTCGGATCGAAGACGGGTCCTTTCGCCTGGAGAATCCCGTTGCCATTGCGGATTTGGCCGCGGGTGCCCGCGACCGCGAGGCGGGGACCATCTTGAAGCAGCTCCGAGAGCACTCCCACCAACTGCCCGTCGACCGGGACGCGCACGTGCCTTTCGTCATCGTCGGCAGCCGCTCGCATGCGACGCCTGAACTGCACGCCTACGTCGACCAGAAACGCCGCGAACTGGGTGCGGTGGCCTTCATCTCCGCCGGCAGTTCGCTCAAATACTGTCTGGTGGCCGAGGGCCGCGCCGACGTATACCCGCGGCTGGGACCGACCATGGAGTGGGATACGGCCGCCGGCCAGGTAATCGCCGAGGCCGCCGGCGCCCGCGTCGCGCGGCACGACACCGGGCGGCCGCTGCTTTACAACAAGGAGGATCTGCTGAATCCCTGGCATGTCGTAACCCGAAAACCCGCATAGGGCAGAGAGCATAGCGCAAAGGGCAAAAGACCCACTTTCTTCTACCCCATGCCCTCTGCCCCATGCGTTATGCCATTCCTTATTTGAAACGGATATGTCCACCCAAACCCTCCAGATCCCCATCGCCGGCATGACGTGCGCCAACTGCGCCGCCACCGTCGAGCGGGTTTTGAAAAAGCTCGGCGGGGTGTCCGCGGCCAGAGTCAATTTTGCGAGCGAACAGGCCGCCGTCAGCTTCGATCCCCGGGAGACGCGTCTTGCCCAGATCGTCGCGCAGGTCCGCGGCGCCGGTTTTGACGTCCCGACCGCTCACATCGATTTGGGACTCACCGGAATGAGCTGCGCCAACTGCGCCGCCACCATCGAGCGCACGCTCAACCGGAAGGTCCCGGGTGTCATCCAGGCCGCTGTGAATTTCGCCTCGGAACGAGCGGCCGTCGAATATCTGCCCGGCACGGTCTCCGTGGACGACTTGATCGCCGCCGTGGCCGGCGCCGGCTTCGGCGCGGCAGCGCCAAGCGAATCCCCGGCGGCCGAGGATGCCGAAGCGGCTGCCCGGCGGCGCGACATCGCCGAGCAGACCCGCAAGTTCATCGTCGGCCTGCTGTGCGCGCTGCCGCTTTTCGGGTTGAGCATGGGCCGCGATTTCGGCTTGACCGGGGCCTGGAGCCACGCGCCTTGGGTGAACTGGCTGTTCTGGGCCTTGGCGACCCCGGTCCAGTTTTACACCGGCTGGGATTACTACACCGGCGGATTCAAGAGCCTGCGCAACCGCAGCGCCAACATGGACGTGCTCGTGGCCATGGGCTCCTCGGTGGCCTACCTCTATTCGTGCGCGGTCCTCGTCGGCCCGGGCCTGGGACAGCATGTCTACTTCGAAACCTCAGCCCTCATCATCACGCTCATCAAACTCGGCAAGATGCTCGAGTCGCGGAGCAAGGGCCGCACCGGCGGCGCCATCCGTAAGCTGATCGGACTGCGTCCCCAGACGGCCAGCGTGCTCGCGAACGGCGTTGAAACCGAAATCCCCCTCTCCCGGGTCCGCGTGGGGGATGCCATCATCGTGCGGCCGGGGGAACGCATCCCGGTGGACGGGATCATCCGGCAAGGCGAGTCCGCCGTGGACGAATCCATGTTGAGCGGCGAACCCATCCCCGTCGACAAGCGGCCGGGCGACCCGCTGGTCGGAGGCAGCATCAACGGCGAAGGACTGCTCACCTTCGAGGCCAAAGCGGTGGGACGCGATACGGTCCTGGCCCAGATCATCCGTTTGGTCCAGGAGGCCCAGGGCAGCAAGGCGCCGATCCAGGCGTTGGCCGACCGCGTGGCGGCGGTGTTCGTGCCGGCCATCATCGCGCTGGCGCTGGGGGTTTTCATCCTGTGGTGGATGCTGGGCGGCGACTGGGTCGCCGCCATGATACGCTTGGTGGCGGTTTTGGTCATCGCCTGCCCCTGCGCCCTGGGGCTCGCCACGCCCACGGCCATCATGGCCGGCACCGGCAAGGGCGCCGAGCGCGGCATTCTGTTCAAATCCAGTGAAGCACTGGAACTGGCGAGCAAGCTGACCACCATCGTGCTCGACAAGACCGGAACCATCACCAGCGGCAAGCCGACCGTTACAGACCTGGTTGCGACAGAACCCGGCGGCCTCGCAGAAGGCGAGCTGCTGCGCCTGGCGGCCGCCGTCGAAAAGGGTTCGGAACACCCGCTGGGCAGAGCCGTCGTAAAAGCGGCCGAAAACAGAGGCCTGGCACTTCAGGTCCCATCGGAGTTTCAATCCGCAGGCGGACGAGGGGTCCAGGGCCGCGTAGACGGCGCCAAAATCGCGGTCGGCAAGGCCGAGTGGATCGAAAATGAATTCGGGATCTCCATGGCAGACGCGACCGAGCGCATCCATGCGCTTCAGTCGGCGGGCAAAACGGTGATGGCGGTGGCCCGAGACAACGCCCTGGCCGGCTTGATCGCCGTCTCCGACCCGCTCAAGCCCGATTCCTCCGAGGCGATCGCGGGCCTGCGCGAACTGGGACTGAGGGTCGTCATGCTGACCGGCGACAACCTCGAAACGGCCCGCCATATCGCCGCGAGCGTGGCGATCGATCGCATCTTCGCCGAGGTTCGCCCGGATGAAAAAGCCGCCAAAGTCAAAGAACTTCAAACCACCGGCGAAAAGGTCGGGATGGTGGGCGACGGCATCAACGACGCCCCGGCCTTGGCGCAGGCCGATGTCGGTCTGGCCATCGGCACGGGCACCGATGTCGCCATCGAGAGCGCCGGCGTGATCCTTTCCAGCGGCAGCTTGAACGGAATCCCCCGCGCCATCCGGCTCAGCCGCGCGACCCTGCGCACCATCGCCCAGAATCTCTTCTGGGCCTTCGGCTACAACCTGGTCTTGGTGCCGATTGCGGCCGGCGCCTTGTATCCCTTCGAATCCCTGCCGGACATGTTGCGCCAGCTCCATCCGATCCTGGCGGCGTTGGCCATGGCCTTCAGCAGCGTCTCGGTCGTCACCAACAGCTTGCGCCTCTATCGAACGCCGTTGCCTTGACCGTTGGGTCTTGTAACCGAAATCGGCCGAACGGGTCATTATGCGTGTTTCGCCGAGCGCCGGGGCCTTGCTTCCGGCTCGACGCGCCCGAGCCACTGACCGGCAGCCAAAAATAAGTGGACAACTTCACTTCACTTCACTATAACCTCTCTCGGAGATCGAAATGAAAGAGCTTTTCATCCTCCTGGCCGTGGTGGCCGTTTGGGTGTTTCTCCAGGCCTACCTGCTGCCGAAACTGGGAGTCAACACCTGACTGCGCGACGCTTGTCAGGTGACAAGAAAAAATGACGGCGGAACCGGATCCGAATCGCAAAAACGTCCTTGATGACGACACCGAACTGGTCCAAGCGATCAATGCCGGAGACACGCAACGCTTCCAGGAGTTGGTCCAGCGCTATGAGCAGAAGCTCTACACCTTCGGACGGCGCATGTGCCGGGACGAATCCGATGCGGAGGATCTGGTCCAGGACACCTTTCTGAACGTCTACCGCTATCTCAAGGATTTCCGCTACGAAACCAAGTTCAAGAACTGGCTCTACCGGGTGGCGGCCAACACGGCGCTCAAGAAACGCAGGCGTTCCAAGTTCGCGCGTGAGCCGGAGCTGCCGCTCGAGGAATTGGCCGAGCGCGAGCAGATCGCCGCTCCTGCCGAGGTCGCGAAGTGGGCGCGGATGCCGCTGGAGCAGCTGCTCAACGAGGAGCTGCTGGGAATCCTGCGTCAGGCCATCTGGTCGCTTCCCGAAAAATACCGGATTGTGATGATCCTGCGCGATATCGAAGAATTCAGCACCGAGGACACTGCGCAGATCCTGAACCTGTCCCCTGCCAACGTCAAGGTGCGCCTGCATCGAGCACGGCTGTTCCTGAGAGACAAGCTAAAAGGATATTTTGGCCATGATGTGTGACCCCCACGACCCCTCGCATTGCCTGGAGCTTTTTGACAAGCTATCGGAGTACATCGACGGGGAGATGGATGAGGCGAAGCGTCGCGAGATCGAAACCCATATCGCCCAGTGCGTCGCCTGTTTCGGGTGCCTGCAATCGCTCAGAAAGACCATTGCCCTGTGCAAACAGGCCGGCCGTCAGACGGTGCCCGCGGTGTTCTCCGAAAAACTGCAAACCATGATTCAGCACATCCAGAGCGCCCGCTGACCCCGGCCATCCCCTTTATCCTCGCTCGGATAGTGCCGCCCGCCGGTTATCCACCCGACCCTGCGCAGGAAGACACAGGTGCACAGGCCGCCGCATGCGGCAGCCTGCCAATGGCCGTGCCGGAGATCGTTTGCGCTCCTGCTGCGCTTGGTTGACAATCCCGGGCGCTGAGCTTAGATTCCAATTCGCCATGACCGAACCTCGGAACTTGTTGATTTATAGACATTTTTTGAAAGCGAGGAACCATGCGTCTCAGTGATTTGAGGCAAGGCCAGACCGCCACGATTGTGCGGGTCGGCGGCGCAGGGCTTCTGCGCCGCCGGATTCTGGAAATGGGCATCGTCAAGGGATCCGAGGTTTACGTCGAAAAGTATGCCCCTTTGAAGGATCCCTTGGAGCTGATCGTCAAGGGATATCACGTCTCCCTGCGAGTGGAAGAGGCTTCCCAGATCGATGTGGAGTGCGTGACCTGAACTCCGATGGAGCGCTGCCTTCCATGCCTGAAATCCCCATGACGCCAAAACACCTCACCATCGCCCTGGCGGGCAATCCCAACTCGGGCAAGACCACCATTTTCAATAACCTGACCGGTACGCGTCAGAAGGTCGGCAATTGGCCGGGGGTCACCGTCGAGAAAAAAGAGGGCCGCATCCACCGTTTCGGCTACGACCTCACGGTGGTGGACCTGCCGGGCACCTACAGCCTGACGCCCTTCTCCATCGAAGAGGTGATCGCGCGCAACTTTCTTCTGGACGAGACCCCCGACGTCGTCATCGACATCATCGACGCCTCGAACCTGGAACGCAGCCTCTACCTGGCCACCCAGATCCGCGAGCTGGACTGCAAGGTGCTCTTCGCCCTCAACATGGCGGACCTGGCCCAGGCCCGTGGCATGAAGATCGATACCCGCAAGATGTCCGAACTTCTGGATCTGCCGGTGATGTTCACGGTCGGCAACCGCAATGAGGGCATGGACGATCTGCTCCAGGCGGCGATCGAGTTGGCGGAGTCCCCCGTCCCGCTGCCGCGCAGCCGGCGGGTGAAGTACACCCACGACATCGAAGAGGCCGTGGGACGCCTGCGCAACTTCATGGTGACCAAGAGCAACGGCGCCCTGCCCTACCCTTCGCGCTGGATGGCCATCAAGCTGATCGAAGACGACCAGATCGTCAAGGCGCGCCTGATCGCCGCAGTGCCCGGCGACGCCGGGCGCGCGATTCTGCAGGCCGGCCAGGCGCTGCGCCAGCAGCTCGCCGCGCGCTACGACGAGGACCCGCAGATCGTCATGACCGACGAGCGCTACGGTTTCATCGCCGGCATCGTGCGCGAAGTCCAGACCGCCGGCACCCGCCAGCGGGTGGACCTTTCGCGCACGATCGACCTGGTGCTGACGCACCGCTTCTTCGGTTTCCCGATTTTCATTTTTTTCATCTGGGCCATGTTTCAGCTGACCTTCACCCTGGGCGAATACCCCGTGCAGTGGATCGAGGCCGGCGTGAAACTGCTCTCCGAAGCGGCCGGTGGCCTGCTGCCGCAGGGCGCCTTGCGCGGCCTGATTCTCGACGGGATCATCGGGGGCGTCGGCAGCGTGATCGTCTTCCTGCCCAACATTCTGATCCTATTCCTGTGCATCGCCATTTTCGAAGACACCGGCTACATGGCGCGCTCGGCCTTCCTGATGGACCGGATCATGCATTTGATCGGGCTGCACGGCAAGTCCTTCATTCCCATGCTCATGGGGTTCGGCTGCAACGTGCCGGCCATCATGGCCGCGCGCACCCTGGAAAGCGAGAAGGACCGCATCCTTACCATCCTGATCACCCCCTTCATGTCCTGTTCGGCCAAACTGCCGGTTTATGTCGTGCTGGCCGGCGCTTTTTTCGGCACGCGCGCCGGGACGGTGATCTTCGGCCTTTACCTGATGGGGATCGTGCTTTCCATCCTCACCGGACGGCTTTTCCGCTCCACGCTGCTCAAGGGCGCGGACGCCCCCTTCGTCATGGAGCTGCCCCCCTACCGCATGCCCATGGCCAAGAGCCTTCTGATCCACATGTGGGACCGCAGCAAAATTTTCCTGCGCAAGATGGGCAAGATCATTCTGCCTCGGGTCGGTGATCATTTGGGCTTTGTCCTCGTTCCCGCGCGACGTTTCCCTGAGTCGGGATTACGCAGCGGAAATCCGACAAGCGGCGGCGGTCGCAGAGAGCCGCAAGGCAGCGGCCGGCGACGCAGAGAGCCGCGAGATCGAGGAAAGGTACGAGGAAGCCGCCGCCGCGCTCCGTCGCGCGGAAAAAGCCGAACAGACGACGAATTCCTTCATCGGCCGATTCGGCCGCTTCGTTGAGCCGGCGTTTACGCCGCTGGGGATCGACTGGCGCGGCGGGGTGGCGCTGCTCTCCGGCTTCGTAGCCAAGGAAATCGTGCTTAGCACCCTGGGAGTTCTGCACGCGGTGGGCGACCGCGAGGAGGAAAGCGCCCTCCAAAAAGCATTGCTGGAATCTGGCATGCGGCCGCTCTCGGCCCTGTCCATGATGGTCTTCGTACTGCTTTATCTGCCCTGTCTCGCCACCACGACCGCCATCCGCAGGGAGACCGGTTCCTTCCGCTGGATGTTCTTCAGCATCGGCTACAGCACCTCGGTGGCCTGGGTGGCCGCCGGCTTGGTTTACCAGGGCGGCCGCCTGCTCGGCTTCAGCTGAATCCCGACCCGAGCCCTGCCCCATTCGCGCCCCTCCTTGCCTGTGCGTCCCAAAGGGCCCGTCGATGTGCGTGCGGGCTTTGAAGGAGCGTCGTTGCCGGGGCTTTGGTGGCCCAGCACCGGCGCGTCAGGATGGAGCTGAAGCCTTCACGCCAAATCGATCCTTGACCTCCGACTCCAGCAGAGATACGATGATAACCAGCAGCCAGGCATAGAACCTTCAAGCGAGGCGGCAATGAGCCAAGAAGCTACGCCCCCATATCTTACCGGGATATGGGGTTTTTTGTTTCCATGGGGAATTTCGGTTGAAGCGTATGCGCATTCGAAAGGAGGTCATAATGGCAGTCAAGATTTTGATCAAACGGCGTTTACCCCTGGACATGGCTCAGACCATGGTCGCACTTTCACGCCAGCTGCGGATTCTCGCCATGCAGCAAGAGGGCTATATTTCCGGTGAGACGTTGCGGAGAATAGATAACCCCGAGGAGTTTCTGGTTATCAGCAATTGGCAGTCTTTCAAGGATTGGGAGAACTGGTTGAACAGCAGTCAGAGAAAGGAGCTCCAATCCAAGATCGATATCCTGCTGGGGCGTGAAACCACTTACGAAGTCTACCAATACGGTCTTGCGGATTAGCAAGGGGAGGACCGCGATGAAAATGAGCCGGCCCATTTTTTATTTGGTTCTTGGCGCCTTAATTATGCTTGGCCTGGTTTTTATAGTGGGGAGCGGCCCGAATAGCACGCTGGTCGGACGATACCAAATCTCCACCTGCCTCAAACGTGACTGGGTATATGTTTATGTAATTGACACCGTAACCGGTGTCGTGAAATTCGTTGACGAAAAAAACGAAAACAAGCCATTTGAAGAAATCAAATCTTTAAAATAGATCGTCAAAGACACAGGGGCGAGCAGATACGCCAATGAATATTCAAGAGGATAGCTGGATCCGGCCCCGGGCCGGGCCAGAACCTTCTATACTTCGGGGGGTGCTGTGACAGACCGCCGGAATGCAATCGCAGCCGAGCTTGATAATAACCTTTCTGAAACCGTATCGCTTTTCCAGTCGCTGAGCGCGCAGGAGCTGCGCACCCAACTTTACTCGGACGGGGCGCAGTGGACGGTGCGGCAGGTGCTGGCCCACTTCGTCGCCATCGAGGGCTCCATGCAGTGGCTTTTCAAAAACCTGCTGTCCGGCGGCCCGGGCGCGCCGCCGGACTTCGACTTCGAGCGCTTCAACCGCTCCCAGACACCCAAGTTCGACGGCCTGACCCTGGATGAGCTGATCGAACGCTTCAAAGCCGTGCGCCGGGAGACCATCCGCATCGTCCGCGAGATGAAGGAGGAAGACCTCGACCGCGAAGGCCTGCACGCCTTTCACGGCCAGGGCAAACTCGACCGCTTCATCCGCTGGGCCTACGAACACGTGCGCCTGCACGAGGAGGATATCCGCAAGCTGCTGGGGAAAATGCCAGGCAACCTTCGCTCATGAGGCCAATAATGGTGAGGGCAGGCCAAGTGACCTTATGGGAAGCATAAATCATGAAATCATTTGAATATGGCTATTATCTTGAAACGCCGCTCTCTCATGCGCTTCTGATGGCAATGCGGCTATTGGGTGAGTTCAGGGGCCGTCAGACCCTTTATGCCGACCAGTTCCCTGAAGTCCTTACTACATTGCGCCGCGTTGCCATAGTGCAGAGCACTGAATCATCGAACAGAATCGAGGGAATAACAGTCGCCCCAGGGAGAGTCGAAGCCCTTGTTTCAAAGAAAGCCAAACCGCGTGACCGCTCTGAACAGGAAGTGGCGGGGTACCGGGATGTTCTTGCATCTGTGCACGCCAATCATGCCCGCCTTTAACTTTCGACTGAGCTCATCCTGGACTGGCATCGTGCGCTTTACCGCTTCACTGACGAAAAGGGTAGAAAGTGGAAAGAAAAGAAGCAGACCCCTTGTTGCTGATTGCCACTTTCGTACTCGATTTTGAATGTGTTCACCCTTTCAAAGACGGCAACGGCCGCATAGGGCGCCTTCTCTCCCTGCTGCTGCTTTATCAAACAGGGTATGAAGCTGGAAGGTACATAAGCCTCGAACGTATCGTCGAGGAGAGCAAGGAAACGTATTACGATGCTTTATACAAGAGTTCTCAGGGCTGGCATAAAGGCAGGCACGACCTTCGACCGTGGTGGAATTACTTCCTCGGCATGCTGACAGCGGCCTATAAAGAATTTGAAGATCGGGTGGGAACGATAACTTCTGCTCGCGGGGCTTAGTACATCATTTCATCAATTCGCTCACGTATTTTTATGCTGCGAGGCGTTCGATAGTGAGTGACGCCGGTTTTAGCTTGTTGAGCAGAGCTGTCAAATCCTGGCGGGTGAATTTCCATTCAAAGGGCTTGGCGATCTGCTCATAGTAGTTCTGAAACTCCATCAGATGCTGTTGAAGATCCTTTAGCGATTTAAAATCATTCGGGGTCAGCAGCTTGCGCTGCAGGATCGAGAAGTAAATTTCAATTTGGTTCAGCCAACTCGCATGCACGGGCGCATGAACGACAATCAAGTTTGGGGTACCGGCCTTGAAGCCGGGTAATGCAGCGTTGCCCCCGGTGGGCGGAGCCGTTGTCGAGAATCCAAAAGACACGCTTGGCCCGGCGATAGGGCGCCTGGGTCATCACCTGTTCGACGAGTCGATCAAAACTGGCGATGCCATTGCGTGTCTCGCAGCGGCCGAACAATTTTGCATGGTGCACATCGATGGCAGCCATGTAGGCCCACGCCCCGCAGCGGGTGTACTCGTGCTCGACTTTCATCACCGAATTCGGTTGAGGCGGATAGCTGAGGTGCTTGCGGCGTCGTGCCTGGATGCTGGTCTTTTCATCGGCGCTCAGAACAAACTCCTCCTCGCCAAGTAATAGGTGTCATATCTCGATTATCGACTATTAAATCAATAATCGAGATATGACACCTCTCTTTTTTTTGATTATTACCTGAATTTTGCACGGCATAAGGGTTGAAAAATAAAATACCATCTGGGATCCTGTCATAGCAACGGTTTGGCCAAACCTAAACAGCTATAACAGGAGGTACCCAGATGGTAAAACGACGAAAAAAGGTTAGCAGGAAAAGCCGCGGTGGTAAAGGATCTTGTGCACATCGCGCCAGGGCCAGAAGAATCAACGCTTCCACCGAATTTGAGACCTGCAGCGAGCAATTGAGCCCATTTGGCGGGCTGTTGGCGCTGATTAAATTTTTCGATCTGGTCGGTTTTCGGGAAATTTTTCACTTTGCTTACCAGCCGCCCTGCCGGCAGCCCAAGCTGGGCCACTATTCGATGATGGCAGGCATTTTGATGCTACTGTTTATCGGGTTCAACCGGATCTGGCATTTCGTATACGTTCGCTTGGACGCGATGCTCTGCGGCTTTTTCAGAGTCAGCCGGCTTCCGGCGGCCAGCACCTATTGGCGTTACCTGGACAGCCTGGGAATCAATCAGGCCACATCGGTCTTGAAGCTCGCCGATATGCTGCGCGAGCGGGTCTGGCAATTGTGCGGTTTGCAATATGCCCGGATCCGAATCAACATCGACACCACCGTCAAAACGGTTTTTGGCAACCAGCAGGGCGCCCGCAAGGGCCACAACACCCAGCACCGGGGCAAGCTTGGGCTGCGACCGCTATTGGGTTTCATCGAAGAAACCCGTGAGTATCTGGTCGGCAAACTGCGAAAAGGCGTCACCGTTTCCGGACAAGAAGCCGCTGCCTTTATTGCCGATATCCAAAACCATCTGCCCGGCTGCGTTCGGGAGGTGCTGCTTCGGGCCGACGGCGAATTCCTATCCTGGGAAAGTGTCCAGGCGGCGCTGGCGGCCGGTTTTGATTTTATCATTGCCAATCGCGGATGTACCCCGGTCTTTGATCCCGGCAGTTGGTATCGCCCCTGGAAGCGAAAGGCGGTTGAATTCAATAGCTGCTTTTATCGGCCAGGCGGTTGGGACCACGCCTGCCGTTTTGTGGCCATGCGCATTGCAAAGGAGCACAAACCGCCATCGACGCAACCCCAGCAGTGCGTGCTGTTCGAAGATGACCAATACACCTATCGGATCTTCTGCACGAACCTGGCCGGCGCTGCCCACCACATCATTGTCGAATACGACCAGCGCGCCGATGTCGAAAACCTGGTGGGCGAAGCCAAGCGTGAGGGTCTGGACATGATCCCCTCGGTCAAGTTTAAAAACAACTACGCCTTTTTCCAGATCGTGATGCTGGCCTACAACATCTGGCGTTACATGAAGATGCTGGCCCAGAAAAGTGTGTCGGCCGCCTCGAAAAAGGTCGGCGTCATGAAGGGCATCGTGGCCAACACCGTTCGGATCGCTCGGCTGAAGTTGCTGTTTATCGCCGCCAAGGTGGTCCAAGACGGCAATCGAGACAAAATCAAGTACTCGGTTCACGATGCCAGAACCCCGGAGATGCTTTCCTTTCTCCGTTTTTTAGACAACCGACGCGGCCAAACAAAACCCTGGCTTGCCCCTGGCGGCTGGCCGCAGCGTTTTGCCCTGCCGGTGTAGGCAAGAATTTTCTTGCACGACCAAAAAGGAACGCAAAATCATTATGTTGAAGACGACTTTTAGCTGCTGGATACCCAGCGATAGCCCCGGCTGAAGGGCTGCTGGTTCCCCACCCACGATCAGCGGGGTTGAAAGAAAATTTTCCCTCCGCCGATCATAACGGTGATTTGCGTGCAAAATTCAGGTATTAAATCAGCAATCAAGACACGGTTCCTGCATTCCAAAAGAATCTCGCTGGGATGGATGGGGACACTCCGAATCCGGAAGGTAGGGTCAGGCAGGGTGGTGCCTTGGAAGTTGGGATACTGACACTCGATGGACCAACTCGATAGTTTGGCTGAAAGCCCTCAACAGAGGAGATTATCAATGCAATGGAGAGAGCGTCTGCTGAGCATCACCCTACTGGGTTGGGCGTTGTCATGCGGGACGGTTGCCCATTCGGCCATGACCGGAGCGGATTTCCTACAAGCGCCTCAATCCTACCAGAACGGATTCGTCAACGGGTTCGTTAGAGGCATGTATTCGACCTGTCTGGATCACCTGGAGACCAAGAAAGAAGTCTGTTCGATGGCTCCTGTACTTGATACCACTTTTGAGATGACCCCGGATCAGGTCCTGGAAATATTTTTGAACTATCTTAAAAAGAGCGGCGACCTTCAACAAAAAGAAGCATCCGAATCGTTCGTGGACTGCCTGAAAGAAACTGCCCGGAAATCAGCAAAACCTCAATAGCCAGCGGGCAGATTCTGAAGAACCGCGAGAAGCCTCGGACGGTGGGAGGGAGAGGCGGCTTAGCAAGGATCAATCTTGGGGAAGCCGCGGACGCGGCTTCCCCGCTTCTTTCCATCAGACCGGGGTCTTGACGCGCGATTTGATTTCCCAATCCTCGATCGCTTCCCTTTCCTCGACTTCCTCCCAGCCGCAGATCATGGCCCGGGTGTGGGCGCTGAGGCTGTGGCCGGTGGTGATCATGTAGATGTGCACGACGAGGAACGAGAGGATGGCGAAGCCGCCGGCCAAATGCACGGCCGCCACGACCTTCAGCGACATCCAGCCGAGGCCCCAGGCACCCCAGGAGTTGTAGGTCCAGTACAGCAGCCCGCTCAGCATCTGCACCGGCAGCAGGAACGCCGCCAGGCTCAAGTAGACCAGGCGCTGCAGAGGGTTGTGCTTGGCGTCCTTGCGCTTCGGGACCGGGTGGGGTTCGCCGCGGAAAATCCCGTACATGTAATAGCGCACCACCAGCAGCATCTTCTTGGTGGTGGGGATGTACTGGCGCCATTCGCCGGTAGTGAACACCCAGAAGACGAAGAAGGCGAACGCGATGAGCCAGGTGATGCCCACGAAGTTGTGGATGTCGAAAGCGATCTTGAAACCGAAGAGCGTGTACAGGCCGTTGGCCTCGAACCCGGTCACGAGCAGGACCACGATCAGGGCACTCTGCAGCCAGTGCCAGAACCGCTCGTAGCGGGTGTAAAGATAGATATTCACCATCTTGCAGGTGTCGTTTGCGTTCATCGATCAACCCTCCTTCTTGCGGCGGCTGACCGCACGACCGAACGCATGCAGCAGAACGCCGGCGAGCGAGCCGAGCACCGCCGCCCAGCCCAGGACTTCGATCACCTTGTTGCCGTCGCGGCCCGGCAGGTAGACGCCCTTGATGTTGGCCATGCGGCTGTTTTCTTTGGTATGGCACTCGTTGCAGCTGACCGATTTTTCCTTCGGGGCGACCATGTGGGTGGTCGGGAACACATAGCTGGTTTCGACGAAATCGAACTGGCCGCTGAAGGGCAGCCCCGCCTTCTTCATGCCGCTTTCGAGAGCGATCTGCCAATCATACTTCGCCCAGTAGGCGGCGGAGTCGGGCGGCCCGAAGAGGTGCGGGACCAGCATGGTCTTGTTGACCGTGTCGTAAGGCTGCCTGCCGGTGTGGACCTTGAAGGGCGCGATGCGGGCGTTGGGGTCCTCGGGATGGCCCACCGGCCAGTTGAGCGCCACGGGCTTGGTCGGGTCGACCGGGTCCTTCAGGGACACGGCGTCGATGCGGCCGCTGTACCAGAAGTACTGGGGCTTGACGTTCTTATCCCACGTAAAATTGCCCTTCTGGGTGTCGTACACCGTGGTGCCCAGCGGGCCCTTCTCTTTGTAAGGCTTGCCGTCCTTCTTCTGGCCGGCCGTGGACCAGTCCCAGCGCATCTTGGTGGGCAACGCGCGCGCGAATTCCGGGATGTGGCAGGTCTGGCAGGCCACCTTGTCGGTGTGGTCGTTGGCCTTCACACCCGGCTTGTGCGGGGTGGCGGTGTGGCATGACTCGCAGGTGATGCGGGGTGTCAGGTCGTCCTGCACCAGAGTCCTGCGCTCGGTGGCGGCCGGGGTCGAGTAGATGCGGCCGGCCACCTGATGGGCGCTCGTGGTGTGGCAGCGCGTGCAGTCGAAGTTCTTGCCGTCGACGCCCATGTGGACGTCGAGGGCCTTATTCGGCTTGGTCATCGAAGAGTCCAGGTCGCCGTGCTTTATCATGTCGCCGCCGCCGCCGTAGAAATGGCAGACGCCGCAGTTCTCCCGGCTGGGCCGTCCCACGCTCTGGGCCACCTTGTTCCATTCCGGCGGCAGATAGGTGATGCCGTCGCCTGGGAAAAGGATGGGTTCCTTAACGGGGTTGCCGGCGCCGGCCGGGAACTTCTTGTAGGTGCCCGTCTGCTCGTGGCAGACGAGGCAGTCCACCTTGCTCGCATCGCTGAAATCGAAACTTTTGTCCTTCCATCCGTATCCGATGTGGCAGGAGGTGCAACGAGCCTCGTTGCTGTGGATGCTCACTCAGTAATTATTGACCGTGAGCGCTCCTTTGCCCATGGGTTTGTCCTTGGGGGAGGCCGGGTCGACCCAGGTCCAGTGGATGGTCTTGTGGATCTGGGCGGCCGCCTCCGAATGGCAGCTCAGGCAGGCCTTGGTCACCTCCGGCCCCGATGCGAACGTCTGCTTCAGGGTCTCGTGCTTGGAATGATCCGTCGTGATCCAGCGCTTGGCTCCTTTGGTGGCCTGCTGCGCCATTTCTCTCCCCGGAGCCTGCTCACCCTCGGCCGGACCGGGGCTGGCCCCTGTGGGGTGGGCAATAAAAACGAGCAGCCACAGGACCAAAAGAATGGTACCCGCAGATTTCACTCTCTTCATGCTACCCTCCGATAATGGATATAATGGTCAACCGATCTGCAGTTGATGAATAAATTGCATGACTGGAGGCAGCCGACCTAAACCACCGAGCCGTGCCGTAAGATGGGTGAGCAAGGAGCATACCAGTTGTATAGAAGCTGATGGGCAGGCCGCAAGGTGCGGCTCTCCGCAACGCAAAACGTCATTCAACTATCTATTAAAATTATTAAAATTTAAGTCTCAACGACGGGCGAAGTGGGGGATATCAAAAAACGATCAGCCGTGGGCGCGGATGAAAATGCAAAAATGCTAATACGAGTTAACGTATGTAAATTAACGGTTGCGTATATGTAAACAGGTTGCTCTTACACTCATGTGCTGAACTGCATGAATGGCGTGGCGGCCTGACCGTCGACTCCGGGCCTGTTTTTCTGCCAATTTAGAATCCGGCATCCGTCGCCTTCGCCGGAGGGCGCCTGACAACTGATGAACGGCATGACGGGATCGCCGGCCACGGACTGGAAGTTGAACATCTTGGCGCGGTCCGCGGGCATCTCCTTCATCTCCAGGATGTGCAACATGTATACGTAGGAATCCCCCTCAAAGAAACCGGTCGTTGTTCGGGCGTCGTCGATGCGCTGCTTGAAATTTTCAACAGCGGCGTTCTTGTCCTTGGCGGAAATGAGCAGATTGAATTCGCCGTGACGCCGTTGGGCCTCATCCTTCGCCTGCTGGTTGGTGGTGTAAAGGAATTTGCCGATGTAGATCATTACGCTGCCTTTCTTGCCCGCGTTGGGATCGCAACCGACGGCCATCTTAGTCGTTTGGCCGCAGTTTGTCCAGACGCCTCAGAAGAAATTTGCTGCCGCGGCGGGACGCATGCGGTCTTCTCTTCGGCCGCGGGCTCAGAATCCGTCCTTCAGGATCTGGTTGACGAGCTTGCCGTCGGCGGTCTTTCCGAAGTGTTTCATGATAACGCCCATCGCCTGCATTTTATTTTTATACTGCCCAAGGTCGAGATTGGCCTTGATCCAGGCAGCGATCTCCTCCCGCGACACCTGCCGGGGCAGGTAGGCTTCAAGGATCTGAAGGTATTCGGAAGTGGCCTCCTTCTTGGCTTCGAGCACGATGCGTTCGGACTTGATCAGGCCCTGGATGATCCCGATGACATCCTCGTTGGTGATCTCCTCGGGCTTCTTGGGCCGCGTGGATTTCTTGCCGCCTTCCAGGGTGACCGGCACCGTCAGCCGGAAGAACTCCGACATGATCTGGCGGATCGTGTTCTTCAACCCATCTTGCTTGGAGCGCAGCGCCAGTTTCAGGTCCTCCTTGAGCTTGTCCGGCAGGGACAGCGGCAAATCCGGGTTCCAGCCGTGGGCGGATGGGGTCGTGGTCATTGAATTCAACTCCTCCGGTTCGAAACGGACAGACACGTTCACGTCGAGTGTCCGCGCCTAAGCTTGCTCCAGTTCGGCAGCCGCTTCGCGGATGCGCCGCCAGGCGCGTTCCACATGGCGCCGCTCGGTTTGGGTCTGGCCGATGCACATCCGCAGCGTCAGTCGGTCCTGCAGCCGCGTGTGCGTCAGAAAAAGAGCGCCGCTGCCGTTCAGCCGGTCCATGAGCACCTGGTTCAGGTCGTCGCCCCCGCGGTGCCGGAAGCAGACGAGGTTCAGGGGCGGTGTCACGGCCAGTTCGAAGCGCGGGTCGGCCTGCACCCAGCGGGCGAACTCCTGCGCCAGGGCCACGTGGCGGCGCACATGGTGGCGCAGTCCCTCCACGCCGTAATGCCGGATGACGAACCACAGCTTGAGGGCTCGGAAACGCCTTCCCAGTGGGATCTGCCAGTCGCGGTAATCGATCACCGCCCCGCTTTCGGTGGCCTGGTTGCGCAGATACTCGGGCAGGATGCTCAGGGCCTGGATCAACGCCTTGCGCTCGGCCACATAAAAACAGTCGCAGTCGAAATTGGTGAACATCCATTTGTGGGGATTGAAGCAGTAGCTGTCCGCCAGTTCGAGACCGTCCTGGAAATGGCGGAATTCGGGGCACAGCGCGGCGGTACCGGCCATGGCCCCGTCCACGTGCAGCCACAGGCCCTGCTCGCGGCAGATCCGGCCGATCGCGCGGATCGGATCGATGGCGTTGGAGGAGGTGGTGCCGATGGTGGCTGCCACAAAGAATGGGATGCGCCCGGCCCGGCGGTCGTCATCGATCTGGCGGGCGAGCAGCTCCGGCTGCAACGCCAGGGTTTCATCCACGCCGACCAGGCGCAGATTCGCCCGGCCGATGCCGGCGACCTTGGCGCCTTTCTCGATGGAGGAATGGGCCTGGGACGAGGTGTAGGCGGTCAGCCGGCCATCGCCGCCGCGCTCGTTGCTGGCAAGCCCGGTCGCGCGTTCGCGGGCGGCGATGAGCGCGCAAAGAGCCGCGCTGGAGGCGGAGTCCTGGATGACGCCGCCGCCGCTGCCCGTCGAACGGAAGCAAGGCGGCAGGTCCAGCATCTCCGCCATCCAGTCCAGCACGTGGGTCTCAAGCTCCGTGCAGGCCGGGCTGGTGGACCAGAGCATGCCCTGCACGCCCAGCCCGGAGGAGATCAGATCCCCCAGGATCGCCGGACCGGAGGCGTTGGCGGGAAAGTAGGCGAAAAAATTCGGGGACTGCCAGTGGGTGATACCGGGCAGGATCAATTCACCGAGGTCCTTCAGAACCGCTTCGAAAGGCTCGCCCCGTTCGGGTGCCCGGGCGGGGAGCGCGGCCCGGATGTCGCCCGGCTTGACGCGCGCGAGCACGGGCAGGGACTCCACGCGCTCGTAGTAGTCGGCGACCCAGTCGATGGCGGCATGGCCCCGGCGGCGAAACTCGGCGGGGCTCATGTGGTAGATTTTGGCTTCTTCCGGATGCACGGGTTTCCTTTCATGAAGCTTGCTGAACTGGCTGGGGCGCCGCGCCCTCCTCGCGCTGACGAAATCGATCGGCACCACTGCAACCCTTTTCCCTCTTGCCAAAGAGGACTAAGGGGGTTTTGGAATCGACTTCCCGTGAAAGTCAGCAGCAAACCCGCTCGTAGATGTGCAGGACGTATGGCGGCGGACCCGCCATGGATTCACTGGAAGCGACCGCAAACGTCTCCGGAATCTCGGGGAAAAACGTATCGCCTGCCACCGACACCGGAACCACCGTGAGGTAGATGCGATCGGCAAGGGGCATGGATTCCCGGAACAGCCCCCCCCCGCCGATGATGAACGCCTCGGTTTCCTCCGGCGGGCAAAGCGCCAAGGCGTTCTCCAGGCTGTCCGCCTTCAGGCACCCTGCCGGCGCATACCCTGGACGCCGGCTGATGACGATGTTGAGGCGGTCGGGCAGCGGCCGCCCGATGTCCTCATGGGTCTTGCGCCCCATGATCAGGGTGTGGCCCCGAGTGATGCGCCGGAAGATCTTCTGCTCCCCTGGAATTTTCCAGGGGATCGTCCCGCCCCGGCCGATGACCCGGTTCTCGGCCATGGCGACAATCAAAGAAATCCGCATTCCCGGCCGCTGCTCCATTTTCGTGCGCTCTTGGCTGCCGATGCAATCGCCGCGCGGCGGGAAACCCGCCGCCTGGCTTCGGTGCTACAATAGAAGCCATGCAGTGTCAAGCGTGCGGCGCCGGCGGCCGTTGGCAAGGCCGAAAAGCATTGAAGCAACGAAGAACGTCGGTTATAGTAAACACTTGAGTTGAGCGATTCCTATGATCGGGCTCCATACTTCACGGCGCACCAAATCGATCAATTCAGGAAACAATAAAAATGCCCGCGCATTCAAGAGGCCTGATGATGGATCGTCTGCGGATTAATGATGTGGGTTCGCCGCAATTCCATGCCCTGCCGGAGCAGCTGATCCGGAAGGTCACCTGGATTGGAATCGCGATCAATCTCGTGCTGGCGATCTTCAAGCTGGCGGCCGGCATTTACGGCGACAGCCGGGCGGTTATCGCCGATGGCATCGAAGCGCTTCTGGATGTGTTCACCGTCGTCCTGGTGTATGCCGGATCGCGGTTCTGGTCCCGCCCCCCGGACGACACCCATCCGTTCGGACACGGGCGGATGGAAACCCTGGTGGCGGTATGCATCGGCCTGTCGCTGGTGGGGGCTGCTTTCGGGATAGGATGGGAGTCGATTTCAACCCTGCATGAGCAGCACGCGACGCCGCCGGGTTGGATCGCCGCCGCTGCGGCCCTGGTCTCCGTCATCGGCAAGGAGATCCTCTACCGCTGGACGCTGGGGATCGGACGCCGGATCAAAAGCGTTGCGGTGATCGCCACCGCCTGGCACTATCGTTCGGACGCCTTCAGCTCCATACCGGTGGTCATTGCCGTGACCGGCGCCATCCTGCTTCCATCCTGGACGTTTCTCGATCACCTGGGCGCCGTGGTGGTCTCGATGTTCATCCTGCACGCGGCATTCAAGATTACCTGGCCGAGCCTCAAGGAGCTCATCGACGCAGGGGCCCCCGCCGAGGTTCGCCGCCGGATACGGGACATCGCCTGCACCAACCGCGGCGTTCTCCAGGTCCACGACATCCGCACGCGCTATATCGGCACGAGCATCCAGGCCGACTTGCACATCATCGTCGACGGCGGCCTCACCGTCCGCGAAGGCCACGACATCGCCAAGGAAGTCGAGTCCCGGCTCATTGACGAAATCGAGGAGATCGTCGATGTCATCGTACATGTGGAACCCCCCGAGGAAGCGCTCCCGGAGGATTGCCAACGGTGAGGATTCAGAAACGGCAGGTTCTTAACAGAGGAGGTGGCGCATGAAAGCGGAACGCAATTACCAACCGGTCATGGTGGTCTTGGTGTTGATGATCATCGGTGTTTTCCTCTGGATCCTGTTGAAGGATTGGTATGCCACCCGCATCGAAACCGCACGCCAGCAGGAGAGTCAGGAGTGGCAGCAGCGGACCGAAGTTCTGACCCAGAAGCTCACGGATTTGGAGCAAGAACTGAAAGCCGCGCGCGGTGAAGCGCCTCTGGAGGAAAAGATCGCGGAGGTCTTCGGGCCGCCAGCCGCCGAACCTCCGGCGCGGGAAAAGCTTATGCCCGCCGAGGAAATCGAGCGGCGGGTGAAGGCGTTCTTCACTTATCTCGACAGCCGGGACTACGTGAAGGCCTACGAGCTGCCGGGCGGGGTATATGACGAATACGTGCAGGCGGCGGAAGCGCTGTCGGCCCACCCGCCGAAGGTGGCGGGCGAAACCGAGTCTCTCTACGAGATGCTGAAAAATGTCTCTTACTTTTTCAGAGCCATGGGCCGAAAACGCGTCCAACTGGCGGCTGAGATCCTCAAAAGAGAACCGGAGATTATGGAGTCCGCCATGCGGGTGTTCTTCCAGTGGTACACGGGACCCCTGGATACGCTGCGGGGTAAACCCTCGCTCAAGACGATGTACGCCTGTGCCAGCTTTCTGGTGGACACCTTCGGAGGCCGAAGCTATCTCCTGCGGCGCGACTCCAAGATCCGGCTGTTGTCCACTTATTACTGCATCCAGGTCCTGGACCGGGCCAACGACCAGAAAATGAATCCGAACGGGATCGACATCCGACCGCTGATCGCGGGCACCGCCAGGGATCTCCGCAGCCAGACAGGCCTGGCCTACCAAAAACAGTATTTGGCGGAGCTGGAGCGGCTGGCCCGCAAGTATCCCGCACAAGGGTGAATTCGGCCAGGGCCGCCGAGGGAGAAGAGCATGTCACTCAAAGAGCATGAATACGTTCGCCAGACGCTGGAGCGCTACACCAATTGCTCGCTGGACCAAATCTGCGACTGCATCCTCATCACCAATTTCAGGCGATATCTCACGCGCTTCCATGAAAAAACCCAGGGCCAGCTCTCCGAGGGAAACTTCCGGATCGTCAACGCCAGGGACATCAACTGCAGCATGATCGATTTCGGAATCGGCTCTCCCCAGGCGGCCCTGGTGATCAATTGCCTGGCCTATCTCGACAACCTGAAATCTGTCATCATGCTGGGCATGTGCGGCGGGATCGACGACATTCTGAATACGGGCGATTTCCTGGTGCCGTCCGCCGCCATCCGCGGGGAAGGCACCAGCCGCCACTACATGCCGCCCGAGTTTCCGGCCATCCCCGCTTCTGCCGTCAATTTGTACTGCATCGGCGCCGTGCGCAAGCTTGGCCTCACTCCCTATTGCGGCATCGTCTACACCACCGACCGCCGGCTGTGGGAATTCGACGAGGAGTTCGTCGACTATCTCCGCCGCCGCCGGATTCTCGCCATCGAAATGGAACTGGCCACGATCTTCACCGTCGCCTACCGCTACGAGGTCCCGATCGGCTCCATCATGCTCGTGTCCGACATGCCGCTCAAGCGCCGGGGGATCAAGGACAAAAAGCTATCCGAAGAAATTTATTCCAAGTTCATGGACACCCACCTGGACATCGGGATCGACGCGGTCACTAAGCTGAGCGCCAACTGGAATAAACTCTCCCGGAAACTCACCTCCGAATGGTGATGAAATCGCCGCGCAACGCGGCGGCGATTTCGTATCAGAAAGCATTTTGGTTTCGGGCATGATCCACTTGCAGGCGGGGCTTCGGCCCCGCTTGGCATTTCATCCGAAATGCTTATCATGGAGCATCGAAGGCCGCGGTGCGGATTCCGCTATCCTCTCAAACCGAGTTGGCAACGATGAACCGGCGTCGATTTCTAAATACGTTTTTCACCCTGATGAAGGCTTCGCTTGCGGCGAGCGCATTGCCGCCATGGGCCTATGCCTCTGTCGGGGAGGTCAAAGAAGCCCCGCCGATTCACTATAAGCCCCTCAATGGAAGGAGCCTGCGGGAGATCGCCCGCCGCAGGGAGCACCATGGTGACGGCCGCTTTCTCAACCCGTTCGGATTCGATCGATCGGGGCGCCTGCTCAAGGTCCTGTCCTGGAAGCTGTTTCATCGCAACCGTTTCGAGCACGTCCTGGACCAGCAGCCGGTGATGCCCGTGTCCATCGATTGGGAACCGCTCCGTCGGCCGGGGGCGCTTTCCCTCACCTACCTCAAGCATGCCAGCCTGATGATCCAAGACGCGGGCAGCCGGCTGCTGATCGATCCCGTGTTCTCGAGCCCCTTCTGGTTCATGCGCGATTTTACGCCGTTGAACTTCGCTCCGTCCCAAATGCCAGCGCCCGAACATGTGCTCCTCACCCACGGCCACTACGACCACCTCGACACATCTTCACTGGCCCAGCTGCCCTCCGACACTCACATCATCTCTCCACCGGGATATGCCGACCTCCTGGATGAGGTGGGTCTGCGCCGCCGCACCACCCTCGACTGGTACGAGAGCTTCCGGGACGGAGAGCGCGAGATCCTCCTCCTGCCGTGCAACCACTGGACGATGCGAAATCCGGTGGCCGGGCCGAACCTGGGCCTGTGGGGGTCCTATCTGATCCGCACCGCCACCGGCCCCACGCTCTACATTTCCGGCGACACGGCTTATTTCGACGGGTTCGACCAGATCGGGAACGAATTCGAGATCGACCTGGCGATATTCAACCTGGGAGCCTACGAGCCGCGCTGGTTCATGGCGCAAAGCCATATCGACCCGCGCGAGACCGTGCAGGCCTTCCGGGAGCTGAACGCCAAGCAGCTGATGATCATGCATTGGGGCACCTTCCAACTCGGCGATGAACCCGTGCACCTACCGCCGCAGCACCTGCGCGATGAAATGAAGCAGGCTGGTCTGCTGCACCGCCTGGTGGACTGGAAGCACGGAGATACCCGGATCGTGTGACCTTTGTGGCGCACAACCGAATCTTCCTTTGCCCCGGCGTGCCTTCCGTGTTATAAAGCCGACAGGCAGCGAATCCATGCGGCGCTGTTGGGTCATGGCGCTGCAGAGATCCCCTTTTTCGCGTTTCCTGGGTGCACTTCGCCAGCGGAGACGATCAGACTGAAATGAGCCTGCTTTTCCTGGCACCGAAACTCAACGCGCAATCCTGGGTCAAACAGCTTCGCCGCCAGGACCCCGATGTGGACCTGCGGGTATGGCCCGACGTGGGACCTCCGGACGAAGTGCTGTTCGTGCTCAGCTGGAAACACCCGCTCGGCGCAATGAAAAAGTTTCCGCGGCTCAAGTGCATCGCCTCGCTGGGATTCGGCGTCGACCATGTCTTGCGGGACCCGGATCTGCCGGCCGGCGTGCCGGTCACCCGCATCGTCGATGCCGGAATGGTCGCGGCGATGAGCGCGTATGTCCTCACGGCGGTGCTCAATTACACCCGCCAGTTCGATCTGTACCGCCAGGACCAGGCGCAGAAGAAATGGACACCGCGCATACCGAAGCATCCGCAGGAAGTGCGGGTGGGTATCATGGGGCTGGGGCATCTGGGGTCGGATGCCGCTCAGAAGCTCCGCTCGTTGGGATTTCCGGTGTTCGGCTGGAGCCGCCGTGCAAAAACGATCGCTGGGGTCACCGGCTTCGCGGGGGATGAAGGCTTGGAAGAATTTCTATCCCATGCGGACATTCTGATCTGCCTGCTGCCGCTCACTCCGGCGACCCAGGGGATTATAAACCGCCGGACGCTATCCATGCTTCCGGCTGGAGCCTACGTGATCAATGTGGCCCGCGGGGAGCACCTGGTCGAGGAAGATCTGCTCGCGTCCCTCGAAAGCGGCCACCTGTCAGGGGCCTGCCTCGATGTCCTCCGACAGGAGCCGCTGCCCGAATCGCATCCGTTCTGGCGCCACCCGCAGGTGACCATCACTCCGCATATCGCCAGCCTCACCTTCCCCAGGGACGTGGCCCCCCAGATCATCGCGAACTACCACCGCGTGCGCGCGGGGCAGCCCCCACAGCACGTCGTCGACTTAACGCGGGGCTACTGACAATAGGAGACGAATCCATGAAAGCCGGAGCATATTTCCCTGTAATCCTGACATGGTTGTTTTTATGCTGTGGCGTCTCGCAGGCGGCGGATCTCGACAAGGAGTTCCTCAACAAGCCGTGGGGCGCGCCGCTTTCCGAATTCTCGGAGCATGTCCGCGTGGGCGGCAGCGGCAAGATCGCTTATTACGTGCATCCGAAACAGGCCTACACCCTTTTCGATGCCCAGGTGACGAACCTGGTCTACGGCTTCTATGACGAGAAGTTCTTCGCGGTGTACACCGGCCTGGAGGCCATCGACACCTACAGCGCCATCAAGCAGCGCATCCAGCAGCGCTTCGGAATCCCCAAGATCAGCATGGAGTCGCGCGGCGCGCTGACCACCCATTCCTGGATGGTCGGTGACACCCGTATCAAAATGAAGTACGCCGGGACCTCAGGGGCGATGAAGCTCTCCTTCTACTACATGCCCCTGGCCGCCCGGGCCAACGCCGAAATGCAGAAAGAGATGGACGAGGAGCCGCCCGAGCCGCTCTTTCCTCTCAGCCCCATCCGGCAGAAAGAAGCGGTCGAGCTCTTGGAGCTTTTTAACTACTAGCACCATGCGCTCCCGCAGCGGCCCGGAATTTTCTTACGCTCCGGCGGGCATGCACAGGTTGCCGTCCGCATCGAAGCTCAACGGCGCGGCGACGACGATTTCGGCAGCGGCCATCTCATCGATCTCCTCCCGCAAGGCCCGGCTGGCCCAGAAGTCGGACAGGTGCATGGTATCGCGGATCACCACCGCCCGCACCGCGGCCGCCGGCACGGGCCCGATCGTGGCGAAGCAGGCCTGAATCGCCTTGCGGTCATTCGGCATCCGCACGGGGATGAAGGCCTTGCGCAGCGAGAGGCTGGTGAGGGCGTTCATGAGGGTAGCCTCATAATCCAGTGCCTGAAAGACCTTCTCCGTGATGATGTCGGCATTTCCCAGTCCGATGGCATTGCCGGCCGTTTTGGCGGACAGGTTTAACACCGCAACGCGTTTGACCTTGAGAATCCCGGAGAAGTCGCTTTCCATCAGATCGAAGGCCCGGCCGGTCACGTTCGGGTCCATGCCGGCGCCGCTGATTTCCTTGCCGATCTGACCTACCACCAGGGCATCCAGCTCTCGGAACGGCAGCCGCGGAATGTGGGCCTTGGCCAGCGTGTTCAGGCGGGTTTCCTCTTCCAGGATCCGCGCGGCCGGAACCCCGGCGACGGCCAGCGTGCGGTCGCAAGCATTTTCCACGACAGCCAGTGCAAAACGGAAATTGGCGGCTGCGGCGATCGCCTGCCCCATGGCCTTGCAAAGAGCGAAGAAGCCGTGCTTCATGGCCCAGGTATGATAGGCGATGGCTCCGCGGTGCTTGCCCATGCCGACGCACAACATCTTCAGGATCCCGCTCTCGGCCGGGCCGATGAACTTGGTATGGGGTTTGACGCGATTGATAACGATGGAGTGTTCCATCGCCAGGGCGTCACGGCTGAAGTACACCGGCACTTCGCCGAACACGGTGCCGACCTGCTCGACCTCCATCGTAGAGACGACCGGCGCGCCGCAGGACGCCTCGCTCACGTTCAGCCGCCGCAGGACAGCAGTCTGGCCCTCGGCCGTGGCACCCCCATGACTGCCCATGGCGGGGAGGATCACCGGTCGGGCGCCCGCCTGCCGCAGCCGCGCACACACCGTGCGAACAATGATCTCCAACTGGTCGATCCCCCGGCTGCCCACCCCCACGGCCACTCGATCGCCGGCGCGGATTCCACTCTGAGGGAGCAGGCGGTCAAGTTCACGGCTGACCGCCGCCGCCACGTCGTCGATCGTCTGGCGGCTGAAGTTCATGCGGACGAGGTAAAATTCCGGGAAATCGAGATCAGCTTCGATGAAGGCCGGATATCGCATGGGTGTCATCCCTGGTCACAACGCCGGTGGTGACAAATCCGGCGGATTGAGTTAGTATCATTCGTGCCCTGAGCGGTTTTTGCGGCCCGACGGCAACTATCACCCGGCCAGGGGATCGCGCCCTGCGGGTGTATCCATTCGATGAAAATGAAGCCTGAAAAACCCGGCTGGGAATTATTCCAAGGCGTCTTGCTGGCTCATATGATCCTGGGCCTGCACGTCGTCCTCATCTGCCTGATCGGGCTCATCGTGATCTTCTTTGGCGGCATCGCGCGCTACTGGGCCTGGATTTTCTTGGGGGGGCTCGGCCTGACCGCGGCTGGCGCCTTCTTCGTCTACCGCCAGCTGAAAGCCCAGGGCCGCAACCTGATGCGCGACCTGCATGGGGTGACGGTGCCTTCGGGCAGTACGCTCGAAGTCCGCTTTCTGGGCGGGCTGGCATCGGTCAAATTCGCGCGGCCGGCGGCCGCATCCATCGCCGAGCTCGCGGCTCCTTCCGCCCCCCCCCTGCTCGAGGATCCGGAAACCCAGCGGCTGCGCGAGCTGGCCTATCTGGCCCAGCTGTACGAGAAAGACCTCATCACCCGCGAAGAGTTCGATCGCGCCAAAGGGACGCTGCTCAGCTCGGCTCATCGGGCAGGATTCGGACCCGGGACATTAAAGAATTGAAGTCGGCTTCCGTGACCGCCTCCCAAGGGGATTGCGGGACGAACTGAACGAAAGCCTTGACACCCGGCGCAAACACCTTGCCGCCTTGAATAACGGGAGCCCGCAGCCGATACTTGAACTCTTCGCCCAGATCGAGCAACAGATCCAGCTCATGGCCTTCGTCGAGAAGTTCCACCATCAACGCGTTCGGTGCCCGACCGCGGCCGCTGAGCCGCCGCCTCCCGCCGGGCCCCTCGGAAATCTCAATGATGGTCTCCTCGAGGTCGACTGCTCGCTCGTCGACAGATATCAGGACGGCGCGCTGCGCAAGATATCGACCTTTCTCAAACGGAATCCAATCGTTCATCGTTTCGCGCCCTCCTCCCCCAAGGGATCACCGACGGCGCAACTGCACGCACGAACTCATCTAAACGCGCTTGTCTGTAGATGTCCGCGGCTGATTGAAAGCACTATTTGTAGCGGCCGGCGTCCAAAAACGCTAAGCGGAAGGTGTGGCCCCGGCATTTACTTATTTCGGAATATCCAGAGCCATCTGTAGGGCGTGATTCAGCAGGTCAATCTTTTTCGGGGAGAGACTGCCCACATAATTGGTCAGCATCGACTTGGGCAGGCTGACCAGCTCATCGCAGTGAATGCCGCTCTCGTGTTTCAACCCTTCCTCGACGCCGATCAAGACCTGTGTTGACAACCCGTCATGCATTGAATAAACCGGGGCGCATATGACCGTCGAGAAGCGGGATCCGATAAGAACCAAGCGGCTGACAATTACAAAGACGCGCTGCTTTTTCGGGTCTCTGCTCGAGGGATGTGCAACCCGGTAGAGATCCCCGCGTTTCAAGGGATCACCTGAAATGCCAAGACATCGGCCGCCTCGATGTTTAGGCGATCCGCATGCCGGTTGATGATATCGAGATCTTTCTTGTTTTGCTCATCGCGAATCAGCTTTGCGATGTAAGAACGAATGGCCGTTTCGATAAAATCGGAGCGATTTTTTGCATCCCCCGACCGCTGATCGATAGCCTCCAGGACATCCTCTGACAAGGTTATAGATGTCTTTTTTTTCATACTACGATGATACCTATGGTAATCCTACCTGTCAAGAACCCGCTTGAAACAGGAGTGATGACGATGAAACGCCACTGGATCTATTCACCTCATTCCGGAGGGCGGAAAGTCTCGCCTCTCGTTCAGGAGAAAACCCGGAACCGCATCCTGACGCTGAATAAGAGGATACACGGGAGCGTGCACCATATTAGCCTTCAGAAAACGTGAGGTGGAAGGGAAATATATACTATAATTTTAAATTATTGCGTACATTAAATATCATCCGACAAATCACCGAAGGCCAAATCGGTGATACTGCCTAATGCCGCGATTTTGAAATCTTGCATTCAGCGACATTATGAAACAGGGGCCCAGGAGGCGTCAGCAGCCACGTGGACGGGCTTTGAAAAGGAGCTTCTTATGCCGATCCGCATAACATGCCAAGATAACTGGAGGGCAACACATTGAAATATGCGGGTCAATCTAATTGCGTTAGCCCCCGCTTGTTCTACCTTAACACTCGTCCAGAAAGAAAAGCACTGACGTTTGTTCCATAGTAGTAGGGGCCGGGGGAGTTGTGGAATCGAAATGCAGAATCGGTTTCCGAGGAGATTGAGATGGGGTCATGGGGTTGGCAGTACGATGTTGCACTGTCCTATGCAGGGGAGGACCGAGTACATGCCAGGGAACTGGCGACGCGGATTCAGACGGCGGGCTACTCGATCTTCTACGACGAATTCGAGGAGCTCTGGGGGGAAGACCTTTCGGTCAAGCTTCACGAGGTTTACGGGAAGCAGTCCCGGTTCTGCGTGATATTGGTCTCCAAGCACTACCTGAAGAAGCCCTGGACCAACATGGAACAGATATTCGAATCGCTGAAACGGATTCTGCGGCCTCCGCGTCTCGCCGCGGTGCAGCTCGTGAAACGGCAACTGGAAGACATCATCGTCCGCATGCACCCGCGGAACTTCCTGGGCATCGTGGTGCAGAAGGACAATGTGAAAACACCGGCGTTTAATCTGGACGGCCATCTGATCAACGAAAGTCGGAAACCCGGACGCATCCAGCGGCTGGAGGTGATGGTGACGCCGTCCGGCAAACGGGGCATCCAGTTTACGTGGAACCTCTTCTACGAGTTCCTGCCTGGAGGCCAAGTGATGGAGAAGATATCCGATGCGGCGGTGCTGGAGTTGGGGCCGGAGGAGAGCCGATTGCTCGGTGTGCAGTTTGTAGGGCCGCGTCTGGACTGGGAGTTGCTGTGGTCGGCAGGCGAATACGAGTTCGTAATTCTGGGGTGGGTGAACCGGGGACCTCGGGAGCTGGAGGCGGATCTGAGAACCAAATTTCGGGTGGAGATTAGTCATAGAGAGTCGCTCGACCTCAACAGCTGGGCACAGGCGTCAAACTCAATGTGGGAGTGGCTCCACGACCCACACAACGCGGTAGCGCTTCCGGTGACAATCGACAAGTCAACGCTTATAGTGGGTTGAGAGGACGGGCTCTCACTGGGGCGGCTAACCAAGGCGTACAGGCGACGGAGGTTCCGCTGCCGCTGAACCGCGGCGCCTGACGCCCAGCGTTAGATCTCTCGGAGGCATGCAATGGAAGAATTGCACAACGAAAACGCGCGTGCAGCATTACAAACACCCAATCAAAGCACCCTCGATGCCCATCGCCTCCTGGTCATGTGGCTATTCATCTCAACCATAACCATCGGGCTAGGGTTTCTCGCCTTAGTCCTCTATTTCGACGTGACAGGCCGTGGGGGATTAACCATCATGATCGCCGTGATTGTCGCGGGGGCTGGAGGAGGCTTCGTCAGCAGCTTGCGACGCCTATACAGCTTTGAAGACGTCTTCCCACGGCGCGAATACGTTCAGTTGTTTAGCAAGTTGAATTTCTATGTAATCGCCTATTCATTAGTCCCCGCGGTGGTAGGTATGATCGCTGCTGTAATTGTCTACCTTATATTTCAGGCGGGCCTGTTAAAGGGAGATTTGTTTCCGGAATTTCATTGCGCCACGGGGCAGACGTGCTCCGACTTCCACGGGTTCGTCGCATACTGGAGTCCAAGTGGTCCCGCTGCAAATGCGAAGGCGATTGTCTGGGGATTTATTGCAGGGTTCTCCGAAAGATTCGTACCTAATATTTTGAACCGCCTAAGCAGCGAGGACGCGAAAGAGAAGCGTCCGATCTAACGACCGATTGCAAAGAACACGCCGCGAACGGCGTGCCCCTGAAGCGGGACGTCGGAAATATCACAGTAAACTCAACTCCCGAGAAAGCTGGTGATACTGACAGCTTTCAAAGCGCGTAAATTGAGCACAGCAAAGGCTACAGATATCGACCAGCCTAATACTATAATCACAGATGGCCAATGTTTCGGTGATACCATCCGACATGTCCCTGAATCATGCAAGCCAGATCTGTGATATCGACCAAACCCAACGGTTTTACAGTTCATCATTTAGACGGGATATTGAGTCGGCGCATCATAGTCCTTACATTCCGGCTCAATGGACTCCTCTCCCAGAAATAAACGTCTGCTCTCCCTGGACGCGATGCGGGGCCTGATCATGGTGCTGATGGCACTGGATCATGCCTCTTTCTTTATCGCGAAGACCCATTCCAGTGAATTTTGGGGAACCGCAATGCCTCGGTACGACAGTGCCATGCCGTTCCTTTTGCGGGCGGTGACCCATCTGTGTGCTCCCGGGTTCTTTCTGCTGATGGGTGTTGGCATGGCGCTTTTCATTGCGGGACGTATCAGGGAAGGATGGGGCAACTGGAGAGTTGCCAGGTTTTTCTTGATCCGTGGAGTGTTGCTTATCGCCTTTCAGCAGTTCTTGGAAAACCCTGCCTGGTATCTGGGGTCGCTTGGCACTGCACCCGGCGCCTTTATTTTCAGGGGTGGCCCGATACCTGGAGGCGGTGCTTCCTCTAAGTTCTATTTGGGTGTTTTGTACGGGCTGGGGAGCACCATGGTCGTCTGGGGGCTTTTATTTCGATTGCCGACATTCGCTGTCATTGCAGTCAGCATTGCAGCAATCGGTTTGACACAGGTTGTGGTTTCCGAATTTGCAGATCCTCGAACAGTGTATCCTCCCTTTTTGCGAATGCTCCTCATCCCCGGGCACACCGACGAATGGATGGTATTTTATCCAACGATACCGTGGATGGGAATTACCGGATTGGGAATGGTTCTGGGCCGCCTGCTTCAAGGCCACAATGCTGGTGTTGCCCGCGGCTTATGGATATCGGGCGCTGGTGCGCTCGTGCTTTTTGTCATCATTCGTCTGTTCCACGGCTTCGGCAATTTCCACTTGGCAGAGCCGGGATGGATCGGTTTTTTCAACATGACCAAATACCCGCCCGACCTGAGCTTTCTGTTGCTGACAATGGGGCTTGATCTGCTGCTTTTGCGGTCATGGATATGGTTTCAAAGCCGAAACCTTTATGGAGGACAAACCATGGTTGTCTTCGGTAGCTCGCCGCTGCTTTTTTACATCACCCACCTATACCTCTATACCCTTATAGGCTGGGCGTTTCCGCACGGTATGGGCCTGGTACAAATGCTCCTCGTTTGGATTGCGGGCCTGTTGATCCTATATCCACTGTGCCTATGGTACGGGCGATTCAAGCAAAGCCGACCGACCGATTCCTTATGGCGGCTGTTGTAAAAAAAAGATGCCTGCCACAGAACCGGCATAAAGTTTATTTTCATCCACGAAGGTTTTCAAATTGTCTTCGCAGACTGCCTTTTCAGTTGCCTGATATGCTTGACAATAATGTCTTGAAAACAGTAAGTTGCCGTTCAACTGTACCACACTTCACCAATCACGTCATAAAGGCTCCATCTAAAAAGCAAGGGATTCCGGCCAATGACCCTTACCAAGGACGACATTGTAAAAGCTCTCGCCAAGGAAAACGGATACCAGCTCAAGCAATCCGGCGAGTTGATCGAGACCCTACTGGAACTCATCAAATCCGCTCTCGCAACCGGTGAGGATGTCCTAATCAGTGGCTTCGGGAAGTTCTGTGTCAAGAATAAGCGAGAAAGAAGAGGCAGGAATCCAGCAACCGGCGAGGATATTATGCTGGCTGCAAGGCGCGTGGTGAACTTCAAATGCTCGGGGCAGCTAAGGGATAAGATCAACCAATAAAATGGATTAGTTGGAGGATATCAACATGTCGGATGAATACAGCAAGGTCGTAGTCACTGACATCAAGGTTCCATTTAGGTCCATGGTGATCCTTATGGTCAAATGGGCAGTTGCAACCATGCCTGCCCTGATCATCTTGAGTGTGATTGGATCGATAATATTTTGGCTTATCACGGCACTCATGGGCGGTTGGCATATGCGGATGTGGTCGATGTAAAACGATCGGCGGGAAGAGTTTAATATCCGGAACTAATCTGCAATAATTTTAAATTGTTGTATAATTAAAATACCATCCGACTAATCACCGAAGGGATAGATTGGTGTTAAATCCTTAAGCCGTGATTTTGAGATTTTGCATTCAGTGACTTTTACCCCTGAAACAGTCTGAGGGAATGTTGCAAGGTTTCGGCGATCCAAGTAAAAGTAGAAATAAAAAAATCATTTCTGATCTGGTTGAGAGGCAGCGAGACCGCCGCCAATGACGAGCCGGCCGTGCACATCACCTACGACGAAGCCTAGGCCTTCTGCCGCTGGGCGGGTGGCCGTCTGCTTAACGATGCGCAGCGGCTTGAAGCGGCCTACACGGAACGTCGCGCGGCGCCGCCGGCGCCGTTCGTGACTGGACGCACATATGCTTTCCCCACCGGCGACAGCGCTATCGGCGCTCAATGCCTGGGCGATTGCGGCCCGTCGGCCAAAACACGCGCGGTCAACCACGGCGACCGCTTGTCGCGTGACGATGGCCACGCGCGCGCCGGCACCACTCCAGCCGGCGTCAATGGATTGCACGACATGGGCGACAACGTCTGGGAGTGGGTGGACGAGCCGGTGGGCGCCGGCGGCAACGCTGAACGACGCACCCGTGGTGGTTCGCGGTGGTACGGCGCGGCGCAGATGCGTGCGGACCATCTCCAAGGCAAGCCCGGCGAGACGACCTTGGTCTACATTGGCTTTCGTTGCGTGAGGCAGCCATGAAGGGCATCCGCATCGACGACGGGGACACGAACCGACGCCGAGCACTCCCGCTTGGGTACGCGCTTTCCATCTCCTTCGCACTCCTGCAGTTGGCGGCAAGTTGGTTGTTGGCCGCATCGACAGCCGACTCGCCACGGCAGGTCGCAAGCGATGCGGTGCCGGACGGTGCGGTCATCCTGTTCCGCCATGCCATCGCGCCGGGCGGCGGGGATCCAGCTGGCTTCCGGCTCGGCGACTGTGCTACCCAGCGCAACCTCGACACGCAGGGCCGCGAGCAGGCGCGCCGCATTGGCGAGCAGCTGCGCTGGAAGGGCGTTCCGGTCACCGCGGTGTGGGCCTCGCAGTGGTGCCGGACCAAGGAAACGGCTGCGCTGGCCTTTCCGCGGCTGAAGGTTGTCGAGCAGCCGGCATTCAACTCCTTCTTCGACGATCGATCCAAAGCGGACGGGCAGACGACGCAAGCGCGGGCCTTGCTTCAGGGATGGCGTGGCCCCGGCGTGCTGGCGGTGATAACGCACCAGGTCAACATCGCCGCCCTCACCGGGGTCTCGCCGAGTTCAGGTGAAGGCATCGTGGTGGGCCATGCGCATGACGGATTGTCCGTCGTAGGCCGGATTTCGCCCCCTGCTGGGGCAGGGCCTTGATCGTCAATCTCTGCCTGCTGGCCTGGGTGTTTTTTTGCCAACAGCGGCTCGCGGGACGACATAAGTTCCATTGCGCGCCGTCACACCGGGGCCGACGGCGCAGCCGCTACTGCTGCGCGACAACGAGGTAATTCAGTGGGGTCCGCGATCGTCGGCTCGTAGCCCGAAAGCAGCCATTCAAGACAAAGCGTTTCGAGTGAATGTGCCACCAGACAGCGGCTTGCAGAGCGACGCGCCGGCGGCGGCTCGCGCCTGAAGCCGTGTTGATTCTCACGCTATTTTACCTTCAAAGTCTCACGCAATATAACCCCAGCGGATTGCCCGGCGTAGAGGGTAACGCCGGGCAGTTGAGCAGAGGACAAGTAAAGCGGGTGGTCAGCTGAGGTCATTGGTTTGCAGCAAATCGCATTGGAGCATGGTCTGGGCACTGACGGTATTTTCCTGTCGGAAGTAGGCCTCATCGAGCAGCAGGGTGGCGCAGTTGATGATCTGTCGTCTGTTGCCGCGGCAGTGGGCGGCGATCAGATCCAAGGCGGCGGGTTCAAACAGGTGCTCGGGGGTCTCGGCCTGTTTGAGGCGGTGAGCGATAAACTGCAGAGTTTTTTTATCGTCGAAGGCATCGAGGGTAAAGATAGCGGTCAATCGTGAGGCGATCGGTGCCATGGTGGTGAGCTGAAGGCGTTGGCGTAAGGTATCGTCACCGACCAGGAGCAGGGCGTCGGCGGCCAGCTCGCGGCCGCACCAATTGAGGATACGCCGGGCCAAGTTCAGCGCTCGCCGAAGCGTGTTCCGAGCCTGCCGAAGCTTGCGGGCCAGGTGGTTGATGGCCTGCCCCTCATGGATGTGCTGCTGGTAGAGGGCTAAAAGCCGGCACAACGGAGTGCGTACCCATGGCAGGTAGGCATGGGGCAAAAGCGAGAAGGTGCGCCGCGGGCAGCTGGGGTTGCGGCCGGCGTAGCGTGCAACGGCCAGCCGCTCGTGGCTCTCGTAGCGATAGCTCCAGTAGCGGCCGTAGCGCACAATACGCCAGCGCTCATGGCACTGCGGACAGCGGATGTCAGGCTCAAGGTTGTTCTTGGCATTTTCAACGCACACCGGTAATGTGCTCATCCAGGAGAACGGGGACATGGGCAACCTCCATTGTTGGGATTCGGCACCCCGGAGCTACCACATGTTCCCGTTTTCTGACCAGCCATCCCCCCGTAGCGAAAACATGCCGCGCCTTCGACCGGACCTTGCCCTCTCGGCCATCTCAAAAACAGCTGCCTGTTTTTCTATCAGGTCGGTACGCTACAATGAGATTTTTGGACTAAAAGAAGGGAAATAAAGGAGAGAACTAAGAAAGCCGGACGTTGAGAATATCACCGCAAAATCGAATTACAACGACGATGTGGTTGTGACAGCATACGATCTTACTTATCTACAATATTAGAGTGAGTGATACCCAAACGAAATGGCAATCCGAATCAAGCAATAAATGACTGCGATTTATAGAACCTCTGAGATTCTGTTGATCTTTTCTGGAGTTGGTCAATAAATCATAAACCAATCGATTTCCAGAACAGTGCGGATATCGTTCTACTTGACTTCCGATCCCAAGCAGCCGCCTCCCCTTATTCGGACATGCCTCGACAGAACTCAAGACCGATGTCAGGTGATTGGTCTTGGCGCATCCTTTTTATCAACCTTTTCTTTGGCGCCACATCCTGATAGTGGATTAAACGTTTTCAACAGGAGGCGGGACATGCATGGCTGGTTCGGCAAGATTCTGAGGGGCGATTGGAGCAGCGGTAAAATCAAGGCGGAGACCCTTGACCCCACGGTGGCCAGAAATTACATCGGAGCCTGGGGTTTCGGGATCTATTACCGGCGCAACGAGGTCGATCCCGCCGGAGAGAAACGCGTGCTTTTCGCCGTCATCATGAACGACCGCAACCGCGCTGCGGGGCTGGAGCCGGGAAGGCGTGCCGTCGGAGGCGAAGCTCAGACAACTAGGCCTGCTCTAGCCGCTCGATCGCTTTGTTCGTTTGGCAGAGATTTTTTAAGGCCTTCGAATTGATTTGATTTTTCGAAGCCGAAGGATGTATATTTTCGAATGAAAGCCGCACACCCTCCGCTCTGCCGGACCTGATATCGATTTTCTTTCGCTCAGCGGCCCTCCACCTCATTCTCGATCTGACCTTGTTTCCGGCATCGCAGCGCTTTCATTGCCGAGACGACCATGGTTTGTGTGGGTGACGCACCGGACAATGCCCCATGAAAACCAACGCGCCCCATTTGAGCTCATTGACCGTTTCTCCCGGTGTCGTGCTTAAAAAAATCAAGCCCGGGATGAGCATTTTTTTGAGCACGGGAGTGGCCGAACCGCGCACCATGGTTCGGCACATTATGCGCTCGCGGGAGAAAAACCTGGAAGACCTCGAATTGATCCAGCTGGTCAGTTTCGGCGATGCGATCTCACTGGAGGCCCTCAAGTCTCAGAACTTTCGGTTGAAAACCTTTTTCACGGGATGGGCGGCGGACAGAGCCATTGAAAACGGCCAGGTCGACCTTGTACCCAGCCGATTTCAGAAGATCGCCGAACTGATTTCATCCGGGCAAATACCGTTGGACATGGCGATCATTCAGGTCACCCCTCCGAACGAAGCCGGTTACTGCAGCCTGGGAGTGGCCGTGGATGTGGCCTGGGAGGCCATGGAGAAGGCATCCGTCACGGTCGGGGAGGTCAATCCTAAAATTCCGCGGACCTTCGGCGACACGTTTATCCCCCTCTCGGAATTTGACCATCTGGTCCTGGCGGAAGACGACCCCTTGTATTTCGAGCGCTGGGCCGTAGACGAGGCCCTGGATCGCGTGGCGCAGAATACCGCCGCCTTGATCGAAGACGGCAGCTGCATCGCCTTTTCCATCGGGCCGCTCTACGAGGCCTTGGGCCGTCACTTGAAAACCAAGAAGCACCTCGGCATCCACTCCCCTTTCTTTACCGACCCCTTGATGGAACTGATCCAGGCCGGTGCCGTCAGCAACCGCCGCAAGGAAAGCTACCGGGGCAAATCCCTCACCTCCTACGCCTTCGGCACGCCGGAGCTTTTTGCATGGCTCGACCAAAACCCCTTGGTCGAGTTCCAGCGCATCGACAAGGTGTTCAACCCGCTGATCATCGGACGCAATCGCCAGTTCGTGACCGTCATCGCGGCCCGCAGGATCGACTTGTACGGACGGGTGGGGCTGCATGTGGGCAAGGGCAACGTGGCGACCGGGCCTTCCGAGATCGTTGATTTTTTCGCCGGCTCGGCCCTGTCTGAAAAAGGGCGTTCCGTCTTTGCGCTGACCAGCCGCGATCTCAAGGGGCATTCCAACATCCGGCCGACCATCGCCGATTTGCCGAACCAGTTCGGTCTGTTCGAAGCGGTCAGCACGGTAGTTACGGAGCATGGCGTCGCCTACTTGGAAGGCCGCACCGTACGCGAACGCGCCCAGGCGCTGATCGAGATCGCGCACCCCGATGACCGGGCCTGGCTGGTGCGGGAAGCCAAAGCCCGCAAAATACTTTATCCCGACCAGATTTTTCTGGAGGGAAGCGCTCGGCTCTATCCCATGGAAATCAGCACCACGCAAATTTTCAAAGAAAATCTGACGGTTCGCTTCCGGCCCATCAAACCCTCCGACGAGGAGGGTATGCGCCACCTGTTCTACCGATTTTCGGACGAAAACAACTATTCGCGCTACTTTCATTCTATAAGGAGCATGCCCCATGCCAAGATGCAGGAATATGTGAATGTGGACTGGAGCAAGGACATGTCCATTGTCGGTCTGGTGGGCGAGGAAGGCAAAGGCCGCCTCATCGCCGAAGGCCGCTACCTGCGAACCCCTGGAAGCGGGCTGGCCGAATTGGTCTTTGTGGTGGATGAACACTATCACGGCAGAGGCATCGCCACCTACCTTTATACAATGCTCATCCGTTTGGCGCGGGAAAGGGGTATTAAGGGATTTGCGGCGGATGTGCTCTTCAACAATGTGGCAATGATGAACGTGTTCCATAAAGGGGAATTGCCCGTGCAGGCGCACCTCGAAAGCGGGGTGTATCATCTGACAATTCCTTTCGAACTAAAATAATAAGGAGGCACTACCATGCTGATCGATCAGGCCGACCTCTTGTGGGGAATGGACATGCTGTTTGTGCGGGAATTCATGGGAATCAGCACCAGCGTGCACTTTGAGAAAGGAGACGTGGTTTTTCGCGAAGGCGACCCAGCCGATTATTTCTATACGCTGATCGAAGGAAAAGTCCGTTTATCCATCGGCGAGCCGCTTAAAGAAGTCTATACGGTCGACCGGGCCGGGGAGGCTTTCGGGTGGTCGAGCCTGGTGGACCGCAACTACTATTCGGCCGCTGCAGAATGCATGGAGCCGACGCGTTGCTCGAAGCTGGAAGGAAAAAAGCTTGAAACCCTTCTGCAGAACCACCCCGAGAGCGGCTTAGTTTTTTACAAGAAACTGGCCGGGATTTTGGGCCACCGGCTGGTTCAATATTATCAGCTGATGTTGCCAACCGGCACATGACGTTTGAACGCGCTCGCCCGCTGCAATCGGCCGCGTTGCGGATCTGATTGGCAACTAATCTCAACCACGCCCAGATTCTCAAAGCTGCTTGACAAAAATCAACGAGTAGACTAAAAAGGTGGCATCGCTTAATCCCGGCCGCCCGCCGGGAGCGGGGGACCCAAGTTTTTGGGGCGAATCGCCAGACGGCAAGGGGTAACCTCTTCGGCCCTAGCCCTTCAGCTAACCTCGCAGGCGTCGACGAGGAAAACCTTCGGAATCGAGCGGAGGTCTTTCCTCCATTTTACGGTTTCGGAGGTGTCGCACAGGGTTGCCAAGAATTCACCGTAACGTCCTCACCTCCCCGTCTTAAACCAAGCCTAAACCTGAAGCGTTACACGATTTGCGACAATACTTAGCGTTTGAGCAATTCGATTTACCGAAGGACGTCAGCAGTCCGCTCCAAGGGCCCTTTTTTAGGAGGGAGTATGATTGAGCGACAGCCAATTGAGCAGCGCATGGTCGGTGAACGCCTGATGTCCAGAGATTCATTTCGTTCAATACGGATGAAATAAGCATTCTTTCTATTCTCCTTCTCCTTCTCCTCCAATTTTCCAAGGTGCGACTGTCGCCAACTTAGAGAAAAGCAGGCTCATGAAATCCGTGCCTGTTTCTTGGCCATGTTGCGAATGAAGGCTTCAAACGGTTAACGTTATGGATCCTTTCTCTTCAACTCCCTCTAATGTCACCATAATTCTAATGGTGGATCCAGATGACACCTTCGGTAAAAGCTTGCGTGACGTGTTGAGTTCGCAGTATCAACTTGTTTTTACTCAGAACGAATTCTTGTCTCGACGGATCATCACTTGTTTTCCGGTCGCCTTGGTCTTTGTTGGACAGACATCGGATAGCCACCGCAGTATTTCGCTCATTCGCACTCTTAAATCAGACTATCCCTCCATTCCGGTGATCTACTGTGTTAAAAAGCCTACTGCCGATCTTATTCTGTCAGCCTTTAGGGCCGGGGCCCGGGATATCGTTACCGATCGAACTGACCCGGAAGAGTTGCTGGATATCACGGAGAGAATTGTTTCGCTGATGGGAACCAAGCGAATATCCGACAATCCGCCGGCACTTGCCCCCCGGTTCAATCTGAAAAATCTTTGGTTGCAGCTTCGGTCGAGCAGCCAGGGCTATATCAAGGTTGGATTTCCGGCTGACCCCGAAAGGGGTTCTTCGATAAGCGAAGCAGAGCCAGACGCTTCTGCCTCGACTGATTCCCTCACGAATGCCTCCTCAAAGGTAGAGCGGGCGACCTGGAATGATACAGATCATACCCGCAAGCGACGAGATGCAGCATGGATGTGCGTCTTTTTCTTGGGACGTTTTCAGACCATGATCAATGACCGAATGGTTGATGAATGGCCCAGCAAAAAGGGTAAATCTATTTTTGCTTACATTTCCTATCACTCCAATAAACCCATTTATCGCGATGTCCTGATTGATGTTTTTTGGCCCAAATCGATACCTGAATCCGCGCGCAACAGCTTAAACGTCGCCATTCACGGTTTGAGAAAACGGTTTCAGCAACTTGACCCATCAAGAGAATACATTGTCTTCAAGGACGAATGCTATTCCATCAATCCGGAAATAGAAATTTGGAGCGATGTGTGGGAGCTCCAGGTCCTCTGGCGGAAAGCCCAGAGCATCGAACGCAGAACTGGACTCAGCGCAGCTGCGGAATTCTACGATCAGATAGCCGCCATCTACCACGACGATTTTTTGTCGGATGAACCTTATGAAGATTGGTCCACTCTCGAAAGAGAAAACTTGAAAGAAATTTTCATGGTCACTCTCGAAAAAATCAGTGAAAACCGATTTCAATTAGGCCGCTTTTCAGAAGCTATTAGCATTTGCAAAGCCATTCTGGAAAAAGACAACTGCCGTGAGGAAATATACCGGCGGTTGATGTGCTGTTACCAATGTGTCGGACGCCGTGACCGGGCGTTGAAGGCCTATCGCAAATGTGCGCAGGCTTTACGGGCTGAATTGGATGTCGAACCATCCGTCGCCACGCTCGAGCTGTATAAAAAAATTAAATCCGATGCATCCTCTCTGTGTAGAATTCCCGATCCGGACACTGCTTGAGTAGTACCCCAAAAGATACGATTGGACCCCCAGAAAAATTTAATTAATAAATAATCTATAAATAATTTTATTATAAGTGTCATATAATTACGCATAATTATGTTACTGTCAGGTTCGTCAAACTTCATCAAACCGATTGCTAATTGGGACCCGTTTTATACGGATGCGAGCCCGTTCTGATTAGAGTCACATGCAAGGGAGGTATCGTATGAGCGGACAACCACAAGCTGTACCATGGATCACATTCGACGTCACTGGGTTAACCGTTTCTGAACCACCCCCATCGCTCGCTCCAAGGACGATCATTCCACGCACGGGTTCCTTTGTGCTGAGCGCAAGATTCGTCATTGATTATGTGTTTGGAAAAGGGCTAAACGACTTGGTCGTTGGTGGCCTGCCGGTATTTGAGTACAACGTGAGCTACTTCGCAGAAAGCATCGGTCCGGGTTCGGAGTGGAGCGGGTCCCCGCCGGCGGTATCCTGCCTTGTCGGAAATTACACCTACGATGCCCCGCAGACCAGTTTCACGGTGCCGGCGATGAGTCTAACGCCTGGAACATACCGCATCACGTGCGTCGTGAAAATGTCGCCGCGTGGAGGTGGCAGCGGGGGGTTCCCGTTCCATGTCGTCGGGTTCGCGGAGGGGCCCATGATCGAAATCTACAATCCCTGATGGCGGTTAAGGAATGATTCCGAGCCGTAATTCAAGCACAGGGAAAACACCCTGAAGAGAGCGCGGGGCCCATGGAAATATCCATGGACTCCGCCATTCTCAGAAACTAGAGAGCGATCCCATGAAAAGCCATGAAAAGCGCCATAAAGAAACATCCGGCATAGAGGAAGATCGGGACCGAAAAAGAGAACCAGGCAATGGCGGCTTCACGGATAGCTTTAATTCTGAAGACCACCATCAGCTCGCCGCGGATGAGGATACGACTGCGCGCATTTCGTTTCTCATCGATTTTTCACTTGCGGAAGGGCAAATCCAGGGGAAAATCACACATCGCCTGACCCATAAGCAAACGGAGTTCGCCGGCCTCGATCAGACGGCGATCACTCAATTTATTAAGAAATATCTGTCCCGGCTGGAGAAGGGTGTCGTAAAAACTTCGGAGAGGGAGCCACTTCCATCGATCGTTGTTCAGGATTTAGAGAGAGAGGAAAAGGATTTCCCATCCAAGGACATTCGGACGCGAAGCTTCAGCGTAATCCCGGCAGGCGCTGCCCGGCCCACGGAAATACTGCAGCAAGGGCAACCTTTTCAGCTCCAATGGTGTTTCGAACCACCAACGAGTTTTGTCGCCCGGGGAGAGCATTTGAAATACAAGGTCCGCATTTGCCGGAAAAAACTTGCAAGTGGAAACCGCGAGGTGTTGGGTGAAATTGAAGGCGATATCGACTGCACGGAGGTTTTAACCGCATGCATTCACTCAGAACCTCTGCCTCCTGGCACCTATCGCCTCGAAGCGGATGCCAAGTTCAGTTTAAAGTCAAAAAAGGCCGACTGGAGCAGCGCATGCCGTAACAGCAGTCTGATCCATGTCGCTTGAATTCGCTTGCGGCCGCCCAGCTGATCGAGCTGCGATTTATGGCCGTTTTCTCCGGGTTGGGGTTCGGCCCAGCCTAATTCCTAGTTTAATTCCGCTTTGAGTCCCATGGCCCTATGCTGCGAGGGTAAATGACGCCCCGAATGACTTACGATGGAACTGATGTTCTTGGCGATGGTTTCGCCGGTGACCACGTTGATTTTCCGTTCATAGTCTTCGCAGATAGGGCATCGAAAAATGACCCAATCTCCGTCGGTAACCGAGTCGCATTCATGGTGGTTGTATCCGGAGCCGAATGAAAAATCCACTTCGTGCATCGTTCTGAGTCCTCTCAACACATCATTTTTTTTGGCATATCCAGTAAGGCAGCAATAAATATACCATAGCTCTTTGAATGGACGCCTTCAGAGACGGCACAGTTCTGATTTTTTTCTACAACAATTTAAAATAGTTTATAAAAGCAATTTTTCCGGATTTCGTAACCAGCTGCCGGACGGTAAAATTGGCCGTAAGCCGGCCAATGAACCAAGGAAGGGGCTTTTCCTTAATTATCTGGATTTATTTATTTTTGAATTTACCGGCAACCGGGAAAGCGAGTCAAAAATATGACACTTCGATTATATGGGATGAGCGCAACGCATGGGATATCGGGGGTGGGTATTACGCAGTCTCCTGTATCCTCACTTCCTGCTTTTGCCTGTCTCCTCTTTCAAGTGCATGATCCGCCGCGCCTCGTCCGGGGTGGCCACCGGACGCCCGAACTCGGCCGCCAGCCTCACCATCCGTTCGACAAAGCGCTCGTTCGGGGCGAGCTCGCCCTTGTGGAAATAGATGTTGTCCTCCAGGCCGATGCGCACGTGCCCCCCCATCAGAATCGCGTGGGTGTTCATGATCAGCTGGGCCGGCCCGATGCCGGCCACGGTCCAGGTGGACCCGGCCGGGATGCTGTTTTTAAGGTGTACCAGGTTTTCGATCGTGGCGGGGATGGCGCCCTTGAGACCCATCACGAAATCGAAGTGCAGGGGAGCCTCGGCCAGACCCTTCTCGACCAATTCCACGGCATTGCGGATCATGCTGACGTCGAAGATCTCCATCTCCGGTTTGATGCCGTGCGTCTTCATATCCCGCGCCAGGCGTTCGATCAGCTCGGGGCTGTTGGCATAGACCGCGTCCGGAAAGTTCACCGATCCGGTGGTCAGACTTGCCATCTCGGGCTTGAGCGTGAGCCGAGCACTCCGCTGCTCGTAGGCCATGCCGGCCCGGCCGCCGGTTGAGATCTGGGTGATGAGGTTCGTGCGCGCCCTGAGCCCCTCATAGATTTCTTTGAAAATATGAAAATCCGTGGACGGAGACTCGTCCTGCGGGTTGCGGGCATGAACGTGGATAACGGCCGCCCCGGCCTGTTCACAGCGCACTCCGGCCTCCACGATTTCAGCCGGGCGGATCGGCACATGGGGGGTTTTCTTCTTGGTGGGCAGGGATCCGGTAACCGCGGCGGTGATGATCAGCTTCTCCATTTCAACCTCGCTGATTGGCAGATCATGAGTGACTTATAGGCAAGATCCCTCAGTGCGTCAATGCCTGCATCAAGCATTGACATCATCGTTGAAATTGGGCAGCGGGACGGCCTTTTGCAATCAACTGAAGGCCGCCGGGGGCCGGTGTCGCCATGACTCACGTGCCAGCGTCGAAGGCTGCTCATGAAGTGTAAACGCCGCATCACCGTTGCAGCCGTTGCCTTGCGGCTGCTCTGCGAAAGCGCCTGGGAAAAGTTATGGGGTCAGGTCTTCATTATTCACCATTAAAAACGTCTTTCCATCGCATCGATTCTCTTGTTTGCCTTCGATCTATTTTCATTTCCTCGGGGGACCGCCTGACAAACTTCCGATTGCCCTACCCCTAAATAGGCGCCGATAGTTATCAATATTTCGGATCTTCTCCAGGTTAGTTGAACCGAAAGGGGGCAATATGGTGTGATATCAAGCAGAATGGACATCCGGTATCTCCGAGGGTATAGGTTGATCGGCTAAGAAAAACCATATCCCAGAAGGAGGCCTGCGATGTCCGGTATTTCTATAACACCTTATTTCCCCTTTCGTCGAATCAAAATGGTCAAGCAGGCGGTGAATGATACCGCCACCAGCGCCCTTATTGATATTGTTCCCGACCGGCGCTTTAAGCCGATCTGTCATCTATGCGACAACGGCTCAACGTCGGTTCACAGTTGGACCCAGCGCGAGGTACGAGATTTGAACCTCGCCAGCACCCAGGTTTGGTTGCGCTGCGAGTACCGCAAACTGCTTTGCGCCCACTGCCAGCGCATCAGCATCGAGGATCTGGAACTGTTTCACCCCTATCTGCGGGTGACCCGACGGATGGCCGCTGCGATCCATCAGTTGTGCAAGGTGATGACAGTCACCGATGTCGCCCGGCATTTTCAGCTGGACTGGAAAACAGTCAAAGACATCGACAAGCAGTATCTGGAAGCCCACTATGGTCAGCCGGATCTTAGCAAGCTTCGTATTCTGGCGGTCGATGAGATCTCCATCCGCAAGGGTCAAAGCTACCTGACCGTGGTGCTGGACTACGAGACCGGCCGGGTCGTTTACGTCGGCCGACACCGAAGGGCCAGCACCCTGAAACGATTCTTTAACCAACTGACCAACAAACAGCGAAAATCAATTGAAGCCGTCGTTATGGACATGTGGGTTCCGTACATCAATGCCGTTAAAAAAAACTCCCAAAGGCCCACATCGTCTTTGACCAGTTTCATGTGGTGGCCGGCTTTGGCCGTGTCATCGACAAAATTCGTATCAGCGAGTACCGCAAAGCAGCCAAGGTCAATAAAGACGTTTTTAAAGGGGCCAAGTACCTGCTGCTGAAGAACCGACGCAATGTGCGCCGGCCGAAACACCGGCTCCAACTCAAAAAGCTCTTGGCTCTCAACGAGGTGATCAACACGGTGATGATCTTAAAAGACCAGCTCAAACACATCTGGTCCTACCGTTGCCGAACTTGGGCCGGTAAGGCTCTGGATGAGTGGCTGGCTCTGGCACGCTCGTTGAACCATCGCGCCCTGAACAAGTTTGCCAAAATGCTGGATCGGCATCGCTACGGTATCCTAAACCACTGCGATTACCCCATCCACACCGGCAAACTGGAAGGGGTGAACAACAAGATCAAAGTCATCAAACGAAAAGCATACGGCTTTCACGATTTGCGGTACTTTACCCTGAAAATCTATCAGGCTTTCTACAACTAACCTGGAGAAGAACCTCAATTTCATGTGCGCTTATTTCTGGCAAATAAACCGCCCTGGATAGAATCCCAATAGAATCAGCCCGGAGCGTGTCGAGCGGCTATGTAACCCCGCTTAGATCAAGGATATTTGTCCCACGCTGGAACGATTTTCGCCCGCGCAAAGTTGAACACCGCCTGGCGCGCTTTGCCGCGCAAGGTCACATATTAGAAAATGTCTGGATAGCCGATTCCCAGAGGCAGAGCCACCCCTCCGGCCTTTCCACAGGGCTTTAAATGTCATAATGAATACCTGGTCCTTCATGTTCGAATTCGGTTTTTTTTATCATTCAGCGCCGTAAACGGTATATCGTATCTCTCACCGGGGGATATCCATAATCAATCCGGTCTCTGTCGTTGACAGCTGACCTCAAATTGGGCAGATTGGTGGGCCTTGGAATACGGATGGAGGGCCGCTGAAGGCCGGCGGCTGTTCACGTTTACCCCTTAAAGGAGGCTGGTCATGAAGTGGAATCGCAGAATCACCGCTGTACTTGCTGTCTGGCTGCTGCTCGGCGCCGGCGCCTGGGCCCAGGATGCGATCAAGGTGGGAGTCGTCGGCCCCCGCACCGGACCTGCCGCCGCCACGGGCGCGGCATGATGCTTCCCCGCGGCCAGCCGGCCAACCGAGTCGGCCGCGCTTTGTTTCCCGAGGGGAATCATGCCGGCGCGGCATCACCGAACTCGAAGATGCCCTTGTCGATCACCACGCCGCCGTCGGAGGCCCGCACCACCCGCCAGAGCGCCTGGCCCTCTCCGGAAGACCAGATCAGTGTCTTGATGGGGGTGCCGGCGTAAAGCGGGCTGACAAAACGGCAGCCGATGCGCCGCAGCTTCTCCGGGGATCTCGGGGTCAGGAATTGGATCAGCGCACGGCAGGCGTGACCCAGAGTGCACAGCCCGTGCATGATGGGCCTCTCAAAGCCGGCGCTCCTTGCAGCCGCTGCATCCACATGCAGCGCGAACGTGTCGCCGGAGAGCCGGTAGATCAGCGGCAGATCGATGGAGGGCACGGCCGCAACCTCGCCGTCCGGCGGCCGGTCGGGAAACGGCCACGGTTTCTTGGGGGCATCCGGCCCGCCGAAGCCCCCGTCCAGGCGCGCGAACATCGTCACCACGCTGGTGAAAAGCTGTTGGCCGTCTGACTGTCGGGTATCGAACTCGGCCACCACGAGCGCGCCCTTGCCCTCGCCCTTGTCGTAATAGTGGGTGATGGCGCCTGCGGTGATCAGCTCTCCTTCCAACGGGATCGGGCGGTGGAATATGAATTCGTGTTCGCCGTGCAGGACCCCCGTCGGATTGAAACCGCTCATAGCGGCCAGTTGCGATGTGAAGTCGCCCAGCGCCGCGGCCGCAAAGGTCGGGATCACCTTGAGGGCCTTTTCGTAGCAGTAGTCGATTTCGGCGACGCCGGCCCCCACGCCCAACGCATAGAGCGCCACGTCCTGCCAATCGTAGTTGAGCGTGAAGGGGCCGATGGGTTTGCCCACCGCGCTCAAATTCAGAGCCATGAATCACCCCCGCTTGGCCACCGGCGATAGTTGATCTGCATGCAGGCCCTCATTTCAGGAATCCCAACGGCATGACGTAAAGCGGCACGGCGTCCCTTGTAAGCTTCAGGGCATGCCGGATTTCATCCGCCTGGATGCCGGCCACGATCCCAGTTCCGATCCCTCTGGCCGCGGCCATGAGGTGGGCGTTTTCGGCAATGGTGCCTGCGGTCGAATGGGCCCAATAAAGCTTGGTGCCTTCAGCAGTTCCAGGCACCTTGCTCAGATCCGCCACCTGCACCAGCACATGGGACGACGAGGCGACATGTCCTTGTCTTGCTAATCTGCCTTTGATGTCTTGGCCGCTGACTTCGATCAGTTTATGACCGGGAGAATCATACAGATAAGCGCCGGTGTCAGCCGCCACGTAAATATCGATGTATTGGCGTCCGAAAGCGGACGGTGCGGTGCGTTTGCCGTCCGGACGATTGACACCGTTTGCCGCCCAGAGGATGGCTGACAGGTCTTCCAGAGAAAGCGTCGCCGTCGAATATTCACGCGTGGTTCGGCGATGCTCCAGAGCCGTAACGATATCGACATTGCTCTTGGCGGGGCGGACGGGAAGGTTGATCTCTTTGGCATGGCCCGAGTAGACCGGCACGATCATACTCAGCGACAGCATCAAAATCCAGAAAAGGCGGATATTCATCGGAAGTTCCTCCTCGCGGCAATGATTTGAAGTTGAGCTTGTTCTCCTGATTTGCTCGGTTTCGTAGCGACCGGCAAAACCCGTGATCAGGCAGCGCGCAATATGCACCAAGCGATCGAGTTCCATCTCAGAGGCCTGAAAGAAGCTAAGCTGCCGGTCCCCCGCTCTCATTCCTCCGCCGAATATGTGGCCATTCCCTGAAATCAGCGGGCAACTTTCAATGGGGATATATAGTAATTCACTATTCAAGCTCTGACCCCACTATTTTCGCAGGATCAGCAAGTTTGTGAGCAAGTAGGCAAGCTGAACAGATTTTCTTTTTTCAGCAAACGAGGGCACGGGGGCTATCCTCTCTTTAGTTTCGCCCGGAGCGCCCTTGCTGGCTGCGAGCTTTTTCCCCGCGGCCCTGTCCTTGCGGCAGGCCGGGGGACCGGCGCGCGAGGGGTGCCGCGTGGCGCGACGGGCGGAACGGGCCGATCGATGCGCAACACGCCGCGCACGCCGTCCCAGCTGACATCGGCATCCGCGTCGATGATCTGGCGGAACAGGACCACATCGCCGGCGACCATCTGGATCTCGCGCTCGCGCTGGGGCTCGATGACGCTTTCCAGCATGGTCTGCGCCTTGAGCAGCACCTGCTCGGCGTAATCGGCCTCCCAGCCGCCGCCGACCACCGCCGCGCCGCGGTCGTTGGGCGCGGAGCGCTTGTACTTGTGGCCGACGCTGAATCCGATCAGCCCGCCCGACTGGAAAAACCGTCGTATGCTGTCGCACAGGATGCGCGCCAGCCGGGTCTGCCCGTCGTCGCTGCGGATCCACTCCGCCTGCCGTGGGTTGCTGGCGAAGAGCGGCTCGAGCAGGATCGCCGGCATATCGGTGAAACGCAGATTGAAGTCCCCGCGGCCGTCAAAGCCTCCGACCAGAATCCCCTGATCGCCGCCAACGCTCAGGTTGAACTCACGCGCGACCGCCTGGGCATACCAGCGCCCCCAGTTGCGGCTGGTCTGCGACGCGTTCGACCCCGTAATCACCACGGCATAGTTCGCGGTCGGGCTGGTGGTGCTGTTGAAGTGCTGCTCCACATATGCCGCGCACCGGTCGGCGTTGGCCTGCTCCTGCCGCTCACGATAGTCGCCTTTGTAAAACGTGCACCGGTACATCGCCTTCTCCTCAGCTGGAGGTCTCAGGGCTGGTGTTGGGGCTGATTTTATCGAATGCTGACGCCCGCCTTATGGCTCTTGACGCTCTTCGTAGTCTTCCCGGCGAGGAAGCTTATCGAGCGAAGCCTGGATGTGTCGCAACGTCAATCGGATCTCCCGCAGCTGCGCTGCCAGGGAATCCGGCTCCCTGCCGACGGGCCTGGGGTTGCCGCCGGAGCCGCCGATGACGCGCGAGATCTCATCCAGCCGGATGCCCAGGGTCATGATAAAATAGAGCAGCAGCAGGAAGCCGAGGTGCCGCTCCCCCCAGCCCAGCACCCGCCACCCGAATACCGCCAGGACCATGAAAATCGCACTGGTGATGGTATAAGGATGTCTGCAAAACCACTGATTGATGGAGTCGATCATGAATCGTATCCGGGCCTTTCACGATACTATTTCGCTTGGCTCCGCTCCTCGTCCCGCAGCAACCGGCGCAGCACCTTGCCGACGTTGGACATCGGCAGCGTGTCGCGGAATTCGATGGTTTTGGGCCGCTTGTAGCCGGCCATGTTGTCCTTGCAGAAGGCCATGATTTCCTCCACCGTGGCGGTTTCCCCCGGCTTGAGTTGAATGTAGGCCTTGACCGCCTCGCCGCTCTTGGGGTCCGGCACGCCGACCACCGCCGCGATGGCGACCTTGGGGTGCTGAAAGAGAATGTCCTCCACGTCGCGCGGATAGACGTTGAAGCCGCCCACCAGCACCATGTCCTTCTTACGGTCGGTGATGTGGACGTACCCCTCTTCGTCGATGTGTCCGATGTCGCCGGTTAGAAAATAAAGCCGCCCGTCGATCATGCGGAAGACTTTCTCATCCTCCTCCGGCTTGTTCCAATAGCCTTTCATCACCTGGGGACCGCAGACGGCGATTTCTCCGTCCTGCCCCTTGGGCAGATCCTGCGCCCCGCTGACCAAGTCCACCACCTTGATGTCGGTGCCCGGGAGGGGAAATCCGATGCTGCCGACCTTGCGCTGCCGGGTGTTGGTGGGGTTGGCCGTGGCCACCGGCGCGGTTTCGCTCAGGCCATAGCCCTCGAAGATGACGGCGCCCGTTCTCTCCTCGAACCGCCGGCAGACCTCCGGCGGCAGCGGAGCGCCCCCCGAGAAACAGCCGATGAGCGAGGTCAGGTCGAATTTTTCCAGCTGGGGATGATTGGTGAAGGCCATGAAAATCGTCGGCACCGCCGGCATGAGCGTGGGACGGTGCTTCTGCACGATTTTGAGCACCTCGGTGAACGGGGGGGTCCCGGCCCGGGGGTCGGGGACGCAGATCAGCCGGCTGGCGCTGGCGCAGGAGGAGAGCATGGCGCAGGTCATCCCGAAGCTGTGGTACCAGGGCAGCACCCCAAGATAAGTGTGAAAGGCCCTGCGCTGAGTCTCGGGTTTGGCGCCCGGTTCGTGCACCAGCTGCATCCACTGGTTGATGCCGGCCAAGTCGTAGGTGAAATTGGTGTGAGTCAGGCAGGCCCCCTTGGGCACCCCCGTGGTCCCGCCGGTGTAAAGAATGAGCGCCAGGTCCGTTTCCGGTTTGATGTGCACCGCAGGCGGCTCAGGCTTCGCGGCGGCGACGACATCATCAAAGAACAGGTGGCCGGCTTCGTAACGGTCGGCCTTCGGAATCTTGCCCAGCAGTCCCCCGATCACGCCCTTGAGCTTCGGCAGATAGGACTTGACCCCGCATATGACCACCGTTTCGACGTCCGTGCCGTCGATGGACTTGGCCGTGGTCGGATAGAAGTGCGGATGGTCCATGCAGAAGACCGCCTTGGCACCGCAATCCTTGAGCTGATGCTGCAGCTCTTTGGCGGTGTATAGGGGATTGCAGGTGACGCCGACGGCCCCGGCCTTGAGGACGCCGAAATAAATCGCTGGGAAATGCGGCAGATTGGGGAGGAAGATGGCCACGCGGTCGCCCTTGCGGATGCCGCGCGCGGCCAGAAAATTGGCAATGCGGTCGGCGGTTTCCTTCACCTGGGCATAAGTCCGCGTGGCGTCGCTGAAAACGGTATAGACCCGATCGGGATATTCCTTGGCGGTTTCATCCAAGATGGAAAAAAGCGGTTTGATGTAATCGGAGACCTTCCTGAGAACGCCATCCGGCCAATTCGGGGTGGGCCAGTCCTGCACGGGCATTTCAACCTCCTTTTTTGGTATGGGGAAGAAGAACAGCTGACAGGGAGAGCGATGGTGAGTATAGAAAAACTACCGCGAGGTGTCAAACAGGAGCCTGGTCGAGTTCGGTGCGGATCACCTGATAAAGCTCCTCCCCGATGGCGATGCCGAGGTCGATGAACCCTGGGCCGTAGACCCGGCCGGTCGGGGTGCGGAAGGTTGATTTGATCCGTGCCAGGCTCGCCATCCCGGCAGGGTAGTGCTTTACGAAGTCGGACAGAGCCGGCCGGGTGAAGGCGATCATGGCCCACAGGGTGTCGGTGAAATTGTCCGGGCCCCAGCGAAATTTGTCGGCATCGTACAGACAGCCGGACACCAAGGCCCCCTCGCGCGTGTTGACGCTCACCGGGCTCTTGAAGGCCTCGTGGTTGCGAATGGCGATGCAGACATCCTCGATCTCCTCGGCCGCGAGCGGATACGCGGCGAGCAGCTCCCGCGCCCGACAAGCCCCCAGCTCGGCATGATTGATCTGCTTGCGTTGAATGTCGTGCAGCAGCCCGGCGCAATGCGCGATTCCGATCCGCCGGGCGAGATAAGCGCCGGAATAGCCGGCGGCCCGGCCTTCGATATGGATCAGTGCGCCGGCGTCCAGGGCCACCTTAGCGGCATGCGACGGGCCGTGCCCGAAATCATCCTCCATGCGGAAGCAGACCGTCTGCCGCAAGTCCATGACCACCGCGTCGCTCTCGAACAGCGCCCGGGAAGCCTCGACGGCGGCGGCATGGTCGCGGTAAAAGTCCGCCGGAGGGTACCGGGATGCGATTTGCCGGGCCCGTTCGCGCAGCTGTGCATAAAGGAAAGCCGCATCGACCATACAGGATATCGTGTATTCGGTGAGGGAAGAAAAGTGCCGATTTCATTCCCATGAAACCGGCACTTTGTAAGACAAGTATAACGGAGAATGGATCAGCTTTCAATCAGCCGGAAGGGTTTGCCGCAGACTTTCCAGCGGCCGCCTTCCTTAACCAAATTCAGGGTTTCCTGGACCGGATGCGTCTCCCCCATGAAAAACCAGCGCGCCACCAGACCGAAGACGGGATTGATCGTGCGCCGGCGCTCGCCCTTCAGCGTGACCACGGCCGTATTGGCGTCTTTCAGGGTGGTTTTGGCATCGATGTGATAGAGGCCTTGCTTCATGTAGTCGAATTCATACCCCAGCGAACGCGCCTCTTGATCGATGCGCTGCAGGTAGTTTTGCACCGCATTGTTTTCGGCATTCCGCGTCAGATCCTTGCAAAGCCGGTCGGCCATGGAGGGCTCCAGCCAGAAATAGGCCTCGGCGAATTCTAAGGCGGCCTTTTCAGGGTTGTCTCGCTGGTCGGCCACCGCCAAAACCACTTGGAGGATCAACGCCAACATGATGATCGAAGTGAACGTCAGGAATTTGCTGCCGCTGTCCATGAACCCTTCCTCCTTTTACCATTCATGGGTTGCCGCTCGGCACAAGAGCCCAGATGCCTCCGTGCCGCAGCCATGCTGTCGACGCCGATTAGCATGATTCATGGGTCAAGACAAGATTTTTTTAAAAGACCTATTCGGAGAAGGACATGGCGTGAGCCCTGCGGTGCAGCCCCCCTATCGCACGGTGCAGCAAGAGACCCATGGCTCGGCGATACGCCTAAAGCGTTCCATTTCCTCCGGAGAGCAGGACGGATCAATACCGCGGAAATAGTCGGGGCGCAGCATGCCGCAGGCCTTGAACGGCTGGAGGGCGTAGCGCCGGCTGCCGGAAATCAGCTGCGCGATGTGCTGGATGGTGCCGGGGGTTACCAGCGGCCGCACACAGGTGGTCCGGAATTCATAATCGACCCCTGAATCCATGATGATCTGAAGGCTGGCCAGCAGGGCGCTGCTGTCGCTCAGGTGGCCGATGCCTTCCGCGTAGCGCTCGGGGTCGGTTTTGATGTCCATGGCCAGGTAATCCACGAGCCCGGCGTGCACGAGCGTCTTGAGCATCTGCGGCCGGCTGCCGTTCGTGTCCAGTTTCACCGGGTAGCCCAGGTCCTTGATGCAACGGCACAGGTCCGGAAGGTCCGGATGCAGGGTGGGTTCGCCGCCGGAAACGACGACTCCCTCCAGCCACCCCCGGCGGTGCGTCAGAAAGCCAAGGACATTCTCGACGGCGATCGTCTCCGGCCGGGTATCAGGGTCGCCGGTCAGTTGCGGATTGTGGCAGTAGGGGCAGTTGAAATTGCAGCCGGTCAGGAACAGGACGCAGCTGATCTTGCCGGGGTAGTCGATGAGGGAGTGCTTTTGAAGGCCGCCGATTTTCATGAAATCAGAATGCGATCTTGACGCTCTTGCGATCGACAAACTCCGCCTGTTTGGCGCCGTTCCATTGCTTCACCGGCCTTAGGTAGCCCACCACCCGGGAGTAGACCTCGGTGGCTTCGCTGCACTGGCGGCACTGGGGCTGCTCCCCGTCCAGATACCCGTGGGTCGGACAAATGCTGAAGGTCGGAGTGAGGGTGAAGTAGGGCAGCCGGTGGCGCGCGGCGATCTTTCGCACGAGGTTGCGGATGACGGCGGTATCCTTGACCTGCTCGCCCAGGAAAATGTGCAGGACCGTTCCGCCGGTGTACTTGCACTGCAGGTCGTCCTGCAGCCGCAGGGTTTCGAACAGGTCATCGGTATAGCCGACCGGCAATTGGCTGGAGTTGGTGTAGTAGGGAACGGCGCTGCCGCTGCGCACGTCGGTTTCGTTGGCGCAGATGATCTCGGCAAAATGCTGCTTATCCAGCATGGCCAGCCGGTAGGAGGTTCCCTCGCCCGGAGTGGCCTCTAAATTGAACAACGTCCCGGTGGTTTCCTGCAGGCCGGCGATGGTTTCTCTCAGGAAGTCCATGACCCTCAATGCGAAGGCCTGGCCCGCGTCGCTGGTGATGTCCTTGTCCAGGAAATTCAGACAGGCCTCGTTCATGCCGATGATGCCGATGGTCGAGAAATGGTTCTTCCAATAGTTGCCGAAATTCTTCTTGATCTCGCGCAGGTAGAACTTGGAGTAAGGGTAGAGGTTCTTGTCCGTGAACTGCTCGAGCACCTTGCGCTTCAGATTCAGGCTTTCGGCGGCGAGCCGGGCCTGGCGGGCAAGCCGCGCAAAGAAATCCCCCTCGTCCTGGCTCAGATAGCCGATCCGCGGCAGGTTGAGGGTCACCACCCCGACGGAGCCGGTCAGCGGGTTGGCGCCGAACAGGCCGCCGCCGCGCTTGAGCAGCTCGCGGTTGTCCAGCCGCAGCCGGCAGCACATGGAGCGGGCGTCCTCCGGCGACATGTCCGAGTTGATGAAGTTGGAAAAATAGGGGATCCCGTATTTGCCGGTCATGCGCCAGACGGGCTCGAGGTTGGGGTTGTCCCAGTCGAAATCCGCCGTCAGATTGTACGTCGGGATCGGAAAGGTGAACACCCGGCCCTTGGCGTCGCCCTCCATCATGACCTCGGCGAAGGCCCGGTTGATGGCGTCCATCTCCGGCTGGAACTCGGCGTACGTCTCCGTCCGCTCCACCCCGCCGACCACCACCGGGGCGCTCTTCAAAGTGGCGGGCGGGTTGAGGTCGAGAGTTATGTTCGTGAAGGGGGTGTTGCCGGTGATGAACACTTTTCCGTTTCTTCTGGCAATCACGGTTTCGTTCGCGGTGCTCGGGCACCAGATCACGCCGGAGTATTCGACTTTCCGAATCGTCTGGATATAGGTGTCCTGATGGTCGATCAGCATCAGGACGTGAATCATCTTCTTGCCGATGGTCGGCTTCCGGGTACCCACGGTAAAGCCATATCCCGCATCTACGGCGATTTGCTGAAGTCCGTTCAGGATCTCGATATCGGTCGTGGTGATTTTTGTTCCTTCGTGTCCGTCGGCTTTCAGATACGTATCCAGGAAGAGGCGAGCCTGCCTCCGGCTCATGTTTTTCAATACGTTCGGGATGAATTTAACCGTCGCTCGGGTCTCAAAAAGGTTATCCAGAATCTGCTGGGAACCTTCCGCATTCAGCCGGATCATTCGCGATGAGGTTCCCAGCGCCGGAACGGAGTCCCGGTTGCTGTAGGCAAAGCCCATGCGATTCAGGATACCGGTGATTTCCGCATAATTTTCAGGGCTTCTGATCTTCGACTGGTAGATCGTGATGCGATGGCAGTGGCGATTCTTGGTATATCTCTCCTTCGAACCCTCCGCGATGATCCATGCCAGCAGACGGATTTCATCGTCGGAAATGCTCTTCTCCGGGTTGATGTTTCGACCGGTGACCGGGATAATGACCGGAGATTTGTAGGTGGCAACCTTTTCGATTTCCTCCAGAATAAATGCCTCGTCCGTATTGAACTTCTTCCTGACCACCCGGTGTCCCGGTGAAATCAGTTGATCCTGGATCCGGTTTTTCAGGTGATACATTTCGCCGGTGTATGGTCTTGCAAACATCTTTTTCACCGGCTGGTCTTCAATGGCGCCGGTGTGGATGTTGAATGTCTTGATGATCTGTCCGACTTCGATATCCGCATGCCCCATCCAGCCATCCGGGGTAAGAATATCCGTATCCTCCGAAAGGCACTGAAATCCGACCCGCGTCGGGATGTTGATATTGAAGATGAACTCCTGCAGGGCCTGCTTGACCTCGCGGTATTCCAGCCGGTCGTAGCGCACGAACGGGGCGAGCAGGGTGTCGAAGTTGGAGATGGCCTGGGCCCCGGCCGCCTCGCCCTGCAGGGTATAGAAAAAATTAACGATCTGGCCGAGGGCGCTGCGCAGGTGCCTGGGCGGCGAGCTCTCCACCTTGCCTTCCACGCCTTTGAACCCCTGGCGCAGGAGATCCATCAGATCCCAGCCGACGCAGTAAACCGCCAGCAGGTTCAGATCGTGGATGTGCATGTCTCCCTCGGCGTGGGCCTGTCGGATTTCGGGCGGATAGATGCTGTTCAGCCAGTACTCGGAGGTGACCTCCGAGGAGATGTAGTTGTTGAGTCCCTGCAGCGAGTAGCTCATGTTGCTGTTTTCGCGGATCTTCCAGTCGAGCTTCTCGATGTAGTGGTTCACGAGGTCGACATTGGCCCGGGTGGCGATCTTGCGGATCTGGGCATGCTGCTCGCGGTAGAGGATGTAGGCCTTGGCGGTCTTGTAGAAGGGCGAATCCAGCAGCACGCGCTCGACGATGTCCTGGACCTCCTCCACCTTGGGGATCGGCCCCAGCCGCAGGTCGTGGGCCAGGGTCAGGACCCGCAGAGTGAGTTTCTTGGCATCGCGTGCACTGAATTCGCCGGTGGCATTACCGGCCTTGGCGATGGCGGCGGTTATTTTCGATGAATCAAAATCAACGATCCGTCCGTCTCTTTTTTCGATTTGCTCGAACACCTTGGGCGCTCCAGGAGCTATGGTTGAGGTCAATTCATCGCGCGCAACATCCATGTACCGGTCGATTGCAAACGACCGGAAAATGGGGGCAATCTCTCAGGTTTTCATTGTCTTCTCGGGCGAGGGCTTTCAGGTGAGGGCCGTTGTCAATATTAGAACAATTTTACACAATATGTTGCGGGAAGTCAAGAAAATCGTTCAACATATAGTGATAACTATAGATTTAGGCCTGACGGCCAAAATCTATTTTAGGGTGGCACCAGGATGTAGTCGGCGATGGATGGGTCCACCTCCTCACCGGTTGAAGCCTGGTAAATGGTGCGGTAAGGGATGCCGTTGCGCTTGAAGGCGCGCTCGGGGATGCCGTATTTGAATTGGATGTGACCGTTGCCGGCGAGCACCACCAGGCGGTCGGCGCCAAGGCTGTCGGCGACGGATTCGGCCATCACGTCCTCCCACACGCACTGAGCCAGGTAAAAATCCTCAAATTTAATTCCAGTCTTAAAATCGTGCATGCCGAAGATCGTTTGGGCGAATTCCCGGTGGGCGGCGACGGTGGTGTCCACCTGCGCCGGTAGGAATCCCTTCTCAAAGGCCGAAAGATGCTCGATGCCTCCGACCCGGACCTTCGGCGGAATGTTGAAGGGCAGGTTCAGGGCCACGAGCCGGATGTGGGCGGATTTCACGTATTGGATGATGTCACGGTAGAGCGCAAAATCAAACCGCCAGTTGGCGTACCAATGGGTGCTGCGCAGGAAGGCGTCCTCATCGAGGCGGCCGGCCGACCATTGGTCCAGCACGGCCTGATAGGAACGGTCGAACATTTCCATGCCGACCACCAGCCGTGCGTCGTGGACATGCAACGCCCGGATCACGCGCAGTTGAACCTCATGGTGTGCCGCGGAGGTGTGCTTTTCGCCCACGTAGACCACCGCAACGGTCAGCAGGTCGGCCAGCATGGCCTCGAAAGATAAGGGCTGGCCGGTGCTCCCGGAAAGGATGGTCGCCGGCGATCGCGCCTCGATCGCAGAACGGCTGCTATCCATCTTGGGCATCACGGCAGCACAGCCTGCCAGAAATGTAGTCGCCGCCACGAGCACCCAGCAGATCCGATCCGCTTGATTCTTGAAACTCGCACGCATGAGCACCACATAGTTATCGGCCAAGCCGTAATCGCCCCCCTTCCAATTGCTCCGGCAGTTAAACCAGGTGAATTTTTTGCTTAGGTCAGACGGAGCACCGTACCGCCCCAAGAATAGTGGCCATTGTACGCCACTATTTGGCGGTCCCGCTTACCATGATGACGTCAAAAATCTTCATCAGTTGGTCGGCGGGGATAAACCCGGGCCGATGACCGATGACCTCTCCGGTTTCGGCGAGAAACCACGAATCCGGCAATCCCTTGACCCGAAAGAGGGTGGCTGCGGCCGTTTCGCGCTCCGAATCCACCCGGATGGGGATAAAATTGCGGTTGAGGGCGGCGATCACCGCCGGGTCCTTGAACGTCTTGCGGTCCATCTCCGCGCAGTAGGTGCACCATTCCGCGTGAAAATAGAGAAAAACCTTTTTTTTCTCGAATCGGCTGCGCGCCATGCCACTCTCATAGGTATGCCACTCGATTTTGTCGGCAGCGGCCAGGACGATAGCGGCCCCGCCGACCAGCAGACCCAGCAGCAGAATCAGCCCCTTCCCTGTCTTCATCCGTTAAGCCTCTCCACGCTGAAAATTTCTGAATGGAGGGAATGTAACATCGCGCAGGCCGGCTGGCAAATGCTGACTGCATGAATTATCAACGGGTGCAGCTGAATAAACGCTAATACTCTGAAACGGATATTCTCCCTCGGATGATGATATGATCCGGGGCACCCGGAGCGTCTATGCGTATTCGACGGGGCATGAATTCCAAACAGCGCAGTGGGCGCTATATTTCAACAACGCAACTAGGGTATATAGGGACATCCTATTGTCGCCATATAGGCCTGCGGAGCAGATTCGCAGGCCTATATTATGGATTTATCAAATTCTTTCAGGGGTGCGCCATCTGGTGCCAGGAGCTTCCCTATCAGCTTCTAATTGTTGTTCGCATCGGCGAAATACTTGATCATCATCTCACCGAGTTCCTTCGAACGCTGGGTGGCCGCCTCGACGGCGTTGATCAGGGTGGTGCGCAGGCCGCCCTTCTCCAGCGTGTGGATCCCCGCGATGGCGGTTCCGCCCGGCGAGGTCACGCGGTCCTTGAGCTGGCCGGGGTGCTCGCGGGTTTCCATGAGCATCTTGGCCGACCCCAGGACCGTCTGGGCTGCGAGGTACTGGGCGTCCTTGCGCGAAAGCCCCATTTTCACCCCGGCGTCGGCCAGCGCATCGACAATGATGAAGATGTAGGCCGGCCCGCTGCCGCTCAGCCCCGTAATGGCGTCCATCAGGTAGTTTTCGCGCAGGAAGACGGTCTTGCCCACGGAGTTGAAGATGGCCATCGCCAGCTCGACGTCCTCCCTGCGGGCGTGCTTGCCGGCCGACAGCGCCGTCGCGGACTCCTTCACCGACGCGGCGATGTTGGGCATCACCCGGATCAGGCGCAGCTCCCTGTGCAGCAGGGACTCGATCGCCCGCAGCGGGACCCCTGCGGCGATGGAGATGACCAGCTTGGACAGATCCAGCCGGTCGGCGGTTTCCTTCAACACCTCCGCCATGAGCTGCGGTTTCACCGCGTAAATGACGACCTCCGACTGCGCGACGGCCTCCACGTTGTTCGGGGTGGTGCGGACCCCGTAGCGGGTGCTCAGCTCCTCCAGCCGCTCCTCGCGGACGTCGGTGCAGATGATGTTCGCCGGCCGGGCCGATCCGGATTGCACCAGGCCGCTCACCAGGGCCTCGCCCATGTTGCCGCACCCCAGAAAACATAGCTTTTTGTCGATCAACCGGTCCACAGCTGCCTCCTTCAGTGGCTTTTAAAGTCGAATCGAATTCTTATGAACTCGTTCGCAGATAGTCAAGCACTATATCCGCGGCGACCGCTGTTTGCGCTTGACAGCCGGACCGCTCGAGGGTATAAATGGTCTAACCATTATAACCGTACTGCGACGGATACTCTGCCATGTTTCAGACCGCCAAACCCACCAAGGTTTTCCAGGAAGTGGTGGCCCAGATCGAGGAGGCCATCCTCGCCGGCCGCATCAAAACCGGCCAGACCCTGCCGTCCGAGCGGGACCTGAAAGAGATGTTTCAGATCAGCCGCGGGACCCTGCGTGAAGCCCTGCGGGTGCTGGAACAGAAGGGGCTGATCGAAATCCGTCTGGGGGTCGGCGGCGGCTCCGTGGTCCGGGCCATGGATGCCGGGGCGGTCAGTGAAAGCCTGGGGTTGCTCATCCGCTCGCAGAAAGTCTCGTTGAGCCACCTGGCCGAATTCCGCGAAGGGATGGAGGGCAGCATTGCCGCGCAGGCGGCCGAGCGGCGCTCCGCTTCCGATATCCGGAAACTAAAAGGCCTGCTGGAGGAGGCCCGTTCTTGCATGCGGGCCGGTCGCCAGCAACGCGATGAATTCCTCGAGATGGACAAGCAGATCCATATGACCATCGCCGCCACCACCCAGAACCCGATTTACCAGAGCGTCCTTACCTCCATTCACGACAACATCCACCGCTATTACGACCGTTTTCTTTCAATGGAAGACCAGGAGCTCCAGGAAAACTTCCGCGACCTGTGCGGCCTGGTCGATGCGATCGAAATAGGGGCGGCCGATGACGCTCGGCGGTTGGCCCGCGAGCACGTCCAGCGTTTCAACGGCTACATGCAACACCGCGCCCAAAAGGAACAGGCCGGTGCGACCGCTTCCTCCCGCCGCAAGATCTCCGCGCCGAAAGGCGATACGCTGAGAAAACGATGAATCCCATGCGCATCCGCAAACATCCCATTTTGACGATTCCTGAAAAAGACGCAATCGCCTTCACCTGGAACGCTGCCCCCCTTTCCGGGTTCGACGGCGAAATGATCTCCTCGGCCCTGATCGCCAACGGGGTGCACATCTTCGGCCACCACGCGAAGGACAGCAGCCCCCAGGGGATCTTCTGCGCCAACGGCCAGTGCTCCCAGTGCCTGGTCATCGCCGACGGGCGGCCCGTCAAGGCCTGCATGACGCCCCTGCGCACCGGGATGGCGGTCCGCAGCGTGGAGGGCCTGCCCCGGCTGCCCGAGGAAGACACGCAGCCGCAGGCCTCGCCGGTTGCGGCCGTGACAACGGAAGTGCTGATTATCGGCGGCGGCCCGGCCGGCCTGTCGGCGGCGATCGAGCTCGGCAAGCTCGGCGTGCGAACCCTGGTGGTCGACGACAAGGACCGCTTGGGCGGCAAGCTCGTCCTGCAGACCCACAAGTTCTTCGGGTCGGTGGAAGACTCCTATGCCGGAACGCGCGGCTTTGAGATCGGCAACATCCTCGCCGCAGAAGTCGCCCAGCACCCCTCGGTGGAGGTCTGGCTGAACACCACCGCCGTGGCCGTGTTCGCGGACCGCCTCGTCGGCTTGGTGCGCGACGGCCGCTACGTCACCGTCAAACCCGCGAAACTCATGGTGGCCGCCGGTGCGCGCGAGAAAATGCTCTCCTTCCCTGGCAACACGCTGCCCGGCGTTTACGGGGCCGGGGCCTTCCAGACCCTGGTCAACCGCGATCTGGTGAAGTCCTCCGAGCGGGTGCTGATCGTCGGCGGCGGCAACGTGGGCTTGATCGCCGGCTACCACGCCATCCAGGCCGGCATCGAGGTGGTCGCCCTGATCGAGGCCCTGCCGCAGGCCGGCGGGTACAAGGTTCACGCCGACAAGCTGATGCGTCTGGGGGTGCCCATCTTCACCCGCCACACCATCGTCTGCGCGACCGGCTCGGAGCGGGTGGAATCGGCCACCATCGCCGAACTCGACGACCAATGGAACGTGAAACCCGACACGCAAAAGACCTTTGCCGTGGACACGGTGCTCATTGCCGTCGGCCTGGCAGAGGTGAACGAGTTTTACCTCAAGGCCAAGCAGTTCGGCATGGACGTCTTTCACGCCGGCGACGCCCAGGAGATCGCCGAGGCCTCGGCGGCCATGTTTACCGGCAAGATCGAGGGCCTCAAGATCGCCCAGTCACTCGGCATGTACAGCGGCGGGATCCCTCGGGAATGGGACGAAAAAGCGCTCGTGCTCAAATCCAGGCCAGGGCATGTGATGCGCCGCGAGCCGCCCGCCAAGGAGGATGGTGTCTTTCCGGTCTTCCACTGCTACCAGGAGGTGCCTTGCAACCCGTGCACGTCGGTCTGTCCTCAGCACGCCATTCGCACCGAAAACGACACGATCACGGGCCTGCCCTATTTTATCGACCGCGAGGCCTGCACCGGCTGCGCCAGCTGCGTCGCCGTTTGCCCGGGGCTTTCGGTCACGCTGGTCGACTACCGCAAAGACCCCGAACATCCGCTGGTCATCCTTCCCTACGAGGTCTGGCGTGAAAAGGTGGAGGTCGGCCGGAAGGTGCCGGTCACCGACGTGGACGGCGCCATCCTGGGCACCTACCCGGTGGAAAAGGTCAAGACCCGCAAGAAATACCCCGGCACGCTCATGGTCCACATCCGAGTCGACCGGCCGGTGGCCAAGCGCGCCGTCGGCATCTGGGTGCAGGAGCGGCAGATCAACCCCATGACCGTTTACGAGAAGGCCCCGCCGCCGGACGAGGCCATCGTTTGCCGCTGTGAGCGCATCGCCGCCGGCGAAATCCGAGCCGCCATCCGCTCGGGCGTCCGTGACCTGAACCAGCTCAAGGCCCTCACGCGCGCCGGCATGGGGGCCTGCGGCTCCAAGACCTGCCGGCCCATGATCTGGCGCATGTTCAAGGAAGAAGGCGTCGATCTGGGCACGGTCACCGACCGAGTGGACCGCCCCCTCTTCGTGGAAGTTCCCATCGGCGCCTTCGCCGGCGTTTCGGAGGGGCCCGATGAATAAGACCTATGACGCGATCGTCGTCGGCGCCGGTTCGGTCGGAATGCCGACCGCCATGGCCCTGGGCGAAAAGGGGCTGTGCATCCTGGTTATCGACATGCACCCGTCACCGGGTCAGGGCGAGAACAAACACGCCATCGGCGGGGTGCGGGCGACGCACTCGGCTCCCGGCAAAATTCTGACCTGCCGGCGCTCGCTGCAAATCCTGTCCACCTGGAAGCAGGTGCACGGAGACGACATCGAGTGGCTACAGGGCGGCTACCTTTACCCGGTCTACCGGCAGGCCGATGCGGACATGCTGAAGAACCTGCTGCCGCTGCAAAAATCCTATGGCCTCAAGATCGATTTCGTCGGACCGCAGGCGGTCGGCGGGGTCGTCCCCGGGATCAACAGCGACGGGCTTCTCGGCGGCACCTTTGCCCCGGAGGACGGCTCCATGTCGCCGCTGCTCGTCGCCAACGCCTATTATCGCCGCGCCGCGCGCCTGGGGGTCGAATTCCGGTTCAAGGAGAAGATCACGCGGGTTCTCGTGGAGGGCGGCCGCGCCGTCGGGGTTGAAACCGACCGCGGCCGGCACCGCGCGCCGGTGGTCGTGGACGCTGCCGGGCCGCTGTCGGCACCCTTGGGTGAAACGGCGGGGATCCGTATTCCCGTGGTTCCAGACTGCCACGAGGCCGCCATCACCGAGCCCGTGCAGCCTTTCTTCCAGTGCATGGTGGTGGATGTCCGGCCGGCGCCCGGTTCCAAGAACTTCTACTTCTACCAGAACCTGCATGGCCAGGTCGTGTTCTGCATCACGCCGGACCCGCCCATCGTCGGAACCGACAAGCGCGAAACCTCGGTCTTCCTGCCCCAGATCTGCACCCGGCTGGTCCACCTGCTGCCGCGCCTGAAAAATCTGAGGGTTCGCAGGACCTGGCGAGGGCTCTACCCCATGACCCCGGACGGGTCGCCGATCGTTGGTTGGAACCGCGACGTACCGGGGCTTTTGCATGCTACGGGCATGTGCGGGCAGGGGCTGATGCTGGGCACCGGCGTGGGCGAAATCGTCTCCCGGCTGATCACCGGAACAACCTCGGAAAACGACCAGATCATCCTGGAGGAATTCTCCCCGCATCGGGAGTTCAAGGGGATGGAAAAATTGAAATAAAGTAATTGGGCATCTCGGTCTTTGGGTGTTTGGCCCGACACATAACCCGGACAGGCCGGGGCCAAATTCGAATTTATAAGACGATGGCCGTTTATGATTCAAATTGTTTCGCCTCGCACCGAATTTCCCTCTTAAGCGAACAAAGGAGATCACCATGTCCGCCTACGATCTGAAGCTTGTCAAAACGTTCGACTACCAGCGCCCCCCCATCGACCGGGGCTACGCCAACCAGACGCTCTACCTGAACCTGTCGAGCCTGGACATCGCCGCCAAGCCGGTGACCCAGCAGATGAAGGAGCTGTTCATCGGCGGCAAGGGGTTCGATCTTTGGCTGCTGTGGAATGCCGTCACCCCCCGGACCCGCTGGAACGACCCCGAAAACCCGGTCTGCATCGCCTGCGGCCCCCTGGGCGGAACGCCCGCCTACCCCGGCTCCGGCAAGAGCATCGCCGCCACTCTTTCGCCGCTGACCGGTGCGGTCATCGACTCCAACGTGGGCGGCTACTTCGGGCCCTATCTCAAGTTTTCGGGCTTCGACGCGCTCGAGATCCAGGGCAAGTCCGACGACGACATCGTCGTGTACGTGGACGGCATCAACCAGAAGGTGCAGATCTTCGCCGCGGCCGGGCTGCCCGAGGACGCCTACCGGCTCTCCGAGGTGCTGACCGACCATTTCGCGCAGGGCAAGCCGCGCAACGTCTCCGTGGTGTCGACCGGCCCCGGCGCCAAGAACACCTTCTTCGGCTGTCTCAACTTCAGCTGGTACGACCCCAAACGCAAGCGCGCCCGCTACAAGCAGGCCGGCCGCGGCGGGGTGGGCACCGTCTTTGCCGACAAGGGCCTCAAGGCCCTGGTCGCCCGCTGGGATGCCGGCATCTCCGTCGAGACCAACCGTCCGGCCGACAAGGAGCGGCTGAAGAAGGTCGCCAAGCTGCATTCGAAGGAGATCGCCGAGCTCGATCCCAAGCAGAACGAAATGGCCCGCATCGGCACCACCCACATCGTCACCATCATGAACGACCACGACCTGCTGCCGACCCACAATTTTCGTTTCGGCAGCCACCGCGAGGCCCCCAACCTCGGCCAGGCCGTTTTCCGCCGCCTATTCGACCCCGGCTACGACGGCTGCTGGATGGGCTGCACGGTGGCCTGCTCCCACGGCGTTCGAGACTTCACGCCGCTGAGCGGGCCCTACCGGGGTCAGAAAGTGTTCGTGGACGGACCCGAGTATGAGACCGTCGCGGGCTGCGGCTCACTGCTCGGCATCTTTGACGCGCACACCGTGATCGAATTGAATTTCTACTGCGACGCCTACGGGCTGGACACGATCTCGGTCGGAACGGCCGTCGCCTTTGCCATGGAGTGCTTCGAGCTCGGCCTGATCACCCCCGCGCACACCGGCGGCCTCGCACTTTATTTCGGAAACCGTGCCGCCGCCCTCGAGATCGTGCACCAGATGGCCCGCGGCGAAGGCTTCGGCAGTCTCGTCGGCCAGGGGGTCCGCAGAATGAAATCGATTTTTGCCAAGGAGTTCGGCGCCGATCCGACGATCATGGCCGACATCGGGATGGAATCCAAGGGGCTGGAGTTCTCCGAGTACATGACCAAGGAATCGCTCGCCCAGCAGGGCGGCTACGGCCTGGCGCTGAAGGGGCCGCAGCACGACGAGGCCTGGCTGATCTTCCTGGACATGGTCCACAACTTCATGCCCACTTTCGAACAGAAGGCCGAGGCCCTGCACTGGTTCCCCATGTTCCGCACCTGGTTCTCGCTCTGCGGTCTGTGCAAACTGCCCTGGAACGACATCATCCCCGAAGACAACCAGCGCATGCCGGAGCCCGCCAAGGTGATGAAACACGTCCAATGGTACGCCGAGTACTTCAGCGCCGTCACCGGACGGGAGTCCTCGCCGGACGAGCTCATCCGCATGAGCGAAGCGGTGTACAACTTCCAGCGAATTTTCAACCTGCGCATGGGCTTCGGCCGCCGCGAGCATGACACGCTTCCCTATCGCGCCGTAGGTCCGGTGACCGAACTCGAATACGAATCGCGTGCCGAGCGTTACGACAAACAGCTGGCGGAAACCTATAAAGTGGACCTCGCCGGCAAACGCACGGCGGAGAAAGTGGCGCTGCTCAGAAAGTTCCGGGAAGAGCAGTACGAGCTGCTCAAGGCGGCGGTGTACCGTCGCCGCGGCTGGACCCCCGACGGGATCCCGACGCTTGCCACCGCGAAGCGGCTGGGCATCGATTTTCCGGAGGTGGTGGCACTGTTGAAAACCAACGGGGTCACGGCATGATCCGTGTCGCCGGAAAGGAGCGTCCCTGGCGGGCGGGCCTGACCGTGGCCGATCTGCTGCGCGAAAGCGATGACGCGCAGGACTGCCCGGTGGTGCGCATCAACGATCATTACGTCTCGCGCCCGAACTTCGAAACAACCCTGGTCCCCGACGACGCCGACGTTTTTTTGATTCCGATGATCGCCGGGGGCTGACATCAGCATAGGGCAGAGGGCATGGGGCCTAGAGCCTGGAGCTCATAATCATTTTCAACCGTTTTTCCCTATGCCCTATGCTCTTTGCTCTCTGCCAGGGCCTTCGCCCTGCCCCTGCCGCCGCAGGTTGCAATCAACTGAAATCCATGATATTTTCTATCAAATCGATCGGATGACGGCCTATACGCGCCCGGCGTGTTCCGCTCTATTCTCTCAAGTTTCCGTCGCATCCAGCCGAAATAGACCTCAGCGCGGCTGCAGCGGCGAAGGGAAGCACGGAAGGATCCGGTTTCGGACGCTGCGCCGCGCAAGCGGCGCCATCGCATGTGTCCTCGGAATCTGGCGGCGGTCCGGTCCATTCGATCGGTGACTTCTCCCAACAGAAAGAGGACCGCATGTTTGTTTTCGCCAATCTTTTGGTTGCCGCCGCCAAGGTTCTGAGCCTGGCCCTGAGCATCTACATGTGGATCATCATCGCCCGGGCCGTGCTCTCGTGGGTGAATCCCGATCCGTACAACCCCATCGTGCGGTTCATTCACAGCCTGACCGAGCCGGTGCTTAGCTTTATCCGCCGGCGGCTGCCGGTGGTGTTCGGCGGGGTCGACCTCGCCCCTGTGATCGTGTTGCTGGCGATCCTTTTTTTGGAGCATTTTTTGATCGCCAACTTGTTCGAACTCGCCGCCGGGATGCGGTGACATTAGACCGAAGGAAGGAACATGGCACTCACCCCCCTAGACATCCAGCAGCAGCGGTTTCGGATCGGCATTCGCGGCTATGCCGCCAAGGAAGTGGAGGCCTTCCTGGAGCAGACGGCCAACGCCTTTGAAGACCTGCAACGCGAGACCCACCGACTGGCCGACGAAAACAAAAAACTGCAATCCGACATCGAGGAGTACCAACGGCGGGAGGGGACCTTCAAGCGCGCCTTGCTGCATTCCCAGAGGGTGCTGGACCAGATGCAGGAAAACGCCCGCCGCCAGGCCGATGTGATCGTCGCCGAGGCGGAGAGCAAGGCCGAGAAGCTTCTCCAGCATGCCCAGAACCGGGTCGCCCAGCTGCAGAATTCCATCGCGGACCTGAAGCGACAGCGCATCCAGGTCGAAGAGGAGATCACCTTCGTGATCGAGACCCACCGCCGGATGCTGGCGGCCGGCCGCGAATCGGCGCGCGAATTGGACGAGCAGGCCGAGAAATTGAGGGTCTTAATTCCATCGAAATAACCCTGTTGCAGCCGACACCGGGACAAAGAGACATCCATGGCCAAAATCGACGCGTTTTTCAAACTGATGCACGAGCAGGGCGCCTCCGACCTGCATCTCGTAGCCGGCCAGCCGCCGGCATTGAGAATCCGCGGTGAAATCGAACGGATTAAATACAAGCTGCTGACCAGCGACGATCTGCGGTCCATGCTCTACGAAATCACCCCCGAGCACAAGATCAAGATGTTCGAAGAGACGGGGGACGTGGACTTCGGTCACGAAATTCCAGGGTTGGCGCGCTACCGCGCCAACTTCTTCATGCAGAAAAACGGGGTGGGCGCCGTCTTCCGCGAGATCCCCAATGCCATCCTGACGGCCGAACAGCTGGGCTTGCCGCCGGTGGTCTCCAAGCTGGCCATGCTGCCCCGCGGCATCGTGCTCGTGACCGGCCCGACCGGCAGCGGCAAATCGACCACGCTCGCCTCGATCATCGATGTGGCCAACCGTAACCGCAAGGATCACATCATCACCGTTGAAGATCCGATCGAGTTCGTTCACCAGAGCCAGGCATGCATCATCAACCAGCGCGAGGTCGGCCTGCACACCAAAACGTTCGCCAGCGCGCTGCGGGGCGCTTTACGCGAGGATCCGGATATCATCCTGGTGGGAGAAATGCGCGATCTGGAGACCATCTCGCTGGCGGTCGAAGCGGCCACCACCGGCCATCTGGTTTTCTCCACGCTGCACACCACCGGTGCCACCAAGACGGTCGACCGCGTGATCGAGGTTTTTCCGGCCGAGGAGCAGGCGCAGATCCGCTCCACGCTGGCCGACGGCCTGCGGGCCGTCATCTCGCAGACGCTCTTCAAACGCATCGACAAAATCGGCCGCATCGTGGCGCTGGAGATCCTGATCGCCACCCCGGGCGTCCGCAACCTCATCCGGGAGGGCAAAAGCCATCAAATCCCGTCGATGATCCAGACCGGCAAGAAATACGGCATGACCCTGCTGGACGACTCGATCATGGACCTGTTCAAGCGGGGCTCCATCAGCGCCGAGGAGGGGTACGCCAAAGCCAACGACAAGGCGCGGTTCCGGCCGCTGCTGAGAGGCGCCCCCGCTGATTTCACGGAAGCATGATTTCGCATAGCCATGCGAAATCATATTGGGAGGGCAATGCCCCGAAAAACGAGGTTAACGAAAAATTACGGAGCGGGTCCGTGGCGCAGCATGAGATCCGCTTGCCGTGCAGCAAGAGGGTAACGTGAAAAAACAGGAAATCGACCATATCTTGGTCAAGATGCTGGATGCGTACCGCGAAGTGTCGGACTTGAATTTCACGGTCGGCAAACCCATGCAGGTGGAGAGCGCCGGCGAGCTGGTCCCGATTGAGATCCGCAACAGCATCAAACCGCTGACACCGTTTCAGACCGAGATCATAGCGCTGAATCTCGTCAATCAAGACCGGCGGCTCACCGAAACCATGCTCCGGACCGGTTCCTGCGATTTGTCCTATTCTCTGCCCGGCAAGGCCCGTTTCCGCGTCAACATCTTCTCCCAAGGCGGCAACTTCTCCATCGTCTGCCGCAAGCTGGAGTCGAAGATCCCGACCATTGAAGAACGGGGCTTGCCCAAGAGCATGTACCAGATCGCCAAGGAGAAGAACGGCATCGTCTTCGTCACCGGCGCCACGGGTTCCGGCAAAACCACGAGCCTGGCCGCTATTTTGGACGATATCAACGAACGGCGTTCGGTGCACATGGTCACGCTCGAGGACCCGGTCGAGTACCAGCACCCGCACAAGAAGGCCACCTTCAACCAGCGCGAGCTGGGGATGGACTTCGACAACTACGCCAACGGCCTGCGCGCCGCGCTGCGTCAGGCGCCCAAAGTGATTCTGGTGGGCGAGATGCGCGACCGGGAAACGGTCGAGATCGGCTTGAGCGCCTCGGAAACCGGCCACTTGGTGCTGACCACGCTGCACACGACCGACGCCGGCGCCACCATCAACCGCATCCTGGGCATGTTCCCCAACGAGGACGAACAGCAGATCCGCATTCGTCTGGCGGACTCCCTGCGCTGGGTCGTTTGCCAGCGGCTGCTGCCGAAGATCGGCGGCGGCCGGGTGGCCAGCTTTGAGATTCTCGGCACCAGCCTGCGGGTGAAAGACGCCATCCTCAACGGCGAGGCCGAGGGCAAAACCTTTCACGACATCATGGAGGCCGGCAATGCCTTCGGAATGATCACCTTCGACCAACACCTGGTTTCGCTATACGAGCAGGGGCTGATCACCCAGGAAACGGCCATGGCTTACGCCTCGCACCGCGGCAACGTGGGCCGCGGGATCGACATGATCAAGAGCGCGCGCGGCGAGGCCACCACCGACATCAGTAAATTGGAGATCGACCGCGCCTACAACAAAATGATCTGATGACCGCCTAACCGCTGGCCGTCGCTGCCGTGCGTCGTATCGCGCCGCTGCTTCGTAGAAAAAAGGGGACCCCTGCATGAACATTGCCTGCACCAGTTGCCAAAGCCAGTTTAAAATCGCCGACGACAAAATCCCGCCGGGACAGGCGGCGTCTTTCCTGTGTCCGAAATGCCGAAACCGGATCACCGTGAACGCCGAACCTTCCGCGGACGTGGGCAAAGTCTCTCTAAAGGATATCGATACGAGCTCCTACAACCCGGCCGACCGGCCGTTCGATTTCATCGAAGAGGAAGGCAAGACCGCCCTGGTGTGCGAGCCGGATCCTGTGCTGCGCAAGCCCATCCTTGAAAGCCTCGAGTTGATGGAATATCAAATCACGGTGGCCGAGACGGCCCGGGAGGCGCTCAAGCGCATGCGCTATCACGTCTATGACGTCGTGGTGGTCGACGAGGATTTCGACACCGACAACCCGGAGGCCAACGGCGTCTTGATTTACCTGGAGCGACTCGGCATGGCCATCCGCCGCAACATATTCGTCGCCATGATCTCCAACCGCCACCGCACGATGGACAACATGACGGCCTTCCTGAAGAGCGTTAATCTGATCATTAACTCGAAAAACATCGAGGACACGGGCAAGATCCTGAGCCGCGGAATCACCGAATACCTGGCCTTCTACCGGGTGTTCCGGGATAAGCTCAAGGAAACCGGCCGCGCCTGATCCCGCCGGCGCACCCCCGCCGCTCATACCTGCCTTTAGGCCCTTCACGTTTCTTCAGGGTGAAATTCTATGCAACCTGAAGACAATTTGAATTTGTTTCGGGTTTCGTGCTTCGGATTTCGTATTTGGCTCCGGCTGGTCCGGGGTGGAACCGCTGGCGCAAAAAACTTGCGAAGCGGTTTTCCCATCTGATATTATTTCTGCAATTCAATATGGCTGTTGTGGATGCCCCCATGGAAAAAATTCATTCGGACCCCGATATACACGCCGTTGCAGACGGCGTGTATCAGATCACGCTGACCCCGCCCCTGGACGGATTCACGGACTTCATCAGTGCCTGGGTGGTGACCGGACAGCCGTCGTTTCTCGTGGATGTCGGTCCCGGCTCCACGGCCGACCAACTGCTGCGCGGCCTGGACGCTTTAGGGCTCGCTCGGCTGGACTACCTCCTGCTCACCCACATCCACCTCGATCATGCCGGCGCCGCCGGTGCGGTCTCCCGGCGGTTTCCGGAGACCCGCATCGTCTGCCATTCTAAAGGTATCCCCCATTTGGTCGACCCGACCCAGCTGTGGGAAGGCTCCCGGAAGGTGCTGGGGCCGATCGCCGCGGGCTATGGTCCGCTCGATCCGATACCGGCGGAACGCTTCATCGCCGCCCAGGAATTCTGCACCGCGGGCATCTCCGCCCTGCTCACACCGGGCCACGCCGTGCATCATGTCAGCTACTTGACCGCGCCCGGACTGTTCGCGGGCGAGGCCTGTGGGGTGCGCTACCGGATGGGGGCCGGCCGTGAGTACTTGAGGCCGGCCACGCCGCCCCGGTTTTTTATGAATGTCGCGCTGGCCAGCGTCGACGCGCTCATTGCGCATGCGCCCGCACGCATGATGGTCGGCCACTTCGGCGTGGTGGAGGACGGCCTCGGCTTATTGAAACGGCAGCGCGAGCAGCTGCTCTTCTGGGAAGAATGGCTGGCAAGGCAGGTGGGACGCTATTCGGCCGAAGAGGCCCTTGAAGTTTGTGCGGCGGGGCTGCTGGCGCAGGACCCCTGCCTGGCGGCCTTTAACGCCTTCCCGGCACCGGCTCAGAGGCGTGAACGCTATTTTCTAAGAAACAGCATCAGCGGGTTTTTGGGGTGGCTATCCGCTCAAAAGAGCTGAGCGGATAGTGGATGGGGGAGCGCCCAGTACTGGAACATCCACCCCGGACAAGCCGGAGCGAAATTCGAAGCACGAAACTCGAAACAAATTCAGAATTCGGTGTTGGGGGGCTGAATACCCGCCCATCATGCGTTCACAATGGCATCCACCACCTTCACGGTGGCCACCGTGGTGGCGACGTCATGCACGCGGACGATATGCGCGCCGTTGAAGATGGAGGCGGCCACCGCGGCCTGCGTGCCGGTTTCCACCACCGGAAGGTCCGGTGAAATGTCCTTTTCGCCTGCCGGCTTGACCAGCCGGCGGATGAAGGACTTGCGCGATGGCCCCACCAGCAGCGGCAGGCCCAGACCGGCAAGCTCGGGCAGCCGCCGGATGAGTTGCAGGTTGTGCTCCGGGGCCTTGCCGAAACCGATCCCGGGGTCTACGATCAATCGCTCCCGCAAGATCCCCTGCCCTTCGGCGGCGTCCACGGCATGCCGCAAGAAGGAGTAAATCTCTCCCACCAGGTCATCGTAGCAGGGAGTCACCTGCATGGTCCGCGGTTCCCCGCGCATATGCATGAGGATCACGGGTACGCCGGACTCGGCGGCCAGGGCAGCCAGACTCGGATCAAACCGCAGCGCGGAGATGTCGTTGATCATGGCGGCGCCCGCCTCGAGCGCCCGCCGGGCGACGACGGCTTTGGAAGTGTCGATACTGATCGGAGTCCGAATTTGCGCTGCTAGCTCGGCGATGACCGGCACCACCCGCCGGATCTCCTCCTCGGCCGAGACCCCCTCTGAAAACGGCCGGGTCGACTCTCCGCCGACGTCAATGATGTCCGCCCCTTCGGCGGTCAACCGCAGCCCCAGGGCCACGGCAGCGGCGGGGTCCAGGAAACGGCCGCCGTCGGAAAATGAATCCGGCGTTACGTTCACCACCCCCATGACGCAGGTGCGATGGCCCAGTTCAAGACGATGCCGTCCCCACTCCATTCGGTGGCTGGTTCGAGGATGCATCCCGTGGGCTATGCCTGTGGTTGATCGGCCGGAGAGGGCTTGGCCGGCTCCTCGTCGTCTTCGATGCGCTTGGAGGGCAGCTGGATCCCGGGCCGCATGCTCAGGATAAGCTCATCCAATTCCTTGCCCATGACGGTTTCTTTTTCCAGAAGCACTTCGGACAACTTGTGGAGGATGTCGAGGTTCTCCAGCAGAACGGAGCGGGCCCGCTCGTAGCAGATTTTGATCAGCTTGTTGATCTCATCATCGATGATCCGGGCGGTCGCGTCGGAATAATCCCGGTGCTGGACGATCTCGCGCCCCAGAAACACTTGCTCCTCTCCCTTGGAGTAGTTCAGGGGACCGAGGGTGTCGCTCATGCCCCAGCTGCGCACCATCTGCGAAGCCAGGGCCGTGGCCTGCTTGATGTCGTTGGCCGCTCCGGTACTGATGCGGTTGAAGACGACCTCCTCCGCCACCCGGCCGCCGTAGGCGACCGCCAGCTCGCTTTCCAGCTGGTCGCGGAATTTGAAATCGCGCTCCTCCGGCAGGAACCAGGTCACCCCGGCGGCCCGTCCGCGCGGAATGATAGTGACCTTGTTGACCGCGTCGGTTTCCGGCAGGAAGCGCGCCACCAGCGCATGGCCGCCTTCATGGTAGGCCGTCACCTTGCGGTCCTCTTCCTTGATCACCTTCGATTTTCGCTCCAGCCCCATGTAGACCTTGTCCTTCGCATCCTCGAAGTCCTGGATGTCGAGCCGCTCCTTGCCGCGCTTGGCGGCCAGCAGCGCAGCCTCGTTCACCAGGTTCTCGAGGTCGGCCCCGGAGAACCCGGGCGTTCCCTTGGCCAGGGTGGTGACGTTCACCTCCGCGGCAACGGGCGTTTTGCGCATGTGGACGTTTAAAATCTTCTCCCGGCCCCGGATGTCCGGCAGCGACACCACGACCTGGCGGTCGAAGCGCCCGGGGCGCAGCAAGGCCGGATCCAAGACGTCGGGACGGTTGGTGGCCGAGATCAAAATGACGCCCTCATTGGACTCGAAGCCGTCCATCTCGACCAGGAGCTGGTTGAGGGTCTGCTCGCGTTCGTCGTGACCGCCGCCCAGACCCGCGCCTCGATGCCGTCCCACGGCATCGATTTCATCGATGAAAATGATGCACGGTGCGTTTTTCTTTCCCTGGACAAACAGATCCCGAACGCGGGAGGCGCCGACACCTACGAACATCTCTACGAAATCGGAACCGCTGATGCTGAAGAAAGGCACGCCCGCTTCACCGGCGATGGCCCGAGCGAGCAGGGTCTTGCCCGTGCCGGGCGGCCCCATCAGCAGAACCCCCTTGGGGATGCGGCCGCCCAGACGCGTGAACTTTTTAGGGTCTTTGAGAAAATCCACGATCTCTTGAAGCTCTTCCTTGGCCTCGTCGATGCCGGCAACGTCCGCAAACGTCACCTTCTCGGAGGTGTCGGACATCAGGCGGGCCCGGCTTTTGCCGAAGGAGAGGGCCTTGCCGCCGCCGGACTGCATCTGACGCATGAAGAAGATCCAAACGCCGATCAGCACCAACATCGGAAACCAGGAGACCAGCAGCGACATGTACCAGGGCGAATCCGATTCCGGCTTGGCATTGATGACGACCTTCTTCTGCCGCAGCATGCTGATCAGCTCCGGATCGGCAGGGGCATAGACCTTGTAACGCGACCGGTTGACATCGGTCACATAGAGTTCCTTGCCCTGGATCACGACCTCTGCCACCCGATCGTCGTTCACCATGGACAGAAACTGGGAATAGCTTAGATTCGATTCGCTCAGGTGCTGTTGGCTGAAAAGATTGTATAGCATGATCATCATCAGGGTGATCACCAGCCACAACGCCAGATTCTTGTAAAACGGATTCAACGCCACTTACCTCCTCACTGGATGCAACTTCACGGTTGATGCGAAAAACTGCAGTGATGGTGATTGCTTGGGAGTATTCCGTATCTCAGGCCAAAATTCAAGTCCGATTTGCTCCCGGACGGGTATCTTCGCTGAAACACCGGCCGGATGGGCCACCGCTCTACGAATTGGTGCAATTCGGATCGCGGATGCTAATCACTTCCTATCGATCCGCAAGGATGATCTCAGCCTTGAGCACCTGCCGGGTTCGCCTGTTCAAACGGGCGCGGTGGTCGATGCGGTGGCCGGCGACCCACAGGATCCGGCCCCTGCTCACCAACAGCGGGCAGCGACGGCGCTGGTCGCGGGGGACCTTGTTGTCAATGAAGAATTTCTTGAGTTTCTGAGTGCCGTCCAAGCCGAGAGGAGAAAACCGGTCGCCGGGGCGAAAATTGCGGACCGTGACCGGAAACTCAATTGCCGCGGCGTCTAAAAAGGCCGCCAGCGGACCCGCCGCAGCCGGATCCACGGCCGCATCCGGCTCGAGTGCGCTCAGAGCAATGGAATCCCCTGTTTCCCTCACTGTCAACACCCCGCAGCCGTCCATATCGTAGGAATAGTCGCCGCCGCCAGGGCCCGGACGTTCGTCGCCAAGGCCGCTATCGGCGCGCGTCATCGTCAGAGCGTCTCCTTGACGCCTTACCCGCACGCCCCCGGGCAAATGCAGGGGCCCTCCATCCCCCGGCCGTTTGGCCAGAGCCAGGATTTCTTCGATATGAACGAAGGCGATGCGACGCAGGTCATTCGGAACGCCGCGCAACCCCGCGCGAACGACCCGGCGCTGGATCGCCGGCGCGAGCGCGCGCAGTGCTCCCGCCCCCAGGGTCAGCCGCCCGGGCTGACGGGAGATGACGGTCTGCTCGAGGATGGGCTGAATCTGGCTTTCGATCCAATCCTCCTCATCCCGCAAGACCTCCGCCGACCGGTGCAGCACCGCGCGCACCCCCGGTTGATAGTCGCGTTCCAACAGGGGAATCAGCTGATGCCGAATGCGGTTGCGCAGAAAGCCGTGGTCGCTGTTCGTGGGGTCTGCGAGAGCGGACAGGCCGCGCTGGACCAGGTAATCCATGATTTCCGCCCGGGTGGCCCGGATCAGGGGGCGGATGTAGCGTCCCTCTCGGATCGGGGGCATGCCCCCCAACCCGAGCCGTCCGCTGCCACGCAACAAATTCAGCAGGAGGGTCTCACCGTTGTCGTCCGCGTGGTGGGCCAGAGCGACCTTTCCGTAACCGTAATGTTCGGCTGTCTCCTCGAAGAACCGGTAGCGGGCCTTCCGGCCTGCCGCCTCAGTGGACAGGCGCCATCGGCGTTGAAGATCGCGCATGTCGACGCGCTTTGAATGCAGAGTCACCGTGAGACGCGCGGCTTTCTGCCGGACAAAATCCGCATCCTGTGCCGATTCCTGCCTTAGGCCGTGATCCAAATGAGCGATCCCGAGGCGTAACTTCCAAGCCGTCGCCCGCGCCGCAAGCAGGTGCAAAAGCGCCAGAGAGTCCGGCCCGCCGGAAACGGCCACCAAAACAGCATCTCCCTGAACGATCAGTTCATGCCGGGCAATCGTTTCGTCGAACCGCCGGTCAAGCTGGCTGTGCGGGGAACATGGGGAGGGCTTCGTCACGCGTCAATGCAACCATTTAATATTTATTGAATAACTTACGACAGACCCGGCCTTGAGTCAACGCCAATCCCATCGAAGCCGGCGCGCGCCAACTTTTTGCTTGAAAATGTGGAATATTGGCGTATGCTGATTGAAGACGCGCCGGTGATTCCAATACACCCCCCAGACACCCTGCGGCGGAAGCGCTGATGCGTTTTCGAGCCTCCGGGGAACATATCGCCTGGATCATCCTGCTGGTCGCCACGCAACAGACGCTCACGAACCTCGTCAGGTCCGGAAGGAAGCAGCGATAAGTGATTTCGGCTGTGTCGTGGTCGGTCACCGGTCGGGATGATCCAGGCTCTTTTCTTCTTCGTCCGCATCTTGGCTCCCCAGCTCATGCACATTTCGCATTATTTCACTAAGCCTTTATATTTTCGATGAAAAGCAGCGGCTCCCGAGCTTGACATCAGGGCATCCTGCCTTATTTTCACCCTCGATCTAAGAAACTATTTGAGAAGTGATGGTCATGTACGAACCGCGTAAAATCAAGGTTGTTACCGACGAGGAGGATGAATCCAGGCTTCCGTCAAACGGCTCTATCGAAACGACTCCAGCCACCGACGCTCATATGCCAGGGGAGTCCGACGGTGAAGGGCAACCCCCCGGTGAAAAGAGTCCGAACGACTTCCAGGCCAAACTGGAGGCCAAGGAAACAGAGTACAAGGAAACGTTCGATCGGCTGTTGCGGATTACAGCGGAATTCGAAAATTACAAAAAGCGCATGTCCCGCGAATTGGAAGACTTCCGAAAATATGCCAACCAGTCGCTTCTGAAGGAGATGCTCTCGGTCGTTGATCATATCGAGCTCGCCATTCAAGCGGCCGGCAGTCCTCCCGGTGGAGAGGCGAGCATGCTTGAAGGCCTGAATCTGACCCTCAAGGAATTCCTGCGCATCCTTGAAAAGTTCAAGGTCAAGCCGATCGAGGCGGTCGGGCAGCCGTTCAACCCCCAGCTGCATGAGGCCATCATGCAGGAGGCCTGCGATCGACTGCCGGATAACACCGTCGTGCGCGAGATGCAAAAGGGTTACACGATCAACGATCGTCTGCTGCGGCCTTCGCTGGTGGTGGTGGCGGCGCCACGGAGCGTGCAGCCGGATTCAACCTCTAACGCGTGTTAGCGGCCCGATTTCAATGTCTGAATCAGAATAAGTCCAAGGAGGATCAAACGTATGCCCAAAGTAATCGGAATCGATCTGGGTACCACCAATTCCTGCGTAGCGATCATGGATGGAGGCGACCCGAAGGTCATTACCAACCCCGAGGGAGGGCGCACCACGCCATCCGTGGTGGCCATCACTGAAAGCGGGGAGCGGCTCGTTGGCCAGATCGCCAAGCGGCAGGCGATCACCAACCCGGAAAACACGGTGTTCGGCGTAAAGCGACTGATCGGCCGGAAATACGCGTCCAGAGAAGTCCAATACGACAAAAAAGTGCTGCCCTACAAGATCGACGAGGCGTCCAACGGCGACGCCCGCCTGACCATCCGCGGCAAGCCCTACAGCCCGGCCGAAATCTCTTCCTTCATCCTGGCATTCATCAAAAAGTACGCTGAGGACTATCTGGGCGAGAAGGTGAACGACGCCGTCATCACTGTTCCGGCCTATTTTGACGACAGCCAGCGCCAAGCCACCAAGGACGCCGGCAAGATCGCAGGGCTCAACGTTCTGCGCATCATCAACGAGCCCACCGCGGCGGCCCTGGCCTATGGCATGGACAAGAAGCGCGAGGAGAAGATCGCCGTCTTCGACCTGGGCGGAGGCACCTTCGATATTTCAGTTTTGGAGATCGGCGAGGGGGTGTTCGAGGTCAAGGCCACCAACGGCGATACCCACTTGGGCGGCGACGACTTCGACATGCGCCTGATCACTTACCTGGCGGACGAGTTCAAGAAGGATCAGGGCATCGACCTGCGCAACGACAAAATGGCTTTGCAGCGGCTCAAGGAAGCCGCCGAGAAGGCGAAGGTCGAGCTGTCCACGTCCATGGAAACAGATATCAACCTACCTTTCATAACGGCCGATGCCAGCGGCCCGAAGCACATGAACATGAAGATCACCCGCGCCAAGCTCGAAGGTTTGGTGAGCGATCTTTTGGACAAGCTCGAGGAGCCTTGCCGGACCTGCATGAAAGACGCCGGCCTGAACCCCCGGGACATTCACGAGGTCATCCTGGTGGGCGGGATGACCCGCATGCCCGCCGTGGTGGAGCGCGTGCGCCGGATTTTTGGCAAGGAGCCCAACAAGGGGGTCAACCCGGACGAGGTCGTGGCCGTGGGCGCCGCCATCCAGGGCGCCGTTTTGAAGGGCGACGTCAAGGACGTGCTGCTGCTCGACGTGACCCCGCTGTCGCTGGGGATCGAAACCTTGGGCGGCATCATGACCAAGCTGATCGAGAAAAACACCACCATCCCGACTCGCAAGAGCCAAATATTCTCGACCGCCACCGATAGCCAACCGGCCGTATCGATTCACGTGCTGCAGGGCGAACGCGAAATGGCCTCCAACAACAAGACCCTGGGGCGCTTCGAACTCGTAGGCATTCCCCCGGCGCCCCGCGGCGTACCTCAGATCGAAGTCACATTCGACATCGACGCCAACGGCATCGTAAACGTGTCGGCCAAGGACAAGGCCACCAGCAAGGAGCAATCGATCCAGATCACGGCTTCCTCCGGGCTGAGCAAGGAAGAGATCGACCGGTTGGTGAAGGACGCCGAGTCCCACATCGACGAGGATCGCAAGAAACGCGATTTGGTGGAAGCCCGCAACCACGCCGACGCCTTAATCTACTCGACCGAGCGCTCCATCAAGGACCTTGGTGAAAAGGTGGACAAGGACACCAAGCTCAAGGTGGAGGAGGCCATCGGCAAGCTGCGCAAGGCGATGGAGGGCGACGACAAGGAGGAAATCCGCCGCCTGAGCGAGGAGCTGACCAATGCCTCCCACAAGCTGGCCGAGGCGATGTACCAGCAGGCATCCCAGGCCGAAAGCCAGAACGCCGGGGCGCAGGGCGGAGCGAAGGCCTCCAAACCCGAAGACGATGTGGTCGACGCCGACTTCGAAGAAGTCAAAGACGACAAGAAATAGTTGTGACCGTGCCTACCGTGCTGAAAACCCGCCGATGCCGAAGCATCGGCGGGTTTTTGGCTTAGGTCGGCGGCTTTTTTCCAGCTCCGTTCGGCGGCGGAATCCAGGAGAACCCTTATGGAAGAGAACACCGAAGAAAAAAACGAAGTGGAAGGCTTATGCCGGGAGTGCGGACATGCTTTCAAGGTTTATATCGACCGAGTGACTGATAGAGGCGGCGCTGATCCGGCCCAAGGCCAAAAGGCCGAATGCCCGGTCTGCGGGTGCGGAGACTGCCGCATCGGACGGTAGTCTCCGTTTTCGACTTTACATCCCACCCCGAAGTGATAACTATAGCTGCAATTTAAGCGCTCAACACCTATATCTTCGAGGAGGTTCGACCATGGACGTGAAGAGAATTCTCTGGCCGACGGATTTTTCAAGCATCGCGGAAAAAGCGCTGCCTCATGTGAAATCGATCACGGCGCAATACGGCGCAGAGATTCATGTGCTTTACGTGATCGAAGACGTGGCCCATCATGACGGCTGGTACGGGGCGTTCGAACAGAAGCGCGTGAAGGACCTCATGGAGCACGCCGAGAAAACGGCCACCAAGCGGCTGAGCCAGCTTTGCGACAAGTATATGGAGGGCTGCCCGCTTTACATCAAGCATGTGGCGGTGGGCGATCCCGCCAAGGAAATCCTCAAGCTGGTCGACAAGGAAAAGGTGGACCTGGTGGTGATGGCCAGTCACGGCGCGAAGGGGAATTTCCGATTCGGCAGCGTCACCGAAAAGGTGCTGAAGAATTCACCCGTGCCGGTCACCGTGGTGCCGGTGGAGCCGGCGAAATAAATCGCCATCCCTCGGCGGGACGGCGATGGGTGCGAAGATCATCCGCCTGAGGTTTGGGCGAAGGCCGTGTTGGCGTAAAGGTATTCCATCTTCTCCTTGTGCTTCAGCTCCTCGTTGGCCATCCGGAGCAGCACCTCTTGTCCTTCTCCCGCCGCGTGCTGATGGGCCAGGGCAGAATAGAACTGATGCGACCGCAGCTCGCGGTGGGACGCCACGAGGTAGACTTGGGAGCTGTCCATGTCCCCTGTCACTTCAGGCTCCTCCTGGTGCTCCGCGATTTTGTAATAGGTCACTTCGCTCAGCCGCAGACCGCTTGCGCCGAAATCCCCGTTGCGATATCTCACCAGAAACGCTTTGTGCTTCTGCTCCTCACCGGCGATCCATTCGATGGTCTCGCGCACGGCCGGATCTTTGACCTTTGCGTGAATGCCCATGTAAAAGGCGTACGCATCTTCTTCACGTTTGATGGCTGTGTCGATCAGGGTCAGCAGTCTTGGATCCATCGCCATACCTCCTACGGTTCTTGATGATCGTGTGCACGTGATCCTTATCATAGGTGATGTGCACGATCAACATGAGAGGAAACAAGGCGGTCGCAAAAGGGACAAGTCCTTTACACCTGGCCGATCGTTGCGTTATTACCCCGGCCATTTAAAACGCCGAATTCAGGCATGTCGCATCTGCAACTCCGCCTTGGCGTTATCGACCGCCGCCTGCGCGCTCGAAAACGCCAAACCGGATCCGCATTTCATGCGCATCCAATCCTGATGCGCCAAGATCGAACCGGCGGCGAACAGACGCGGGTTGACCGGCCTTCTGAAAGCATCTAAGGGTCTGAAGTGCTCGTCGGTCTCTATTCCGGCGCGGTTTATCGGGTGACCCCGGCGGTCCAGAAAATCCTCGCCGTGCCAGTCGTTCCGCTGCCCGGGCTGATGGACAGGAAGACCGAAAAGCGACTCCCGCACGACGTGGCGGTCCGCCTGCAAGCCTCCGCCCATGAACCTTCCGGTCGCTAAGACAACGGCCGCAGCTTGAATGGTCCGTTCGGGTTCCATGCGTCCGACCTCTAAACGAAACCCCGACTCCGGACACACGGTGGCCCGAAACGCCTTGTTTTCCAGCAGCAGACCCACCTTCCGAGCCGCCAGCCCGCGTTCAAAGGCTTCCTTCATGCGCAAGCCCGTCACCCCGGGCGGCATGGTGGGGATTTCGAACAGCGGGCAGCCGATGCGCCTTTCGATGTCCCGCATGACTTCTGTCGACCTCGAAACCCCGAGAATCGCGGGAACGCCGACGACCGCGGCTCGTTGAATGTGAGGCTTCAGAACGGCGGCCCAGCTCGCGCGGACGTTCTCGGTTTCCAGCGCCCGGGCCAATCGTTCCGGAAAGACCTCTCCGTCCGAAATGGCACCGGGAAAGACGACTTTCACCGTTCTCAGATTGGGCCAGGAGCTGCCTGCGGTAGCCTTAATCTGGCGGGCGCTGAATCCCTTGAGGCCATGGATGTCGATCAGCAGGCAAGCGGCTTTGCGTTGCCGCGCGGCGACCCCGTTCCACATGGTGGTGGGCACCCGATAGGTGACCTTGACGGTTCCCACCGCGGTCAGCACGGCCGCATTGCGCTCGGGGAAACCGGTGTAGGAGAGCCCTTGGGTTTCAAAAAACTCGACCATCTCTTGAAAGGAGGAACGGATGGTTTTAACGGGAAGTCTCCCATACGGGTGCTGCGGCAGGTCCTTCACCAAGGCGTCGATTCCAGCCCAAGGGTCGCTCCACAGCGTTCCGGTTTCCAGCGGGTGAACGCCCAGCAGATCCAGGAGGCCGGTGGCGAAGATGATTTCACCCGTTCGCCCGACCAGCACGGTGGAAAGCCCGCGGTTGGCCGCAAACAAGGCGGCGGACATCCCCGCCATGCCGCTGCCGACGACGCACAGCTCGCAGGTGATGGGCGCCGTGTCCGTCATCGGCGGCCTCCCAGCTCAAGTCCCAGGTAGCCGCAGTGCACGGCCTCCTGAAGTTCCTCCTGCAACAGGGCGGGGCCCCACAAAACCGGGCGCATCCCCCGCCAGCGGGCGTTCAGGAAAGAGCGCAGGTCCGTCAGGCCCTGGCGGCCTTCCAGCCGCCCCTGATCGTAGAGGTGGGCATTGATGCGCAGTCCGCAGAAGGCCCCCTGGCAGGTGCCCTTGCCGACGCGGCTGCGCCGGCCGATCGCATAGAGGCTGGGCTGACCGCCCTGGCCGTGGATGCTTGCGATGACCGCCTCCACGGCGCTGGTCGGAACCATCTCGCATTCGCACAGCAGCAGGTCGCCGGGGGCATTGGCCTTCATCCACAGCTTGGGGGAGAGACCCGCTGCGGTCCACTGGTTGGCCGGGAAGGGTTTGAGCGCCTTGACCGCGGTGAGGCAGGGCCGCTCGACTCCCAGACGCCGGCAGACCAGGTCAGCGGTTTTTTCGGCCATCAACCGATAGGTCGTCAGTTTGCCGCCGACGATCGAGATGAGGTTCTCGACTCCGTCGGCCGCGTGGTCGAGCAGCGCGAAACCGCGGCTGAGCGCTCGGCCGTCGTTCATTGAGCGTGAGCCCACCAAGGGCCTTACGCCGGCATAGGCCCGGATGTAGCGGGTCGTGTTGAGGGACGGCACCATGGCCGCGGCGGTTTCGACGATCTGATCGCTCTCCGCAACGGTGGGGAGGATCCGGTCCAGGCTGTCGATGCGGATGGAGGTCGTTCCCAGAATTGAAACCGTGCCGCCCGGCACCAGGATGTCGGCGTCCGAGGCCAGACGCAGACGATTGATGACCCGCTTCGTCAGGCGCTCGTCGGTGATGAGCAGGCTGCCCTTGGAAAAGAGCAGGTCGAGCTCGATTCCGGCCAGCGCAGCCACCTCTCTGGACCAGGCGCCGGCGGCGTTCACGATCAGCTCGGCTTCGATCGCGCTTTCCTCGCCGCTCTCATCGTTGATCAGGCGGATGCGGCGGATGCGGCCGGCTTCCTTCTCGAACCCGGCCAGGCGCGTGTGAAGCCGGACGCGGCTGCCGAGCTCCAGGGCTTCGCTGAGGTTGTCCAGGCAGAGGTGAAAGGGGTCCACCGATGCATCCGGCACCTGGAAAGCGGCAATCAGCCGCTCGGACAGCACCGGCTCCAGCTCCCGGGCTTCGGCGGTGCTGATCGCCTTGCATTCGATCCCGCAGCGTGCGCAAAGGGAGGGAAATTCGGCGACATAGGCCTCGTCGTCGCCCTCCACCGCCACGAAGAGCCCGCCGGTGTCCTCGATGCACTGGCCGGCCAGGCGCTTTAGCAGAGCGCTCTCTTCGCGGCACTCGACCGCCGCCAGCGGGTCGCTGCGCACATAGCGCGCCCCGCTGTGCAGCAGTCCATGGTTGGCGCCGGAGGCGCCGGCGGCGATGTCTCTTTTTTCGACCAGGACGGAGTGAACCCCCCGCAGCGCCAGATCCCTAGCCACCCCGACGCCCGTGATGCCCCCGCCGATGATCAACACCTGGGTTTCCAAAAGATCCCTCCCTACCGCCTCAATGGAACGCCATGCCATCGATTGCCCGCTGGATAGGCTTGGTTCAGGCTGTCAGCCGTTTATAAAACCTTATCATTAAATGCCTGCCGTATCAAAATGAATGGCGCCGCCATTTGGCAGCGCCATTCATTTTGATTATCGTCGGCGGGCATCTGGATAAATGCTCAACCACCGCTGTGCGGATGCGCCCGGCCGGGCGCACAAAAAACCGGGGAGGCGAGCCTCCCCGGCTTGAACTCTTATTATCTTACTGCCAGCAGGGACCGCTGCCGCAGGCGCCGCGCCCGGGGCCTTTGCCACCGCCGGGCCCCATGCCGTGACCCGGGCCCATCCCCCGACCGAACCCGCCGCCGAAACCCTTGCCGTAGATCTCGGGATGGTCCTTCTTCATCTTCAGCCGGTGTTCCAGGCGCTTCTGGTCCAGCTCGTTCTCAAAACCGGAAACCTCTTTCTGCAGCTCGGCCGCCTTCTTGGCGTCCGGGTTCTGCTTGGCCAGTTCGGCCTTCAGCTCGAGCTCTTTCTGGTAGTGCCGCTCGCGCAGCTCGCGGGTGCTGTCGAGGAAGGCGCTGCGCTCCTTCTGCACCGTGGCGATTTCTTCATCCGTCAGGTTGCCGTCCCAGCCCGGGCCTCCGGACCCGCCCCGCGGGCAGTTTCCGGAACCCGCTCCCGCGCCGTAGCCGCCGCCTTTTCCCCAGGCATAGGAATCGGCCGAATAGCCGATGAGACCCAGAACGGCCAGGACCGTCAGTACCATACCCACATGCTTTGCTTTCATCTTGATTACCTCCATTTGGTCGATGCATTCAATCGGTATTCACCCCGCTGTTTAGCAAGGCCGATGCCAAAAGATGGCGCTGACGCCCCATCTTGTAATAACAAATTGAAATTTATATTTAAAAAACTAAATTCAATTCCATGATAGTGCTCAACCTCCTTTCTATCTCGAAGAGAGTGGATACTATGTATCCAGGTTGGCCGGCTTTACATGGATACATCGGATACTTAGTATCCATTAAACAAGCTTAACCAACCCGGAATAGCATAGCCTCCGAAGCCGCCAGATAAAGCCAGATAAAGGAGGAACGCAATCGGCGGGGGATCGCATACACCCTCTCTTCCGGGATGGTTAAGTTTTGCACGCTATTTGCTCGCTCAAGCCGCAGAGCTGCATTTAGAGAACCTGCCGCATAATGGGCGTAACGGCTGATGAACCAACCTTTTTCCAAGACTGATCGAATCAAAGACGCAAAATTCTGGGCCGGCGTGCCGCCGTGGGTTTTGCTTGGCGCGGTGGCGGTGCTGTTGCCTATTTTCGTCTTCATGACCCTGCAGAACATCCATCGTGAAAAGGAGTTCACCACCCGCCTGCTGGTCGAAAAAGGGGGCGCGCTGATCCGTTCCTTCGAAGCCGGCACGCGGACCGGGATGATGGGCATGCCGCGCGGCGGCTTTCAACTGCAGCGCCTGCTCACGGAGACATCGCAGCTGCCCGATATCGCCCACCTGATCGTGACCGACGCCGCCGGCGACGTGATCGCCCACAGCGACCTCGACCGGGTGGGCTCCACGTATGGAAAAGGATTGGACTTCGCCGCCGTCGTCCAATCCAAGAAGCTCGAATGGCGCGTGGTGCGGGGCGCGGATGGCGCGCAGGTGTTTGAGGTGTTCCGGAAATTCGAACCCGCCGACCCGCCCCTGGGCATGATGCGCGGTGCGAGGATGCGCCGGCCGCCGGAGGGTTTTGAGTTCCCGCCCGAGCGGGAGCGGGTCATTTTCGTTGGACTGGACATGACCTCCATCGACGAGGCGCGCCGGTCGGACGTTTGGCACGCCATCCTCATGGGAATGATTCTCCTGCTGGCCGGCTTCGCCGGCATCACCCTGCTGCTGTTGGCCCAAAGCTACCGCACGGCGCGAACGAGCCTTTCGCGCATCAAAGCCTTCTCGGACCATGTGGTCGAGAACATGCCGATCGGATTGGTGGCGACCGACAGCCGGCAGCGGGTGGTGGTCTTCAACCAGGTAGCCGAATCGGTGCTGCAGACTCACGCTGCAAGCATCATCGGCAGCCCGGCCCAGCACGTGCTGCCGCCAGCGCTCTGGTCCCAGATGGAAGCCATGGATGCAACCGATACAGCCATACTGGAAAAAGAGACGGACTGCGCGCTCGCCGGCGGCCGCGTGATCCCTCTGGAGATCGGCGCCGGCCGGCTCACGGATGAGAGCGGCCGTTACCTCGGCAGCATCCTGCTCTTCAAGGACCTCAGCGAGATCCGCACCCTGCGCAACGAGATCGCGCGCAACCAGCGCCTGGCAACCGTCGGGCGCCTGGCGGCCGGGGTGGCCCATGAGATCCGCAACCCGCTCAGCTCCATCAAGGGATTTGCGACCTATTTCCGGGAGCGCTACCGCGACAACCGCCAGGATGCCCAGACCGCTTCCATCCTGATCCAGGAGGTGGACCGGCTCAATCGCGTGGTCGGCCAGCTGCAGGAGTTCTCGCGGCCGGTAAGCATTTTGCCGCGCCCCGTTCAGCTGGATCGTCTGATTGCGGACATCCTCAAACTGGTGGAGGCCCAGGCCCAGGCGAAGGGTGTCACGGTCGCCATCCGGCACCGCGCCGACATGCCGGAAGCCTTGCTCGATGCCGACCGCCTGAACCAGGTGCTGCTGAACCTGTTTCTGAACGGCATCGAGGCGATGGAGGGCGGCGGTGTTCTGACCGTGCAGGTGGATGCAGCGACCGATGACCGCCGGCTCGACATCCGCGTGTCCGACACCGGCACCGGTATCCGGCCCGAGCACCTGTCCCACATCTTCGAGCCATACTTCACCACCAAACCCAACGGCACCGGCCTGGGTTTGGCCATTGCCCACAACATCATCGAAGCGATGGGGGGCGAGATCGCCGTGCAGAGCGCTCCCGGCGCGGGCACCACCTTTACGTTGAAAATCCCCGCCCACCTGCAAACATGAGGGATGGCCACATGCCCGAGAAAGGAACCCTTTTGGTGGTGGACGACGATACGGCGCACCGCACCATGCTGCGGACCCTAGTGAGCGGCTGGGGCTATGAAATCTTCGAAGCGGACGACGGCGGTACGGCCGTCGACATGGTCCGGCAGCGAGCCTACGATATGGTGTTGATGGACGTGCGCATGCTCAAGGTGTCCGGCCTTGAGGCCCTGGTCGCCATCAAGAACCTCAACCCCGCCATCCCCGTCGTCATCATGACCGCCTACTCTTCGGTGGAGACCGCCGTCGACGCCCTCAAACAAGGCGCCCACGATTATCTCACCAAGCCGCTGGACTTCGACAAGCTCAGGATCACCATCGAACGCGCCATGGAGCACACCCGGCTCAAGGAAGAAAACCTCCGCCTGCGCGAAAGCCTCGGCCTGCGGTTCGATCGCAGCCGGATCATCGGGCAGAGCCCGGCCATGGTCAAACTTCTGGACACGGTGTCCCAAGTGGCACCGTCCGAAGCGACCGTCCTGATCACGGGGGAATCCGGTACCGGCAAGGAGCTGATCGCCGCCGCCGTCCATTTCAACAGCTCCCGCAGGGACGGCCCCTTCGTGCAGTTGAACTGCGCCGCCATCACCGAGACCCTGCTGGAATCCGAATTGTTCGGCCATGAAAAGGGGGCCTTCACCGGAGCGGAGCGCCGCCGCGAGGGCCGCTTCCTCCAAGCCGACGGCGGCAGCCTGTTTCTCGATGAGGTCAGCGAAATGCCGCTGGCCATGCAGGTCAAGCTCCTGCGGGTGCTGCAGGAGCGTGAGTTCACCCGCGTGGGCGGGGATGCGGCCGTACGAGTGGACGTCCGGTTGATCGCGGCCACCAACCGGCACCTGCCGGAGTTCATCGCCGCTGGCCGATTCCGTGAGGACCTCTATTACCGCCTGAACGTGGTGGGCCTGTCCGTCCCGCCGCTGCGCGCGCGCCGCGAAGACATCCCCCTGCTGGTCCAGCATTTTCTCGCAACGTTCGCCGAGCGCAACCGCAAGCCGATCAAGGGCGTCACCCCGCAGGCCATGGACCGCCTCATCCGTTACAGTTGGCCGGGCAACGTGCGCGAGCTCATGAACGCCGTTGAGCGCGCGGTGGTGCTGGCCCGAGCGGATTATCTTTCCGAGGAGGATTTTGCGTTGATGCCGGCCGAGGAGGCGTCCCCAGCCCCCTTGGCATCGTCGCCCGGCGGCAGGGCCGACCATCTATCGCTGGATGAGATCGAAAAAGCCACCATTCTCAAGGCGCTGGAGGCGGCCGGCGGCAACAAAAGCGAGACAGCCCGCCGGCTGGGAATCACGCGGCGCACCCTGCATAAGAAGCTGAAAATTTATGGCGTCATGAAAGGATGAAGGCGTCCGGCAGCCGAGGCCGAGGGGCCTGCAAGCCTGATCATCTTTACTTCGCGTCGATAGGGATTAACTTGGTTTCTAAAGATCTGATGCAAACGGATAGAGCTCTTTCTCCATGAATGCACCCAACACCGAAATCGTACGCTGCCCGAGCTGCAACGCCGGAAACCGAGTTCCTGCGGAACGCGTGGGAGCCGCCTCCGCCAAATGCGGGAAATGTCAGGCGGCCCTTTTTCCTGAAAAGACTTCAGCCGAGGCCTATAAATTGCGCTGCGCGCAGTGCGGCGCGCGTAACCGCGTTCCCGGCGTCCGGCTGGACAGCGCGCCCAAATGCGGCAAGTGCGGCGTTGCGCTGCCGACTGCAGAGTTGTTCGCCCCTCAACCCGTCATGGTGACGGACGGCAATTTCGAAACCAAAGTGCTGAAATCCCCTCTGCCTGTGCTGCTCTTCGCCTGGGCGTCTTGGTGCCCGACCTGCGGTGCGGCCGCCCCGATCGTAGATCAGTTTGCCTCCGAGTCCAAAGGCCGGATACGGGTCGGCAAGGTCAACGTGGATGCCAACCCGCAGTTGGCCAACCGTTTTAATATCATGAGTGTTCCCTTCCTATACATCTTCGACAACGGCGAGCTTAGGGAAAGCATGCCGGGCGCACTTCAGAAGCATGATCTCATGCTGAAAATGGCGCATTACCTATGACGGCGAGGCGCCGCGCCGTCCAACGCAGGTATCTTATGCCCTCCCCGTCCGCTGCCGCTGGCATCGCCGCCAACCTCCGCGAGATCCTGGCCCGCGGCCTGGATCTGTCGACCGAGACCCTGCGCTTCATCGATTCCAGCTTTTCGCACCCCTCGGCGGCGGAGCTGGCAGCGCTGCTGCAGGACGATACCGCGCCCGAACGGGATTGCTTGCTCGAACTTCTTTTTTCGCCGGATGAACCCCTGCAGATCGAGCTCGAGAACCGACTGGGTCTGCCGCACGACGAACCCCCCTCGGCGGAAGAGGTGATCGCTTGTTTGGCGGCCGCGCCGCTGCCGGTGATGTTCCGTTTCCCGGACGGCAGAGGCACGCTGGAGCTGTCGATGACGACGCCGCTGGCTCGGCGACTGGTCCTCGGGCTCAAGATCGACCGGGATCTCCCGGGTGGCATTGCCGAGCGCATCGCTGCCAGCGTGCCCGGCCAAGGCGGTCAGCACCTGCGCGTGATGATTCGCAGCGCCGGCCTTGAGTTCACGCCCGCTAATAGCGAATTCCTGTGCGCGCTGATCCCGAAGATCGACGTTCACGACGAGGACGGCCGGAAATGCTTTGCTTTCGCCTTGGAGCTGCTCTCGGAGCATGGAGCAGCTGACAACCTTTACGCGGCGCTGACCGCCCGCAAGAAATGGCTCGCCAAGGCGTTGCACCACGGCCAGCGCCTGCGCGAGCACCTGGCCCGGGCCAACTTCGAGACTCTCTTGAGTCAGGGCCAGCGCCTGACGTGGGTGGATGAAGCCCTGGTCCGGCACCAAATGGGCTTTATCGACCGCATCTGCGTCGCCGTCTTCGGCCACATCGTACCGGTCGATGCGGACGGATGGCGCCATGCAGTTGACTTCGACGGCTTCCCGAATGCAGCGGACCTGCGGCGACGCCTGCCCTGAGCCGGCCTACAATTCCGTTTGACTTCCTCTCGGGAAACCTTTAGTTTCAACCGCTGGGCCGCACCGGCGGCGACCACTCCATAAAACGAAAGCAAGAACTTCCATGCATCGGTTCATCAGAGTCTGTCGTGCATTTCTCCCGCTGATTCTCATCGCGGTATGCTTCCATCCGACCTTGGCGCGGGCGGCTGAGAACCTCCCGCCGCTCGACTACATTCTCAAGGAAGTCGAAAAGCGCTACACGGGGTCTCAATTTTCCGCGGATTTCCTCCAGGAATCCACCATCAAGTCCATGGAAATCACCGATTTCGCCTCGGGTCGACTGTACGTGCGTTACCCGGGAATGATGCGCTGGGAATACGAAAAGCCCGAGCGCCAGGTGATCATTTCCGACGGCAAGAAGCTTTGGATCTACCGGCCGCAGGACAACCAGGTGATGGTGGGCGGCGCCCCGGTTTTTTTCCGTGACGGCAAGGGCGCCAGCTTTCTGTCGGACATCAGTCTGGTGCGGAAAAAGTTCAACATCCAGCTGGCCAGGGCGGAGGGCGAGTATCTCTACGAGCTGAGGATGAAGCCGATCGAGGCGACGGCGAACATTTCCGAAGTCCGCCTCTATGTCATCCCGAGGTCCTACCAGATTGCGCGCATCGTCACGCTGAACGACTATGGCGACGACACCCGCATCGACATCGTCAGCCCGCAGTTCAATGCCAACCTCGATGCGTCGATGTTCAGCTTTGAGATACCGCCCGGGGCGGACGTCCAGAAAATCGAAGAATAAGAATCCTTCCGCCTGAAAGGCGGAAGGATTCTTATTGATCAAAAAAAAGCGAGAATGAACCCCAGCGTTGCATAAATTTTGAGTTTTTTACTTCTATTTTTATCATGCAGCTTTTTGCAATACATCCAGGAAATGCAGCAGATCTTTTCGCACGGCCTCATTGGCGCTCAGCGTGAGGGTGAGCTGGCCTTGAGGCCTGGTGAGACGGCCCGCTCTTTGGATGAGCCGATGCCGCAAGGTGTCGAGTTTTTCAAAGGCCCAGGCGGCCGGCCGTTTCGGAAGCGCCCTTTCGGCTACCGGAGATGCCAGCATCTGCAACTCGCGAGATAGATTGTGGGCCATCATCGCACACAGGGTAAAGAGCTGATTTCCGATCAGTCGTTTGGTGGGAATCACATCCAGGGCGGCGTCATTTTTCGCATCCCCAAAGATGGCCTCCTGAGAGCCCCGGCCATGATGGAAACGCACCGCGCTTTTGGCCGATTCCCGTTTGTTGGTCACAATGACCCGATAGTCGAAATTGAAATCCCGAGGCTCAAACAGATCCAGTTGGATGGGACCCTTGCGTTGGCGTTTGGTTTTATGGCGCGTGAAGATGAACCGAAAGCCGCCTTCTTCCCAGCATTTGGGCTTCCATTGGGTTTCAAAATACGACCATTGGGAATCGATCCTCTTCCAGCGTCGGCGGCTTTCGACCATGGCCTTCAGCGCGGGAAAGCGTTCAAAGGGTACCGAGGCGCTAAACTGCACCCGCTGACGGTGATAACCGCTCAAGACCTCCTCATTGAAGAAGGCCAAGTCCACCCGGGATTCAAAAATCGTATTTTTCAACACCGCCCGGTCTTCGGTAAAACAGGCCCGCATGAACTCGGCCGCTCCATTGGAATCGTGCACATTTCCCGGCCGATGCAAGAGATCAAAAAATTGTCCGGTTTGCGCCACCGTGCAAAACAGGTCGTAATAACTCCGGGCGCCTTTCTTGCTTTTATTGAACCCCACCGCCGTGCCCTCGGCGTGGCCCTGGGTGGATTGAACCGAACCATCAAAATCAAAGGTCAATCGGGGAAACTGCTCGCGCTGAAGTCCCTCCAGCACCATCGCCCGCGACAGCTTGCGAACATGCTCAACCCCCGCGGCATCGATCTGGCCCAAGGCGCGGCTGATGGTGGCCACATCCGGAAGTCGGCGCAAACCCATCAGCCTCAACACAAGGGGGTCGTCACGGTAATAATCGACCTCGCGCAACCGGCGAAATCCTAAAAGCAAATGCACGATCAACAGCAGGATTACCAGATGCCGGCCGAAGATCGGCGAGAGGTTCAGATGCGCAAAACAGGCTTTCAGCCGCTGCTTGAGCTGAATGCGGTGAAAGAGCTGTTGAAAGATGAGCAGCCCCGAAAAAGAGCTCAGCTCTTGGTCCTCGAAACGAAGTACCGGAATCTTGTGGAATTTTGCCAAAATTTGTGCTTTACTGGACTTCACTTGCGGTGGCCTCCTGGGTGTGGTCGATTATTTTGGAAGATAATCGCTTTAAACCACATTCCACAGGCTTCCGCAAGTTTTTTTTACTTCTTTTTTTACTTTTTTTTGCAACTATAGGGTGAAGCAGACTGATGAGAAATGCCCAGATGCAAGGCACGCGAAGCCCCGAGGAATGAGGCGTACAAATGGTACGCCGCAATGACTTGGGGCGAGCGTAACGCCGCAGATGGGCGTTTATCATCAGTCTGCTAAGCGCGGCTGACCAGCTCGTCCGGGATGTCCGCGTTGGTGTAAACCTTCTGGACGTCGTCGCAGTCCTCCAGCATGTCCATCAGCTTCACCATTTGGTCGGCCTCTTTGCCGTTCAGCGAGGTCGTGTTCTGAGGTAGCATGGTGACTTCGGAGGAAATGTAAGGCGCCTGCAACTCGTCGATGGCGGTCTTCACGGCTTCGAAATCCTCGGGCGCCGTTATGACCTCGAACGTCGTTTCGTCCTCGCGCACATCTTCGGCGCCGGCCTCCAGCGCCTTCTCCATCAGCTTCTCCTCATCCACCGCCTGGCGATCGAAGGCGATGTAGCCTTTCTTCTTGAACATCCAGGCGACACATCCGCTGGTCCCGAGGCTGCCGCCGTTCTTGCTGAAGATATGCCGGATCTCCGCCACCGAACGATTCTTGTTGTCGGAAAGTGACTCGACCAGCACCGCCGCGCCGCCCGGGCCGTAGCCCTCGTAGAGGCTCTCTTCGTAGCTCACGCCCTCCAGCTCGCCGGTGCCCTTTTTGATCCCGCGCTCGATGTTGTCCTTGGGCATGTTCTCCGCCCGGGCCGCCAGAACCGCTGCGCGCAGCCGTGGATTGCCGTTCAGATCGCCGCCGCCCATGCGGGCGGCCACGGTGATTTCCTTGATCAGTTTGGTGAAGATCTTGCCGCGCTTGGCATCATTGGCACCTTTTTTGTGCTTGATGCTCGCCCATTTATTATGACCGGACATGGGGTCCTCCTGTTTTACCCTTCCCGATGAGGTATATTTCCTTGCTCGCCTTGCGGCAGCTCTGAGGTTTGAAGATTTTGAATTCCAAAAAGCTAGTTTTCACGGCTGCGCTGAACGAGTTGAAATCCTCGCCCTGGAAAATCTTACAGACGAAGGCCCCTCCGGGCCGCAGCACCTGCCGAGCGATGGCGATCGCCGCCTCGCACAAGTTGTGAGAACGCGCGGCGTCCACGCCACGGCTGCCGGTGGTCGCGGGCGCCATGTCGCTCAGCACCACTTCGAACTCCCGCCCGAAAAACGCGACGGGATCCTCGACCAGTTCAAATACGTCCTTCGTGTGAACGCTGACGTGAGCCGGCAGGCTAACCGCCACCGGCGTCAGATCGACCCCCACGATGCAACCGGACGGGCCTGCGAGGTCGGCCGCATGCATCAGCCAGGAGCCCGGTGCGCATCCCAGGTCCAGTACGGCGTTTCCCCGCCGGATGACGGCATATCGTTTCTGGATCTCCTGGAGCTTGTAGACCGATCGAGCCGGGTACTGCTCCTTGCGGGCCAGGCGCGTGTAGTGGTCTTCCCAGCGATTGGCCTTGGCGGCGGCAAGTCTCATAAGTTCAACTGACCGTTCGGCGAATTAAACGGCATTTAGTATAAAAATAGTATCATATACAACGGCAGACGGGTTGGAGTCAAATCCGTTAAAAGAGCGTTTCGGCGGCTTCGGGCACCGACCGCACCCCGGCGATTTGAATGCCCTCTACATCGGGCAGTCGCTTCAAATTGCTCTGCGGCAGGATACACCGGTCGAAGCCCATTTTGCGGGCTTCGAGGATGCGCTGCTCCGCCTGGCCGACGGCCCGCACCTCTCCGGTCAGGCCGACCTCGCCGATGACTATGGTCCGGTCGGGCACGGGCTTGTCAAGGAAGCTTGAGGCGATGGCCGCCACGATGGCCAGATCCACGGCCGGCTCCACCACTTTCACACCGCCGGCGACGTTCATGAAAATATCGTAGCCCATGAGGTGCATACCGACTTTTTTTTCCATGACCGCCGCCAGAAGTGCCACGCGGTTCGCATCCAGGCCCAAAATGGTGCGCCGCGGCGTGCCGAAGCTCGTGCCGCTGGTGAGCGCCTGCAGCTCCACCAGGATCGGCCGAGTGCCTTCCATGCTGGCCGCCACCACCGAGCCGGCGGCAGCCGCCGGCCGCTCGGAGAGGAAGACCGCCGACGGGTTGGCCACCTCGTCTAGTCCCTTGTCCTTCATTTCGAAAACGCCGATCTCGTTGGTGGAGCCGAAACGGTTCTTGACCGCACGGAGCACCCGAAAGATGTGGTTGCGGTCGCCTTCGAAATACAAGACCGTGTCCACCATATGCTCCAGGAGCTTCGGACCGGCGATGGAGCCGTCCTTGGTCACGTGGCCGACAAGGAAGACCGGAATACCGGAGCGCTTGGCCATGAGCATCAGCCGCACCGTGGCCTCCCGCACCTGGCTGACGCTGCCGGGCGCCGAGCCGAGTTCGGGGCTGAACATGGTCTGGATCGAATCGATCACGACCACCTCGGGCCTGACGGAGTCGATCATGGACAGGACCGCGTCCACCTCCACCTCAGAGACCACCAGGATGTTGGGAGACACGCTGGCCAAGCGTTTGCTCCTCAGCCGGATCTGCCGGATGGATTCCTCGCCGGAAACATAGAGCACCTTATGCCCCTGGCCGGCCAGCCCGTAGAGTGCCTGCAGCATCAGGGTGGATTTGCCGATGCCGGGGTCGCCGCCGATCAAAATCAGGGAACCGGCCACGATCCCGCCGCCCAGCACCCGGTCGAACTCGTGGATGGCGGTAAGCAGACGTTTCTCGTTTTCGATGTCGATGGAATCGATCGGCACGGGTGCCGAGGGTGCGACGGCCGCATCGCGCTTAACCGCGAGTGGCCCGGCGACGGCCTGGCGCTCCTCCACGAGGGAGTCCCATCCGCCGCAGTCCGGGCATTTGCCCATCCATTTGGGTGCCTGGTAACCGCAGGCCTGGCAGGTGAAGATGGTCTTGGATGCCTTTTTCACGTTTTTAAATTCCAGACGCTTATGGTAATATGCTTAAAAGGTAGCATGTGATGCCTCTCCGGGCAACACCCGCGTACCCAACCCCCCTGATCAGCGCGATCGAAGGAGTCACGCCGGATGCTCAGATCCAGCCATGCGCGTCGTCGTTGGACGGCGTGCGTCATGATCCTGGCGATGACGGCGCTCTGTCTTTGGGCGCCGGCTTCAGTCGCCCAGGAAAAGAACGACCATTTCAGCGCCCTGCGGCAGAGGCTTATTGGCGACGGGTTTGCTGCGGAATCGATCTCGCAATGGTACAGCCGGCCGGAAGTGTTTGTCGAGGCCGACGGCGTGTCGCGCTTTTTCATCCACAGCGAGGCCAAGCTGAACTACGATCAGTTCAGCTCACCCGAATCCATCGACAAGGCCCAGCGCTATCTGCAGGAGAATATGGCGGTCCTAGAAGCGGCTGAGGCGACTTATGGAGTCGACAAGCGCGTGATCACCGCCATTCTGCTGGTGGAAAGCCGCTTGGGCACTCTGTCCGGCAGCCGCTCCGCCCTGAACATCCTCTCTACGCTGGCCGCCTTGACCGATCCCGCCTTCCAGGAAGCCTTCTGGCGCATCATTCCCCCGGAGCGGCGTATCACGCGCGAACGCTTCAACGAACGGGTTCAAAAGCGCGCGGAATGGGGCTACCGCGAACTCAAAGCCCTGTTGCGCTATGCGCAGCGGGAGGGGATCGATCCGGCGGTGATCGCAAGCTCTTATGCCGGCGCCGTGGGCTACGCCCAGTTCATGCCGACCAACATCCTGGCCTATGCCCAGGACGGTGACCAGGATGGACGCGTCGATCTCCTGGTTCACGCCGACGCCATCGCCAGCATCGCCAACTACCTGAAACGCCACGGCTGGCAGCCGGGCATCGACCGTGAAAGGCAGGAAAAGGCGATCCATGCCTACAACCCCAGCTCCTACTACGTCAACGCGATCCTAAAGGTCGCCGATCTTCTGAAAGGCTGAGCATGGAGGATCTCAAGGCCATTCTGATTTTTCTGGCGATATGCGTGCCGTTCTTCATCGGCACGATCTGGGCCGTGGTGGACGTCGCCCAAAAGGACTTCGGCAGCGCCGGAGCCAAAGCCAAGTGGTGGGTCATCGCCTCGATCCCGTTCGCGGGCTTCATCGTCTACCTGCTGGTCGGCTTGCGCAAAGGCAAATAGGCGGCTTAACGCCGTCTTTTTATGCGGTTTTCCTCAAAATACCGTTTGACAAGATCAGTTGTTTTCTGTAATTAGCAAGCTCCAATTTGCTTATCGGTCCCATCGTTAGCGGCCTAGGACACCGGCCTCTCACGTCGGTAACACGGGTTCGAGTCCCGTTGGGACCACCACAATAAAAACAAGGGCTTAGGAGGATCTTAAGCCCTTGATCATTTCTTACTGAGTGAAAAACTGAGTTAATTTTTTTTGAATTTCTCGAGATTCTCAAACTCCAGCAGTTTGAGAGCATCCTTAGTGTCAGTGTAATTCCCTTCCACGTAGATCTCGGTTGTGCTTTGCCTGCGATGCCGAAGAATCTGCTGAACTTTTTTAAGCCCGACCTTGTGCAGGTCGTTAAGATATTTGGCCACAGAGTGGCGGATATCGTGAAATCCAAATTTTTCTACATCCGCCCGCTTACATAATTTTCTCAGCATCTTGTTGTGCCACAAATCGCTCACCATAAAGCTCGCTCTTAGGATTCATGTGACAGAACACATACGGGCTCGTAGGGTGACGATGTTGCCATTGCCAGGTGAGGAGGCTATACAGGTCATCATTCATCGATAACTTCTCGTAGGTCATCTCGCCGGAGCGATTTTTACGAGTCCCCAGTCTGACCCACCTCTCCTCGAAGTTCACATCATCTATCCAGGTCCACCTCAGCACCTCTCCCTTACGAGCCCCGGTATGCCAGTAGGCACTAAGCAGAACCCGATCTTGCCCGGTAGCCGCCAGCATGACCTTATAGATGTCTTGGATCGGTATTAACCGCCTTACGGCCTTGGTATGCGGCTTCATTTTGATAGGCGCAGTGGGATCGTAGAGAATGCCGTACATCTGCTGAACCCACGAATAAAACGCCCGCAGGTTTTTTCTGTCCTTGTTGGCGCTGTTGTTGCTAACGGTTTTGGCCCTTTCGTTGACGAAATCAAGGATCACGGGTGGCGTGACGTCCACGACACTAATATCGCCAGCAAACTTGTAGAACCGCTCCAGACAGAATTTTTTTTCGCCGAAGGTCTTCTGTGGGAAATTGACCTTGCAGTCAGCAAGATACTTTTGAGTAAGCGTCCAGAGCGCCAGGTCTTTACCGCTCGAAGAAAATTTCTGTTGATTTTCCCTGAGGCGCTTCTTTTCGTCCTTTACCCACTGCCGAGCCTCGCCCTTGTGCTGGAAGAATCCCTTTGCGCGTATTCGCTCGCCGTTCTGTCAATCGGCATTGAAAATTGACCCACTGTCGGCATCCAATTTTGACCCACCCCCGCGCATAGAAGTTTTCAGTTGAGAGCCGTCCTGAGCAATCGTTTCAGGCGGAGCGGTGTTTCATTCTCCAGGAGTCGTTTCCGGTTTCCAGGATTTCACAATGATGCGTGAGCCGGTCGAGCATGGCGGTGGTCATTTTCTTGTCGCCGAAGACCTGGGGCCATTCCCCGAAGGCAAGGTTGGTGGTGATGATCACTGAGGTCTGCTCGTAGAGCTTAGAGATCAGATGGAACAGCAGCTGGCTTGCGTTTTTGGAGAATGGCAGGTAGCCCAGCTCATCGAGCACCACCAAGTTAAAGCGTGATAAACTGGCGGTGAGCCTGCCCCCACGTCCGGCGAGGTTCTCCTGTTCCAGGTCGTTAGCCAAATCCACCAGGTTGTAAAAACGAGCTCGTGATCCTCGGCGCACGAGATTGGCCGCGATGGCGATGGCCAGATGCGTTTTGCCGGTACCGGTGCCGCCCACGAAAATGAGGTTGCTGTGCTCTTCGAGAAAGCCCCCCTCGTATAACGAGCGGATCTGGGCTTCATCGATGTCAGAGTCTGCGAACCGAAAGCTGTCGAGGTCCTTGAGCATGGGGAAGCGGGCCTGCCCAAGGCGATAACGAATGCTGCGTAGCCTGCGTTCGGCGGCTTCGGCCTTGAGCAACTCCAGAACCACTTTCTCCGGGATGGCGCGCTGCTTGCGGCCGCTTGCGAGCAGCTCGTCGTAGACCTCCTGCATGCCTCGGAGCTTGAGCGCTTCCATCAGTGCGAGCACTTCATTGCGCAGCATGGGCCACCTCCTTCAGCAGGCGGTCATAGCGCTGACAATCGGCAACCGGCGGTTGCTTGAGGAGGAGGTGGTCTGGAGGCTCGATCGGCGCTGCCGCCGCACCATCCCGGCTGCGGTTGAGCAGGTTGAGCACCACCTCCTTGCTGAAGGCTCCCGTCCCAAGGGCCTCGCGGCAGGCGGCCTCCACCGCATCCAGCCCGTAAAGCGGCACGGCCTGCAGGATGCCCACATACTGCCGGTCCCAGTCCGTATAGCGGCGTTGCAACTGCTCGCCGATGCGCCCAAGAGCCTGGGGAAGATCCCAGTGCTTGAACGGGGCCCCGTTGCGCAACGCTCCGGGCTTGCGATCCAGAGCCGGTAAATAATGCCAAGCATCGAAGATCGTCTTGCCTCTGCCAAAATGCCGCTGGTGATCCCCGATCACCTGGCCCTCGCAGACGATCAGGATGCGCTCGGCGTATGCTCGGATTTGTACACTCGGCCCCGCATGTTCGTTGTTCACACTGTAGCGGTTGCCGTCGAAGCGCACCAGACTGCTGGTGCTGACCCCGGCCGGACGCTCCGCATAACCGTCAAAGCGTGGCTGCAGCGGGATCAAGTGCGGCCGCTCGGCTTCATAGGCATGCCAAACGCTCTGCCCGGCAAGATCCGGATGCGGCTGGGATCTCGCCCATTGCAGACAACGTTCTTTGAGATGCTCGTTGAGTTCGGCATAGTCTTTGACCTTCGGACGGGGAACGAAGAAACGGCGGCGAACGGTGCCCACCTGGTTCTCCACTTGTCCCTTCTCCCAACCGGCTGCAGGCGTGCACGCCGTCGGCTCGAACAGATAATGGGAGCACAGCTGGCCAAAGCGGTTGTTGAAGTTGCGCTCCTTGCCGGAGAGCACCTTGTTCACCACCGCCTTCAGGTTGTCGTAGATCCCCCGGCGGCATACCCCTCCGAAGAACTCGAAGCCGCGCATGTGGGCATCAAAGACCATCTCCTGGGTCTCGCGCGGGTAGGCCACCACCAGAAAATGCCGACTGTGGCACAAGCGCAGGTGCGCTACCTTCACCTTCACCGGCATCCCGGCCATCTCCACCCACTCGTGGCTCCAGTCGAACTGAAACGCCTCCCCGGGGTCGAACACCAACGGGATAAAAACCTCAGCGGCCAAGCTGCTTTGCCGAATGCGCCAATACCGTACGTGCCGCCGAACGCTGTCATAACTGCCCGCGTAGCCCTCGGCCTGCAGCTGCTCAAAGAGCACGATGCCGCTCCGACGTTGACGTCTGGGAAGCTTCTTGTCCTCTGCCAAGGCCTCATCTAAACGCTCTACAAATGCCCCCAAGACTGGCCGAGGCTGAGATCTTCGTCGATAGCTGAAAGCCGTCTGCTGACTGCGCACCGCCTTGCGCACCGTGTTGCGGGAAACGCGAAGCTCTTTGGCTGTCTTGCGGATCGACTTGCCGTCCCGGTGAATCCATAACCGGATCTTACGAATGGTCTCCACGATAAGCATCTCCCCTTCGCCCTCCTTCTGCTCGATTGCTGGCAGATTAGAGAGCCACAGGGGGGTGGGTCAATTTTGAATGCCGATTTGGCCTAAAGGTGGGTCATTATTGCATGCCGATTCACAATGTCTAATACAGTGTCTGTTTGTGCACGTAAAACGCTTTAAAAGGGAAGGTATTCAGGCTCAGATGGAAGGGATGAAGTGCTGTCGGACATGAACGCTGCACCGGACGGGGATTTCGATGGCGCCCGCCCCTACCGGTTTGGTGGTTGACATCTTCGTCTGAATCCCGTTAAATTCATCAGAATTCATCCATTCCTTCTATGCTTTCGGGATTCCTTCGCATGCCACTGGAACAGGAATCGCCTTTCATCAAGATCGCCGTCCTCGAAAACGCCATCGAGGCTCAGCTCCTGAGTTCTGTCTTGACTCAGTACGAGATCCCCCATCGGCTGCGCTCGTACCACGACACCGCCTACGACGGCCTGTTCCAGTTGCAGAAGGGCTGGGGGGAGATTTACGGCCCGCACGATGTCCGGCAGCAGGTCCTGGACGCACTCGCCGAATTGAGATCTCAAGCGGTGGACATACAAGACAATGAACCCGAAACATGAAATGTACCACGTATTTGTGGCGGCATATTGATGGGGGATGAGCAGCGAGGAGAGGCCTTTTCGGTTAAACATAAATGTTCTTTTTACATTTCTTAGAAAAGGAAATGATTATGGACTTATGGAAAATTCTCAATAGCCCAATTATATTAACGATTGTTTCCTTTATATTAGGTGGAATATTAGCCTCAGCAATTTCAGCTTCTTGGCAACGCCGCTCTCAAAATCATTCAGTTCGTCTTGTGTTGGCTCAAGAAGTGTTGAAATCATATCATAGTTATCTGCGGTATTTAGCAATAACAATTTTGAGGACACTGAAGATTTTGATGAAATTCACTCCGAGATGCTTTCAAGGTGCGGAATGGCGAAAGTCATTTTCAACGAAGCAATAGCGCTTAGATTGCAAAAATTAGCAAATAAGCTTGCTACCGTACAGGATCTTAGAAAGAAAGCGCATAAAAGTGAAGGGGTTAAAGTAAAAAGAGCACATAAAAAAGTGTTTAGCGAGGTATTAATCGAAGCGCGTTCTGCAATTGAAGAAATGTTCGCTATGCTAAAATAAAATTTTAAATAATCATTATTTGCGCGACTATTTTCATGTGGAAATGGCTCATAGTCTGATAGACTTCTTTATCACCTCTGCCGCTACATCAGTTCCAATTTTTGTTGCTACATCAAAAGTCCATTTGCCGGCCTTCTTGAGATGCTCCACTACCTTTGAACCCTTGCCAGCTTTCGCGGCAGTTTCTGCGTCTGAAACCTCTGCTAATGCCCGGATCTGATCTGAAGACTTGGCCTCGCGAGCCACCTCCTCTTTTAAGGTTGAAAGCTCTTCTGAGAGTCTTAAGAGGTCAACATCCTTTGCTATGTCATTCCAGACTTGGTTGAAATTGATGCCGTGGGAATGAGCATCGCGACCGACTGCGCCAGTTTGACCTTTTATCTTGTACTTGTCTCCGCCTATGAATATTTCCTCTGCGACCAACTTGAGCTTTTGGGGATTATTTGAGAGCATCTGAATTACTTCGAGAAGCTGTTCTCGTTTACCTTCAAGCACCTTAATTCGATCTTCGTATTCGGTTCTGATCTGGTTTAGAGCTTTTTCGGCGAACTCTTTGCTCTTGACGGTGAAAACTGCGTGAGGAATACCCCGAGAGTGAAAGCTATCCAGCTTGAGATCAAAACCTGGGTGTTTTTCATTTATGGCTTGAACCACCCGGTTCATTATTACCGCATCGATTGGGGTGAATCCATGCTCAAAAAAATATTCGATAGATGGTAGACTCTTGTATAAGTCTTCAAACTCTCCGTTAAAAAAGTTTCTTTTTTGAGGCGTTCGTATTTTTCCTTCATTATCCCAATAAACATATGCGCATATAACATCCTTGATATTCCAATTGTCTCTTGAAATTCCGTAGAGCTTTGTTGCAGTGATTTTAGAGCCATTTAAAATAACTCGGCTGAGATTTGCTTCTGTTAGCGTTGCCCATGTTAGGTCAGCATCCTTTAAATTTGTTTCAATTAAGTATGCCCACGTTAGATTTGCACTCCTTAGTATAGCTCCAGCGAGATTTGCTTTAGATAAGTCCGCAGCAATAAGATTGGACTCAGTAAGATTAGCCCTCGTCAAATTTGAGTTTACGAAGTCTGCTTTATGCAAGTCGGAAAAAGGGTAAAATTTGAATAACTAAAGTCAGATTGAAATAAAGAGGCCAGCTTCAGGCTAGAAAATGTCATATATCAGAATAGGTCAGCTTAGCCTGGACAATATAACTCTCACTTAAATTTGCGCCCCTTAAGTTAGCCCCTGAAAGGTCTGCAATCTTTCCAAGCTTGCCTTATTCAAAATGGGTATTGTTTTTGGGTTCTCCCTCTCGACATGATTCCATGTTGTACGCCCTGCTTGAGAATCGCGAGGTGCTCAGGATTTGCCATGGCAATGCTCCTGGCTTAGGTAGGTTTGATAAAGATATAAACGAGTTAACCAGAGAAGGCAAGAAGAACGGAGTCCGATCACTTTTTCAAGAAGATGGGCGTCATTGGAGCGAAGGCACAAAAATTTGCGGCCTGCTCCAGTTGAGATGGACTGACCAGACTACTGAGCGCCTATCGCCTCAATCGTCTTGCATTTCGGATATGCCTTGCAGGCCCAGAATGATTTCCCGGCGTGTTTACCGTTCCTGGCCAGGCGCTTTACCATGACAGTTGAACAATTCGGGCAGACCTTTCCGTTGGTTTCTGGTTTTCCGATGGCCATAGCCGGCGGCGGAAAGATTCCGGATCAGGCGTATCTTTGATCGTCAGGTAGCGCGGAAGAAGCCCTCTCACCTCGGAAATGACATAGGCCGACTTGGCCGGCACCTGGATCAACGGAACATCGGCCGCTTCACATACCCCTTTCAGGAATTCGTCTCTTTCCTGCCGGCGCTTGGAATTGTGAGACTCGTCATCCAGTTCAATCGCACAGGCAACCGTTAGGTCCTCTTTATCACATAGCAAAAAATCGAAGTGCTTGGCGGAGATCTTGTTGAAGGCCTTTTGCCGGGCGCTGCGGCCGAGACCTGCTTTCGGTTCCACGACATCCGCTACTCGGACCTTGCCGAAGATGGCAGCATTGTCTCCGACTGATTGCTGAAGCACGCCAAGGAAGGACCGCTCAGCGGGTGTGAAAAGGGCATCGGCTTTCTGGTATGGCAAAGTTTCCTGGGTTGTCTTTCCTTTTTCGGAACGCTTTGCCAGGAGAAACAATGCGACCGCGAAGATCACGACTGCGATGATGATCCAGAGCATATGGTCTGCCTGATATCTTTGTGCGTCATTGCCAATTACTGGTATGGCCTTGCCTCAGTTCGGTAAATCGCTGACCATGTTTTTCTTAACGGTGGCAAGTCTCTTTTCATTAGTGGTTTGAGTAGCTTTCTTCTTTGCTGCTTCTTTTTCGGCCTTCATGGCTTGTTCAATCAATTTTAAGGGGTCGCTTTTCCACTTGATTTTTGGATTCTTCTCATACTTCCGGTAAATCTCTGGAGCCGTTGCAGGTGTCTGGCCTGCTTCGATTAAGGCAATGTGTTCCGCTAATCCTTGAGTCGAAATGGTGTCATATCTGGATTAGGGATTTATTGGTCATTGATCCAGCTATGACAGTACGCAGTAACAACCGTTGATCTCGCGGGTTAAAGTCCCGTTCCAGGAGTTGTCCGTACGCCTGGGTAGCACGCGGGAGCGGCGCCTGAGCGATCATTGGAAGCCACTGCAGTTGGCATTAGGCTGCCTGCCCGCGTGCTGCCCCATACATGGAAGTGGTGGATGAGGACTGCCGGCGTACGGATTCTGAGGCGTGGCGGATTCAAAATGCCGCCGATGAATGGTCAACCCGATTGTATCACTCCACAGCTATTAGGAATTGAGCCGGACTCAGGATTGGAATGTCCTCAAAACGTTTCAATTCGAGCAAATGGTTGTCGCCTGACACCACATAATCAACCCCGGCTCAACGGCGCATTCCAGGATCCGGTTGTCATACGGATCCGCTTTCACGGCTGCGATTTTACGGGTAGGAAAAACGAGTTCGCTTATGGCTTCAAGTTCGCGCACAATAGTCCTGGAAATTTCAGGAGGGTATGCAAAGTCTTCCGCATCACCTTCGAATTCATTTAGAATCTCACTCGACAGGACCAGACTGATCTGCCCCATGATCGCTTTTTCGAGAACCGTTTGCGGGTTCCCGCCGAAAAAGAGGGCCGATATTAGGACGTTGGTATCAAGAACGATCCGAATCACGTCGGCCGGCGACCTTTCCGCTTGCGGTAGGCGCGGATCTCCTCTGCCACGTCTTGTTCTTTGAGCCCTAGTCCCTTGGCTAGCCTTTCCCGAAGTCCAACAACGCCCGCCACTTCTTCTTACGCTCGATGTACATGCGGGCTGCCTCCCGTACAAGCTCGGAACGCGTGCGCAACTCTCTCGCGGCAACGTTGTTGATCTGTTTTAGAAGGCTCTTCTGAAAGGCAATGTTAACAGTACCGTTTTCATGACGTCACCTCCGGAATTTATATTACATACAAGGATTGTCTATTGTCAATAAGTCGTGAGAGCTTCGTCCACGGTTAAATGGTTCAGCAAGGTCCGGGTTTTTGAAAAATCGGCTCCGGCGGCCGTAATGGTATGTGAAGAGAAACGAGCAAGAAGAAAGGAGGCCGTATGAACGCAGGCGCAGGACAAAGCAATGATAGGGACGTCTTTAGTATTTAACTGACAGTGCCTGTAGGGTTTCATAATGGTGCCGGCATGCCACGTTTAGCACGCGTTCGTGCGTCCGGAGGGATGCACCATGTCATTATTCGATGGATCGAGAAGGGAGCGATCTTCCGGGATCAGGCGGATCGTGAAGACTTTATAAGGCGATTGGAAGCTCTGATTCCGGAGACCCGGACCCGCTGCTATGCCTGGGTGTTGATGAGAACCGCGCCCATTTTCTGTTGCCGCAGCGATCTATGCCGCCGGGTGAGGGGAGCGATCCGCCGCGGACAATGGCCAGCTGATCGAACCTTGGTTTAACTTTAAAATACATCTCCAATTTTGCAATGAAAACAAGTCCTAAAGCGTTTGTCGGCAAATGGTCCATAGTGGCGATGGAGGCTTGGGACCAGGAATACATCGACATGGAAGTCCCGGGGCATTTCACGTTCAAAAAAGACGGTACGGGGGATTTTCAGTTTGGTCTGGTTCAGGGGGAGATGGACTGCCGATTGGAGGATACGTGCGGAAAGGCACGGATCGAATTTTCCTGGGAAGGGCAAGAGGAGCTGGACCCGGCGAGCGGCCGCGGATGGGCCGAGATCGAGGATGAAGAACTGAAGGGCCGAATATTATTTCACCAAGGGGATGATTCCGCATTTCGGGCGAGACGCTCCTGATGACGCCGTTGCCTGAAAAACGAAAGAAGTGCTTCCGAAAACTTCAGTATGCGCAAGAGCTGCACAACCTGCTTGGCGTCTTTTGAATTATGACCTTTGACTGATCGATCATCAAGACCGCATCCGACGGTTTAACCTGTTTTACTGAATCGCTTTGTGCACAGGTAATGGATTGACGACCGTCCTCGCTGTCGACATCAAAGCTTTCCTATGGCCGGATAATCTGCTTTCAAATAGACGCCATTGCTGAACCACGCCCAAGCCAATTCGAAGGCTTTGGGAGCCGTATTGAGCAAGTGAAGCTGCTCGCAGCTGTTGCATTTTTTGCAACAGCTGCCGCGGAGAATACCTTGTGTGAATCCGGATAGCAGGTATTCCGCTATCCCTTCGAAAGGGAATTGCCGAGGTATCCTCGGCAGTTCAAAACGGAAAGTGGAGATGCGGGGAGGGGCTGAAATTGTACCCTTTTTGCCATAACCTGTAGGCTGTTGATGGAATACCCAGCAGGCAGGAAACCAGCACCTTCGTGTCCAGGACCACCCGGATCATTTCGAGCGCTTCCAGTTAATGGCTTTTTTGACACAGTCCGGCTTCAAACCGAGTTTCTGGATCTTGGAACGGATCGCCTCCAGGCTGGTGGCATATGTTTTGAGAGGTCTGAGGACGACGATGCCGTCCTTGAATTCTACCTCGAAATACCGGGCATCAGGCATCTGATCCATCCTTGATTTAATTTCTTGAAGACCTCTCCCGTTTCGCGAGCGGCCAGCTCCGACGAGCTCACGTCCCGCAAAAGGTTCGATAGGGCTGCTCCGAGGGCGGCGGCGGCAGGTGATAGCCGGCCTGTTCCGGCGGGTCTTGGTAGGGTTGGGACAGAAAAGCCAGCAGTTTTTCCATGACCTTAAAATCGTCGCGCTCCACGGCCGCCTCCAAGGCCTCCTCCACCCGGTGGTTGCGGGGAATGACCGCCGGGTTGTGGCTGTTCATGAGCCGGCGGGATGACTCCCGGGAACCGGGTTGCTGTTTTACTCGGGCCTGCCAGCGCTCGAACCACTGCCTAAAGTCCGGGGTATGGAACACCGGAGTCTCCGGCAGGGAACCGGATGCCAGGTTGCGGAAAGTGTTGGTAAAATCCGCGCCGTGCCGGTGCATGCAATCGAGCAGGTCCTCAACCAGGGCGCCGTCATCCGCTTCCTGGTTCAACAGCCCCAGTTTGGCCCGCATGCCCGCCAGCCAGTAATGACGGAAGGTGTCCGGGAATCCGGAGATAGCCGCATTGGCCATTGATAAGGCTTTTTGGGGATCCTCGTGGATCAGCGGCAGCAACGTCTCGGCAAACCGGGCCAGATTCCACTGGGCGATCTGCGGCTGGCGGCCGTAGGCGTATCGGCCCTTGTGATCGATGGAACTGAAGACCGTATTCGGATCGTAGGCGTCCATGAACGCGCAGGGGCCGTAGTCGATGGTTTCACCGCCAAGGGCCATGTTGTCCGTGTTCATGACGCCGTGAATGAAGCCAACCAGCAGCCAGCGGGCCACCAGGGCCACCTGCCGCTGCATGACCGCCCCCAGCAGGGCAAGATACGGATTCCCGTCCGCAGTCAGATCGGGAAAGTGGCGACGGATGGTGTAATCGGCCAACGCCCGGATCTCGTCGGGTTTGCCCCTCCCCGCCGCATACTCGAAAGTGCCCACGCGGATGTGGCTGGCCGCCGTGCGGGTGAGAATGGCCCCCTGCAGGGCGGTTTCGCGGAACACCGGTTCACCGGTGGTCACCACCGCAAGGCTGCGGGTCGTCGGTATGCCCAGGGCGTGCAGGGCCTCGCTGATGATATACTCCCGGAGCATCGGCCCCAGCGCTGCCCGCCCGTCGCCCTGGCGTGAGAACGGGGTCTTGCCGGACCCTTTGTACTGAAGGTCGAAGCGCTCGCCTTTGGGTGTCACGTGCTCGCCCAGCAATATGGCTCGTCCATCGCCCAGCATGGTGAAAAAACCAAACTGATGCCCCGCATAGGCCTGAGCGAGGGGCTCGGCCCCCTCGGGGATCCTGTTGCCCGAAAAAACAGCGACGCCCTCGTCGCCTTTCAGGACATCGGGATTCAGACCCAAAAACCGCGCCAGGGCTTCGTTGAAAACCACGAGTTTCGGCGTGCGCACCGGTACCGGGTTCAGCCGGACATGGAAAGCCTTCGGCAGCCGTGCGTAGCTGTTATCGAAATTCCAACCGGCCTCCGGCCGGTTGGGTCTGCTGCCGGGCATAATGGAATCCTCCTGCCTCTCAAGTGGCGTGTATGATGAAAAAACATTAGGCTGGAATAGCCGGAGGTCAAGAAGAAGCGGGCGCCAAATGACGGCCGGTAAGGGGAAGAAGCTGCGATTTAAACGAACCGCCTGCCGGGTCGCCGAAGTGCTGGGACTTGCCAGGGATATTCTGACGGCCCGTCAGCGCCGGCGGACGGTTGCGGGCAATGGCCGAACCGGAGTTGGCATGGCAGGGAAGTCGATGCGCCAGTGCGGATGCCGGTTGCGATCCACTTGAACCCTCTGCGCGCAAAGTTGGTATCTGATCTCAGTGAGCTTGATCGGTACCGGTTCGGTGGACACAGCGTGCTGATGGGCAAACTTAAAAACGACTGGCAGGATGCCGATTATGTGCTGAAACAGTTTGGAAATCGGGCATGGCAGTCCCGAGAGCGGTACCGGGAGTTTGTGCAGCAGGGTATAGAGCAGGGAAGGCGGCCTGAACTCGTGGGCGGAGGGCTGGTGCGCAGCCTTGGGGGATGGAAGGCGATCAAAGTCCTGCGGGGTGTCGGCGAAAGAATCAAAGGCGATGAGCGCATTTTAGGCGATGGCGACTTTGTGGAAACCGTGCTGGGGGCGAGCAACGAAAGACTGGAGCGGCGAGCTTTTCTGCAGGCTACGGGATATGATTTTGAATGTTTGGTCAAGCGAGTGGCAGCGCTTTTCGAGATGCCTACCACGGAAGTCCTGCGCGAAGGCAAATACGCTCGCACGGTTCAAGCTCGCAGCGTACTGTGCTTCTGGGCAAACCGGGAGCTCGGCATCAGCACGGTGGAACTGGCCAGGAGGCTGAAAATTGCTCAGCCCACGGTGACGCAGTCCGTTGCCCGAGGGGAAAAGGTGGTTGCTGAGAAGCGGCTTTTCATGTCGGCTGATATGCAGTAACAAAACAAGGTGCGTCCCCTAAAATTTGCAGAATTAAACACATAAAAACAGGGATGTCCCTTTATTTGTTTCCAACCCTCGATAATGGAGAAATTTGCGGTACAGAATGAACGCGCAGTGTAACGCAGTCCTGCCGCCAGGCTCCGATCGAAAAGTTGGAATCGCTCCGTTCCGGTTTTAGAATTTTTTGTTTGACATCCAGCGGTGGATATTGTAGTTTGGCGATAATTATTATTTAAAAATAAAATATATCTTTGCATCTTGGCAATGGTAAAACGATCCGATTCGGTTGAAGTCAAACAGCGTTTAGACCAGATGCTTTCAAAGCTGAAGGACCACGATTTCCGTATCACCCCCCAGCGCATGGCTGTGATCAAGGTACTGGCAGCGAGCGAGGGGCATCCGACCGTCGAGACGATTTACGAAAAGGTCCGAATTCAGTTTCCCACAACGAGTCTTGCCACGATTTACAAGACCGTTTCCCTTCTGAGGGAAATCAACGAGGTCTTGGAGTTGGGATTTGCGGATGGAAGCAACCGTTATGACGGCAACAAACCGTATCCGCACCCCCATTTGATATGCACGCGGTGCAAAAAAATCATCGACCCGGATTTGAGCAGCTTGGAAGACCTGGCAGCGGAGGTTACCAAAGAAACCGGTTTCCAAATTCACACTCACCGGGTTGATTTTTTTGGCCTTTGCTGCGAGTGCCAATAGCAGTTCGAGAAGCTCTTTTTTTATCAAATAAACGATAATAAGTATCACAAAATAAATGAAATCCAAATCCTATCACCACAGTGGCTAAAATCAGACAACGACAGGAGGCAACGTTATGACTGACGAGAGAAAGTGCCCGGTAACGGGCGCAACTAGCAAACCCACTGCCGGCAGAGGCATGTCGAATCGCGACTGGTGGCCCAATCAGCTGAACCTAAAGATCCTGCACCAGCACTCTAACCTGAGCAATCCGATGGGCGAGGCGTTCAACTACGCTGAGGAATTCAAGAAGCTCGACCTTCAGGCTCTGAAGAAGGACCTCTATGCGCTGATGACCGACTCCCAGGACTGGTGGCCGGCCGATTACGGTCACTACGGGGGGCTCTTCATCCGGATGGCGTGGCACAGCGCAGGCACCTACCGCATGGGCGACGGCCGCGGCGGCGCGGGGTCCGGCTCCCAACGCTTGGCGCCCCTCAACAGCTGGCCCGACAACGTGAACCTCGACAAGGCGCGCCGTCTGCTTTGGCCGATCAAGCAGAAATACGGCAGGAAAATCTCCTGGGCCGACCTGATGATCCTCGCCGGCAACTGCGCTATGGAGTCGATGGGCTTTAAGACCTTCGGCTTCGGCGCCGGGCGCGAGGACGTCTGGGAGCCGGAAGAGGACATTTATTGGGGCTCTGAGGACGAGTGGCTTGGCGACAAGCGCTACTCCGGCGACCGGGATCTTGAGAACCCGCTTGCCGCCGTGCAGATGGGCCTGATCTACGTGAATCCGGAAGGACCGAACGGCAACCCGGACCCGGTCGCCTCCGGCCGTGACGTTCGAGAGACCTTCGCGCGCATGGCGATGAACGACGAAGAGACCGTCGCGCTCGTCGCCGGCGGCCACACCTTCGGCAAAAGCCATGGCGCCGGCCCTGCGTCCCATGTAGGGCCTGCGCCCGAAGCGGCCGGCATCGAAGAGCAGGGCCTCGGCTGGAAGAGCAGCTTCGGCAGCGGCAAAGGCGGCGATACGATCGGCAGCGGCATCGAGGGCGCCTGGAAGCCGAACCCGACCAAATGGGACATGGGCTATCTGAACGTGCTGTTCAAATACGAGTGGGAACTGGTCAAGAGCCCGGCCGGCGCGAATCAGTGGCTGGCCAAGGACGTGGCCGAAGAGGACATGGTGGTTGACGCGCACGACCCGTCGAAGAAGCACCGACCGATGATGACCACGGCGGACCTCTCCCTTCGCTTCGACCCGATCTACGAGCCGATCGCGCGGCGCTACCAGCAGAACCCCGAGGAATTCGCGGACGCCTTCGCCCGGGCGTGGTTCAAGCTGACCCACCGCGACATGGGCCCGCGCTCGCGCTATCTCGGCGCGGAAGTGCCTAAGGAAGAGCTCCTGTGGCAAGACCCCGTCCCCGCGGTCACTCATGCATTGATTGACGAGCAAGACATCGCCGCCCTCAAGGGCAAGATCCTCGCTTCGGGACTGTCTGTCTCCCAACTGGTCTCGACGGCTTGGGCGTCAGCATCCACGTTCCGCGGCTCCGACAAGCGCGGCGGGGCGAACGGGGCGCGCATTCGCCTTACGCCGCAAAAGGATTGGGAAGTCAACCAGCCGGCCCAACTGAAGACGGTACTCCAGGCCCTTGAGGGAATCCAAAAGGAGTTCAACAGCAGGCAGTCCGGCGGGAAGAAGGTGTCGCTTGCTGACGTGATCGTTCTGGGGGGTTGCGCCGGCGTCGAGCAAGCGGCGAAGAATGCCGGTCACGATGTGACCGTTCCCTTCACTCCGGGACGCACGGATGTGTCGCAGGAGCAAACCGACGTGGTGTCATTCGCCGTACTCAAACCGGCTGCAGACGGATTCCGAAACTACCTCAAAACCAAATACGCCGTATCGGCAGAGGAACTGCTGGTTGATCGGGCGCAACTGCTGACGCTGACCGCTCCCGAGATGACGGTGCTCGTTGGCGGCATGCGCGTGCTGAACACCAACTTCGGACAGACCCGGCACGGCGTTTTTACCAAGAAGCCGGAAACGCTAACCAACGACTTCTTCGTGAACCTGCTCGACATGGGCACGGAGTGGAAGGCGGTATCGGACGCCAAGGACATGTTTGAAGGGCGCGGTCGCAAGACTGGCGAAGTCAAGTGGACCGGCACGCGTGTCGATCTCATCTTCGGTTCAAACTCCCAGCTCCGGGCTCTGGCCGAGGTCTACGGAAGCGCGGACGCGCAGAAGAAGTTTGTCCAGGACTTCGTGGTGGCCTGGACCAAGGTGATGAACCTTGATCGCTTCGACCTCGCCTGATCGTAGCATAGGCCAAGGCGGCCAAACAACCTTTCATCCAATCAATCTGCCGGCGGGGTCTGGCGTTCAGGCCCCGCCTTTCTCGATTCTATGGGTGTGAATTATGAGCGAGAAAAAATTCAAACAGGTCTGCCTCATTTTGGGGGTCTATCCGGATTTCTCAAAAGGTTAGTGTCTGAAATTGGTACGTTATTAAAGTAGCGTCCATACGAACAAGGGCAACCCTTTATTGCCCTTGTTCGTATGGGATCATTTTGCGGTTGAACGTCATAGATTCCTTTCCTAAATTCATGACACAGGGGGCTAGCGGTGGCCCAAGTTCTCATCAAAAATGGAGTGGACAGCCAAGTGCCCCAAGAATATGCCGTAACAGTCTGTGATTGGGCTGTACAGTTTATAGACGCCGCGGAGACCTTCTGCAGAGCCGAAGATAAAAGCGCTGCTTGCCGTATTGGCGCACCAGCGCGTTCACCCTGTTAATTCACAATCCAAGCCCTGATACCACAATCTTTTTATATGGCAATTCGGCGGGGGTAAAAAATTTTGTGTTATCGGAGGAAATGATGGTATAATTAATTTATGGATTTCGTTTTTAGCCTTGCCTATTTCATTCTTGCCGTCAATGCGGCCATCGTATTTGCGGTGGTTGTTTTCTACCTGGTGATCGGACGCCACCAAAAAATCCCGGTTGATTTTGAAGAATACCTATCCAGCCTTAACAGAAACGCCAAGATTTGCGACCCTTACATCTTGGTTGACGGCAAATGGGTGAAATCGGATCAATGCATCCAAAATCCCCCACCAACAGGCATCTGATCCAGACAAACCTACCCGGCGCCATCGTTCCTCGGCTGGCCCAGGCAGCTTGCCGGTTCAGCAGCTCATCATCTCCTCGATAGACCGGTCCTTTTCCTCCCATAGATTGTTCAGCCACTGTTGAAATCGCTGGCGAAATCCGCCGTCATTTACCAGGTCGCCAATTAACTCGGGGCCAACCGGCAGGGACCGCACCCTGACCTTGATCTCACGGATGTTGCCGCACAAAAGCGCCCAGAAACTGAGCGCTCCGCCAGGATACACGATGGTGACATCCAGAACCTGATGAATACGGTCGCCCATGGCGTGCAGCACGGAAGCGATGCCGCCGGCCTTCGGTCTGAGCAGATGGGCATAAGGCGATTGCTGCTGGTCGTGTTTCCGGATGGTGAAGCGGGTCCCCTCGACAAAATTCATGACCGAGATCGGAATGTGCCGAAACTTTTCGCAGGCCTTGCGTGTGATCGCCAGGTCTTTGCCCCGCAGGTGGGGCCTTTTCTGGAGTTTTGCCTTCGAATACCGCTTGATGAACGGAAAATCCAACGCCCACCAAGCTTGACCCAGAAGAGGAAACCAGAAAAGCTCCTTTTTGATGAAGAATTTCAAGAACGGGATCTTGCGGTGGAAAATCCGTTGAAGCACGAGGATGTCCACCCAGGACTGGTGATTGGCCAAAACCAGGTACCACTGCGACGGTTCCAGGGCATCGGTTCCCTTCACGTCCCAGCGGGTGGAATTGGTGATTTTCTGATTCAGGTTGTTACCCCAAATCCAGCCTTCGGCGATGGCAGTGAGCACCCGGCTGCATCCTCTTCGCCAAGCCGGCAAGGGGACCAGCGCTTTCAATGCCGCCATGATGAACAACCATATGCACCAAAACAGCGTGTTGAATCCAAACAACACCAGAGACAAACCACCCCGGATGGGTCCCGGCAGGGCTTTAAGCATCGGTTTTCCTTGATGGCATCGTCGGGCCTGGGCCATGCCAACGCCGCTCCAGTCAACCTGACAGCCGCCATCTCAAGTTTATTTTGTGATAATGTTTATTATGCTATTTTACTCACGATTCACCGTCAAGAACTTTCAGGTCCCGCAGAATCGGGGAGGGCCCCGCCATGAAGATGGAAGTGCTTGCTGATGCCGATGCGGCCGCTCGCAGGGCGGCCGCGTTCATCGCCGCGAAAGCGAGGCGGGCTGTAGCCGCGCGCGGCAGCTTCATCGTAGCCGTGAGCGGCGGACGCAGCCCTTGGGCGATGGTGCGGGCTTTTACCGACGAGAGGGTTCCTTGGGAAATGATCCACGTGGTTCAGGTGGACGAGCGCGTGGCGGCCGAAGGGCATGCGGACCGCAACCTAACCCATCTGCGCGCCAGCCTGCTCGCTCATGCCCCGCTGCGCCCCGAGCAAATCCATGCCATGCCGGTGGAAGCGCCAGACCTGGATGCCGCGGCCAAGCAGTATTCCCAAACCCTCCAGGAGATCGCCGGCTCGCCCCCGGTGCTGGATCTTGTCCACCTGGGTCTCGGGCCCGACGGGCACACCGCATCCTTGGTCCCGGGGGATCCGGTCCTTGACGTCACCGATGCCGACGTTGGACTGACCGGCGTCTATCAGGGGCGGCGCCGGATGACGCTGACCTTTCCGATCCTCAACCGGAGCAGGCTGGTGCTCTGGCTGGTGACCGGCGGCGAGAAGGCGGCGATGATAGCGCGCCTGCAAGCCGCCGACCGGTCGATCCCGGCCGGACGAGTGAGCCAAGACCGGGCTTTGATACTGGCCGATCGCGCGGCGGCCGAGCCGCTGTAGCCGAACTTAAGCTGCGCCGTTTTAAGGCCGGTGCATGCTGGCCGCGCATTCGTTCTTGCCCAGATCCATTACTTCCTGCTCCTCGTCGTCAACCAATGCCAGCCCGGCATTGACTTGTCTGATTTTGGCGTAGACCTCCGGCTGCGGTCGCATGTTGTCTTGAATGAACTTGATGAAGTTCGTTTCATCTGCAATGGCGTAGATGTCTGCGTTTCGTTTGCGGACATTTCCGAGACTGTCGGCGAACAATCCCCTGGCGTTCATTTCACTCCAGTCCATGTAATGGCCGGGAAGAACCACAATGGCGTCATTGAGGGACGAAATCTGCGTTTTGATCGTATTAAAAAGCAGCTTCGCCCACTCCACGGCCTTGCCGCCCAGATCCGGCCTGCCGATGGACAGGATAAAGATCGCGTCTCCAGAAATCAAATAGGTGTGGTCGATGAGGTAGGAGGTGCTTCCGGGCGTATGGCCAGGCATGTGGACAGCCCGAATCTCCGGCCCTCCGGACGACAACCGGTGAACGTCCTGGTCCTTGACGCGGATGTAAGTGAAAACGGCATGTTGAAAATCGTTTTCGTGGCCGAGGATGGCCGCACCGGTCCTTTTGGACAATTCCTGGCTTCCGGAAATGTAGTCGGCCTGAAGGTGGGTCTCAAATGTTTTCACGATCCGGCAACCGTGGTCGTTTGCAAACTGCTCGTAAAAGTCCGCATTCCGGCTGGGGTCGAAAACAGCCATCTCGCTCTTGAAAAGAAGGCCGTAGCTGCAAGAGGCCTTCCCGGGCCGGATGAACTGGAAAAGCCGGTAGCCGTCTTTTTCAGCCGCCAGGCGCGGCGCCAGCATGTTCCCCCAGGTCTTGATCCCGCCTTGCAGGTAGGCAACGTCTTTCCACCCTTGATTCACCAGAATCTCGCCAACAAACTTGGCAGACCCCTCCTTGGCGCAAACAATACGGATGGCCTCGCCACGAGGGACCTTCGCCGCCGAGTCCTCCTCGTGTTCCACAAATTCGACGTACGGTACGTTGAGCATTCGCGGCGGATGGGGTCCCTCCACCTTGAATCGGTCGAACTCCTCGTTGTTGCGTACGTCCAGCAAAACGAAATTTGATCCGGCCGTGTTGATCCAGGCGAACAGATCTTCAGCGACATAGGAAACGAGCGGCATGACAGTACCTCCTGTTTGGTAAATCGATTTTTGTTCCATCACTCGAAGCGGGAGCGAAACCCCGCAGGATTTTTTTTTAAGCTTCGGATATGCTGGGCAAGGGAACTATTTTAATGATCCTTGAAGGCCAATGCAAGCGAAGCCACGGGCAGATTGCAAATTGCCAAGCCAATCTATAGGTTGTCCCGTTGCTCAGCCCCATCCAAATTCAAGTCAAAAAAAAACTTGACATAGCTTTTTTTTCGCAATATTAGTTCACGCCATGAACTATTTGGATGACCCACCTTCGTCGCACGTTTCAGAATTTCAGCTCCAGCAGTTCAAGCTGCTCATTTCCAGGCTGTTCCGATGCTGTCAGGAGCGCATGCAGTACCAAAGCGAACGGTTCAACCTGCCGGATGCCGAGTTGCGGTGTCTGGTGCTTTTCGGCGAAGAGCGCTACCTGACCTCCAAAGGGATCGCCTACAAGATGAACCTGGTCAAGAGCCGGGTGTCCCGAATCATAGACGGCCTGATCCGCAAGGAGTTAATCCAACGAATCAAGGACCCCGGGGATTCCCGCGTCAGCCTGCTCAGCCTCACCGCCAAAGGCCAGGAAAAACTGGGCGAAATCAACTCATTCATGGAAGATATCCACGGCCGGGTGTTGCAACAGATTGCCCCGGATCAGCGTAAAACGGTTTTAACCAACCTCGAGATCCTGAAGGCCTCGATGGAAGCCGTCAAGGAACTGATGGAGTGAGCCAGCCAATGCCTTTTTTGGCATTTAAGGTTCACGCTATCAACTAATAATAGCCTATATAGCGTTTAACATGCTTTGATTACATAAAAATAAAGGTTTTTAGTATGAATTTAATTCTAACTGCCTGATGGCGAATTGGTTCAAGACAAGGGAGGAAAATATGGATGCGATCGAAACTCAACTGGCCGAACTCAAATCCCAGATCGATGCGCTGAAGGCCGGTGCGCCGGAAAACAAGCTCGCCATGGTCGTTTTCAGCGGCGACATGGACAAGGTGCTGGCTGCCTTCGTCATTGCGACCGGCGCGGTGGCGATGGGGATGGACGTGGTCATGTTCTTCACCTTCTGGGGAACCCCCGTGCTGAGGGACAAAAACAAGAGCGTCGGCGGCAAGGACATGATGGGCCAAATGTTCGGCGCCATGCTGCCCAAGGGGCCGGACCAGGTCAAGCTGTCCAAGATGAACATGGGCGGAATGGGCACGGCGATGATGAAATCCCTGATGAAGAAGAAAAATGTGTCTTCCCTCGAGGAGATGCTGGCGCTCGCCGAGGAACTGGGCGTGCGCATCTATGTGTGCGAGATGTCCATGGACCTCATGGGGTTCAAACATGAAGAAATGATCAGCTACAAGCATCTCGGTTTTGCCGGGGTGGCCACATTCCTGCAGGAAGCGCAAACCAGCAAGGTGCAGTTGTTTATTTAACCCTTTTCGACGAGCAAACCTTACAAGGAGGAATCGAACATGAGCGATGAAATCAAGGTAGCCAAAGTTTTCGACCTAAAAGGCCTGGCGTGCCCCATGCCGGTGGTCAAAGTCAGCAAAGGGATCAAGGAAGTCGGTATCGGCGAGATCATTGAAGCCCACACCACGGACCCCGGCGCCCTGACCGATTTCCCCGCTTGGGCGAAAACCAGCGGGAACGAGATCGTTAAAACCGACCAGCAGGAGAAGGTGATCAAGTTCTACATCAAGCGCAAAGCGTAGGCCTGCTGCGGCAGGCAGCGGTTCCCGATTCATATAGGGCCTCTGCCTGCCGTTTACCATTGTAATCAATTCAACACCCGAGGGCGGCAATCAAGGCCCGCCTCGCACGCTAAATGCCGACAAGGAGAGGCTGCCGTGGATAACGTGATCTACTTCATCATGATCCCGATGGTCTATTTATCTTTCGGGGTATTTCTCGTCGGAACGGTTGTCCGGCTGATCCGAATCTTCCGAGCACCGAAACACCCCAGTACGTTGCAGATTTACCCGCAGAAAAAACCGGCCTGGTTGTATGCTCTGTACGACACCTTTCTTTTTCCCACGGTTCGCAAACACAAACCCCTTCTGTGGGTTTTCCTTATTATCTTTCACCTCTGTCTGCTGCTGCTCATCCTCGGGCACCTCGAGCTTTTCGGCGAGATCGCGATCATCCAGGCGATTCCGCACGAGGTGTTTTTAGGGGCAGGTTACGTCGGGCTCTTCAGCCTGATCGCCCTGCTCTATTTCCTGTTCCGCCGCTTCCGCTCGCCGGTGCGCGAGCTTTCCGTCCCCGAGGACTACTACCTGTTGATTCTGCTCTTTCTGATCGTCATCTTCGGCAGCCAGATGGACTGGGCGCGGCGCTGGTACGGTTACAGCAGCATCGAGGTCGAGCACTACCGCGCCTACCTCTCCAGCCTGCTCTATTTCAAACCCGAGCTGCCGGCTGAGCTGAGCGGCATGGGCCATTCGTTCATGCTGGTGATCCATGTGTTTCTGGCCAACCTGTTTATGATCTTCTTCCCGTTCAGCCAAACCATGCACTCCTTTTTGGCGCTTCCGATCAACAAGCTGAGAAGAGGTTAACCATGGACCCACAAACCCGCGATGAATTGTTGAAGCTGTTTCGCAGCAAACTGAACGATGCCATGCGGCTGTACCTCGAAACCTGCACCCGCTGCGGGGTCTGCACCGAGGCCTGTCATGTCTACGCCTCCATGGGACAGACCCGCTACATCGCCGTCCACCGCGCCGAGGTCGTGCGGCGGATTTATAAAAAATACTTCAAGGCGCGGGGCAAGCTCTGGCCTTCCGTCGGCGAGGCGAAGGAACTGAACGAGGCCGCCCTGCAGGAACTCAACGAGGCCGCCTACTCGTGCACCGGTTGCCGGCGCTGCATGGTTTATTGCCCCTTCGGCATCGATACCCAGATGTTGATGTCGATCGCCAAGCTGCTGCTGATCGGCGCACATGCCGAGCCGGAAATTTTGAGCCTGCTGGCGGACACCTCGATCGAAAAAGGCAAGTCCATCGACTTGTTCAAGGAGAACTTCCTCCAAGGCATCAAGCGGCTTGAGGCGGATGTCGTCGGCAAGTGGCGCACCCAAGCCGGCGAGGCCGCCATTCCTCTGGGCGTGGAGGGGGCCGACCTTCTCTATGTGGCGCTGGCCGGGGCCCATTCGATTATTCCGGCAGCGGCGGTTTTCAATGCCGCCGGCGAAAAATGGACTCTGAGCTTTTTTGAAGCGGTCAATTTCGGGGCGTTTGTCGGCGACCCCACCAAGACCAAGCTCATCCTGGAACGCATCATCAACGAGGCCAGGCGCCTGAAGGTCAAGGAAGTCTGCATCTGCGAGTGCGGCACGGCCTACCGGGTGATGAAACAGTTGTCGGGCAGCCAGCCGTTCAAGGTGTCTTCGATCACCGAGGTGCACGCGCGTTATCTGAGGGAGGGGCGCATCAAAGTCGACAAAACCAAGTTCAAGGGGCCTATCACCTACCACGACCCCTGCCAGATCGCCCGCAACGGCGGCGTCATCGACGCGCCGCGCTACATCCTGAGCCATCTGGCCGATGACTACCGCGAGTCGGCGCCGGATGCCCGCTACAACTGGTGCTGCGGCGGCGGCGGCGGGCTGGTGGCGTTGGGCGATGAAACGCTCGATTTCCGCATGAAATCGTCAAAGGTGAAGGTGGACCAGGTCAAATCCACGGGGGCGGCAATTTTGGCCACGGCCTGCGAGAACTGCCATACCCAGCTGAGCAACCTGAATGATCACTACAAAATGGGGGTGGATGTGCTTTTCCTGAGCTCCATGGTGGCCGATGCGCTGGTCCGATGACATTGCGTCTGAAAAAACCCGCGGAAGAAAGGAGGTGCCGAAAACTAGGCTTTTACTGGACCGATACGGATTAATTCTCACTGCGACTGTCATTTTAATCAGGAGGAGATCATGAAGAAATCAAAGTTGTTAGCTGCATGTTTAGTGGTCTTGCTGGTTTTTTCCGGATCTGCTTTCGCAACCAACGGCGACAATTTGATGGGAATCGGCCCGATCTCACGCTCCATGGGAGGCGTCGGAATCGCCGCCCCGCAGGATGCCATCACCGCCGTGTTTACCAACCCAGCCGCCATGTGCGTGGGGCCGTTCTGCCCGAACACGGAAGTCGATTTTGCCGGAACGCTGTTCATGCCGGAGGTGAAAGCCAAGCTGAGCGGGCCCGGTGTCGGCGGAACGGTCAAAGCCAACAGCAACGACGATGTCTACTCCATCCCGGCCTTCGGGTTGTCCCTGCCCATCGGCGAGCAGCTGCAACTTCCGAACTGGCGCTTCGGTTTAGCGGCTTATGGGGTAAGCGGCCTGGGAGTGGACTATCGCGACACCAATCTGGATCAACCCAACCCCGGCTTCGGCGGATTTCCTTACATCGCCGGTGCGTACACTCAGTTGAACGTCATGCGGTTTGCCCCGGCGGTGGCGTTTCAGCCGACATCTAACTTCTCCGTCGGGTTGGCACCGGTGGTGGAGTATGCCGGCTTGGATTTGGGTGAAGGCTCCGTTTGGAATTACGGATTCGGCATCCAGACCGGAATTATCCTCAAGGCGACGGACTATCTTTCTTTCGGTTTGAATTACATTTCGCCGCGAAGCGTAAAGTTCAAGGACGTCGCCGACTTCGACGGGAGCGGAAACCTTGACAACCTGACGCTGGAATCCCCCCAGGAGATCGGATTGGGCGTGGCGTTCACTTACAAGAATTTCTTGATCGAAGTCGACGGAAGGTGGATCAACTGGGGAAACGCCAAGGGCTACGAAGATTTCGACTGGCAGGATCAATACGTTCTGGCCGTCGGGGCCCAGTATGAGCTCATTAGCAATTTATTTCTCAGGGTCGGTTACAATTACGCCAACAATCCCGTAGAGAAGAACAACGGCTTCAACGGCCAGAGCCTAAAAACAGTTCAGGGAAAAACATTGCCTCGGTATTACTACGAAACCTTCCGCCTGGTCGGTTTTCCGGCCATCGTCGAACAACATGTCACCTTCGGGGTCGGCTACCAGTTCACCGAAAAATTCGGGGTTAACCTCGGTTTCACGCACGCCTTCAAGGAAACCATCAAGGAAAGCGGAACGGATGTGACCGGGCAACCGGTGAAGATCGAGTCCTCGCTGGAAGAAAACAGCATTGACTTCGGGCTAACGTGGAGGTTTTAACGGAAGCGGAGGAACTGCCTTTCGGCAGGAGCCGAAGCCTCGCCTGAGAGGCAATACCGCCGTGAGGCAGTTCCCAGATCAAAAGAGGGAATCATCAACGATGAAAACATGTCGTCGTCATCCGCGGGTTCTAATACTGGGGGTGCTCGTTCTGCTGTTCACCGCGTTTCGCGCAGCGGCCGGGGAGTTCGACAACCTCCCGGCGAAGGGCATGCCGACCCTGGTGGTCCTGGGCACCCCATCCTGCCCCCCTTGTGTTCGCATGAAGCCGGTGCTCGAAAAGATCGGCAAGCAGTATGCTGAAAAAGCGTCCGTGATCCCGATCGATGTCGGCATCCACAAGGAGCAGCTGGCACGATTCGGTGTGAAGGCGATCCCGGTTGAAGTTTTTTTCAATGCCGACGGCCGTGAAGTCTATCGGCGTGTCGGTTTCATGAGCGAACAGGAGATCCTGGATCAGCTAAGAAAAATGGGCCTGGAGTGAACCCGGATCCTATCGGAATCGGATTATCATTTAGCCGACAAACACAGGAGACGATCATGAATGCGGAAAAAGAAAGGGCTTCCTTCATCTGTGTCAAAGACACGCTGGATGGCGCTTACCCGTCACTGGTGCTGGGAATCAACTCTGCAAGACAAGGAATGGAAAGCAAGATATTTTATTCGTTCATGGGGCTGAATTTGGTTCTCCAGGGCGGCGCGGAAAGGGCCAAATTCTTTCCGCCGGGAGTCATGGGTGCCGTCCCGGGCATGGTGAGCATCGCCACCAGCATGATGAAGCGCAAAATCGACAAGGCCAACATTCCGTCGCTGGCAGATTTGCAGGAGATGGCCCAGATCGAAGGCGTGGAACTCGTGGCCTGCAAAATGACGGTGGACATGATGGAGATTGATGAGAAAAAGCTGATCCCGGGTGTTGTCGTGTGGACGGCGGAGGATTTCATTAGATACGCCAGGACATGCAAAATTTGCCTTTTTACCTGAACATCGGCGGCCGACAAATGTCGGCCGCCGATGTTTATGCAAAGGTGCATCTGGAAACACAATCGTTGTAACGGTTTTCGCATTCATCGCGGCCGCGGCCGCTGGACTCGCATGTCTGGACCACATATTTGCAGTTCTTGGAGCAATCGAGCTCTATTTCCTTTTCCTCTTTCATTTTGTAGCCTCCTGTCTTCCGTCGGCGCTCGTCGCCGTCGGCTCGGGTTGTGAGGCCTGCCAAGCAGCGATTTTCGGCTCTAAGCGGGGCTTGTTTCCACTGCCGCAGGCCAGGGCTTGCATTCCCATCTGCGCTGAATCACACGGTAGAATATGATTTCATACAAGGCCGCCACCCCGAACAGCAGGTAGATCAACCGGCCGATCGGGCTCATGGCTCCGAAAGCGGCCTCGACCGGGTTGAAGGCGAATAGACCGACCGCCCCCCAGCACAGGCCGCCGACGGCCAAAACAAACGCCGCGAGAATATCGATCCCTTTCAGGTAGCTGTTGTCATAATCTCTCATGATAGACCTCCTTCGGTTTTCGAAGCTCAACCCCGCCTCTCCCTTGTTCAAGCCGCCGGGAATTCGATGCCTTGGGCCAGCGGCAGCTTCCGCGACCAGTTGATGGTGCAGGTCTGCCGCCGCATGTAGGTCTTCCAGGCATCGGAACCGGCCTCGCGTCCGCCGCCGGTGTCTTTCTCGCCGCCGAAGGCCCCGCCGATCTCGGCCCCGGACGTGCCGATGTTGACATTGGCGATTCCGCAGTCGCTGCCGCGAACGCTGAGGAAGGTCTCCGCTTCGACCAGATCGTTGGTGAATGCCGCCGAGGAGAGCCCTTGCGGCACCGCATTCTGATATTCCAAGGCTTCTTCAAACGTCCGGTAGGGGATCAAATAGAGCAGCGGAGCGAAGGTTTCTTCGCGAACGACCGGAAGATGAGGGCCGGCTTCGGCGATGCACGGCGCCACATAGGTGCCGGCGTCGAACAGGCCTCCTGCCAGCACCTGCCCTCCGTAAAGGATGTTGCCGCCCTGCTCTCTGACCTGCTGAATGGCGATCTGCATGTCGGACACCGCCGCGGAATCAATTAGGGGGCCCATGTGGATGCCTTCCTCCAGAGGATTGCCGATGCGCAGCCGGCCGTAGGAACCGATCAAGGCCTCGCGGAGGCGGCCGAAAACATCGGTATGCGCGATCACCCTGCGAACGGAGGTGCACCGCTGTCCGGCCGTGCCGATCGCGCCGAAAACGATGGCTTTGACGGCCAGCTCCAGGTCCGTGCTGGGGGTGACGATGACCGCGTTGTTGCCGCCCAGTTCAAGCAACGCCCGCCCCAGGCGCGACGCCACCGTCGCCGCCACCTGCCGGCCCATGCGCACGCTGCCGGTGGCGGAAACCAGGGGAACCCGCCGGTCCTGGATAAGCGCCGCCCCCACCGACGCGCCGGAGCCGATCACCAGGTTCAGGATGCCGTCGGGCAGATTGCTTTCTTTCAGCACCGGCCAGACCAGTTTCATCACGGCCAGGGCAGTGAGCGCGGCCTTCGACGACGGCTTCCATATCACCGTATCCCCGCACACCAGGGCGATGAAGGCATTCCACGACCACACCGCCGCCGGAAAATTGAAGGCGCTGATCACTCCCACCGGCCCCAGCGGATGCCACTGCTCAACCATCCGGTGCTCCGGCCGCTCGCTCGGCATGCTCGCCCCGTGAAGCATCCGCGACTGGCCCACGGCAAAATCCGCCATGTCGACCATCTCCTGCACCTCGCCTTCGGCCTCGGCCCGGATCTTCCCGACCTCCAGGCAGATGATCTCCGCCAGTTCCTTCTTGTTCCGGCGCAGCGCCTCTCCGATGCGCCGGACCACCTCGCCGCGTCGCGGCGCTGGCACGGTTCGCCACACCTTGAAAGCCGCCGTTGCCTGCTGTGCGACTTGCTCGTAGTCCTCCGCGGTCGCCGTCCGAATTACGGCCAGAGGACTGCGGTCGATCGGGGATACGCATCGCAGAAGCGCTCCGCCTCCCCAGAGCCTGTGGCCCGAGCCTGCACCGAAGTTCTCCATGTGCAAAACGGCCTTTTCCGGCATGGGATCCTCCAGGCTAGTGGACCGTCCGGCGCCTGCGAACCACGTTGATCAGGCCCCCTTCCTCAACGGCCGCCAGCTGGCGTCAGCTCAGTCCGTGCTCGGCGGCAAAAAATGCATCCTGCGTCGAGTTCCGGACGGTGACCGTGCGGCCATGGCGAAGCGCCTCGACCGCGCGTTCAATATGGAGCACATCCTCCTGCCGAATGCGATCGTAGTCGTTCGGATTCACAAACGTCAGCGGCAATATCCCGAAATTGACCAGGTTCTGCCGGTGGATGCGCGCAAAGCTCTTGGCAATCACCACGCTCAAACCTAGATAGCGCGGCGCCAGCGCGGCGTGCTCTCGGCTGGAACCCTGGCCGTAGTTGTTCCCGCCGACCACGAAAAAGGTTCGGCGCTGATGCGCCAAGGCGCGCTCATAGAAACGCTCGTCGATCCGGCTGAAGACAAACCGGCTGATTTCGGGAATATTGCTGCGAAAGGGCAGCACCCGGGCGCCGGCCGGCATGATATCGTCGGTGGAAATGCCGTCGCCGACTTTAAGCATGACCGGGCCGGAGATATCGTCCGACAGTCCTTCGAAGACGGGCAGCGGCTTGATGTTGGGCCCTTTCTCCAACTCGACGGTGATGCCCGCGTCGGCCAGCGGCAGCAGCATGCGGGTGTTGATCCGGATCTTCTCCGGTTCGATGAACCGCGGGTAGGGCACGCCCAACGAGCGCGGGTCGGTGATGGCCCCGGTCAGTGCCGAAGCGGCCGCTGTCTCCGGGCTGCACAGATAGACTTGGTCTTCTTTGGTGCCGGAGCGGCCGGGAAAGTTCCGGGGAACGGTTCGCAGGCTGATCTTGCCAGTGGCCGGGGCCTGGCCCATGCCGATGCAGCCGTTGCATCCGGCCTGGTGAATTCGGCCGCCGGCGGCGATCAGCTCTTGCAGCAAGCCCAGGGCTGCCAGGTTTTCCAGGATCTGCCGCGACGTCGGGTTGACGTCGAAAGATACCCGTTCTTGCACCTGGCGGCCAGCCACCATGAGTGCCGGCACCGCAAAATCCCGCAGTCCTGGATTGGCGGACGAGCCGATGTACGCTTGATAGATTTCGCGGCCGGCCACCTCTCTGACCGGCACCACGTTGTCGGGGCTGCTCGGCAGCGCGATCAGCGGCTCCAGCTCGGAGAGGTCGATTTCGTCGATTTCCTCATAGCCGGCGGCGTCGCCCGCCGCAATCGGGACCCAGTCGGCTTCGCGGCCCTGGGTCTTCAGAAACCGTCGGACGGCGTCATCGGATGGAAATACCGTACTCGTGGCGCCCAGCTCGGTCCCCATGTTGGCGATCACATGCCGGTCCATGGCGGAGAGGCAATCCAACCCCGGCCCGAAATATTCGATGATCCTGCCGACACCCCCCTGCACGCCGCGGCGGCGCAGCATTTCCAGGATGACGTCCTTGGCGCTGACCCAGTCGGGCAGACGACCGGTCAGCCGTACGCCCAGGATCGAGGGCATGCGGATGTAAATCGGCTCGCCGGCCATGGCCAAGGCCACCTCCAGACCGCCCGCCCCCATTGCCAGCATTCCCAGCGCGCCGGCCGCCGGCGTATGGCTGTCCGAGCCCAGCAGGGTCCTTCCCGGCTTTCCGAAGCGTTCCATGTGCACGGGATGGCTGACCCCGTTGCCGGGCCGACTGTACCACACGCCGAATTTCCTGCAGGCGCTGAGCAGGAAGAGATGGTCGTCGGCATTCCTGAAATCTGTCTGCAGCAGGTTGTGGTCTACGTATTGGGCCGACACCTCGGTTTTGACCCGCGCGACCTGCATCGCCTCGAATTCCAGCATCACCATGGTGCCGGTGGCGTCCTGCGTCAACGTCTGATCGATGCGCAGGCCGATCTCTTCGCCGGGCGCCATTCTCCCCTCGACCAGATGGGCCTCGATCAGTTGCCGGGAAACGTTCATCGTGGTGGCATCCTCACTCCCTTTCGGGTGTCGGCTCAGGAGACCTCAAAAGGACAGCCGATATCCGGATTGAAAATCAATCGTATCCCACCGGCATCAACGTCACATCCATTTGAACCTTCTCTACCCCGGGGATCCTGCCGACGATCGCCGGGATGCGTCCCTTGTCCTCGTATTTGTAAAGCACGCCGGAGATCTGCGCGACCCCTTTCTCCGGCATTTCCACCTTCAGGCCGGCTTGCCGCAGGTCCATCTCCAGGAGCAAGGCTTCGATTCGCTTGGTCTGCGACAGGCGCTCGAGCGCATCGCGCGCGTAAATGCTGCAGGCCTTCAATTCCGGGGACCGCGCCGTGTCAAAGATGAGCTGTGCGGCCCGCTCCAGTCCGATCTTGTCGGGATTGACGCACAGGTCATAGAGGGCCGGATCGTTCCAGTCCTTATGGAAGGCGTAGTGGAAAAATCCCTTCTTTTGGGTGTCGCTTTTTTGAATCACCCTCTGCGCGGCCACCCGGGAGAGATTCATCTGGCGCATCAGGTTGCGGATGCGGTTTTCTTCTTGGGCCGTCACCAGGACATGCATCGCGCAGCCGAAATCTTGGAGAAGCACCTGACTGCCGTGCCCGATGATAACCCCCTCTCCGAGACGCGCCGCTTCAAAGATCACCGACTCCATCAAGTGGAGATACACATCCGGTTTGTTGCTCCAAAGGCGCTCGTACCAATCCGGCGCTTTCTCATTGAACCCCTTGAGTTCCTCGGCGTGAAGGCCCATCCGCAGCGCCTCCTCCTTCAGCCGGTCATCGTCATAGACCTCCACGTTGAGCCCGTCGGCCACTCGACGGGCGATCTCCACCGCATCACAGCCGATGGTGTGGGTTAATGTAATGAGAGCCATATCAACCTCCTTCACTCTTCCATGCTGCATTCCTCTTCCGTGTCGCAACAACAGCAGACACAGCAATCCGTTAAGCATTCTGCATCGGCATCGGTTTCCGCCGCTGCCGCCGTGCTGAGATCTCTGGTTTCTTCGGTTCCCATGACATTTCTCCTTTTATGCAATGCCCGCGCGGTCGCGGGTACTGGAATATCCGGCTGCAGTTCAAGCCTCGATCCGCGCATGCCGGAAAGGGGTCGGTCATCCTGCCGTCCGGTAATGAACCCGATGGCCTCGTAGACCACCGCAAGGGTTGCCTCGGAACGCTCCCGGGCCTTGTCAGCACCTTGTCGAAAAACCTCTGCCAGCCAGGCCCGATCAGCCACAATTGAACGATAGCGCTTTTGGATCGGCTCCAGAAAATCAATGATCACCTCCGCCAGGTTTATTTTGAATTCGCCGTACCCCTTGCCGACATAACGATGCTGAATCGACTCCACGGTTTCCCCGCTGGCAACCGCATATAGCGTGATCAGGTTGGAAACACCCGGCTTGGCGTCATCACACCGGATCTCGCTGCCGGAATCAGTGACGGCCGTCTTGATCTTTCTGCGGATGACCTCCGGAGGATCTAACAAGGCCACATAGTTGTCCACGTTGCGATCCGATTTTGACATTTTCACCGTGGGCGTCTGAAGCCCCATCAACCGGGCCCCCGTCGCAGGTGTATACCCTTCCGGAATTCTGAAGACTTCCCCATAGAGGCCGTTGAATTTACGGGCAACGTGGCGCGTGAACTCTATGTGCTGTTTCTGGTCGTCTCCGACCGGAACCAGATCGGCGCCGTAAAGAAGAATGTCCGCGGCCATCAGGACCGGATAGTCGAACAACCCCACATGGATGTTTGCCGCGTTACGGCCGACCTTGTCTTTGAACTGCGTCATCCTCTGCAGCTCGCCCATGGGCACCACGCAGTTGAGAACCCACAGCAGCTGGGTGTGCGCGGGCACATGGGACTGTAGAAAAACCGTGCTCTTCGCGGGATCGACGCCGCAGGCGAGGAAGAGCGCCATAAATTCCAAAGAGCGACGCTGCAAATCGGCGGGATCCTGAGGCACCGTGATGGCGTGAAGATCGGCCAGGAGGATAAATGACTCGTGGGTCGCCTGCAGCTCGACCCAGTGTTTCACTGCGCCGACGTAGTTGCCCAGCATCAGCTCGCCGGTCGGCTGGATCCCGCTCAGCATCAATGATCTGGACTTCCCGGCCATTGAGTTCACCCCACACATCCGCGTGTCCTTGTGGACTTCACCACCCACACCCGGGCGTCGCTTCGTTTCAAGCTGCACCTGCGCGCCCGTCGTCGCACGGCTCGTCGCTGCGGTCGAAGCGCGCGTGTTCAGCCCACTCGGGGGCAAAGCTGCAAACAGGGACTTCTCGACTACCGACGTCACCGGCCGGCAGATTCATTATTCTTTTTGATGCGGCCAACTGCCGGATCTCGTCACACCGCAGCGCATGGCTGAAGGCGGTGATTTTCTCCGCCCGAACGATCAGTTTCCGTTTCACCTGAGGCAGATAGGCACTCTCCTCAACCTCGGGCGCAAACCCGTTCAGAAACGCCTGGCCTTCATACATCAGCACCTCGCCGAGGATTTCGTACCCGTCATCCGCTGCCGGGTCCCAGATGAGAACCGCCATTTTCGGATTCTCGCTCAAGTGCTGCACGGTCAGGGGGCAGATCCATTCTTCGATGGCAAACTGGTTGTCTGCCACCTGCTCGATCTCCCGCGCGGAGTTCACATACGGAAACCCGTCCCCGCCCACCAGGGCCACGAAAAAATGCTCGACCCTCTTTCCGAGTCTTATCGCCCGTTCAAGCTTTTTGGCGTTCATCAGGGGTCATTCCTGTAGGATGCAGTGCTTCCTTCGATTACAGGCCATCCTTACCCGGCTGACCGTTCAGCGAATTGCGTGTTAAGTCATCGGACTCAAACCGGAAGCTGAAATTTCACCCCGACTCCAAACAGCGGAAGTCTGCTGCCCGCTATGTCGCGGCACCATTTCACCTCGCCCAGAACCATCGAACGCGGCCATGGACAATCGCTTCCCTCGCGACAGTCCGATCGGCAATCGGTCTGATAGGCCTCCAGCCTCACCAGAATCGTGGCGCCATGCACAGGCACCCGGGAGGATTCAAAGCAGGCTCCGGCCCGGCTGAAGTTGCGCATCCGGGCGTTGTGTTTTTCCGACTTGTTGAAATACGCCCACTCAACCGGCGAGCCGCAGGAGAACCGCTCTTCCCGTCGTTTCTCTTCAGAATGCTCCATGGCCGAATCTCCTGTAGCACAGGCCTGTTCCTTGATGATCCGCGTAGCCATCCCAGCCCTCTCCACGCTTTCTGTGCCAGCAGGCACGGTAGAGCGGCGTTCGCGGAGAAAAACAGCGTTGGCATTTGCTATGCTTTCCTGAGTTCCACCGAAACCGGGACGGGGTGGGATATGATGTCGAACACCGGGGAACGGTTCTGGGCCAACTGCACCAGTTCTCTAAGCTGCTCCTCGGTTGCATCCGCCTTGATTTTGAACGTCACCCGGATGTTTTCGTAGCCGTTACGGACCTCCTCTGATAGCCCCAGAAACCCCCTGAGATCGAGGTCGCCCTCCAGGTGCGATTCCACCTCCTCGACGGCTATGCCGCGGGCCGCGGCATGGTACACCAGGGAGGTGGTCAGACAGCCGGCCAGGGCGGTCAGCACGTATTCCACAGGATTCGCCCCGCGGTCGGTCCCCAACAGCACTTTCGGTTCATCGGCATCCAGAATGAACGGCGTTTTGCGCGAGGTGTCCTCCCCCCCGGCCCCGTAGAAATTGCGGATCGACGTCCGGTTGTGACCGCCCTCGAGCCAAGTGTTGTCCGCTCGAAAACGGAACTTGGCGATGGCGGCGGTTTTCTTAACGGCATCCACTGTCTTGAACAACTCTTCGACGTTGACCCCGTTGATCGTGGTCGACTTTTCGGATGTTGCAGTTTTCATCTGGCTTTATCCTCCGAAATTCAAGGGTTCGTTGCGAGCACCCGGTTCGGATAGACTCCTATCTCTTTTGCTCGGGCGCCCTTTGAATGATCAAAAGCCATGCCATCCGCCATGCACACTTCAACCGGTTGATATAGCTTTATATTTAAAACTCTCTTGATAATCGGGCGCCATCAGTTTGTTGAGAGTCTCAATATCCTGATTGCGAATCCCAAATTATTGATTAAGTTGTCATCAGCATTCTATAGGGTTTGTCGCCCCGCCGGCACCAACTTCTCCCTGAATGCCCCCATGCAGCAACACGGCGTCCAAGGAATCGATCCTCGATGAAACAGATCGACTATCAAAAAATCCTTGTGGACTTGAAACGCTTCGATGCCCTGATTTCGCACCGCCAGATGGCGTCTATTGCGGGGGCTGCTCTCAGGTTCGTGGAGCAACAGCTGCAGCAGCCTTATGCATCCCTGGTGCTGTGTGACCCCGACAGGAAAATAATGCGGGTGCTGAAACGCTCCAACGGAGAGATCCTCTCCTCCGAACCCTTCCCCGCCGGAGACCAACCGGATATGGTCGCGATGGCCATGAAGAACGGCGAAGTGGTCTATTGCCGGGACGTACCGGGAGAAAGGAAACGCGGGGATTCGCTCGTGGGTCGGATTCCCGTGGAAATCCGCTCAATCGCCGTGCTCCCGCTGCGGACGGCCGAAGCCGTCATGGGAACATTCAACGTCGGTTCGACCCAGGTCGATGGGATTGCGGCAGGTCAGCGGTTATTTCTTGAAACGGCGGCAGCGCGCCTGACAGCGGCGCTGCGAAGCGCACAGGTCTTGGAAGAACTTTCTTCCGCTTGCGAAAGCCTGCAAAAAGAGTGCGATTTTCAGAAATCGGCCCTTAAAAAATCCCGTGATGAACTGGAGTTGGAAGTCGCCGGGCGCACGGCGGAAATCCAAAAGCTTCATGAAAGGCTTCAGGCCGAAAACACTTACCTGAAGGAGGAACTCGCCGGGGCGCACCCCTACGGGGAAATCATTGGCGAAAGCCCATCGCTCAAGGCGGTAATCGCACGCATCGGACTGGTAGCGCCGACCGGCGCCAACGTGCTCATCCTGGGGGAGTCCGGCACCGGAAAAGAGTTGATCGCACGCGAAATCCACAGCCAAAGCGTACGCAGGGACCGTTCGTTGATCAGGGTCAACTGTGCGACCATCCCCAGGGAATTGTACGAGAGCGAATTTTTCGGACACGTGAAGGGTGCTTTTACCGGCGCCGTCAGCGACCGGATGGGCCGCTTCGAGGCGGCTGACGGCGGCACCCTTTTCCTGGATGAAGTGGGCGAAATCCCGCCGAGCCTTCAGGGAAAACTGTTGCGGGTATTGCAAGAAGGGGAATTTGAACGCGTGGGCGAGGGTCGTACGCGGAAGGTCGACGTCCGGATCATTGCGGCCACAAACAAGAACCTGATGGAGGAGATCAAGAACGGGCGGTTTCGCGAGGATCTCTACTACCGGTTGAACGTATTCCCTATCGAGATCACGCCGCTGCGCGACCGCAAGCAGGATATCCCCCTGCTTACCACTCATTTCATCGAGGTGTTCTCCCGACGCCTGAACCGGCCGGCCCCCCGTCTGACCGAGGCCAACCTGATGGACCTGAAGGCCCACGACTGGCCCGGCAATGTGCGGGAGCTGCAGAATATCATCGAACGCGCGCTGATTCTTTCACCGCACGGCCGCCTGCACTTCGACCTCCCCCGGATCAATGGCGGCGTCAACGGTGCCGCCCAGGACGTCCTTGAGGATCCGGCCAACCCCGCGGCACTGATCTTAACTGAGTCCGAGATCAAGTCCTTGCACAAGCGGAACATGCTGGCGGCTCTGATGCAATCCGACTGGAAAATTTACGGCAGAGGCGGCGCCGCCCACCTACTGGGAGTAAAGCCGACGACCTTGATCGAACGCATGCGCCGTCTGCGGATCAAGCGGCCGGGATGATCCGAGCGCTTGAGAAATGGCTGGCCCGCAGGCGCTCTCATCCTCCGGCGAGCTTTGCGATGAACCCCTTCTTTTTCAGCTCGGAGAGCACGGTCTCGCGGTGATCGCCCTGGATCAGAATCTCGCCGGCTTTGGCCGAGCCGCCCGTCCCGCAGCGCCGCTTCAACTCGGCCGCAAGTTTTTTCAACCCGTCATCGGCGAGCTGGAACCCGCCGGCCACGGTCACCGTTTTTCCGCCCCGGCCCTTGACCTCGCGCCGGATGCGGATGACACCGTCGGCTTCCGAGGCCGGCGCCTGCTGCTCCCGGCATGCGCAGGCCGCCAGGGGCTTTGAGCAAGAGGAGCAGATGCGGCCCGAATCCGTGGAATACACCAGTCTCGAAGCGTTCATCGGCAGCAGACCGCCTTGACGGCGGTTATCACGTCGGCCGGTTTGGGCAGCACGAAGTCTTCCAGGACCGGCGAGAAGGGGATCGGAACGTCCTTGGCCGCCACCCTCAAGACCGGGGCATCCAGGTAGTCGAACAGCTCCGCCTGGATGCGCGCCGCGAGCTCGGCGCCGAAACCGCCGGTCAGGCAGGCCTCGTGCACGATCACCGCCCGGGAGGTTTTCTTGACGGAAGCCGCAACGGTGTCCATGTCGAGCGGCTTCAAACTCCGCAGGTCCACTACTTCGGCCTCAATGCCATCCAAGGCCAGCCCCTGCGCGGCATCCATGCAGAGGAAGAACCCAGCGCCGTAGGTCAGGAGCGTCACATCCTTGCCCGCACGCTTCACGGCCGCGCGGCCCAGGGGAATGATGAACTCGGGATCGGCCGGCACATGCCCTTCGCGGCGGAAGAAGCGCTTGTGCTGGAAGAACATGACCGGGTCGTCGTCGCGGATCGAGGCCTTCATAAGCCCCTTCACGTCCGCCGGCTCGGAGGGCACCACCACCTTGAGCCCGGGGATGTGCACGAACCAGGCCTCGAGCGACTGGCTGTGCTGGGCTGCGGCGCGCAGGCCGGCGCCGTCCGGGCACCACACCACCATCGGCAGCTTGACCTGTCCCCCGGACATGTAGCGGATCTTGGCCGCCTGGTTGCAGAACTCGTCCATGGCGCAGGTGACGAAATCGGAAAAATGGAAATCGACGATGGGACGCATGCCGGTCAGGGCCGAGCCGACGCCGCAGCCCGCGATGCAGGTTTCGCTGATGGGCGTGTCGAGGATGCGGCCGGGAAACTTCTCGGGGATCCCCTTGAACTGGCCGAAAATGCCGGCGTGCGCGGTCAGGTCTTCGCCCAAGATGAAAACGGTCTCGTCGCGGTCCATCTCCTCGTGCAGGGCTTCCGCCAGGGCCGCGGACGCGCTCATGATGCGATCAGACATTTTTCGCTCCTATTCGATAATTGCCGTCTGCGCCGGTGAAAAGCAGCAGACTGGTATCCACTATCAACTTTAAGGTTTAAAGTTTAAGGATTTAGGTTTCAAGCATTGACGAAGAGATCCTGTAACGCGTCCTCCGGATTTGGAAAGGGGCTCTTCTGGGCGAACTCGACGGCCGCGTCCAATTCGGCTTTTACCTCGTTCCAGACCATTGTTGCTTTTTCCTTGGTCAATACCTGGTCTTCGATGAGACGCGTTTCATAGCGTGCCACGGGATCGTTCGTTTCCTGCCAGGTCAGCACCTCGACCTGGCCGCGGTATTTCTGGGGGTCGCCCTCGAAGTGGCCGCGCACGCGGTAAGTCTTGTTCTCGATCATGCTCGGACCCTCGCCCTTGCGGGCCTGGGCGACGGCCTTCAAGGTCGTCGCGCGCACCGCCAGCACGTCGTTCCCGTCAACCGAATAGCCCGGCATGTTGTAGGCCGCAGCGCGCTGGCTGAGTTCCACCAGTGCGCAGGAACTGCTCAAGGGGGTGGTGGACGCCCACTGGTTGTTTTCCACGACGAAGATCACCGGCAGCTTCCAGACGGCGGCCATGTTCATGGCCTCGTGCACCGGCCCGCGGTTGGCGGCCCCGTCGCCGAAAAAGACGACCGCCACCTGGTCGGTCTTGCGCAGCTTGATGGAAAGCCCCGCCCCGCAGATCAGCGGCAAGCCTCCGGCCACGACCCCGTTGGCCCCGAGGATGCCGATCGAAAAGTCGGCGATGTGCATCGAGCCGCCCTTGCCCTTGCAGTAGCCGGTCGCCTTGCCGAAGAGTTCGGCCACCATGCGCTTCAGGTCCGCACCCTTGGCGATCATGTGCCCGTGGCCGCGGTGGGTGGTGGCGACATAGTCGTCCGGCCGCAGGCAGGAGCAGACGCCCGTGCTGGAGCCTTCCTGGCCGATGGACAGGTGGATGAACCCGGGGATCTGCCCGGCGGCGAAGTACTCGCCCGCCATGGTCTCGAACTGGCGGATGGTGACCATGGTGCGGTACATCGCCGACAGGGTTTTCTTGTCAGCCGTCATTCGTTTTTCCCTCCCTTACATGAACCCCGTCACCTCCGGCAGCCACAGCACGATGCCCGGAAAGAAAATCATCAGCAGCAGCCCCAGGAACATGAAGAGCAGCAGCCAGATGTCCCAGCGCACGGTGTCCTCCATCTTGGCGCCGCTCAGCCGGCAGCTGACCATGAGGTTGACGGCCATGGGCGGGGTGAACTGGCCCAAAGCGACGTTGTAGGTCATCAGCACCCCGAACCACACCAGGTCCCAGTTGAAGCTCTGGGCAACCGGGACAAAGAGCGGGCAGAAAATCAGAAAGATGGAGATGCCGTCGAGGAACATCCCGACGATGACGAGGAAGACCATCAGAATAAAGATCACGCCGAGCGGGCTGCCCCCGCCGAGCGCCACCAGCCCCTTGGAGATGGGGTCGACGATCCCGAGGGTGCTGCAGGCCCAGGCGAAGACGCTCGCCAGCCCCACCACGACCAGGATCACTGCCGAGGTCTCGGCCGATTCGACCAAAAGCTCCCAGACCCCGCCCAAGGTGAGCGAACGGTAGATCACGAAACCGACGAACAGGCCGAAGGCCACGGCCATCACGGCCGCCTCCGTCGGCGTGAACCAGCCGGTGCGCAGCCCGCCCAGAATAAGCACCGGCGCGGCCAAAGCCCAGGAGGCGTCTTTGAAGGAAACCCAGAACTTCGGTCGAGGTCCGCCCCTTTCAACGTTGCCGAAGTTGTGGCGCAGGCTGAGAAAGAAGGCGGGGATGATCAGCATGACGCAGGCCAGCAGCCCGGGGATGATCCCGCCGACGAATAGGGCCGGCACCGTGGCTGAAGGCACCAGTACGCTGTAGACGATGAAGGCCACCGAGGGCGGGATCAGGATGTCGGTCGAACCCGCCGCGGCCGTAACCGCCGCCGCGAAACCCGCAGGATAGCCGGCGCGCAGCATGGCCGTAAGCATGACGCCGCCCACGGCGGCGGTGCAGGCCGGCCCCGAGCCCGAAATCCCGCCGATGATCATGGCCACCAGGATGGTGATCACCGCCAATGCCCCTCGGCCGCGGCCGACAATGGCCTCGGTGAATCGCAGCAGCCGCTCGGCGACGCCCGCCTTGTCGAATATGGCCCCCGCCAGCACGAACATCGGAATGGCCAGTAGCGGATACTTGGCGATGCCGGCGTAGACGTTGGTGGGCACCGCCATGATGCCGAGCTGGGCCAGCGCGATGGCCAGCGTGCCGGAGAGCCCCAACGCTGCGGCGATGGGCACCCCGCCAAACATAAGGAGGAAGAAGCAGCCGAACATTAGATAGGCATAATGCATCTGTTTTTCTCTAATCCCTCCAGCTCAGGTGCAGGACCCGAAGAGCTTTAACCGATCCGGGGAAACCGTAATCAGTCGAAATTCGAATATCGAAATCCTAAACAAATACGAAATACGAAATTTCCAATGTTCGAAACCCGGAAGCGATAGAATGAACACGAACCGTCCCAACCAGAAGCTATTGGCATATGGGTTTGGATGATTCGGATTTGGATCATTCGAATTTGTTTCGGATTTCGTACTTCGGATTTTGGATTTAGTTGCCACAGTTGTGTTCCACCACCTTTGAAGGGGGTAACCTGAAGCCCCCGCTCTGCGGGTGGAGACTCACTCTTTGCTCCTCCACATGCGGATCAACACCCCGACCGCGCGGCCAAAAATCGCCAGGGACAGGAGCGGCAGCCAGACGGTGTAAATCCAGGTCGGCAGACCCAGTCCCGGAGAGGTGACCTCGAAACGATACTCGTCCCAAGCCATGCGCGCGCCGAAGATCGCCAGCAGAAGAAACGTTAAAGCGGTCAGCACGGTCGCGCCGATCAGCGTCCAATGCCTGGTTTTGGGGGCAAGTTTGTCCACCAGGTACCGGATGTTCAGATGCCCCTGCTTGGCCATGACGCTCGATCCCCCCACCAGCGCCATGAAGAGCATTAGAAACACCGAAAATTCCTCGGTGAAAGCGAATGAAAAGTTGGTGAGGTAGCGCACGACCACGTTGGCGAAGGTGATGAGGCCCAGGATGCCGATGGCGATCCCGGCCAGCGTCTCTTCCAGCTTGAGGGGGATGCGGGTCTTTGGCTTGGCCGGGTTATCTTGAGGAATGGAGTCCATACGATCGACCTCGCCATCGGGAATTGCCGGCCGAGGCGGGGGCCGGCTTGCAGGTGAGTAGCGGCACAACCGGGGCGGCCGAGGCAAAAAAAGCGCGCACCCGACGGTGGAGGGACCGGTGCGCGCTTTTCAAAATATTCAATGCATGCTTCGCGGCCGCGGGCTACTTGCGGTTGGCCACGGCGGTCTCTGCTTTCTTGACCAGCTCCGGCCCGATCTGCTTGGCCCATTTGTCGTAGACCGGTTTGGTCGCCTTGCGGAACTCGGCCTTTTCGGCGTCGGTCAGCCGGATCACGTTGACGCCTAAAGCCTCCACGTCCTTGATGCCGGAATCATCCGGCGGGACCAGTCCTTTGCGCGCGGCGGCAATGTTTTCATTGGCGGCCTGGAGCGCGGCCTCGCGGACGGCCTTCTGGTCTTCGGGTTTCCAGCTCTTCCAGACGTCTTTGTTGACCACGAAGATCAACGGGTCGGCCACGTACCCCCACAGGAGCAGGTTCTTCTGGTTCGCTGCGCTGTGCAGCTTGGCCACAGTGAAGATGGTCAGCGGATTCTCCTGGCCGTCCACCGCCCCGCTGGAGAGCGCCGGCACGGCATCGGCCCAGCTCATCTGAGTGGGGTTGGCGCCCAAGGCCGTAAACGTGTCCAGGAACAGGGGGGAACCGACCACGCGGATCTTCAGGCCCTGCAGGTGCTCCGGCTTGCGGATCGGACGCTTGGAGTTGGTCAGTTCGCGGAATCCATTCTCGCCCCAGGCCAGCGGGACGGTGTCCTTGCTTTCGAGAATCTTGAAGAGCTCCTTGCCGACCTCGCCGCCCGTGAGGGCGTCGATGGCCTTGTAATCGGGCATCAGGAACGGCATGGAGAAAATGTTCAGCTCCTTCACCTGCGGCGACCAGTTGATGGTGGAGCCGATCGCCATGTCGATGGCGCCCTGGCGGATGGCGGTGTATTCCTTGGTCTGGTCGCCGCCCACCAGGCTGGTGCCGGGGTAACACTTGATGTTGATCCGGCCGCTGGTTTTTTCCTTGACCAATTCAGCCCAACGCTCACCGGCAACACCCCATGGGAATGGTTTTCCAACCACCGTCGAGAGCTTGTACTCCGGTTTGTAATCCGCCGCCCGAACCGCCTGCGGCGCCGCCCATGCGACCAGCACTGCCAGAACCAGCACAACCCCGAATAGTTTTCTCATGGCACTCCCCCTGTTGAAAAAAATGGCCTAAGCTCTCCAAATGACTGTTTGTATTATATCTAAATGGTTGAAATTATTATACCTGACTATGGCTGTCAAGATTTTTGTCCAGGCGTGTATTGTCCAGGCGATGCCGGCCGGTACAGATGCGCAAGACCGTCCGCGTCCTTCGTCCTAAACACATAACGCGCGGTTGACCGCATCGGCAAGCAGCGTTAGAGTTGACGACGCAAAAATCCGTCGATGCGGCTTCCAGCCACGATGGCGTCGCGGCAAGATGCCGCTCCCACAAGTAAAGGTCAAAAAAACACTTCCATGGAAAGAGAGAGACGAGTCAAGCACCCATGGTCGTCATCGAACCCAGAATAAGAAACAACATCTGCATCACGGCCCACCCGCAGGGATGCGCGGCGCAGGTTCGGGCTCAGCTCGATTACGTCCGATCCAGGGGGTCTCTGGCCAGCCCCAAACGGGTGCTGGTGATCGGTGCGTCCAACGGCTACGGTCTGGCCGCCCGAATCGTCTCATCCTTCGGCTCAGGGGCAGCGACCATCGGCGTCGCCTATGAGCGCCCCGGAGCACCCCATCGTTCGGCCACCGCCGGGTGGTACAACAGCGAAGCATTTCTTCGGGAGGCCGAGAAGGCTGGCCTCCAGGCCTGGAACATCAACGGCGATGCTTTTTCGGATGAGGTCAAGCGGGCGGCGGTGGACCGAATCAGAGCCGATCTGGGCAAAGTCGATTTCGTTGTCTACAGCATCGCCGCTCCCCGCCGCATCGATCCGGCGACCGGCGATATCTACACCTCCGTCATCAAACCGACCGGCCTGCCCCTCACCGCCAGAGGCATCGATTTCCTCACCGGCCAGATCACGGAAATGACCGCAGGGACCGCCACGGAGGAAGAAGTGGCGAACACGGTCAAAGTGATGGGAGGCGAGGACTGGGAGCTGTGGATTAAGCGGTTGCGGGAAGAGAAGGTGCTCGCCGCCGGTGCCCTGACCATCGCCCTCTCCTATATCGGGCCGGATTTTACCCGCGCCATCTACCGCGACGGGACCATCGGCCTGGCCAAGGCGGATCTTGAACGCACCGCCAAGCGGCTGGATGCGCTCTTGAAACCGGGCGGCGGCCGGGCCCTGATCAGCGTGAACAAGGCGCTGGTGACGCGGGCCAGCGCCGTGATTCCGGGGGTCTCGCTTTACATTTCACTGCTCTACAAAGCCATGAAGGAACGCGGCCTGCACGAGGGCTGCATCCACCAAATGGATCGGCTTTACCGCAATTTCCTGTTTTCAGGCAAAGACCTGCCGCTGGACAGCGAAGGACGGATCCGCCTTGACGACTGGGAGATGCGCGCGGATGTTCAGCGGGCCGTTGCAGAGAGCTGGAAAAGGGTGACCACCGAAAACCTCGCGCAGCATGCCGACTTGAACGGTTTCCGCGAGGAGTTCCTCCGCCATCACGGCTTCGGCATGCCCGGAGTCGATTACTCCAGACCTATAGATCCTACCGAGATTGGGCCGGAGCAGCGGGCGCTCATTTGACTCGATGACCCTCTTGATAAGGCATGTAAATTCGAAATCCGAATTTCGAAATTCAAAACTTGTTTAATGCATTGATGGGCTCGTAAATATTCTGATTTTTCTTTTTTCTGTCATTCCGGCGAAAGCCGGAATCCAGTTGTTTCAAGGTGTTCTGGACCCCGGCGTCCGCCGGGGTGACGGCTTAATAGACTTTTTACGAGCTCGTCATGCATTGGACCGTCCGAATTTGGTGCTTGTTTCGGATTTCGAGTTTCGTGTTTCGAAATTGCCCCGGCCGCACCGCTTCATTAACATCTGAATTGAATAGTATCGGTCGTGGCCGGGAGGAATTGTTACTTTAAGGGGTTTTAGGCCGGGGCCGGGGCATTTTATAGATCATGGAGTTGACATTCATCCCGGCGCCGACGGAGGCGAAGACGACCATGTCGCCCGGCTCGAGCCGATGGTTGTTCATTTTCCCTCTTAAGATCAGGTCGAGCAGGGTCGGTAGGGTGGCCACCGAGCTGTTTCCGGTCCAGGAGATGATCATGGGCATGATGTCGACAGGAACCTTTTTGACTTTGTACAATTCGAAAAGCCGCTTGACGATGGCCGCATCCATTTTCTCGTTGGCCTGGTGGATGAGAATCTTCTTGACCTCACCGAGCCCGATGCCGGTGTCGTCGAGGTTTTTCTTGACCGCCAGGGGAACGGTCTTCACGGCGTATTTGTAGATGTCGTGGCCGTCCATCTTGATGTAAATCGCGCTGCTGTTCCGCTGCGGGTTGTACGACTCCGTCATCCGCAGCAGGAAGGCGTGATCATAGGTGTCCGAGCGCGTGACGTGGGAAACGATGCCCGCATCCTCGCCCGTCGCCTCCACCAACGTCGCCCCGGCGCCGTCGGAATAAATCATGCTGTCGATGTCGTGCGGGTCTGCGATCCGGCCCAGGGTCTCGGCTCCGATGACCAGCGCCCGTTTGGCATCGCCGGACTTGATGAAGTAGTCGGCCGTGATCACCCCCTGCAGCCAGCCGGGGCAGCCGAACGGCAAGTCAAAGGCAACCGTGTAAGGGTTCTTGATCCTTAAATGGTGTTTGACCCGCGCGGCAATCGTGGGCACGGTGTCGCACCGCAGGCTGTCGGGCTTCACATCGCCGAAATTGTGGGCCACGATGATATAGTCGAGAGTTTCCCGATCTACACCCTCCAGTGCCGCTTCCGCCGCCTTGGTCGCCATTTCGGAGGTACTGACCGATGCAGGGGCGTATCGCCGCTCCTCGATGCCGGTGATCTCGTGGAGTTTTTGGACGATCTGCGGATTGGAGCGTTGCAGGCGGTTGCCCAGAGAGTCGTAGAATGTCCTATCGAGAAAATGGGAGTTGGACACTTTCTCAGGCGGAATATAGCTGCCCGTCTTCGTTATGATCGAATTCGCCATGCGGATGTCATCATCCTCAACTCATTAAGGGTGGGACGAAAACCGGTTCGCATCCAACATCGCCTCACCCTTGAAAGTTCAATTTAAAAAATAAAATTTTATAGCCGATTGAGTGAAAAACATCAATCGATTTCCCCAAGCACGATGGAGTTTTGAAAATCGCTGTGATATGGTACCTTCAAACAATGCATGTTACGGTGGCCCCGGCTCTGACAGGGATTATAAGCTCTCGGAGGGCCCCGCAGACCATCCCATTTCGCAGGTAATCCGATTATGACCATAGCCGTTTCCGAAGTTCAAATCCGCTCGGACCTCAAACAATGGGTCGCGTTCCCGCTCGGCTTGTACCGCAACGATCCGAACTACATTCCCCAGCTCACCCGGGAAGAACTGGATTTCTTTTCGGCCGCCAAAAACCCTTCCTTCAAATTGGCCCAAGCGAAACTGCTCCTGGCCCGCCGGGACGGAGAAATGGCGGGCCGCGTGTGCGGCATCATCCACCCTCTCGAGGCTCGAAAACTGGGATACAAGCGCGGGCGTTTCGGCTGGTTTGAAAGCGTTGATGATCCTGAGGTGGCCGCGGCCTTGCTGGGGGCCCTGGAGAAGTGGTTTGTCCGTGAAGGCTGCCGGGAGATGACCGGGCCGCACGGCTTCACCGATCTTGATCCGGAGGGCCTGCTGGTCGAGGGGTTCGATGCACGGCCCACCATCGCCGGCAGCTACAACAAACCCTATTATCCGGTGTTGATCGAAGCGCTTGGTTTTCAAAAGGAAGTGGATTACATCGAGACGCGCCTTGAATTTCCACAGGAGATGTCGCCCCTTTTCCAGATGATGGCCAAAAAGGCAGTTCCCGCGGCGCAAGCGGAAGGCTACCGACTGGTGGAGGGCTTAACCCGGAGAGCGGTAAGGGAATACGCCGGCCGGTTCTGGGACGTACTGGAGGCCTCTTTCGAAAACCTATACGGGGTGACGCCGCTCACCGATGAGCAGAAGGCATTCTACGAGAAGAAGTATTTCGGGTTCATCGACCCGCGCTTCATGCAACTGGTTATGGACGGCTCAGGCAACCTCCAAGGATTTTTCATGGGGCTGCCGTCGCTCAGCCGTTCGTTTCAGCTTGCAGGGGGCCGGCTATTCCCCTTCGGTTTTTTCCACATCCTACGGGGCTTCAAACGGTTCGACACGGTCGATTTTTATTTCGCGGGGATTCACCCTCAGGCTAATCGTAGAAAAATCTATCCGATGATGACCCTGGGCATGTGGCGGGCGTTGAAGGCGGCAAATGTCCGCTACCTCGAGACCAACCGCGAACTCGAAACCAACACGACGGTCGTCAACCTCTGGTCCCGCTTTGCGGTGGTGAACCGGCGGCGCACAAGGATTTTCAGAAAGGATCTTGCTCCGACGCCCTCCTGACGACGCATCCGTTGATCGGACATACAGGCGGATTGACCTCTCCAGCATGATGTCTACCAGATATTTCAGCACGAGCCCTCTTGTAACTTCAAAGGTTACACCCCCCCCGAATTTTCAAGATTTATCTTCCACCGGCGGAATCTGCCCAGATGTTAAATATCATGTATCTTGTTGAGCCGTTAACAAAAAACCGATATAGGCTGAAAATCTGGTTTGATTTTTGGCATGCATCTTGATGAAAATCCAAAATGCCGTTAGTAAGGATTTTGTTGGGCCGCGGGATTCAGGTGGAGCATGGTCGACAACTTAAGCCGCCACCATAATGATTGGACAGGGGATTTCAACGGGAAAGCGAGGTAGAACCTATGGCGCAAACCAAGTGGTATGCAATGCCGGTTGAAGCAGTGTTGAAACAACTGGACACCTCGGCGAACGGCCTTAGCCGCGAAGAGGCTGCCCGCCGGCTTGAGCAGTACGGGCCCAATACCTTAACAGAAGAGAAGAAGATCAGTCCCTGGCAGATTTTTTTTGGGCAATTCAAGAACTTTCTCATTATTCTGCTGATCGTCGCAACGGTGATTTCGCTGTTTCTGGGCGAAACTCTGGACGCGATCGTGATCTTCGCCATCGTCGTCGCCAGCGCGCTGCTCGGGTTCTACCAGGAGTTTCGGGCCGAAAAGGCGATGGAAGCGTTGAAGGCCATGTCGTCGCCCACTGCAGCGGTCATCCGTGACGGGGAAGAAATCGAAATCCCCTCTGCCGATGTGGTGCCCGGCGACATCATGCTCCTCACTGCGGGAGACCGGATGCCGGCAGACGGCCGCCTCATCGAAGCTGTCAATACCCGCATCGACGAAGCCTCTCTCACCGGAGAATCCAGCGCGGTCAGCAAAGTCGCCCAAGCGGTGCACCCGGAGGATACCTCCATCGGCGACCGCAAAAACATGGTGTTCGCCGCAACGATCATGACCTACGGCCGCGCCCGGGGCGTTGTGACCGGCACCGGCATGGAGACCGAGTTCGGACGCATCGCCAAGATGCTGCAGGAAGTCGAAGAGGAGCCGTCCCCCCTGGCGGTGAAGATGGATTACATCGGCAAGCGTTTGGGCATCGCCTGCCTGATCATCTCGGCCTTGGTCATGGGCCTGGGCATTTTCCGCGGGAACCCGATCCTTGAAATGTTCATCTGGGCGGTGAGCCTGGCCATTGCCGCCGTTCCGGAAGCCCTCGCCGCCGTCGTTACGGGAGCGCTGGCCATTGGCGTGCAGCGGGCGGCCAAACGCAACGCCATCGTTCGCCGCCTGCCGGCGGTCGAAACCCTGGGTTGCACGACTGTCATCTGCTCCGACAAAACCGGCACGTTGACGAAAAACGAGATGACGATTCGCCAGCTTTATGCCGGCGGCCGGCTGATCGAGGTCAGCGGGGTCGGTTTCGAACCGTCCGGGGTTTTTACTACGGATTCCAAACCCGTGGATCCGGCCGGGGACCCGACTCTGAAGCGCATGCTCATGAGCGGGATGCTCTGCAACGATGCCAACCTCGTGCAGACAGACGGCGCCTGGCGCATCAAGGGCGACCCAACCGAGGGCGCCTTCGTGGTGGCGGCGGCCAAGGCGAAGTTCGATATCGCCGACTCGCGAAAATGCTGGCCCCGCATCGGCGAGATCCCGTTCGAATCCGAACGCAAACGGATGAGCACGGTCCATCAGCCGCCGGAGGGGGAACCGTTTGCCTGCGTCAAGGGGGCGCCCGAATTAATCCTGGAGCGCTGCACCCACTGGGAGCGCAACGGCCAGGTTGAGACATTGACGGATGAGATCCGTCGGCAGATCCTCGATGCCAATGACCGCATGGCGAAGTCGGCCCTGCGGGTCCTCGGGCTGGCTTGCCGGTCCGTCCAGAACCCCTCTCCCGAGTATACACCGGATTCACTGGAAACCGACCTCACCTTCCTGGGTCTGGCGGGCATGATCGATCCGCCCCGGGAGGAAGTGAAGAAGGCCATCCGCGACTGCCATGCGTCCGGCATCCGCACCGTCATGGTGACGGGCGACCACAAACTCACGGCCGCCGCCATTGCACGCGAGCTGGGCATTTTGGGTGGAGATGGGCAGCGCGATCTCAAAGCGATCGAAGGCCGTGAACTCGACAAGATGAGCGAGGAGCAGCTGGCGGCCATCGTGGAGGACGTGGCGGTCTATGCCCGCGTCTCGCCCGAGCACAAGATGAAAATCGTCGGAGCCTGGAAGAGCAAGAAGCATGTCGTCGCTATGACCGGCGACGGCGTGAACGACGCTCCGGCCCTCAAGCGCGCCGACATCGGGATCGCCATGGGAATCACAGGAACGGACGTAACGAAAGAAGCCTCGGATATGGTCCTCATGGACGACAACTTTGCCACCATCGTGGCGGCGGTCGAAGAGGGACGGATTATCTACGACAACATCAAGAAGTATCTGACGTTTCTGCTGTCCTGCAACGTGGCCGAAATTTTGATCCTCGGCATCGCCGGCATCATCGGATGGGAAATGCCGTTGATCGCCCTGCAGATCCTGTGGGTCAATCTGACCACGGACGGCCTGCCGGCGCTCGCCCTGGGCGTCGAGCCGGCCGAGCCCGATCTGATGGGCCGACCCCCGCGCGATCCCGACGAGCCGGTGTTCTCGGGAGCGGTTCTTTACGCCCTGTCGGCCATGAGCATTTTGATTTTTATCGGCCTGATGCCGATCTTTTACGTGTACTGGCAGACGGAGGGTGTGGAGAAAGCCCAGACCATGGCTCTCGCCACCCTGGTCGTCTACGAGTTGTTCTACGCCTTCAACTGCCGCTCGCTGCGCTTCACCCTGCCGCAGCTTGGCTTTTTCAGCAACAAGTGGCTCTTCCCGGCGGTGCTCTCATCATTCCTACTTTTGATCGGTGTGATTTACATCCCCTCTTGGAGTCTAGCCTTCCACACGGTCCCACTGAGCATAGTCGACTGGGATGAGCTTTTCCTAGTGGCCGGAGGAAGCTTCCTGTTGATCGAAATAGCGAAATGGATCATCGGCCGCAAACGAGCCAAGGCGACCGCCGCCGGCACCGGCAACGTGGCGATCGCAGCAAAAACCGAAGGAGGCAAATAATGTTGGGGTAGGCGGCCGGAGGCGCTTACTGGACGGGCCGTTCGAACGGTTTTCAGGCGCTGAAAAATCAACCCTCTCCGTGCCCGCTGGAGAGGGTTGATTATTTGGATCGACGGTCTTTCGGGTATGTTAAACTGTCTATTGCGGGATGCGGCTTTCCAGCCGCGAATGACTCCACCTTGAAATCGCGGCTGGAAAGCCGCTCCCACCGAAAAATTAGCTTCGTTGTTTTTAGAGTGGCGCCGGTTGCGCAAAAAAGTTAATCGCCTCAACGCTTCTTGCCGACTCTGGGCTTCACCTTCGATTTCTTAAGGTTGGCTTTGGGTTTAGGTGTCGGTTTGGCTGGCGCCGTGACTTTGCCGGCCGGCTTGCGTTTTAGTACCTCGCTCACGGCCCGAACGATATGCCGGGCGGTCAAGCCGTACTTGTCGATCACCTCAAGGTAAGGGCCGGACTCCGCAAAGGTGTTGCCCACGCCAACCCGCTTCATGGGTATGGGGTATTTTTCTACCAGCAGTTCGGCCACGGCGCCGCCCAGACCGCCGTAGATGATGTTGTTCTCAGCAGTGACGATGGCCCCGGTGTCGCGGGCCGCTTTCAGGACCATCTGCTCGTCGAGCGGTTTCAGGGTGTGGCAGTCGATGACGCGCACGTCGATCCCCTTTTTTGCCAGCAGTTCGGCGGCGATCAGGGCCTGGACCACCAGGTCGCGGTTGGCGAAGATCGCGGCATCTTTGCCCTCGCGCAGAAGCACGGCCTTGCCGATCTGGAAGGGAAACGTCTCATCGTAGAGCACCGGCACGGGGTCACGCGTGAAGCTGAGATAGACTGGCCCTTCGTATTCTGCGGCGGCGTGCACTGCCATCTTGGTGGAAACAGGATCGGCCGGCGCGATCACGGTGGAGCCGGCAATCGCCCGCATGATCGACAGGTCCTCCTGGGCCTGGTGGGTTACCCCGTCGGGGCCGGGGGTGATCCCGCTGTGGCTCGCGGCGATCTTCACGTTCAGGCGCGGGTAGTGGATGCTGTTGCGCACCATGTCCAAGGCCCGCATGCTGGCGAACACGGCGTAGGTGTTGGCGAAGGGGATCAGACCCGTAGTCGCCATGCCGGCCGCGGCTGCCACCATGTTCTGCTCGGCGATTCCGAAGTTGAAGGACCGCTCCGGGAACTTGGCGGCAAACATCGTCGTCTTCATGGACTTGGAAACATCCGCGTCGAGCGACACCACGTCGGGGTTCTTCTCCCCCAGTTTGAGCAGGGCATCGGCATACGAATAGCGGGTGGGCTCCGACTTGGCCTTGGCGAAGAGATCCTTGGAGGCCAGCATTGCCTGGATCTCGGGTAAAACGTATCGGTATTTAGATTTCACAGTAACACCTCCTGATCTCATCCAGGGCTTTGTCGGCCTCGGCCTGACAAGGTGCCTTGCCGTGCCAGTCGGCCACGTTTTCCATGAAGGAGACCCCCTTGCCCTTGACGGTCTCGGCGATGATCGCGGTTGGGACTCCCGTGCGGGCCTTGGCGGCCTCGAGCGCCTCGACGACCTGCTCCATCGAGTGGCCGTCGATTTTCTCGACGTGCCAGTTGAAGGCGCGCCACTTGTCGACCACCGGCTCGATGGGCATCTCATCGTCCACGCAGTAATCGTTTTGCAAGTGGTTGCGGTCGAGGATGACCGTGAGATTGTCGAGCTTCCATTTGGGGGCCGCCATGGCCGCTTCCCAGATCGACCCCTCTTGAGACTCGCCGTCGCCGACCACCACCCAGACATGGTAGTCTTTTTTCCGCAGCTTGCCGGACAGCGCCATCCCCAACCCGGCCGAAAACCCATGTCCGAGAGAGCCCACGGTCATATCCACGCCCGGCGTCTTGTGCATGTCCGGATGCCCCTGCAGAATGCTCCCCAGCCGGCGCAGGGTCGCAAGGTGCGACTTGTCGAAATACCCGCGCTCGGCCAGCACCGCGTACCACACCGGGCAGGCATGACCCTTGGAGAGGATGAAGCGGTCACGGTCGGGCCAGCCTGGGTTTTTGGGGTCTATGCGCATCACCCGGAAGTAAAGCGCCGTCAAGATGTCGGCGGCGGACAGCGATCCGCCGGGGTGGCCGGCGCCAGCGGTGCAGATCATCTCGATGATGTCGCAGCGGATGATGCCGGCCATGCGCTTGAGCTCTTCGATGGTCATGGGAGTTTGAGTCATGTGGGGTGGTCTCCGTTGTTAAGGTTTCGAGGATTCAAGGGTTCGAGGGTTCAAGTGAAAGGAAATCGTGGCCACCTCTGTCGCACTTGAACCCTTGGCCCCTCGACCCCTTGAACCCTTTCCTTTTCACTTCAACCCGAACATCTCTTTTTCAATGAACTTCCACGTTTCCATGTAGTCGCCCTTGGCCATCAGCCGGGCGATCTTGCCGCCGTCTATTTTGTCCAATTTTTCCCAGATGCGGTTGGACATACGGCTGTTGGCTTCAAACACCTCCTTGATGTCCCAGCGGGTCGGGGAGGTGTCGGAGGTGAGGTAGTCCTTGTACTTGTACTTCTTAAGATAGTAGAGGAACTCGACGTATTCTAAAAAGTGTTTGGTCCCGCAGAAGTAGTCCCAGTCCCACTTGCCGTCGTTGTCGTTGATGTGGATGTAATACTTGTAGCCGCTCTCCGCCAGCAGCACGAACGCCTCAGCCGGGTTCTCGTTGGCGTAGGTGGAGTGGCCGAAGTCCAGCGTCACGCCCATCTGTTTGATGCCGATGTCGTTCAGCAGGCACAGCGTCTTGGCCGCGGTGTCCAGGAAACAGCGGCCGCGGGTTTCGCTGGGCTTGTACTCGATGAAGAGCGGAATCTTCGTCTTGTAGCTTCCGGCCGCACCGAAGGTCTCGACCAGGTGCTTCCAGGCCAGGGCATAGTCGTGCTGAAAGGCGAACTCGTAACCGTCGCCGAGCGGGCAGCAGGTGACCTTGTCGGCGCCGACGGCCTCGGCAAAGTCCTTGGCCTCCTTGATGAATCGCACGGCCTTGTTGCGCACTTTTTTGTCCAGAGAAGTCAAACCGCCGTTCCGGAACTCCGGCTCGGCCTTCACGTTCACGTTGATGGCGGCGATTTTCAGTTTGTATTTCTTAAGAAGAGCTTTGGTTTTCACCGGGTCGTTAACTTCGTAGGGATAGACAATCTCTACTCCGTCAAAGCCTTTTATCGCAGACATCAGGTTGAACTTTCCGTCCAGATCGCGCGGCTGGTTGTACTCGTGAAACCGGTCCTTGGTTTTGGACAAAAACCCGGTGATTATGGCCAACTTCAACATTTTTCCTCCTTGGTGAAGATTTCCTTGATCTTGGAAAACACGCCCAACTGGCCGAGGATCAGCAGCACGATAGAGATAACCAGAATCAGCGACACGGGCCGTGTGAAGAAAATCGAAAAATCACCCCCGGAAGCCTTGAGCGCGCGCCGGAAGTTTGTGTCCACCAGCGGCCCCAGCACGATGCCGAGGACCAGCGGCGCCGCCGGGTATTTCCCCTGTTTGAAGAGCAGGCCGAGCAGCCCTGCAAAGAACACGAGCTGGATGTCGATGAAACGCATGTCCAGGGAATAGGCGCCGATCGCGCACAGCACGGTCACGATCGGCATCAGAATGGCGTTTTTGATCTGCAGGATCTTCTGCATCGGCCGCGCCAGCCACATGGCGAAAAAGCGCATAAAAATCGTCGCCACCAGCAGCCAGGACACCGCCTGGTAGGTGAAGGCCGGAAACTCGAAGCTCAGCATAGGGCCCGGCCGCACGCCGTGGATCAGAAAGGCGCCCAGCATCACCGCGGCCGGCGGGCTGCCTGGGATGCCCAGGGAGAGGAGCGGAATGATCGCTCCCCCGATGCAGGAGTTGTCCGCCGTCTCGGCCGCCACCAGACCCTCCATGGAACCCTTGCCGTATTCCTCGGGGTGTTTGCTCGACTTCTTGGCGACGCCGTAGGAGGTCCAGGAAGCCACGTCTTCGCCCACACCGGGGATGATGCCGACGCCCACGCCGATCAGCCCGGAGCGCAGGGCGACCCACCAGTATTGCAGAATGTCCCGGATCTTGACTTTGGTCTTGTCGAGCTTGGCAACCAGCACATCCTGCTCGTCGGCCAACGCTTCGATCACCTGGGGGATGCCGAAAAACCCGATCATGATCGGGATGAAGGGGATGCCGCCGAAGAGTTCCGGGCTGCCGAATGTCATGCGCTGCCAGGCGGTCAGCTCGTCGCTGCCGACCATGCCGATGGCAAGGCCGAAGATGCCTGCGACCCAGCCCTTGAGAGCGATGTCCCCGCCCGTCAGCGCACCCGAAATCAGCACGCCGAAGAGCCCGATTAGGAAGAACTCGGCCGAGGTGAACTTCAGGGCGAGCTCTGTCAACAGCGGCGTCAGGAAGGCGAGACAGCCGATGCCGAAAAGGGTCCCGATGATGGAGGCCATTCGCGATATGGTGATGGCCTGAGCCCCCTTGCCGGCCATGGCCAGCGGAAACCCGTCCTGAGTTGATGAGGCGTTGGCTGGAGTGCCGGGGATGCCAATCAGAATCGCCGAAAGCGACCCGCCCGAAACGCCGCCGACGTAAAGCCCCATCAGCAGCGCAATCGCCGAGTGGCCGGAAAATTTGAAGGTGATCCCGGTCAAAAGCGCGATGCCCATAGTGGTGGTGAGCCCCGGGAGCGCTCCCACGATCAGGCCGATGAAAACTCCGGCGGCAATCAGAAAGATGAACTCGAGGTTCAGGGTTTTGAACACCTCGACCATGATTTGTTCGAAGCCCATGACGACGATGTCCTCTCGTTACGGAAGGGGGATCATCGCCAGGACACCGAATACGTACCAAACGATCGTCACGGTAATCCCGGAAATGAGAGCGATTTTCCACCAGGCTCCGGCCTTGAAAATGACCATCATTGCGGCGAGAAAAAGAAAGGTGGAAACGACATATGGAATGCGGTCCCAAAAACCGAAGAAATAGACTGCAATGCAGACCAGGGCAATGATTCCTTTGTAAAACGCCTTCGAATGCAGGGTTTCGGAGACCGCCTGTTTGGCGACTCGGAAAGGGTGGCCCGAGCCAAGCGTTCCGATGATGGCAATCACCAGCCCGAGGAACCCCATCAGACCACCTATAAAAATAGTGGTCACGCCGGGGTTGGATGACTTCTCTACGGTGACCAGCTGGGGCGCGTAATAGGCGACAAACCCGTCATAGGCCACGAACGCGCCGACGGCCAGAAACCCCAACCCCATGAAGACGTCGAGCGAACGCAGCCTGACCTTTGATTCATCCATGACACATTCTCTTTGTTTGAATCGAATTCGCGCCCATGGTTATGGGCCGCCGCATTCGCAGATTAAAACATAAATATTTAGTGGTTCAGGGTTCGGAAGAGAGAAGCAGCTGCCCGAATCCGGTCGTCGCTGGCCCCAACCGTCCATAGCGGAGGATAGCGAAAACCATCGCGCCAGCCCTTCTGGATTTCCTGAACCCTTGTATCTTTGCCCTTAAGTTTTTGCCCTTGTTTTTTTGTCTTGAATTAAAGATTAGCTTCATCTTTGCTTAGAGTCGTATGGACTCAACGTTTCGGTGTGGCAGATCGATGAACCCTTGGTTTTTTCAAAGACCGTGGTTTAGCACGCATCGCCACACCGGCTCTTCCACTAACCCGAACGGTTGCCTGGGCATTTCAAAGCCCGCATCCCGCAAGGCAGGGAAATGGAGGAATCTATGAGCACAGAGTATTTTGTTGGCATTGATGTATCCAAGCACACGCTGGATGTCTGCGTCCATCCGACGCAGGATACCTTCCGCGTGCCGAACAGTCCCGAGGGCCTGGATGAGCTCATTAAGAGGCTCAAGCCCATCGAGCCACGGCTCATCGTTTGCGAGGCCACCGGCGGTTACGAAACCCTTACGGTCAGTTCCCTGGCCGCTGCGGGGCTTCCAGTGGTGGTCGTCAATCCGCGTCAGATCCGCAATTTCGCCAAGTCCATCGGCCGGCTGGCCAAAACCGATGTCATTGACGCCGCAGTCATCGCCCGCTTTGCCAGTGCCGTCCGGCCCGAGCTGCGCCCCATGAAGGACAGCCCCTCCCAGGAGCTCACCGGCCTGGTCACACGGCGCCGGCAGATCGTTGATATGATCGTCGCCGAAACCAACCGGCTCCAGGCAGCCACTCGCCGCAACCGCCGCGATATCCAGAAGCATATCGGCTGGCTGCAAAAGCGCCTGAAGCAAATTGACGACGAGATCAAGCGTGACATCAAAAATGGCCCGCTCTGGCGCACCACCGACCAAATCTTACAGAGCACCCCCGGCGTCGGGCCAGCGACCTCGGCCATGCTGATCAGCTGCGTGCCGGAACTGGGCCAACTGGATCGCAAGAAAATCGCTTGCCTGATCGGCGTCGCCCCACTGAACCGCGACAGTGGCCGGTACAAAGGACGGCGCACGATCTGGGGCGGCCGAGCGCAGGTGCGTGCCGTGCTCTATATGAGCGCGTTGTCGGCGATTCAGTACAACCCCGTCATTCGGCAATTTTACCAGCGGCTCCGAGAGGCCGGCAAATGCTTTAAAGTAGCCATCGTCGCTTGTATGCGAAAGCTTTTGATCATTCTCAACGCGATGGTTCGAAACCAGACCAAATGGCGACATGGTGAAATTAACCCTTGACTCTAAACACGGTTGCTGAACCCCGACTCCTGAGACCTGAGTCGTTACCAACCTTACGGTTTCGGAATGCCCAGTTCCGCCGGGTTCTTTTTGGCCATATTCAGGTCGACCAGCATCCAGCTGAACTTGGACTCCAGCGATTTGGACATGTTGTTGGCCTTTTCACCGGACCATCCGAAGGGCTGCGCCACCTGGGCTTCCAGGATTTTCTTTACGGCATCGGATTTCATGGCGGCGTCAAAGGCCTTGGTGATCTCCTCCTTGATGGGCGCCGGCGTGTCGATGGGTATGGCAATTCCCAGCAGCTGGGGCATCGGAAGAACTTTCTTCAGATCGGGGAATGTGTCCGTAATCGCCTCCACCTTGCCGATGCCGGGGATGTCCACCGCCTCGACCTCGCTGGCCACGACCGGGCGCAGCTTCTTGGCCTGCATGTACTGCAGCGCCTCGCCGACCGACACGTGCACGGCATCCACCTCGCCGGTGAGAGCCGCAGTCACCGACGGCGCCGAGCCGGCATAGGGCAGCACGTTGGTCTTGATGCCGGCGGCATTTCCGATCGACATCCAGCGTATGCTCCACACGCCGGGCAGCGCGCTGGCCGCCACCTTTACCTGGCCCGGCCGCGCCTTGGCGTCGTCCACCAGATCTTTAAACGTCTTGTATTTGGAATCCACCGGTACGAGCAGAACGCCCGGGGACCCGCCGGCCCAGAACCACTGCCAGTCCTTGGCCGTCGTGCTGTGAGCGGCGTTGGCCGGAACGAAAAGCCCGGTTTCGGAGATGCCGAGGATGGACAGGCCGTCGCGCGGGCTCTGCCACACCTTGTCCATGGCGATGCCGCCGCCGGCGCCCGTCAAGTTGACGACGTTCACCTGCACCCCGAGGTACTCTTTCATGCCTTCGGCCAAGCCGCGGTTGATCTGGTCGGTGCCGCCGCCGGCGGAGAACGCGCAATAGACCGTCACGGGTTTGGTGATCACCTTGGAAGCGCCCCAGGCAAATGACGCCGCCACAAGAAGAACCATTACTGCTGCGAGGATCTTTTTCATGAGCTCCCTCCTTGACGTTATGTGGTTAATTTTCCGATGCAGGCCCGCCGAAACGAACTGTTGACAAGGACATTCTCCGCCCCTACCCCTCCTTTCCCATGCGATTCGGTTCAACCGCTTTCCTCTTTCAGACTTTGCCGGAGGACCGCCACGGAGTTGCTGAGATGCCTGCGCATCAGCCGTTCAGCCGAATCGGCGTCGCGGTTGCTGATGGCCTTGATGATGGCCAGATGTTCGTGGATCGTTTCATTCGGCGACCGCACCAACCCTTCGGACAGGACGGTCTGATAGCTGAAGCTGATGATGTTGTAGGTTTCAAGAATGCTCTTGAGGAATTCCTTCGCACCGATATCGGTCAGCAAGTTGTGGAACCGACGATCCTCCCGGGCGTAGGCCTTTATGTCGGTGATGTCCTTGTGCCCGACAAATTGCCGAAAGAATCCTTTGAGCTGATCGATCTCGCGCTCGGTGATGTTCTGGCAGGCCCTACGGGCGGCCAGTCCCTCCAGCAGTTCCCGCAATTCGAAAATGGAGATCATCTCCGCCTTGTCGAAAAGGCGAACGAAAAACCCCCTGCGGGGAATGGATTGGACCAGTTTTTCATGCTCGAGAAACTTGAGCGCGTTGACCAGGGGCGTGCGGCTGATCCCCATGTCCTCGGCAAGCTTCTCCTGGGGGATCTTGTCGCCGGGGAGCAGCTGCCGCTCGATGATCATGGACTTGAGGATCTGGTAGACTTTTTGGTCGAGATTCTCGTGTTCCGCCCCGAGATTGACGATACGCTTCTTGGCGGACGCCCCGGAGGAATATCCGTTGGCCGGTCGCAGATAGGCGGAGCGAGGCATGGTGTGCGATCCAATATTGAATGTTGAATTTTGAATGCAATATTCAATAATGGAAGACGACCGGCGTGTCAAGCGGAAAAGTAATATGACGACGGCCGTCAGACTCTGGGTGCTGAGGTCCAGTCAAAGGAAAAGCGCCTTTGGCATGTTTGGATTCTTTCGTGGAAACAGTCAAAAGGAGCTTACCAACCATAGCTGGATCGGCAGGACGACGATCAGCAGCGACGTGGTGACAAACCAGCATGAGTTCGCCAAATCGAGATCGAGATCGTAGATGGATGGCGGGATCAGAGCGTTGAAGGCGACCGGCATCGACGACAAAATAAGGACCACCTTCAGCGGCAAACCGCCGTCGACAGCTCCGAGACCTATAAAATAGGCCATTGCGGTTGCTAGAATGGGCACCAATGCAAACTTTATGAGTGCGACGGTCATTGATTCCTTGAGGTAATCCTGGACTCGTCGGAACCGCATGGCCAAGCCGATGGAAGTGAGGAGCATCACGGTGCCGAGCGGCACGAAGACGCTGTTCAGGATGCCGTAGAATGCCGGCCGCTCCAGGCCGTTGGCATTGAGGAGTCCTCCGATGAGAATGCTCGCAAGCGCCGTAAGGATAAAGGGGTCGCGCAGGAGACGTTTGAGCCGCCGACCGGTGCCTTCATCGACCGAGCTTTCGCCGCTGTAGTACTTGGCTATGGGAAACCCCACGGCGTAGTAGAAAAGCTCCTCAAAAATTTTGTATATCGGAACCAGGGCGAACCCTTCTTCTCCCAATACCACAAAACAGACCAGCGCACCGATGGATCCGATGTTGGTGAAGGAACCGCAGCTGAAAAGCGAGCCGGTTTTCCGGGCGCTGAGATTCAGCGCTTTGGCCGCCGCCAGCGCGAGCACGCCGCCGGCCAGCAGGGCGAAGACGCCGACAAACGGCAAGGCCGCCAGCTTGATGCTGTCAACGCTAACCATCCAGACGGCACCCAGAATCGCGACCGGGTTGACGAACAAAAGCGCGATCCGCTGCAGCGACTTGCGCAGCTCATCGATGGACAGGGGCAATCGGATGAGCCCCCGGCCGGTAGCAACCTGAATGAGATAGCCCAGCAGCAACCCGAATGCGATGATGCTCAGAGAATAAGTGAATTTTGGCATGCCATGCTCCCGTGGTGTCGCACAACGGCTCGGTGGGCTTATATACCAGCCGTCATCCAGGGGGCAACAACAACCGCAGCTGAATTGCCAACCGGAAGACGCTATTGACAGGACTCGCTGCCTTGCCCTAAACATCTATTGGCTCCCAACGGCAACTTCCGAAACCCACACCAGGGAAAGACAACCCGGATGATCCCCCGGGAGCAGCAAAAACAGGCGCGCCAGCGCGCGATGGAGATGATCCGGCCGCGACGGTGTGGTCATGTATGGCTTTTCAACGATCGCCCGGAATGTCCTCGACAAGTTCACGGACCCGGGCGCGGTGCGCATCACCAAGGTCGTTGAGGACAAATAATAGTGGGCGCGGCAGTTGAAGACTTGAAGCCGTGATTTCAGGAGACCTCCTTGCATGGCGACACAAGCAAGCTGCAAAATCATCATCGCCGTCGCGCCGGTAGGACGGGACGTCCAACCTCCGGCCATCAACCCGCTGACCGCGAAACAGGTCGCCGACGAGGTCATCCGCTGCACCCAGGCCGGCGCCTCGATGGTGCACCTGCACGTTCGGGACGCCAGGGGCGTGCAGACCGCGGACATCGGGTCGTACTCGGAAACCTTGGACCGCATCCGCAGGTCTTCTGACATCGTCATCCAGGGATCCACCGGCGGGCTCACCGACTTGACCCTCGAGCAGCGCTGTGCGGCCCTGAACGACCCGCGCACGGAGGTAGCCTCGCTCAACATGGGCTCGGTCAACTTCGGCGAGGACGTCTACATCAATCGCCTGCCGGACATCCGCTACTGGGCCAAGCGCATGCGCCAGACCAAGACCGTGCCGGAGATGGAGATCTTCGACTCCGGCATGCTGCCGGCGGCCCGGGCACTGGTCGCAGAAGGCGCCATCAAGCCGCCCTATTCGATCTGCTTTGCCCTGGGTTTTCACTGGACCCTGGCCCCCGACCCCAAGAGCCTTTTCTTCATGACCTCGATGATGCGCGAAACGGTGCCCTGGGGCGTCATTCACGACGGCATGACGAATATGTCGCTGCTGGCCACCGCCATCGGCCTGGGCGCCTCTCTGGTGCGCGTGGGCTTCGAGGACAGCACCTTCTGGGCGCCGGGCCGCCCAGTCAAGCGCAATGTGGAGCTTGTGAAAAAGCTTGCCCAACTCGTACATCTGCTGGGCCATGAGGTGGCGACGCCGCCCGAGGCTAGGAAGATTTTAGGAATCGGTTGAGTTTCGAAAGGAGGACGCACTTATGGACTTTTCTAACATGGGGGTATCCGATTGGATCATTCGAACGGCGATATTCGGCGTGCTGGCCTGCGCCGTGATCGGAACCCTGCAGAATCTGGTTGATGCGCTGAAAAGCCGGAAATCGGAAAACTAGGTGGATGATCAGACCGCTTCGCCTTCGAAACGCCGCGACAACCTGAGAGGACTGACAGGCGCCAGAATCTGGCGCGTGTGGCGCTGGTCGCTGCTGTTCCTCGGCATCGGCTTGATTGCTGGAACCGGGGCCGTGGCCTTCGACTACCTGACTCAGCTCGGTTTGAGGTGGTTTTTAGATGGACTTGCCGGGTATCGCCCTCTCCCGGCGCCGGGTGAGCAACACCTGTTCACGCCGTCCGCGACCGTTTTCAACCCATGGGTCCTGCTCCTGCTGCCGGCACTGGGTGGCATTCTGAGTGGCTGGTTGGTCTTCCGGTTTGCACCGGAAGCCGAAGGACATGGAACGGACGCCGCCATCTATGCATACCACCACAAGGGCGGTTTCATTCGGCCACGCGTCCCGTTGATCAAGATGGTCGCCTCGACCATCACCTTGACGACCGGCGGTTCCGGCGGGCGGGAGGGCCCGATCGCCCAGATCGGCGCCGGCTTCGGCTCTTTTCTGGCTACCCGCCTGGGGCTCTCCGCACGGGAGAGACGGATCATGATGGCGGCCGGAATCGGCGCCGGCGTGGGAAGCATCTTCCGGGCGCCGCTGGCGGGCGCCCTGTTCGCCGCCGAGGTGCTTTACCGCGATCCCGAGCTGGAACACGAAGTGATCATCCCAGCCGGAATCTCCTCCGTCGTGGCGTATTGCGTCTTTTGCATGGTGCGCGGCTGGGGGTCCCTGTTCCGGTCTCCGGACTTCACGTTCCGCAACCCCTTGGAGCTCGGGCCCTACCTCGTTCTGGCCCTGGTGCTCGTTGCGGGCGGCATTCTCTACGTAAATTCCTTTTACGGAATCGCTGAAGTCTTCAAGCGCCTGAAGATCCCCCGTCCCCTCAAGCCTGCTCTGGGTGGGCTTTTTACTGGCATGATTGGGTTCTTTTGGCCCCAGACGCTGTCCTTCGGATACGGGTTTTTGCAGCAGGCGCTCAGCAGCGAACTGAGTGTGGGTTTCATGCTGATCCTGGCGCTGGGAAAGATTTTCACCACGTCATTCTCGATCGGATCCGGGGGCAGCGGCGGGGTTTTCGGGCCGTCGATGGTCATCGGCGGCGCCATCGGCGGCGTGGTTGGTCAGGTGTTCCACCAGCTCCTGCCGGCGATCGTCAGCACTCCGACGACGTTTGTCATCGTGGGGATGGCAGGGTTCTTCACCGCGGTTTCCAACACCCCCATATCCACCATCATCATCGTCAGCGAAATGACGGGCTCCTACCACCTGTTGCTTCCCAGCCTCCTGGTCTGTTCGGTGGCTTATGTCGCCTCCCGTAATCAGACGATCTTCCGCAGCCAAGTCAAAAACCGCATCGACTCGCCGGCCCACGGCGGTGAGTTTTTCGTCGACGTACTTCAGGCGATAAAAGTCCGCGACATATCCGACCGCGTACGCCAAGTGATCATGATCCCGGAGAGCATGCCTTTTTCCGACTTCAAGCAGCATTTTTCGGAAACGGAGCAGCACTACTTTCCGGTCATGGACCAGGAGGGAAACCTATCGCGGATTTTCTCCATCAACGATATCCGCAGCGTGCTGTTTGCACCCGGCATCGGGCAGCTCGTCCTCATGAAAGACATCGGCACTTCGGATATCATCACCACCTCACCCTCCGAGGACCTCAATTCGGTTCTAAAAAAATTTACGATAAAGAACATAGACAGCCTGCCGGTGGTCAGCGACAACAACGCACGGAAACTGATCGGCATGCTGAACCGCAGGGAAGTGATCGATTTTTACAACCAGCGGGTTCAAAAAATGAAGGCATTGGGGTGAGACAATCGAGCTTTTTTGCCTGTGGGAGTGGCATCTTGCCGCGAAGCCATCGTGGATAACGGCCACTCCCACAGGGCTAACATGTCATTCTTGGCAGATTGGCGCGACGCTGCAATATTCGCGTTCACGCATCCGCAGTGGTCGCCGTGCTTACGGCCCCCGCTCTTTTCTTGCGATACTGGTTGGCCACGCATGCGGTCAACAGGCCGATGCCGATCAAGTCCGTCACCGTTCCGGGGTGTACCATCATCAAACCGCCGGCGATAAACAAGATCCGCTCGATCCAGTTCATCGGTGCCACGAAAAAGCCGATCATGGCCGCACCGATCGCCGTCATCCCCGCGCAGGATGTAATCAGGGTCTGAATCATCGCGTACCACGTCGTATTGATCCAGAGCATGGACGTATTGTAGACGAAGATGTAAGGCGTCAGAAACGCCCCGATGGCAAGTTTGGTGGAAGTGACCCCCGTCCAGAAGGGATTGGATTTGGCGATACCAGCGCCGGCGTAGGCAGCCAGGGCAACCGGCGGCGTAATATCGGCTACAATGCCGAAGTAGAAGACAAACATGTGGGCCGCGAGCGGGTGCACTCCCAGTTGGATCAGGGCCGGCGCAGCGATGGTGGAGGTGATGATATAGTTGGCCGTGGTCGGTACGCCCATGCCGAGGATGAGCGAGGTGATCATGGTGAAAACGAGCGTCAACAGGAGGTTGCCGCCGGCCAACTCCACCAGCCCGTTGCCCAGCTTGAGCCCCAGCCCGGTCAGGGTGATCGCGCCGATGATGATGCCGGCCGAGGCGCAGGCCAGCGCCACACCGATGGCATTCCGCGCACCCAGTTCGAACCCGTCGGCGATTTGCCGGGGGCTCATGCGGGTGGACTGCTTCAAAGCCCCTGCGATGATGCACGTCACCAGACCCATCAACGCTGCGTAGAGCGGTGTAAATCCGATCGAAAGAAATATGATGATCGCAAAGAGGGGGACGAACAAATGCCCTCGCTCCTTCATGACGTCCGTAAACTTTGGCAACTCGTCGCGACTCAAGCCCCGCAGGTTGCAGCGCTTGGCTTCGAAGTGCACCTCCATGAAAACGCCGAAGAAATAGAGGCAGGCCGGGATGGCCGCCGCCTTGGCAATGTCGAGGTAGGGCACGTTGAGGAACTCCGCCATGATGAAGGCGGCGGCTCCCATGATCGGCGGCATGATCTGGCCTCCGGTCGAGGATGAAGCTTCCACCGCCGCAGCGAACTCGGGACGGTAACCCAGGCGCTTCATCATCGGGATGGTCAAGCTGCCGGATTCCACGGTGTTGGCCACCGAACTGCCCGACACCGTCCCCTCCAGCGCGCTCGTCACGATGGCCATCTTGGCCGGGCCGCCCGAGGCCCAGCCGGCGATCGCGTTGGAGATGTCTATGAAGAGCTGCCCCAGCCCCGATTTTTCGCGGAACGAGCCGAAGAGGATGAAGAGATAAATGAAGGTGGCCGCGACCCCCAATGGGATGCCGAGGATGCCTTCGGTCGTCAGATACATGTGCGAGGCGATGCGCTCCAGCGAATAACCGCGGTGCGACATGAAACCGGGGAAATATGCTCCGAAATAGGCGTAGATGAGGAAAAAAACTGACAGGCATACGATCGGCAGCCCCACCACCCGCCGGGCGGCCTCCACTGTAAGGAGGATGCCGAAACCGGCGGCGATGTAGTCCATGCGCGAATAATCCCCACCGGCCTCCATGATGCGCATGTAGTTTATGGCCATGTACAACCCGATGTAAGCGGCGAAAACGGCCAGCGCCCAGTTGTACCAGCTCAAGCGATTGGATTCGTCGCTGGCGCGGGCCGGGAAAAGCAGGTAGGTCAAGACGAAAGCGTATGCCAAGTGGATGGAGCGCTGCAACTGGGCAGGGAACAACCCGAAGGCCGCCGTGTACACCTGGAAGATCGACCAAGAAACACCGATGACATAGACGATCCAGTGAGGAACCCCGGTCAGCTTACGCGCCGAGGCTTCCTTGTCGACCTGCTTCAGGATCTTTTCGATCTCTTCCTTGGAGACGACCTCTACCCCCTCCATCGAGGTGGTGAGGACGCCGGTTTGGGCCTGATCTTTTTCTTTCTCGCTCACGGGACGCACCTGCCTTTCATGAGGTCGAACCATCGCACTTTTCGAACGCGAAACGTCAACGAACTACCGGGTTCAGCTAAGTCCGAGAGACGGATCTCCCGGCTTTTGAGATGCAGTATGTGATCGGCCACCCGGCCCACTCGAACGGTGACTTCCGGAACGGAGCGGTTGACCGTCCACTCCAGCCACCCGTCCGGGGCAACTGCCAGCGTTCCCTCCGAGTTCGAGGCTTCCGGCATGCCGGCGCCGAAAGCATCGAACCTGGACTTGACAATAACCAGATGTTCTCCCTCGGCCCGCAGGGTGTCGTAGACGGGCCTTCGGTTCACTGAATGAACAAATGAAATTACAAACTCTTCGCCGGGTTGAACCCGATCACAGAACGCGATGCGGCCCATACGGCCGTCAGAAACCTCGATCACCAGAAAAAACGGCCAAACCGAAAACCCGGCAAGCCCCGCTCCCGCTGCGAGCAAAGCGAACAACCATCGTCGACTCATTATGAGACCAAGCGACGAGGGGCCGAGGGCGAATGAAACGGCACGTTCGAACGTTTCACTTGAACCCTGGACCCCTCGGATCCTCGAACCCTTGATATCCCGTCCGGTCTTTTCATTCGTAACGGGTAGCTACTTCATCAACCCTTTTTCCTTGAAGTACTTCACCGCCCCCGGGTGGAAGGGGATGGACACGCCCTGCACCGCATACTGAGCGTTCACTTCCTTGCCCTTGGCATGGGCAGCGGCCAGCTCGGCCTGGTTTTCGAACAGGGCCTTGGTCAGGTTGTAGACCATGTCGTCCTTGAGCTGGTTGCCCGCGATCAGCACCGCATTCACCGCCACCGTGGACACATCCGCTGTCTGGCCCTTGTAAGTGTTGGCCGGAACCTTTACCGCCGCCAGGAAGGGGTACTTCTGGGTCAGCTGGCTTGCAACGTCGGCAGGGACGTCCAGAATCCGAATTTCATTTTGGGTGGATACGTCCATGATGCCCGCGTTGGGAATGCCGGCCGTCACGATGAAGGCGTCGATGTGCTTATCTTTAAACGCCTCGGCGCTCTCGGAAAAAGACAGGAATTGGGCGTTGACGTCTTCTTTCTTCATTCCATAGGCATCCAACAGCTGCCGGAAGTTGGCTTCGGTGCCGCTGCCCGGCGCGCCCACGCCCACCTTCTTGCCCTTCAGGTCGGCAAAGGTTTTGATGGGGCTGCCCGCCGCCACGACCACCTGGACAATTTCAGGGTAGAGTGTTGCAATGACGCTCATGCCCTTGAGCGGCTCCTTGAAGGCCTCCTTGGCGTTGAAGGCGAAGTCCAGGGTATCGCTCTGGACCAGGGCCAGCTCGACTTCTTTCTTGTTGATCAGCCGCACGTTCTCACCAGAAGCCCCTGAGGTCTGGGCGGTGACGTTCATGTCCTTGACCTTGGAGTTCCAGATCTTGGCCATCGCGCCGCCGAAGGGATAGTAGGTCCCGGCGGTACCGCCGGTGGCAAGCACCAGGTTGTCGGCCGCCTGCACCGAGCCCGCCGCACCGATCACAAACAGAACCGCCATGCAAACACCGAACAGTCTTTTCATCGAGCACCTCCTATGTTTTGTTTGTTTATGTTAACTTATAAAATCTCGCTCCCGCCTGTGGTGAAGCCGCTTTCCTCAAGAGCTCGCATCTTATGATAGCGGCTCTGCAGTGTCAAGAAAAACACCCCTCTGGGCTCAAAACTCGTTGCGCGGGTCGGATGCGATCCAGAAGGCTTTAGTCTTGGAGTCCAGCATAATGGCGTTCACGTCGCCCATGTTGGCCCGCACCTGAATCTTGTAGCCCATCGCCGCGAGTTTCTCGGCCGTGTCGGCGCTCAAACCGTTCTTCTCGATGCGCAATTCGTCTGGAATCCACTGCAGGTGGACCCGGGGGGCGTCCACCGCCTCGCGGATGGTCATGCCGTGGTCGATAGCGTTCAAGATGACCTGCATGACCGTCGTGAACTTGCTGGTGGCGATTACGGCGCCGTCCGTGCTCTTTTCAGGGCGGAAGGACGCCGCCTGAGCGCCGGGAACTGCGGCGAGCAGCGCCAGCCCCATGAAGAAAATGCAGACTGACAGAATAAATTTCCGGAAATCAATCTTCATGCTAACCTTCTTCGGCTGGGGTTCAGGGCGGGACCAGATCGGTGAACGTCCAATTTCTATCATCGGAGCTATTGTAATGTCAAAATGGCCGGATTGACATCAAGCGGCCGATCCTTAATTTGATTCTCAATTGATTTAGCGTGTTATGGTGGAACCATGGGTCTTATCCTGCTTGAAGGCGGCAACGAGTTTCACGCCGGGATGGCGGCATCAGACGAACGGGCCATGGCAGTCAGCGGCGGGAAGTCTGCGCCGATTCGCATCATCCCCGCCGCGGCCGCGCCGGACGACAACGACCTGCGAGCCGGATCGCACGCGGTTGCCTGGTTTCAGAGCCTGGGCGCCGTCGATGTCCGGGCGGTTCCCGTCATCAATCGCGCCGCGGCCGACCGGCCGGAGCTGGCCAGGGAGCTGCAAGCCGCCCGATTCGTTTTCATGCTGGGAGGCTTCACCCGCTACCTGGCTGAAACCCTGGTGGACAGCATAGCCTGGAAGGCGATGCGAATCGCCTACAACACCGGCGCCGTCATCGGCGGCAGCAGCGCGGGCGCCATGGTCTTGTGCGAGCACTATTTCGATCAGGCCTCCGGGCAGGTGATGCCCGGCCTGAACCTGCTGCCAGGCTACTGCGTGCTGCCGCACCACGACACGTTCGGGAAGAGTTGGGTGCCGCGGCTCACCCGGCTTCTGCCGGATGCGTGCTTGCTTGGAATCGACGAGGAAACCGGTCTGCTGAACGACGGCCCGGCCGGCGAATGGACGGTTTACGGCAAGGGAGCCGTCACCGTCTATAGCAGCAGCGGACAGACCGTCTTAATACATGGACAACGGTTCGTGCTGCCGATTGCAGAAGACACTTATTAAACGACTCATAATTGTCTTTACGTTGTCATTCCGGCGGACCCCGGATCTTGTCCGGCATGACGGTACTATTTCTGGACGATTAATAATACCGGAACGAATCCGGATAAGCATCTCCCTTTAATCTTTCAACTTTGAACCTTAAACTGATTTCACACTCACGAAGGGTGTTCATTTAATGTCCGCGAAGGGCACCATCGTCCTCATGGGTTCGGGGGAGCTCACCGCAACCATGGTGGAAGTCCACAAGGAGCTGCTGGCCCGGCTAGGGCTCGGACGCAAGGGCCGTGTTCCTCGACACACCGGCCGGATTCCAGCTCAACGCCGACCAGATATCCGCCAAGGCCGTGGAGTATTTCCGTGACAAGGTGGGCCACCCGATGTCCGTGGCGTCTTTCAAGTCCAAGGACGCCGCCACTCCTTTCGAGGCTGAAAAAGCGTATATCGCTCTGAAGCAGGCCGACTTCATCCTGGTCGGACCCGGCAGCCCAACCTACGCGGTGAGACAGTGGAGCGGCACGCCCGTAGCCGATATCCTGACGCAACGCATCGACCAAGGAGGCTGCCTCATCGCTGCCAGCGCCGCTGCGCTTACGGTCGGCCGGTTCACCCTGCCGGTGTATGAAATTTACAAGGTGGGGGCAACGCTGCACTGGGCCACGGGCGTCGACCTTCTTTCCCGGTTCGGCCTCAATCTCGTGGTTGTCCCCCACTGGAACAACGCCGAAGGCGGGACGCACGATACCCGCTTCTGTTTCATGGGCGAGCCCCGGTTCAAAACTCTCGAGTCCCTTCTGCCCGAAGATGTGCACATCCTCGGCCTTGACGAACACACCGCCTGCATCATCGACCTCGGGCGGAATGAAGTGCGTATTCGGGGCATCGGCGGGGTCAGCTTGCGCCGCGCCGGGGCCGAGCTTCGGCTAAGAAAAAATGAACGTATTCCGCTGGATAGCCTGTGCGGCGGGCTGCCGGCCGCCAGTTTGAAAATAGCGCCCGCAACCTCTCAAGAAACTCCGGCCGCCGCGTCTGCCGATCGACCTGGTTCTTTCTGGGAAGCCATTCATATCTTGAAGCAAGACTTCCATGCCGGCCTCGACGCACACGATCCGGCACGAATGGTCCCCGCGCTGCTGGAACTCGACAGCACCATTTGGAAGGCGGCGCGGGATCTCGAGGGGGAAGAGATCATTTCCCAGGCCCGCGAAATCCTGCGGGAGTGGATCGTTTTGTTGGGAGCCCGGCTTTCCGAGGTTCCGAAAGGCACGGGGGACTGCCTCGCCCCGATTGTGGAGGAGATGCTAGATCTGCGGAGTCGGTTTCGCCACGATCGGCAATGGGCGCAAGCCGACGCCATCCGCGAGAGCCTGCAGCGGGCGAACGTCCTGGTGGAGGACACCCCGGAGGGATCGCGCTGGCGGGTGGAGACGCCGCATGCGGAGTCGTCACCGCTCTTTGCAAGCAGGGGGCCGGCGTGATCGTGCACCCAACGACTCGGGTGGTGTGCGTGGGTTTTCCGGAAACTCAGCGGTTGGCGCCCCTGGCGTCCTACCTGACGAGAATCCCGCACCTGATACTGGCAATCCACGACCGGCTGCCTGCCGACCTGGATCGCGCCGACGTGGTGGTCACGCAGGGAGCATCCCTGACGGGCGAGGATGCGGCCGCCCTTACTGATTTTGTGCGTTCCGGCCATGGCTGGCTGCATCTGGTTCAAAACGCCGGGATAGGTCTGCCGCCGGTTTTCGGGGTATCGGCCGAGCCTTTGGGGTGTGAAACCGAACTGCGCGTTTTATTTGAGAACCCCGCGCACCCCATTGCCTCACGTCTGCCGGACGCGATGTATATCAATGGCGGGCACGCGGCCCTGGCGCTCAACCGGCCAGACGTGCAAACGATTCTATATGCGGATTGGCGCTATGCCCACCTACCGGTATTGACCGTTAGAGCGGCCGGCCGAGGCCGCGCCGCCTGCAGCGTCCTGCAGGACATGCGGCACCCCGTGCTTCGGCAGATCTTCTACCGCCTGCTGGGATATCTGGCAGGCCGCGCACCCAGCAGCCGCAGCATCGGCGTTGGCATCCTCGGATACGCGCCTTCGGTCGGAAAAATACACGGAACCGGGGTTCAGGGGACTTCCGGGCTCGAACTGAAAGCCGTCTGCGATCTGAACCCGGAACGACGGGACCAGGCCGCTATTGACTTCCCCGGCATCGCCCTTCTGGAAGGGGTGCAGCAGCTGGCTCAAGCCCGGGAGGTGGAACTCGTTATTGTGGCCACTCCGCCGAATACCCACTGCGAATTATGCCTGCAGCTCTTGACGGCCGGCAAACACGTGGTTTGTGAAAAGCCGCTGGCAATGAACCGACGCGAAGCCGAAAAGATGGCCGAAACCGCGGAGCACCTGCTGCTCCACCTGAGCTGCCACCAGAACCGGCGCTGGGATCCGGATTATCTCGCCATTAGGGCGGCTCTCGAAAACGGGGAGATCGGCGATCCGTTTTATTTGGAAACCTTTGTGGGCGGGTTCAGCCACCCTTGCGGGTACTGGCATTCCCACAGCCCCGTATCCGGAGGCACGGCCTATGACTGGGGCGCTCACTATCTGGACTGGATCGTCAGCCTGATGCCCTACCGGATCGCAAGCGTGGCCGGCACACGCCATAAACGGGTGTGGCATGACGTAACCAACGCCGACCAGGAGCGGATTCAAGTCCGTTTTGAGGGCGGACGGGAAGCCGAATTCCTGCATTCGGACATCGCCGCGGTCCGCAAGCCCAAGTGGTACCTCCTCGGCAGCGGCGGGGCGATTCTGGGAAATTGGCGGGATGTGAGCGCCTTCCGAGCCGACCCCCTGATCTATTTCCATGAGGATCGCATTCCGGCAACGGAAATGCCGCCGACCCTGCTCCTCTGCCGGCGGGAGCATCTCGGCCGAATCGTCGAGCAGTCATTGGTCCTGCCGCCCCGGGACCCTTTCGGCTTTCACCGCAACCTGGCGGATCATCTGCTGACCGGCGAATCACTGACGGCGCCCTTGGAAGACTCCGTCACAGTGGTGGCGATTCTGGAAGCAGCCGCGCGCTCCATGGAAAAAGGCGGATCGACGGAGGTTCTATATGTCTGACCGTATCCGCTGGGGCATCCTGGGCAACGCCACGATCGCCCGCAAGTGCGTGATTCCGGCGATTGCTAAATCGGCCAACGGCATGGTGCAGGCGTTGGGGACCCGCAGTCCCGAAAATGCTCGGGAAGCGACGAAGCAGTACGGAATTGAGCGGGTGTACGACACCTACGACGGCGTTCTCGCAGACCCCAAGGTGGAGGCGGTATACCTGCCCCTTCCGAATCACCTGCACCGGCCCTGGACGTTGAAGGCGCTCGCCGCCGGCAAACACGTTCTGTGTGAAAAGCCGCTGGCCTGCAGCGCCGCAGAAGCCCGGGAGATGGCCCATGCGGCCGGCGCGAACCGCCGGCTGCTGATGGAGGCCTTCATGTACCGGTTTCATCCCCGGAGCCGCGAAATCAAAGCGTTGGTGGCTGCCGGTGAACTGGGAAGGCCGCGGAGCGTGCGCGCCGCTTTCACCTATGCCATGGCGCCCGAGGTCCTGGAGTCCGCGGGCAACGCCCGCTTGAGGCCGGACATGGGCGGCGGCGCCCTGCTGGACGTCGGCTGCTACGCCGTCAGCACGGCGCGCTGGCTGCTGGGCCAGGAGCCCGTTTGCGTGCAGGCGCAGGCGGTGTACCGTCACGGGGTCGACGTTCACCTCGCCGGGATCCTGCGGTTCCCCGACGGCGCCCTGGCCGGCATCGAGGCCGGTTTTGTATCGGCTCTGCAACAGACTTACAGCGTCGTGGGAAGCGCGGCGGCGATCGAACTGCCTCACGACGCGTACATCCCCTGGGAGCAACCGGCGCGATATACGCTGCGGACCAAAACGGACGAAGCCGGAGACGTCCGCACCGTTCCGGGAGCGGATGAATATCGACTGATGGTGGAGCATTTCGCCGGCGCCGTGCAGGGAAAACAGGCTTTGGAATTCGGGCCGGAGGAAAGCGTCCGCAATATGCAGGTCTTGGATGCACTGGCGGCTGCGGCGCGGGAAGACAGAACCGTTCATCTGGCGGACGCGGGGCCGCCCGAGGTGAAATCCTCTGAAAACGATGCTACATACAGCCATTCGTAAAAGCGAACCTTATGTTGCCGAGGATGGAATGATGGCGGAGGCCGTCACGCCCGAAACGTTCGAAAGCCTGGCCGCGATTCACTCCGATCCCCGTTCGCAATTGAGGTGGGTCAGCCCTTTTGTCTTGCCGCTGTGGATGGAGGTATGGTGGCAGAGCTTTGGCCGCGGCCGGCCGGATATCCTTGCGGTGCGCCGCCGGGGCGAACCGATCGGGGTCGCGCCCCTGATGATTCAGGGCCACACCGCCCGCCTGATCGGCGACGTGAATGTCTGCGATCACCTGGACGTCATCACGGCGCCGGCAGAGGCTGAAGTTTTCTTCCAGGCCCTTGGCGACCATCTTCGCTGCCGGGGTGTCGACCGGTTGGATCTTGAGCTGCTGCGGCCGGATTCGATCGTCCTGCGGGAGATCGCACCCGCCGCGCGCCGCCGGGGCCTCACGGTTGAGATCGAACCCAAAGACGCATCGCTGGAACTCGCTCTGCCCGAATCCTGGGAGAGCTATCTGAAGATCCTATCAGGCAAACAACGCCATGAGCTGCGGCGTAAACTGAGACGCATAGACCAGACCGCACCCCATGTCTTTCGAACCGTCTCGGATCAGGAGCCGCTGGTTGAGGGCATGGAGGTTTTTTTCAAACTTTTTCGCTCCACCCGACGGGACAAGGCTGATTTCATGCAGGCGCCGATGATCGCCTATTTCAAAACGCTGTCGCAATCGCTGGCGGAGGAGGATCGCCTGCGACTGTTTTTCCTGGAAATCCGAGGTGTCCCGGCCGCGGCGGCCATGTGCTTCCATCATCACGGAACGATGTACCTCTACAACAGCGCCTACGATGAGCAGTATCAGTCGTTGAGCGCAGGGATTCTCTGCAAAGCCTTGAGCATCCGGGAAAGCATCCGTTCCGGCATGAAGGCCTACGATTTCCTGCGGGGAGCCGAAACCTACAAACGTCATCTGGGCGGGCAGCCCGTAACCTTATACCGCTGCACGATCGAGCTGCGGTGACCGGCCGTTGGCCGTCGGCGTAGCGACTGAAAGAAACCGACATGAAACCGTTGCATATCGCCATGATCAGCGTGCACTCGAGCCCGGTGGGCAAGCTCGGCACCCAGGACACCGGCGGAATGAGCGTCTATATCCGGGAACTCGCCCGGCAGCTGGGCCTGCGTGGCCACCGGGTCGATATTTTCACGCGCGCGGTCGAGGATGGCCAGGCCGGCCGCACGCGCGGGCTTTCCGTGAATGTGCGCCTGATCCCGCTGGCGGTCGGAGCGGCCGGGCATGCCCCGAAAACGGCCCTTTATCCTCACCTGTCCGCCTTTTTCGAGGCTCTCGATCGGTTCCGATCGCAAAACGCCGCGGCCTATGATCTGATTCACAGCCACTACTGGCTCTCCGGCCAGGTGGGTTCCTGGGCCCGGAAAGCGTGGGGAACCCCGCACATCACCACGTTTCACACCCTCGGGGAAGTGAAGCGCCGCGTTTGCGGTGCAGGGTCGGAGCCGGACGTCCGCATGGCTGTCGAACGTGAACTATCCGACACCTGTGACCGCATTCTGATGACCTCGGCGAAGGAAAAGAACAACCTGCTGCGGCACTACCCCGCGCGGGACGAGTCGATCGCAGTGGTACCCTGCGGGGTGGACCTCGACCTCTTTCAGCCTCTGGACAAGGCCCAAGCGCGCCGGCGTATCGGTGCAGGTGCAGCCCATGACGATATCCTGGCTCTTTATGTGGGGCGCTTTGCCCCGGAAAAGGGCCTGGAGCGGCTGCTCAAGGCGACCGCCTGCCTGAAGTCGCTGCCGCGGCTGCGGCTCATCATCGTCGGCGGTGACGGAAACGGCGACCCGGATCGTCAGCGGATGCTGCAGATGAGCCAAGCCTGCGGCCTTTCCGAGCGCGTTACGTTCATGGGCCGTGTAGATCAGGTGGACCTGCCGGTTTTTTACAGCGCGGCAGACATGCTCGTCGTCCCGTCGGCGTACGAGAGCTTCGGCATGGTGGCTCTGGAGTCCCTGGCCTGCGGCACTCCGGTGGTGGCGAACCGCGTCGGCGCCATGGAGGAACTTTTGGGGGATCCTGACGCCGGACGGCTTGCGTCCGACCTCAGACCCGAATCGCTGGCGGCTGCCATGAACAGAATGCTGATCCAACGGGTGATGCAGCCGGTGGCACCCACGGCCATTCGGCGGTCCGCATTGCGCTACAGCTGGCCGCGGGTGGCGGCCGATGTCTTAAAGGTTTACAGAACCAGTTTAAAGTCTGATTTTGCTTTAACCGCTCATTTAGGGCACGCCGTGGATCTCGGCCGACGGCATGCCAAGCAGGCTTGCTGCGGCTGCGGGCTGCTTGCCGTGATGGAAGAGGGAGGTTGAGTTGACGGCTTCAGCGGATGTCTTGGTGATCGCCGCGCACCCGGACGACTCTGAGTTCGGCGCCGCCGGAACAGTGGCCAAGTGGATCCGGGAGGGACGGCGGGTGGCCTATCTCATCTGCACCAGCGGTGAGAAGGGGACCACCGACCCCACCCTTACCCCCGAGATGCTGATCGGGATCCGCGAGGAGGAGCAGCGCGCCGCGGCCCGACTCCTCGGGGTCCAGGACGTAACGTTCCTGCGGCAGCCCGACCAAGGACTGGAGGACACCGCCGAGTTCCGCAAGCTCATCGTGCGCATGCTTCGGACCTTCCGGCCCGAGATTGTCATGACATCGGACCCCTACCGCCGCTACATCTGGCACCGCGATCACCGCATCATCGGCCAGGTGGTGCTGGATGCCGTCTTCCCCTATGCCCGCGACCGCCTCGCCTACCCGGACCTGCTGGCGGAGGGGTTCATGCCCCATAAAGTGCGGGAGCTTTTTCTCTGGGGGACCGAGGAGATCAACTTCCGCTCCGACATCACGGCAACCTTCGATCTCAAGATTGCCGCCTTGCGCTGCCACGCAAGCCAGGTACGCGAGTTCAATCGAGGGGACCCGGCCGAGTGGCTGCGCCAGCGCTGCCGGGAGATGGCGGTGGGGGAGTCCTTCGGACTGGCGGAGGGGTTCCACCGCGTCGAAGCCCCACCCTAGCCGACTGATGATAAGCGGCCATCTGCAGCGTTACGCTCACCCTTCGTCTTTGCGGCGTACTCATCGTACGCCTCATTCCTCAGGCGTTCGCAAGCCTTGCATCTGTCCGCTTCTGATCAGTCGCCTGCGCCGAGCAACTGATTTAATTTCTCGATTGAGAACGGAATCGGACGCGCAACCCTCATGTATATGATTGAAAAAAGGCGGGATCCACAACCCATTCTTGATTAGCTGGCACCCCGATCGCGCAACGGGTTTTCCCAACGCAGACCTGAAAATCGCCCAAAGTCACCATCGGTGGAACAGAGAATCAGCCCATGCTCGATCGCGAGTGCCGCCATGTGCGCATCAGGGATCAAATTGGCCCGTAACCGCTGGTCAATCAACAAGGGTTTTAATATTTCGCCATGGCGTTCGGTAAGTTGCGGAATCCAAACAGAAGAGCAGTCAAGCCATTCTTCGACCTGCCGCCAGGCGTTTTCAAGCGCCTCCGGCCGTTCGAAGATGCGCGGGTTGGTTACGATTCTCAAGAAGGCGAGAATACTGGGCCATGGCAGGCCAACCGGAGCGATTCCGTTGAGGCGCTCATCCAGCCACTCGCGAGCGCCCTGGTGCTGTGGGAAAGTGATCACATGGGCGTATACCAGCAGGTTGGCGTCAACCAAGATCACCTGAAGTCCTCTCCTTCCGCTATGGCGAGAACTTCAGAGACATCATCAAGGTTACCCACTAAACAACGCCCAAGTGACAACGTTCGCGTCTTATAAGGCTTTGCGAGCCGGGGTGGGGTCGTCATTGCCTTTAGCCCGTAGCGCAAGGCCTCATTGACCGCTGCCTTATAAGTGAGTTTCCGGTTTCTGCGTACCCGCTCCAAAAGGGAAGCGACATCTTCGTCTATAGTCAGCGTAGTTCTCATACATCAATACATAGTAGTTTTGATGCGTTGATGTCAAGGCTTATCATGGTTTGAAATAGCGCACTTCCGGCAGCTCGCGGGGCGAGTCCGTCCGGAAGGTGAAGGCCGTGAGCGAGCCAGTAGCGGGATAGCCGCCGGTGAAACCGAGCACATGCAGATTGGCTTTGTTTTGGGGTGTGAGCGCCAACCCGCGTGCCCAGAGCATGGCGAAGACGATCACATCTCCGTGGGTGACCGCAACCACGTTCTCGCCGGGGTGGCGACCGCGTGCCAACAGGAAAAACCTCAGGGTGCGGGCGAGGATGTCGCGCGGCTGCTCATACGGCGGGCCGACGCCGGTGTAGACGTCCCCGTTCCGAGCGTCGACCTCTGCGCTCGGCCGACCCTCGAAGGCGTTGAGCACCTCGACCAAGTGCGGCGAGCGCTGGAGTGCGAGCGCCGGGTGAAACGCATGAATTTCACGTGCGGTCTGCCGGGTCCGCAGGAGCGGGCTGCAGTACAAAGCGGCGATGGGGGTGCCGTTCAGGAACCGTCCGGCCGAGCGCGCCTCCTCCAGGCCCTTTGCGCTCAGCCGAAATCGCGGCAGGCGGCCATAAAGAATTCTGTTGGGGTTGTGGACGTTACCGTGCCTGACAAGATACACGGTGGTGGGCGCTGTCATGCCAAGATCCTTATCCTTGTGAATTCGTTTGGCCCCAACATAGTGCAACGCCGACCACAATCAACCGTTGTTTCACGATCAGAGTTCATAGCATGCCAGGATCTCGCCGAAATAAAGGGTATGATAGTCCTTTTCGGGATAGATCGGGTCATAATCGCGGGTCAGAAGCGCCGGGACGATCGCGTTCTTGTAGACGATGCGGCACTCGAAGTGGGTGCCGGGGATCTCGATGATGGGAGAGACGACCTTCTGGCTGCGTGCGGCCTTGAGCCCACACTCCCTGAACTTGTCCACGTCCCGACCCGACTTGGTCCCACAGAAGGCGATCTCCTTTTTCATGTCTCCGGCTGGAACGCTGACGGTGAAGTCGGCGGCCTTCTCGATGATGCCGAAGGTATGCCGCGAGTTCCGCACCATTATCATCATGATGGGCTTCCTCCAGGCATAGCCGATCGTGGCCCATCCGATGGTCATGGTGTTGAGCGCCTCCCCCGCCTGCACCGTGAGAAAAGCCCCTGCTTGGATCTGCTTCATCACCTTTTCATACATCGTCATGAAATCAATGTCGCGCATAGCTCTCTTTCCTCCTTCGCAATTCTGCGCCCGCCGGCTTACTGGGCTTCTATCATCAGCTGAATGCTCAACGCCGATGACTGCCGGCTGCCGCCGGCCTCAAGGATGGCGCGCACCACCTCGCTGGTTCTCTGGTCCGATCCCCCGATAACCATCCACTGCCCCAGCGGCGCATGGATGCGGGTGGCCGCCTCGGCAAAGCGCACGACGCCCGTACTGCCTTCCGCATCCATCGCGGATATGCGCGGCACGATCTCGACTTCGGCCAAGTTTTCGCGGATGATGGGTTTGACATCGAAGCCCGTCTCGATGCGACGGTAAACCACCGTGCGCCCATACCGCCGGCAGAGGTCCACCCAATAGGCGGAGTAAGGGACGTCCTGGCCGACCCTGATATACGCCCAACTGCCGGAGAGCACATTGATGAAGTATTCCGACTCCCCGGAACGGTTGACGCTGCGATCCTGTGCCCGCACATCCACACCATCCCCTCTTTGCCGGCTGCGGCCGGCGGACACCGACCAGCTGTCCCCGGAAACCCGGCCGCCGCCGGCGATGGATCGGCTCTGGCTTTCTCCGGTCTCCTGGAAGCGAACCCGGATGGTGGCGGACGGCGCCTGCCGGTCGATAACGGCCAGGGTCTGCTTGATACGCTCGATGGCCTCTTCGCTGTCGACGATGATGAGTTGGTGGGTGCGATCGTCGGCGGATATTTTGCCTTCGGGCGATAGAAGCGGCTTCACCAGCGGCAGAACCTCCGAAGGACTGCGATAGAGCAGAGCGATGACTTCGACGTCGGCATGGCTTGACGAGGCCGCCGCCAGAATGGCCGCCAGCACCAGCAGGCGGCAGGCCCCACCGAATCCCTTCTTGTGCGATTCCTTCTTCAACATGCTTGCCTCTTAACGCGATGTTATCGTGGCTGGAAGCCACTCCCACATGAGAGTCGCTTCTCTTTCGGCAGGACTGCGCCGCTTGCCCCGCCCTGCATCCAGGGTTACAACACCCCGGCGGCCCGTAAAAAACCCTCCACATCGCGCCAGAAGGCCGCCCAGTCCGGCGGGCAATCGTTGTGGCCGGCCTCGTAAACGATCATTTTCCCGTTTCGGGCGGCGGCATGCAACGCCTGGCCGTGGCCGAACGGCACCACTTCGTCGAAATTTCCGTGGATGACCAGCACGGGACCTTGGTATTGCCGAACGGCCGCCAGGTTGTCGAAGGGGTCCCGGATCAGGAACGCGGGCGCCAGGTAGCGGACGGCAAACGCGCTGACGCTCTTGAAGGCGGACATGAGGATGAGCGCCGCCGACGGCCGTTTGAGCGCCAGATCGCAGACCGCGCCGCCGCCCAGCGAGCGCCCGAACAGGACGATGCGCGCCGGGTCGACGTCCTTGCGGGCGGCCAAAAGGTCGTATGCCAGCGTGAAGGTTTCGGAGATGCTCGTCTGAGAAGGGGAGCCGGCTGATCGCCCATAGCCGGGATACTCCACCAGGAGCAGGCCGACCCCCATGGAGGCAAAGCGTCGAAACTCGTTCGGCCAGTAATCGATCAGCTCCCCGTTGCCGTGACCGAAAATGACCGCCGGCGCCGGCTTTTCAGCGGCCAGCGGAGGCAGATACCACGCCTCGACCTTGCCGAAGGAGGTCTCCAGCCACAACGGCTCGATTTTCATCGCTTTGAGATCCGGCGCCGCAGGAGTCGGTATCATATAGCGCGGGAATATGACCTGGCGCTGCACGAAAAACAGCAGGGCGCAGTAGGCCGCGTAAATGCAAACAGCGCCGGTCAGGATCTTGACCACGGGGTTCACCTTCTTTGCCTGCGCAAAGTCAGAGAGCTCATGTATGAGTGCCGCCGATGGCCGATCAGGCGCCGGCTGACTTGGCATGTCTCCAGGACTTCCAGAAAAAATACCCGACGATGACGATAGTCGCCAGCGGCGCCAGCCACTCGGGGATGTGCACGCCGTAGCCGTGCGCCAGCATTACAAAACCGAGCACCAGCACCGAGTACATGGCGCCGTTTTTAAGATAAATGTACTTCTTTATCTTCTCTAAATTGTAGATGGTGAGCTGCCGCACGACGATGGCGCCGATGCCGTTGCCCAGAAGGATCAGCGGCACTGACAGCGTGAAGGCGAAAGCCCCCACCACCCCGTCGATCGAAAAGGTGGAATCGATCACCTCCAGGTAAAGAATTTTGGCGATGTCCGACATGCTGGTCTGATCGTGCAGCAGCCTTTCCTCCTGGGACTCGGCATAACGTTTGAATCCATGGGTGATGAAAAAACCCGTCGAACCCACCACCGCGCCGAACCCCAGCATCGGGTCTTTCTTCAACGCAAACCAGACGATCAGCATCAGCGCCACCGAAACCACCGCGTAAAACCAGGCACCTTGCCGCGCAAAGAAGTCTTCACCGGGCAGCCCGAATTTCTTGGGCTCCTGGAACAACCAGTTGCAGAAGAGAAAAATGAAAAACACGCCTCCGCCGATGAGCAGAACCGGGGCGCTTTCCTGGATGGCTTTCTGCGCCGCTGGGTCGTCGGTAAACGTGGCCGTCAGAGCCTGCCAGGGGTTCAGCCCCGGCGCCATGACCCAGACGATCAGCCACGGCAACAAGCCGCGCACGCCGAAGACGGCGATGGCGATACCCCAGGTCAGAAACCAGCGCCGCGCTCTCGCCTGCATGGTGGCCAAGACCTCGGCGTTGATGATGGCGTTGTCGATGCTGGTGATGGACTCGAATACGGCCAACCCCAGGATGGTCAGAACGGCGGTGGTGATATCCATAATCTTCCTTAAACATTCCTTTCAAATGCAATTCGAGGCGGGTATATCAGGCAGAACCTGACGAGGGGCAAAATACTGAGTGCTCCTGGCTATGTCAACCGAAACGCAGCCAGGATGCCGGTAGGGCTCAAAAAAACCCGCATGGTTATCGGTGTCATGTCTCGACTATTGATTTCCAAATCAAAAATTGAGAATGGACAAAGCCACTTCAATATGGAAACTTAGTCCCTTGTGGCTTCTGCTGGCCGTCTTGGCCTTGGTTGCCGCCTTGCTTATTATCGGTGTCCGTTACCGGGATGCCACGCTCGGAATGGACATTGTCCCCAAGGTTATAGCCAGAAAGACGGCCGTTATTTACGCGATTCGGATCAACATGATCAAATCGGTGGAGTCGGAGAAAAGCGCCGTCATGGCCGAAAGCGACGAAGCCTCCATCGCGTTTGCCGAAGAGGCAGTGCGCGGGATCATGGCCGCCGAACAGGACTTCCAGGAGCTCAGTCAACTCATCGAAGCGTATCCCGCGGAAAAGGAGATTCAATTGCTTCGGGAACTCCAGGCGTGCTGGACCGAGTTTCGCGCCACAGACCAGGCAGTGTTGGAGTTCGCGGTTCAGACAAAGCGACACGATAAGTGAATCGGCGTTTCCGAATGGACGCCGTCATAGACAAATGAAATCCTCCCCCGGGTCATGTTGACACGGATACCCGTCTTTGCCATAGTACCGCCAAACTACGGAATTCATTACTTCTAGGAGCACTTTCCAAAAAAATCTTAGGAGATGAACCATGTTGAAGCTTGGAGAAAAAGGTGCGATTCCCCAAAGAGACGGACAAACTTACGCTGTCGCCCCCCACATCCCCTGCGGGCTGCTCACCCCGGAGCTTCTTCGCAGGCTCGCGGATGTGGCGGAAAGATACCAGGCCCAGGCCATCAAGATCACCGGGGCCACGCGGGTGGCCATCATCGGCCTCAAGGAGGAATATATCGAGCGGGTCTGGGAGGACCTGAAACTGGACAAGGGGGCCGCCGTGGGGCTTTGCGTGCGCAGCATCCGCGCCTGCCCCGGCAACACTTATTGCAAGATCGGGCAGCAGGACGCCATCGGAGTCGGGTTGAAACTCGATCATGTCTACCATGCCAAACAGCTGCCCGGAAAGTTTAAAATGGCCGTTTCGGGCTGCCACCTGAGCTGCGCCGAGTCCTGGGTGCGCGACATCGGCCTGATCGGCCGCAAGGAGGGCTGGGCGCTGGTCATCGGCGGCAACGTGGGGGCCGAGCCCCGCATCGGCCAGGAAATCGCCGACAGGCTGGACGACACCTCCGCGCTGGCCGCCGTCGAAAAGGTGGTCGCGGTTTACACGAGGGATGCCAAGAAGGGTGAGCGCCTGGGCAAAATGATCGATCGGGTGGGGATAGAGCCTTTCAAAGCCGCGCTGACCTAACGGCCGGATTTAACGCCAGGCCCCCATTTTTTCCCGCCAGGCAGAGCACCATCGCAATTCAGTTGGAACGGACCATGCGTTGGGGACGTCACTCACCGAAAATGAATGCGGGGTAAAACACATGCAACGAATGGGGGTCGTGTTGGTCCTGTCCGCGCTGATGCTGGCCGGATGCTTTGCCCACCACGCCTATGAAAATAGCTCGACAGGAAGGTTCGAGGGAGTGGTGGACATCCGCTGGCTGAAGCCGGACCGATTTTTGTACGTTCCAAACCGAACCAATCCCCTGCGCTTCACCACCACCGACGGCCGCCTATTCGAACCGAAGCCCATGTACACCGACGGCGGCTCCGTCCCGCGTCTGTTATGGTCGGTTCCAGGCTATTCTCCTTGGGGAATGGGACCGGCCTACATCATCCACGACTGGCTTTTCATGGCGCACCACTGCAGCACCCCAGACTACGATCAGGTTTCATTCGATGAGTCGGCTCGGGTCATGGGCGTGGCCATTAAAACCCTTATGGAAAACGATATCGTTCCGAAGGACGAAACCCTTTTCTATAACGTGGTGGAGGCGGTAAGATCGCCACTGGCCAAGCGCATTTGGGACAAAGGGGACTGCAACCTGCCTTCCGATGAAATCGCCTACGGCACAGCCGGATCGGCCCGCGAAATCTTGCATGTTCAAGCCGTTATGTTGGATCAGAGGGCGAAAGCCGCCGAGGAGCAACTAAAAGGCGGTCCCGCCCTCGAGAGCACCGCCGAAGCCGAAGCAGCTGCCAAGAGTTTTCGCCGACGGGCAGACGAAGCCAGGCGTGTAGCGGAGGCGGCGGAGCGGCGGGACCCGCAGGCCCCTGCCAGCGATCTATTGTTTCAATTGGACCTCGGGGCTGTTTCGCCCGGCTTGCCTGTGAAGGGATCCCAATAAAAAAGGGCAGAGTCCTTTTTAGACCCTGCCCCCTTCATCCGCGCAGATGAGGTTATCCGGCGACATCGATTCCGGGGTCGCATCCCAGATTGGTCTTGTTCTCGCACTCGAAGTTATTGTGCCGGGCATCGACGTGCCCTCTTTCTCTTTCCTCTTCAGACTCGATGTAGCTCTGTTCACGATTATTAGATTTGGCGTAACCTTTGCGTTTCATTTTCAGTACCTCCCTTTTTTCGCGGTGATTCGATCTCGACCGCATCTGATGGCCGAGAATATGGGCATGGTTCCCCCCCCCCCCAGCGCAAGGGGGAGAGGATCGTTTTTTTGATGGCATGAAACCATCATGAAAAATGGCGCCTAAAGCGCCGAGGGAGAAACGCCGATCCATATCTCCGTATGAAATCGGAATTTGTCATGAGAGCCTTACGGTTTTCAATTTGCTGTGCGCTGATGCTCACGACCGGCGGCGGCTCTTCCGCTTCAGCCCACCCATCGGCCTGGTCCAGCTCCGACCCCCTGGGCATCCCCTACGAAATGAGGTTGCAGCAGCTCGAAAAGGGTAACCTGGTACCCAATCCTTCATTCGAGCAGAATGGTTCGCCAATTGAGGGGATGGCCAATCACGAAATGCCTTTTGGTTGGGAAAAGGTCGGAACCCGGGTTGAATGGGCCCACCGGAAGACCGGGGCCGCCCCCGATGAAGTTCACCTGGGCCGACGGGCCATCAAGATCCACCGGGCTCAGGCCGGAGAGATGGATACGGCGGAGGGCATCATCAGCGGCTACATCCCAGTCATTCCCGGTAACTACGACTTCACTTATGCGGTCCGACTCAAGCATGTGGCCGGCAACCGGCACCGATTCGGCGGCCGGCTGGGCGATGCCGTCTCGGTCCGGGTGTTTTTCTTCGATGCCGAAAAAAGGCCTGTGGATTCAACCGCCATAAACCCGGTCGGCGGGAATCTGATCGACACCTCCGACAAGAGCTACTCGTTTGCCAACTTTTGGTCGGTCGACCACTTTGACTGGGCCAGAGTGCATGCCCGAACCTACAATTATCCCTTCTCGGAAGGCGACCTCCCCGATGGGGCGCGCTACGTGCGCCTCTTCTTCGGCCTGAAGGGTTCTGGCACCATGTGGCTGGACGATGTGGTTTTCCGTTACTCGAAGTGGAATTTCAGCGCGCGGGAGCGCCTGAAACCTTATATCGACCGGCCGCTTACTCGCTGGGAGAGTCTGATACCAACCCCCAAAGAAGTCCGAGGTGTTCGTGAGGTGACCTACCTCGACCCCGGCAGCGCCGATAGCACCCGCCCCGTGATCGTACTTCCGGACGATCCTGCACCCGCCGACCGTGCCGCGGCGGGTCTGCTGGAAAAAAAGCTCAACGCGGCCCTGGCCCGGGTGAGACCCGCCGGCGACCTGCCACAGCTCAAGGCGCACGTCGTCGGAGGAGATTCCGACGACACTGAGTTATTGGCCGCACGGCTGGTTTTCTCCATCGGTCGCAACCGCCTGCTGCGCAAATGGGCGCCCTCCTTGCCGCTGGCATCGGTCAGCGGCAAGCCTCAGGGCTACGTCATCCAGCCTGTCGAGGCGGGGTCCTGCCATGTGGTCTTCCTGGCCGGCGAGGACGCCGTCGGGAACTTTTATGCCGCCGCCACCATCGCCCAGCTCCTCGACGACGACCGCTGCGCCTACCAAAGCGCCGCTGTGATTGACCACCCCGATTTTTTAGGCCGCTCGTACCTGCTCAAACGCTGGCAAACGCTTGCGGAGCTTGACCGCGACATCGAGGGTCTGGAGCTGATGGGCCAATTCAAGCTGAACAAGGTTTATGCCGGCTACGAGGGTCGGACGAAGGCCTGGTACCAGCCGGATGCCCTGTTTAAGACCGGGATCGCCGAGATCGGGCAGCGCTGCCGTGAAAACGAAGTGATGTCCCTCGGCATCATGGTCAACCCCTACTCGCACTTCGACTTCGAGCCGGCCGCCGAGGCCCTTGACGATCTCGCCCGCACCACCTGGACCCACGCCGACACCAAAAGCCTGGAAACGCTTCAGGAGGTTTTTGGATACGGGCTGAACGCCGGGGCCCGCACGATCATGCTCCTTGCCGACGATTTCGTGCCGCACGAAGGCCGAAACCGCAAAAATTTCTCCCTTTACACGCCGGAGGATCGCAAACGCTTCGTCAACCTTCAAAACGCACACTCCTACGTCATCAATCGGCTGAAGGCATGGCTGGACCGTGATTACCCCGGAACCCAGTTCGAATTCTGCCCGCCGTGGTATGCCAACGAGTTCATCGACCGCAGCGAGGGCAAGGCTGAAATCTACCTGAAAGAACTCGTTGCCCAGATACCGACCGAGGTCGCCATCATCTGGACCGGGCCGACGGTCAGGTCCCTGTCCCTCGACCTGGCCGATCTGCGGCGCTACCGTAATCTCATCGGCCGTTGGCCGATGTTCTGGGACAACACCCTGTACGCCCGCAACCTGGAAGCAACGGTCTACGGCGGCTACACCACCCATTACCCGGGCAAGGTGCGCATGTGCAACCTCTTCGAGCCGCTGGACATCGACCGGCCGACCGGTTTTCATGAGCTAAACGATGGCCGGCACATGTATGTGAACGGCGCGGCGGACTCCGAGGTGTACCGCGTCAAATTCGCGACGGTGGCGGATTATGTATGGAACACGTCGGCCTACAACCCCGAGCGATCCCTGTGGAAAGCCCTTTTGAGGGCCTACGGCCCGGCATGCGCCCACGAGATCCTGAGTTTCAACGAAGCCTACTACGGGCTTTACGATATGTGCATGCGGATGGAACGAGAAGACGGAGGGCAAGAAGAATACGGCCCCCGGGGTGCACACTGGCTGGAACGGCTGGATGAGTCCCTTTGGAAGCTGAAACGACAGCTGCCCGCAGGCCATGCGCTGCTCAGCGAGCTTGAAGCACACCGCGACCGCCAAAAAAATCGATTTGAAGGGTTGATCCGGAAAAGTTCAACTCCGAACTGAATCCCCCCAATCCATCGCCGGACCCGCGACGCGATAGCCACCCGCATGCTACCGTCCGCCCGCGCCGCGCTTTTTCAGAGATGCCAGCAGCAGTGACAGCAGCCCCAGCAGGATCTCATCGGCAAAGGGGATCATGTCCGGGATAATCACATCCAGGATGAACAGGGCGACGGTAATCGCCAGCAGTTTGGGGAAACGCAGCCCGGCAGCAAAGCGCATCAACCGGTCGCGCAGAACACTTTGAGGTGTCACCATAGGCTCCTTGTTTCAAGCCACGACCCACACGGCGCAATTGCGGGCATGGCCGACGATCTTGCTGGAGACGCTGCCGAAAAGGAACTCCTCCTTGCGCGATAATCCCTGCCGGCCGACCACGAGGGTTCCGTACCGGGTTCGGTCGAGTTCCGACAGGATGCACTCGGCGATGGAAGGACAGTGGCGCAGCGGCGCGCTGGTTTGAACGGCCTCCGCCGGGAACCCGGCATCGACCAGCTCACGGCGGTACTGCTCCAGGAAGGTCTCGACGCGGCGCCGGTATTGATCCAGCCATTCTTGCTTCTCCTCGATTTGGGCGAAGTAGTCCTCCTCCGGCTCGGAGATGACATGCAGCAGGGTCACCCGGGAGCCTACAATACCGCCGAGCATGAAAGCGACATAGGCCACGGCGCGCCTGGCGTTCTCGGAGTCGTCTACCGCAAGCAGGACGTTGCGGTTAAAATTGAGTTCGCCTCGATTCGTCATTTTGCCCTCCTCGGCCCCGCTGGCCAACAAAGTTAGCGGATATCGGCCTTGGCCTGGTGCAGGTCCTGGAGCATCTGAGGGGTTTCTTCGTAAAACCAGTTCGCGCCCCTCGAAAAATGCAGCAGAATCCGGTTCAGCGAATCGGGGATGTAAGCGAAGGCCTTTTTCAGGTTCGCCAGGCGGTTGTGGAAGACGATGTTCATATCCCCGTCCGTCAGCCGCGACAGCAGCTCCGGATTGCGGCTGCGGAGGTCCGGCAGCAGCACGTCGCCCTTGCCCACCAGGTAGATCAGCACGTTCCCCAGCCCGAACAAGTCGTAGCCATAAATGTTTTCGCGGTGGCGGTAGTTGTAGTCGAAGTCGATCCAGCGGTAATGTCCGCTTTCGTTGTCGATCAGGATGTGATCGCGCCGGATATCGCCGTGCTTTTCTCCGTGGTCGTGCAGAAACCGGATCGCCTCCACGCAGCGAAGGTAGTTTGCCAAAATGCCTGGAAGCGTCGTGTAGAAATAGGATTCGTGGTCCTGCTCCAGGTCGGCCACATGCGCAGCAAGCGAGGACCCGCTGATGTATTCGAGCACGCGCACGATGTTGCCTTTGTCGTCCGCAGCGGAACGCCCGTGCATAAAGTTGGGATGAGCGTTGACCAGGTCGAGGATGCGGGCCTCCTTGCGCGGGCTGCGGAAGCACTCGAAGGTGATGCCGCCGATGGTGGCCGTGAAGCGTTCGTAGAAAACGAGCTTGATGATGCACATCGCGCCGCTCACCAAATCGATCGAGCGCTTGACCCAGTGCTTGACCTCGTCTTCCAGCCCGAAACGGCCCTCCCGGATGCTGTTGCGGACCAAATAGGGCCTGCTGTCCAGCACAACAATATCCCCGGCATCCAGCGCGAAGAAGTCCGACGTGTCGGTGTGAATGCGGAGATCATCCGGGCGGCTGCCTTCGGCCAGCCAGCGGGCGGCCATCTCGTGAATTCGGGTACGCAACGGCATCGGTTCCATCAAGCAGCTCCGTGTGGATCGCAGTTCATTCATGCCCGCTATCGCTCAAATTTTCAAGTGAACTGTTCGATCCATGCTTCTCGGCCGCGGCGCATTCCACTATGCGCTGCAGCGCTGTTGGGCGGCGGTCAGCGAATTTTTCACTTTTTTTTGTTGACACGGCCATGACCGGCATTAATTTTGTCTAAAAATTTTTAGACAAATCCTGCCCGGCAGGACCTAACCAACCCGAACAGCGAGGTCAAAATGACTACCGATAACACGAAGAACCTTTTCGAACATGCCATGTCCGAGTTTCTGAAAAACAACTACGAAAACAGCGTCGAGCTTCTTGGAAAGGTGCTTGAAATCAATCCTGACCACAAGCTGGCCCTGACCACCCGCGGGGTGGCGGAATTGAAAATGAATCGGCCGGATGCAGCCATCGAGAGCTTCAACCGCAGCCTTGAAGTCGATCCGTCCTATGCGCGGGCCTTTCACATGCGCGGCTTGGCGCTGGAAAGCAAGGGAGACGGCGACGCGGCGCTGCGCGATTTCAACAAGGCGATCGAACTCAATCCCGAGTACGGTCTGGCCTATCACAGCCGGGGGACGCTTTACGCCAAGATGGGCGAGCAGGAGCTGGCGACGAAAGACATCCAGACCATGGCCCATCTCACCAACGTCAACATCGAAACCTTCGCCAACGAGAATAACGTCTGGAGATCCAATCAGCTCCGGGTCGAGGACATGCTCGAAAGCGAAATGAACCGCTGAACAGAATTCGGGATCAAACAACCTTGCGGGCGCTGCCGTCGGCGGCGCCCAATGTCAATTAAGGAAAAAGATTAAAATGAGCGGGAACCGCCCGGAATCTGAAGCCGGCAAGCACTATCCGATCGGCTATGTCGCCCTGGCGACCGGGTTGTCTCCGCATGTCATTCGGGTCTGGGAAAAGCGCTACAAGGCCGTGGCGCCCGAGCGAAGCGGGAAACGCCGCCGACTCTATTCCCAGAGCGACATCGACCGCCTGAAGCTATTGATGAAAGCCCGCACGGCAGGCCGGAGAATCGGGTCGGCGGTCATGCTCGATCAGGAGACGCTCCGACGGATAGACCGGATCGGGGCGCCCGGCGTCGATGCGGAGGGCCTTGCCGGCCAGAAAAGCAATGCGCTCGAAGGTCCATCCGAGCTGCTGCAGGCGTGCGAGCAAGCCGTGCGGCGGTTGGATGGCCCGGCGCTCGAGCGTGCGCTGCGGCACGCCGGTACGCGGCTGCCGCGGGCGGTGATGATGGCCGACGTGATCACCCCGCTCATGCACAGAATAGGCGATGGATGGGCCGAGGGCAGGCTCAGGATCATCCACGAGCATTTCGCCTCGAACGCCGTCAAGGGGCATCTTGCGACGTTGCTTTCCCGCGAAGGGATGATCGAACCTGCGCCGCACATGGTGGTGACGACTCCGGCGGGACAGCTTTGCGAGATCGGAGCCATGATGGCGGCCGTTGCTGCAACCGATTGCGGATGGAACGCTTGGTATTTCGGCCCCAACCTGCCGGCCGAAGAAATCGCGGCCGCAGCCGTCCAGAAGCGCGCTGGAGCCGTAGCCTTGAGCATTTCATGCCCGGCCAGCGCTGGCCTGCTGGGGCGCGAGCTTTCTTTACTGCGGAAAGGTCTCGGTGATTCCGTCCAACTTTTCGTCGGCGGCCAAGCTGCCGGAGCCTACGAGCTCAGCATAGATGCCGCCGGCGGCCGTTGCTTCCGGAGCATCCGGGAGTATTGCGAGCTCATCGCGCAAGCGGCTGTCCTTAAGTGAATGCCGATTTTAATTTTGTTGAGCAATATCGGGACCTCCCCCGGAATCTTTCGTCCCGCTAATGTCGTGGACCGGTTTTGCCGATAGCCATGACAGGCATCAAATGATCGAGGAGGTCTCGAACCCATGAAACCGAAGCGGCCGCAGTTCGTCAAGATGAACGCCAGCAGAGAAGAAAACCCTCCGCCTCGCGACGTGCGCTGTCCTGACTACCGACACTGCCTTACCGAGGCCGCCTTAAACAATTTCAGCCTGGACTGCAGCCAGTGCGCACCCATGGAGGAGGCAGTCCGCAGTCCGGGCCTTTACAAAGAGATCCTCACTCGGGCGATTGTTAGGCGTGCAGCCACCCACAGCTTGCCCGTCTGAAGATCCGCCAACTTCCGGTTGACAGGCAGCGGCGTCTGGTGTATTTGGGATCATTTTTTATCACAAGTATTTCCAGATAGTTACAATCTAGCCGCCGATGCCCGCAACCCATAGCTCCAACACCGGTATCTTTGCCGTACGCCTGTTGCTTGGCCTGACGCCCATTGGTTTCGGGTTGAGCATCCTCTGGCTCGGCCAAGACATCTCCTGGGATCTGCGCAACTACCATTTCTACAACCCCTTTGCGTTCCTCACCGGCCGCATGGGCCGCGACATCGCCGTTTCGCACGTGGCGACATACTACAACCCTTTGATATACATACCTTTATACTACTCCGTAACGTCGCTGCCGCCCAATGTGGTGGGGTTTATCCTCGGTTTCCTGCCCGGGTTGAACGTATTTCCCCTTTACGGCATCACTCGACAGGTGGCCGACCTTGGCCGGCCGCGCCAAACCGCTTGGTTTTGTCTCGCGATCACATGGGTCGCCATGCTGGGAGTGATCAATCTCGCTGAAATCGGGACGAGTTTCGGCGACAACATTTTAAGCCTGCCCGTGCTCACAGCGGTCTGGCTGATCGTTCGCTACCGGGAACGGCTGTGCACATCGGTCCGAACCGGGTGGCCGGTCGCCGCGGCCGCGGGGGTCTTGGCCGGATCGGCACTCGGCCTCAAACTGCCCTTTGCCATCTACTGCGTGGGGATCTGCCTGGCCTTTTTCGGGCTTGCGGCGCCATTCGGGCGAAGGTTTGCCTTGGCCTTCACATTCGGGTTGGGTGTTTTGGCCGGCACGGCGCTCACGGGCGGGTTCTGGCTGCTTGAGATGTGGCAGCGCTACCAGAATCCGCTCTTCCCCTACTTCAACGAATTTTTCAAATCCCCGTGGGGGGCGGCCGGCTCCTACCGCGATGAGCGCTTCATCCCCAAGAGCCTGGCCATGTGGCTGCTTTTCCCCTTCTGGTTCAATGTCGACCCGACCCAGGTGGGCGAGGTGGGCTTCCGCGATCTGCGATTCCCCCTGCTCTACGTCCTACTCCTGCTGCTGCTGGCCTGCCAGCTCCGGCGGTTGGGGAAGCGGCGGGGCGGCGACGAGACGGCTGCCGGTGACGTTGACCCCCGGAGGATGACCCTCTTTTTAGTCATTTTCATGGTGATCGCCTTCGTGCTTTGGATGAAGATGTTCGCCGTCTACCGCTACGCGGTCGTGTGCGAATTCCTGGTGCCCCTGACCATCTTTCTGGTTCTAGGGGCAATTCTGCGGAACCCGCATCGGCAGACTCAAGCCGCTATCGCCTGCATGGTCTTTCTGCTCGTCACGCTCGATCCGGGGCACTGGGGCCGGCGGGCCTGGACCTCCGATTATTTCGATGTGAACTTGCCGGCGCTGGCCGAACAGCGGAATTCCATCGTGCTCGTCACCGGTCACGATCCCTTTGCCTATATGATTCCGTTTTTCCCGGAGCAGGTGCGTTTTCTGCGCATCCAGGGTTTTGTGACCGGGCCTTCGCCGAACCTGAACCAGACCGACCGCCTGATGATGGCAGCCGTGGCCGAGCACAACGGCCCGTTGTTGATCCTTTTCAGGGTCTATGAGGAGTGGCATGCCTTGAACGCCCTCGAGTTCTATGGATTGGAGCTGGATCGTTCCAGCTGCCAGAGCTTCGTTCCCGGAGTGGAACCCCAGAAGGAGCACCCGTTTTACCTGTGCCGGGTTACCCGGCGGACTTCTCATTGAGAAGGGACCAGCCCATGACGACCGTCGGCTCCCAGAGCTATCGCTTGGCGGTGATCCTGCCCTGCTACAACGAAGAGGCGGCCATCGCCGATGTCGTGCACGATTTTCGCGCGGCGCTGCCGCAGGCCGTGATTTACGTCTACGACAACAACTCGCAGGACCGGACCGTCGAGCAGGCCCGTGCGGCAGGCGCGGTCGTGCGTCGGGAGACCCGCCAAGGCAAGGGGCACGTGGTGCGCCGCATGTTCGCCGACGTGGAGGCCGACGTCTACCTGCTGGCCGACGGAGACGGCACCTACGACGCCGCCAGCGCGCCGGCCCTGGTCGAAAAACTTGTCACCGAACAACTCGACATGGTGGTCGGCTCGCGGCTGACGGCCTATGAAGGCGAGGCCTTCCGCCGCGGCCACCGCTTCGGCAACGACCTGCTGACAGGGTTTCTGGGCCTATGCTTCGGCCGAACCTTCACCGACATCCTCTCCGGATACCGTGCCTTCTCGCGGCGCTATGTAAAATCCTTCCCGGCCCTGTCCACGGGCTTTGAGACCGAAACCGAGCTGTCGGTGCACGCCCTCGAGCTGCGCATGCCGATCGCCGAGGTCGTCACCCCCTACAAGGCCCGGCCGGCCGGCTCGGCGAGCAAGCTGCGGACTTATCGCGACGGCTTCCGCATCCTGATGATGATCCTCAATCTCTTCAAGGAAGAGCGGCCCCTGGCCTTCTTCTCGATCATCGCCGGCGCCCTCGCCCTGACCGGCATCGTGCTGGCGTACCCCGTTTTCATCACCTACCTCGAGACCGGTCTGGTGCCGCGCTTCCCGACGGCGATCCTGTCCACCGGTCTCATGATCCTGGCCAGCCTGAGTCTCACCTGCGGCTTTGTACTGGGCACGGTCACCCACGGCCGCCGGGAGATGAAGCGCCTGGCCTACCTGGCCATTCCCCCGTTGGGGAATTGAACCGCGCCATCCAGCAAGCCCACGAAGCCCCGCCAACGCTCCATGCTGTTTGACAGCATGGGATAGAATACATAATTTCCCCGTGAAAATACGCGCCGTTATAAAATCTTATCCACGCCGGCGGATTGAACCCAAGGCAGAAGATGGCGTCCCCATGGGCCTAAACCAAATTAGGGAGGCGTTGACCATGAAAAGGGGCATTTCGTTGTTGGCAGTTGCATTCTTGTTTTCGACCGCCGGCATCGCCACCGCCGAAGAGCCAGTCCTGCGCGTGGACCCGCTTGTTCAGGAGGCCATCGCACGGAATCCGAAAATCATCGCCGCCCGCGAGCGACACTCCGCGCTGAAGGAAAAAATCCCGCAGGCCGGCGCCCTTGAAGACCCCATGCTGGGCTTCGGCGTGGTCAATCTTCCCAACAACTTCGACTTTAACGAAGAAGACATGACCCAGAAGGAAATCTCAGTCTCCCAGAAATTTCCGTTCCCAGGCAAGAGAGGTCTGAGCGAAGAGGCAGCCGCCAAGGAGGCGGATGCGGGTGCGGCCGAGGTCGATGACATCGCCAACCAGGTGGCCAAAGAGGTCAAAACCGCATTCTACGATCTCTCCCATGCCTACCGGTCCATGGAGGTCACCCAGCGCAGCAAGAGCATTTTGGAAGAGCTGGCCAAGATCACCCAGACCCGCTATTCCCTGGGGCAGGCCATCCAAGAGGACATCATCCGCATCCAGGTGGAGATCTCCAAGATGGTGGACGACCTGATCATGCTCGAACAGAAGAAGCGGGCGCTGGCGGCCAAACTCAACTACCTTCTCAACCGGCCGCAGAACAGCCCGGTGGGACGGCCCGCGGAGTTCGACTTCAAGCGGGTTGTGTTTTCGATCGAGGACCTCCAGCAACAGGCCGTTGCGGACAATCCCATGCTCAAGGCCCTGAAGCAGGACATCGCCGCCCGCAGCAAGAACGTGGAATTGGCGAAGAAGGATTATCTGCCCGACTTCAGCCTCAAGTTTGGCTACGGACAGCGGGAAGATCGACTGGATATGTACACCGGGATGATCGAAATGAACCTGCCCATTTTCATCCAGTCCAAGCAGGAACGCAAGGTGGCGGAGGTCTACGCGGAGGTCCGCTCCGCCCAGGCCAAATACGACGGCGCCCAAAACGAAATTCTTTACATGATCGCCGACATGGGGTCGATGGTCCAGCGCCTGGAGCGCAAGATCGAGCTATACCGCACGGGCATCATCCCCCAGTCCCGGATGCAGATCGACACCGCCCTGAGCGCTTACATGGTCAACAAAGCCGACTTCATGACCCTGCTCGACAGCCGCATGCGGCTTTACCGTTTTGAACTGGACTATCACGATGCCCTGACCGAGTATGAGAAGAGCCTGGCGGCCCTGGAGGCCGCGGTCGGAACGACATTCTCCCGGGAGGTGGTGAAATGAATCGCCTGATGTGGGCCGTCCTGCTGCTGGCCGCGCTGTCGGCCGGGGCCGTTTTCGGCCAGACCCAGCACCCGGCCGGTCACGGTGCCGGCCCGCCCCCGCCGGGGAAGAAGGCCGATGACCTCGACGAACTGAAGGGGCTGACCATGGAGTCCATTCAGAAGGAGGGCAAGGTCCAGGAAATCGCGCCGGGCACCGTCCAGATTTCCCCGGAACGCCAGCAGCTCATCGGGGTGCGCTTCGGAACGGTGGAGAAACGAGCGCTGCAGAAGGTCATCCGCACCGTTGGCAGGATCGACTATGACGAAAAGCGCATCGGCATCGTGTCCCCCAAAATCAGCGGCTGGATCGAGGAGCTTTACGTGGACTTCACGGGACAGTTCGTCCGCAAGGGGGCGCCGCTGCTCACCATCTACAGCCCGGAACTCGTCTCCACCCAGGAAGAATACCTGCTGGCCCTCAAAGCCAAGCAGGACTGGTCGAAAAGCCCGTTTTCCGAAGTTGCCGAAGGCGGCACCCTTCTGGCCGAATCCGCACGCCGACGCCTGAGACTCTGGGACATCAGCGATGCCCAGATCAAAGCGCTCGAGGAAAGCCGTGAGCCGCAGAAGACCCTGACGCTTTACAGCCCGTTCAGCGGCCACGTGCTTGAAAAAATGGTCAACAAGGGCCGGTTCGTGGATGCCGGCATGGCGCTCTACAAGATAGCCGATCTTTCGGTGGTCTGGCTCATCGCCGACATCTACGAATCCGAGCTGCCGGCCATCCGCGTGGGGCAGCAGGCGGCCATCGAGATGTCCTACTATCCCGGTGAAACCTTCACCGGCAAGGCCATATACATTTACCCTTACATGGACGCTCAGACCCGAACCGCCAAGGTCAGGTATGAGTTCGCCAACCCCCACGGCAAGCTCAAGCCGGAAATGTTCGCCAACGTGGAGATCACCGTGCGCCTCGGCGAAAAACTGGCGGTGCCGGAGGGCGCGGTCATCGACACCGGGGTCCGCAAGGTGGTCATCGTCGACCGGGGTTCCGGCTATTTCGAGCCCCGCGAGGTCAGGCTGGGAGCCAAGGCGGGCGACGTCTTTGAAGTCCTCGATGGCCTCAAGGCCGGGGAACGGGTGGTCACCAGCGCCAATTTCCTCATCGATTCGGAATCCAAGCTCAAAGAGGCCGTCGGCGGCATGGGCCATCAGCACTAGCCATGATCGAGAAAATCATAGAAAGCTGCGCTAAAAACCGTTTCCTGGTGTTTGCGGCGGTGCTGCTGCTGACCTTGGGAGGGGTGTATGCGTTGAGGAACATCCCGCTCGACGCCATACCGGACATCTCCGACGTGCAGGTGATCATCTACACGCCGTGGGAAGGCCGCAGCCCGGACCTGATCGAGGACCAGGTCACCTACCCGATCGTCAGCGCCCTCATTTCGGCCCCGCGGGTCAAGACCGTTCGCGGGTTTTCCGATTTCGGTTTCTCCTTCGTCTACGCCATTTTCGAGGACGGGACCGACATCTACTGGGCACGCTCCCGGGTGTTGGAATACCTGCAGCAGATATCGGGGCGGCTGCCCGAGGGCGCCGCCCCGGTCCTCGGCCCGGACGCGACGGGCGTTGGCTGGGTCTTCACCTACGCCCTGGTGGATGAGAGCGGCAAGCACGACCTCGCTTTCCTGCGCACCCTGCAGGACTGGTACATCCGCTATTCCCTGGCGAGCGTCGAGGGGGTGGCCGAGGTCGCCAGCGTGGGCGGTTTCGTCAAGCAGTACCAGGTCAACATCGACCCCAACCGCCTGTCGTCCTACGGGCTGTCCATCCGCGAGGTGATGGACCGCATCAAGATGTCCAACAACGATGTGGAAGGCCGCCTGATCGAGATGTCCGGCCGGGAGTACATGGTCCGCGGCCGGGGCTACATCAAGTCGCCCGCGGACATCCAGTCGATCGTGGTGGGCAGCAAGGGCGGGACCCCGGTGCTGCTGCGCGACATCGCCAACGTCGCCCTCGGGCCCGACATCCGGCGCGGGATCGTGGAGCTGGACGGCCGCGGAGAAGTGGCCGGCGGCATCGTGGTGATGCGCCACGGCGAGAACGCCCTCAAGGTGATCAACGCCGTCAAAGCAAAGATCCAGGAGATCACACCCGGACTCCCGGAAGGCGTGAAAATTGTCCCGACCTACGACCGTTCCGAGCTGATCCGCCTGTCCATCGAAAACCTGCAGAAGACGCTGATCGAGGAGATCGTGGTGGTCAGCCTGGTGGTGATTTTTTTCCTCTTTCATTTCCGATCCGCCTTCGTGCCGATCTTCGCTCTACCGATCGCCGTGGTGATCTCGTTCATCCCCATGTACTTCCTGCAGATCACCTCCAACATCATGTCGCTCGGCGGCATAGCGCTTTCCATCGGCGTTCTGGTGGACGCTTCCATCGTCATGGTGGAAAATGGCTATCGCCACCTATCCGAAGGGACCGAAGAAGACCGGCGGAACAGCTCCGCCACCGTGATCCGCGCCTGCCAGCAGGTGGGACGGGGCATCTTTTTCGCCCTGATCATCATTATCGTCTCCTTTGTGCCCGTCTTCATGCTGGAGGCCCAGGAGGGCCGACTCTTCCGCCCGCTGGCCTTCACCAAGACCTTTGCCATGGCAGCCTCGTCCATTCTCGCCATCACCCTGGTTCCGGTGCTGATGACGGTGTTTCTCAAGGGCAAGGGCCTCAAACCGGAATCCGTCAACCCCATCTCGCGCTTCCTGAAATGGATCTACGAGCCGATCATCCGCTGGGGGCTGCGCTTCAGGAAAACCGCCCTGTTCTTGAATTTTTTGCTGATCCCGCTCAGCATCGTCCTGGTGCTGCGCATCGGCAGCGAGTTCATGCCGCCGCTCTATGAGGGCACCATCTTCTACATGCCGGTCACCAGCCCCGGCATCTCCGTGACCGAGGCCGGCCGGCTCCTGTCCATGCAGGACAAGATCCTGAAAAGCTTTCCCGAGGTCGAAACGGTATTCGGCAAGGCCGGCCGCGCCGAAACCGCCACCGACCCGGCGCCGTTCAGCATGATGGAGACCACCGTCCACCTTAAACCCAAAGGCGAATGGCGCAGGGTCAAAAGGGATTACTCCTATCTGCCCGAGTGGCTGCGTCCCGCCGCCGCAACGATTTTGGGCGTCGAGCGCACCCTGACCTACGACGAGCTGGTCGAGCAGATGGATCAGAAGATGCAGTTTCCCGGGCTTCAAAATGCCTGGACCATGCCGATCCGCGCCCGGATCGACATGCTCAGCACCGGCATCCGCACTCCGGTCGGGATCAAAATCTTCGGGCCCGACCTGAACACCATCCAGGACCTGGGCATCCAAATCGAAGGCATCTTAAAGGAAGTGCCGGGGACCCGCAGCGTCTACGCCGAGCGGGTGGCCGGAGGGTTCTTCATCGACATCGACATCCAACGCGACGCCATTGCCCGCTACGGCCTGACGGTGGGCGAGGTTCAGGAGGTGATCCAGTCGGCGATCGGCGGCATGAACATCACCCGCACCATCGAGGGCCGAGAGCGCTATCCCGTCAACGTGCGCTACCCCCGGGAGCTGCGCGATGATGTCGATAAGCTCAAACGCATCCAGGTGCCGGCACGGATGGGAGCGGCCGCGAAGATGGAGCCGGGCGGCGCTTCCGGAGCCGGGATGGCCCAGATCCCCTTGGCCCAGCTGGCCGACATCCATGTGACCACCGGGCCGGCCATGATCCGGGACGAGGACGCCATGCTCGGCGGGTATGTGTTCATCGACGTCACCGCCAAGGACATCGGCGGTTATGTCGAAGAGGCCAAACGGGTGATTCGGGAAAGACTGAAGCTGCCGGCGGGGTACTTCCTGTCGTGGAGCGGCCAGTACGAATTCCAGCTGCGGGCCAAGGAACGGCTGAAGATCCTGCTGCCGGTCGTCTTTTTCGTGATCTTCATCCTGCTCTACATGACGTTTCACTCCATATCCGAGTCGGTCATCCTGATGATCGCCGTCCTGTATGCCATGACCGGCGGCGTGATCCTGCAGTATCTGCTGGGCTACAACTTCAGCGTGGCCGTCTGGGTCGGCTACATCGCGCTTTACGGGATCGCGGTTGAAACCGGCGTGGTGATGATCATCTATCTGCACGAGGCCCTCGACCGCCGCCTGCAGCAGGGGCAGATCAGCTCTCAGGATATTCTAGAGGCCACCGTCGAAGGATCGGTGCTCCGGCTGCGGCCGAAGATCATGACGGTGGGCACCACCCTGATCGGCCTGATTCCGATCATGTGGTCGGCCGGCGTCGGCGCGGACGTCATGAAGCCGATCGCTGCCCCCATCATCGGCGGGGTCATCACCTCGACCATCCACGTGCTCATCATCACCCCCGTGATTTTCGCCATGGTGAAGGAGCGGGCGCTCAAGCGCGGGCGGTTGCTATCATCCGAGAAGAAACGATGAAAACAGGTAAAAGCGCAGGTGGATAGACTGAAGACTGAAGACTGAAGGGTCTCAAGGTCTTAGAGATCGAGAAGGTCTTAAATGGCCCGTCCGTGCTTTGCAATATGTTTTTAGACTTCAGACTTCAGCCTTCGGACTATCTACCTGAATAGTTACAAAATTAGGAGGTGCCACATGAAACGTCACAAATGGTTAGCTGTTGGCGTTGTTGTTCTTGGTATGCTGGTCCCCGCCCTTTCATCGGCTCAGCACTCCCATGGCCAAGGATCAGGCGCAAGCAGCATGAAGATGGACACCCGTGAAGTTCTGGTGGAGGGTTTCAAGGTCACCTTCCAGATCATGGCGAACGCCGAGCATCGCAAAATGCTCAAGGACATGAAAATGAAGGATGACATCGAGGCGGGGACCACCCACAACGTGACGGTGCTCCTGACCGACCAGGCAACCCAAAAGCAAATCACGGACGCTGCGGTCAGCATGAAGGTGGTCGATCCCAAGGGCAAGGACCAGATCAAGAACCTCAAATATGAAAGCTCGATGAAAAGCTATGACGGCTACTTCAACCTGCCGGAAAAAGGCAAGTATGAACTGCTGGTCCTCATCAAGACCGGCGACCAGAAAAAAACAGCCGGGATTAACTATGAACTGAAATAAGGCCCTGTTTACTCCTGAGGACGGTGAGCGCCTCGCGGGCTGTTTCTATTGGCAGGCTGCGCCGGCGCGCACAAGTTGGCGCTATTTCATGCAGCACGGCAATTGAAAAAACCCGACGCCGTGGCCGACATGATCGGCGGCGGCTGCGGCACCTACCCGGATTGTATTAAGAAACCGCCAAGGCGGTCTGCGAAAGACCGCCTTGGCGGTTGGCCTTTTTTCCGTTCTCCTTCCGAATTGTCTATGGAGCGCGGTTAAAATGTCCGCGAGACGGCAAAGACAACACGCTCGTCGGCAATATCCGGGCCCAGGAAGTTTGCGTTGTCGGTGTCCTGATAGCTCAGATCCAGCACGAAGCCGAGAACAGGTCGGGATATCCCGATCCGCCAATGGGTATAGTCGTAGCCGTCGTCACCATTGTCGCCGTTTCCATTGCCGGTGCTCTTGTCGCCTTCCACCCACTGGTAACCGATCAGGCCATAGAGGGTGAATTCAAACGGCAGAGCGACGTCCAGGCGTCCGCTGAAATAGTGGCCGTCCCCGTCCTCGCCGAAAAAGTCCGGTGAATAATTGTATCCGCCGGAGATCTTCGGGCTGAGAGGAAGATCTTTGAACGTATAGTCCAGGCCCAGATGCCCTTCAAGATAGCTCTTCCGAGGATCGTGCCCGTCACCGGGATAATAGTAGTAAATGACGGATGCATCCAGATTCATGTTGGTGAACAACTCGACCCCATAGCCTCCGTAGAAATCGAGCTCGATGTCTCCTTTGGAAACAGAGTCATCCACATTGGAACCCCACATCCCCACATAAAAGCCCAAGGGATGCTTGTAGTCGAAGCTGCCCTGCGCGGCGGGCTTGTTGTCCGTCTGCGAAATGCCCCTGAAGACATAGTCCGTTGCAAAGGTGACCGTGGCGCTGAAATTCTTGGGATCGGTTGCCTCGGTCCACCAATCTTCTGAAAATGCATTGGGGCTGAAGAAAAGCAAAATGGCCAAACCAGCAACCCACCCAGACACCGAAAGCCTCAATTTCTTCAACATGCTGCTTCTCCTTTCATTTGTAGGGATCTGTTAGGCATTAGTCATAAATTCCGCTTCTCGCCGTTTCGAAACGGCTATGTTCCCGATTTCGGAAATTTCCGGCAGGACCCCCGGAAGGGCATCCTGCCGGCTGTTTGGATTTACGGCTAACGCGGAGAACTGCGGATATGAAAATCCGGGTAGGCGATGACCGCCACTTCGTACTGATCAAGGCCTTCGAATTCCTGCTCGGGGTCGACTCTCAGACCCATTGTCACATCCAGAAGCTTGAACACGACGTAGCCGATCACCCCGACGTAAATGATGTTGGTCAGGATGCCGATGCTCTGCGCGGCGAGCTGGCCGGCATCGCCGTAGAAAAGGCCGGTCACGGTCCCCTTCACACCGTTGAAACCGTCCCCGTAGGCTCCATCGGCAAAAAGCCCCAGCGAGAGAACGCCCCAAGCGCCGTTGAAGCCGTGGACGGAAACGGCGCCCACCGGGTCGTCGATTTTGAGAACTCGCTCGACAAAAATCACGGCCCAGCATAAGAGAATGCCGGCGATGAGGCCGATTAGGACGGCGGCCGGTGCGGTCACGAAGGCACAGGGCGCCGTAATGGCTACCAACCCGGCCAGCAGGCCGTTGGCGGACATGCTGATGTCCGGCTTGCCGAAGCGCAGCCAGGTGTAGATCATGGAGGAAAAGGCCCCGGCGGAACCGGCGAGCATCGTGTTCACCGCGACCACTCCGATACGCAGGTCGGTGCCCGCCAGGGCGGATCCCGCATTGAACCCGAACCAGCCGAAGGCGAGGATGAAGCAACCCACAATCGCCATGGGAAGATGATGGCCGGGGATGGCGTTCGGCGCGCCGTCCTTGGTGAACTTGCCTTGACGCGGCCCTAGAAGCTTCGCGCCCACCAGGGCCAGCACGCCGCCCGTGAGGTGCACAACCGAAGAGCCGGCGAAATCGACATGACCGTGGCCCAGGCCGAAGTTGCTGCCCAGCTTCGAAAGCCAGCCGCCGCCCCATACCCAGTTCGCATAGAGGGGGTAAATGACGGCGCCCACGAGGATGCCGTAGATCACGAATGACTTGAAGCTCCAGCGCTCGGCCATGGACCCCGTGGGGATGGTGGCGGTGGTGTCCATGAAGACCATCTGGAAGAGGAACATGGTGAAGACGGCAACATCATAGCTATCGCCGGAGAGTAAGAATCCCTTGGTGCCGAATAGACCGAACTCCTTACCGAAGAGCGAGATCGTAAACTCCGAATCCAAAACTCCGCCGCCGCCTAATGTAGCGAAAGGCCCCGCGCCGCCCATCTGCAAAGCGAAGCCGCACAACCAGTAACCGAGCATGCCTAGAACGTAGACCATGAAGTTCATGGCCATCGTGTGGCCGGCGTTCTTGGCACGGGTGAAGCCGGTCTCGGCCATCGCGAAGCCCGCCTGCATGAACATGACCAGAAACCCGCAGACCAGCGTCCAAACGATGTTGATGGCGATGCGATTCTTACCCACCACATCCGCCACTTTGGCGGCCAGTGGCTCTGAAACCTCCATCGCCTTGATCTCTTCCGTAGTCGGTGCGCCGGCTGAGGCTCCGACGATGTCGGCGATGCCGCCCGTGTTGCCGCCGGATGGATCGGGTTTAGGGGCGTCCTCGGCCCCCGCGAAGGCCACCAGGCTGAAACAAATCAAGGCAGTCAGGACTCCGATGCCGAAATTCCGAAAATGTTTCTTCATCTCCCATTTCTCCTTTTTACGCCTAAATGGTACTCTTGGCCGCGCGGCGGAAAAACGTCGCGCGGGAAGTGGGTTCGCTCCCAGCCACCATGCGCTCTAAATCGCATCCTGACCGGTTTCGCCGGTGCGAATGCGGACGGTTTGATCAAGGGGAGACACAAAAATCTTTCCATCGCCGATCTTGCCGGTGTGCGCCGCCTGCCGGATGGCGTCCACAATCTTGTCGACCTGAGATCCGTCCACCACGATACTGAGGTGAATCTTGGGCACCAGATCCACCTGATACTCGGTGCCGCGATAGACTTCTTTGTGACCGCGCTGACGCCCGAATCCCTTGACCTCGGTGATGGTCATGCCGGCAACGCCGATTCCGGCCAAGGCCGTTTTCACTTCATCCAGCTTGAAAGGTTTTATGATCGCTTCGATTTTTTTCATGCGTGTCTCCCTCGTTCGTTTAAAAATGTGCTTCGTATCAGCAAGTCGGTTCAACCATAAATCACATAGCGTGCCAATCCGACGAACTCGATTTAACATTTTGAAAATATTATTATTTAAATGCTTCCCAGGATCTTGGACCGGTTTAATTAAACTACAAAATTGTCTTATTTTACTTTTTTGAATACATTTATGTTATTTTATGGCGCCGCTTTTTCCGTCGCCGCTCGGATTTCAAGCGCCCGGAAACTTTTTTGACAATTGGGGCCCTCTGGTATATAAAATCAAAAAGTGACTGCGCTTCAGCGCCCGCTGTGGTTGCACCGCTCGCGCAGTGAAGTCTGCTTAAAACCGTCCAAGGAGAGCAAGATGACAAAACAAGGATCAAGAGTACTGGCATTGCTTCTTATGTCCGCCATTCTGTTTGCGGTCCCCGCCTGTCAGAAAAAGGAAATCGCTTCGGAGGCCGGTTACGGGGCTGCCGGTGCAGGGGCAGGGGCGGCCGGACGCAAGGGGATCGGGGAGCAGGACCTGAGCGGTGCGGCGGGACGAGCGGGAGCCGGTGGAGCTTCCATCGGCGCCACTGAACGGGCGGCGTTCGAAAACGAAGACATCTACTTCGCCTACGACAGCTCGGCCCTCACGCCTCAGGCTCAGGACATCCTGCGCAAGAAAGCGTCTTTTCTGAAGGCCAACTCCAATGTTAAGGTCACCATCGAGGGGCACTGCGACGATCGCGGGACCAACGAATACAACCTGGCCCTGGGCGAGGCCCGCTCCAGGTCCGCCAAGGCCTTCCTGGTAGATCTCGGGATCCCGGCAGCGCGCATGGCCACCATCAGCTACGGCGAGGAGCGCCCCGCGGTCCGGGGAGCGAGTGAAGATGCCTGGACCAAAAACCGGCGGGCGCACTTTGTGATCGAGCAGTAGTTTATCTGCAGCTGACCGAACAGAAGACCGTGCGGGGGCCCTCGCACGGTCTTTAATTTCCGGGAGTGAGACACGGCCGTGGTCTCAAAAATCGTTTCAGGCGGTCAAACCGGCGTCGACCGTGCAGCGCTGGACGTGGCCATCAAGCTGGGCATCCCGCACGGCGGCTGGATCCCCAAAGGACGACTTACCGAAGACGGCCCGCTACCCGAAGCCTACCGAATGCGTGAAACCCCCACCGCAATTCATTCCGAGCGGACGGAGAAAAATGTGATCGACTCCGACGGCACGCTGATCATCTCGCGCGGTGAGCTCACCGGCGGCTCGGAAACCACCCGCGAAATGGCCCTCAAGCACGAGCGTCCTTGGCTGCACATCGACCTGAACCGGACCTCCGCGTTTCTTTCCGCCGTCCGCATCACCGAATGGTTGCGCGCCCACCGGATCCGGATTCTTAACGTGGCGGGCCCCCGGGCCAGCAAGGATCCGCGCATATACAACGATACGCTATCGCTGTTGGAAAGTGCCTATTTTTTAAGCTTGGCCCCCATCGCAGACACGAACGCAGCGGCAGCCGAAGCCGTCGCCGGAACGAAAACGCTGCCAACCAACGTCAGGCAGGTGGTAGACCATTTGCTCGGCGATCTACCGTTCAAAGACAGGGTCACCCTTGCCAATATGTCCGCATCCGAGCTACCCGCCCTCAACCGGACCCTCGGCGAGCACATCATCAACCGCTATGGGCTGGTCAGCGGCAATCCGGCGCTCCTGCGATCCCTGCGTTGGGCAGCGCGCAGGACGCTCAAGGACGAAACGGATGCCGCCGACTTCATTCTTCGGGAGCTTTGGAAACGGCTCCGCGCTACCCATACCTTGCGCCGCGTCAAATGACCTTCCGCAAGTTCCAAAGGAAACGATCCCAAGCTGCACGCGTTTCCATCATTGTTGGATTGGATGGTGTTATGTCTTCAGGCGATGAATCCTCGCCGAAGTAAAGCCTGCCTCTGACAGCACTATTATGAAAAACTTTTCATATGCGCCTGGAAAGCACTGCCTAACCCTGTGGCAAAAATCTCTCGTGCCACACTCCTGACCCCAGGCGCAGGGAATTCGCCCTTCCCGCAAACGAGCTTCAAACGGGCTTCCGCAGTCGCAACGGACAACCTCCTTGCCGTACTTCGGACGGTGAACGCTCTTTTCAGAAAAAACAACACTAGGACATGGCCTGCGCCCGCAGCGTTTCTGCCTCCAATGGCATGAAGCTTGCTCAGTCTTCTCCGGAAACGAAGAAGCAGGATCAATCAATCCGTTTGGAGTGCGGTGGAGATTATCATGGCTGGCATAGACAACCGACTTGAATCCAATACGCCGTCAACGGACACTCAACAAATTCAAGACCAGGGGGGCGCACGATCCGGACGGGAACGGCGGCAAAGCTTGGAATCCTTCGACTGCAGTGAGCAACGCTCAGGAAGGGACCGCCGCCGCGGGTTCGACCGGCGCAGCGGCATCGAGCGCCGACGATCCAGCGACCGTCGTAACGGACGCTATTTCAGAGATGGGGAGTTGGTTGAAAGGCGTGATGTATTCCGTAGGCACGCAAACGGAAAGTAGACTTGAAAGCGTTACCAATACCACAAACCCCTCCAGTGCCATCCGGACGGCCGCTCAATCGAGCGAAGGGCAGGGCCGTCCGACGTAAAGCCGTCCGGATGGCTTTTTCTTTTCTGCTGAACGGCTGCTAAACCAGCTTCTTGACGGCTGCGATCACAGCATCATAATCCGGCTCCTGCGAAACCTCTTTAACGTGCTGGACGTATTGGACCATCCCGTTCTTGTCCACAACGAAAATGGACCGGGCAAGCAATCTCAATTCCTTGATCAGCACGCCGTAGGCCTGCCCGAACGACGTCTCCCGGTGATCTGAGAGCGTTTTCACCTTGTCCACGCCGGCCGCACCGCACCATCGTTTCTGAGCAAAAGGCAGGTCCGTGCTGACCGTCAGGATGACCACGTTGTCGCCTAGCTTGGCCGCCTCCGTGTTGAACCGGCGGGTCTCCATGTCGCACGTCGGGGTGTCCAGCGACGGTACGGACGAAACCACCACCACTTTGCCTTTGAAAGCGGATATTTTTACTGGTTTGAGCTCATTGTCGAGCAGTTCCACCTCGGGCGCATGCGCGCCGGTCTTGATTTCCTTGCCGACCAGGGTTAATGGATTGCCTCGAAGGGTAACCGCACCTTTGCGTTCTTCCATGTCGTTCCTCCTTTTTATTCGGTTTTCAGTCTTTCTTTGCGGGGTGACGAAAACGCCCGGCTCCAAAACTGTTTCAACATAATACGCCGGCGGTCCAAATCAAGCGCGCCGGTGGGCAAAGCCGATCCGTCCCGGAATTGACACGGGCCGCGCATGCCTTACTTATTGGCAGGGTTTTAATGACCGCAACGATACGATTTCTTCTCGGTTCTTGGACATTAAGCCGAGATAAACAAGGAGGAACCCATGAGCAGGCTACTCTATCTCCAGGCCTCTCCGCGGGGAGAGCGCTCGATTTCTATCGCGGTGGCCGACGCCTTCGTAAATGCCTATCGCAAGGCCCACCCTGCCGACGAAATTGACGTTCTGAATCTCTTCCAAAAAGAACTGCCGCCCTTTGATGGATCCACCCTGAACGCCAAGTATGCGATCCTCAATGGTCTGCCGCATACCCGGGAGGAGCAGGCCGCTTGGGGCGAAGTGACGGCCGTCTCCGACGATTTCAAGTCCTACGACAAGTATGTGCTCGCAGTCCCCATGTGGAACTTCTCGATTCCCTACAAATTGAAGCATTACCTGGACGTGCTGATCCAGCCCGGCCTGACTTTCAGCTTCTCGCTCGAATCCGGGTACAAAGGTCTTGTGACCGGCAAGCCGGCCTTCCTGGCATTGGCCCGAGGCGGCGAGTATCCTCCGGGGAGCCCGGCCGAGGCGTGGGACTTCCAGTCCAAATACCTCCTGACGGCACTCGGGTTCATCGGTTTCACCGACATCCGGGTGGTGATGGCCGAGCCCACGCTGGGGGATCCAATGCTGACCGGAAAACGACGCGAAGAGACCGTCTCCAAAGCGGCTGCCATGGCAGCCGCTTTTTGACCTGATTCCTACCACAGGAAGCGAGTGCCGGAAAATTCTGGCCGGGGAGTTTCCCCCCGTAGAGGAAGGAAAAATGATCCTGCCTGTAGTCCAAAAAATTAGAGCAAACCTGACCACTTTTTTACTTACTGGCTTAATAATATCCACCATGCTGCCGGCTGCCGACGGCAGTATGGTGGATCATGGCATCTACGCTGAGCTTCTCTCAAAACACGTCAAGAACGGGGTGGTAAACTACGCCGGCTTCAAGGCGGACGAGGCCCGGCTGGACCAGTATCTCAAGGTCCTCGAGGAGGTCGACCCGGAGAGCCTGCCGCGGGGGGAACCGTTCGCCTTTTACATCAATGCCTACAACGCCTGGACCATCAAGCTAATTTTGACAAGCTATCCGGGGGTCAAGTCCATCAAGGACCTCGGCAGCCTGCTCCAGTCGCCCTGGAAAAAAGAGTTCGTGCGCATCCACGGCAAGACCCTCAGCCTAGACGACATCGAGCACTCCATCCTGCGGCCGCGCTTCAAAGATCCCCGCGTGCATTTTGCGATCGTCTGCGCCTCCAAGAGCTGTCCGCCGCTGATCTCCGAGCCCTACCGCGGCGCCACCCTGGACGCCCAACTCACCCGGGTCACCTCCGATTTTCTGAACGGCCCGTCCAATTCCCGGCTGGAGGGCAACACGCTCTGGGTGAGTTCGATCTTCAAATGGTTTGCGGAGGATTTCAACAAGGATGTCGTCGGTTTCTACCTGAAGTACGCGCAAGCCGACTTGAAGCAAAAACTGGAAGCCGGCCGCGATCGTATCGAGGTGAAGTATATGGACTATGACTGGAGCCTGAACGGCGGGTGAGGGGGAGGAATGGTGGGTTTCGACTATGACCTCGGCATCATCGGCGGCGGCGACGCCGGGCTTACGGTGGCGGCCGGCGCCTCCCGGCTGGGGTCTGGTGGAGAAGAAAAAGGAGCTGGGCGGCGACTGCCTGTACTTCGGGTGTGTACCCCGCAAGACCCTGATCAAGTCCGCCAAGGTCTACCCCATGCCGCGCAAAGCCAGCTACACCTGGCTGCCCAGGTGCACTTACACGGATCCGCCGCTCGCCAGCATCGGTATGAACGAGAAGATGGCCAGTGCGCAAGGGGCTCAAGCTTATTTTTCAGTTCAAAGGCAGGGCCTGCACCCTGACGGAATAGCAGCGGGACCCTCGGGGGCTCCTGGCTTCGACTTTTTTGCGGCTCAGTCCCTGGAGGCTGGCATGCGAGAGGAACGATCGGCAGAGGTAAAGGACGGCCCCCTGTGGGCCAGCGTGAGTGCGCCGGACCTGAAGCTCGACACCGACGCCTGCCTGGCCCCGGTCCCGTCCGACCCCTGCAGCATCGTCATCCTGGGGGCGACCGGTGACCTCACGTCGCGCAAACTGATGCCGGCCCTTTTCAGCCTCTATCGCAACCGGGGATTGCCGGAATCGTTCCTGATCGTCGGATGCGGCCGCACGCCGTGGACCGACGAGGCGTTCCGCGAGCGAATGTCGAACGCGATTCGAACCGCGGGCGGCTGGGACCTTTCCGGGTGGCAGGCATTCTCGAGCCGGCTTTACTATCGCACGCTGAACTACCTGGATATGCGCTCCTTTGCCGATCTCGCGCGCTTTTTGAGCGCACGTGAAGCCGAACAGCCTACCCACGGCAATCGCATTTTCTACCTGGCGCTGCCGCCTTCCCTCTACGGCTCCACGGCCCGTCATATCGGCCAGGCCGGACTGAGCGCTGAAAACCGGGAAGGCACCGGCTGGGCGCGGATCGTTCTCGAGAAACCGTTTGGATCGGATCTCGCGACCTCCCGCCAACTGGATCAGGACTTGCGCGAGCATTTTCGTGAACATCAGATTTTTCGTATCGACCATTATTTGGCCAAGGAAACGGTCCAGAACATATTGATGTTCCGCTTCGCCAACTCGATATTCGAACCGATTTGGAACCGGCGCTACATCGACTACGTCAGTATCCGCGCCAACGAACAGTTAGGCATCGAGCACCGCTCCTCCTATTATGAGTCCACCGGCGTGCTGCGGGACATGTTTCAGAACCACATGATGCAGCTTCTAGCGCTTACCGCCATGGAGCCGCCGCCGCACTTCGAGCCGGAATTGGTCAGGGATGAAAAGGCAAAAGTCTTCAGCGCACTGCGGCCGTTCCCCGTTCACGCGCTCGACGATTATCTGGTCCTTGGCCAGTACGCCGCCGGAAGGGTCAACGACCGGCCGGTTCCGTCCTACCGCGAGGAGAGCGGGGTGGATTCACACTCTTGGACTCCCACGTATGCCGCGATGAAGGTGTACCTTGACAATTGGCGCTGGCAAGGAGTTCCTTTTTTCATCAGCTCCGGCAAACGTCTGTCGAAAAAGCTGACCGAAATCGCCATCCAGTTCAAACCCGTGCCGCACGCCATGTTCCGGAACACGATAGGTGCGCCGATTTCGGCCAACCGGCTCATCCTCGGAATCTACCCCCACGAGCGCATCACCCTCACGTTTCAGACTAAAAATCCCGGCGCCACGGTGTGCCTGCGCACCGTGACCATGGATTTCGACTATCGCCAGAACTATGCCGGGCCCGTGCTGGATGCCTACGAAAAAGCGCTGCTGGACTGCATGCTGGGGGACCATATGCTGTTCTGGCGGCAGGATGGAGTGGAACTTTCATGGGCCTTCCTGTCTCCGATTTTGAAGGCATGTGAAACCTGCGGGGATCGTGAACAGCGGCTTTATCCTTATACGGCCGGCAGCAAAGGCCCGATCGAACGAAGTCGGTTGTTCCGCACACCGTCCGCCGCGGCCCCCGCCGCGCCGAAACCGTAAAGTCCCAACCGAAAGATACGCCATGGACGCAGCCACCACCCCCGCCCCCCGTTCCAATCGACGTAAGGCCGTGTTCAAGGCCGCCATCCTGGTGGCCTTTATCACCGCCGCGATCGCGCTGGTCCGCTTTTCCGCGCTGGCGGACTACCTCACTGCCGATGGCCTCGGCCGGTTCTTAGCCAGCGCCGGAATGTGGGCCCCCCTGATTTTCATCGCCGTCTACGCGCTCGGGGTATGCCTGTTTGTGCCGGGTTCCGTACTGACCGGAATCGGAGCGGTCATTTTCGGGGCCTATTGGGGCTTTGTGTATGTCTGGATCGGCGCCATGATCGGCGCCAGCATCGCTTTCCTGATCGGCCGGACGCTCGGAAGAGAGTTCGCCGCATCCCTGGTGGGCGACCGGCTGCGTAAATATGACGACGTCATCGAGCGCAAGGGCTTTGCTACCGTGCTTTATCTGCGCCTGATTTATTTCCCCTTCACCCCCATGAATTTCGGGATGGGGCTGACCAAGGTGAATTTCCGCGACTATTTCTTCGGCACGGGTCTGGGCATCCTGGTGGGCACCTTCATCTTCACGTTTTTCATCGGCAGCCTCAAGGAAATCTGGGCTTCCGGCAATTGGACGGAACTGGTATCCTTCAAGGTGTTCTTTTCGGTAGGGCTTTTTATTGTCTCCTTTTTTATTCCCAAATTCGTCAACAAGCTGCGCCCTGGGGAAAACCGCACCTGATCCCCCTCCGCGGGGGTGCTCGGTCGGTCGGCCGGTCGCGCCGCAGCGGCCGATTCGAACCTTCTAGGGTTTGAAAAATTCGCGCTTTTCTGGCAAAAGAAGAAAAATCATCGACCATGGATCCGCCGCGGAGACGCTCACGCGCGATCTGGAAGGCGCGCGTCGGCAGATCCGGCGTCTGGCAGAGCTCGGCATCAACTTCGACGCCGCCACCCGCCGGCTTCAAGAGGAAGGGGTGGCCGCCTTTGCCAAACCTTTCCGGACGCTGCTCGACAGCATCGCAGCCAAACTCGAACGGCTAACTTAAGCAAGGATACGGAGCCATGACGCCTCAGGACGAACTCAAACAGCAGGCCGCCTCCTTCGCCGTCGGCTTCGTCGAATCGGGAATGGTGGTAGGGCTCGGCACCGGCAGCACGACCCAGTTCGCGCTCGAGCGGCTGGGAGAACTGATCCGCAGCGGCCGGCTGCGGGACATCGTCGGCATCCCCAGCTCGGTGCGTACCGAGAAAGCCGCACGGGAGTTCGGCATTCCACTCACCGATTTCGAAACTCACCCGCTGATCGATGTCACCATCGACGGGGCCGACGAGGTCGACCCGGAGCTCAATCTGATCAAGGGCGGCGGCGGTGCCCTTCTGCGCGAAAAGGTCTTAGCCCAGGCGACCCGGCGCAATATCATCATCGTGGACGAGAGCAAGCTCGCCCCGCGCCTGGGCACCAAATGGGCCCTGCCGGTCGAGGTGGTCCCTTTCGCGCGGCCGGCCGAGGAGCGGTTTATCGCCTCCATGGGAGCCGCCGTCACGCTGCGGTCGAAGGACGGCCGTCCGGTGGCGACCGACCAGGGCAACCTCCTGCTGGACGCCGCCTTCGGCCCGATGGAAAATCCGGCCGCCATCGCCGAGCAGCTGAACGGCCGGGCCGGGATCGTCGAGCACGGACTCTTTCTGGGGCTGACCCGCGACGTCATCGTCGCCGGCAAAGAGGGGATACGGCATTTAAAGCGCCACGCCTGAGGCCGGAATCCGCATGAACACACGCCGCCAGTTTGTCTTGCTGCTGTCTCGCTTTCTGGCCGGCCTGGGATTGGCCGTCCAACCCGCATGGTCCTATGTCGGCAGGGTCTATGCAGCTGCCCCGCGCCGACTTCTCCCGAAAGAAACAGACCTCCAAAGCCTCAAGAATGAGCACCCCGCCGCACTCGACACCCGCAGGCTGGAAATCATGCCAGTCGAAAGCTTCCAGACCATGGGGGCCACGGACCACACGGTTGCCTTGGACCAATGGCGGTTGGAGGTGGCCGGCCGGGTCAAGCACCCCATGCAGCTGACCTATGCGGAGTTCCTGGAGCTGCCCGCCACAGAGGAGAACGTCCTGTTGATCTGCCCGGGCATTTTCACGATCCATGCGGCCTGGAAAGGGGTGCCCGTTCGCGAGATTATGAAGCGGACCGGCCGGCAGGATGGGGCGAGCCATGTCACGCTGCATGGCTCCCGGGGCCCCTATGAAAAGGTTGAGGCCTTCACGCTTGCCGAAGTCGATTCCGGCAGGGTGTTCCTGGCATACGGGGTGAACGGCCGAACCCTGCCCCAGAGGCACGGATTTCCCCTGAGGGTGGTGGCCGCGGATCGTTTTGGATCGGACTGGGTGAAGTTTGTGTATAAACTCGAGGTGCGTTGAGCGCGTTCGAATGAGGAGGCGGTCATGAAAAAAACGGAATTCATTCGCAAGGCCATCATCGACAAGAAGGAATACCGCTTTTTCGACATCGGCTTGCTGGAGAAGAAGGGCCTGGCCAAGATCAGCCGCCTGCCGTTCACCATCCGCGTCCTGGTGGAAAACCTCCTGCGCAAAATGGACGGAAGGGTGGTGACGGAAAGCGATGTGCTCAACATCGCCCGCTGGAAAAAGAGTTACGCCGCTCCCCAGGAAATCCCTTACCATCCGGCGCGCGTCCTGATGCAGGACTTCACCGGGGTTCCGGCGGTCGTGGACCTGGCGGCCATGCGCGACGCGGTGGCGGTGCTGGGCGGCGACCCGGCCAAGATCAACCCGCTGGTCCCCGTGGACCTGATCGTGGATCATTCGATCCAGGTGGACGCCTGGGGCACGGCGGACGCCCTGGCCGAAAACGTGGCCCGTGAATACGAGCGCAACGGCGAACGCTACGCCCTGCTCAAATGGGCCCAGGCCAGCTTCAACAACTTCCAGGTCGTCCCCCCGAACTCCGGCATTTGCCATCAGGTGAATCTGGAATACATCGGACGCGTCATCACCACCCGAAAGTCGGAGGGCCGGGTGCTGGCCTTCCCCGACACCGTGGTGGGGCTCGACTCGCATACCACCATGATCAACGGCATCGGCGTCATGGGCTGGGGCGTGGGGGGCATCGAAGCCGAGGCCGTGATGCTGGGCCAGCCCTACTACATGGCCATCCCGGAAGTGATCGGCGTGCGCCTGACCGGCGCCCTGCGGGAAGGCGTCACGGCCACCGACCTCGTGCTGGCCGTCACGGAAATGCTGCGCCAGCGCGGCGTGGTTGAAAAATTCGTCGAGTACTTCGGACCCGGCCTGAAGAACCTGTCGGTGCCCGACCGGGCCACCATCGCCAACATGACCCCGGAATATGGAGCGACGGTCGGCTATTTTCCGGTCGACGAGAAGACCATCGACTACCTGCGCATGACGAACCGGTCCGCCCAAGCCGCCGTGGTGGAAAAAATCTCCAAGGCGCTCGGCCTGTTCTGCACCGGCGCCGAAAAGCCGGAATACACCGAGGTCCTGCAGCTTGACTTGGGAGCGGTCGTTCCTTCGGTTGCCGGCCCCGCACGGCCGCAGGATCGCATCCCTTTGCCGGAGCTGAAAGCCAGCTTCACGAAGGCACTCGGCTGCGACTACGAGCGCCACGCCGACACCACCCCCATGACGACCTTCCACCAGGAGTCGGGATCCACCGCCAGCATTCCGGAACCGTGCCGGCCGAAGAAGAAAACCTGCAACGTGGTCCTGAATGGAAACGAGGTCAGACTATGTGACGGCGATGTGGTCGTCGCCGCCATCACCTCCTGCACCAACACCTCCAACCCTTCGGTCCTGCTCGGAGCCGGACTGGTCGCCCAGAAAGCGGTCGCGAACGGGTTGAAGGTGCCGGTCCACGTGAAAACATCGCTGGCGCCCGGCTCAAAGGTAGTGATCGACTACCTCAACGACGCCGGGCTCCTGCCCTACCTCGAAGGCCTCGGCTTCCACCTAGGCGGCCTTCGGCTGCACGACCTGCATCGGCAACAGCGGCCCTCTGATGCCGGAGATCGAGGAGGCCATCGCCCGGCACGACCTCAATGTAGCGGCGGTCCTCTCGGGCAACCGCAACTTCGAGGCGCGCATCCACCAACGGATAAAATCCAACTTCCTGATGTCGCCCATGCTGGTGGTGGCCTTTGCACTGGCGGGGCGGGTGGACAAGGACCTCACCACCGAGCCGGTGGGATACAACCCCCAGGGCCGGCCGGTGTTTCTGAAAGACATCTGGCCGAGCAACGCTGAGGTGGCGGAACTCACAGCGCAACACGTCAAGCAGAAGTTCTACCGGCAGCAATACGGCCAGATCTTCAAAGGCGACGAGTTCTGGCACCGGCTCGCGGTCAAGGGCAGCACCACTTTTGCCTGGGAGGAGACCTCCACCTACATCCGCAAACCGCCCTACTTCGAAGGCTTCTCCCTGGAGCACGGCAAGCCGTCGGACATCCGGGATGCGGCCGTATTGCTGATGGTCGGCGACACGGTCACCACCGATCACATCTCCCCGGCCGGGGCCATCGCCGCCCACTACCCCGCCGGTCAGCACCTCATCGGCAAGGGGGTGGAAAAGAAGGACTTCAACTCCTATGGCGCCCGCCGCGGCAACCACGAGGTGATGATGCGCGGCACCTTCGGCAACATCCGCATCAAGAACAAAATGGTGCCGGCCAAGGAGGGCAGCTTCACCCTCAAGTTCCCGGAGCGGCAGGAGACCTTCATTTACGACGCGGCCATGGCGTACCAGGCGGAATCCCGGCCGCTCGTGGTCCTGGCCGGCAGGGAGTACGGCGCCGGGTCCTCGCGGGACTGGGCAGCCAAGGGCCCGAGCCTGCTGGGCGTCAAGGCCGCCATCGCCGAGTCCTTCGAGCGCATCCACCGCAGCAACCTGGTCGGCATGGGAGTACTGCCCCTCGTTTTCAAGGACGGCCAAAGCTGGCAGGGTCTCGGGCTGGACGGGTCGGAGGCCTTCACGATCTCCGGAATCGAAAGCCTCACGCCTCGCAAGACCCTCCAGGTCCGCGCCGTAAAAGCGGACGGCCGTGAGATCGCCTTCGAGGTGACCGCCCGGGTGGACACCGATATCGAGGTGGATTACTTTGTTCACGGCGGCATCCTTGCGTATGTTTTGCGAAAAATTATGGCAGGCAAGTAAACGATCCTAGATAAATAGTGCGCGCGATCCTGGATGCTCGACAACCGACCTAACCCGGACAAGCCGTAACCAAATTCGAAATTCGAAGCACGAAACTCGAAACAAATTCAAATGTTCAAAAGAAAAATGACCAAGACCGGTTGGGCTGCGGCAGCCTTTCGTGTGCCTGCGGGGAATCTCGTGGTCGGCCATGGGCTGGGTGGCTTACCAGAACCATTTCTCGGGTGTGAAAAATCCCGACACCTGGGCTAAACTGCGGCAGTGCATGAACCTGGAATTCATGCACTCCCTGTTCGACCCGTTTAGGATGGCGCCGCACGCCATAACCCGGTTTTTTGCATCATGAACTCATTGCCCGAACGCCTCATCATCTTCACTCGCTACCCGGAGCCCGGCACCACCAAGACTCGCCTGATACCGGTGCTGGGCCCGGAGGGGTCGGCGGCGCTGCAGCGGCGCTTGACGGCCCGTGTCGCGGAAACGGCCCGCCGGCTGATGCGCGCAAGAAACCTGGCAGTGGAAATCCGCCATGAAGGCGGAAGCGCCGCTCTGCTGCGCCAATGGCTGGGAGAGGGCTGCGACTATCGACCCCAGGACAAAGGGCACCTTGGGCAGCGCATGGCGCGCTGTTTGGCGGAGGCCTTCGCCGGCGGAGCCGAGCGGGTCGTGCTCATCGGCGCGGACATCCCCGGGATCACCGCCGTGCACCTGAAGCGCGCCTTTGAAATTCTGCAGGAACACGACCTGGTGTTCGGCCCGGCGCAGGACGGCGGCTACTACCTGATCGGCGCCCGCGCGGCGCACTTCGCAAAAGAGCCTTCCTATCTCGGGCCCGGAATCGCCTGGAGCTCGCCGCAGGTTCTGGCGCGGACGCTGGAGAAGGTGCGCGCCTTGGGGTTGAGCTTCTCCTTGCTGGAAACGCTCACCGACATCGACGGCCCGGAAGACCTGCCCTGGGGGATGGCCGCCTTATCGCGATCGTCGCCGGGCCCCGAGTTTTCCGTCGTTGTCCCGGCGCTGAATGAGTCCGCTCAGATCGTGCCGACGATCGCCCCTCTCTGCCGCAACCCGGGAGTCGAGGTCATCGTGGTCGACGCCGGCAGCACCGACGGCACCCCAGCGCTCGCGCAGGCCTGCGGGGCGCTTGTGTTAACGGCCCGCCCGCCGCGGGCGCTGCAGATGAACGCCGGGGCCGCCCAGGCCGGCGGAGCGATCCTGATTTTTCTGCATGCCGACACTCGGCTTCCAGCGGGGTTCGAAAAGCAGGTCCGACAAACATTGGCGCGCCCCGGGGTAGTGGCAGGCGCTTTCCTGCTCCAAATCGATGGAAGCCAAACGGGCATAGGAACCATCGAACGGGTCGCCAACTGGCGTTCCCGCTACCTGCAAATGCCCTATGGGGACCAGGCTCTGTTTCTGCGAAGAGACACCTTTTGGAGATTAGGGGCGTTTCCCCCAATCCCCATCATGGAGGATTTCGAGTTCATCCGACGCCTCAAACGCAAAGGGCGCATTGCGATGGTCCCTGATTCGGTCCGGACCTCGCCCCGACGATGGCTGCAGGTTGGAGTTGGAAAAACCTGGCTGATCAACCAGATGATCATCGCCGCCTATCTCATGGGGGTACCCACCGAGCGCTTGGCCGCCTGGTACCGGCTGAAAAAGCCTTAACGGGATTTGCCGAGTCGCCTGTATTCTGGTAGAATCATGTTTCGGAGCTGGGAAGCAGGTTGCAACGGGCAGCCCCATCCGATTCGATCACACAATCGACCGACTCCTTTTCTCCCCCCTGTTTCAAGGTGGTGGGCTATAGGGATTTTGAAGTCGATTTCCTTGGAAAGAGCACAGCGAAAGAGATACATATGAAATTCGACTCACTGCATCGCATTATTTTTGAGCGCCCCAGACTGGACGAACTGACGCAGCAATTTGCGGTCGTGGACATGCATTTCCACAGCGAGCTTTCAGACGGCCACGCCAGCATTGAAGACATCGCCCGCCGGGCTCTGGAGTTGGGAGTCGGCATCGCGGTCACCGACCACAATTCGATTCACGGCGCGGTGGAAATCGACCGTTTCAAGAACGTCTTCAGCATTCCCGGCATTGAGTTGACGTCCTATGAGGGCACCCACCTGCTGGTCTATTTCTATGACATTAAAAGCCTCTTGCGGTTTTACAGCCGCCACGTCCAGCCGTTTATCGGCGCAGAAATCATGTCCTCTCTGTCCTTGGAGCTCGAGGACATCATCCAGCGCGCCCGCAATTTCGAGACGGCGATCATCTTTCCACACCCCTATTGCGGCAGCTACACCGGCATCCACAACCCCTATTTCCAAAACGAGCGCTTCGAGCAGTTGCTGGACATGGTGGACGGGGTGGAAGTGATCAATTCGGAAAACCTCAACAAATGGAACCTGCGCAGCGCCCTGCTCGGCTTCAACTTAAACAAAGGTATCACCGGCGGAAGCGACGGGCACCGGTTGGTTCAGATGGGACGGGTCGTGACCGTAGCCGAGTGCGCTTGGAAGCGCCGGTCCTTTCTGGATGCGATCAAGCGCGGCAAAACGCGGGTGATCGGCAAAGAGATCGACATCCTTAGAAAAATGAGCTCCAACAGCGCCAAACTGCGCTCGAGCCTGCGCCACTACCCGGATCTGGTCGAAAAGAATCTGCGCTACCTCAACACCACCTCGCGGATGCTGAGGGAAAACGTCAAGCGCAACTTGAACGAACGGATCAAGGAACGGCGGCGGCAGAATGGGGCTCATTAGCGGATTGCGGGTATGCAGGCTTCTCTGAATTCATCATCCTCCCGCGCATGGCCATCTCCGATTACTGCAAAAAACCTCAGACGAAACCACCGAATAATTAAAAACCTATAGGATAGGTGTAACCATCCAGTCCTGTTTTTCAACGCCTGCCGCGGTGATCTTGATTGTTATGGTGCTGAATGCTATGGGTATCTGAACGGATTGAGAAGGGATGCAACGCATGAGTTCCGGCTCTCTCATGGCCTGCCACGATTGTGATCTCCTGCAGCGGGTCCCCTCAGTGCCCGAGGGCTCAGCGGCGCTTTGCCGGCGCTGCGGAATCGTGCTCATGGTTAATAAACCCAAGAGCTTCCAGCGTCCCCTGGCGCTTCTATTCGCCGCAGTGATCCTCTTCGTCATGTTCAACGCTTTCCCTTTCTTGACGTTTAAGAAAGGAGGGCTGGAGCATCAGACCCACGTCATCACGGGCATTCGTCAGCTCTCCGACCAGGGCATGGAGGCCCTGGCCGCCCTCGTGGCCTTCAACCTGCTCATTGTCCCCGGTCTGCATCTGCTGGCCTCTTTGTACGTGCTCGTGCCGGTGAGCCTCAACCGTAAGGTCCCCGGCATGTTCCACGTTTTCCGCTACCTAAGACTCCTCCAACCGTGGCACATGGTGGAGATCTTTATGCTGGGGGTCCTGGTGAGCATGGTCAAGCTGGCCAAAATGGCCCAGATTATTCCGGGAGTTGCCGTCTACTCGCTGACGGCCTTCATCTTCGTCATGGCGGCCGCCTCCGCCGCGGTCGATCCCCACGAGGTGTGGGAACGGTGGGAGGGACCCCGGTGAAGAAGGCAGTCCTCACGGCGCGCAAGGCCGGTCTGATCGGCTGTTCCGTTTGCCACCTCCTGTGCCCGGCAACACCTCCGGGCGGCACGGCCAAGGCCGCGAAATGTCCGCGCTGCGGTGCGACCCTGCAGAGCCGCAAGCCGGACAGCATTGCCCGCACCTGGGCGCTGGTGATCGCCGCCTGCATCTTCTACATCCCCGCCAATGTCCTGCCGATGACCACCGTCACCTCGCTCGGCATGGTCCAGTCGGACACCATCATGAGCGGGGTCATCTACTTCGTTCAGAGCGGCTCGTGGCCGATCGCCCTGGTCATTTTCATTGCCAGCATCTTCGTGCCGCTGGTAAAATTGTTCATCCTCGGCTACCTGCTGATATCCGTCCAGCTCAGGTCCCACTACCGCCCCAAAGACCGGACCCGCCTGTACCTCATCACGGAGGCGGTCGGCCGCTGGTCCATGCTGGACATCTTTGTTGTCACCATCCTGGTGGCGCTGGTGAATCTCGGAGCCCTGGCCACCATCCAGGCCGGACCGGCCGCTCTGTTCTTCGCCGCCGTGGTGGTCGTCACCATGATCGCCGCCATGAGCTTCGACCCCCGTTTGATTTGGGATGCAAAGGAGAAGAGGCATGAGTGATCAACATTCGTCGGACCCTGACTTTCCGGAAGTCCCCGCCGCCGCCGTCAAAACCCGCAGGAGCCGCTTTTCACTGGTATGGGTCGTGCCGGTGGCGGCGGCCCTGATCGGCGGCTGGCTGGTGGTAAAGGCCCTGACGGAAAAAGGCCCGGAGATCACCATCACTTTCAAATCGGCAGAGGGGCTTGAGGCCGGAAAGACCAAAATCAAATTCAAGGATGTGGAAATCGGCGTCATCGGGGAAGTCCACCTCGGCGGGGACCTGTCGCACGTGATTGCCAAAGCGCAGCTCGTCAAGGAGGCAGAGCGCCTCCTTTCAGAGAACACCCGTTTCTGGGTGGTCCGCGCCCGCGTTTCCGCCAGTGCCATCTACGGATTGGGAACCGTCTTTTCAGGGGCATACATCGATCTTGACCCAGGAAAACCGGGCAAATCGGCCCGCAGCTTTACAGGGTTGGAAGAGCCGCCCATCGTCACGACGGGGCTTCCGGGGCGGCATTTCGTCCTCGAATCGGAGCGCAGGGGTTCCCTCGAGATCGGGGCCCCGATTTATTACCGGCAAATCCGTGCCGGAGAGGTCGTGGCCTACCAGCTCAGCGAGGACGGCACGAAAATCATCTCCAAAATTTTCGTGAATGCCCCCTACCACCAGTTTGTTCGGAACAACACGCGGTTTTGGAGCGCCAGCGGTGTGGACTTGAAACTCGATGCCTCCGGCATCACGTTGGAAACCGAATCATTGGTCTCCATCCTGGTCGGGGGCATCGCCTTCGATACTTTCAAAAACAGCTCCGACCCGGAGGAGCAAGCCCCGGAGAATTCAATTTATAAACTCTTTCCGAACCGTGAAGCCGCCCAACAAAAAGTTTACAGCACCAAAAATCATTTTGTCCTGCTATTCGACGAATCGGTCAGGGGCCTATCCCCTGGCGCACCGATCGAATTCCGGGGAATCCAAATCGGACAAGTGGTCGACATCAAATCGGAATTTGACATCAAAATGAATAAACTCAAAATTCCGGTGATCGCCGCCGTGGAACCGGAGCGCATCGCATTCATCGGCAAGCTGCCGGAAGGGGTGACCCGGGAAACCTTAGTCGACTATCTCGTCGAAAGGGGGCTCCGCGCCCAGCTGCGCACGGGGAATCTCCTCACCGGCCAGTTGTACGTCGCGATGGATTTATTCCCCGACGCCAAGCCCGCCAAAGTGGTGCAAGGCGGAAGATACGGATACCCGGAATTCCCGACCACCCCGACCCCGTTCGAGGAAATCGGCTCGAAGGTGACCCAGCTGGTCGCCAAAATCGAAAAGATCCCCATCGAGCAGATCGGAAACGACCTGCGGGACACCATCCAGGGCGCCAAGCGTATCACCAACTCGCCGGAGCTGGCAGAAACCCTGAAATCGGTGAATGCGACCATCAAGGAGCTTCAGCTGCTGACGGCCGACCTGCGAACGCGCACAACTCCGGAAGTCAACGCCACCCTGGAGCAGGCGCGGAAATCGCTGGCGGCTGCGGAGTCTGCGATGAATGCGAGTTCGCCGCTGCAAAATCGGCTGCAGGCTACTTTGGATGAGCTGGCCCGGGCGGCGGGGGCGTTGCGCAGTCTCGCGGATTACCTGGAACGCAACCCGCAGAGCATCTTGACCGGAAAGGAAGCCCCCAAATGAAAACGAGCATTCATTCGCGCAAACTTTTCTTTGGCACGTATCTGCTGGCCTGGGTGCTGGCAGGCTGTCTCGGGGCCAGCCGGCCGGTCGATTTTTACACCTTGACCCCGCTGCCGCGGCCGGCCGCAGGGCCGGATGCCACCCCGGGAACCATCATTGCCCTTTACCCGGTGGTGATCCCGGAGTATATCGACCGTCCGCAGATCGTCACCCGGACCGACGACAACCAGATCGCCCTGTCGGAGTTCAATCGGTGGGGCGGCACGTTGAAGCATGAGCTGACCAACGTGCTAGTGCAAAACCTGAACGTTCTCTTGGCGGAGCGCCGGGCGAACGTTATGCTCGACACTCTGACCTTCGATCCGAACTTCCTCGTCACGGTGACCGTGAACCGTTTCGATGGGCAGCTCGGAAATACGGTCTGGCTGAATGCCACCTGGTCGATCAGGGATCTGAAGGCTAAGAAGATGCTGGCAGTGAAAACCTCGGTCATCCAGGAGAAGGCCGCGGCTCAGGACTATGCCGCGCTGGTAGCGGCCGAGAGCCGGGCCATTGCCGCATTGAGCCGCGAGATCGCCGCAGAGCTCGACCGGGCGCTCAAAACACCCTAGCCTCCCGATTCGACCACCGGGCGGAGGTGCCCGTCGTCCCATCAGCCTTCAATCCGCCACATGGAACGGCGGCAGGCTTTAGCCTTTCTTTGTTTCGGAATCGTCTGCCGCCAGCAGTATTCTGGAATCTTTCCGTTCCGGATCGCCGGATGCCGGTTCGGACCCTTTCGGCAATTCATCTTGAAACGTCACCCCGTAAATCTCCCACACGGTCACCACCAATGCCGCCACGATCGGCCCGATGATGATTCCCACCACGCCGAACATGATGATCCCGCCCAGGGTCCCGAAGAGGATCAACAGCTCGTGCATGCTGGTATCCTTTCCCACCAGCCTTGGCCGTAGGAAATTGTCGATCCCTCCCACCACCAGGATGCAGAACGCCAGCAGCCCGATCGCCGTGCCATAATGCCCGCCCATGAATAGGATGATAACCCCGGGTAGCCAAACGATCGCCGTACCGATCCCCGGCACCATCGACATAACGGCGGCCACCGTTCCCCAGAAAATAGCACTCGGGAACCCGACGGATGCAAAGGCCGCCCCAACCAGCGACCCCTGAACCATGCCGATCACCGCAATCCCCTTCAAGGTGGCGCGCGTCACCGAGGTGAACTTTTCCAGCATGCGCTCCTGGTCTTCGGGCTTCAGCGGAAGATAGTGCAGAATCCCGCTCAGAATCCGTCGCCCGTCCACCAGAAAAAAGAACATGGTGTAAAGGAAAATGAACAGCAAAAAAATGAACTGGGCCGTCATCACGGTTACCGAGGACAGGCTGTTGATGAGAAAGCTGCTGAGGCGGCCGACCATTTCGCCGGCCTTCAAAAAAATGGTTTCTTTGTAAGGCAGGATGTAGTCGTAGAAGGGAATTCTCTTCAGCAGCTCCGAAAACTCGGCGGGTTCAGCGAGTTGCTTTTGAATCCAGGGTTTCACGGCCTGGCTGACTTTGATGCCCTCGGCGGTCACGGCTCCCAGCAGGGCCGCCAGGGGCAGCAGGACACCGAAAACGATCACCACCAGGGAAAGCGCGGCCGCCGGGCTGCTGCGGCCGCCCAACCCGCGCTTCAGCCCGCGGTACATCGGGCGGGTGAGTGCCGAGAATATTCCGGCCATGACGATCGTCATCAAGAACGGCCAAATCATCGCCATAAACACAGCGGTGATGAACAGCAGCAACAAGACCACAAAGGCCTTGTTGAAGTTTTTTTGGCTCATGTCATGCACCCCATCGCCCCCGAGTTGTCACGGTCAGCGTTACCGTCTATCTGAAGATGATATTTGATTTGCTCCAGCCGCGTCAATCCTTCCGGAAATGCATGAGATAGTTCACCTGGGTGTTGCCGCCGAGAGTGTAGTTCCGGGTGAAGGGGTTGTAATGCAAGCCCGTGAGGTCTTGAAACCCAAGGCCGCAGTCGTTTGCCCATGCTTTCAATTCGGAGGGCTTGATGAACCGACGGTAGGCATGGGTGCCCTTTTTCACGAGCCGCAGAACGATCTCCGCGCCGATGATGGCAAATAGAAACGACTTCGGATTGCGGTTGAGGGTGGCGAAGAAGACATCTCCGCCGGGTTTGACCAGTCGGGTGCAGGCAACCACAATCGAACGCGGATCCGGCACATGTTCCAGCAACTCCATGCAGGCGACCACGTCGAAATGCCCGGAAGCCTCTTCCGCAAAAGACTCCGCCGTCGCCAGGCGGTAATCCGCATGCAGCCTTGATTCCTTCAGGTGGAGTTTCGCGACCGCCAGCGGAGCCTCGCCGGCGTCGATCCCGGTCACCTCTGCGCCCAGGGCCGCCATGGCCTCCGAGAGAATCCCGCCCCCGCAGCCGACATCCAGCACTTTTTTGCCGGATAGCGGCGCACGGCCGTCGATGTAACCGACCCGCAGGCCGTTGATGTCGTGCAGGGCCTTGAAAGCACCGTTGCGGTCCCACCAGATCGGCGCCAATGCTTCGAATTTAGCCAGTTCTTTGGGGTCGATGTTGCGGGTAGTCATCATTTCTTCAACGCCCACAGCCGAGAAAGAATCATCCCTCCCAACATCAGGGCGCACCCCATCAAGCCGCGCGCGTTGAGGGTCTCCCCCAAGATCATCCAGCCGCCCAGCGCAGCGAACACGGCCTCGAGGCTCATGAGGATGGAGGCATGCGCCGGCTGGGCTTCCCGCTGGGCCACCACCTGCAAGGTATAGGCGATCCCCACCGATAGCACCCCGCCGTACAAAATCGGTATAGCGGCCGCGTAAATGCGGCTCCAGGCGACGGTCTCGAAGCAAAAGGCGGTAGCGAGGCAAAGGACCGAACACACCGCAAACTGGTAAAATGCCAGCTGCACCGGATTGACCCGCGGTGACAGCCATGCGACCATCAGTACCTGGGCGCTCCAGAAAAAGGCGCTGAGCAGCACCAGAAAATCCCCGAACTCCATCTCGAAAGACCCGGTTACGGAGAGGAGGTAGAGCCCCGCGGCGGCCAGCGCCGCTCCCGCGAAGGTCCCCGGGTTCGGCTTCTGCTTCCAGAACAAGCCCAAGAACGGAACGATGACCACGTACAGCCCGGTGATGAAACCGGCCTTGCCGGCGGTGGTATACAGAAGCGCAGCCTGCTGCAGGGAGGCGGCGGCATACAAGACAACCCCGAGAGCCCCGCCGCCCAGAATGAACAGCCGCGAACCGGCAGCAACCGTTAGGGGCCCGGAAGCGGCTTTCCCCGTGATCAGCAGCGGCACGAGGGATAGACAGCCCAAGGCAAATCGCACCCCGTTGTAGGTGAAGGGCCCCACATGATCCATTCCCACGCGTTGGGCCACGAACGCGAAGCCCCAAATGGCGGCGGTGATTAGGAGCAGGCTATCGGAATTGAAGGTGGATGCCTTCATTTATCAGCCGCTCGGCCGACGCAGAATCGCCGTCATATCGCGCCGATGCCCGAACTGAACCGCCAGGATCCCCGCCGTGATGAGAACCAGCGCCAGCAGGATCATCCCCGTAATCGGTTCGTCCAGAAAGATGCCCGCCAGAAATACACCGGACACCGGAATAAGAAAAACAAACGAATGCAGCGCCACCGCGCCATAGGTTTGCATCAGCCGGGTCCAGGCCATGAACGCAAAGGTCGTCGTGAGCACCACCTGAAATGCGATGACGGCCGCAATCCCCAAGTCGATCCGGGAGATCATGGGCGAGTCCCACAGCGGGGCACCCAGGGCGAACAGCGGAATTGAAAACAGGAGCTGATAAAACACGATCTGAATCGACGAGCTGCTTCGGACCAAATGCTTGGTGTAAGCGGCGCCGCAGGCCCAGAATAAGGTGGCGACGAGCAGCAGCAGGTCGCCCGCCATGAGATGGCCGCCGATGCCCTGCCGGTCGAGCAACACACAGGCGGCGCCCGCAAACCCAAGGATCAGACCGATTAATTTCAGCAGGTTGATGCGGTCGCCGGCCAGGTAGAAATGCGCCAAGAAGAGAAGAAAAAAAGGCTGCAGGTTGGTGAGTAGGGCGCCGCGGGAGGCGCTGGTCATTGTGAAGCCGACGTAGACCAGAGCCTAGTTGCACGAAGAACAGGAGCGAATTGATCAGCAACGGCCGCAACTGCCCCCGAGCCGGCCGCAAGCTCTGGCCGGAGACCCTCGCCCAGCCCCAAAGGAACCCGGCCGAAATCCCGAACCGGACGGCCGCCGAGGTGAAGGGGCCCAAGCCCGACAGGCTGAATTTGATCGCGACGGTGTTGGCCCCCCACAGCACGCACAAGGAAGCGGCCAAGGCGGCCGCGAAAAGAGAAAGCTTCTGATCGGGCGATGGCGTGTCGTTCACGGGGCCGTCCGGAGAGAAAAGTCCTAAGCGGATTTCAAGAGTTTCAACGGCTCGGCTTTGCGCTCCCCGAAATTGTCATAGCTGTAGCGGACCTCGCGGAACTGGGCCCGGAACCGGTTCACCTCTTCCTTCACGTCCTTCTTGCCGACGATGCAGGCGTGAATGAGCTCGGCGATTTGGCCCATCTCCTGCTCGCCCATCCCGAAGCGCGTCATCTCCTGCACCCCGATGCGGATGCCGTCCGGCCGGTCGTGGTTGCTGAGCGGCTCGTGGGGCAGCATATTCATGTTGAGGATGATGTCGTTGGCTTCCAGTGTCCGGGACACTTTCTCCCCGCCGCCGTTGGCTTTGACGTTCACGGCCACCTGGTGGCTTTCGGTGTAGCCGAATTCCTTGGCCTGCACGTGGAAGCCCAAGCGGTCCAGGGCTGCCGCCAGGGTCTTGGCGTTGCCGATCGTGTTTCCCGCATAGGTCTCACCGAAATCCATCATCTCGTAGGTGCAGATGGCCATCTGGGCCAGTGTGTCGAGGTGGTGGTTGCTTGAGGACCCTGGAAAAGCTCCGCGGTCGATCTTGCGCCAGGGCTCTTCCTCCATGTTGCTCAGGACGACCCCGCGCTGGCTTCCGAAGAAGGTCTTATGGGTGCTGGCCGTCATCAGCCAGGCGCCCTCCTTGAGAGGGCTCTGAAAACGTTTGCCGGATATCAGGCCCAGGACGTGGGCGGCATCGTACATGATCAGGGTCTTGCTGTGGCGGCAGACCTCGGCCAGCTCGGCCACGGGCTCCGGAAAAAGAAAAAGGCTCTTGCCGACCACGATCAGCTTCGGCCTGGTTTTTTCGATGAGGTAGGCCGCCTTCTCGACGTCGATGTGGTAGCCGTCCGCGGTCATGGGAAAGTCGATGATGTTGTGGGTGAACTTGCCCAGAGCTCCCCGGCGGTGGTGGCTGATGTGCCCGCCGCCCGGGGTGGAATTGACCATGACCACGTCACCCGGTCCGACGAACCGGCTGAACACGGCCTCGTTGGCGTTGGTCCCGCTGATCGGCCGCACCTCGCAGTGATCGCACTCGAAGATGATCTTCAGGTTGGTCTTGAGCTGGCTTTCGATTTCATCGATATAGGAGGTCCCCCGGTAGTAGCGCTCCCCGGGATGGCCCTCGGCATAGCGGTGGGCGAAATCCGAGCACCCGGCGGCCCGGGCCCGCTGGCTCATGACGTTTTCGCTGGCGATGAGGTTGACGCACTGGCAGCGCCACTCGTCCTGCCTTTGGATCAAATTTTCAATTTCGGAGATTTTCTTGGCATACATCGTCAAAGCATCCTTTTCGTTTGGGGCTGGGACTATAGGAGATGCCTGCAGGCCTGTCAAGCAAGGCAAAAGCACCGCATGAAGTTCGACCGCTTTTTCCCTAACCCGTATCCGCCTGGCAGAGATCCCAAAGTGCCTCCTCTCACCCAGCCGAACTGTGAACCCGCTCTAGTGGTCATCGCTCTTTACCTGACCCCGTCATCCAGCGGGTTGACCGGATCGTGGAGAGCAGCGTAAAATAAAAGATAATCTGCTCCAAACCTGAACGGCCGGCCAAGATGCGGGAAAGGATCCGGCGTGATCTACAGCATCGGCTACCAGAAACTGAACCAAACAACATTGACCGAAATCCTAAAGGCTCACCGAGTTGAGGTCCTAGTCGATGTGCGCACGCGCCCTTATGGCCGGATCCCCGTCTTCAACCGCAAAGCCATGCAGAGCTGGCTCCCTGAGGCCGGTATCAGCTATTTGTGGGAGGGAGACATCCTGGGCGGCTTCGCACCCATCGAGGACGAGGCCATCAAGTGGCTGGCCGATTTCAGCCGCGACCGTACCGTTTGCATCATGTGCATGGAGGCCGATCCGGACAAGTGCCACCGAAAGATCGAGATTGCGCGACGGTTGCAGGGCCGGGGAATCAGGGTTGAGCATATCAGGCCGCGGTCCTGAACGCGCGGCCCTGTCCTTGCCAAATAATGCCACCTCCGATATTGATGGGCCTGTAAAAGGTTCCGCTGACATGTCATAGGGATCCGAATCATGAAAATAAACCCTGATTTTGCTTCGCCCTGCGGTCTTTATTGCGGAGTTTGCGCTATTTACATCGCCCACGGCGATAACAATCAAAAATTCAAGGAGCGGTTGGCAAACCTTTACAAGGGAGGAGTGCCCGGCAAGGGTACGCTTCCCAATAGCGAAAATCTCTCAGCGGACGACATACGATGCAACGGGTGCCTGTCGGACGATCTGTTCATGCATTGCAACCAGTGTGAGATCAGAGACTGCACGAGAAAGAAGGGATATGAAGGATGCCACCAGTGCGACGAATTCCCCTGCCAGCATATCGAAAATTTTTCGATGGCGGTCGGTAAAAAGGTAATTCTGCGTGCGGTGCCATATAGAAGAAAATTCGGTACCGAAAAATGGATTCGAGACGAGGAAGCGCGCTATATTTGCCCGGAATGCGCCAATAAAGTCTTCCGGGGCGCCGTACAATGCAACCAGTGCAAAACGAAGCTGGATCTGGACTAATATATCAATGGTGTAATATCATGACGGGCTATTGCCAAAATGATTATTTTTTCCCGCATGTCTATACCGGAAAGGGTTTAACTAAAATTCCATCTTTTGCCGGATTTCAAATCATTAATACGCTGTGGGTTGAGTTTAGGCTTTGATATTGTAAATAGATCTATGACATGTGCAGCTTTTTGTTTTCATCCGACGTATCAGGAGTTTCGGTTAAATTGTGATACTTTCATCCTTCAGCTCGGAATATTTTACGGACAATAGTCTATTTGCCTGTTGATTGAGATGGAGTTGTGGCAGTTTTGGTAAAATTGAGCACTTTAGTTCCAAACAACGTTATCTTATAATTTGGTTTATTCCCATGATCGAGCCGAATGGCAATATTTTTTATCAAAATTTTTCTATAGCCCAGAACCGTTACATAATAGGAGTTAATTTGGAAAAAAGAAGTTTTGCTATCGACTTTCTAAAAGGCATAAGCATCCTTTATATTGCTGGATATTGGCATTTGCTTAATTATACAAAAGCATTTCCTCAATACCAAAATGTGGTTACAAACCGACTTGTTATGGTTGCACTCGGCTTGTTTGTGTTGATATCAGGATACTTAATAGGAACAAAGGCTAATAATGACTTAAAAAAGGGTCTTGTACTTTTCTATTCGAAAAGATTGTTGCGGATCTATCCACCATTCATTTTCTTTTCTATTATTTTCTACATACTAAATATCGGGAGCGGAAAAAAGTTATTTAAGACCGCAACTCTCATATCCATGGTTTTTCCCCCAGCAGCGAATACATTATGGTTTGTCGCAATGATTATTATTTTTTATTTGATTACACCGCTGTTAATCAACATATCTAAAAATATGGTAAAATCTTTTTTATTTTGCGTCCTCTTATTTGGATCTGCTTTTATATTCAATCATTTTTTCAATATCTTAAATGAAAGACTTATTTTATTTTTTCCAACATACGCAGTTGGTGTTCTATTAGCTGTGAATAAGGAATTAATAGACAATCTACGGTTAAGCGTTGTCACGCTTTTCTTGACAGTTTCTATAATGGTCACATTTATTGATAATGTAACAGAGTTTCTCTATATACCGCTTATCGTGTTTGGTCCTCTGCTTTGTTTTTTGATTGTTTTGAGAAAAGAAAGAAAGATAGAGCGTTTTAATATTATGGGGCATATTGGATATGCTAGCCTCTTTGTGTATCTTTCGCATCGACCTATTTATGAGGTATTGAAAAATTTGTATTTTCCTCAATCAGGAATATGGCAACTATTTTACTTGGCAGCAATTTGTTTGCCTCTAATTATTGCTATTTCTTGGGTTTTGCAAAAATGGTATAATACCTGAATTTTGCACGCCATAAGGGTTGAAAAATAAAATACCATCTGGGATCCTGTCATAGCAACGGTTTGCCTAAACCTAAACAGCTATAACAGGAGGTACCCAGATGGTAAAACAACGTAAAAAGAGTAGCAGGAAACGCCGCGGTGGTAAAGGATCTTGTGCCCATCGCGCCAGGGCCAGAAGAATCAACGCTTCGACCGAATTTGAGACCTGCAGCGAGCAATTGAGCCCATTTGGCGGGCTGTTGGCGCTGATTAAATTTTTCGATCTGGTCGGTTTTCGGGAAATTTTTCACTTTGCTTACCAGCCGCCCTGCCGGCAGCCCAAGCGGGGCCACTATTCGATGATGGCAGGCATTTTGATGCTACTGTTTATCGGGTTCAACCGGATCTGGCATTTCGTATACGTTCGCTTGGACGCGATGCTCTGCGGCTTTTTCAGAGTCAGCCGGCTTCCGGCGGCCAGCACCTATTGGCGTTACCTGGACAGCCTGGGAATCAATCAGGCCACATCGGTCTTGAAGCTCGCCGATATGCTGCGCGAGCGGGTCTGGCAATTGTGCGGTTTGCAATATGCCCGGATCCGAATCAACATCGACACCACCGTCAAGACGGTTTTTGGCAACCAGCAGGGCGCCCGCAAGGGCCACAACACCCAGCACCGGGGCAAGCTTGGGCTGCGACCGCTATTGGGTTTTATCGAAGAAACCCGTGAGTATCTGGTCGGCAAGCTGCGAAAGGGCGTCACCGTTTCCGGCCAAGAAGCCGCTGCCTTTATTGCCGATATCCAAAACCACCTGCCCGGTTGCGTTCGGGAGGTGCTGCTTCGGGCCGACGGCGAATTCCTATCCTGGGAAAGCGTCCGGGCTGCGCTGGCGGCCGGTTTTGATTTTATCATTGCCAATCGCGGATGTACCCCGGTCTTTGATCCCGGCAGTTGGTATCGCCCCTGGAAGCGAAAGGCGGTTGAATTCAATAGCTGCTTTTATCGGCCAGGCGGTTGGTAGCACGCCTGCCGTTTTGTGGCCATGCGCATTGCAAAGGAGCACAAACCGCCATCGACGCAACCCCAGCAGTGCGTGCTGTTCGAAGATGACCAATACACCTATCGGATCTTCTGCACGAACATGGCCGGCGCTGCCCACCACATCATTGTCGAATACGACCAGCGCGCCGATGTCGAAAACCTGGTGGGCGAAGCCAAGCGCGAGGGCCTGGACATGATCCCCTCGGTCAAGTTTAAAAGCAACTACGCCTTTTTCCAGATCGTGATGCTGGCCTACAACATCTGGCGTTACATGAAGATGCTGGCCCAGAAAAGTGTGTCGGCCGCCTCGGGAAAGGTCAGCGTCATGAAGGGCATCGTGGCCAACACCGTTCGCATTGCCCGGCTGAAGTTACTGTTTATCGCCGCCAAGGTGGTCCAAGACGGCAATCGAGACAAAATCAAGTACTCGGTTCACGATGCCAGAACCCCGGAGATGCTTTCCTTTCTCCGTTTTTTAGACAACCGACGCGGCCAAACAAAACCCTGGATTGCCCCTGGCGGCTGGCCGCAGCGTTTTGCCCTGCCGGTGTAGGCAAGAATTTTCTTGCACGACCAAAAAGCAACGCAAAATCATTATGTTGAAGACGACTTTTGGCTGCTGGATGTCCAGCGATAGCCCCGGCTGAGGGGCTGCTGGTTCCCCACCCACGATCAGCGGGGTTGAAAGAAAATTTTCCCCCGCCGATCATAACGGTGATTTGCGTGCAAAATTCAGGTAATAACATCTTATTGTTCTTCACGCCCAAGTCAGTGACCACCGGCAGAGCCGCTGGCTTGGGTTTGTGAACCGCTCAAAGCGGTATTCTGAAAAGATTCTCTGATCGCCCATCGGCGGTCACTCTTCGGCGAACAGTCCCAGTTGATCGAGGCGAGCGTCCTCTCTCTTATGAAAGGATGAAATAGAGACCCACGAATACAAGAAAGCAGACTAAAAAATGGCTTAAGGGGTGCGCTGGAAAAAAATGCTTACACGCCCCTAATTTTTAGGCAACTGGTTTTGGCAATATCGCAGGATACTCGATTTTTTGAAAATCAGCGGTATTGACAGCGAAGCGGCTAAAAAATCGAGGACGGCAAAAGCTACAGATATCGACAGGCCGGAGGGTATATTCACAGATCACCGCCATGCCGGTGATTTCATCCGACGAAATCACCGAAGAACCGAATCTGTGATAGTGGCAAAGAAGTGTGGTTTTCAACCCAACACATCAATACGCTTGGTTTGATTAGTAGCTCTCCAAAAAAGGAAATTGCGCCAATGAAGAAATGGATTATGTTCGTATGCTGCCTTGCTATTTTTGCCTGCAACAGTGCGGTTCGTTACGTTCCAAACCCGAACGTTAGTGACCCAGCGAAGGTCATTGAGCGGATAATGATATCTCAACCCCCTCACTATGCCGGTGCTGTTCCCTTTAAAGTATCTGTTAAAAGCGATTCCATAGAGATGTGGATGACAGAACCAGGGGGTGGGGGGAAATCTGGAGGAAGTCCCGGAGAAATTTACTATAAAAACATAGGTAAGGTTGTGCTCAATCATACCGACATTTGGTATGTAGAGATATTAGATCACTCAGGAATCTGGATGTACAATGTTTTTTCATTTGAGGAAAGCGAAGCAAAGCTTTTTATTGATGCGCTGTATACAGTGATGGGGAAGCAATAATCTGCGACGCTAATATCACATAACTGTCAGCTCCCACATACTTTCAATCACAGAAACAACCATATACCCGAGTTGGCGATACCGACAGCGAAGGTCAGGATATGTGCAACATCGCTAATTATGATCGCTTTTCTGATAAAAATTGGGTGACACTTCTCCCGCCTTTTGGATTCTGATCAGTCCGTTTGTAACTAGCCACCGCCTGCTGCCTGACCTCATCGGCAACGCGGCTCTTGCGGTTGACGGGACGCTTGGGCTCAAGCCCCGCAGCCCCATGAAGCCGGTAGGCCTTCACCCAGCGCTGAATCGAATGCGTGCTGATCCCAAACTGCTCGACCAGCAGTTTGGGACTATACCCGTCTTCCAGAAAAAGCTTTACGATCCGCAACCGGAACTCCACCGGGAAGGCCAAGGGTCGGGTCTTCCGCTTCGTCCGGGTTGCACTCCTCTTGGACGTGCTCGCCATCGGGTAACCTCCTCTCTGTGTAAAGGGTTTTTACACTCGGGAGTGTCACCCAATTTCCTCAGATCCGTGTGATCATAAACTGGCGATTAGGACACCCTCAGCGTTCAACGACACCTCATTTCACGAGAACTGCGGACGTAAAAATGCGTTGCAGGATACAAAATGCATGGGATGTGGTGAATTCTTGCAGTGAGATCCGCTTGAAGATTCTACCATTCAAATTCGACTTTACTTTATAAGTCGCGCTTCTACATTTACCTCGAATTCCTCTTTACTTTCATCTTATACAAAGCCATCTATTATAGTTTAATTAGCCTGCATATTAATTTGAGCAACTCCATTACTACAAGTGATAACATTTTGCTTTGCGATGGATAGAACTCTTGTCCAAATAGTATCATTTATAATTAAGCGGTGCATTGGGCACACTTTTTGCTGAATTTTTATCCGCAAGCGGCCCTGGATTCTATTTAGTCGACAACAAAGGCCGCAAAGGGGGCGCAGGATTGGGAGTGACGACGACAATTGAAAGCCTGAACCACTAACAATAACAACAGATAAAGGAGACTATGAAAATGAAAAAACTATCCGTGATCATGGCAACCGTCCTGTGTTTGTGTTTCGGAACCGTCTACGCAGATCCAAGAATGGAGGTTAACGATACCTTCAACCACGTCATTTTGGAGACGGGCGATACCGACAATGAAGTCTTCATCGCTAACACCGATCCAAATATCGTTGTTAAGAATGAGAGGGCATGGGGCTTCGTTGACAACATGGTCAAGAACCCGAAGTTCAAGGATGTGTTTCCTGACCCAGTGACGCGATTTAGCTCGGAACAGGGTGGTGGACCCTGCACAATGGTTGAATCGAATGGAACGGAATATGTCTCCATGGATTGGGTACAGGTCGTCAGACGCCAAAACAATCACCCCAACGTCATTTACTATAGGCTGGAGTGCCGGAACGGACAAAAAAAGTAAAGCTTGGCACACTTGACGACGCTCGAATAAGTAAAACCCATTGTCGTCGTTACATCAACGGCTGGTTTGCGGGGAAGGATATCCATCACATGAAATCTCCCGCAAACCGGCCAGAGCCGAGGCTATGATGTCAATGAACTATAAGAAGCTTACCCATAAACCCCAAGTATGAGGATTAATTGAGTGCCTACAGAACTTCACGTGCGGCTTTAAAGATGCAGCTCGCGCATATCTGGCAGAGATAGAAACGAACAAGCCTAATACTAAGCTCAATCGGGACGAGTAAAGGTAGAACGCCGGTTTGATAGTTCGTCAGTGCTATTTCACAAATAAACCATTCGGTTTGCGATTGGTATACTGACAGCGAAGGAAACCATATCAGCTTTTCAAAAACGTGAGGTCTCCCGCCAAAACGCTAGCTCCAGCGGACGCGGATTGTGCACGTCGCGCAGAGGCAGCGCATTAACACACCCGCACTTCACTGGATTCGGATCATTTAGAGAGGGGGGCTGTCCTTTTGAGTTCATCCTCCACCGTCCATGACCACCACTGCTGCCGCTTGGGGTTGATAAACAGGGACGTGTCTTCATCAAACTCTGCCTGCCGCTTCAGGCTCGCCTCCATGGCGGAGTTGATTCGTTCATTGATCTGCCGGGCCAATTCCGCACGCACCTCCTGTGGCGTCGGCTGTATCACCAGAACGTCCGCAGCCCATTTTTGACTTTCGGCAGTCAGCTGCCGCGACGCAAGCTCAGTGAGCGCAAAGTGGATTTGCTCGTGCTGCAGCACGTAGGCCCGCATGCCAGCCGGAATCTTGGGGTTCCACCAGGAACGGTCAGGAAGCATGACGGATTCAAATCGCAGGCGCTCGATTCTGCCGAAGAAATAGGTTTGTCCGTATAAATCCCCGCTCGTGATTCTGAAGACAGAATCGGCGGTCAACCGAATCTGGTTGGCCGCGTGTGCGTTGATTCGTTCCGCATGCTCAACCATATGCCCCGACAGGGAGGCCGCGCGAAAATCGTCAGATGTCAATTCCCGGTAGGTAAAAGTTGCCGGCCGCTCTTGCTGCAAATCCTCTGCCTGAACCATGCGCGGCCGTGCATATTCCGGCAGCCGGACGCAGGCGGGGAAAACGACCAGTGTCAGGAATAGAACTGTGTATCTGAGACTTGGATTCATATGGCAAGCCATCATGATGCCGGTCAGCTGATGTTTTCTTGAAAATATTGCTCCGCCAGAAATGAACTCAAGTTGCACCCGTTTTTTGCCAGAGTAAAGTAGAAGCTTCTATCACTGGAGAGATGGGCTGGGTGTCAATAGCTCCTTTCAGCTTGAGTTTGACAAGGAAACGCTCTTAGGCCGGGCGAAGATGAGCAGGGATGATAGGTGTGCCAAGACTTTCAGCGGCGCTTTGCTTGCGGTTGTCCGGCGGGTTATCGCGATAGTTCGGAAATATCACCGTAAACTCGACTTCCCAGAAAGCTGCGGTTACGACAGCAAACGGCACCTCTTATCCATTCTGCAGTATAGAATATCTGGCTGCCTGCGCCGGCACCATCGCCCTTAACGGGCACGACATTTGTCAGTACCATTTAAGACACATATCGTACTAAAAGGCGGAGGCGTTATGCCGACTTCAAGCCTCACTCAGTTGCTCGGTGGGAAAAAGCCCCTTGGCCGGGAGGTCCGGACGCGGATGGATCTTATTGACCTTGGGCGAAGAGGAGTCTCCAAAGAGTCCCTTCTGTATCTGGCTAAATTCTTGGGATTGCCTGTCAGCAAAATGGCGGCGCTGCTTCCGGTGACGGAGCGCACGATTCAGCGCTACGCACCCAAGGAGCACTTCGACAGGGTCGTCTCCGAGCACATCCTCCAAATAGCAGAAGTCGTCGCCAGGGGGAGGGAGGTGTTTGAAGACAATGACAGCTTTAAGACCTGGATCGATCAGCCCAGCACGGCACTGGGGGGCCACTCCCCGAAGAGCCTGCTTTATCATCCCCAAGAACCTCAGAATGGCAACCCTGGACGTCCCGGACGGAGCTCCAAAGACGGCCGTTTCCATCATGGTCACTTGATCCAATTGATATCCGTGCCGGGCGGAAGGTGCGGGGTGAAAACGGATATGTATTGAAGATTTTCATCCAGCGCCCGGGTATCGTGAACGATGCCGCGCGGGCAGACATGGACATCACCGTTTTTCACCGGCTTCCATTCGCCGTTGACCAGGATTTCACCGCGGCCGCCCACGACGATGACGATCTCGTCGGATACGCTGTGAAAGTGGCCGCCGATCTGCGTGCCCTTCACGGCGGTCCTGACCATCACCTGGGTGCGCGGGCAATCGTACACGACCTCGCTGTCCATGCCCTTTTCGGGCAGCTGGCGCTTCGCATAATAGCCGGTGAGATTGAGCAAAACCGCCACATCGGGCGTCGAATCGACCAGCCCTTTCAGTTCCTGCGGGTTCAGAGCCATGAAAACCTCCGCTGATTAGAGTGTGCACATCCGCTTTGCATTAAATCATCTGGATCTTGCAACTGATAATTTCGTTTGTTGTCCGTACATAAGAAAAATCTTGCAAGGCGTCAAGGCGCCATGAATTCAATGGACATGGAGAATATTTTTTCATATACCATAAAATATGAATCCGCTTCAATTATGCCACGGCTTTCCGGAACAAGCAGCTGCCACCGGCACGATACCTGTCAGCGATCGACGCGGGCGTTTTCCCTTACGGCGAATACTCAGCAAACGCCTTGTAATGTTCATTTGTTTTTTGTGCATATTGACCGGGTGCCATGGCTCTGATGAGAGCGCGGCACCGGAAGCCGTCAGCACGGGTGTGACCGCGCAGGAGATCATTCTGGGATCATCCCTTGCCCTCAAAGGGCACGCCAGCTTTCTCGGCACCCAGACGTTTCGAGGGGCGATGAGTTATCTCAACCACGTCAACGAACAAGGCGGGGTTCACGGCCGCACCATCAAGGTGGTAGCCTATGACGACAGCTACGACCCGCCCATGTGCATGGCGAATACCCAGAAGCTCATCATCGACGACCAGGTGTTTGCCCTTTTCTGCTATGTGGGCACCCCTACCACGGTCAAGGTTCTCCCGATGATCGAGGAGGCCCGCATTCCCCTGCTGGGAATGTTTACCGGCGCCAACGCGTTGCGCGAGCCGTTCAGCCGCCACCTGATCAACGTGCGGGCCTCCTATTATCAGGAAACCGGTGCCGCCGTCCGGCATCTGATCGACGATCTGGGGTTACGGAAGATCGCCGTCTTTTACCAGTACGACGCCTACGGCTTCGATGGTCTGACCGGGACAGAGTTGGCGTTGAAACAGTTCAATCTGGCGCCGGTGGCGGGGGGATCCTACAACCGCGGCATCCTGGATGTGCAGGATGGGCTCAACAAAATCGTGACTTCGGGGGCTGAGGCCGTGGTGATGATCGGCACCTACGATCCGTGTGCCAAATTCATCCGGCTCGCCAACGAGATGGGTTTTCGCCCGGTGTTTTACCTGGTGTCCTTCGTCGGGGCCGACGAGCTGGCCAGGCGGCTTGAAAACCAGCACGGCATTACCGTCATCATGTCCCAGGTGGTCCCGCCCCCGGACCGGCAGGACCCCAGTCCGCTGCTGGCCGGGCCGGACGGCTATGTCACGCTGCTCAAGCGCCACTACCCGGAAGACCAGCCCAACTTCGTGGGTTTCGAGGGGTTCATCAACGCCCGGGTGCTGGTTGAAGGCCTTGCGCGGGCCGGCGCGGACCTCACCCGGGGGGGGTTCATCGACGCCATCGAATCGATCCATGACCTGTCCCTGGGGCTCGGGATCAACATCGCCTTCAGCGCGAGCGATCACCAGGGGCTGGATCGCGTTTATTTCACCCGACTCGAGAACGGGCAATTTTCCCTGATCAAAGCCTGGGCGGACATCAAGGCCCAGCTGAACGCACCTCGCTGAGCCGGCCATGAAACGTGATTTCATCCGGGAAGCCGCCAGGCGCTTCCGAGATATCAGCCTCAAAAACAAGATCTTTTTCTCTATCCTCGCGGTCATCCTGATCATCAGCGTTGTCATCGCCATGCTGGCGCGCTGGATCCTGGTGGACAACCTGATCGACGAACTCGAGCTGCGGGGCATTGCGATCGGCCGCACGATCGCCGAGCGCAGCAGCGGTTACATTCTTGACAAAAACTACCCCGAACTGCTCAGCCTGATCTTCGACGAGGCCAAGCTCAAGGAGCGCCAGCACCTGGTTTCCTACATCTTCGTGAGCGACCGCGAGGACCAGGTCCTCAGCCACACCCTCACGCGACCCTTCCCCGAGTCCCTGCGCCTGGCCAACCGGGTCCCGCCGGATGAAGCCAAGAGCGTGCGGCTCTTCCGGATCGGCGCCCAGATGGCCTACGACATCGCCATCCCTATTACGCAGGGGATCTATCGCATCGGCACCGTCCACGTGGGGCTCAACAAAGACCATATCGACCAGCTGGTCGGCAAGCTGCGCACCACGTTCCTGGGGTTTCTGTCCCTGGTGGTCGTGATCATTTTCGTCATCACCCATCGCATCGCCAAATACATCACCATGCCGATCTCCAAGCTGACCCAGATTTCGGACGAGTTGAGCAAGGGCAACTTCGATGTGAAACTGGACGCGGAGCAAGGGACGGATGCCGGCCAACCCCTGGACTGCCCGGCCTTCGTCAACCCCGATGTCCCCTGCCGGCGCCTGGATGGGGAGCTGGCCGTCGTGGATGGAGGCGCTGAAATTTCAGGCACCGACCCCGTGTGCCGGGACTGCCGGTTCTACCGACGCCAAAAGGGCGACGAGGTGGCGCAGCTGGCGGACGCCTTTTACAACATGATCTGGAGCATCCGGCTTTATCGGCGGCGCCTGCGCGAATCCGAAAAGAAATACCGCTCCCTCTTCGACAGCGGCCCGGACCCCATCTTCGTCGTGAACCCGCAAACCTTCGAAATCATTGACGCCAACCCGCGGGCCGTGGAGGTCTATGGCTACAGCCGGGATGAGCTGATCGGGAAAGCCTTCACCGAGCTGGCCCCCGAGCACACGCACGAGTACTTTCAATCGCTCCAGGATCAGGGGGAAACCCACGGGCTGGTCACATACCCCAAGGCGCTGCACTACAAGAAAGGCCATACGCCTTTTTACGTGAATCTGCATGCCAGCAACATCGCATACAAGGGCCAGCTGGCCATCGTGTTGGCCTCGACCGACATCACCGAGATGATCGAAAAGGACGCCCAGTTGGTCCAGGCGAGCAAGATGGGGTCACTCGGAGAAATGTCCGCCGGCATCGCCCACGAGTTGAACCAGCCGCTCAACGCCATCAAAATGGGCAGCGATTTCCTGAGCATGATGGTCGAGCAACAGCGCGAGATTCCTCCGAAGGACCTGCATCAGGTGGTCGCCGAGATGAGCAGCCAGGTCGACCGGGCGGCCGAGATCATCAACACCCTGCGTTCCTTCGGCCGCAAGGCCGAACTCGTCATGGAGCGGGTGGACATCAACAAACCCATCCAGGCGGTTTTTTCCTTGGTCGGCCGGCAGTTCGAGCTGGAGAACATCCGCATGGAGCTCGATCTCGGCCGGGAGAACCCCGCCATCATGGCGCACGACAACCGGCTGCAGCAGGTCTTTTTCAACCTGGTCACCAATGCGCGGGATGCCATCAGCGAAAAGAAGGGACGGCTGCCCGGCCGGCCGGCCGGCAGGATCCTCATTCGTACCTTCCAAGAAGGCGATCGGGTGGTGGCCGAGGTCGAGGACGACGGCATCGGCATCAGCGAAGCGGTCCGGGACAAGATCTTCGAGCCGTTTTTCAGCACCAAGGAAAGCAGCATCGATATGGGCCTTGGTTTGGCCATCACTTACGGGATCGTCAAAGATTACAGGGGCGACATTCAGCTGGCGAGCCAGGAGGGCATGGGCACGACCTTCAAGCTCAGTTTTGCCGTCGCATGACCCGCCCTGACCGGCGGGTCAACAGTGATGACTTGAGATGAAAAAATGAGGTCATGGCATGGAAAAGATTCTGGTCATCGACGATGAGAAACCCACGTTGATGATGTTTCGATTGACGCTGGCCGCGTATGGCTACGACGTGCTGACGGCGGAAAACGGCCAGGAGGGGTTGGAGGTCTTCAACCGCGAGCGTCCGACCATCGTGCTGACCGACATCAAGATGCCAGGCATGAACGGCATCGAGGTCCTGAAGCGGATCAAGGAGATCGATCCTTCGGTGGAGGTCATTGTCATCACCGGCCACGGCGATATGGACCTGGCTATCCAAGCCCTGAACCTGGATGCCACCGATTTCATCAACAAGCCCATCCAGCGCCACCTGCTCGATCAGGCGATCCGGCGCGCCGGGGAGCGCCGGCGCCTGGCCAGCGAACAGGCGACGGAAATGGTTCTCCAGCCGACCGAGCAGGCCGCCGTGATTGTGATTCAAGGCAATATCACCGCCAAAGCCGAAGCCCGGTTCCAGGCACTCTACCAGGAGGCCCTGGCGCTCAACAAACCCCGCATCGTTTTGCATTTTCTGGAGAATGCCGCCATCAACGGCGCCGGGATCGCCATCCTGACCCAGCTTCTTTTGGAAAGCCAGAAACAAGGCCGCCATGTCGTGGTGGCCGAGTTGTCCGAAAACCTGCGCAAAGTTTTTGAGATTGTCGGGCTTTCGAAAATCGTGCTGGTAGTGGACTCCCTGGAAGAGGCGCTGGGATGACAGGCCTGATTCCGTATTGATAGGGTTTATCTTGAGGGGGGATGTGATGAAACCATTGCAGTTTATCCTGAATGTGCTCCCCGTAATCGGCATCTTGTGGTCAAGTGCCGCTGGTCCGGCCTGGTGTGCCGGCCTGCCCAAGAAGGGCGACACCCTTCCGGCCTTCGAGCTCCAGGCGCCGGCCGCCGACAAGGCGCGGGAATACCTCGGCATCCGCCAGGCGATCTTCCGGCTGGCGGATATCCCTTGCCGCTTGCTGCTGCTTGAAGTTATCGGCGTTTACTGCCCGCAGTGCTATCGGCAGGCGCCCCTGTTCAATACGCTGTTCAACCGGATCGAAAAAGGCAAGCTGAAGGGCCAGGTCAAGATGCTGGCGCTCGCCGCCGGAGGAAACGAAAACGAGATCAAATATTTGTACGAGCAGGTGCAGTACAGCTTCCCGGTCGTCCCGGACCCGCGCTTCGACGTCCACAAGCTGCTGGGGGAACCCCGGACCCCCTTCACCCTGCTCGTGGACCCGAACGGCAAGGTCCTGCACACCCACATGGGAATCGTCGAGGACCTGGACGCATTCCTCAAACTGATCAACGAGTTGGTGCGCTGAAAACCATGGCCGCCGCGGAATCCGCATTAAGGGAGGCATTAGAGCAGGCCTCCCGGGCGCAGGCAGACCTCGACAGACGGGTGTTTCACCTGAAAGCCCTACATGATGTCGCCTGCGAGCTCTCCGGCCTCAATCAGCCCCGCAGGATCATGGAGACCGTCCTGCTCACCGCCATGGGCCTCTTCGGGGTCACCCGCGGGCTGACCGTCCTGATGAATGCCCGAACACGCCAAGGGCACCTCACCCAGCGAGGGCTCAGCGGACCGGAGGCCGAAGCCTGCGAACGCAACCTGGCTCGCATTGCCGAACACTATCTGCCCGAGCACAGCCTGCCCCGCCATGCCGAATTCGTTCTGCCCGCACAGGCGGCGGACCCGGGGCTCTTGCCGGCCGACACCGCGGTCGTCCTCAAACAAAAGGTGGACGGCCACTATGCGCTGCTGTCGGCCCTTGGGCCCAGGCTTACGGCGGAGGCTTTCGGCGAGGCGGATATGACCGCCCTGCTCAACCTGGCCGGGACGATGGCCAACGCCCTGGCGCAGAACCTCTTCCACCGCCAGGTCCAGCATCTCAGCGCCGGCCTGAGCCGCCAGGGCGATGAGCTTCAGGATTCCCAGCGCCAGGCCGCCAGGGCGCGCGCGACCCTGGACCGGCAGATCTTTCACCTGCAGACGCTCTATGAGTTCAACACCGAGCTGAGCCCGCTCGTCGCGACCGACAACCTGTTGGAAGCCTTCCTGCTGACGCTGATGGGCACCTTCGGTGCAAGCCGGGGGTGCGTTCTGCTTTGCGACCGGCAGAGCCGGGCGGTCCGTTCCGCCGGCCGCGGTATCCCGGCGCTCCGGGAATGGACTCTCGAGGAGGCTGAAAAGATCCTCTACCGCGGGTTCCAGGCGACCGAGGAGCGGCGCCTGGCACCGATGTCGGCCGGTTTCATCCTCGACCCGCCGGCCGCCTTGCCTGAATCGGAGCTGGGTTTTTCCGTCCACACCGCGGCGCTGTTCACTGTGGATGATTCACTGCTGGGCATGGCCGCCCTCGGCCCGCCCCTGAGCGGGTCGGCGCTGCCCGCGGAAGCGCGGGAGCTTCTGCGGGGGTTGACGGTCAACTGGATGGCGTTTTTAAAGAATGCGCGCGCCTTCGAAACCATCCAGGCCCTCAACGAGGATCTGCGCCGCACCAATGCGGACCTGCGCCGGACCATCGCCGACCTCACCGAGGCCCGCCACCAGATTCGGCTTCTGGAGGTTGCCAAAAACCGCCTGAAGCAGCTCATCCAGCGCGAGGTCGAACGGGCGGGGCGCTTTCGCCCGGCCGACGTGATCCTGATGGTGATCATCTCCGCTGTATTAGCGCTGGCATTCAACTATTCCAGCCCGAACGGCATCCCCGTTGTGCCGGAAGCCGTTTTCCAGGCCCAGGCCCCCCGGGTCGATGTGCTCACGGCGCATCAAATGCTGTCCCGCAGCGAGGCCGTTCTTGTGGATGCCCGGCCGCCCGAACTGTTCCAGCAAAAGCACATCGCCGAGGCCGTCAACATCCCGGCGGCGCTGTTCGACGTGATCTTTCCCATGAAACTCGGCCCGACGCTCAAGCCCGAGCAGGTGGTGCTGATCTACGGCCGCACCATCAGCAAACGGTACGACGACGAAGTGGCCTGGCGCCTGCTGCAGAGCCACGACCAGGTCAAGGTCCTGGAAGGCGGCCTGGCGGCCTGGGAAGAGAAAGGCTTTGCGGTGTCGCCATGAAATGGCCCGGCTGGCTGACGGCATCGATCACCCACCCCGTGCTGGGGCTGCTGCTGCGCGTGTACGTGGGCGGGGTGTTCATCTACGCCAGCATGTACAAGATCAACTATCCCGGCGAGTTCGCCGAAACCATCGCAAGTTACCAGCTGGTGCCTTACTGGGCGGTGAACTTCATGGCCCTGATCATGCCGTGGACCGAGCTGGCTTGCGGCGTTCTGCTGGTTCTCGGCGTTCGCACCAGATCCGCGGCAGCCGTAATTGGAGGCCTGCTGGTGCTCTTCAGCCTGGCGATCCTGATCACCCTGTTGCGAGGCATTCCCATCGGGTGCGGGTGCTTCACCTCGGTAGAGGAGCCTCTGGGCTGGGACACGCTGGCGCGCGACCTGCTCTGGCTGGTCATGGCGCTGCAGGTTTATTTTTTCCCATCCGCCCTGCAGCTTGAGGGCAGAGTTTTTAAAGCCCTGCAGGAGGTGGAGGGATGAGGCGACCCTATCGCCTGCTGGCGGGTCTGCTGCTGATCGGGCTTCTGTGTGCGTCATGTGAATCCGGGTCCGTTTGGGAAGGGCGCTACATGGGGCAAACGGGAACCGACCCCGGAGGCGCGGTGACGCTGATCCTTCAGGCCGGCGGCAAAGGCCAATGGTCGGCCGACCAGGAAAGCACGCCGCTGCGCTGGGAAGAGCGCAGCGGCGCCCTTTGGCTGCACTTCAAGACCGGAGGGGTCATGGTGGCGCAACTCATCCCGGCCGAAAAAGCGCTATCGATAGAACTTCCCGGGGTCGGAGACCTCATTCTGCGCCAAACCAGGCAATGATCCTATCTGTCGCCGGTCCTGCTATCCTGCATGGCGCACATTTGTTGACATCGAAGATACCGTCGTCGTATAAGGACAAAGTATTATCGACTTTGGCTTACAGGTAATAACAGCTCTAAGCTCCTTTTCGCCAAGTTCCACCCGCCATTCTAAACATTTTGCCTAATTCCAAGCGTTGGCTTGGTGAGTAAGATAGATTTTTGCGGCTCATATTGATCCAAACCGCGCGTAATTCTCACTGTGAAACACCAAGGAAGGAGGGGTGATCTATGGAACTGACACGCAGGCAGTTTGTCCAGGTCACGGGTGCCGCCGCGGCGGGGGTGGCATTCAGCGGCCTGGGATCCGATCTCAAACCCGTCATGGCCCATGCCCGGGAGCTCAAGACCAAGGCCGCCAAGGAAACCACCACGATCTGCTGCTACTGTGCGGTGGGATGTGGTGCCATCGTGTCAACCAGCCAGAAGGACGGCCGGGTCATCAACATCGAAGGCGACCCGAACCACGTCATCAACCGCGGGGCCCTGTGCTCCAAGGGCGCCTCGCTCTCGCAGCTGGCCGAAAACAAGAATCGGCTGACCCAGCCCATGTACCGGGCGCCCGGAGCCAAAGAGTGGAAGCCGGTGACTTGGGACTGGACGCTCGATACCATCGCCAAACGGGTCAAGGCCACCCGCGACGCCAGCTTCACGGCCCAGAACGCCAAGGGCGAGACGGTCAATCGCACGGAGGCCATCGCCTCGGTGGGCAGCGCGGCGCTCGACAACGAGGAGTGCTGGATCTACCAGGCGTTTCTGCGGTCCATCGGCCTGGTGTACATCGAACACCAGGCCCGTATCTGACACAGCGCCACGGTAGCGGCTCTGGCAGAGTCGTTCGGACGCGGCGCGATGACCAACCACTGGATCGATCTCAAGAACAGCGACGTCATTCTCATCATGGGCAGCAACGCTGCCGAGAACCACCCGATTTCCATGAAATACGTCACCGAGGCCCAGAACCGGGGCGGCAAGATGATCAACGTGGATCCGCGCTTCACGCGCACCTCGGCCAAGGCGGACATCTATACGGCCCTGCGTTCCGGGACCGACATCGCCTTCCTGGGCGGGATGATCAAGTACATCATCGACAACAAGCTTTCCGACGAGGAGTACGTCGTCGGCTACACGGACGCCAGCATGCTGGTGGGCGAGGGTTTCGATTTCAAGGACGGGCTTTTTTCCGGCTACGATGCCCAGAAGCGGTCCTACGACAAGAGCAAGTGGGCCCTGCAGATGGACGCCAACGGCGTGCCCAAGCGCGACCTGACCCTGCAAGACAAGCGCTGCGTCTTCCAACTTATGAAGGCCCATTACGATCGCTACAACCTGGGCCTGGTTTCCAAGATCACCGGCACCCCTGAGAAGGACCTCGTGGAAGTCTACAAGACGTATGCCGCGACAGGCGCCAAGGGCAAGGCCGGCACCATCATGTACGCCATGGGCTGGACCCAGCACACCGTGGGCGTCCAGAACATCCGCACCATGTCCATCATTCAGACCCTGCTCGGCAACATGGGCGTGGCGGGCGGCGGCGTGAACGCGCTGCGCGGGGAGTCCAACGTGCAGGGGTCCACCGATGCGGCCCTGCTCTTCCACATTATTCCCGGGTATCTGGCGACACCGGCCACCAACTGGCCGAAGCTGGAAGACTACCTCAAGCGCCGGCCCAAGAGCACCGACCCGCTCAGCGCCAACTGGTGGCAGAACGAGCCCAAGTACATGGTCAGCCTGCTCAAGGCCTATTTCGGCGAGGCCGCCGCCAAGGAAAACGAGTTCGGTTATAACTGGATGCCCAAGCTCGACGCCGGCAAGGCTTACAGCTGGCTGGATCTCTTCGACGAGATGCTCAAGGGGTCCATCAAGGGCTTTTTCGCCTGGGGCATGAACCCGGCCTGCAGCGGGGCGAACGCCGGCAAGAACCGCGAGGCCATGGCCAAGCTCGACTGGATGGTGAACGTCAACCTCTTCGACAACGAAACCGGCTCCTTCTGGCACGGCCCCGGCGTGGACCCGGCCAAGATCAAGACCGAAGTGTTCATGCTGCCGGCCTGCGTTTCGGTCGAAAAAGAGGGCAGCATCACCAACAGCGGCCGCTGGATGCAGTGGCGCTACGCCGGGCCCAAGCCCATGGGGCAGAGCCGCCCGGACGGGGACATCATCCTGGCTTTGGGCAACAAGATCAGGGAGCTGTACAAGAAAGAGGGCGGGGCCTTCCCCGAGCCCGTTCTCAACCTTAAGTGGGACTACGCCAATTCGCACGGCGAGTTCGACCCCCACCAGGTGGCCAAGTGGATCAACGGCTACTTCCTGGATGACGTGAAGGTGGGGGACACGGTTTACAAGAAGGGCTCCCTGGTGCCGAGCTTCGCGTTCCTCCAGGCCGACGGCACCACGGCTTCCGGCAACTGGATCTACTGCGGCAGCTACACCGACAAGGGCAACATGGCCGCCCGCCGCAGCCAGCAGGACGCCCCCAACAACATCGGCCTTTACCCCGAGTTCGCCTGGGCCTGGCCGGTCAACCGGCGGATCATCTACAACCGCGCATCGGTGGACCCGCAGGGGCAGCCGCGCGACCGCAAGGACTGGGTCATTCAGTGGGACGGCAGCAAGTGGGTGGGCGATGTGCCCGACGGCCCCTGGCCGCCGCTGGGCGACCTGAAGAACCCGAATTCCGCCGCGCGCTGGCCGTTCATCATGACCCGCCACGGCTTCGCCCAGATTTTCGGCCCGGGTCTCAACGACGGCCCCTTCCCGGAACACTACGAGCCGCTGGAGTGCCCGGTGGAAAAAAACTACATGAACGCCCAGCGCATGAGCCCCGTGGCCCCGGTGTGGGGCGGCAAGGCCGACGCCTTCGCCACCTGCGACCCGCGCTATCCTTACGTGGGCACCAGCTACCGGGTAAGTGAGCACTGGCAGACCGGTTTGATGACCCGGCCCCAGGCTTGGCTGATGGAGGCCCAGCCGCAGATGTTCGTCGAGCTCAGCGAGGAGCTGGCGGCCCTCAAGCAGATCAAGAACGGCCAGCGGGTCAAGGCGGTCTCGGCGCGGGGTACGGTGGAGTGCACCGCCATCGTCACCAAGCGCTTCAAGCCCTTCAAGCTGAGTGACCTTGTCGTGCACGAGGTCGGCTTCCCGTGGCACTACGGCTGGCGCTGGCCGGAAAGCGGCAAGGAGGAGAGCATCAACCTGCTCACGCCGTCGACCGGAGACCCCAACACCCGCATCCCTGAAACCAAGGCCTTCATGGTCAACATCGTGAAGATCTAAACGGAAGGAGGTGATCTTATATGACCAAGGCATTTTTCATCGACACGACCACCTGCACCGGCTGCCGCGGCTGCCAGATCGCCTGCAAGCAGTGGAAAAAGCTGCCGGCGGAAAAGACCGTCAACCGGGGGTCGTTCCAGAACCCGGAAGATCTCTCCTTCAGCACTTACAAGCTCGTGCGGATGAGTGAGGCCGAGATCAACAAGAAGCTGCAGTGGCTGTTTTTCCCGGACCAGTGCCGGCACTGCACCGAACCGCCGTGCCTGGAGGCCGCAGGAGAGCCTCAAGCGATCTACAAAGACAAGGCCACCGGCGCGGTGCTCTACACCAAGGTGACCAAGGATCTGGACGCGGAGAGCATCATCCAATCCTGCCCATACAACATTCCCCGTAAGGGACCCGACGGCAGCCTGGCCAAATGCGACATGTGCATCGACCGGGTGTCCAACGGCCTGCTTCCGGCCTGTGTTAAGACATGTCCCACGGGCACCATGAACTTCGGGGAATACAAGGAGATACGCGAGTACGCCCGATACCGGCTGGCCGAGATCAAACACAAATATCCCAAGGCGGCCCTGCTCAACCCGGATAAGACCCGGGTGATCTATCTGGTTGCCTACGATCCGAACCTTTACTGGGAATACGCGGTGGCCTCCGAGCGCGAAATCGACGTCACGCGCGCGGTGGCCATGCAGCGGATGCTGAGCCCGCTGAGGAGTTTCTTCGCACAGTTGGGCTAGCTGTTTGCCGAACGACACGCTCGGGGGGGAGGGGATGGAGTTTCCTCCCCCCTGCTGTTTTCCTCTAGCACCCCACCCGGGCGAGCTGGAACCAGGGATTTTGAAGAAAGGTTACATCCGACAGGATTTACAGGATGGACAGGATAGTCTGACAACACAGGGCTGGCAAGCATCCTGAATATCCTGTTAATCCTGTCTGATTTTTTTTCGCAAAACACACCCAATTTCAGTGATAAGAGACCGCGCAACACTTGCCGGCTGAGGGATTCGATGGCGAGCATTAAACCAGATCCGGGCTATACCCCCGAGACGGTGCGGCAGGCAGCCGAGGGTATCATCGCTGCGAGGCCTGCCTATCGAGAGCTGATCACGTTTTACGGGCGCATCTTTGCGGCGCAGGAGGAGGCGCGGCCGCGCATCCATTTAGAGCCCATCCATCTGGCCGAGGATCTGGTCCGCATCAAGCGCCGGGAGCAAATGCCCTTGGTCATGGCCTCGGAGATGGTTTTCGACCCGCAGGTCTCAAAGGATTTCTTGGAAGCCCTTTGCAGCATTGCGATCGACTGCGGGTCGGAGCTGGCCGGGGCGGCCCGGACCCTGTCCGGCCAAACGGGGAAAGCGACCGCCCTTTTCGGTCCATTTATAAAGGCGCAGGAATCCGCCGTGGTCGCCGGCGCAGACGATCTGGGCGTTGAGCCGAAAACGCTGGCCTTCTTCCTCTACCACTGCCTGCGGCCTTCCCTTTGCAGTTGCGCCGCCCAACTGGCCGCGCATCTCGAGCCTTCTCCCTCCGGGGAGCAGGGATACTGCCCGGTGTGCGGCAGCCTGCCGGCGATCGCGTGGCTGGAAGGCGAGGGGCAGCGCTACCTGTTTTGCAGCTTCTGCTGGCAGAAGTGGCCTCTGAACCGGGTCTTGTGCCCTTTCTGCGGCAGCCGGGACCAACAGGGGCTGCTGTACTTCTACAGCGATGAAGAAAAGGAATACCGCGTGGACGCCTGCGAATCCTGTCGCAACTACATCAAAACGGTGGACACCCGCGTGCTCACCCGCCGCGCCTACCCTCCGCTTGAGCAGGTCGCCAGCCTGCATCTCGATCTGAAGGCAGCCGAAGCTGGATACACGGCTGCCTCGCCCATCCCACCGCCGGCCTGATCTGCTTCTGTCCGTTCTGGCGGTTACGGCCGCAGGCCTCATCCGTATGCGAACGAGTAGATGAAGCTTTGCAGCTGGTTGCGCTGGTCCGGAGTTATGTGATCGAATCCCAGCACCCGTTTGCGTGCCGCCGGATCCCTAAAACCGCTGGTCGAACTGTCCGAAATCATCTTGACCGGCAGCCGCTCCAGGCAGACCGGCCGCACGAAGTCGGCAGCGAAGATATCGAGCTCACCGGTTTCGGCGGGGTTCGCGACGCTGACTTGTTCGTAGACGATCTCCACACTGTCGAGACTGATTCGGGTCACCTTGCCCGGCCACGGGGGGCCGGGGCGCATGATGGCTACCGGGCTGCCGATGACGGTCTGCCGCTTAAGGCGACGGCGTTCCGTGACTTTCGCAAAGATTTTCATGGCGCACTCCTCTCATGGTCGCTACTCGGCAGCATAAGCGAAGGTTTCCCGGTTGAAACGCTGAAGCAGGTACTGGTGCACCGCATGCGGCCGCAGGCTGACGTTTTGAACCGTCATCTCCTGCACCAGGGCGTCTTTGTTTTGCGTCAGGAACTGGGCTTTTTGCGACGCCTCGCCGCCATACGCCCTCAAGTTCTTGGACCGCGAGTTGGTCAGCACCACCTTGCAGCTGTAATTTTCGATCTCCTGGTCGATGCAATCCAGATAATAGCTCTTCTGCTGGTCGATGGAAGGCCCACCAGCTTGGGCCGGAAAAGCTCCGACGCCTGCCGTCAGACAGATTAAAGCCATGATGACGAGTCTTGTTTTCATTTCGACCTCCCTCTGCTGTTTAAGTGGTTGGCGTTGCGGCAGCTCGCCTGACTTCTACCGACCGGTGAGACAGGCCGCTGCGTTGGGTTTAATTAAAGCACGGCCTCGCAGGAATACAACCCAATTAAAATCCTAAGAAAGTACTAGGCTTCAAGCGTGGGAAACTGGGAAAACCACTAGTGGTAGCGTGCTGGGCGGTCGGAAGCACGAAGGCCGGATGAGGAAAAAGACGAATCGTGTCAGCGCAGGGAGAGCAGGTGGGTGCGCAGTCCGGTCTTCTGGTTGGTCAGGCCGAATTTGCGGCGCAGGTTGTTCCGGTGAACTTCCACGGCTTTGGAGCTGACGCTTAGAACGTCCGCGATTTCCTTGGTGCGCTTTCCCAGAACGATGAAGTTGGCCACATCGATTTCGGTGGAGGTCAGCTGGGGGTGGCTGGGCGCCAGATCGTGGGCGAAGGGCGCAAAAATGGAAGCCAAGCTTTCTTCCAGCAAGCGCAGGTATTCCGCGGCGGCCTTGTCTCTGATTTTCTCCTTTGCCTTCTGCAGGTAGGGCAGGGCGACTTTGTTGAGGTTGTTCCGGAGGGCATTCTCGTTGGCGACCCGGTGTTCTTCCACTTTCTTCATTAGAACGTTCAGGGCCGTGTTAGCCTCCTCGAGACTCTTGTTCTTCTGCTTCAACTCGGTTTCTTTGGCTTCGAGCTCGGCCTGATATTTTTTTCGTTCGGTGATGTCGCGGGCGATCCCCATGAACCCCAGGGGCTTGCCGTGGATGTCCCGCTTGAGGGACACCGACACCTCCACAAATCGCCGGGTGCCGTCCTTGCGGATGCATTCCCAGTCGAAGGCGTGAGCCGGGACTCCCGTCAGATAGACCTGGTGGAAAGTATTGAAGACCCGCTTGTTGTTGTAGTCATCCACGATTCTGCGGTTGTTCAGGCCGAGCATCTCTTCACGGGGATAGCCGGTGATGCACAGCAGTCCTTCATTGAAAAACGTGTAGTTGCCGTCCAGATCGACCTCGTAGTAACCGTCCTGGATGTTTTCGATGATCATGCGGTAGCGATCTTCGCTTTCCCGGAGCGCCTGCTCCGCCAACTTGCGCTGAGTGATGTCCCGGGCGATGCCCATGAAACCGATGGGGTGGTTGTCGGCATCTTTTTTGAGGGACACCGACACCTCCACGAACCGCCGGCTGCCGTCCTTGCGGATGCATTCCCAGTCGAAGGCATGAGCCGGCACTCCCGTAAGGTAAACCTGGTTGAAGACTTTAAATACTCTTTTTCGGTTGTATTCATCCACGATTCTGCGGTTGTTCAGGCCGAGCATCTCTTCACGGGGATAGCCGGTGATGCGCAGCAGCCCTTCATTGAAAAACGTGTAGTTGCCGTCCAGATCGACCTCGTAATAGCCGTCCTGGATGTTCTCCAGGATCATGGCGCATTTTTCCTCGCTGACCCTTAAGACCTTCTCGGTCGCGGGGCCGGTTTGAGGAGCAAGGGGTTTCTTTGATGGTACCACTGGAGTCCGTGCGGCCTTGGGCATAATATTCCCCTCTTCTGTCTGGAGTTGGAAGGCGAGAGAAATCCGGCGGTGGCCGCGCGGCAGGGGTGCGGGATAATCAGAAGCGAACGAGTGGCGGAGCCGCTGGTCCGTCCGGGGTCAAGAACGCTGCCGGCACAGCCGCCTCGGGGTGGCGTCGCGGCGCCACCCCTTGACAATCGCACCCAGTCAGGGGAGGTGCAAGCTCAACCTGCCTGGCAGGCAGTATGTTACAAGATGTTTACTTTAAATAAAACCCGATTTTTCCCTCAGAATTCCCTTAATTTTTATAAGGGATCGTCCAGTTTCGATAGGTAGCTCATCAAATTGGCCTTGCGATGCGTCAGCCCCAATTTTTTGCGGATTCGCCAGCGGTGAGTTTCAGCGGTCTTGTAGGAAATGTTCAGGGCGCTGGCGATCTGTCCGGTGCTCTTTCCCAGTCTGACCAGATTGGCGATCTCCAGCTCCGACTTGGTGAGGTCAATCTGGGACGTCGAGAGTTTGGCAGCAAAGGGCGACATGACCTCGCCGAGATTGGTTTTCAAGATGTCCACCAGAAACCGCTGGCGTTCGCTCAGCCGCGATTCGGCGAGAGCATCCAGATAGGGTGCCACCAGCCGCTTGAGGTTGGCAAGGACTCTCTTCTGGATGATGGTCTTGTCCTGCTCGCGCTTGCGCAGCAGGACCTCAAGCGCCGTGTTCATTTCCTGCAGGCGCAGCGTTTTTTCCCGGAGCTGTTGCTCCCGGCGGCGCAGGTCTTTTTCGGCGGTTTTCATCGCGCTGATGTCGGTGACGACGGCAAAGCTCCCCTGGAACCGACCGTCCGCGTCAAATATCGCCCTGGGCGACACGATGGTTGCTATGGTCCTGCCGTCCTTGGTGGCGAACTGGATTTCATAAGGCGCTTCAATGCCTTTCTGGCGCATGTCCAGCTGCTTCTTGTAAATGCGGAGGTTCCTCCCGTCCATGAAGGCGCTGACTTTTTTTCCCAGCACCTCGCTGCGGGCATAGCCCAACATCTCGAGTAGCTTACAGTTGACATAGGTAAACCGGCCTTCAGCATCCACGATTCCGAAGCCCTCGTTCAGGGTCTCCACCAGAGATTGGAATTGGTTTTCGCTTTGTGCCAGTTCGGTTTGGATTTGCTTGCGTTTTTCGATCTCCTGCTGCAGGGTGGTTTTTTTTGCCTCGATTTCCAAGGCTGTTCGTTTGACTTTCTTCTCCAGCGCCTCGCGGGCTTTCCGGATGTCTCCCTCTAGCTTCTTGCGAGCGGTGACATCGCGATCGATCCCCCTGAACCCGCGGAACTCACCCTTCTCGTCGAAAATCGGCACGCCGCTGGTTTCCAGGACAACCTGGCGGCCGGACTTGTGCAGGTTGATATTTTCCAAGCGCGAAAACGACTTTTGTGTGCCTGCGAATTCGCGGAAGATGCGGGCCAGCCTTTTGGCCTCATCAGGAGGCATGAAATCAAACGGCGTTCGGCCGACGATTTCCTGCGGCGAATAGCCGAGGATATCTTCGGCTTTTCGGTTGCTGAAGGTATATCTTCCGTTTGGATCCACCTCCCATATCCAGTCGCTTGTCAGTTCCACCAAGGTTCGGTATCGTTGTTCGTTTGGATACGAGGAGGCTGCGGCGAGCTTCGGGTCGGCTATGTCGTTGATGCCCGCCAGGCCCCGGATGTGATCCTCTGGCATAATGCGGCCTCTCTCCCTTAAGAATTCCGTTTGTTATGTTAAGGCGCCTCTTTAGCTGCGGACGATGTAAAACCGGCAAGCGTCAGGGATAAATGTCTTTTCCGCAAAGGCTCAAGGGAGAATGATCTGTAATTGCTTTTTATGAAACAGCGTGAGAATAACAATATGAAAGCGGAAAATAGGATACCTTCGGAACGAGTCAGAAACTGAGCTTTGTATAATTGTTTAACACAAATCAGGCCGGCCGCGCAAGTGTGATGATCGCGGTGGGAAGTCATCCGGCTGTGACAAGGAAGAGAACATGAATCCAACCCTCAATCCAGAAGAACTTAAAAAACTGCTCGACAGTAAAAAAGTGACCCTCATAGACGTGCGGCGCAAAGCCGACTACGAAACTGCGCCCCGGCTCATCCCCGGTGCGGCTTGGCGCGATCCCGAGAAAGTGGAAACTTGGGGCCGTGAGCTTCCGAAGGACCGGTTGGTGGTGGTTTACTGCGTCAAGGGCGGGTCCGTCAGCCAGTCCATCACCGAGAATCTCACTCGCGCACAGGTGAACGTCCGCTACATCGAAGGCGGCCTCAAGGCCTGGAAGGAATCTGGAGGGCGTGTGGAGTAAAAAAGTGAAGTAAAACAGTAGGCTATAGTCCGAAAGCTTTCCTTGACAACTCACATGGGGTAAAATAACGTCAACGGTCAAATCCAATCCTAAATTACTTCAACAACCGGAGAATGAGCGGAATGAAATCACCTTCTACCAACACCAAGCTCAACCAGTGGGTTCAGGAATGCGCCACTTTGTGTCAGCCGGACAGCGTTTACTGGTGCGACGGCTCCGCCGCCGAATACGACCGCCTCATGGCTCAGATGGTTGGCAGCGGCATGGCCATCCCGCTAAGGACGCGCCCCAACAGCTTTCTCTTCCGTTCGGACCCCAGCGACGTCGCCCGGGTGGAGGACCGCACCTATATCAGCACGCCCAGCAAGATCGAAGCCGGCCCCACCAACAACTGGATCGATCCCGTCGAGCTCAAGAAGACCATGACCGGCTTCTACAAGGGCTGCATGCGTGGCCGCACCCTCTATGTGATCCCCTTCTCCATGGGCCCGGTCGGCTCGCCGCTGGCCAAGATCGGCATCGAGATCACCGACAGCCCCTACGTGGTCTGCAACATGCACATCATGACCCGCGTGGGGGCCAAGGTCATAGGCGTTCTGGGCACAGACGGCGAGTTCATCCCCTGCCTGCACTCCATCGGCGCGCCCCTCGAAAAGGGGCAGAAGGACGTTCCCTGGCCGTGCGCACCCATCGAGCAGAAATACATCAGCCACTTCCCGGATGAAAACCTGATCTGGTCCTACGGCTCCGGCTACGGCGGCAACGCCCTGCTCGGGAAAAAATGCCTGGCATTGCGGATCGCTTCGGCCGTGGCCCGGCGCGAAGGCTGGATGGCCGAGCACATGCTGATCCTGCGCCTGACGAACCCCGAGGGCCGGCGCTTCCACATCGCGGCGGCCTTCCCTTCGGCCTGCGGCAAGACCAACCTCGCCATGGTCCACCCCACCATCCCCGGCTGGAAGGCCGAGTGCATCGGGGATGACATCTCGTGGATGAAGGTCCTGCCCGACGGCCGGCTTTACGCCATCAACCCGGAAAGCGGCTTCTTCGGGGTTGCGCCCGGGACCTCCTACGACTCCAACCCGGCCGCCATGGACACGTTGAAAGAAAACGTCATCTTCACCAACTGCGCGCTGGCCGACAACGGCGACATCTGGTGGGAGGGCTTCGACGGCCCGCCGCCGGCGCACGCCATCGACTGGAAAGGCAAGGACTGGACGCCTGCCAGCAAGGCGGATGCGGCCCACCCCAACGCCCGATTCACGGCGCCGGCGCGGCAGTGCCCGGTCATCAGCCCGGACTGGGAGAAGCTGGAAGGGGTCCCGATCGACATCTTCGTCTTCGGCGGCCGGCGCGCCAGCGTGGTGCCCCTGGTGCACGAAGCGTACAACTGGGACCACGGGGTGTTCATGGGGTCCACGGCCGCATCCGAGACCACGGCCGCCAACATCGGCGCGGTGGGCAACCTGCGGCGCGACCCCTTTGCGATGAAGCCCTTCTGCGGCTACAACATGGGCGACTACTTCCAGCACTGGTTCACCATGGGCGACAAGCTGGGCGCCAAGGCCCCGCGCATCTTTTACGTCAACTGGTTCCGCAAGAGCCCCGAGGGCAAGTGGCTTTGGCCGGGCTACAGCGAAAACAGCCGGGTGCTGAAGTGGATGTGCGAACGGGTCAGCGGCAAAGCCCAAGGCCGCCAGACGCCGATCGGCATCCTGCCGCAGGACGGCGAACTCGATCTCACGGGGCTTGCGATCCCCGCCGAGGACCTGGCCGAGCTGATGAGGGTGGACGCGGCCGCCTGGAAGGCCGAGCTCCCCGACATCGACCAACACTTCAAGCAGTTCGGCGACCGGCTGCCGGCGCGCCTGGATGCCCAGCTCAGGGCCTTGAAGGAGCGCCTCGGTTAGCGTATCAACGATTCAGGATGAGCAGGGGCGGCCGCGATACCGAGGTCGCCCCTGTTGCTTTTGAGGCTTTTACCTAAAACGGGGTCAAGGAGCACCTCACCATCCGAGAGATTGGCGAAGTTCTCTATCCTGTGCGAGAGGCTTTCAGCCTCGATTATCGCGGCTGGAAAGCCGCTCCCACAGGATTCGATCAAGCAGGGGCTGTTCTCATGTTATCAATTCAGCCGCCTGGAACGGGCGGCTGAATGCAGACTTCGCCCTCGCAGCGGTTTACTTCCACGGTGACGTGCGCGACCTCGTCGAGATCGCCGATCAGCTGTTTGTAATGCTCGGGGGGTTGCGGGTGGTGGGTGACGATCGAGAGGATCACGGAAAGACTGCCGGCGCCCACCCTCCACACATGGATGTCGGACACCCGGCTGTCGGACTCCGCTTCGATCCGCCGCACGATCCCGGAGACGAAGCGCGGGTCGACATCGCGGTCGAGCAGGATTCGCCCGGTGTCCATCAGCAAGCCGTAGGCCCATTTGGTGATGATCACCGCGCCGACGATCCCCATGGCGGGATCCATCCACACCCAGCCGAAAGCCTTGCCGGCCGACAGCGCCACGATGGCCAGAACCGAGGTGAGGGCGTCGGCCAGCACGTGCAGATAGGCAGCCTTGAGATTGTGATCGTGGTGGTGCCCTTTGCCGTGCTCTTCCGCGGGATCGTGATCGTGCCGGTCCTGGAGCATGAGGGCGCTGATGACGTTGACGATCAGCCCGACCACGGCCACCGCGATGGCTTCGTTGAAGCGGATGGGGTGGGGGGCGATCAGCCGTTGCACCGACTCGGCCGCCATGACGATCGCAACCACCACGAGCACCGCGGCGCTGGCGAATCCCCCCAGTTCGCCGACCTTGCCGGTGCCGAAGGTGAAACGGGGGTTGTCGGCATGGCGCCGGGCGAAGTAATATGCCAGGGCCGTGATGCCCAGCGCCACGGCGTGAGTGCCCATGTGCCAGCCGTCCGCCAGCAGCGCCATCGAGCCGAAGGCCATGCCGGCGGCGATTTCGACCACCATCATTGTCAGGGTGAGCGCGATCACCCGGCGGGTGGCGCGCTCGCCATGGCCGTGATCCACATGAAAACGATGGTTGTGCTGCCAGCGGTGTAAGGTATAACGATGCATAACAACACTATTTTAAACAGCGAAAAGCGTTAAGTAAACCCGAAAGGAGCCGGATGAATGGATGCCATTGAAATTGCGGCCAAGTTGATGGAGCTCTCCGCGGTGACCGCCCCCAAGAGCAAGGGCGTCAATTTCGTGCAGACGCTCGTCCTGACCGGAGATGCGCTTCAGAGACTCGCGGATGGGATGGTGCGGTTCGGCGAGCGGACCGGCAAAAAGGATTTCGACCGCGACGCCAAAGGAGTCGCCCGCTCCGGCGCGGTGGTGCTCATCGGCCTGAAAGACTCCAAGCCTGTCGGGCTCGACTGCGGAGCCTGCGGATACCCGGACTGCAAGAGCTTCGAGCAGCAGCCCCAGCAGGCGCGGGAGTTTTATGGCCCGATCTGCGCGTTCCGCCTGCTCGACATGGGCATCGCCCTGGGCTCGGCCGTCAAGACCGCGAGCTTCCTCAACGTGGACAACCGCATCATGTACCGCATCGGCACGGTGGCGCGCGAAACGAAGGTGGTGGACTGGGATTTCGTGATGGGGGTTCCGCTGGCGGCGACAGGTAAAAACCTCTTTTTTGACCGTTAGTTGATGTCTTTCTCTGCTCGTTCCAATCATTGAAAAAACGCCCGAAGCCGTTGATAACAACGAGAGACAATCCATGAAAACGAAATTCCGGGGCTCAAAAGACCCCGACATACTGGCATCAGAAAAAGCCCTGCGCCGCGCAGCCCTTCCCAGAGGAGCTAAAGCCAAATTTTTGTTTGGAGGTTCAAAGGTTTACCACCTCTATGCAAGCGCCGCATGCACATGCCTGATCATGGTGACGGCGTCAAAGACCGGCAGCCCGATAGCCGCCCGGACGGCGGCCGCGAAGGGCGGGAGGTTGGCGCATTCGAAGAGGATCGCGGCGATACGCGGGTCGGCCGTAACCATGCGCTTGGCCTGTTCCACCACTTCCGATTCGACGCCCTGAACATCGATACGTCCGGTTTCTTCGAAAATCGCTTCTCTGAATTTGGGCTGGTTTTCAAGCCCGGCCACCGTGATCCTGCCCGTGTCTCCGCCGGCTTGGCTCAGGTGCTCCGGTGTCAGGTTGGAAGCATCGGCGGTTATAATTCCGATTCGATCCTGAGGGCGCAGGGCCGCCTGGATGAAGGGCAACTGCAGCAGGCTTGACGTGAGCACCGGTACCGGGAACTCCCGTGCAAGCTCCTCCTGAAAAAGGATCATGAACCCGCAGCTCGTGGTCAGTGCCCGCACCCCCTGCCGCACAAGTTCCCACCCGGCTTCGGTAAACGGCGTCAGCAGCGATCGATCGCGGTTGCTGATCAGCCGCTTGAGGGTGGCGCCGGCCACCGTGCGGCAGATCACCGGGAAAGGAAAGGTCGCCGGGTTGCCGACATCCCCGGGGATCCGCTCGATGCGGGCATCCATCACCAGGATGCCGATGACGGCCGGGGGTGCCGGAGTTGGTTTCACGCTCATGCCACCTGTTTACCATCAGTCCTTTCAGTAAACAAGCCGCTTGCCTAAGAATTGCTTGACAGCTTTCCTTCGGCGCTGCTATTCACTCAGGATCGAATCATTAAATCGGTCACAAGGCCAATTTCCTATACCTGCAAGAAAAAGGATTGCCATGTTGCAGTTTCTCGTTGTTCAGGCGGAGGGGGATGTTGGCCTCATAACGTTGAACCGGCCAGAGTCCCTGAATGCCTGGAACCGATCCATGAGAAATGAGCTGATTGCTTCGCTCAGGGAATTTGAGTGCAATGCGGCCATTCGTGCTATTCTTTTGACAGGTTCCGGAGAGCGGGCTTTTTGTGCAGGCCAAGACCTCAAAGAGGCAAAGGAGTTCGACCCTGATGGGGCTGAAGCCTGGATCGAAGAATGGCGGGTGCTATACGGGTCGATCAGGCGCCTGTCGAAGCCACTAGTGGCAGCCTTGAACGGAGTTGCTGCCGGCTCGGGTTTCCAGGTGGCGCTGTTGGCCGACGTCCGAATTGGCCATCCCGGGGTGATGATGGGCCAACCGGAAATAAATTCCGGCATTTTGAGCATCACGGGTCCCTGGATCATGCGCGAGATGCTGGGGCTATCTCGCACCATAGAGCTCACCCTGATGGGACGCATGATGAATGCCGAGGAGTGCTTACACACCGGGATTATCCACCAACTAGTTCCTCGAGAAGAACTGAGGCGCGCAGCCATGAAAACGGCCAAGGAGCTGGCCGCAAAACCCCCTCACGCCATGCGACTCATAAAAAAGCGTTTCCAGGAAGTCACGGAAGCCAGTTTTCAAGAAACCATGGATGCGGCGGTTCGCTACCACCGCGAAGCCTACGAAACCGGTGAGCCTCAAGAGTACATGCGCCGCTTCCTGGCGGAGCGCGCGCAGCGGCGCAAGCAATGACTATCAACGGCAACTGAATTCTTCAGGCATCCGCCTCCTGAGAACCTCACCTCGGCCTACCAGGTCTTTTTAGCAATATTTGAGAAATGTTGCGATGGGCCCCAAACGAACCATACGTCAGCTCCTCGAATCCCGCGCTCGCCGAACCCCAGACGATGTTTTTGCCATTTGTGAAGACCGTGAAATCGATTTTCGCACATTAGAAAAAAGCGTTTACCAGTTAGCCAACGGTTTTTCAAAGATCGGGATTAGACCGGGTCAGCGCGTGGCCGTAATGCTGAACAACCACGTAGACCACGTGTTCACCTTTTTTGCCCTCTCTGCTTTGGGAGCCGTCTGGGTACCGGTCAATGTCAACCTCCGCGGCGGCAGCCTGGAGTGGATTTTAACCAAGGCCTTGCCAAGGGCGATCATCGCAGAAGCAGAATACTGGGGTCTTTTGGAGTCCCTATCGTCTGCGTTATTGTTGGAAGCGGTTGCGCTGCGAGGGGCCAGCGCCGGTTTGTTGAAAAGTGCCGGCGCAATGGACTACGCAGTTGTGGCCGGAGAAGACAGTCTGCCGCCGGCCACCACTCCGGCAATCCATGACACGCGGGCCATCATGTTTACCTCGGGCACAACCGGAATGCCCAAGGGGGCCTTGATGACCGAAAGGATGCTGCGCACCTGCGCCATCGGTGCCGGAATAGCCGCCGACGTGCAGGCCGGGGATGTGTTCCTGTTGTGGGAGCCCATTTATCACAGTGCCGGGGCTGAAATGTGCGTCCTGGCACTCCAAGAATCCATAACATTAGCCATCGTGCCGCGTTTCAGCGCCTCTCGTTTCTGGGACCAGGTCCATCGGTACCGGGTGACCAAATTACACTACCTCGGGGGCGTTCTGGAGATATTGCTCAAACCGGCACTCCGCCCTGATGACCGGTCGCATTCCATTACCCTGGCCTTCGGCGCGGGCTGCCCCCCCCGAATTTGGGAAGCCTTTGAACAGCGCTTCGGAATCAGAATCCGCGAGGTGTACGGGCTCACGGAAGGATCCGGGTTCACGACGTTAAATACTTCCGGTAAGATCGGCTCCATCGGCAAGCCCCTCTCCTACCTGGATGTCTCGATCATCGACGACGCCGGGAATCCGTTGCCTCCCGGCCGTGTCGGGGAATTTATCATGCGGGGTAAGGAGCCCGGGCTGATTACAGAAGGCTACTTGGAAAATCCAGAAGCCACGGCCGCCGCTTTGCGCAACGGGTGGCTTTACACGGGTGATCTTGGATATTACGACGAAGAGGGCAATTTTTATTATGTTGGCCGCAAGAATGACAGCATCCGGCGACGCGGCGAAAACATCTCTGCCTGGGAAGTTGAGCGCATATTGAATTCACATCCGTTGATCCAAGAAAGTGCAGTGGTTGGGGTACCCGCCGAAGTGGGGGAAGAGGATCTCAAGGCATTCATCCAATGCGTGCCAGGCGCAACGCTCGCCCCCCTGGAGTTGATCCGATGGTGTGAACCCCGCATGCCTTATTTTCAAATTCCGCGCTACATCACTTGGGCGAACGGCTTTGAAAAAACCCCTACGGAGCGAATCCGCAAGAAAAATCTCAGCCGGGACACCCAGGACTGCTGGGATCGCGAGCGCTCAGGTTTCCAACTAAAACGATTCTGAATGTGGACCGGCATTCATCTGAATGCAGGACAACACTCAACACGGATACCCCATTCATACTCAGCGTCACACAACACCATCAAACTTAAAAAAGGAGGAGGGGACCCATGAAAACGTTGCACACCCGAAAGCTTAGTTGTTTGACCATAGCGTTTCTGACCATCGCCCTGGTGCTGACGGGGCTGACGCCAACTTATGCCCAGCCCAAGGGCAAACCCGTCAAAATCGGTCTTCTATCACCTTTTTCACCGCCCGGTGATCCGGCGGCCGGAAAACGGATACGGTGGGGCGCAGAACTTGGGATCAAGTATATCAACGAGGAAATGGGTGGAGTTTTGAACGGCAGGCCGGTGGAACTGGTGGTGGAGGATGATGCGGGCACCCCCGCCGATGGCATCGCTGGATTCCGAAAGCTCGTCCAGAAAGATAACGCCGTGGCGGTGATTGGCCAGTACCACAGTTCCGTGTGTCTGGCGGTCAACAAACTTGCTAAGGATCTTGAGGTTCCCTTGTTCTCCACCGGGGCCTCTAGCCCGGAGATCACACTGTCGAAGAATCCATATATTTTCAGCATCATGTCACTGACACCAGACCGTGCGAAGTTCTGGATCGATTTTGCCAAAAACATGGGTTTTAAGAAGCTTGCGGTCATTGCCGAAGACACGGACTATGGTACAGGCTTTGAGACAGCGGTGAAAAATGCCGCCAAAGATGCCGGTTTGGAGATCAAGTCGATCATTTTCCCCCGCACTATCACTGACATGACCCCCATGCTGCTCGAGACCAAGGCATGGAACCCGGATATACTCATCAACATAGGAGTTGGCCCGCCGGCTTATCTCATGGTCAAGCAGGCTTTCGATATCGGTCTTTTCCCAAAAACCAAGATGCTGGCATCTTTTGACTGGCCGATCCGACCGGAGTACTGGGATGCGGTCGGTGCGAACGGCGTCTACATTCTATACACTGCCTACTACAAGCCGGGGATGCTGATGACGAAGTTCGGTGACTGGATGATGCCAAAATACAAACAACTCTATAATGAAGATCCGACATTCTACGCGCTGAATGCCTTCGGCGAAGTTCTGGTCATCGCGCAAGCCCTGAATCTTGCAAAGTCCGACAACCCTAAGGATCTCCAAATGGCGCTGGTGAGCGGCAAATTTTCGGACTGGAGCGGTGAGGTCAAATTCGAAGAACCGGACAGCGTTAAATGGCACAATGTGTCGCCGCCGCACTTGGTCCTACAACAGACGGAAGTCAAGCAAGATTTCACCAAATCCAAACTGGTATGGCCGCCGCAGTTCGGCGGCGACGGAAAAATCGTCAACCCTTAAAGCGGCCGAGCATTAGTTTAAATCGATCGATTATTGTTCAGGCGCAGGCTCGCCAGGGCAACGGCCGCGGCGAGCCCGCCCAGGTCTTTTTGCTGATAGTTGTATTGAATATCCAAACGTGATGGACTCGTAAGGAGATTAAAGCCATCGACTTCACCCTTTTCACTCAATTTCTGCTCTCCGGCCTCATCATGGGCATTCTGTACTGCTTGATGTCCATGGGGATCAACTTCATTTATGGTATCATGAAGGTGATCAATTGGTCGATGGGCGAATTTTTCATGATCGGTTCATTCGTTCAATACCTACTGCTGCTGTACGTTTTTCCTGTGCATTTCTGGTACGTCGGTGTCATCATCGCAGCCGTGATTGTTTTCGCCCTGGGGGCCGTGGTTCAGCATACGCTGATCAAACCGATGTTTGTCGGCATCATCGAATCAAAAATGGAGTATGCGACGATTGTCACGATCACACTTTCCATCTGCCTTCGAAACATGGCAGTGGCCATCGGGGGCCCATACATCTACACGCCTCCCGATTACGCTGGCCCCACGCAACTGCTGACGCTGCCTCTGAGTGGCAACCGCGTTATCGCCATGCTCGGGGCGATTGTTGTGCTGGGCCTTTTTTATTATTTCATCAAGAAATCATGGCCTGGGAAGGCATTTCAGGGCGTGGCCCAGAACCGTACCGGAATTCAAACCGCTGGCGTGGACGTTCTCAAGTACGACATGCTCGCCTTCGGGATCGGCACGGCCCTTGCTGGCGCGGCGGGTGCTCTGCTGGCGCCTATTTTTTTGGTGCATCCGACTTGTGGTCTAGTGCCAACGGTCCGCGGTTTCGAAATCATTGTCATTGCCGGTCTGGGTTCCATACCGGGAATCTTGGTGGCAGGTCTGCTTTTGGGCATAGCCGAAAGCCTGGGGTCGGCGTTCATCAGCCCGTCGTTTGTCGACATTTACGGATTTGTTTTGTTGGTTGGCATCTTGCTTCTCAAACCCTATGGGCTGTTCGGCAAGCCGGAGCGCGTCGTTTGAATTGCGCCACGATAGAACTTGCCCTGCCTATGCCTCTCTGATGAGCATGAATACCCGACTCATGAAAACGATCGGACTGGCCGGAGCACTTGCCGCGGCCATTGGTCTTCCGGTGGGCATATCGGAATACTGGATCTATGTGCTCACCATCGCCTTCTTCTACGCTGCCATGGCCGCCAGCTGGAATCTGCTGGCCGGATACACCGGGCAGTTCTCTTTAGGACACCACACGTTTGCCATGATCAGCGCTTACACCTCAACCCTGCTGATGGCCAAGGCCGAAGTGGGCTTCGGGCCGGGGATTGCGGCCGCGATCCTAATGGCGGTCGTTCTGAGCTGGGCTCTGGGTGTGATCTGTCTGAAGGTGCATGGGCTTTACCTCGCCCTGATCACGTGGGCCTTCGCCGAAGTGGTGCGCAATTATATGCGTATGCATTATGCCTTCACCGGCGGCGATCGCGGCATGGATTCCGCCCTGCTGTTTGGAACCATGAAGCCCCTGCCGTATTACTACCTGTTCCTGGGCATCCTGGTGTTCACGGTGGGCATCATCGCCGTCATCATGCACTCGCGCATGGGATACTATTTGCGCGCAATCCGCGATGACGCTATTGCAGCACGGTCCATGGGCGTCAACATCGTGCGTTACAAGGTGCTGGCTTTCATCATCGCCAGCGCCCTCGCAGGAATGGCGGGTGCCTTTTTCGGGCATAGCATCGGTTTGATCAGTCCCGTCATGGGGGATTTCAATGAGATGGCCATGATCATCATTTTTGTGGTCATCGGAGGCATGCGCACTCAGACGGGGCCAGTGATAGGCGCCATCGTAATCCGCATTGCACTGGAAATGTTGCGGGCGCAGTCGGAAATCCGCATCGTCATCCTGAGCATACTGGTGATTTTGGTCATGCGTTTTTTCAATGGCGGTCTCATGGAGCTGGTCCACCGGTTGCCCCGATGGCTTCACCTGAAAGGCAGAGAATCGGTGTCAGCCTATGACAAATAGGGCACTGCTCACCTCGGGACTCGCGGCCACGTGGAAAACATGACGCACCCCCAAGATGACCGTTCTGATTCCGGCCCCCTGTTGTTGGAAATGCGGGATGTCGTAAAGAAATTCGGGGGGCTGATCGCCAACAACGGAATTACTCTGTCCTTGGCCAGTGGGGAGGTCCGGGGGTTGATCGGGCCCAACGGCTCAGGAAAGACCACACTTATCAACCTGATCACCGGAATGTATGAGGTGACCAGCGGAAGCATCCATTTTGCGGGCCGGCGGATCGACGGCCTGCAACCCGATGTGATTGCTTCTCTCGGCATTATGCGCACATTTCAGGTCGCCAAAATATTTCGGGAAATGAGTGTGATGGAAAACATGCTGATCCCGGCCTTCTGCCAAGGCCAGACCCGGCGCGAGGCCAAGGCTCGATCCAATGAATTGCTGGAGTTTGCCCTGTTGAGCCGGCTCAAGGACAAACCGGCCAAGAGCCTGTCGGGCGGCCAGAGCATGTTGCTTCAAATCGTCCGAGGGTTCATGCATAAAAACCTTCAGCTGTACGTGATGGATGAACCCTTTGCCGGAGTCCATCAGTCCATCAAGGGCATCATTCTTGAGGCCATCCGTTGGATGAACAGAGAGAAGAGGGTGACCTTTCTGGTCATCAGCCATGAGATGCCGACGATCAGCACTTTGTGCAGCAAGGTTACGATGCTCAGCCACGGCGAGCGAATAGCCGAAGGCACGCTGGCGGAAGTTGCCGGCGATCCGCAGGTCATCGACGCATACCTGGGAGGATAGCGACTACCCCATGCTGAGGCTCAGCGACGTTACCGTCGGTTATGTGGAAGGCATCGATATACTGCGCGACGTCTGCCTTGAGGCCAAAGAAGGTGCCATCACGGGGATCATCGGTGCCAACGGCGCCGGCAAATCCACCGTGATGAAGACTGCCTTCGGCTTCCTGCATCCGCGCAAAGGCAGCATCGTCTTCCGGGGCAGAGAAATCCACACCTGCCATCCCTACCAACTCAAGCAGATGGGCATCAGCTACATGCTCCAGGAGTACAGCACGTTTCCGGATCTGACGGTTAAGGACAATCTGCTGCTCGGGGCCTGGACCTTCCGACAGGACAAGCGCCGGGTGGCCCAACGATTGGCGGAAATCTATGATTTTTTCCCGGTGCTGGCCGATCGGCGGAATCAAAAAGCCAACGTCCTCAGCGGTGGCTATTTGCGGATGCTGTCGGTGGGCAAGGAAATCATGTCCGAACCCTCGTTGTTGATGATCGACGAGCCTTCCGTGGGTCTTTCTCCCAAGATCACCACCGAGATCTATGAGTTGCTCATCAAAATCGCCCATCAGGGCACAACGATCCTGATCGTGGATCAAAACATCATGAAGGCCCTCGAAATTTCCGACTACATGTATCTACTGGACATGGGGCAGGTGAAAAAAACCGGCCCTAAAAAGGATTTTGAGAGCGACATCCGGCAAATCATCAAAGAATCTCTCATGCCCCGCGAGGAGGCGGTGGCGGCATCACGGCCCTTGTAAAGGACCTTCGCATCTTCTCTAACGGGAAAAAGGGGATTTCGCATGCGGGAAAAAGAAAAGATCATGATCATCGGAATCGGAGAGCTGGGCGGGATCGTTCTGGAATTCCTCAGCCATATTCCAGGAATGTGCGACATCGTCACCGCCGATGCGAACAATGACTGGGGGATACGCAAGACCAACAGCGCCATCTTAGGGGCGTCCTATATGGGGCTTTATCCGCACATCACCTTTCAGCCGCTGAACCTGCTGAATATCGAGCAGACGGCCGAACTGCTGAGAAAAATCAACCCGACGATTATCTACAATGGCACCACCCTCCAGTCCTGGTGGGTGGTCAATGAGCTTCCACCGGACGTCAACGCCGAGCTGTACAAGGATCGCTGCGGTCTCGGCCCATGGGCATCCGCCCACCTGGCATTGACCGCCAAGCTCATGAAGGCGGTAAAGATGTCCGGCATTCAGACCTATGTGATCAACTCATCGTTTCCCGATGCCGTTAATCCTAGCCTGGCGCGGGTTGGGCTGGCGCCCACCGTCGGCATCGGCAACATGGACCTCATTGTCCCATACATTCGCAAGGCAACCTGTGAGCTCTTGAACGTTTCCATGAGCAATGTCGAGGTTGAAATGATCGCGCATCACTACCATTGCTACAACTGGTGCCGATCTGGAAAGGGCTATGACGCGCCCCATTTCCTCAAGGTCTACGTGGGCAAACAAGACATCACCAGCCGGTTGGGAGACCACCAGAGCTTCGTGGCCGAGCTGCCTAAGCGCGCCATTCGTCCGGCCGGGCGCCATGGGCAGTTCCTGGTCGCTTCATCCTCCGTCAAGAATATCATGGCCATCCTGAACGACACCGGAGAATTGACCCATGCGCCGGGGCCCCAGGGGCTGGAAGGGGGGTATCCGGTGTGTCTGAGCCGAAAAGGTGCCGAGGTGGTCCTGCCGGAGGGCTTTTCGCTGGGGCAGGCCCGGCAGCTGATGCTGGAGGCCCAACAGTACGATGGCGTTCTGGAGATCAGAGAAAACGGAGACATCGTGGTCACCGACGAGGCCTACGGGAACTTGAAACAGACCCTCGGCGTCGACTGCCGCACGATCACCATCGAGGATGCATATGACCAGTATCAGGAGTTGAGGCGCAAGCTGAACGAGTTTGCCCGCAAGCACGGCGTCAAGGTGCCGAGTTGATCTTTTTTTTTATCTGGATGTGGGGCGCATGCCCCTGGTCCACCACAGGACTCTGGCCTTCCTTCCGGAGGAAAACCCCATTTTGAAAGACTGGACGAGCCGATGAAGAGTATCGAATTTCTTTATCTTTCCCAGGAGGATGTCATTCAAGCTGGGCTCAGCATGCCCGATGCGATCGCTGTCGTTGAAAACGTCTTAAGGGACCATGCCGACAACGCCTGTGAAAATCCTCCCAAGCCGGGCGTCCATCCGCTGGCAGACGCCTTCATCCACGCCATGCCGGCCTATCTGCCCCGTAAAAACATTTCCGGGATGAAATGGGTCAGCGGCTTCTTCGGCAACCAACGCTATGGGTTGCCCTCCATCATGGGCCTGCTGGTGCTAAACGACGTCACTACGGGGCAGCCGGTCGCTGTGTTGGAAGCGGGGTATATCACCGCCCTGCGTACCGCGGCCCTGTCGGGGGTATCCGCCCGGTATCTGGCCGTCGCCGGGGCGAAGAGGGTCGGCATCGTGGGGGCAGGAATCCAGGGCCGCTATAACTTGCTCAGCCTCAAGGAGGTGTTGCCTGGAATCCAGTGCGTCCGCGTCCACGACACCGATTCCTCCGCAGCCGCCCGGCTGAAGGAAGTGATGTCGGGCCAGGTACCGTTTCAGATCGAAATAAGGCCCTCGGTTCAGGAGGTGTTTGAAGAGGCGGACATCATCATCACTGCCATTGGCCGGCCCAGGGGACGCATTTTCAAGGAACAGTGGGTCAAGGCCGGTGCGCTCGTGCTGCCCGTAGGGCCACGCGGATGGGAAACCGCGGCGATCGGGAAAATGGACAAGTTCGTTGTCGATGACTGGGGGCAATTCAGTCATCTTTATGATGGTGAGACCGGGTACTACGCTCCGCTTCCGAGGCTTTATGCCCAACTGGGGGAAATCGTGACCGGTAAAAAGCCGGCCCGGGAAAGCACAGCCGAGCGCATCATCAACTTCAATCTCGGCATGGCCATCCTTGACATCGCCGTAGGCAACGAAATCCTGGAGCGGGCTCGGCGAAGCAACCTCGGTCGGGTCCTGCCGCTGATGGCAGGGAGCATGCCGTTTTTTTAATCCAGTAATCGCCTTTAAGGCATGAATCATGAAAACGAAGACGTACGGCCCGCCGTGGGTCGTCATCGGCGGCGGAAACGGCGGGCAGTCCCTCGCAGGTCATCTCGGGCTGATGGGATACGCTGTCCGGCTGGTGGATGTGGTTCCCGAGATTGTTGGCGCCATCCAATCCGAAGGCGGCATTAGCTTGAACGGCCTGATCAGGGGATTTGGGCGAGTTGAACTCGCAACCAGCGATCCCGCCGAAGCGCTCGCCGGCGCCGGGATCATCGTGGTCGTCACACCCGCCAATACCCACCGGGACGTGGCCCGGGGCTGCGCTCCGTTTCTGACGGATGGCCAGGTGGTGTTCATCCACCCCGGGGCGACCGGCGGGGCCCTGGAGTTCAGAAAAGTCCTGCGTGACCAAGGATGCCGTGCCCGGGTCGCGATCTTGGAATCGGACTCGCTCATCTATGCCTGCCGCAGTCCTCAACCCGGCCAGGCATCCATTCTGGGTATCAAAAAGGACCTGCTGGTTGCAGCGCTTCCAGCCGCTGAAACCTCCCGTCCGCTGGAAATGCTGCAAGCTGTCTTCCCCCAGATCCGGGCCGGCAGAAACGTTCTCGAGACCAGCCTCGGCAATCCCAATGCCATGGTGCATCCGGCCCCGACCCTGTTGAACACTTCGTTGATCGAATCCGGCAGAGACTGGCTGTATTACTGGGATGGCATAACCCCTTCCATCGGCGCTTTTGTGGAGGCGATGGACCAGGAACGGCTTGCCGTGGCCAGGGCTTTCGGGATCACGCTTCCCTCCATCCGGGAGTGGTACCGGATGGCCTATGGCGCGGAGGGGTCAACCCTGTCCGAAGCCGTTCGCAACAACCACGCTTATGAAAAGGTGAGCGGGCAAAAAACCCTGCGCACCCGGTATCTCCTTGAGGATATCCCCATGGGGCTCCTGCCCATGGTTTCCATCGGCAAGATGATGGGCGTTGATGTGCCGCGCATGGAAACCATTTTGAACCTGGCCCAATTTCTCACCGGCGAGGATTTTTTCTCGAATGGAAGAACCACGGAGCGCTTGGGCCTTTCCGGCATGAACGCCGCGCAGATCCTCCGCTATGTCGAAACAGGCACCTGATGAGGATCTTGCGAGGGTGCGCTCCGGATCAAGGGGGGGCTGGACAATGAAAATCACAGGTATCGAGCTTTTTCACATCGCCATCCCCTTTGCAAAACCCTACCATTTGTCCAAGGCTTACGGCACACTGCATGATGCCCATGCCGTCGTCTTTAAATTGCACACCAATGAGGGGATTGTAGGCTTGGGGGAAGCCAACCCCATGAACCCGTTTACCGAAGAGACTCCCGGCACCGTCATGAGCGTCACCCGGGAAATGATCGCCCCCCTCATCCTGGGATGCGACCCTTCTCGAATTCCCGCTACCGAGCGCACGCTAGACCAATCGATACAAGGCCACCCGACCGCACGAGGCGCCATCAACATGGCGTTTTATGACATTCTCGGAAAGGCTTTGCGAATGCCGGCGCATGCGTTGCTGGGAGGCCTTTACCATGCGGAGCTGCCCATTCTATGGGGAATCGGAAGCGGAACGCCGAAAGAGGACTTGGCCGCGATCGAAGAACTCCGGCAGCGGGGTTGCCGGACAATCATGATCAAGATGGGCAGCTTGCCGATCTCCGCTGAAATTCAACGCCTGATCTCCGCTCGAAAATATTGCAAGGACGAGATTGCGCTGGTGGTGGACGCAAACCAAGGCTGGGAAGAGTTCGAGGCACTAGCGTTCATAGAGGCAACCCGGGACTTTCCTCCGGATCTGATTGAGCAACCTGTAAGGCGTTGGAACATTTCGGGGCTCCGGCGTATTCGGGACCGGGCTTGCTGCCGGGTGAGTGCCGACGAAGCCTTGGTCACCCCGCCGGACGCCGCCGAACTCATCCGGCATCGAGCGGCGGATGTCTTCAGCATCAAGGCGTCTAAGAATGGCGGCCTGCTCAAGTCCAAACAGATCGCTCAAACGGCCGAGACCTTCGGGATCCAATGCCTCATGAACAGTATGTTTGAATTCGGAATCACCCAGGCGGCTTTGCTTCAGGTGGGGTGTACCCTGCCCAATTTGATCGAAATAGGTCACGCTTTTGGCTCGGTCGTCAGAATGTCGGATGACGTGACGGATTTCGCCCAGAACATCCATGGGGCGACTGTGCGCGTGCCAGTGGGAAACGGCCTCGGCGTCGAGCTCGATGAAGAGAAGCTAAAAAGATACACCAAGGATTATGTGAAGATCTGAGATATCGCGCTGGTTGGCCGGGTATTGGGGGCCATCGAGGTAGGTATGAGCAGAGCAATTTTTCTGCGGGTGGTGATCCGTGTGGCAGAAGTTTCAGGCGTTCGTCGGCGTTGAGCCGAAGGGTCTTCTCTGAATGATGACTCAACCGAACAACGCTTCGTCAATCCCCCATACGGCAGATGCCGTCATCATCGGCGCCGGTGTCATCGGCACTTCCATTGCGTTTCATCTCACCCGCCATGGGATCAAGCCGCTGCTCATCGAAAAGAGCGATCCAGCCGCCGGCAGCTCAGGGGCCTGCGACGGGCTCGTGTTCATGCAGTCGAAGAAACCCGGTCTGCACCTGAAGCTCGCCCTGCAAAGCCGCAGGCGTTTCGAGGGTCTGGTCGCTACCCTTGGGAAAAGCATCGAATTCAGGAACCCGGGCGGCATGTGCCTGATCGAAAGCGAAGCGGAACTTGCCGTCATGCGCCTTTTCGTTGAGGAACAGCGCCAAAACGGCCTCGCTGTGGAGTTGATCGAAGGCTCCGAGGCCCGGCGGCGCGAGCCGTGTCTGTCGGAGAAGGTGATCGCAGCGACCTATTCGGCGCTGGACGCCCAGGTGAACCCGTATGCGCTCACGTTCGCATTCCTGGTTGCGTCAAAATCCGCGGGGGCGCAGATTTTGACGGGGGTGGAGGTCAAGGGGATCGAGAAGACTGCGGGTAAAGCCACAGGGGTCTTTACCGATAACGGTCGCATCAGCGCGCCCGTTGTCGTCAACGCGGCGGGGGCGCTGGCGGCCGAGGTCGGCCGGATGGCGGGGTTGGAAATCCCGATCACGCCGCGGCGCGGACAGATCCTGGTCACGGCGGCAGTGCCGCCGCTGCTGCGGCACTGTTTGATCTCCGCTCAATATGTGGCCGCCAAGTTCAAGCCGGAGCTCGCCGAAAGGGGCGGGACGGGATTTTCGCTCGAGCAGGCGGACAGCGGCAACATCCTGATCGGATCGACCCGCGAGTTCGTGGGCTTCGACCGCCGCACCACCTTCGAGGGCATCCGCACGATCGCCCGGCGCATCGTCCCGGTTATTCCGGCCCTTGACCGCGTGCCGGTGATCCGCACCTTCGGAGGTCTTCGGCCCTACACGCCGGACGGTCTGCCGATCCTGGGGAAGGTGGCGGGGCTGGAAGGCTTCATCATGGCGGCCGGCCACGAGGGCGACGGCATCGCGCTATCAGCCATCACCGGCGAGCTCATTGCCGATCTGATCGCCACGGGCCGGACGCAGCTCCCGCTGGACGCCTTCCGGCTGGAGCGTTTTCGACAGGGTGCGGCATGAACGATTTGAGAATCAAGAACCGGAGGCGCGGGAAGCGAGTGGCGATTCGGGTGAATGGAAAGCCGGTTGAGGCCTGCTGCGGCGAAACCCTTTTCGCAGCCTTGCTGGCCGCTGGTGTCCGGACGTTAAGGCATTCATTTAGAAGTCCAACAAAAACCGCCAGGGGTGGTTTTTGCGGAATGGGAGTCTGTCAGGAGTGCCGGGTGACCGTGGATGGGCGGCCGGACCAGCGCGCCTGCATGACCGAGGTGCGCGCGGGCATGGAGGTCCTCACCGATGGCCGCTAAGCGCGTGAATGTCGCCATCGTCGGCGGCGGGATTGCCGGTGTCGCCGCGGCCGATGCGCTGGGACGCCATGGGATCAACGTGCTGGTGCTGGACGACAACCTGCGCCTGGGCGGCCAGTATCTGCGCGGTGGAAGGCGGGCGGGGCAATCCTGGATCGACACGGCCAGGCACCGGGGGCTGAACCTGATCAAGCGCTTGCCCGAATCCTCCGTCGAAATCCTAAACCGTGCGGAGGTGCTTGGCATCGAAGCCGGTTCCGGGCTCCTGGTTGCGGATGGAAACGGCGGGATTGCGAGCATCCAATGCGATTGCATCCTGCTGGCTACCGGCGGCAGGGAGCGGTTCGTCCCTTTCAAAGGCTGGACGCTTCCCGGGGTAATGGCCACCGGCGCCGTCCAGATCCTCATCAAACAGTCCGGCATCCTTCCGGCGAGGGAGACGCTGGTGGCCGGCGCGGGGCTCTTCCTGACCGCCGTTGCCCGGGACATCCAGAAAAACGGCGGACGGGTGCCTGCCGTGCTGGACGAGATGCGCTTTATCAAGCGGATGCCGGCGCCAGACCTTCTGTCCGGGCAGTTCGCCAGGTTCGCCCAGGGCGGCGCCATGCTCGCACGGCTGCGGCTGGCAGGAACCGCCCTGTGTGGCGGCATCCGCATCATCGAGGCGCGGGGAGACGGCGGCCTGCGCGAGGTGGTGGCGGCCCGCGTCGACCATGCCGGAGGGGTGATTCGCGGCAGCGAGACGGCTTACAGCGCCGGCTGCCTTGCCGTGGGGTTCGGCTTCACCGCCAACGTCGAGTTGGCTCAGGTTGCCGGCTGCGGATTGGCGTTTAATCCGCAGCTGGGCGGCTGGGTCGTGAAGGTGAATGAGGACCTCGAAACCAGCGTCGACGGAATGTACGCCGCCGGCGAGATCACCGCTATCGGTGGAGCGGCCAAGTCCCTGACCGAAGGCCGCCTGGCCGGCCTTGGGATCTTGCGGCGGCTGGGTCTGCTGAAACCAGATGAAATGAAAGCAGAAGTCTCCGCTCTCAAGAAGGCGCGGCAGCGGCAGATGGCGTTTGCGCGCTATTTCAATTCCCAGCATTCCTTTACACCGCAATACATGGCCGGCTGGATTCGCAGCCTGCCCGACGAGGTGCCCGTCTGCCGCTGCGAGGAAGTAGATCTGGGCGACATCCGCCGGGCGGTCGCCGAGGGGTTCGAGGCGCCGGCCGCCGTCAAGAAGGCCACCCGCTGCGGGATGGGGATCTGCCAGGGCAGCACGTGCAAGACGATACTCTTGGACGTGCTGGCGGCACTCACCGGGAAGCCGCTCGCCCACATTCCCCTTCCATCCGTGCGCATGCCTGTAAAGCCGGTTTTCCTGGCCACCCTGGCTGGTGACGGGCTGTGAAAGCTTAAAATGAAGTTTAGATTTTTCCCGTGGGAGCGGCCTTCCAGCCGCGATCATCGAGGCTTAAAGCCCACAAGAATTTGAGATCACCATCCATGGAACCGCTGACATTGCACACCACCCGCCGCAGCCGCCCGGTTGCGGGCGGGCTGCTGGTGCTCACATCGGCCTTGCTGTTCGCCGGGGTCGGGGCGCTCGTGAAGGTTGCATCGGCTGATTTGCCCACCGAGGTCATCGTTTTTTCCCGCAATGTAGTGGCTATGGCGTTCCTCCTGCCTTGGCTCCTGATCCGCCACCAGAAAGTGGGCCTCAAAACAAACTGTCTTCACCTGCACCTGCTGCGCGCCGCGGCCGGTTTGAGCGCTATGTACTGCTTTTTCATCGCATTGAAACTGTTGCGGCTTGCCGATGCCATGCTGCTCTGCTACACATTGCCGATCTTCATCCCGATCATCGAATGGTTCTGGCTGAAGGAGCCGGTCAGCCGGCAGACAAAGATCGCGGTGATGGTGGGGTTCATCGGCATCGCCCTGGTGCTCAAGCCGGGTTTCGGCCTGTTTCAAGCGGCCGGGCTCGTGGGGCTTGCCAGCGGCCTGCTCGCGGCACTCGCCATAGTTGGCATCCGTCGCATGACTGTGACAGAGCCGGTCGTGCGCGTCGTTTTCTATTTCACCGTGTTCGGGACCCTCGTTTCAGCCATCCCCCTCGCATGGGCGTGGGAAAACCCTGAAGGTCCCCTGCTGTGGGTGCTTTGTGCGATGGGGGTGCTGGCGATCATGGCTCAGACATGCCTCACCAAGGGCTACAGCCTGGCACCGGCCGGCCAAGTGGGGCCATTCAGCTACGGGAACGTGGTCTTTGCCGCCCTGCTGGGATGGATTTTCTGGGGCGAGACCCTGGATACGCTGACTCTGGTCGGCGCTGTTTTGACGTGTTCGGCGGGAATCATCGCCACCTATCGCAGCGAGCGGCATATCAAACCTTGATGACTTCCTAAATAGCCCAATCTCTGCGTTGCGCTTCATCTCGCTGCCGCTGCGGCGTAATGCCAGTACGCCTCGCGACACGCGATTCGCGCGCCTTGATCTTGGCCTCTTTACGAAGTCATCGATTCGGATGAATTTTTACGAGTTCATCAACCTTAAGCCGGGGGGAAAAACCATGAAATGCGCGCGTTGCGAAACAACGATTCCTGAGGGCGAAGAGCAGGAGCACCTCGGCCGGACTCTTTGCGAGGACTGTTACATGGATGCGCTGTCACCGGCGAAAACCTGCGACCCCTGGGCGGTGCACAGCGCCAAGACCTTGGGCAAGGAGCTTGGCGGCAGGTTCGAGCTGACGGAGCTACAGCAAAAAATACTGGAGATCTTGCAGGAAACCGGCGGCGTGCTGCCCGAGCATCTGGTGGAGCGGCTGAACCTCTCGCCCATGGACCTCGAGCGCGAGATCGCCGCCTTGCGGCACATGGAAAAGGTCCGCGGCGAGCTCAGGGACGGCAAGAAATACATTCGGTTGTGGTAGCTGAAGGGACCGTTGGTCATCAGCTGCTGCAGAGGAGGCATCATGGACGCCTTGAGCATCAAGCTGGCCCTCGAACACTGGCTCATGCCTTTTGCCAAACACGTGCGGGTCCACCCGAACGTCATCACGGTATGCGCCCTTGCCGTCACCGTGGCGGCAGCCGGGCTTGTGCTGGCCGATTTTCTGGTGACTGCAGGCATCCTGATTATTCTGGCCGGCGGACTGGATATTTTGGACGGAGCTGTGGCCAAAGCCACGAATAGGGCTACGGCGTTCGGGGCGCTGCTAGATCGAGTCTCGGACCGCATCAGCGATTTTGCGCTGCTGGGATCCTTTATTGCGGCGGGGCACACCGGGCTCTGGGGGCTTTACGCCCTGCTGGCCGTCATGCTGGCATCGTATATCAGCGCCTGCATCGAAGCCGCGACCCGGTCGCGGGTGGGCGAGAAATTCAGCTTTCGGGCGGTCCGGATCGCCCTGATCGTGCTGGCGTGCTTCACGATGAGGATCAATGAAGCCATGGTCGTTCTCGCCGGGGTGGGAACGTATTCATCGGTGATGCGAATGGCCCAGGCCTGGCGACTGATAGGTAAAGGCGCTCAGGCATAAGTCCACGGCCTGCGCGAAATCAATTTCCGTCGGGGCCGGCTCATACCCCAAGTCTTCGATCGCCGGTCCGATATCGTATTCACGCCTCCGCGCAAGCATCCGCAGGTAGTTCCGGTTCAACTGCGGCCTGGTGCGACGCATTCTGGCCGCGGCCTCCATGCAACCCGAAACTGCGTAAAAGATGGGGGATGCCACCCGGACGGGAATCGGGATCGGGACCGCCCGGGTTCTTTCGCAGATGATCTCAGATAAAAGGGAACGTTGCACCGGTTTGCTGTCACAGATTGCATAAGCTCGGCCCGGTATGCCTTTTCCCTCTGCCAATAGCATTGCGTTCACGACGTTGGTTCGGCTGGCCAGATGGACGGTCGTGTCAGGCACCAATCGGCCAAAAATGCGAAAACGATGAGCGAACCGAACGGCCTTCCTCAGGTTGTGTCGCTCGGCATCATATACGGGGCCGGGACGGACGATCACCCAGGGCAGTCGATCGCACAAAGCACGCAGCTCTGCTTCCGCCTTGATTTTGGATTGACCGTATGCCGTGGTGCCGCCGCCTTTTTCAGCTGAAACCGTGCTGCAGTGGATCAGCCGCTGAACGCCATGCTTCAAAGCCGCTCGCACCACGTGGGCGGTGCCAAGCACATTGGTGCGATGCAGTTCGGCTGCCGTTGCGAAATGGTCGACCCGTGCGGCCAGATGATATACCGTCTTTACGGCCTCCATCGCCGCCTCCACGGCTTCGGAGCTGGTGATGTCGCCGATGAAAAGCTCTGCCCCAGCGCTCTCCCGCTGGCGGCTCAGCACCCGCACGCGCTGTCCCTGCTCCACCAGCCGCCTCACAAGCTCGCGGCCGACAAGTCCCGTTCCGCCAGTTACCAAAACCATGTCTGATCTCGAACCCTCGATGATCCAGCGATCACGAATCCAAAATCCGCCGCACCGATCAATTGCGCCGGTGTTTGATGAACGTGCCCTTGCTGTATTCCTCGAAGGCGACCTTCAACTCGGCCTGGGTGTTCATCACGATGGGTCCGCGCCAGGCCACCGGCTCTCCGATCGGCTTGCCTGAAATCAGCAGGAACCGGACCGGTTTCTCGCCCGTGTTCACCTTCACCCGATCACCGTCTGAAAACAGAATCAGGTGTTCACTTGCCACGGGTTTGCTCTGTTGGCCATCGAACTGGCCGTTGCCCTCGAAAACATAGGCAAATGCCGTGTGCCCGCGTTGAATGTCTTGGATGAACTCGGAAGCGGACGGGACTGAGACGTCCAGATACTGCGGGTCGATGACGATGCCCTGAACAGGGCCTTTCACGCCCCCGACGTCGCCGCAGACCACCCGGACCTGAACCCCGTTTTTCAATGCGACCACCGGGATTTGCGCCGCCTTCACATCCCGGTAGCGCGGGTCCATCATCTTTTGGGCCGCGGGAAGGTTGGCCCAGAGCTGGAATCCTCCCATCAGGCCTTTGGGGTCACCCTTGGGCATCTCCTGATGGATGATGCCGCTGCCGGCCGTCATCCACTGCACGTCGCCGGGATGGATCACCCCCTTGTTTCCCAGACTGTCGCCGTGCTCGACTTCGCCGTGCAGCATGTAGGTGATGGTCTCGATGCCGCGGTGCGGGTGCCAGGGGAAACCCTTGATGTACTGCTCGGGTTTATCCCCGCGGAAATCGTCCAGCATGAGAAAGGGGTCGAACAACGGGACCTCGTCGAAACCGAAGGACCGCCGCAGATGGACGCCGCCGCCTTCGATGGTGGGTTGGCTTTTGTAAGTTTTGCGGATTTTACGGGTGTCGTTCATCGATTGGCTCCTCATTTGGACTGCGGTTGCTTGTGAACCATGGTGTACGCGTATTCGACACCGGATCCATAGGCTCCGCAGTGCTCTTTAACAATGTCGATCACGGCATCATAGGTCTGCTTGCGCGCCCAGTCGCGCTGCCACTCCAGCATCACCTGGACCCATGTCAGGGGCACGACCCCGGCCTGGAGCAAGCGTAGCACGGCGGTGTCGTGGATCTCTTTGCTCATGCCGCCGGAGGCATCCACCACGGCATACACTTCGTAGCCGGCGCGCAGGGCGTCGATTGCGGGGAAAGCCAGACAGACTTCTGTCCACAGGGCTGCGATTACAAGTTTTTTGCGGCCGATGCGCTCCACCGCCGCAACGAATTTAGAATCCTCCCAGGAGTTCATGCTGGATCGCTCGATCGGTTTTGAGTCGGGGAAGACTCGCAGCAACTGGGGCCAAATGTACCCGCTGAAGCTTTCGGTTTCCACCGTGGTGAGAATCGTGGGAACTTTGAAAACCTTGGCGGCCTTAGCCAGCCCCACGACGTTGTTGACCAGGACCTGGCGTTCGATGTTGGTCACGCCGAAGAGCATCTGAGGCTGATGGTCGATGAAGATCAAGGTGCAATTATCAGGGGTCAAGAGACTATGGACGGAGGTGTTTTGCGTAACGCTTTTATCTTTCGCAGTCATGGTTGTGCTCCTTCATTCGCTATAAGGGTTGTTATTCAGGTTTTTCGTTTCCAAGCCCGAGTTTGCGGCATAGCCTTCCCAGTTCCGCCATTTCGGCTGCGTTCAGTGCGCTCATTTCTTCGACCACGCGTGCGGCGTGTCGAGTAAAAAGTCCTTCAATCAGCTTGTGACCCTGGGCGGTGAGATGCACATGCAGCAACCGTCGGTCCTGAAGCGAGCGTTTGCGCAGGACCAGCCCTCTTTTTTCCAGGTTGTCGACGACCGTCGTCATGTTGCCGCTGCTCTTGAGGATTTTTTGACCGAGTTCGCGTTGGCAGAGTGGTCCTATATGGTAAAGGGCTTCCAGCACGCCGAACTGGCTGACGGTCAGCTTGGCAGGGGCCAGATGGCGGTGGATGCGTGAGGTGGCCGAGTCGGCGGCCCGCATCAGTTTGATGTAGGCATTCAGGCTTTCCATCTACCGCTTCGTCCCTTGGAATCGCGTTCCCATAATCAATTCGATATCAAATGGTTTAATATCAAACTAATTGGCCTACCACCGCTTGTCAATGCCGTCGCCGGTCGGGCCCCATCGACCGAACCTGAACTCTCCGTGTCCGGCTTGCAACCATCCCCGTTTGCCTGTAAGGGCTCTTACGGGTTGACCCGCTGCCGCGCGTGAGCCGAAAGGTGTTTTATGAAACAGAAAAACCCGGTATTCGAGCAAACCTGTCAGCGCTACCTTTCCGAGATCGCGGACATCGATTTCAGAAGGCTCGAAGCAAGTCTCGGGATCTCCACCCGGGAAGGCGGAGCCGTGATCCCTCTGCTGGGGACGGATTACCTTATTTCCTGCAATACCGTTTCCGCCCCCGACGGACGGCCGCCGCCGGCTGCGGTATGCGTGATCCTTTGCAAGTACCTGCTGATGTGTCCGGCATTTGCATCTCAGGAAGCCGGCTGGGTTTCCTTCAGGGATTTCCGGGATGCCGCGCCGCTGATCGCAAGCTTTGCGAACACGGTGGAAGGTGCACTTGCCCGCGAGTTTGCCGGTCGCCCAGCGGACCTGCGGCAGGCGGCGGAAGCTCTGGGCGGCAGGCCTCCGGCCGATTCCTATCGATACGACATCAGCCTCGTCATTCCTGCCCTGCCTAAAGTGCCGCTGCTGCTGCTCTTCAACGACGCCGATGAGGGCTTCCCGGCCGCGTGCAGCTTGCTCTTCGAGCGTCGCGCCGGGCGCTATCTCGACATGGAGTGCCTGGCCATGGTGGGGATGCTGTTGGCGGATCGCTTGAAACAAATGTTGCTTCACATATAGAGAGGGCTCGGGGTTCAGTTTTCAGGGTTCGGAAGAGAGAGACGGACGCCTATTCAAGGTTGGAGGATCGCGGAAATTATGACGCCCGCCCAACGGGATTTTTTAAACCTGAACCCTGAGACCTGAGCAGCTACACCCAATCTGTCTGAAAACCCAAAGGGGGGAGGACCCGCGGATGCTTTCACAAAAAGAAATGGAGATCGCTTTGCGCCGATGGCACCAGGCCTGGGCGGATCATGACCTCGACGGCGTGATGGAACTGTTCCATGAAGACATCCTTTTCGAGAACTGGACCGGCGGCAAGGCCGAAGGCCGGGAAAACCTCCGCCGGGCCTGGGCGGACTGGTTCGCCAACCACGGCGGGTTCCGCTTCATCGAGGAGGAGACCTTCATCGATGAATCTCAGCAGAAGGTCCTCTACCGCTGGCAGCTGGAGTGGCCATCGATCGAAAAGGGCTGCGAGGGCAAACCGGAAAAACGGCGCGGGGTCGACGTGATGCACTTCAAGGACGGCAAGATTTTTCGGAAGTTGACGTATTCAAAGACGACCCTTGAAATCGACGGGCAGAGAGTTCGTCTTCTGCCGGAGCACTTTAAATGAAATAATCAGAGAGAATTATTACGCTCGTCGCTCCGCAGCCCGCTATTTAAGGCACCATCCTATACTCTTTCTCGATCACTGCTGCCATCTCAGGCCCTTTCCAATAGGGCACGATCCAGCGGAGGGCCTGGTCCTGCCACGAGGGGTTGGCGCGCCGCCAGTGGCCTCGGACCATAAAGCGCTTCATGATCGTCCGCCCATCATGGGTCTTCTCCATGTCCCTGTAAAGCTTAAGCTGAGATATGGTTATTTTGCCTGGCAAATAAAAAACTCGCTCCTCGGAGACTCGGCCTCTCATCTCTCTGATTCGTCCCATCATCTTGCCCTGCTTGTATTTGCCGAGTTTGTTTTTCTTGCGCCGAAGGCCGGCGATCGGAGACTCCATGGTCACCGGGGTCACTCCGGCCGAGGTGGCATAAAGAATGGCGTTGATAATCACCTTCAGTAGTCGCTTGAGCTCCGGAGAGGTGAAAACGGGATCACGTTTGGTCGGATCGACATCGTGGAAGCAACTTTCGAGCATGGCCTCAAGGTCATCCTTGGGGCCAGTGACAACATCGCGCGAGACAAGATATGGCCAGGCTCGGTCGTTATTCTTGGAATCAAAGAGGAGATCAAAGCGCAGACCTCGTCTCCCATCAGGGGTATCCTCCTCGAATAAATGGGCCGTAATGATGGTAAGCGGCCGGATAGAATGACTCGATTCCGATCCATGTCGTCTAAGCAAGTCTTCACCCATGGACAAGGTGTGGCGATCGATGAAGACGAAGGCGCAGGCACGAAACGGCAATCGCAGCACCTCCCCATCAATATCGAGGTCGGTTTGCGCAAGCATATAGGCCAGGGCCTCATCCACCCAGAAGACCTTGCGGCCAAGGAGCTCGAAGTTGAGTATATACGCGAGATGTTGTCCCAAGAAATTGCCATCTGCGATCGCTTGTTCCTTGGGTACCCCGTCATACGCGTAGAGCTTGTACGCGTAACCTTCGACCGCCTTAATAATGAACTCCGGTACCGGGGTCGATCGTGGAAGGTAGTCCAGGCCCTTGGCCTTTAGCTCGAGGCGTAACTTCGCGAGCAGGCCTGGTACAACCTTCCTGAGCGCGGGCAGGCACTGCTTCATAGACTCGTAGCCAGTGGGAGGGATGTAGCGGTGAGTCATGATAGACCTTCCTATTATGGATAGAGAGTCCGTCTTCTGCCGGAAGCTTTGAAATGACAGTTGGTGCCTTGTTGCTGCTCATCCCTCTGCACTGGAAGAGAGGGCGCTGAGTCTTTCTAATAAATAGCTGAACCGGTTCTGGGCATAATAGGCCCGGGCCGTGTGGTCCACGATGGAACCTATCTTAACTTTGAAGTCCCTATCTTTGAACCCGAGCGCTTTTTCACGGAGCTCTTTGAGCTGTTTGTCGGATAGCTCCGGCAGCGCAGTCCCTCGCCGAAGCATGAATTCGATGTCGAAACAGTCCCTAATCTCACCGCGGTCGAGGAGTGCTTCGATTTTGTTTTTCATCGTCTGTTCGAGTGAGTGCGCCTTAAGAAGCACCTGCCTGGTGCTGAAGCGTGAAAAGGCGATTTTGGTCTGATAGTCGCATTCTTTTTGTTCTCTTCGGATTTCGAGCTTCAAACGTTTAGGGTAGATGCCGGTCCGAACTTCCGCGAGCAGAGTGAAATGTTTGATCTGGGCATCGGTGATCTCATAGTCCTGCCCAAGAGTTTTCAGCAGCTTGTCAAAAAAGGTTTTTTGGGCCCTTTTTCTGACAAACCAGAAATCCAGATCGACGGAATAGCGGTTGAGTTCATGGCAGAGCCGCAGCATGGTGCCGCCGCCAAAAACAAGGGGATCGAGCAGTTTTACGCTATTCAGCTTGTCCAAAACTTCAATTTGAAAGACTTCATGCCGGCCCAAAATATCCATGTTTTTCGAGCATCTTTCTCGTTTTTGGAGGGTAGTTCCGGCTCATGCGCCGGATCTCTTTACGGTTGAGTTTTTCGTAATCGATGGCTGCCACATCGAGCGCATAGCGGCCAAACGACATCAGGTAAACGGCATCGAGAAACGCCTTTTCCGGAGTTGCGATAAAAAATTCCTGCTGCCGGATGAATCCGAAATAGAGCGCGCGGCTGACTTTGGTATAACGAAATACGCTACCAAATAGAGATATTTCTTTTGTCCGTTTCACGGCCACCGATTCGACGATCGCTCGCTGCATCTGAGTGGTGATCTCGTGATAGTCCAGGGCGCTCAGCAGCGATATGTAGGAAGGGGTCTGGCCCAAGTTCGCCAGCGCGAACCTTTCTTCCCGACTTGCCACCTGCCACCGCTCTCTCTGCAAATAGATATTGCGCTTAAGCCGCATTAAAAGCCCGAGCTGTACGTACCGGCTTGCGCTCACTCGGGCCGAAGCCGGACTGATCTTTAAAGCTCTGGCAATATCCTCGTAGCCGAAATATAATTGATTTATGGATCTCAACTCGCGAGTTTTCATCAGGAACACCTAATTAACACTTGTGTTAATTTAACATATTTCACTATTGCCCGTACGTCAAGAAATAGTGACCTGCTGGCCGCATTGCTGATGGCCGCCGGCACGCTGGCCTTGCTTCGGGTAGGCAAGTGAGGAAATGGTCGGGTGGCCTTCAATGGCATTTGAAAAATGGAAAGCCAAGGCTCGAAAGTTAAAGCAGGAAGTGTATGCGCTTTATCTCGTCTCCAAGGATCGGAGGGTCCCCTGGTATGCCCGGGTGGTTGCAGTTGTGGTTGTGGCCTATGCCTTCAGCCCGATTGATCTGATTCCTGACCCCATTCCGGTACTGGGTTATTTGGACGACCTGATCCTGATTCCGTTGGGCATTGCTTTGGTGATCAAATTGATTCCGGCCGAGGTGCTGCAGGATTGCCGGAAAAAGGCCGCATTGACCGTGAAGGCCGGCAAACCCAAAAATTGGGTTGCGGGCGGCATCATAATTCTGATTTGGGTGAGCCTGTTCGTTTTTACTTTTTACTATTTGAGTGGTATGGTCGCCAAACTGTGAATCCGGTATAGTTTTCGCTGAAGGCACACAGAAGGGGATGGAGTCCCCCGTACAAACGCTCATCATTCGGGCTGATGACTCCTACCACATGGCCTTACATGCGGTGGGAGTCTCGGTTCTACGACATGACCCGCCGCCCGGCGGGTTTTTTTTCTGATCAAAGAAGTTGCTGAGGAGGACTTCATGACCGAAACCTTCACTCTGGCCGCCCTATGGCTTGCCCTCGCCGTCGTCTCCACCATCATCGCCAACCACCTCAAGATATCCATGGCGCTGGTTGAAATCTGCGTGGGCATTGCCGTCGGGTTTGCGGCCGAACGCTTTTTCGGCCCCGACGCGCTGGGCGCAAATGTCGAATGGCTGCGGTTTCTGGCGGCTACCGGGGCTGTGCTTCTGACCTTTCTGGCCGGCGCGGAGCTCGAGCCGACGGTTCTGCGCGCCAAATGGAAAGAGGTGACCGTGGTGGGCCTTTTCAGTTTTGCCGCGCCCTTTTTGGGCTGCGCCGCTTTAGCCTATTATGTTTTAGGGTGGGATTCCAGGGCAAGCTGGCTCGCCGGGGTGGCGCTGTCGACTACCTCGATGGCCGTCGTTTATGCCGTCATGCTGGAGACCCGCTTCAACCGCACCGAATACGGCATGGGGATCCTGGGCGCGTGCTTCGTCACAGACCTGGGAACGGTGGTCGCACTGGGCCTCATTTTCGCACCGTTCACCTACAAGACCGTTATTTTTGTTGCCGCCAGCGCGTTGGTGATCGGCCTGCTGCCGTTTCTCACCAACCTGATCAGCCGGCGCTACGCCCACCGCACGGCCGCCGTCCGCGCCAAATGGGTGCTACTGGTGCTCTTCGGGCTCGGGGCCCTGGCGCTCTGGTCGGGGAGCGAAGCGGTGCTGCCGGCGTACATTGCTGGAATGGTGCTGGCAGGCATGGCATCCGAAGACCGCCTGTGGGTACGCCGGATGCGCACCCTGACCATCGGCTTTCTGACCCCCTTCTACTTCATCCGCGCCGGTTCATTGGTTTCCCTGCCTGCGGTCGTCACCGGCCCGATGGTGTTTTTCCTGCTTCTCGGGGGCAAAATTGCGACCAAAATTTTCGGGATCTACCCGGTGATCAGCCGGTTTCGCAAAGAACGCAACGAGCGCTGGTATTACACCCTCCTGATGTCGACCGGCCTCACCTTCGGGACCATCTCGGCCATTTATGGTTTGTCCCAGGGGATCGTGTCGCGTGACCAGTACTCGTTTCTCGTTGCCGTGGTGATCGCCTCGGCCGTCGTTCCCACATTGATCGCCACCATGGCGTTCGTGCCCCGGCACCTGATGCCGCAGCCGCCGGCCGAAGCCCAAATGCCCCAACCGGCCGCCGTCTGCGCCCCTGACCCTCGAACCGATGGGCTGGCGGACGAATAAGAATCGATCACTCGACCCGCCGCAAACAAAAAGGGCAGAGCGGAATCGCGCTCTGCCCTTTCAAAGTTTCAGGTCGCTCAGCGCTTGAAAACCAACACCAGGCTGCGGGTGGCCTTGGAGTGGTCCGCGCCGGAATCGTCAAAAACGGCCATGGCGAAGCTGAATCGCTTGCGGACGTCGAAGACGACATCGTCTTCCTGGCCGGTGTTGAATTTGCGGTGCAGCATGACCGTCCAGCGGCCGTCGGCGTGGCGGCTCTCGGCTTTGACATCAAACCTTGATGCGCTCGGCTTCAGGGGGAGCCGGTAGGGTATCACGTCGCCCGCCCTGAAGATCGAATAATCCGTGATGGGCACTGCTTCCTCCAGGAGCAAGAAACCGGGCACCGATGGTTTGCGGGCAGGGTCCTGCATGTAAAGCGGTCGCGAGCCGTCGGGCGTTTCGTTCTTGATATCCCCGCCGCCGCCCGCATCGTTTCTTCGGCCGGTTTCGCGATAGGAGCCGGTCGGGTTGCCGGCCACCGTTAGCCAGCCGTCATCGGCATGTCGGTAGGGCGCCGAACGCGCGGCCTTCCAATGCCAGAGGTCGCCCTTTTCAACCGGGCTTTTCGTAGCCAGGTGCCACTGACTGCGGGGCAGATCCGCCGGGCTGTGACAGACCACGGAACAGCTCTTGGATGAAAACTGGTTGATCCTGGCGATCTCAAAAAGCAGCGCGATTCGGTCCTCATCCCCCTTGAGGTGGACCCATTGCGTTCCATCAAACTGCCACGACTCCTTGACGGTGCTGCAGCTCGGGTCCGCCCAGCTGAGAAGGAAGTATAGGGCGTCTTCCGTGAAGAGGGCTTTGGTGGAAACGGTTCCCTTGACGTCGGCGAGTTCTGCCCGGCCCGCGACGGGAACCTGGACTAGTGCGACACGCTGCCAGGCAGGGTCATCGATCCCGGCAGGCGGTGTTTTGACGTAGCGGGCCGTAATTGTCATGACTCCGGCATCATCCGGCGAGGTTGCCGCCGCAAACACAACGGCAGCGCATATAAGTGCGGCGATCCCCGCGATTATCCACTTGGACATAACCCACCTCTTTGAGCGCCTTCCGATTCCAACGCAGCAGCCTTATTTGAGCTTTGTGAGAGCGGCTCCCGGCCTTCGTGGCCGAGTTTACTTCGGCGTACAAGCCGGAACCAAATTCGAAATCCGAAGCACGAAACTCGAAACAAATTCGAATGTTCAAAAGAATAATGACCCAAACTAGTTCGATTGCGGTCGGAGATAGTTTTTTCGGATCTTCTCCAGGTTAGTTGAACCGAAAGGGGGCAATATGGTGTGATATCAAGCAGAATGGACATCCGGTATCTCCGAGGGTATAGGTTGATCGGCTAAGAAAAACCATATCCCAGAAGGAGGCCTGCGATGTCCGGTATTTCTATAACACCTTATTTCCCCTTTCGTCGAATCAAAATGGTCAAGCAGGCGGTGAATGATACCGCCACCAGCGCCCTTATTGATATTGTTCCCGACCGGCGCTTTAAGCCGATCTGTCATCTATGCGACAACGGCTCAACGTCGGTTCACAGTTGGACCCAGCGCGAGGTACGAGATTTGAACCTCGCCAGCACCCAGGTTTGGTTGCGCTGCGAGTACCGCAAACTGCTTTGCGCCCACTGCCAGCGCATCAGCATCGAGGATCTGGAACTGTTTCACCCCTATCTGCGGGTGACCCGACGGATGGCCGCTGCGATCCATCAGTTGTGCAAGGTGATGACAGTCACCGATGTCGCCCGGCATTTTCAGCTGGACTGGAAAACAGTCAAAGACATCGACAAGCAGTATCTGGAAGCCCACTATGGTCAGCCGGATCTTAGCAAGCTTCGTATTCTGGCGGTCGATGAGATCTCCATCCGCAAGGGTCAAAGCTACCTGACCGTGGTGCTGGACTACGAGACCGGCCGGGTCGTTTACGTCGGCCGACACCGAAGGGCCAGCACCCTGAAACGATTCTTTAACCAACTGACCAACAAACAGCGAAAATCAATTGAAGCCGTCGTTATGGACATGTGGGTTCCGTACATCAATGCCGTTAAAAAAAACTCCCAAAGGCCCACATCGTCTTTGACCAGTTTCATGTGGTGGCCGGCTTTGGCCGTGTCATCGACAAAATTCGTATCAGCGAGTACCGCAAAGCAGCCAAGGTCAATAAAGACGTTTTTAAAGGGGCCAAGTACCTGCTGCTGAAGAACCGACGCAATGTGCGCCGGCCGAAACACCGGCTCCAACTCAAAAAGCTCTTGGCTCTCAACGAGGTGATCAACACGGTGATGATCTTAAAAGACCAGCTCAAACACATCTGGTCCTACCGTTGCCGAACTTGGGCCGGTAAGGCTCTGGATGAGTGGCTGGCTCTGGCACGCTCGTTGAACCATCGCGCCCTGAACAAGTTTGCCAAAATGCTGGATCGGCATCGCTACGGTATCCTAAACCACTGCGATTACCCCATCCACACCGGCAAACTGGAAGGGGTGAACAACAAGATCAAAGTCATCAAACGAAAAGCATACGGCTTTCACGATTTGCGGTACTTTACCCTGAAAATCTATCAGGCTTTCTACAACTAACCTGGAGAAGAACCGTTTTTTCTATCGAATCGGTCATGCCGTCATTCGGATTTTGTGCATCGAATTTATGATGCCAGGTGCCAGTTGAAGTTCGAATTGTCTATGCTCTGCATCGAGTTTCACTCTTTGGGCCTAATGTCGAGGCTGCATGAAGTGCTCAACATACCCCATGACGGACAGGCCGAACAGGGCCGCAAGAATAACCGCCGCTGCGACCATCACGGCCATGCGCTTGGAAGGGCGGCGTTCTGACGAGCGGTCCAAAAAGGGCAGCGCCGCCAGCAAAAAGACCAGCCCTCCGGGAATGATCGCCGACCCAAGGACCATGAACGGGCCCTTGAAAATGGCGACCAGTTGGTTCAGAAACAGCACCCACCATTCCGGGCGAGGAATGAATGCGGAGTCCGTGGGATCGGCCGGATCACCCAGAGCGGCCGGCCATTGCCAGGCAACAAGCCCCAGCCCGATCGCCGACACAATGAAAACCGCCAGCCAGCGGTTGACGATGACCGGCAGGAAAGGAACTTTCGGCCTTGGGATCTCATCGTTCGACAGGGGCCCTGACAGCCCGCGGGTCGCCAGGAAATACAGGTGCAAGCCGATCAGCACAACGAGGGCGCAGGGCAAAAGGAGAATGTGCAGAACGTAAAGGCGGGTCAAGGCGACGATTCCGGTCAGGGGGCCGCCGCGAAAAAGCTGCACGAGAAGATCCCCGGCGACCGGGATGGAGGCGATGATGCTGAAACGGACCTGGGTGGACCAATAACCCTTCTGGTCCCAGGGCAGCAGGTCTCCGGTGATGATGAACAGCGGCATCAGCAGGAAGAACGCCACACCGGAGATCCAGACGATTTGCCGGGGGGCCTTGTAGGCCCCCAGTATGAGCGCTCTGAGCAGGTGCAACCCCATGACCACCAGCAGGAGGTTCCAGGCATAGTGATGCACCCCGCGGACCACAGTTCCCAGGGGGAGGCTGAACTGAAAATAATCGACGCTGTCATAGGCTGTGCCCGGGACCGGTGTATAAGCAAAAGCCATCAACGCCCCGGACAGGAACAACAAGCAAAGCAACGCCAACTGAAGGGCGCCGAAAAACCGGTGCCAGCAGATGGCATCCGCAGGCACCTCCACCTGGAGCAGTTTGGCGAAACCTCCCCGGGCCGCTGCAGCGGGCGATCTCTCCTCCGTGGTGCTTGTCTCCACTTCGGTCATCGCATTCCATCCGGGGAAGGTTATTTATCAAGGGCGTTGAAAAACAAGCATCGAGCCGTCAGCCCAGGCGCGCGGCGCTTTGGAAAGCGCAGCATATTCACCGATATGTGAGCATTGCCAAACGCCGCGCAACGCCGGATCACGGCTTGAGGCGTCTTTTTTCGAACCCCTTGCTATTTCTTGAATTCCAGGGTCAGGACCTCCGAATCGTAGGAATCCTGGTCCTTGGAGTCGTCGAACAGCGCCATGGCGAAGCTGTATTTCTTCTGGGGGTTGAAAGCCACATCGTCATCGTTGCCCGTGTCCAGCTTGCGGGAGAGCATTACCGACCAGGCGCCGTCGGCATAGCGGCTGACGGCCTTGATGTCGCCGAACGACCCTTCCGCGGCCACCGGCATGCGCGAGGTGACGACGTCACCGGCCTTGAATATTGAATAGTCGGTGATTTCGACCGCGTCCGCTGCCAGCAGGATGTTGTTCTTGGCCAGTTTTTTGCCCGGGGCCAGCATGTACATGGGTTTGGACTTGTCCGCGGTCATGTTCTGTTTGTCGCCGCCCTTGCCGGCATCCGCCTTGCGGCCGCCCTTGGTGTCGCTGATTTTGGCCAGGTAGCCGTCGTCGGCGTAGCCGGCCGGGTCGGAGCGGGCCGCCTTCCAGTGCCATAGGTCTCCCTTTTCGGCGTCGGTCGCGGTTCCGAACTTGCCCTCCTTGGCGTTGGGCGCTCCCGGCGGGACATGGCACGTCACGGCGCAGCCCTTGGTGGCAAAGTTGTTGATGCGGTTGATCTCGAACAGAAGCGAAATCCGGTCCTCGTCGCCTTTCAAGCGCGACCAAGCCTGCCCGTCGAACTTCCAGGCTTCCTTGGTCACGCTCAGTGTGGCATCCTTCCAGTTGAACCAGAAATAGATTTCATTGTCCGTGAAGACGGCCTTGGTGTTCACGGCCGCTTTTTTGCCCGCAAAGATCTCCTTGCCCTCGAAAGGCGCCTCAAGCACCTTGATTTTTCCCCACGCTGGGTCATCCAGTCCCGTGGGGGCGGCCTTCGAGTAGACAGCGGTCAGGGTCTGTTTGGCGGCGCCGGTGACGTTGTTGGAGAAAAGGAACAGCCCTAAAACACTCAGCAGGACACACGTCAGAATTCCAAGTTTCGTTGGTTTCTGCATGATACGCCTCCTTCGCCCGATGGCGGGCGCAGATTAAAGGGTTATGTGAACCAGAAGTTTGCCCTCTTCGACTTTGTGCGGCAGGAGAAAAAGAGGTTTCTTCGGAGGCCCTGCCACCGGCTGCCCGTCCGGGGCGAACCGACCGGTGTGGCAGGGGCACTCGAACATGCGGGTGTCCTTGTTCCAGATGACATTGCAGGCCAGGTGGGAACAGGTTGATGAAAAGACTTTGACGCCGGCCTGGGAATCGGCCTTGGCCCAGACAAACCCGCGCTGCGGCAGATCAATCCACCCGTCCTTCACCATGAACTCATAGGACAGCATGCTGAAATCATCCGGGCCCAGCTTGTCCGCCTTGCCGAAATCAACCCACTTTCCCACGCCCTTCTTGAGAGAGGGGAGGACAACGGTGGAAACCAGAGGGATGGCCGCCAGAACCACCGCGCCGCCTGCCAGAACGGAGGTCGTGAGAAAGGCACGGCGCGAGATTTGGAACTGCTTTTCCGACGGGGCTTTCTGAGGAAAGGTGAGATCGCTCTCGGCCATGGCCTGCCTGTTCAGGGGAGAGGAAAGAAGCCGCTAGAAGAAAATTGCATTCACAATAAAAGGGAGATGGATTCACAAATGCCACGGTGTGGAGATGAGAGTCAACAATAAAATCAATCAAGCCGAGAAAACATGCTTAACGTATTTGCCGACGTGTTGCATGGCTTCTGTGTACGAGACGCACGTGTGCCAGCCCAGTTCTCTTTGCGCCTTGGAGGTGTCCACATGGTTGTCCCTGCCCATGAGGCTTGCGGCGAGGCGGGTGATGGGCGGGCGCAGGCCCAATGGCGTGCACAGGGTCTCCATGACATGACCCAGACCCCAAGCTAGGGGAAAGGGGATGTTGCCTTTCGGCCTTTTCCCTATGATGGCGGCCAGATCGGCGAGGTAGCGTTGCCAGCTAACCCGCCAGTCATCGCAGAAATGGTAAGTCTGGCTCGCAGCTTCCTCACGGGTCCCGGCCATGATTATTCCGTCCACGAGATTGTCTACATACACCAGGCTAGCGCTGTAGCGTCCCTGGTCGATCAATGGTATTCCGAGAGGCGTGAAAAAATGGCGGCAGACGTCGTCTACCCATGGGCTGCGCGGGCCCATGACATTTGAAGGGCGCACGATGGTGCATCCCTTGAGAAAACGGGCATTGCATGATTGAACCAGCGCCTCGGCGTCCAGTTTGGCGTCGCCGTAGGGGATCCCCGACGTGAAACACCGGTCGGCTTCTTTTTGGCCTCTGAGATGCCGACCCACTCCGCAGGCAGTGATGGAGCTCACGTGAACAAACCGGCCGACCCTGCCGACGCACGCGTCGAGCATGTTCCGGGTGCCGTCCAGGATGGGCCCATAGAACTGTTTCTTCGAGCCGTAATCCGAAACGCGGGCGGCCAGATGAAAAACGACGTCTGCGCCTGCGGCCAGCCCTTCAAGGCTCTCCGGGGCCAGGATGTTGCCCGTGTGAATTTCGGAGATGTGCTCAGCAATGTGACCATATTCTCGCCCGGGCCTCACCAGGGCACGGACTTTCCAGCCTCCGGCTTTTAGTTTCCGGCACAGGACCGTCCCGATGCACCCGGTTGTCCCTGTCACAACGGCTTTCATTACACTCGCACTTCCTTCACAGACCTTCACTTGGGATCATTTTCCATGAACATGTTGTCCATGGAAAGTGGGTCATCAAAGTGGCGTTCGCCCACGAAGGCGACGGCGTGGCGCCCCCACTGGCGCATGGCGCCGGGGGAGACGACGCCGGTGGGCCAGAGGATGAAGCGCTCGAGCCGTTCGCTGCCCGGAGCGAGGCTGTCAGGGGCGAACATGCTCCTGCGGCCGCCCTTGGAGTCGGGCAGGCTGCGAAGCTCGCCGTAGTCCCCAAGTGTGTAGAACGCCGTTTCAGGCTGCGACCGGCGAGAAGAGGTGTAGAGGTGCCGGACATAGTGTGTCCGGCTCTCCATGGCCACCGTCATGATCTCCTTTGAAGGCGTCAATTCAGGCGCCTTGAGAATCAGCGGCTGCTCCGCGTAGTCGATTTTTTCACGGACCTTGAGCCGCCGGGTGGGGTAGGCCTTGTAGTAGCAGCCGCAATTGTGGATTGTTTCGTAGAGCAGCGGGGTCCCGTTTTGGTCCAACGTCACGCGGTAGTTCACCCCGTCCAGCAGTCCCCCGTAAATGTCCAGCGCATTTTCCTTGGGCCGGGAGGGAAACCAGACGATGTAGTTGAGCTGGGTGAGGATCTCCTTGCCGAAACGCGTAAAGGAAAGGAGCGTATAGGTCAACGGCTGCCGGGTGTCGATGTCGAGCTCGCCTTTGGAGGTCCAGATCGGGGCGCCGATCCGATCGTAATCGGCCTCCGTCTGAACTTCCCAGACCGGGGCATACACTCGAAATAGGGCTTCCAGGTCCGTTGAAGAGTAGTCCGGTATTCCCAGGGCATCGCGTTTGGCTGACGCGACGATTTGGCTCGGGTCCGGCGGCTCACCGGTTTGCGCCGGAACGTAACGAATGGTCTTCCAGCCGACCGGAGGCTCGGTGGAGAACGTCTTGCGCGCCTCGGCATGCCAATTCGACACCCCTTGAGAAACAAACCAACTGGTCACGGGGTAGAGGCCCAGGACCCGCGGCAGCGTCAGGTACTCATCGGGCACCGTGACCTTTTTTAGCAGCGCCGCCTGCTGTTCGCGGTCTTGAAAATCCGCTGCCTTTAGGAGGTTGCCGCAACCGGCGATCCGGGCGTTAAACCCTTCGCGGTCGTTTGCCGAGGCGGGCGCGGTGGACTGGTTGGCGATTTCAAATCTGCGGGCCTCCTGATCTATCGCCCCCATTCTGTCCACCCATGTGTTGAAAGCGGCCTTGTCCCCGACCTCCTCGCGAAATGACGCCAGAAAACGATTCACCCGCAAGTAGGGGAACCCCTCCACCCGAAAGGCCCCGGAATCGAGCGCCTGAGCGTCCGCGGTGCGTTGATCCAGCGATGCAAAAAAGTCGGCGCAGCTCCCCAGCGCATCGCCGCCGCCAACGCGCGCGGACCGAGTCGGTGCGGGTATTATGGCACACCCCGATAGAAGGAACGCCAGTAGAACAGGCATGAATATGCGTTGAAGCCCCCAAAAGCGTAGCTTGAACATGGCCATATCCTCCCCTTGGTTCTTATCCTGCGATTAGGGCCTCTTTTTCCCAAAGCCGGAAAGGCCCTCCCGAAAAAGTCGCCTTTTTGCAAGCCTGTGGGAGCGGCATCTCGTGGCCGCCGTAGCCTTCTGCGAAGGCTGGTTGCCGCGATAATATCGTGGTTGGAGTTACTTCGCCGAAGTGTCTTTGGTTACGAAAGCCGGAAGTGAGTCTTCTATTGCTGCTAGTCAGTATGGCAGATAGTGCGATAGCATGTAACAGGCTGCCTATCAAGCTGATTAACATGGCGCCTCACACTCTGATTAACAATCAGAAAAATTAAATTTGCTGCATCCGGGTACCCACAATCTGCCGTTCCTCGGGCTCTCCAGGCGCAGAAACTTGACACTTGCCCATAGACAGGTTACAGTCAAACATGATAAAAAGTTTTAGGCACAAGGGTCTAAAACGGCTGTACGATACCGGGAGCCTGCAAGGTATAAAACTTGAGCATGCCAATCGATTGCGTTTGATACTGGCCAGGCTTGACGCCAGCCAATCGCCGCAGGACATGGGCTTGCCGGGGCTTAATTTACACCGATTGAAAGGTCGGCATAAGGGTTTCTGGGCCGTTTCGGTTTCAGGCAACTGGCGGGTTATTTTCAGATTTGAGAATAGCAATGCCGTTGATGTCGACTATCTCGATTATCACTGAGGAGTTAACAAAATGGTAATGTATGATCCACCCCATCCCGGCGAAGTAATAAAGGAGCTTTGCCTGCAGCCTTTGGGATTAACCGTGACGGATGCCGCCAAGGGTTTAGGCATATCCCGGAAAACGCTGTCCGCCCTGCTTAATGGCCGTTTCGGTATTTCGCCGGAAATGGCGATCAGGCTTTCGAAAGCCTTTGGTGGTAGTGCGGAGAGTTGGCTGGTTCAGCAAGTCCAATATGATCTGTGGCAGGTGATGCAGAAGACAGATGAAATTGAGGTAAAGGCTTTCGCGTCTTGATGCAGGAGTGCGAACAGAAAACGTTCTGAATTTTCAGTTGTGAACACCGAAGAAAAACCAAGCCCTTTTTAACAGTGAAGACCCAAGCCCCCGACAGAGGTCGTAAAACCAGCCAATAGGTTTTTTCCCCTTCGCAATTTTTCTGACAAGTCTTGACATTCAAAAAATTTTGACTATTTTGAATTTAAAATAACCAACGTATCGGAGGTGAATCGGATGGCGGCTAAGAAAGAAAAGACACTCTCATGTTTTTCGGGTGCCGGCATGGGCTGCTGCCAGGTGGAAGCGCTGGTCAGCGTGGACGAGAAGGGCCAGATGGTGCTGCCCAAGACCATCCGCGAAAAGGCCGGCATTCAGCCGGGAGACAAACTGGTGCTGATCGGCTGGGAAAAGGACGGGCAGACGTGCTGCATCACCATGGTCAAGGCCGATTCGCTTGCCGGCATGGTGAAGGGCATGCTGGGGCCGATGATGAAGGACATTATGGCATCCTGATTCCTTCGGAATCAGGATATAGGGGGGAGTATGGTCAAAGATGAAATCAAAAACAAAGTCAAGGAAGGCTACGGGCGTGTGGCCATGGAAAACAAACCCTGCTGCGGCGCCCCGTCTTCCTGCTGCGGCTCGGGCGCCTCGATCCAAACGATCGGGGAGATGATCGGTTATTCCAAAGAGGAGATGAACCAAGTCCCGGAAGGGGCCAATCTGGGTCTCGGCTGCGGCAACCCGGTGGCCTTGGCGTCTCTCAGGGAAGGCCAGACGGTGCTGGATCTGGGGTCGGGGGCCGGGTTCGATTGTTTTCTGGCGGCCAAGGCGGTCGGTGAAAACGGCCGAGTGATCGGCGTCGACATGACCCCCGAGATGGTCAAGAAGGCCTGGGAGAATGCCCAAAAGGGCGGATATCGAAACGTCGAGTTCCGGCTGGGCGACATCGAGTATCTGCCGGTGATCGACGACTCGGTGGATGTGATCCTATCCAACTGTGTAGTCAACCTGTCGCCGAACAAACCCAAAGTATTTTCCGAGGCATTCAGGGTTCTGAAACCGGGAGGGAAGCTGGCTCTCTCAGATGTGGTCCTCCTGCGTCCGCTGCCGCCGGCCTTGGCTGGCTCCGCCGCCGCCTACCTGGGCTGTGTGGCCGGTGCGAGCCTCAAGAGCGACTATCTTAAGATGCTTAGGACCGCCGGTTTTGGGGATATGCAGGTGGTCGGTGAAAGCCCCTTCTACCTGGGCGAAGCCGCTGCTGATCCGGTCGTCGGGGCGATCATCGAAGAGGCCAAGCTCACACCCGACAAGATCAAAGAAGTAGGGGAGTCCATTGTGAGTATCAAGATCGTTGCGACCAAAGCCGCTTGACCATGAACGCGGAACTCAGCGGGCAGATCCCATCGAATTCTTTCGTGTTCCGGATGGCTTCAGGGGCTTTTTCGCGCGGCACTCGTGCGTAGCCGCGGCGCATGAAAAAGGATTCGGCGGTGTTGGTCAGGAGGTAGAGAAACTTTACCCCATGATCGCGTGCATAGCGCTCGGCGTGCTCAACCAGATCCGAACCCAGGCCGGCGCCGCGGCGGGAAGAAGCTACGGCCAGCGATCGTAGCAGCGCCACCTCGTCATAAAGTTCAAGCCCGACTATCCCTAAAAGCTCGCCACCGGAAGCAAACCCGAAAAAATGGTGCAGATGTTGCGCGGAGATATCCGCAATCGGCAAGCCCGATGCGGACAGCAGGTTTTTTACAGCGGCTTCTTCAGGATTGGTAAAGATGTCCATATTGTCTCCAAGGAAGTTGATTTCTTTTTTTGTGGGAGCGGCATCTTGCCGCGATTTTATCGTGGCTGGAAGCCACTCCCTCAAGGAACAAACCTCCTCGCCGATAAAGTGGCGCTGCGCACCATGACCCGCTACTCCGCCGAAGTAATTTTTGCTGCGAAAGCTGAATCAAGGCTGAAAGCCTTTCCCACAAAAACTATGCTTCATTGGCTATAGGCCGACGCCGCGCGCCTTGGATAGATGATTAGAGGAGGTTCGCCTTTAAAAGCTTGAGCCCCTCTTCCCGGGCGTGCAGGATGCGCTTCAGGTCGGCACCCTCCATTTCGGGGCGTTTCAGAATGACCTCACTCAGAGCTTTGCGATAGATCAGATATTCGTCCTTGGCGGAAATGGTGGCCGCCACCCGGTCCGTGTAGAGAAAGTCGTCTATCGGCCGGTTCTTCCCGTTGCGATTCCCCTCTGTGAGATCAACCCGGCAGCTTTGATATTCCAGGAAGCAGTGAATCATCGGCACGTTGGGCAGGTTGTATTCGGCCAAAATTTTATTTGCGCCGGTCACGATCGCTTCGGTCATCGCGTAGATCCCGACCCCCCGCGTGATGGGCAGGCCAAGCTCGGCCGCCAGCGAGGCGATCACCGCGTGCTTGGTGGTACAGGTGCCCATTTTTTCTTTGAACAGGATCATGAGGTCGTCGCGGTCCGAATTGTACCCGTAGGGAAGTTCATGGACGTACCGGCAGGCTTCTAAAAATCTGCCAGGGCCGAGGCTCAAGAACATTTTTGACATTGGGCCGCTACCAATGATCTCCTTGTCCGGAAACACTTTGAAAGAATTCATTTCATCTATAGTCCCTGAAGGTCATCGGTGGTTGAGTTGAAAAATCTTTGCGCCGATTGAGATCTTGCGCATGCTTCGGTTAGAAAATGATGAGGGATGAAAAATTTTAATTGTTTAAATCTGTTCTGCTTAAACTACAGAGGATCAGACAGGGCTCGCTTAAGTCGAAAGACCAATGGGGGCAAATCCTCTTGGAGGATGGTCCAGAGGATGTCAAAATCGACCTCGTCATAACCATGGATCAAACGATTGCGCAGGCCGGTAATCTGCATCCAGGGCACATCTTGGAGCAAACTGCGCGCACTCTCGGATGTTCGTGAGGCAGCCTCCCCGACGATTTCCAAGAGACGCACGAGTGAAAGATTAAGCTGTCGGTCGATATCCAAATCCTCTCGATTTCGGCCCTTGGCCATATTCAGAGCTTCGGTCGCATGGTCCAGCATGTGCTGCAATCGGATCTGATCTTTAGGCGGCAACATATTGGTCTTCGGCTTCTGATAGAATTTGGCGGCGAAAGTATTTGCTCAAGAAACCGGGAGTATTTAAATCCACCTTTCTACCCATCATCTCAGAAAGTTCGCGCTCAATTTCGAAAAATTTTAATCCCACCCGAACGTCCTTTTCGAATTCTACTAAAACATCCACATCACTTTCAGGACGAAAATCTTCCCGAAGCACAGAGCCGAATAATGCCAGACGACGAATCTTATGTCGACGGCAAAATTCAGAAAGCTTGGCGGTGGGAAGGTTGATCTTACGGCGGTTCATAAACGATTACTCCTCTTGATTTTGGACCACGGAACCCCTTTAGATGTCAAGAAGAAAATCCACTCGCTGTTTCAGATAATCATATTGAACAGGTAGCCCACGATCAGGATCCCCAAACCGACCACACTGACAAAGGTAACGATCAGGCGAATCTTGAGTACCTTGCGCAGGATGATGATCTCCGGCAGCGACAGCGCGATCACGCTCATCATGAAGGCGAGCACCGTGCCCAGGGCCGCGCCTTTCCCCAGCAGCGCCTGGACGACCGGGATCATTCCGGCCGCGTTGGAGTACATGGGGATGCCGATCAAGACCGCGATGGGCACCGACCACCAGGCCTCCTTGCCCATGATGGAGGCCAGGAAATTTTCGGGCACGTAGCCGTGGATGAGCGCGCCCACGGCGATTCCGAGTACGATCCATTTCCACACCTTACAGACGATGTCTCTCACGGCGTCCAAACCGTATCGCACCCGATCCCGCAACGTTTGGGGTCCGGATTCAACCTGAACCCCGACCGCACGGATCTCGGTCACCCAGTCTTCGATGTGACGCTCCATTTTAAACCGCCCGATGACCCAACCGGCGACCATTGCGATGGCAAGCCCGGTACCCATGTAGATCGCGGCCACCTGCCAGCCCAGGAGGCCGTAGAGCAGCACCACCGCGACCTCGTTCACCATGGGTGCCGAAATCAGGAATGACAACGTTACACCCAGCGGAATACCGGCCTTCACAAAGCCGATAAAAAGCGGAATGGCCGAGCAGGAACAGAACGGGGTCGCTACACCCAGGAACGCGGCCAGGATATTGCCCACCGACTCTTTTTTTCCAGCCAGGATTTGGCGCGTACGTTCAGGCGTAAAGAAAGAGTTGATGATTCCGACTCCGAACACCACGATGGTGAGCAGCATCAGAACCTTGGGCGTGTCGTAGATGAAGAACTCCACCGCCGCGGCGAGATGCGAGCCCCGGCTCAGCCCGAAGAAATCGTAGGTCAGGTACTGCGCAACCGGCAAAAGGCTCTGATAGATCAGCCACCAGGCGGTTAGGGCTACGATAAAAACAGCGATCTCGGTCGGCTTTATTTTTTTTTGAGGTGCGGCGGCCTCTAAAGAAAATGCGGGCTTCGGCCCAGCGCAGCAGGTTTTGAATTCGGCAATTGGTTTTAGTTCCATTCTCATCACCTCAAGGATAAACTGTGGGTTTGATCCGCTCGAACAATTACTAATTGTCCCGAAGTAGTATCGTCATGCTGGACTTGATCCGGCAACCAGAAAACCACTGGATTCCGGCGTTCGCCGGAATGACAACGTAAGGACAATTATGAAACGATCTATAAGTCTGGAAGAATTTGGCTTCTAATTCGGCATAGCAATAACACACTCGTCTTTACTCCTGAGCCGTGCGCCCTGCGCATTGGCTTATATCCCTCCCAAAGAATTTCGATCGGGTGGAGCACCTTGTTCGGCAGCAGTTGCTTGAACTGAAGCCGGCAGCTGAGACAGTCGGTAACAAGCAGTTCCGGGTTCAACTCCTTGATCTTATCGATCAACCGGCTCCCGAGTTTGATTGACTCTTCATGAAAATCCTGCTTGAAACCCATGACACCGGCCAGTCCGCAGCAATAAAGGTTTCCCCTGATCGAGTCCAACGCCATTCCGGGGATCAATGCCAAGAGGTTCAAATACGGCTGTCCGAATTCCTGCTCCCGCTGGTGGCAGGGGGGATAATAGAGGGCCTGGCCTTCGATAGGGGAAAAGTCGGTTCTGAGCGCTCCGGATCGATGCAGGCGCAAGAGGTATTCGCCGACATCGTAGGTTTTTTCCGCGACCGCCACGCGCTTCAGCGGGTCCAGGGAGGAGAAATAACCTTGATCCTTCAAGATGTTCTTAAAAATGGTCTTGTCGTAGACCTCCATTTTGCCTTGAGGGGATTCTCCCGGTTTCAGCCTGGCCGGCACCCTTATAAATTTGGAGTCTGTTCCGATTGATTGCTGGTATTCGTTCGAATAATATGCACTTTCAGCAAGCAGGTTCCTCAGCATGAAGCTGCAGGTCGGGCAGGAGCAAAGAATTTCATAGCCTTCCTTTACGGCATCCGTAAAAATATTCAGGTTGTGATGCGCGAACTCCAGGGTGAGCTTACGGTCGCCTTCCAGGAAGCTCGGCATGCCGCAGCATTTCTGTTCAGGGCAGAAGACGTCGATGCCGTTTTGCTGAAGCACCTCCACCGTCGCCCTGGCCACCTCCGGAAAGATATACCGAGCGGTGCAGCCGGCGAAGTAAGCGACCTTGCGGCCGGCGCTGGAGCGCGGTTTGGCGTCGAGCCCCCTCTTCTTGACCCACGCTGAAAAATTCTCTTCGGGGAACACGGGCATGTTGCGGTCGCGGTGGATGCCCAGCGCCTCTTTGATCAGGCCGCCGGCCAGATCACTCCGCAGCAGCCGGTTGGCTGCACCCGGCAGGACCCCGCACAGTTTTCCGATACGCTCGACGTTTTCAATGGCGCGCACGCCGAATTTCAATCCCTCGCGTTCGATGAACTGAGTCTTCGCCCGCATGATATCCGCCCGGATGTTGGGGCAGGGGCAAAGCGCACAGAAGTTGCACTTTTCTACGAGCTGACGCAGCTCTTCGGATGAAATCCTCTTCCCGGTCTCAACCTCCTTGTCATAGAGCCGGTAAAGCTCCGGAAAGAATAGACAGGACTCGTCCATGATGGGCCGGCAGCAGTCGCAGTCGGCGCAGTCCATCACGATTTTTCGGGCGGTCCGCTCGGGATCGGATTTGTTTTGTGGTTTATCCATTTCTTGAGTGAGCCTCTGTGGGAGAGGTTTTCAGCCGCGATTCCTTTCAAAAACGCCGACCGTCCAGCACCCATAATCGCCCATGTAAACGGTGATCCGGCCTCCGGTATCGGGAAGATCATCGATCAGCGCCTTCTCGATGTAAAGCTCGACGCCGTTTCCCTTCAGCGGGAGATACTCGCGGTTGTCGATGGGCTTGCCGATCCGACCGATCGGCCCATCTACCCCGTGTCATCATCCGAGGACGGTGCTGCTTCTAAAAATTGACATTACCCCGTCGCGCTCGACGATAAATTGAATCTGCTTCGCGGACAGATCGATCGTTTGGGGCAATTTCATTTATCAGAAACCTTTGCTGTTTAAGCCCACCTAAAAATCAGGCTCGCTTGGGCGTGCCTGATGCGGCAAACCAGTGCGGCGTCTTCAAGCAAATCTTAACCAGCATCAGCATGACCGGGACCTCGATCAGCACGCCTACCACCGTTGCCAGGGCCGCACCAGAGGACAGCCCGAAGAGCATGGTGGCCGTGGCGATGGCCACCTCGAAATGGTTGGAGGCGCCGATCATGGCGGCCGGCGCGGCGTCCTGGTATTCCAATTTCAACACTTTGGCCAGCCAGTACCCCAGCCAGAAAATCAGGTTGGTCTGAATGAAAAGTGGAATGGCGATCCACAAAATGGTCAGCGGGTTGGCGACGATAACCTCGCCTTTAAAGCTGAAGAGCAGCACCAGGGTGATCAACAGCGCGATGATCGTGACAGGCGTCAGGACGTGCAGGAATTTCTCCTTGAACCACACCTCGCCTTTGGAGGAGATGATCCATTTGCGCGAAAGATATCCCGCAGCCAGGGGAAGCGCGACGTAGATCGCAATCGAAAGCAGTAGGGCCTGCCAAGGCACCGGCAGCCTTCCAACTCCGAGCAAATACCCACCGAGCGCCCCATAGAGGACCAGCATGGTCAGCGAGTTGATGGCCACCATCACGAGTGTCAGCCCGTCGTTGCCCTTGGCAAGATAGCCCCACACCAGCACCATGGCCGTACAGGGCGCGATGCCCAGCAGGATGCAGCCGGCGAGGTAGCTGCGCCAGAGGGGGACCTCCAGCATTTTCACCCCCGAGACTAATATCACTTTGCCTGCTCCGTGCTCGGCGCCAAGGGGCAGGTTCAAGCCGAATGGCATTTTGACAAGGTCCTTCGCATCGGGGCCGATCAAGTTGTAAAAAAGCGTCCCGAGAAAGAAAATTGCGATGCCATACATGGTGAACGGTTTGATGGCCCAGTTCACAAACAGGGTCAGCAGCACAGGTTTGCCGCTTTTTCCGGCCTTGATCACTTCGGCGAAATCGATCTTCACCATAATGGGGTACATCATAAAAAACAGACAGATGGCGATCGGGATCGAGACCACCGGGGCCTCATTGACGTAAATCGCCAAGCCATCCAGGTAAGCGGCGAAGCCGGGCGCAGTCTTGCCGAGAATGATCCCGGCGATGATGCACAAGATTACCCACACCGATAAATAGCGTTCAAAAGCACTGAGCCCCTTCTGAGCTTGAGGAATTGCGGTCCCGGTAGCCGTTAGTGAACCGACAGATGACATTTGACACCTCCTAACCCGGTCAAGCCGGAACTAAATTCGAAATCCGAAGCACGAAACTCGAAACAAATCCAAATGTTCAAAAATGACGATGACCTACCGGGTGTTTTGAGTCCGGCACAGTTCGCCGCGGTCCAGTTCCAGGATGGCTGCCAAGCGTCTCCGGTCTTCATGGATTCGGGCCGATGACGATAGGCTCGCATGGAGCCACTCCAAGGCTCTGCGGGCCTCGATCGGGGCGCCGGCGTTCGCCTGCCGGTAATACATCCATCGGCCGCGCTTTTGCCCTTCTACCAACCTCGCTTGGCGCAGGACGGTCATGTGCTTGGAGACCGTCGACGGGGCGAGTTGGAGCAGCTCAATCAGCTGGCAGACGCAGATCTCTTTATCCCTCAACGCCAACAAGGCACGTACACGGTTTTCGTCGGAAAGCGCCCGGGTTATAGCTAAAAAGGATTCCATCGCTTAATCTCCATTTCGTTGTATGGCGAAATATAGCAGTGATAAAATGCAGTGTCAAGCCGTGAAAACTGTTGTGTTGGCAGATGAAAAACACTTGGGTCTGTGTCATCGTCTGAAGTGACCTTAACGCAGCGACTATTTCATATGGTCGTACTAATTACAATATTACTTGCGTTTAGTACGGACAGCGGCGTATAGACCATACCATGCAAACGGACACCATCATGAGAAGGTCTTTTTGGCTAGCGCTGATCGATCAGAAATGGCAGCGTCCCATTCTGTGGCTTTCGGGAGTTCGCCGCGCTGGAAAAACGTTTCTTTGCAATAGCATCCACGGGATGGAATATTTTGACTGCGAGCTGCCGAGGATGCGTAGGCTAATGGAAGACCCGGAGGGATTTCTGGATAGCGTCAAGGGCCGTCGCATCGTTCTGGATGAAATCCATCGTCTCGATAATCCATCCCAGTTACTGAAAATCGCAGCGGATCATTACCCCGACATCAAAATTATTGCCACAGGATCTTCAGCTCTGGGAGCATCATCCCGCTTCAAGGATACGCTCGCTGGACGGAAGACCGATCTCTTGATGACGCCGATGGTCACTTCAGATCTTGTCGATTTTGACTGCAACGACCTCCAGCGACGCTTTCTGAGAGGCGGCTTGCCGCCGTTTTTCCTGGAGGACCAACTTCCGGAGCGCTGGTTCCAGGAATGGATAGATGCATTCTGGGCCAAGGATATCCAAGAGCTATTCCGGCTGGAGCGGCGTCACTCCTTCCAGAAGTTCCTCGAACTCCTGTTGAATCAGAGCGGTGGCATTTTCGAGGCCAGCCGGCTGGCGCGACCCTGCGAAGTGAGCAGGACGACCATCGGCAACTACCTGTCGGTTTTGGAGTCCACGTTTGTCGTCACCGTGATCAGGCCATTCAGCACCAACCGCCCCGCTGAAATTATAGCCGCGCCCAAGGTGTACGGGTTCGATACTGGATTCATCTGCTATTTCAAGGGCTGGCATGAACTCAGGCCGGACGATGCCGGCATCCTGTGGGAGCACTTCGTCCTAAATGAAATCCAGGCACAGCTTCAAACCCGACGGATCCATTACTGGCGAGATAAGCGGGGGCACGAAGTAGACTTCGTCCTGAAGGGGAGGGGGAAAAACCCGGTAGCCATCGAATGCAAATGGTCGGCCTCCAGTTTTGACCCTTCAGGCATGCAAGCGTTCAGGCGGCAATATGAAAAAGGAGATAATTACGTTGTGGTGAGCGATGCGCCCAGGCCCGCCCGCAGAACGTTCGGAAACATCGATGTGACGCTGACGAATATTTCCGATTTAATAAAAGCTATTCGTGCCGGCAACTATTCCATCCTTTGACCCTACCTTGATGGCACACATCTTATCCATTTCAAATCCTTTTCACCAATTGCGTCTCAACACGTTACCTTAAGGAGTTTTTGGGGTGGTGGGCTTTTGTGCAGACCCGGCGGTGGCCAATCCGAGCCGCCGGCGGAGCTCGGCCTCCTCCAGCAGACCGGAGTGGAACCGACGGTCGGGGAAGATATACGTCGGGGTCCCGGACACGCCTTTTTGGGACAGCAGCTCCACCGTCGCATCGACCTTGAGGGCCCCCTCGGGGCAGAGGTTCTCCGAACGGTAGCCGCTTTCGAAGTCCTCGAGCGTCTTGCGGTCGCAGATCGTCGCTATGGACTGCTCGCGCGCGCCCTTGTGAGAGGCGAGCGGGTAAAGCAGGAAACGCACCTGGAGCTCGCCTGCCGCGGCCAGTTTCTGCAGGGTTTCGACACCCTTTTTGCAGTAGGGGCATTGCGGGTCGGTGGCATAATAAACGACCTTGCCCTTTTGCCCGAAAGTAAAGGCGGCGAGATCGGCCAGGCGGTTCATCTCCTCGGGGTTAAAAAACGTGATGGCCTCAATCGTCTCGCGGGTCACGTTACGGCCGGAGGCGGAATCATACAGCTGGCCCATGAGAAAATAGTCGCCGGAGGGGCCGGTGTAAAAGATGTGGGTCTTGCCGTTCAATTGAACATGCGCTTCACACAATCCCGGATATGCTGACGGCCGCAGATCAAGCAGACGCTTGTCCGGGGCCTCGAATTTGGCGACGACCTGCTCGATTCGCTGTTTTTCCGGGCATTGGGCCGCCGTCGATGTTGAAAAACTCAAAACCGCCAAGAGGATAAGTCCTGCCCAAGCCATACCACCCATCCCTCCCATTGCATTCCCCTCTTTTTTATGATCCCCAGGTAAGTTGGTTCCCCTTTGGTGGCGCGCCATTTAGCATAGATGATCGCGGCTGGAACGCCGCCCCCACAAAAATATGGCTGCAAAGCAACCCAGCTTCGTTGGAAGTCTCTTTACTTTCGAGCAGATGACGTGCCGGTTGCCACCGGCAGGCCCGCCTGCTGCCAGACCGTCCAGCCGTTGACCAGCACCCGCGTGTCCGCGAACCCGGCATCGCGCAGGAAAAGAGCCAGATCATGGCTCAACTCGCAGGTCTCGCCGTCGCAGTAGGTGATGATCGGGGTCGTCAATTCCAGGTCGGCGGTGACGGTCATGAAGTTGAGGTCCACGTCGTGCCACGGCAGGCTGCGGGCGTCCCGGATGTGCCCTTGCGCGTAGTCCTCTGCTGATCGAGCGTCGATGAACACCGCCGCATGCGTGAAATATAGCTTCTCGGCTTCCTCCAGGCTGATGTCCATGCGTTCGCCGGTGGCGGTGGTCATGCGCGCCGCCACCGAAAAGTCGCTGACCAGAGGCAGACGGTCCGTCCTCAAGGCGTTAACCGCTAACGCTGCAACCGTACTTAGAACCACCAGTGCCGGAATCTGCCAGGCGGCTCGCATCCAGATGGCTTTGGACTCAATCATAACTGCTTTCCATTGTAACGTGTGGGAGAGGCTTTCAGCCTCGATCATCGGCCGCCTTTGGCGCAAAAACCGTTCCCCCATGCAAAAAACTCAACTTCCTTAGAAGCCGTCAAACGTCAAATTTGAAGCGACTCAGATACTCCTCCAGGCGCTGTTTGGCCTCTGCTGTAAGTGGCGGGCAGTCTGCGGCGCTCTTCACCCCTTCGGCCGCCCGGGCTGCGAACACCATGCAGGTCGGCTCTCCGCAATCCCGGCAGTTGGTGCGGGGCAGCAGCTTCAGAATCTCGAAAACCTGCGGTTTGGGTTCTCCCTCGGTGCTGGGCGTGATTTCGGTTCGTTTTTCCCAGGCCTGGTTGATCTCTCGTTTGAGCCATTCGAGGATCTTGTCAGCCTCTTCCTCGTCTTGCAAGGCATTGATGGCGATCTCGCGTCCATGGACCGTGATCAGCCGGCCGCGGGAGCGGAAGATGACCGCCGGCGGCTCCTTGAGGTACTCGAAGCCCCCGAGGACCGCGTTCAAATACGGCAGGGCCTCCGACACATCCTGCTCCAGGCTGGCGATGCAGTGCAGGGATTCGAATTGGGGGTTGCACTCGGCCCGGAATATCTTTTTCGTGTAGCTCTCCAGCAGCATTCAGGAGGATTCCTTCCTGACCTCGATGAGCGTTTGGTCCTTGAGCCGGCGCTGCAAAAACACCACATAAAACAGAAAAACCCCCACGGCAAGAAATCCGACATCCCGCAGCAGGTACCAGCCGGCGGAGATTGCCGGTGCATCGCTGCCGGTGCTGAAACAGCCGCAGTTGACGTCGAGGCCTCGCGCCAAGTTGAAAATTAGAGATGCCATAAAAACGATTAAAAGCCCGTTGACCGTGATCACCGCTCCGGGCAGCCAGATGCCGGCCACCAGGCACAACCCCAGAAACAGCTCAAGCCATGGGAGAATAAGGGCTGTGAGGTTGATCAGCGCGTCCGGCAGGATCTGATAATTGTAGACGTCCTTGGCGAAGGCCGCTGGATTAGCGATCTTGTCGATGCTGGCGTAGATGAAAATGCCGGCCATGATCAGGCGAGCTGCGATCTGCGCCCACCGCATGACTTTGGATTCAGTTCGATGCTCTGCGATTTTTTCGACCAATGTGGACAATCGGGGTCCCTCTCAAGAAAACCCGGTCAGGTTGCCGTCCAGTTCGCCCAAATCGGGTTGATGATGAAGTATATGCCGAGCAAGCAAATGATCGCCCCGGCCCCCTTGCGGAACCAGCCGCCGGCGTCCTGCCAGGCGCTGGTTTCCACGAGCCTGCGGACGGCGGCTGTGGAGCTGCCGGCGATCGCGATCGGCAGGCAGTGGCCGACCGCGAAGAGCAGGATGAACAGGATGCCGGTTGCCACCTCCTGCTGCACCGTGATGATGGCCAGGATCGGCGCGATGAAGCCGAACGTGCACGACCCGGAAAGGATGCCGTAGCCCAGGCCCAGAGCGAAGGCGCCGGAAAGACCTTTGAAATTCAGGCGGTAGAGAAGGCTGCCGGACATGGAGCACTTTTCCACCCCCAGCATTCCCAGGGCCACCCAAATTAGTACAGCGCCGATCAGGATCTGCCAGTAGCTGCCGATGTCCCCCAGCATGCGGCCCAGCAGGGCGCAGATTGCGCCGATGACGGCGATGGTGATGAAAAGCCCGGTGCTGAAGGCCACGGCATAGCCTGCGGCCTGGCGCGGCACAAGCGCTTTCTGCTGGCCGCCGACGTAGGCCACGATGAGGGGGATCGACGCCAGGTGGCAGGGGCTGAAGAGCACGCTGATCATGCCCCACAGAAAGCAGCCCAGCACGGCAAAGGCCGAACCGCCCGCCATCCACCCGTTGACGGTCAGGAAAAAGCTGTCGAGCATCGGGCGACCTCGCCGGATCAGTTGATCCCTATCTTGGCAAGCTGCTCGGCCAGCTCACCTTCGCTGAACATGCCCGAGTGACGAGAGGCCTCTTTACCCGACCGGTCGAAAAATAGCTGCGTCGGAACCTCCCGGATTCCGTAGCGCGCGCCCAAGACCTGCTCCTCTTCCACGTTTATGAAGATCAGATTAAATCCTTCGGGGTGTTTTTTCCCCAGATTCTCTAACATGGGTGCCATAATTTCTCTGGCCGGGGAGGCTGCGATGTCGAATTCGATCATGCTCGGCCTGCCGGAGAGGCGGGCCTTGTCCACCGCGTTGTCCCGGGCCAGGCGGCCATGTTCCTCGATCCATTCTCGGTTCACGCGGATTTCCGCGCGCTGCTCCAATTGTTCGAGGTATGTGTTGACGGTCTCCTGCTGTTTTTGCTTAAGAAACATGGCCTGGATGGTTTCTTTTACCTCATCGAAAGGAGTATCGCCGATCATGGCCTTGTTGGCATCGTAGAAAGTATTGATATCCTCCTCGGACACGGACGCATTCTTGACCACATGCATCAAGAGGGCCTGGATGATGTCATCATCGGAAGCCCCTTCGGTCGGAATTCCGGCGGCTTTTGCCTCCTGGACAAGGACAGCTAATACCAGGCGCTGTTCGAGCAGAAATACGAGATTCTTTTTGATCTGGGAAAGTATTTCCGGCGGCATCTCGGCCGTCATCGACTGCAGCTGGGCGCTGGTGATCTGGGCCCCGCCGGTCTCAGCCAGGATATCCGGTTTCAGCTTTGCCAGTTTGGCGTTTTTCAGCAGCCCCATGCTGAGGCCCGGGTACTGCTCCTCGACGCTTGTGATCTTGGCGCCACCGTTCTTGCCGTCCCCGGAACAGCCGCCCAACACCAGCATGGAAAATACGGCGAAGGCCGCCAGAACCTGTGACGCCTTTAGATATCTATTCCAGTTGCATTTCATTCGGTTTTACTTTACTCCCATTTTGGTTAATTGATCGGTTATGTCCTTTTCGCCCATGAATCCTACGTGCCGGTGAACTTCTTTGCCCCCGGCGTCGAAAAAAATCTGCGTGGGAATGGCGCGGATCCCGTATCGGTGTGCCGGTTCGCTGTCCTTCCAGACATCGATGAAAATGATCGCGGCCTTGCCCTCGTAAGCCTTTTTCAGCTTCTCGAGGATCGGCGCCATCATCTTGCAGGGCACGCACTTGTCCGCACCGAGGTCGACCATGGTGACCATGCCCTTGACCGGTCCGTGGCCAAGATCCTGTGACCGGGCCGTACCGGCCGCGGGCCCCGCCCACGATGCCGCAACCGCAAGCAAGGCGAGCACGATTCCGGCCGCCCGTTTACCGATGTTAAATACCCTCGCGCAATTTGTCATCCGCAGCACCCCCCTCTGGCGGGGGCGGCACTCATGGCGGCCGCAGGCGGCGGGCCGGCGCAGGCGGAGCGAACGGCGTCTTTGGCCTTGCGAACGTCTTCGTCGCTCAAGGCGAAGTTCTTGTTCTTCTCGATTCCGAGATCGGTGAGGACAATATAGTTATAGTTCGGGATGTCGGCATTCTTGAGAATAGCCTTGGCGCAGCCCACGGAACAGCCGTCGATGGCCGCGATTATTGAAACGTCCTTGGCGGATTGGACAAAGCCTTTGAGTTGGCCGCCGATGCCGGCCAGGCAATACATCTTTCCGAAGCCCTCCTGAGTGAGCTCCACGGCCGCCTGGTTGGACAACTGCCCCACGTTGGAGCCGCCAGAGCAGGCCAAAATCATGATTTCAGCGTTAGCTGCACAACATTTGTTTTCCATATCTCATCTCCTATCGTTTAGGCTGAATTGTCAATCACGCCGACCGAGTCTCGATCGGGTCGTCCTCCCTGTGCTCTACTTCATAAACTCTTTAGCCGTGTCGCCTCTCAAAGCTTCCGCCAACCCGACCAATCCGTCTTCCAGGTATCTGGCCTTGAAACCTTTCGTTTTCAGATAGACCATCGCAATAGTAGCCCGGTCTTTGTGAGGGCAGGCCGTGACGATCACCTTGTTATTGTCCAGCTCGTTGAGCCTTTTAGGGAGTTCATTTATGGGGATATTCGTCCCGAAACCCATCCGCCAAGCATCGAATTCTTCCTTAAAACGGATGTCGACAAATTGGACCTTCTGTTCTTTCAGGAGCGGCAGCAGTTCCTTGCTGGTGATTTTCATGTCTTTGCGCTCCTGATAGCTGAACTTGGAAATGTATTTGTCCAGGTCGGTGTCGTCGGCAAAGGCCGCGCATGAAAAACAAAGCAATACCAGGCATAGTGCAATCGAGATTCTCTTCACGAATTCTCTCCTGTATAGTTTTTGAAAATGCGTTGGATTCGATTAACCTGGTTGAGTTCAAGTTCTCCTAAGTCATAAAGCTATTTCGATATCCACTTTTTGACGTCTTCCTTGCTCGGAATCTTTCCGACACTCTTGACTTCTCCGTCCACCACCACGCATGGGGTGCCGAAGACCCCGTAGTCGGCAATTTTAAGCGTGTTTGTAACCTTCTCGACAGTAGCGCTGACGCCGCTTTCCGCCAAGGCCTCCTTAACAATTTTTTCGGTCTGCTGGCACTTGGGGCAGCCGGGACCCAACACTTTGATGTCCATGTTCTTTTCCTTTCTTGTCGTTTTTTTATGCGAGAATATTTTTTCTGGGGGAGCGGCTTTCCAGCCGCGATCAATTCAGCTCAGGGAAAACGCGGCTCGAAAGCCGCTCCCACAAATGCAATCTTAAGCGTCGCTTCAATGCCGTTCGAATTCCAGGCCTATTTTTTCGAAGCGGCCTTCAGCCACTCCTTTAGTTGGTTTTTGGACGGCACGCGTCCGACGGCAACCACTTTGCCGTTGATCACGAGGGCTGGGTTGCCCATCACGCCGTAGCAGGCGATTTCCTTGACGTCACGCACATGATCCAGATCCGCCGGCAGATTCAGCTCCGCCATCACCGCCATCAGGTCTTTTTCGAGCTTGTCACAACTTGGGCAACCGGGCCCAAGAACCTTGATCTGCAACGAACCGGAAGGGTCTTCCGAGACGGGTTCGCCGATTAATTTTTTGTATTCCCGGAAAAAGGCGGCCTCGTATGCTGCCTCGGCTGAGGGAACGATATAGTTCGATCTTCCCAGGCGCGTCATCAGTTCGGCCTTGATCTCTTGGTCGGCCCGACCCCTGAATTCTCGTGCCACAGCCTCCAGCACGCCCTTCAGGCCGATGATTCCGACGCGGTCGCCCCCTACCGAAATTTGGGTGACTTCGCGTTCTGCCATAGTTCACTCCTGCTGCTTTGCAAGGAAATCGATTTTAATCCCCCTAACCGCCTTTGCCAAAGGAGAGATAGGTGGGAGCGGCATCTTGCCGCGATTTTATCGTGGCTGGACCCCGGCTTTCGCCGGGGCAGGCGCCACTCCCACAGGGGGCACTTCATTGCCGAAAGAATGGCACAGTGCGCTGTAACATGCTTTTTCATGAAAAATAGGCCCCGAAAATCATCCCCGAAATGGTGGCCATGACCACGACCAGGCTGCAGTAAACCACCGTCTTTTCTGTGCCGATGACGCTGCGGATAACTAGCATGCTCGGCAGGCTCAGGGCCGGGCCGGCCAGCAGGAGAGAAAGAGCCGGGCCTTTGCCCATACCGGCGCCGATCAAGCCTTGCAGAATCGGCACTTCGGTCAGGGTGGCGAAGTACATGAAGGCGCCCGCCAAGGCGGAGAAAAAATTCGCCCAGAGCGAGTTGCCGCCCACGAGGCGACTGACCCACTCGGAGGGAATGATGCCTTCTGATCCAGGCTGGCCCAGTAAAAGGCCGGCCACAAGCACCCCGCCCAGCAGAAGCGGCGTGATCTGCTTGGCAAAGTCCCAGGTGGCCAGGAACCAAGTTTCGGTTGCACCGCGGGTTGAAGTCAAAAGCCAGGTCACAGCCACGATCCCGGCGGAGAACGCGATCAAAGGCTGGTGCGGGAAGAGCAACGCCAGTACCAGGACCGCCGCTCCGGCCAGGACGACTTTAAGCGCTTTCACCCGGAACCAGGCTATAAAAAGATAACCCAAGAAGGCGGCGGAAAGCCCCGCCAGCCACCATTTTACAGCGAAAATCGAGTTCCAGAAAACATCCCCTTCGTCCGCCGACTTGCCCCAGGTGGAAAAAATCAGCACCGCCACCATGGTGGCGAAATAGACGACGTTCTGCCACAGCGGCCGCTCCACTTCGGACGCCGGCATATGCAAGGCTGCTTCGGCCTTCTGTTGCTCTTCCTTCCGGTAGATGAAGTACATGATCAGGCCGATGACGATGCTGAACAGGACGGCCCCCACCGCCCGGGCGATGCCGATTTCAAGGCCCAGGATCCGGGCCGTCATGACGATGGCCAGGATGTTGATGGCCGGGCCGGAATAGAGAAAGGCGATGGCCGGGCCGAGGCCCGCCCCGCGTTTCCAGATGCCGGCAAACAGCGGCAATACCGTGCACGAGCACACGGCCAAGATGCTCCCCGAGACCGATGAAACCCCGTAGGCCAGAACCTTGCTGGCGCCGGCTCCGAGGTATTTCATCACGGCGGCCTGCGAAACGAAACACGAGATAGCGCCGGCGATAAAGAAAGCCGGCACCAGACACAGCAGAACATGCTCCTGGGCGTACCACTTGGTCAGCGCCAGGGAGGACATGACAGCTTCCTCGAAGCGGGAGCTTTCGATCGGCAGCCAGAAAAACACCAGGAAGGCGCCGACGATGGCCGTCAGCGGCTTCCAGATGCTTTTCCAGTCGATCAGGCTGGGTTGCTCGGTCGGTTCGTCGGCAGCTTCGGAGTCCGGCAAGACAACCGGACGATTTTCACTTGAACATGCACACGTGGTATTCATTTTTCCTCCTACCGACTCTAGCATAACCGAGGTTGCATAGCCATATTCTCATGCAAGAATATTATGGTTGAAAAAAAACTACCTCTTTCGGCAAATTTGCTCGCGAGAAACGAAGGGCGCTTTCTTGAGGATATCGGCAAGCTCCGGCTGGTCTTCCAGCCAGGTGCGGAGCTCGCGCAGGATGCCGGCCACATAGGGGCCGGAGCTTCCATTCACCAGCGAGTAGTTAACCCAGAGGCCGTCCTTGCGGTATTCCACCAACCCGGCTTCCTCCAGAATTTTCAGATGCTTCGAGACTGTAGGCTGGGCGATGTGCAGCAGGGATTTGAGTTCGCAGACACACATTTCGCTCTTGTGTTGCAGGATCTTCAGGATTTTGACCCGATTCGGGTCGGACAACGCCTTCATAATCTTTATGAACGACCTCATTATCCACCTCATATATTCATGAATGGAAATATAGCAAATTGAAACGAGCTGTCAAGTCCTTTTCCGGTTGACGCAGCTATGGGCGTCTGTTATTTTTTTTATTACGCTGGTTCAAGGTTCAAGGTTCACCGTTCACGGTTCACGGTTCACGGTTGGAAAAGCGTGAAAATCAATCCTTTTCAAATGAATGAATTCGACTTATTATCTGGAGCATCTTACAGCGACAATGCTCACACTCACAGGCAACCCTAATGCGGTTCCGCGCTTGTTATGCATCATTAATAATAGCGTTGGCGTTGTTGGCGTTGTTTTCCGGATGCGGGGGCGACGCCGATTACAAGCCGATTGATTTCTCTAAGACCGTCCCCATCGCCCACCCGGATACCGGGACGCCCCAGGAGAAAGTCCTGCGGGTGGCGGTGGCGGCCATGATTTCCCCCAAGGAGACCTTCATTTATTACCGCGAGCTGCTGGATTACATCGGCAGGCACTCGGGCTTCAGCGTTCAGCTCATTCAGCGTAAAACCTATGATGAAGTCAACGAACTTTTCCCGAAGGGGCAGATCGATCTGGCATTCATTTGCACGGGGCCTTTTGCAGCTTCTCGGGAAAAATTCGGGTTTGAGGCGTTAGCGACCCCGCAGGTGCGCGGGCAACCGTTTTATCAATCCTACCTGATTGTCCCCAAAGACAGCCCCTATCAAACCCTTGAAGACCTCAAGGGCCGCGTGTTCGCCTTCACGGACCCGGACTCCAACACCGGCGCCATGGTCCCCCGGTTCTGGCTGGCGGAGATGAGCGAAACACCGGAATCGTTTTTCAGCAAGACGATCTTCACCTACAGCCACGACAACTCGATCCTGGCGGTGGCCAAGGGCCTGGTGGACGCAGCGGCCGTGGACGGCCACCAGTGGGAATATTTTGAGCGCATCAGCCCGGCCTATACATCCAAGACCCGGGTGATCCGCAAATCGCAGCCTTTCGGAAGCCCGCCGATAGTGGCATCGGCCCGGCTCGGGGACGACCTGCGATCGAAAATTCAAGCGCTACTGCTGTCCATGCACACGGATCCCGACGGCAAGCGTATCCTGGAGAACCTCTTGATCGACCGCTTCGTAGCCCCCCGGGAGGAATGGTATGAACCCGCCCGGGCCATGATTGCCGGATTGCCGGCCCCGGCAAAGTGACGACTCCATGCGGCCTAATACCCTCAGACACACGCTGTTGCTCGCTATCGCCGTAATTGTCCTCGTCAGCGGGGTCCTGATCTCGCAACTGGTCACCCACCGCTACAGCGCCAGCCTCATGGAGGGCGCCGTGGCTCAGGCCGAGATTGTCGCCCACAAGCTCGCCCTGGATGCGACCGAGGAGATACTCATCAACAACCTCGTGGGCCTGCAGCGCCTGCTGGATGGCCAGATCGCCGCATACCCCGCCGTGTCCTACATTTTCATCATACGCGATGGCCAGGTGCTCAGCCACACCTTTCAGGCCGGGGTGCCGGTGGAGCTGATCGCGGCCAACGCCGTGGAAAATTCCGAAGCCGGGCGCCTGGAGAAGATTGTCTCAGGCAAGGGCGAGCGCTTCCTGGACATCGCCTGGCCGATTTTCGGCGGCCGGGCCGGCACCCTGCGGATCGGCTTTTCGGAGGAACCTTACCGGAAAAAGGTCGCCGAGCTCTGGCTCGAGATGAGCCTGATCACGGTTCTGATCCTGGCGGCGGCGCTCGCCGCGGGCCATCTTTTCGTGTTCCGCCTCACGCGGCCGCTGCTGAGGCTCGCCGACGACGTGGAGGCGGTCGGCGAGGACAACCTGACCCCGCTCGCCCCGGTCAAAGGCCGCGCCGAGGTCACCCGCCTGGCCTCGGCCTTCAACACCATGATTTCGCGGTTGAAGGACTACACCGGCAAACTGCAGGCGTCCAACCGGGAGCTCGAAAAGAAGCACCACGAGCTGGACCGCGCCCACCACCGGCTGCGGACCTCCCTCTCGATTACTCAGGAGCTCGCCGCTTTGGCCAGCCTCAAGGAGGTGAGCGCCTTCTTGATCCGCGCCTTCAGAGGAATCATCGAGTGCCGCAACATGACACTGGTCGTGTTCAACAGCCGCGGGGAAGAGGCCTACGTTACCTCCGACCGAGGAACCGTCGGCATGGGGGCCGAAGCGGCCCAAACGACCCGCGCCGCGATGGATGGCCTGCATGGGATCGGCTTCGTCGAAAAGGACCAGCTGGCAGGGGTTCCCCTGCCATTCGATATGCAATCCGCGCGGAAGCTGGCGGTGCTGCCGTTTCATCTCCAGGAGGAGCTGATGGGGGCGATGGTCATCGGCTGCCCGCAGGAATGCACCTGCGTGACGAAAGAGCTCGAGGTGATCGAACTGATTCTCAATCAGTCTTCCGGAGCTTTGCGCCGGGCGGTGCTGCACGAGGAGGAAATCCGGGACCTGCGGGCCCGCATCGAGCCGACGGCCGAGTTCAGCGGAATGGTCGGCAAGGACCCCAAGATGCAGTTGATCTACAAGCTGATCGAGGACGTGGCGCCTACGGATGCCACCGTGCTCATCCAGGGCGAGAGCGGCACCGGCAAGGAACTGGTCGCCCGCGCCATCCACCAGCACAGCCCCCGCAGCGGCAAGCCCTTCGTGGTGATCAACTGCTCGGCCTACCCCAGCACGCTGCTCGAAAGCGAGCTCTTCGGCCACGAGAAAGGGGCCTTCACCGGCGCGTCGCGGCGCCGCGCCGGCCGCTTCGAGCAGGCCCACGGCGGCACGGTGTTCCTGGACGAGATCGGCGAGATCTCCCAGACCGCCCAGATCAAGCTGCTGCGGGTTCTGCAGAGCCAGAAGTTCGAGCGCATCGGCGGCGAGCAGACGCTGACGGTCGACGTGCGCATCCTGGCCGCCACGAACAAAAACCTCCTCGAGCAAGTGAAAGCCGGGAAGTTCCGGGAGGACCTTTTCTATCGATTGAACGTCATTCCCATCCTGCTTCCTCCGCTGCGCGATCGACAGAACGACATTCCCCTGCTGGCAAGGCACTTCTTGCAAAGGTTTGCGGAACGGCAGAAAAAAGATCTCCGGGAATTCAGTAGTGAAGCAATACGAATCATCCTAAGCTACCGGTGGACGGGAAACGTGCGGGAGCTTGAGAACACCATCGAGCATGCCGTAGTGCTGGCTAAGGGCAAAACAATCGAAGCCGTGGACCTGCCGCTGCTTCTAAGCGGACCGGCGGCTCGGGTCTCTCCTGCTGCTCCCAGCAAAACCATCACAGATAACGAAGCCCGGCTCTTACGCGAGGTCTTGGAGGAGTGCAACTGGAACAAAACCGAGGCCGCCCAGCGCCTGGGCATCAGCCGCAGCACGCTCTACGAGAAAATTAAAAAGTACCAACTCAACCCGCCGACAGTGCATTGATCCCGCCAAGGGGTTACGCAGGTTCAAAGTTCACGGTTCACGGTTGAAAAGCATGAACCATTACGCTTTCGTCCGATCGGTCGTTTTAGCCATCCGGTTTTCGAACACTGTTAATTATTTAAAATAAATCGATAAAATTTTATTTATAAAATTTGGCCGTACGGAAATCGGACGGACCGCTCTGCATCTTTCGCCACAGGTGTTCTTCCTAAAAGGTTTCCTCCACGTCGCCCAAAAAATTTCCACTTAAATTTAAATGCACATTAATTTTAATTAGTTAACTGGTATGAGAGACCCAATCAAAGCCCTCAATGATACTGTTGTCTGGGCGTGTGGCACCCTGCTTGCTCTAATGACATCCGGGCGCGTTAACCTCTCATGGTGTTCGCTTTAGATTGGTGCCATGACAAAAAAACCAAATGATATCGGTACTAAAACGATCCTTTTCATGAACGCCGATCCTGAAGAAAGCGCCGGAATTTCATTTCTCCTGAAAGAGGCCGACTTCTCAACCCAATCCGTCGTTTCGCCGTCCGAACTGCAGAAAAAACTGAAGGAAGCTTCTTTTACAGCAGTCATTATCGACCTCGACTCCGTAGCCGTGGACAACCGTACCATGAGAGGCCTTGCCTTGCAGTTTCCCAAGATCCCGTTTCTGTGCCTTTCAAAGGAACGGTTTCATCCGGAATTGAAGGATTCAATCCGGGACCACATATATGCCTGTTTGACCAAACCCATCGACCCGGACGAACTCAGCTATTGGCTGAACTGCATCCGCAAAGACGACCGGAGCCTTACGGTCGGTTAAGCGTCCAATGATAACCTCACATCAAGATGGAGGAGAAATGGAAAAGGAAAAGAACACGCCGCAAAACACTATTTCAGACATCATGAACGATCTGAAGCTGAGCCGCCGGGGTTTTGTGAAGGCCACGGCGGCGACCGGGGCCGCCCTGGCGCTCGGGACCAGCCTCACGCCGGATCTGCGGGCGCTGGCCCAGACCGGCAAGGCCGCCGGGGAAGACATGGGTCAGTGGATCGCCTCGACCTGCCAGGGCTGCACCTCATGGTGTTCCAAGGAGGTCTATGTCGTCAACGGCCGGGCGATAAAGGTCCACGGCAACAAGCGTTCCAAGGTCAACGGGTCGGCGAGCTGCCCTAGAGCCCACCTGGCCCTGCAGCAGGTCTACGATCCGGATCGCATCAAGACCCCGATGAAGCGCACCAACCCTAAGAAAGGCCGCAACGAGGACCCCAAGTTCGTGGCAATCTCCTGGGACGAGGCGCTCAACACCATCGCCGACAAGATCATGGACCTGCGCAAGAACAACGAAACGCATAAATACCTGCTCCTGCGCGGCCGCTACACCTACATGCGCGACATCATTTACGACGCCATGACCAAGATCATCGGCTCGCCCAACAACATCTCCCATAGCGCGATCTGCGCCGAAGCGGAGAAGTTCGGGCCGTTCTATACAGAGGGCTACTGGGACTACCGGCAATACGACGTGCTGAACACAAAGTACATGCTGATCTGGGGGGCCGACCCGCTGTCCGCCAACCGCCAGGTGTCCTATTATTCCTCTGTCTGGGGCGACATCGTCGGCAAGGCCACCATCGCCGTGGTGGAGCCGCGGCTTTCGGCGACCGCCGCCAAGGCCGACGAGTGGCTGCCGATAAAGCCAGGCCAGGACGGCGCTCTGGCAGCGGCCATCGCCCATGTTCTCCTCACTAAAGGAATGTGGAGCAAGGAGTTCGTTGGGGATTTCAAGGAAGGCAAAAACCCTTTCGTGGCCGGCCAGGAGGTCGACCCGGAATCGTTTGAGGAAAAACACACTTACGGGATCGTCAAGTTCTGGAACCTGGAGCTGAAGGACAAGACCCCCGAGTGGGCGGCAAAGATCACCGGGCTGCCTTTGGAGCAGATCGTGAGAGTGGCGACGGATTACGGCCGGGCCGGCTCCCAGTCGATTTCCTGGGTCGGCGGCGGCCCAGTCATGCAGGTGCGCGGGGCCTATGCCAGCATGATATGTCATTGCCTGAACGGCATCACCGGCGCCTGCGACAGCGTGGGCGGCACCCTGGTGAACAACAAGGAATACACGGTGGGTTTCCCCAAGTGGGACGATTTCCTGGACGAGGCTGCCAAGAAGGGCTCGAAGATGGCCAAGATCGACCACCGCGGCCGCAAGGACTTCCCCTGCATCACATCGGGCCGGCCGGGGTCGTCCGTAGTCACCAACCGTGCGGCCGACGGCATCCTGAATGCCGATCCTTACGACATCAAAGTGGCGATCGCCTACATGAACAACTTCAATTTCTCCTGCACCCAGCCCGAGCGCTGGAACCAGGCCCTCTCCAAGATCCCCTTCCTGGTGCACATCACCACCAACGCCTCGGAGTTTTCATGGTTTTCCGACATCCTGCTGCCTGACACCCACCACCTCTTCGAAAAATGGGGCTGGGTAAAGTCCGCTGCCAACGGCTACCGCCATGTAACCCTCCAGCAGCCGGTGATCAAGCCCATGTGGGAGGCCAAGATCGATGAAACCGAGATCCCGTATCTGGTGGCGGAGAAGCTGGCCCAGCGTGGCTTCGACAACATGCTGAACTACTTCAAGACAATAAAGGACCCGGAAACCGGCAAAGAGCCGGCCAACGAAAAAGAGTTCGCGCTGTACTGCGTTAAGCTCACCACTCAAGCCCTGTGGGATCCGGCTAAGTATCAGGGCGGAGACAAGTTCAACGGCTGGGAGGAATTCCGCAAGGCCGGCGTCTGGAACTCAGCCCCCTATCCGTTCCGCAAGCGTTGGAGCGCCATGAACACCAAGACCAAGAAGTTCGAGTTCTACAGCGAGACCCTGAAGGACGCGTTGGAGGAGCACGCCAAGAAGCACAACACCACAGTGGACGATATTCTCGATGTCAGCGGCTACCAGGCACGCGGAGAGCTCGCGTTCGTGCCGCATTACGAGGAGCCGACGACGGCCGGCAACGAAAAGGACTACCCCTTCGTGTTCGTGGACCACAAGTCGCGGCTCAACCGTGAAGGCCGCTCGGCCAACTGCACCTGGTACCAGGAATTCAAGGATGTGGACCCCGGCGACGCAGCCTGGGATGATGTGGCCAAGATCAACCCGGTCGATGCCAAAAAGCTGGGATTGAGAAACGGGGACAAGATCCGCATCACCTCCCCGACCGGCAAACTCGAATGCACGGCCAAGCTGTGGGAAGGCGCTCAGCCCGGCACGGTCGCGAAGTGCTACGGCCAAGGCCACTGGGTGTACGGCCGGGTGGCGGCCAAGGTCTTCGGCAAGGAACCCCGGGGAGGCAACAACAACGAGGTCCTGCCGGCGGTATATGACCGGTTCACCGGCAGTACCGTCCGCCATGCCGCTACTCGCGTCAAAATTGAGAAAATTTAGGAGGTGAACTCATGCCCAGATACGCTATGGTTATCGATCTGCAGCGCTGCGTCGGTTGCGGCGGCTGCAGCATAGCCTGCCGCAACGAGAACAACGTGACGGAAGGCATCTACTGGTCCAACAAGATCACTGAGACGGTCGGCACCTTCCCGAACGTGCGCTACCACTACCTCCCGACCCTCTGCAACCACTGCGCCAATGCCCCCTGCGTGCGCGGCTGTCCGACCCGGGCCATGCACAAGCTCGAGAATGGCATCACCATGCACGACCCCAAGAAGTGCATCGGCTGTAAATACTGCGAGTTCAACTGCCCTTACGGTGTCATTTACTTCAACTGGGAAAAGCCCCACAAGTTCTGGCGCAGTGAGGAGGCGGCCATTCCCGGAGGGACCGCCTCGCCGAAAGAAACGGTCGAAAAGGTCGGCGCAAAGGTCACTCCCTACTACAACCCTGAACGGACGGGTGTCTCCGCGGACATCCGGCCTAAGGGGGTCGTGGAGAAATGCACCTTCTGCGACCACCGGGTCGCCAAGAAGCAGCTGCCCTATTGCGTGGAGGCCTGCCCGGCCAACGCGCGGGTCTTTGGCGATCTCGCGGACCCGAACAGTGAAGTGAGCGTGCTGCTCGGCAAATTCCACCCGTTCAGGCTGCGTGAGGAGATCGGGACCGAGCCTCACGTTTTCTACATCCGCGGCTACAACCCGGCCCGCTACCGGGCGACCAAGGGAGGTGTCTAAATGAACGGCAATAAGAGTCTCTATCCGATCTGGCTGGGGGTGCTCGGGATCGCGTTGCTGGCAGGTCTTGTCGCGGGCGCCTTCATCTTCATCCAGGGTCACGTCCTTTTCAACGCCAACGACGTGCTGATCTGGACCCTGCCCCTGGGGGTCTACATCTTCCTGGCGCTGTCCAGCTCTGGGTTGACCCTGCTGTCGGCCCTGCCTCTGGTTTTCGGCATCAAGAAGTATGAGCCATTCGCCAAGCGTTTGGTCTTTCTGGCTATCGCGACCCTCTGCGGCGGATTTGTTTCCATCGGGCTCGAGCTCGGCTCCATCTTCCACATGATCTACATCATGCTCTCGCCCAACCTGTCGTCGCCGATCTGGTGGATGGGCGCCATTTACAGCGTCGAGCTGGCGGTGCTCGTAGTCAAGTTCTGGAAGATGCACACGGGCGACTACCACAGCAGCCTCAGCAAACTGCTGGGTACGGCTTCATTCGTGCTGGCCCTGATCGCGCCCCTGATGATCGGATCGGTTTTCGGCCTGACCGAGTCGCGCGCCACTTATTTCGGGCCGGTGATGTCCATTTACTGCCTGCTGATGGCGGTTCTCAGCGGCACGGCGCTCTTCATCCTTTATAGCATGGTGGTGGGCCGGGTCACGGGTACGGCTTCTTCCGGCGAGTATGCCGCGGTGTTGTACGAGGAATTCACTTTGATCCTAACTTACGCGGCGGGCATCGTGACTGTTTTTACGTTGCTGAAAATCATCCTCGAATCATCGACCACGATTCCCGCGTTCCTGGTGTATCACAAGTTCGAACACCTCTTCGGCTCTATCGGCGTTTTCGGCACCGAGGTCCTCCTGGGGTTGTTCCTGCCGTTTGTCCTCCTGCTGATACCCTCCATACGGGGTTCGGTCGGCGGAAGGATCCTCGCCTCGGCGCTCATCTTCGTTGGGTCGCTGGCGCGGCACATGGAAATCCTTCTGGCCGGCCAGAGCCATCCGGTGGGACCCAAGGCCGAGCAGTTCCCGCAATACGTGCAGTATGTGCCGAGCGGCTGGGAGTTGATGGTGCTGGTGTTCGCGCTGGCCGTGATGCTGCTGCTGTACACTTTAGGGGAGCGTTATCTGAAGCTGAGCGAGGCACCGACCGGTTGATCCGAGCCAGGGGATGCCGGCCCGGAGTGAGGGCCGGCATCCTCAACGCGTTAAGGAGACGGCAATGAAGGCAAACGAAAAACTTTCTACTGATACAGCCCGCGTGGCTGCCTACAAGCTTCTCGCCGAATGCTACTACCCTCCGGGGGAGGCGACACGTGAGCACGTGAGGAAGCTCAGCCGCAGCACAAGGGAGCTTTGCCCACCGGCCGCTGAGGCCGCCGACCGCATGGAGGCGGCTTTGCAAAGCGATGAAGACTTCGAAGAGCTGGCAATCGACCACGCCCGGCTCTTTGTCGGTCCTTTCGCCCTCTTGGCGCCGCCCTACGGCTCAGTCTACCTCGAAGGGGAGCGCCGGTTGATGGGAGATTCCACCCTGGCCGTCGGCGAGTGTTACCGGGAGGACGGTCTGGAGGTGGCCGCGGGATTCAATGGGACACCAGATCACATTGCAGTCGAGTTGGAATTCATGCACTTTCTGGTCGTCAAGGAACTGGATGCTCTGACCGGCGGATACCTGGAGCGTGCCCAGAATTTCCGGCAGAAGCAGCGGGCCTTTCTGGAGCGGCATCTCGCGGCCTGGGTGCCGGATTTCTCGCGCAGTGTCGAGGAACAGGCGCAGACGAAGTTCTATAAGGAGTTGGCTGCGATCACGCGAATGTTTGTCGAAAGCGACTTGGACCAATGCCGGGGTGAAAAACCGGTCCTGATCGGCGGCAGCGCATCCGCTTGACCACACCTTCAGAAATAACAAGGAAACCGACCATGAAACCTTTTCATGAACTGCTGGAGACCTCCGCCGCGGCGCACGGGCACTTGTGCCCGGGCCAGGTAGTGGGCGTGCGCATGGCCATGCTGGGCTGCCGCCTCATCGGACTGGACGAGCCCACGCGGCGCGACCAGATCAAGAAGCTGATCGTTTATGTGGAGATGGACCGCTGCACGGCCGATGCCGTGGCGCACGTGACCGGGGTCAAGCTGGGGCGCCGCAGCCTCAAGTTCGTGGACTACGGCATCATGGCCGCCACCTTCCTGAACCTTGAGACCGGCAAGGCCTTCCGGGTGGTTTCCACCGAGGAGGCGCGCGATCTGGCAGGGGTTTATGCGCCGGAGGTGAGCGGCAAGTCGCGGCAGCAGCTTACGGCCTATTGCCGCATGCCGGACAGTGTTCTGTTCCGGGTGCAGCAGGTGCGGGTTCCGATAAAACCGGTCGATCTGCCCGGCCCGACCCAGCGCAAGGTGACCTGCAGCCGCTGCGGGCAGGTCGTGCGCGACGGTCGAGAGGTGGTCGGCGACGGAGGGTATGTCTGTCGACCGTGCACGGAGAACGCTTATTTCTCGAACCCCAAAGAGATCACCTGGGCGGACATGAACTGGACGCCCGATGTCGTGCCCGATTTGTCGGCGCCGCACGATCACGGGCATCATTCCGAAAGACCCGGAAAACGGCGTGCCGAGGTGATCGCACTGCGATAGAGTGGAATCGGTTTGCGTTTGATTGCGAACCGAGAGGTTGAAAACCATTCAAATTGATGAAATCTTAGCCAGGAGCAACTACGAAAGGCGCAAACCGATGTTGAAAAAAATCAATTTGCAGGATGCGGTGGGGACCCGGCTCGCGCACGATATCACCGAGATCCGGCCCGGGGAGTTCAAGGGCGCGGCCTTCCGCAGGGGTCACACGGTGTGCAACGAGGACATCTGCCACCTGCAGAAACTGGGCAAGAACCATCTCTACGTCATCGACCTCGCCGAGGACGAGATCCACGAGAACGAGGCGGCTGCCATCCTGGCGGGGGCGCTGACCGGCGAGGGCGTTGCCTGGGAAAACAACCCGAAGGAAGGCAAGATCGGTCTGACCGCCGCCATCGACGGGCTCCTGCAGGTGGACACGGCGGCGCTGGCGGCTTTCAACATGGTTGAAGAGGTGATGTGCGCGACCCTCCACGCCCACACGTTGGTAAAGAAAGGCAAGCTGGTAGCCGCGACGCGGGCCATCCCGCTGGTGATGAAGCGCGCTCCCATCGAGCGTGCCGCGGCCATCGCCCGGCAGAACGGCGGTGTCCTGTCGGTGCGGGCACTGCGCAAGGCCAAGGCCGGCATCGTGGTGACCGGCAGCGAGGTTTTCAACGGCCTGATCCAGGACCGCTTCGCGCCGATTTTGACCGAAAAAGTGGCCGCGCTGGGCTCGGAAGTGGCCGGGGTGGCCTTCGCGCCGGACGACGCCGATCTCATCCGTCAGGCCATCGTGACGCACCTCGAAAACGGCTGCGACCTGATCCTGCTGAGCGGAGGGATGAGCGTCGACCCGGACGACGTCACCCGGCTGGCCATCCGGCAGGCGGGCGCCGGCGAGATGCACTACGGGGCTTCCGCTCTTCCGGGCGCCATGTTCCTGGCAGCCTGGATCGGCGACGTGCCGCTGCTTGGAGTTCCGGCCTGCGGATTGTACCACCGCACCACGGTCCTGGACCTGGTGCTGCCGCGGATCCTGGCCGGCGAACGGATAGGCAAGAAGGAACTCGCCTTCTTCGGCCACGGCGGCCTGTGCCAGGACTGCCGGGAGTGCATCTTCCCGAACTGCACGTTCGGGAAGGGGGCATGATTGAAGCGGACGATGACCTCTCATTTGAATCCAGCTATTCGGCTTCGCATCGAACAGGCTACCAGCGCCGACAGCACCCTGTGCTGGAACTGCAGCAGCTGCGATGCGGAATGCCCGGTTGAAATCGCCACGAACCGGCTCCGCCCCCAGAGGATCGTTCGCCTCGCCAATCTGGGGCTGTTCGAAGAGCTGATCGCCTCGCCTGAAATCTGGTACTGCCTCACCTGCCGGCGCTGCAGCAAGGTCTGCCCGAACCTTGTCAAGCCGGAGACATTAATCCGCTATGCCCGCGCCGCCGCGGTTCGCTGCGGCGTGGTATCTTATGACGCCGCTCGCAGCTACTACGATCTGTTCAGGCGGTTCCAGCGGGTGCGCTGGCACGCGGTGAATCACTGCCTTCGGCGCGAAGGTTCGCCGATAAGCGATGCTCGTTGGTATTCCTGGCTGGACACCCCGATTCCTGATTCCACGACCGCTATCACCTCACAAAGCCTCTTCAAGGGCAACCCGCCGTTCCGGCATGAGGCCAAGGGCGCCGACATGTCGAGTTGCTTCACCTGTGGCGAATGCAGCAGTGCCTGCCCCGTAGCCGGCGAGCGCAGCGCCTTCGACCCACGATTTATTTTTCGCATGGTCAATTTGGGGCTTGCCGAGGAACTTCTGCGGTCGCCATCCATTTGGCTTTGCGTTCAGTGCGGTCGCTGTACCGACGCCTGCAGCCAGCTTGTCGACGGGTGCCGGATGATCGCCAGCCTCAGGGAACTTGCCGTGCATGAGGGGAAAGTGGATGAGGGTTTTCCGCTGCGGGTGCGGGACGCCCAGAAGCAGATTTACGTGCGCCTGATTGATGAAATCGACAAGCTGCTCGGCTGGCAGCCCGGCCGCGAGAATCTTCCTGCCTTCCCCGTCCCCGTCGCGGAATGCGTTTGATCGAGGGAGGTCGAATGCCGATCATCGACCGCTTTTTCGAGCGGGGACGTGGGTTTTTGGGTTCGCGCTACCCGATCATGTGCGGGGCCATGACCTGGATCAGCGATCCGGGGCTGGTGAGTTCGGTGTGCAACGCCGGCGGGTTCGGATTGCTGGCCGGAGGCAATGCGCCGCCGGATATTCTGCGCAGCCAGATCGCGCTGACGCGTGAATTGACCGCCTGCCCCTTTGGGGTGAACGTCATCACCCTGGCCCCCAACTACCCGGAGCATTTGAATCTCGTCTGCGACCTGGGATGCGAGTTTGCGGTCTTCGCCGGCGGCATCCCCAAGAAAAACGAGATTCAAAAGGTAAAGGCCTGCGGCGCCAAGACCATTTGTTTCGCCTCCACCGAGCCGCTCGCCATGAGCCTGATCGACCGCGGCGCCGACGCGCTGATGCTGGAGGGCTCGGAGGCCGGCGGCCACATAGGGCCGGTGGCTTTGTCGGTGCTGATCCAGCAGATCCTCTTCCAGGTCGAGCATGTTCCGGTCTTCATCGCCGGCGGAATCGCCACCGGCCGCATGATGGCGCACCTGCTGATGATGGGGGCGGCGGGCATCCAGATGGGCACCCGCTTTGTCCTTTCGGAAGAATGCGCCGCTCACCCGAATTTCAAGGAGGCCTTCAAACGGGCGAAGTCCCGGGATGCCGTGGCCACCCCGCAGTTCGATAGCCGCCTGCCGGTCATCCCGGTGCGGGCGCTCAAGAACGAAGGGACCATCGAGTTCGGCAAGCTGCAGATGGAGCTCCTGCACAAACTCGATGAAAACAAGATCACGCGTGAGGAGGCCCAGTTCGAGGTCGAGCGGTTCTGGGTCGGTGCCCTGCGCCGGGCGGCCGTGGACGGCGACGTGGTCAAAGGCTCGCTGATGGCCGGTCAATCCGTGGGGCTGGTGAAGGAAATCAAGCCGCTTAAAACCATCATCGAGGAAATGGTGGTTGAAGCGGAAACCGAAATGCGGCGGCTGAAGCAGCTGTTCTCAGAGGCAGCCGAATGCCTCTGAATTTCTTACTATCAAGCAAGCCATGGCGCGCGGCGCCACTTTATCGGCAAGAAAGCATTGTTTGTGGGAGAGGCGTTCAGACTCGATCGTCGCGGCTGGAAAGCCGCTCCCACAGAAAAAGACCCAACTTACTTGGAAGGAGGGAAACACCATGACGGTCAAATTCAACCAGTACTGGCGGATCGACCCTGAGAAGACACAGGAATATGAAAAAAGCATCCTCACCAAATTTATCCCGGGAGTCAATCAACTGGGAATCCACATCGTGGCCGGGTGGGTGGTTCTGGTGGGCGGTTACAGCGAAATTCTCTGTGAAGGCATCACCACCGACCTGCACCTGCTCGAACAAGCGCTGACACACCCGAAATACAAAGAATTGAACAACGAGCTGCTTCATTGCACGAAAGGCTATAAGACCAAGGTCCTGGTGTCCACCGGCCGAAAGGACGCCTACTCCAAGGATATCAAGGCCAACACCATCAAGTTCACGCAGTCATGGGATGTGCTCAGCAAAAAGAGCAACGACTGCGAAAAATACACTTTAGAAAGCTTCTATCCCTGCCTTGAAGAAATGGGCATCAAGGTGGCGGGGGAATGGGAGGTCATCATCGGGGATGGGCCGCGAATCATTTGCGAAGGCAGGGCCGATGATACCCACAACCTGCTTGAGAACCTTCAAAGTTCCAGATTCCAGAAGGCCAAGAAAGAGCTGAAGCAGTTTGTCGAAAACTATGAGAGCCGGATTCTGACCTTTCATATTCAAAAAGTGGAGGGGTATAAATCGCAGAGCTATCAATTCGTGGCCGGTTGAATTTCAACTTTCAGGGAGGAAAGTCTGATGAGAAAAATCTTGATTTTAGGCGCCGGCGCAGGCGGCACCATCGTCGCCAACATGCTGCGCAAGGAGCTGAAAGAATCGGAATGGGAAATAACTATCATCGACCGGGATGAGCGCCACCATTACCAGGCCGGCTATCTGTTCATCCCCTTCGGGATCTACGGAGAGCAGGATGTGCTGAAGCCTAAAAAAGAATTCATCCCGCAAGGCGTAGCTTTTGTGGTAGATAAGGTGGTGAAAATCGACGCGGCGCAAAGGCGGGTTGAAACGCTCAAGGGGCAGTATGAGTACGATTGGCTCGTGATAGCGACCGGCTGCGATATCCAGCCCGCGGAGATCAACGGCATGCTGGACGGCTGGCGCAAGGACATCTTCGACTTTTACACGTTAGAGGGCGCCCTGGCGCTGCGCAAGCGATTGAAGTACTTCAACTCCGGCAAGGTGGTTCTCAACATCGCCGAATTCCCTTACAAATGCCCCATCGCTCCGCTGGAGTTCGTGTTCATGGCGGACTGGTTTTTCACTGTAAATGGAGTCCGGGACAAGGTGGAGATCGAATTCGTGACGCCGTTGGACAACGTTTTCACCAAGCCGGTGGCCGCTAAAACGCTGGCCGTTGTTGCCGCCAAGAAAAACATCAAGGTGACGCCTTACTTTGATCTGGCCCAGGTCAATGCCGGAGAGAAAACCATCGAATCCCACAAAGGGCAAAAAGTCGGTTTCGATTTGCTGATAGCCATACCGCCCAACATGGGCGCCAAGGCGCTGATCGACTCCGGGATCAGCGACCCTGTAGGGTTTGTGCCGACCGACAAGCATACGTTGAAGGCCAGCAAGTTCGATCGGATCTACGTGATCGGCGACACGACCAATGTCCCGACCTCCAAGGCCGGCTCCGTGGCCCACTACATGGCCTACACGCTGGTTGAAAACCTGGTGCGCGAAATCGACGGCCACCCGCCGCTGCCGAAGTTTGATGGCCACGCCACCTGTTTCCTGGCCTCGGGCTTCGAAAAGGCGATTCTGCTCGATTTCAACTACGCCGTTGAGCCGTTGTCGGGCAAGTTCCCGTTCCCCGGAATGGGTCCCTTCAGCTTGCTGCAGGAAAGCCTCAGCAACCACTGGGGCAAGATGATGTTTCGCTGGGTCTACTGGAATCTGATGATGAAGGGCCTCGATCTGCCGCTTGAACCGCAGATGAACCTGGCGGGCAAGATCCGCCAGGCCGCTTGAGGGAGGTGATGCCATGACCACGGAAGAGATGATTCTGGATCGCCTCGACCGTCTGGAAAGCCAGATTGCGCCCTTGACGGCATCCGCCAAGGCCCTCGGCGAGCTGCGCGAAGAGCTGGCGCCGCGCGTCAACGAAGCGGTTCAGGCGTTGATCGTCGAGCTGGCGGATGTGGAGGCCGACTTCCAGCTGGAGGATCTGCTGTTTCTGATCAAGAAAATGATGCGTAACGTAAGGAACTTGGACTTCGCCCTGGATCAAATGAAGAATTTGATCGATTTCGCGCTGACGGCCGAGCCCCTGCTTAAGTCCAGCGTGCCACAGATGATATCCTTCCTCGACGATCTGGAGCAGCGCGGCGTGCTGCGCCTGCTCGGCACCGGTATGGAGGTCCTAAAAAAAGTAGGCGCTTCTTATTCGGCCGAAGATTTGCAGCAGATCAGCAACGGCTTGGTGCGCATGACCGGTATTCTGAAGAAGCTGACCGCTCCGGAGGCCCTCGACCTTCTGGATCGTTTAGCCGACCTGCCATCCCGGGTGAATGTCGCCGGCGCCCCCGCCGTCGGTGCATGGGGCATGCTGAGAGGGATGGGGGACCCGCAAGTCCAGCAGGGGCTGGGGGTTCTGCTGGAATTAACCAAAGGGTTGGCTGTATTGAGACCCCATCCATAATCAGAAAGGAGGAACCAAATGCCAGAACCCGAAGATGTTCAATTCGAATGCACCATCTGTCATAAAGACATCAAGAGCGATTCCGACACGGCGATGACCGAGTGCCGGCTCTGCGGCCGCCTGCATTGCCCGGACTGCGTCGACGAATATGGCCGTTGCGTGGAATGCTCCGCCAAAAAATCATCGGAATAACGAGTAATGCAATGATGGAAGATTATCTCGATGACGCTCTATGATGTGGCCATTGTGGGGGCTGGGCCAGGGGGGATCGCCTGTGCGATCAAGGCGTCTGAAAAGGGGCTGAGATACCTGGTCCTTGAAAAAGGGAAAAGCCTATTTCAGGGGATCATAGACTCTTATCCACGCGGCAAGCGGGTGTACCCCACCATCCCCAAGGGAGAGACGGGACCTTTTCCGATCGACGATCTTGCGCCCAACCCGAACAACGATCCTGTTGAGGATTACCTGATCAAGATTGAGAAGTGTGTGGAGAAACACAAGATAGGAATAAATCTCAACGAGGAATTTCTGGATGTCAAGAAGGAGCCGCAGGAGTTCAGCCTGATCACACGGCTGAACCGTTATCGCGCTCGAAATATCGTGCTGGCCTTCGGCAGTAACATCCCCGTTGAATTAGGCATCTACGGAGAGGCTAAAACGGTGGCCCGGAAGCTTGACAATCCGGCCGAACACATAGGTGCACCGACCCTTGTTTTGGGCGGCGGGAATGCCGCCGCAGACGTTGCCGCCACACTGTCCAGGGCCAAGCGGGCGGCGGACGACCATACCCCGGTCTATTGGGGCCATAAGAAGGAACACTTCAAAGTCGATAAGGAAGTGGCCCGGGATCTGGGAGAAGAGATTCTTCTGGGCGGCAACATCAAGATCCTTCCAGGCGTTGTCCCAAAAATCGGCGAAGTGGATAAGGACGGCGTGGAGCGGCTGCTGGTTCAAACGCAAAATGTTCAGATAGGCCAGGGAGTTGAATTGCAGCAAGGCATGAGCTTCCCCATGAAACACGTGATCGCCTGCATCGGGACGCAAGGGCCTTCACCTGTGTTTGATCGGTTGAGTATCCAGCAAATCACCTGCACCGAGGGGATCTGCAAAATCGGAAAAGAAGGTGCGCGACTGATTCTGTTGCGTCCACCCTACCAGACCAGCATCCGCGGCCTTTACGCCATCGGCGGGGCCATCAGCCCGGCCTATATAGAAATTGAGGAGCAGGGCAGCTTCAAGGAACGCAAACACTCCAACTTGATTTTCACAGCCGTGCGAGATGCCGTTGAGGCGATGGAACACATCGCCGCTTCGTCAGACCGGTAGAAGCGGACAACTCCCGGGAAAGTTTAATCAGCCGCGATGGGCCCTTGATTTACAATCGCCAAGCTATAGCTTTGCAATAGCGAGAAGCGGTAAATCTGTTCTATGCGCTCAACGGCTGATGATATGAAAGACCCCAATCCAACCTTGATTCGTTCGAACGACCTCGATCTGAATTTTTCCAAAGAAGTCAAGCGGCTTTCCGGTACGGACTTCTACACCTGCCTGCAGTGCCGCAGCTGCAGCGGCGGCTGCCCCTTCAGCGAATACATGGACTATATGCCCAACGGAGTCATGCGGCTGGCGCAGCTGGGGTTGAAGGCCGAAGCGCTGACCTGCAACACGATCTGGGTCTGCGTCGGATGCCACACGTGCTCCATTCAATGCCCTATGGCCATCGATATCGCCGCGGTGATGGACGCGCTGCGTGAAAAGGCTCTGGCCGAACATGCCGACATCAAGGAGCCGGACATCGTGAACTTCCACCGCGAGGTGCTCAACTCCATCGAACGCTACGGCCGAACCCACAAGATGGAGATCATGCTGCGCTACAAACTCAAGACCCGCGATTTGATCAGCGACTGGGCTGTGGGCATGAAGATGCTGGCCAAACGCAAGCTGGATCTGACTCCCTCCAGGGTCGAGCGTATCGGGGACGTGAAAAAAATCTTCCAGGAATAGCCATGGCCGCAGCCCCCGTCATCGAAGTTTCCTATTTCCCCGGCTGTTCTTTGGCGACCACGGCCAAGGAGAACAACCAGTCGCTGATCGAGTGCTGTCATAAAATGGGCATCCGCATGATCGAGCTGGCCGACTGGAACTGCTGCGGCAGTTCCTCCGCGCACAGCATCAATCACCAAATAGCGTTCGATCTCGCCTGCCGCAACCTTTCCCTGGCGCCGCCGGGCCGGCCCCTGGTGGCGGCCTGCCCGAGCTGCACGCTGAGGCTGAAGCACGCCCAGCACCGCCTGAGAAACGATGAGGCTGCACGCGAGCGATACTTGCAGATGTGGGGCCGGCCCTTCGATCCCGACTTGCGGACCCGGCATTTTTTCGGGTTGCTGGAGGACGTGGATCTGGAGCGCCTGCTGGCGGTGAACGGTCATGTCCCTATCGACATGCGCTTTGCTCCTTATTACGGGTGCATGCTCAACCGCCCCTATGCGTTGCGCTCGGGCTCCAATTATTACGGGATCATGGAAAAAACCTTGGCGAAGCTGGGCCTTCGGTCTGTGAACTGGGGCCATGCCTCGCAGTGCTGCGGGACCTTCCTGACCGTGGCGAGGCCGGACATCGTGACCCCCAAGGTGAACGTCATCATGCAGGCGGCGGCCGAGAGCGGGGCGGACTGCATCGTCACGGCCTGTGCCATGTGCCACATGAACCTGGAGGTTCGCTGCACCCTGAAAAACCCGATCCCGATCTTTCACTTTTCAGAGATCCTATCGCTCGCCTTCGGAACCTCGCACCACAAGGATTGGTTTTCTCGGCACTTGATCGACCCCCGCCCGCTCTTGAAAAGCAAAGGCTTAGCGGCGTCTTGAGGAAGCCGCTAAAATGCAATTGCAGCCAGTCACTCCTGGGTCATTTGATATTCGAATTTGTTTCGGGTTTCGAGATTCGGATTTCGGATTTTAATTTTTGCATGCGGTTGGCCTCGTCCAGCACCCGGCGGACGTCGGGCAGGCATCAGGTGCCTCTGGGGTTTTGGGTGGCGCACTGGCAGGCGCCCAGGCGCTTGGCCGCGATGATTTTTTCGAGAATCAGCGAACGGCCGTTTTTGCGGTAATCACGTTCGATGTCGGCGCGGGCATGGTTGAAGCAGTAGCAGATGATTTCTGCGGCGGGACTGCTCATGCATCGGCTCCTCGGGGAGCGACCATCGGTTTCAGCACTTGAACTTCGATCGTCTCACCGGCGGGGATCTCATCGCGCTCCTCCGGGATGATGATCAGCGCCTCTTTTTCGGCCATGGATTTCAAACGGCTTTTCAAGCGGGAGGGCACCGCCATGAGGCCGGATGGCCTTTTTTCAAGCCGCGCATGGACGAACTCGGTCCAGCCGAGCTCTCCGGTGACCCGATCACTCAGCCGTACCGATGCCGTTGGAAAAACGGGCGGTTTCACGCCCATCATCTTCATTAGCGCAGGCAGGCAGAGCTGCAGAAAGGCCATTTCGTTGGAAGGCGGGCCGCCGGGCAGGACGAAGAAAGGCCTGCCGTCGAGGCGCCCGAATCCGACCGGCTTTCCCGGGCCCATCCGCACGCGGTGGTAGACTCCCGTCCAGCCCATGTCCGCCATTACCTTGAGGATCAGGTCTTTTTCGCTGCCCCAGGCGCCGCCGCTGGTGATGAACACGTCGGTTTCGGCCAGGCGGCTTTGAATCGCTTCGCGGATGGCCTGCGGCCGGTCCGGGATGACCGCGGTCTCGAACGGAATTCCGTGAAGTAGAAGCCAGGCGCCGATTTCCACCATGTTGCTTGCATAGAGCTTGCCCGCCGGCAATGGAAGGCCTGGCGCCACGACTTCGTCGCCCGTGGCGATCACCGCGGCCCGGGGCGTTCGATAGACGCCTACCTCGCCATGGCCGGCGGCGGCGATCAAGCCGAGCAGCGGCGGGGTCAATTCGCAGCCGCCGGAAGCGATGGCCTCGCCGGTGCGCACATCGGTGCCGCGGTGCAGAATGTTGCGGCCCGGGCCGGCCGTGTTGAGGCAGACCACGCTTGATCCCTCCGCCCGGCAGAACTCCTCGGAGATCACGGCGTCGGCGCCGGCGGGGATCAGGGCGCCCGTGGTCACTCGCACCGCCTCCCCGCGGTTCATGTCGACGGTCCGCAGATCGCCGGCGGAGAGGCTGCCGATCAGCGTCAGCCGCGCCGGGGACGACGGTGATGCGGCCTTCAAATCCTCCGGGAAAACGGCATAGCCGTCCTTGCGCGAGGAGCTGACCGACGGGCTGTCGACCTTTGCATCCAGATCCTCGGCCAGAATTCGTCCGACCGCCTCAAGCAAGGGCCGTTTTTCGGTGCCGCCGGGAGCGACGTTGGCCAGGGTGAGGTCCAGCGCTTCCGTGTATCCAATGAAGGTCTTCATGCCGGTCTGAGACCACTTCCTTTCCCCGCTTCGACCGAGGGGGGGCGGGGGGATTTTTTGATCGGCTTGCAAAGAAAGACTCCCCGCACTATAGCCCGGCGCCGCGCCAAATGGCAAGCCACCGCCTGACCACGATGCCGTTGCAGACCGTTTGGCCCGGGAGGCCTGTGAAAAGGCCAAGGGCCTGTTTATCCGCGGCGAAGATCAAGCTCAGCGGAGGGTGGCGGGGATGGCGGGGCACCGCCCGGAGCGGCGGCCGGGGCTTAGTCAGACAGCCTGTCGAGCAGCACCCATTCGAGGAACTGGGTGTACACTCTCCACGAGTTTCGGCCGTACCCGCCGGCCATCACCCAGGCGCCGGGGACGGCTTGGGCCCGCAGGAAGGAATACACGAGCCGATCGCGCTCCAGGAGCTGCTCCAGGGTGAGTCGCAGGCCGGCCGTGGAAGGCAGTTCGTCCAATTCATAGGGGTCGGCGCCGCAGACCACCAGCGCGAGCTCCGGCCGGCCGGCGGCGGACAGGCGTTCCAGGCCCGCCGTCAGCCGCTTGTTGTAAAGGGCCTCCTCGCCGGCTTCCATCGGGATGTCGACGGTGCTGGGGATGAAGGAAGGGTTCGGGCGCCCGTTCGTGCCGCGCTCCGGCTGGTCGAGCGGCCAGCCCCGGGCCATGTGGATGCTCAGGGTGGTGATCGACTCGTCCCCGGCGGTGATGGCGGCGGTTCCGTCACCCTTGTGGGCGTCCACATCGATGATCCAGGCGCTGCGGACGCGTTTTTCCGACTGCAGCCGCCGCAGTGCGATGACCAGGTCGTTGACCAGGCAGAAGCCCGCGCCGCCTTCCCTTTGGGCGTGGTGCATGCCGCCGCCGAAGTAAAAACAAAACCCCTGCTGCAGCGCCAGGCGCCCGCATTGAATCGTGCCCGCCACCCGCCTGAGGATCCTTTCGAAGAGGGCGGTCAGCGGCAGCCGCGCGGCGGAGGGGTTAAAGCGGTGGTAGTTTCCGTCGGCGTCGACCAGTTCGTAGGTGCGGATGATCTCGGCCTCCAGGTCGTCCGAGAAAAGCCGGCCGACGTAATCCCCAGAGTGAACCCGCAGCAGGTCCTCGCGGGTAACCTGCTCCTGAATCGTGTCGATGTGCCAAGCGGCGATCCGCGGTCCTATCTGCGGGTGGGTGGACAGCCGCGCGAAGGTTTCCGAGGCGCGGCTGTCCATTACGGGGATTTCGATCCCGAACTCCATCAGGCTGTGGGGCTGACGGGGGTCGTAGAGGATCACCTGTCCTCGCAGCCACTCGTCGTTATTTCGCAGCGGCGAGCTTAAAGCTGGCAAGCACCTTTTCGAAGGTCTTCAGGTCCTTCTGAAAATAATCCTCCTGGGTGGCACCGTAGCGGATGTTGTAAAAGGTGTCGCCTTTGATGAACCCGTAGTAAATCGTTTTGAAAATGTACCCGTCGACATCCGTGTAGACGAAGGCCAGCCGAAATCCGCTGTTGCCGTCGATGCGTGCGGGTATGTTTTCGGTTACGCTGAAATTGCGGATATTGGGGTCGGCCAGGATTTCATTGATGATGATCTCGGCCGCCTCTTCCGGCATCGTGGCCGCGCGCATCGTTTTCTTGGTAAATTGAAAAGGCTCGGCCAGGGGGCGCTCCCGAATGAGCACGAACTGCTTGTAGCCGCCATCCTTGGTCATGAAAAGCATGGGCTCCTCGGAGGCAATGGTTTTCCAGCCCTCCGGGACTGCCGCGTTGAACGTATACGGCGGTTTGCTCCCGCCGGCGTGCGCACAGGAGGCCAGCAAGGCCGCCAGGAAGATGCAGATCCAAAAACGAGGTTTCATGGTCATGGGGTTCCTCCTTCAATCAAGGTGTCGCATTGGGTTAGATAGCTGCGGATGTAAGCGTCATCGCGTGATTGCGCGGCCAGATCCAGAGCGCTTTGAAAAAACACTTTGGCCCGCCGGGCCTGCCCCAACTTAAGGTAGATAAGCCCGAGGGCCTTGCAAGGTTCCGGGCGAGAAGGGTCGGAAGCGATGGCCTGATGGTAGTGCATCAAGGCTCTCTGTTCGTCCTCGGGTTGGCCGCGTTGTCTGAAAATTTCCCCCAGAAGATAATGACCGCGGGCATGCCCCGGGTCGTCTCTTACCAGGCGACGAACGCCTTTTAGAGCCGCATCCCATTGGCCATGTTGAATCTCATATTCCGCCTGAGCCACCCGCAGTGGGAGGAGGCGTTCCTTAAAGGCATGGTGATCCGCCGGCCGCCTGGCCACACCAAGAGCGGCCGATGAAAGCATCTTATACATGCGCCCGGCACGCTCATGGGTTTCTTTCGTGCCCGGCGCCTCTATCAAATGTTCAAATATTTCAATTGCTTCATACGGATCATAGTTGGCCTTGACAATCATGTCAAGACCCAGGTAGTCGGCCTCCTGCTCCAGGCTCTGCCGCAGATTCAACAGCGCATCCGATGGCTCTGCACGGTCCGGGACGGTCGATTGCTCCTGAAACCAGGATAAAGAATCCGGCCAGCCCCGATCGGCGAATGGCGCCCCGGCTTCCTTGCGCTCATGCATTAACGCATGCAAGGCATGCCGTCGGGTGACGTGGACAAGTTCATGGGCCAGCAACAGGGCCAGCTCCGCTTCGTTTTCAAGCCGGGCGAGAAGGCCCGTGTGAACATAGATAGCGCCATCGGGGAACGAATAAGCATTGAGGCTTGTTTCTCTGAGCAGCACGACCCGCGGAATTATGCCGATCGTTCTCTCGCATGGCATCAGGACTGCCAGGACCTGCTCGATAAACAACTCCAGCTGCGGCTCCTGATACCAAGCGCTTCGCCGTGCGATGGCGGACTGTTCCCGACGCGTTTCAAAGCTCAAAAATTGGGTCAGATGCTCGACGCGGGTTTCCTTGGCGGTGAGAATTGCGCCCGGGCTGCTGCAGCCCAAGCACAGGATTAGGACAATCAAAGCCTCTAAAGGCGTCGTTGCCCGTCCGGTCGTCGTGGCGCGATGAAGGTTCGCCATGAATTACCCTTGTCACGGTGAAGGGGATTTACACTGATCTATATCGGGCATGCCCCAGCAAATCTTTAGCTTCCAAGTTCAAGGCACCCCGAAGAAAGGCTTTCCCGGCTTTGACGAAGCATTAAGCGATGTTGATTCCAAGAGATGTTTACATGCGGAGGGGTACAGTTGAAGCGGCGGTATCAAGAAAATCATGTATTATAAATTGGTTATGACAAGGCGGGCGTTGCCGACCAACGGCCACTTCCGGCTCGTCGGGAACGTTTTCGGTGGTGAGTCGGTTTTCTTCTTTTTTTTCTGGACAAATACAGAGAGATGATTATAATGGTGCATCCTTAAAACGAGTTCTCACACCACATATCACCCCAAAAAGGAGGAACGAGAAAATGAAAAAATTGTTGCTGCTGCTTGTGGCCGTCATGCTTATCGCCGGCTGTACCTCAGAGTTCTACAAACACAATTCGCTTTTCGCTAGCAATTCTCATGTGTCATATAGCTGGTGGGGATACAAGAGCACCACTCCGGAAGCTGCCAAGATGTCTGCCGGTGAAAATTGGTGGGGGAAAGAAATTCCTTACGTTCCCGCAAAGTGATTTAACACATACTCAATCTTTCATTCCAAAGATTAAAAATGGCAGGATGGCATCATCCTGCCATTTTTATTAAAGTTTCGTTAACTGGCCGATTGGGTCCGTTTCCTTGCTTGACGAGGTGAATCGCCTTTTTTATACTGCCATTGTCTGTTAGATGAGGTATCCGCAACAGCCAATCGTAGGTTCTTTCTTGCTTTTTCCTCATCGTTCAGAGAAAGAGAGGATGGTTGGTCTCCACACCCGTTCAACCCTTCGGATCAGACGTCTTTCATTTTGCCCGTGCAGGAAAGAGGCTTTCCATCTTATTCCTCCTGATGTTTGTGGCATCCTGTTCAATTCACAAGAAAATGACCACCATCAGTGCCGCTTCCCTGGTGGAAGACGTTGCCAAAGCCTCCTACAAGCAGTCCGATTTGCGGGTGATCCGCGAGGGCATGCCGGCCTACCTGATGCTCATGGACGGCATGGTGGAAGGTTGGCCCGACAACGACCGGCTGCTGCTCGCCGCCGCCCAGGCTTATTCATCCTATGCGACGGCGTTCGCCGGCACTGATGACACGGCGTTTCGCGACGCCCTCCTGCTGCGGGCCAAGACCTACACCCTACAGGCCCTGGAGCAACGCGGAATCTCAGCGCCCCTCACGTCGCCCTTTGACCAATTCGAGCGGCAGGTGGGCGAAACGACCGGTTCGGACATCCCCTTTGTTTTCTGGTCCGCCTCCTGCTGGGGCAACTGGATCGGCGCCCACGCTTCATCCATCAGCGCCGTGGCGGAACTGCCGCGCGTAGAAGCCCTGATGCGACGGGCGCTGACTCTTGATGAAACCTATTATTACGGCGGGCCGCACGTCTTCATGGGGGTTCTTTATGCCTCCCGTCCCCAGGTGGCCGGCGGCAACCTCGACCTCTCGAAACAACATTTCCTGAAGGCAATTGAAATCGGCCAGGGCAAGTTCCTTATGGCCTATGTCTACTACGCGGACTATTATGCGCGGAGGGCCTTCGACCGGGAGCTGTTCGTTTCCACCTTGAAGAAGGTCCTTGACACCCCGGCAGACACCGTCCCTGATTTGACGTTGATGAACACCGTCGCCCGCCAAAAGGCCGAAGCCCTCCTCGGGAAGACGGACGATTATTTTTAAAGGAGACTCGCCAATGCGCCGCTCGGTATGCCTGTTTTCTGCGCTGATTGTTTTTTTCCTGTCCGGCAGCCTGCTGACGCCGAAATTCGTCCGCGGCCAATCGCCCGTTACCTTCAAGCTGGCCACCCTGGCACCAGATGGCAGCGCCTGGATGCAGGTGCTCAAGGCCGCTGCCGATGAGGTCCAGCAGAAAACCGGTAACGCCGTCCAGTTCAAGATTTATCCGGGCGGGGTCATGGGCGATGAGCGCGACATGGTCCGCAAGATGCACATCGGGCAGATCCATGCCTCCATGCTCAGCTCCGCCTCGCTGGCCTCGATGTTCCCAGAGATCGATGTGCTCCAGACTCCATTTTTTTTCAATAGCTATCCCGAGGCGGATTTCCTTATCGAAAAAATGGAAGACGGTTTCAAGAGCGGCCTCGAGAAAAACGGTTATGTGGCGCTGGGCTGGTCGGAAGCCGGGTTCGTCTACCTGATGTCCACCGTGCCGGTGGACACTCTCGAGCAGCTCAGAAAGGCCAAAGTCTGGATCTGGAGCGACTCGCCCATGGCCAAGGCCATCTTTAGCGAGGCCGGAGTCATCGGAGTGCCGCTGTCCATCAGCGACGTTCTGGTCGGACTCCAGACCGGCCTGGTGGAAGTGGTCTATGCTCCGCCTTCGGTCGCCATCGCCCTGCAGTGGTTCACGCGCATCAAGCACCTCACGGACGCGCCCCTGAATTACATGCTGGGCGGCCTGGTGGTCAAAAAGGACGTCTTCGACAAAGTCAGCCCCCAGCACCAGGCCGTCGTCCAGGAGGTCTTTCAGCGCCACATGACCCGGCTGAAAGAAGTCATTCGCACCGAGAACCAGGAGGCCCTCGCGGTGATGCAGAAACAGGGCGTCAAGTTCCTCGCCCCGGGAAAAGCCACTATTGCCGAGTTCAAGGCTATTTCGGAAAAGGCCATGCAAAAAGAGGACGGACACAAGTTCTCCCCAAAAACGAAGGAGCAAGCCTTAGCCTGGCTGAAGGCTTACGCGGAGGGCAAGAAGTGAGATTCTGGGAACTTCTGGACGCAACCATCGGCAGGCTGGAAAAGGCGCTCATCGTACTTTTCCTGGGGTTGATGATCGTCACAGCCTTTGCCCAGATCGCCCTGCGCAACTTCATGGGAGTCGGCCTGTCCTGGTCCGAGTCCTTGGTGCGCTACCTGGTGTTGTGGGTCGGGTTTATCGGCGCCTCCCTGGCCGCCCGGGAAGGCCGGCACATCACCATAGAGGTCTTTAAGCTGCGGCCTTCGGCCACCGGCAGGCGTTATCTGACCGCCTTCTCCCAGCTGTGCGCCTTTGTCGTCTGCGCCGCGATGACCTGGGCGGCGGTGAAGTTTGTCCGCGACGACGCCCAGATCGGCAACCGCATCTTTCTGGACCTTCCTACTTGGGTCTTCGAGATGATCATCCCGGCAACCTTTGCGATCATGAGCCTGCGTTTTCTGTTGCGCGCGATCCAGGCACTGCGTCGAGCCGTTGCACCACAGGAGCCGGCGCCGGCACTATGACCCTCCTGCTGATCACGGCCGCCGCTTTACTGCTGCTGCTCATCGGCACCCCCGTTTTTGTCGTCATTTGCGGGCTGGCCCTGTATCTTTTCTCCGCAAGCGGTATCGATCTTTCGGCCGTCATCATCGAAATTCACCGCCTGGCAACCACGCCGGTGCTCGTGGCGATCCCCCTTTTCACCTTTGCGGGCTACCTGCTCTCAGAGAGCGGCGCGCCGCGACGCCTGATCCGGCTGGCCGATGCCTTGCTCGGCTGGCTGCCCGGCGGGCTGTCCGTGATCGCGCTCGGGACCTGCGCGGTTTTCACGGCACTCACCGGAGCGACCGGACTCACCATCATCGCCCTGGGCGGGATCCTGCTGCCGGCCATGAACCGCGGCCGGTACCCGGAGCGCTTTTCCCTGGGGCTGCTCACCACCTCGGGGACCCTGGGGCTGCTGTTTCCGCCGAGCCTGCCGCTGATCGTCTACGCGATTGTCGCCAAGGTGGGCATCGGGCAACTCTTCATGGCCGGTCTCCTGCCGGGTGCGCTGCTGGTGGTGGTACTCTCGACCTACAGCATCTTCCTCGCCGCCCGGTGCCACGTGCCCCGCAGGACCTTTGGGGCCGGCGAACTGGTTTCAGCCGTGCGAGAATGCGTCTGGGAGCTGCCGCTGCCGCTGGTGGTGCTGGGGGGGATCTACACCGGCTATTTCGCGGTGAGCGAGGCGGCCGCCATCACGGCGATGTACGTGTTCGTCGTGGAAGTGATCATCCTGCGCGAAATCCGCTGGGGGGCACTTCCGGAGCTCATCAAGCAGAGCATGATGCTGGTAGGCGGGGTGCTGATCATTCTGGGCGCTGCCATGGGCTTGACCAACTATCTAATCGACGCAGAAATCCCCATGCAGATGCTGGATTTCTTCCAGGCGCACATCGCCAGCCGCCTGGTCTTCCTGGTGGTGCTCAACCTGTTCCTGCTGGCGGTGGGCTGCACCATGGGCATCTTTTCCGCCCTGGTGGTGGTGGTCCCCCTCATCGCGCCCATTGCCAAGGCCTATGGGATCGACCCCATCCACCTCGGAATCATCTTCCTGACCAACCTCGAGATCGGCGCCTCCATTCCCCCCTTGGGTATTAATCTTTTCATCGCCGGCCTGCGGTTCGACCGGCCGGTGCTGAAGCTCTACGCAGCCTGCCTGCCTTTTGTCGGCCTGCTGCTCGCGGCCCTCGCCCTGATCACGTATTGGCCTTGGCTGAGTCTGGCGCTGGTTCGCTGACGGAGTCAATGGTTCAAAGCCCAAAGCTGAAGGCTGAAAACAAAAAGACAACAATCTGAATTTTTGACAGGACCGGTGCAAACGGGTAACATTTTTTTATTCGACCGAGGAGTGTACATGCGCAAAATTGGGCTCAACGGATGGATGGTTCTCGTCCTCATAGCGGTCTCGCCTCGAGTGGATGCCGTCGAAGACATCTATATGAGGACTCCAGGTTTCCAGTCCCATATTACCATTGATCCTGTCACGAACTCGCAGCAGGTCGTCGTTGCGGTGCTTGGCCCGGGAGGCGAGCCGATCCGGGGGCTGGGACCGCAGGACTTTGCAATGGGCGCTGGTATTCACAAAGCCCGCATCCTTTCGGTTGAACCGCTTCAGGACAGCAAGGCGACCCCCGTCAACCTGGTGATGGTCATTGACAATTCGCTCTCCATGAAGGACCGGGGTGCGATCGGCTCGCTGCTGGCTGCCCTGGACGGCCTTCTGAAGGACGTGCGTCCCATCGACAACGTGCATGCGCTCGTGTTCAGCGACCGGCAGACGAAGGTTGGGGGCGGCCGCGCTTTGAATGTCCGGGCCTTTAAATCCGGCCAGGCTTCGGAATGGAAGCAATTTTTTGCAGAGGCCTTTGATCGGGGCATCACCACCAAAACCTATCTCTATGAGGCCATCATGGCCGGCCTCGACACGGTAAAGAACATGCCGGCCAATGAAAAGAAGCTGATGGTGGTGTTCTCCGACGGAGAAGACTTGAACAGTGCGCTCGGACGAACCGAAGTTGAGATCCAGGCCCTGGGGATCTCAAAATTTCAGCTTTTCTGCATTGACTACATGCCGAGCGAGAAAACCGATGCGTTTCTAACGAGCCTCGCCAGGGAGCATCACGGCCGCATCTGGAAGGCCCGGTCCGCATCCGAGCTCGTGCCGATTTTCCAGGAATTCAAAAGCACGATTCTGCACAAGTACGTCCTGACCTACGAGCTGCTTAACCCGATCGCTTTAGAGCCAAAGATCTTGAGCTTGGACGTGCCGATCACCACGACGGGCATGCCGGCCGGCCACATGGTGTTTTTTCCCACCGGGAAGAGCGAAATTCCGGGCCAATATGCCCAGTTAAAAAACAGCGCAGAGGCGGATGCCTTCAAACCTGAAAGCCTGACAGGTTTCTCGATCCGCTATTTCAACATCATCAACTTCGTCGGCAAAGCCCTGCGCGACCTGCCCGACGCCCGGCTCGGCATCGTGGGCTGCACCTCCGACTACGGGCCCGAAAAGGACAACCTGGCGCTTTCACAGGGCCGGGCCGAGGCGGTGAAAGAATATCTCCAGCGTATCTGGGGCATCGGCGCCGGGCGCATGCTGATCGAAGCCCGCCATCTGCCGGCCGAACCTTCCTCCGCGGACACCCGCGACAGCCGACTCGAAAACCAGCGGGTGGAGTTCATCTTCGATTCGGACGCCACCCAGTCCCGGGCGGTCAGCGGCCTGATCGCCGAGGCCGGTAACCGGAATGTCGTCCAGGTAAGGCTCGACCTCTATCCCTTGCCGGGAATCACTGAGAGCGAGGTCCTCATCCAGGGAAATGACCGGCCGTTGAAAACGCTGCCCACCGAGGCTGAAATCGTCCGCTCGCATTCCTTTCTGCTGGACGACCTCGGTCGAGACCGGCTGGCGCGTCTGAGCTCCATCGAGGCCGTTATCCGTGTGACCGACTCCGGTGGCAATGTGCATGAAGCCTCATCGGACCTCTGTCAAATTAAAACCAATCCCAAAGTGGTGGTTCAGGAACTGGCCACTCCCCCTCATGTGGCGGTGAAGCTTGAGCCGGAGACCGTGACGGTGGAAGAGATCACCGTTCTCGAGAGTTCGCCGCTGCTCAACTACGTTTATTTCGACACCGGCCGCGCTGATATCCCCGGCCGCTATGCGCTCTTCAAATCACCGCTCGAAGCCAAGAGCTTCGATCCCGCAACCCTCAGGGGATCGATGGAGAAATATCGCCTTGCGCTCAACATCATCGGCCGGCGAGCGGCGGAGCGGCCCAAGGCGAAACTAAAGGTTGTCGGCTGCCATTCGGGCTTCGGTGAGGAAAAGGGCAGGGCCGATCTGTCGCGCCGCCGCGCCGAGTCCGTGCGAAGCTACCTGAGGAGCATCTGGGGAATCGATCCTGCGCGCCTGGAGATTGAGGCCCGCGGGTTGCCCGCGGCGGCCAGCGCCGAAGGTCTGCCCGAGGGCCGTGCCGAGAACCAGCGGGTGGAAATTTACGCGGACGACCCAGCCATCCTCGACACCGTGGCGAGCACCTACATCGAAGCCCTGAGCGACACGGAAACCTTCAGGATCAGCCCCGAGATCGAGCCGGGCGCACTCCTGAAGCGCTGGAGCATCGAAATTTTCGGCGACCGCCAGCGCCTGGAAGGGTTGACGGGCGCCGGCGAGCTGGAGCCGAGCTACGTGCTGGCGCTCAAGGATGTAGGGCTGTTGAATATCGGCAACTACCAAACCGTCTCGGCGGCATTGGAGGCCATGGACGCAAAGGGCCAGTCGCTCCGCGCCCGAGACACTTCCACGGTTCAATTCCTCAGACGCGAGGAGCGCCTGGCTCGCCGCGAGGGCTACAAGGTGATTGAAAAGTACGCCCTGATTCTCTTCGATCTCGACCGGGCGGAGATCAAGGGCCGCAACCGCCTGGTAATGGACCGCATCGGCCAACGAATCCGCAAAGTGCCTTCAGCGACGGTGAGGATCGTCGGCCATACCGACACCATCGGCAAATTCGATTACAACCTGGCCTTGTCCAAGAAGCGCGCCGAAGCCGCTTATGAACAGCTCCTGGCAGGCGGTGCCGCCGCCAGGGAGCGGGTGTCGTTCGAGGCAAAGGGGCCGGCCGACCCGGTTTTCGACAACAGCCTGCCGGAGGGCCGCGCCTTCAATCGTACCGTGACCGTCATCCTGGAATACGAGCAACAGCAGTAGAATCAGGACGCCGCGACGGCCTTGAGATCCTTGTCGATCATCGCCTGCTTGCGTTGCAACTCGACTGTTTGGCGCTCGATGTCCGAAACGTCATAGACGATCCCAAGGATCATGGTGCGGCCCGGGTAGACGATGCGCCGTGTGGTAAACCGCAGGTGTTTTAAAACGCCCGCCCCTTTATGTAGAAGATGCGGGAATTTTCATCCGCAATCAGAACCGCCGCCCCCAAGTCGTCGAGGATCTAGCTGAGAAACTCGTTGGATTCGTGCAGGTCCTGCAGAGCGATAGTCATAGCTCGGCGCTCGTTTTCAGTTGAAGCCTATTTTAACGAAGGGTCAAGGTGGCCGCCTTGATTTGAATTATTTCATCCTTAAAATTGTTTCCATTGGCCATAACGCCGCGCTTGAAGCGCGATCAGAGAGGATCAACTCACATGAACGCTCCGCTCAAAGACGAGCAGATTCTTACTATTGTCAAAAATGTGGTCGAACAGAACGGCTGCCGGTTGGTGGACATAGACTTCGACAGCCACATCCTCAACATTGAGGGCTCTGAAGAGGCGCAGGCACGCTGCGCCCTGGCGTTGGAGGACGTATTGGGTTAGGCAGTTATTTCGCAAACACCTTTTTCAGAAGATCCGTCGTCCGGGCGGCGGGGTTGGTGCGGATTTTCGCCTCCTCCTGCCCCACCTTAAAAAACATGCCGTCCAGGGATTTCCCGGTAACGTAGCTGTCCAGGTCGAAAGAATCCATCTTGCCAAACGGCACCAACGAGTTGTAGCGGTCCGTCAGCGCCTTGTAGGAACGGGTCGCGCCCACTTGGTTCATGCTGTCGCCGATCACGGGCTTGAAGGCCTCGCTGAGCTGGGGCGTGGTCTTGGCCTTGAAATAGTCCGTGGCCGCAGTGTTGCCGCCTTTCAAGATCTTTTGGGCGTCGTCAAAGCTCATCTTCTTGACGGCATCCTCGAAAATGGGCTTGGCCTTGGGCGCCGCCTGCTCGGCCGCACGGTTCATGCTGAGGATGAAGTCGTCCACCTCTTTCTGGTAGCCCGCCTTTTTGAGCACCTCGGCCGCCTTCTGCATTTTATCCGGCAGCAGGATCTTCACGGCCGCATCCCCGAAATAGCCGTTTGATTTTGACAGCGCTTGGACGGCATTGCCTGTCCCGACGGCAAGAGCCTCTTTAAGCCCTGCCGCCGCATCCCCCTGGCCGGCACCCGTGCCGCCGACACCCGCCGCGCCCTTGAGGACGCTTTTGATGTCCTGGGCGGAACCCAATGTCGCCATCAGCCCGCAAATCAGAACAACCGTTATCAAAACGCTTCGTTGCATGGCAAACCTCCCGATTTAAGAGTGTGCGCTTTTTTTGCGCTTTCCAAACAGTAATGCGCAGGAGACTAATACGCAAGAACCCGGGCATAATGCCTTCGTTGGCTCATGGCAAAGCGCCGGCTGCTATTTTGCCGCTGGAAGCGATCTTATCGGCTGCGGGACGGCCGCTGGAGAGACGGTCCCTGTTCTGGCGGAAAAAGTCGGCGTATTTTGAAAAAATTCCCATCATTCGTCTTTAAGTTGAAGCCTGGGGTTCAGCGAGCCGCAGTGTTGATGTATCTTGAGTAATCTGCATAAGGATAAAGCGTTTATTGCAATGCAGGAGCGAGATCAGTTCGGCATTGTCCGCCTTCCGGGCCTTGTTCAGCTCCTCCTTGCGCACCGTGTCTACCGCGTCGTTCAAGTATTTTTTTATATAAAAGTGGTCAAGGACGATTAAGGCGTTCTTTGCATGCTCCATTGTGGCTGAGAGAAACCCTCGGGCGCCGTCACTGGCGACCGCCTCGATGGTGGCGCAGTGCTCTGCTCCAAGCTCCTCATAGAAGGAGCCCAAGACGGATTTGCCGTGGCCATCATGGTTCCAGATGACCTTGCGTTTATCGATATCCACTTCGGCAAGCGGACGGTTCCAACAATAAAGCGAGGCGGCTGTCTGAATGAACGACCATATGACTCACGTGGTAATTTGGAATAGCAAGCAGTTCTGTGACAGGGTGCAGCCGCATCGGATTTTCCTTTCTGGTGAAAGTTTGGTCGGCAAAACTAACTTTATCAGAACCGGTTAATCCGATGTCTTTATTTTACGCCGCTACAGCATTTTCAACTTTTTTACGAAAGAACCGAAAATCCCTCTAATTCATGTTGACACGAAAATAGTATGAGCGTACTTTATATGTAATCGGCATCGAAAAATCCCCTGCGGGGATCGATTGCCATAAAGGTTGGATTAAAAAACATTTTGCGGTGTAGGGCTTAACCACCACACTCTACAAAGTGCGGTGGTTTTTTTATGTCATCGTCCGAATCCACCTTTAGAAAATCTATGAAAGGAGGATAAGAGCGACGATGCAGGGAAAAGTTAAATGGTTCAATGAGCGTAAAGGCTTCGGTTTTATCGAAGCCGAAAATGGAAGCGATGTATTCGTGCATTTCAGTGCTATTCAAGATAGCGGCTTTAAAAGCCTTCAAGAAGGTCAAGCGGTTAGCTTTGATGTTCAAGACGGGCCTAAGGGCAAGTCCGCAGCCAACGTAAAGGCGCTTTAAATTTCCACTCACTCTGAAGTCGGCGCCTCCCTTGCCACACTGGGGGGGGCGCCCGGTCCTCTCTGATTCTTCATTGGGTTTTAGCTCTCTTCAACGGTTCCATCATTTTTCTTGAGAAGTATGATCGACCTCGGGTGACGTTTTTTTAAAGGGTGAGGATGCGCATTGGCCCTATGGTTTGGGGATAGAATACCTCTAAAAAACTAATAAGAATTGCCACGCAATCAGAGCAAATGGAGGGAAGATGAATCCATCCACGGAATTCGAATTTGTGGTCGGGGAGAAGTACGAAAATGAAAAGGGGATATTTACGGTCATGTCCATTGAAAAGGGCGAAATGGTAATTCAGTGGGCCGATGGTGAAGAGGCTCAAACATCCCTGGTGTTCCAAGACCGGATCCAAAAACGCCGCCTTTGGGAACAAACAGTGCAGCAGGAAAAAGCGGATGCGATAAAAGCACCTCCCAAAAAAACCAAAGCGTCAAAAAGCACCAAACAAGATCCGCCCGCGTAATAATAAATCCGGCTGTCTCCGCGCAGCAGGCAGGTGCGTGGTTTAGACGGCGCTCAGCCGCATTAATAGCTGGATGCGTTCCAACGGGTTTCAGTATCAGGAGGTCACCCAATGAAAAGCTTGATAGAGTCTGCCGCCATAAAGGCCGGAGTTCCCTTGGCTGTGTTAGACCTTATCGGCCGAGACTTCCTCTCTCAGATGATCGAGGAACTGCCGAGCCTTCTCCTACCCCCTATCATGGGGACATTGAAAGAGCAGTATGTGAAGAAAGGGCAAGCCTGGATAGAGCAAAACGTAGCATGTCTTCAAAACTACTTTACGATCCTGAAGCAACTATACGGTCCAATCGAAAATAATGAATTAGAAAAGCCGATGTATCATCTGGTATTGCCGTAGAATCTTCTCGTTTCCGGCCGCAGGCGATCGCTCCCTCGCAGTGAACCGCCGAATGTCGATTTGCAAGCCAGCATCCAAGCCCCTTTTCCCCAGGACGGCACGGGTAGCAGCTGGCGCCGAGCGCTTGCCTGGGCGCGGCGGCGCGCGTGTATTAGGCGCCTTCGCTGCCGGCGCTGAGAGGACCGGTCAGAAGGCAAGGCCGGTTCAATTCAGATTCAGCGTCTCCCGCAGTTTGTTCGACAGCTCGCTCAGACTGTATGGTTTCTGAATGCAGCCGTCGCACCCGCGTTTTAGAATCTCTGGCATTTTCCCGCTGCAATCGAAGCCGCTTAGAATCAGCACCTTGGCTTCGGGCTTGACCTGATAAGGCCGTTGGCGGGCGTATCCCAGCAGTTGGGACGTCAATTGGGAGCCCCGGCGGATCTGCCTGCTCTCCATGATTGAGTAAGGATCCCGGATAGATACATCGTAAAGATTAGTCTAATCCGGGCTGATTTGCAAGAGCAGGGGCTTGATTCATCCGCATCCCGCTCTATTATCGGCAGTAACTCTCTAACAAAATACAGGAAGGCGGCACTGATGAGCGAGAAAGCGAAAAATCTGGCGCAACGCCTGCGTGCGTTCAGCGCTGAGGTGATAGCGTTTGTCGAAGGTTGTTCGGAGAAAAATTGGAAGAATGCATGTGCGAAGGAGGAGTGGCCGGTGGGGGTGACCGCCCGCCACATAGGCGCCGCCCATTTCGAGGCCGTCGAGCTGGCCCGGATGATCGTCAACGGCGTAAAACTGCCTGAGTTCACGATGGAACAGCTCGTCGCGATGGGCAACGAGCATGCCCGCCAGCATGCCGCATGCACGAAGGAGGACGTCCTGGGGGTGCTTCGCCGGAACGGCGCGGCGCTCGTCGACTACGTGGCCGGTCTTTCCGACGGCGAGCTGGAGCGAACCGGATACCTTGCCCTGGCCGGCGGAAAGCTGACCGCGCAGCAGCTCATCGAGGCGGTCATCCTCACGTCCGGCGGGGAGCATTTCGCGAGCATGAAGGCCGGCGTTGAATCGTGAGACGTGTGGCATTGCGGAAATTCCTTGAGAACAGGTCGATGCACCATGCGTTCAAGATAACCATGCCCAGCTGATTTTGGCATCCATTATGCCAGGCCGGCATCCACGGCTTCATACTTGATGTCCGACTCCGATTCGACTTTCGTGTCGACCGGGATGAGATAATCCTGGCCTTCCACCTGCACCCCGTGCCCGGAGAAATAGAACAACCCCACTCTCACGCTTGTCCTGCCGCTTACTGCTGGCGTTTTTTAGCGTTTCCTGATAAACTCAGGCACTACCGGTAGCATATGGGATGCTCTGACACCCCAACCAATCGAATCCTATGTCAATCCTATTGAACGGCTCGAGCAGGGCAGGTTTGAGAGATGAGAAACGGATCCAATAACTACAATGCCGCCGACCTCGAGGTGCTGAGGGGCCTTGAACCCGTCAAACGTCGTCCGGGGATGTACACCGACACGACCCGGCCGAATCACCTGGCCCAGGAAGTCATCGACAACGCCGTGGACGAGGCCATTGCCGGCTTCGCCGACCGCATCGAGGTCACCCATTTCAAAGACGGCTCGCTGCAGGTGATCGACAACGGCCGCGGCATGCCGGTGGACACCCACCCGGAAGAAAAAGTGTCCGGCGCCGAGGTCATCATGACCCGGCTGCACGCCGGGGCCAAATTCGGCACCAAGAACTACCAGTTTTCAGGAGGCCTTCACGGGGTCGGCGTTTCCGTGGTGAATGCGCTTTCCGCCAAACTCGATGTCGAGATCCGCCGCAACGGCCTTGTCTACCAGATGTCCTTCAAGGACGGGAAGAAGGCCTCCGAACTCAAGACGGTCGGCAAGGCAGCCAAGTCCGCCACCGGCACCAGGGTCCGGTTCTGGCCGAATGGCGCGTATTTTGAAGCCACGAAATTCTCCTTGAGCCGCCTGCGCCACACCCTGCGCGCCAAGGCCGTGCTCTGCCCGCGGCTGACCGTCACGTTTTGTGATGAAGTCAGCGGCGAGACCCAAAGCTGGTACTTCGAAGACGGGCTGAAGGATTATCTTGTCGAAAGCCTCAAAGATTACAACCGCATCCCTGAAGAGCCCTTCGTGGGGCAGGTGGAGGGCAAGGATGAATCCGTCAGCTGGGCGGTCATCTGGCTCCCCGAAGGCGGGGACGGCATCGTCGAAAGCTATGCGAACCTGATTCCGACACCCCAGGGCGGCACGCACGTGGCGGGGTTCCGGTCGGGGCTGCTGGCCTCGCTCAGGGATTTCGGCGATTTCCGGGGCTTCATCCCCAAGGGGGTGAAGCTTGCGCCGGAGGATATCTGGGAGCGCTGCAGCTACGTGCTTTCGGCCAAGCTCTCGGACCTGCAGTTTTCGGGACAGACCAAGGAGCGCCTCTCCTCTCGTGAGTGCACGGCTTTCATCGCCAGCGTCGTGCAGGACGCGTTTTCGCACTTCCTCAACCAGAACCCGGAGGTGGCGCAGAAGCTCTGCGAGATGGCGATCGAAAACGCCAGGCGCCGCCTTAAAGAGGCCGCCAAGGTCGTGCGCCGGAAGGTGGGGGTCGGCCCGGCGCTGCCCGGCAAACTGACCGATTGCATCTCGCAGAACCCCGACGAATCCGAGCTTTTCCTGGTGGAGGGCGACTCGGCCGGCGGCTCGGCCAAGCAGGCGCGCGTCAAGAACACCCAGGCGGTGCTGCCCCTCCGGGGGAAAATCCTCAACGCCTGGGAGGAGGAATCCGGCTCGATCCTGCAGTCCAAGGAGATCCATGACATCGCGGTGGCCATCGGCGTCGACCCGGGCTCAAGCGATCTTTCCGGGCTGCGCTACAGCAAGAACATCATCCTCGCGGATGCCGACTCGGACGGGCTGCACATCGCCACGCTCCTGTGCGGTTTGTTTCTGAGGCACTTCCGCCCGCTGGTCGAGGCCGGCAAGGTTTATGTCGCCATGCCGCCCCTCTACCGCATCGATCAGGGAACGAAGGTCTTCTATGCCATCGACGAACAGGAGAAGAACGCCGTCATTAAGCGGCTCAACGGCGCGGCCGGCAAGGGCAAGGTCAACGTGCAGCGCTTCAAAGGCCTCGGCGAAATGAACCCCTTGCAGCTGCGCGAGACCACCATGCACCCCGAAACCCGGCGCCTGGTGCAGCTCACCCTTCCCAAGGAGGGCGGCAGCCATGAGGTCATGGACATGCTGCTGTCCAAAAAGCGGGTCAAGGACCGCAAGCAGTGGCTGGAGGCGGAAGGGGACCGGGCGGAGGCGGAACTGCTGCAATGAAGTGTGCCCTTGTGGGAGGTGGCTTCCTGCCTTCGTAGCCAAAGCTACTTCGGCAGAATAGGCTCCAGCCGCGATCCGGCAACTGCTTATGAAAATACGAAGCACGAAATCTGAAGTTCGAAACAAATTCGAAATTCAAATTCTCAAATCAACCAGTCCGGTTTTGAATTTTGGTCATTCGGTTATTCGGATTTGTTTCGGGTTTCGATATTCGGATTTCGGATTTACCATTTGAATTTTTTTGATTTTAAGCTGTTATAACACTCAAATAAGGTCTTGGAGCATAGCAAGATGGTCCGTACCAGAGCCCTTCAAGTGGAGAGCGTGGAGCGGATGCCGGTGGCTGAATTCGTCCGGCCTGCCTACCTCAACTACGCCATGTACGTCATTATGGACCGGGCGCTGCCTTTCATCGGCGACGGGCTGAAGCCCGTGCAACGCCGGATCATATACGCCATGAGCGAGCTCGGGCTGCGCGCGACCGCCAAGTACAAGAAATCCGCCCGCACCGTCGGCGACGTTCTCGGCAAATACCACCCCCACGGCGACAGCGCCTGCTACGAGGCCATGGTGCTCATGGCCCAACCGTTCTCCTACCGCTATCCGCTTATCGACGGCCAGGGCAACTGGGGCTCGATCGACAACCCCAAAGACTTCGCCGCTATGCGCTACACGGAATCGCGCCTTTCGCCCTATGCCGACATGCTTTTAGCGGAAGTGGAGATGGGCACCACCGAGTGGGCCCCGAACTTCGACGGCACCCTGCGGGAGCCCGTCACGCTCCCGGCCCGGCTGCCCAACATTCTGCTCAATGGGGCGACGGGCATCGCCGTCGGCATGACGACCGACATCCTGCCCCACAACAGCGGCGAGGTGGTCGAGGCCTGCATCCACCTGATCGACCATCCCAAAGCGGGCATCGAAGACATTTGCGCCTACATCCAGGGCCCCGATTTCCCGACCGGCGCCGAGATCATCAACCCCCGGGCGGACATCATCGAAGCCTACCGCACGGGCCTGGGCAGCATCCGCATGCGCGCCTCCTACGAGTACGACAACGGGGACATCATCATCACGGCCCTGCCTTACCAGGTGTCGACCGCCAAGGTGATCGAGCAGATCGCGGGGCTGATGCAGGCCAAGAAGCTGCCGATGGTGGCCGACATCCGCGACGAGTCCGACCACGAAGACCCCATCCGGCTGCGCGTCATCCCGCGGTCCAACCGCGTGGACAAGGACGCCCTCATGAGCCACCTGCTGGCGACGACCGAGCTCGAGAAAACCTATCGGCTCAACCTGAACGTCATCGGGCTGAACCGACGGCCGCAGACGCTCGGCCTGGTCGACCTGCTGCGGCAGTGGCTCGAATTCCGCAGGCAAACGGTGGTGAAGCGGCTGACCTACCGGCTGGAGAAAATAAACGAGCGGCTGCACATTTTGGAGGGCCTGCTCATCGTCTACCTGCACCTGGACGAGGTCATCCGCATCATCCGCAAGAGCGACGACCCCGAGCGCGAGCTGATGCGGCGCTTCCAGCTGAGCGAAGTGCAGGTCGAGGCCATTCTGCAGATCCGGCTGCGGCAGCTCGCGCGGCTCGAGGAGTTGAAACTAAAGAAGGAGAAGGGCGAGCTCGAAGCCGAAAAGCGGGACATCGAGGGGATCCTTTCGTCGGAGGCCCGGCTGAAGCGCCTGCTAAAGAAGGAGCTGAAGGCCGACGCGGAAAAATTCGGCGACGGCCGCCGGACCCGCATCGTCGAGCGCAAAGAGGCCCAGGCCATCAAGGAAAGGGACCTGGCACCCGCCGATCCGGTGACGGTGGTGCTGTCCGCCAACGGCTGGGTCCGGGCCGCCAAGGGCCACGACATCGACCCGGAAGGACTGGGGTACAAACCCGGGGATTCCTTCCTGAGCGCGGCGCGGGGAAAGTCCAACCAGTTTGCCGTGTTCCTGGATACGGCCGGCCGAACCTACTCGCTGGAAGCCCACAGCCTGCCGTCGGCCCGCGGGCAGGGCGAGCCGATCACCGCGCGCTTTGCGCTGCCGCCCGGGGCGCGCTTCGTCTCGGTCGCCATCGGGCCGGAAAGCCAGCATCATCTTCTGGCGAGCGACTACGGCTACGGTTTCCTGACCGAGATGGGCAATCTTCACAGCAAGAACCAGAAGGGCAAGGCCATGCTGAAGGTCCCGGAGGGCGCCAGCGCCTTGCCCTCTTTGACGGTCGAGGATGCTGAGCACCAGCATCTGGCGGTCTTCACCAGCGCGGGCTATCTGCTGGTGATCGCACTCAAGGACCTGCCGATCCTGCCCAAGGGCAAGGGCAACAAGATCATCCAGATTCCCAGGAAGAAGCTGGTCGCACGGGAGGAGGCTCTGAAACACCTGGTCGTGTTCGACCCTCGGGACTGCCTGGTGATACGGTCCGGCAAGCGCACCTTCAAGCTGACGCCGGAAACACTCAAGGACTACACGGCCGAAAGGGGCCGGCGGGGGAAGAAGCTCCCGCGCGGGTTTCGATCGGTCGACCGGGTGGAGCGCGAAGCGGCGGAGAGCGGAGACAAGCCGTCCAATCCCCCCGGACAGGCCACGTTTGAAAATTTCTGATCCGCTGAACAGGAACTGCCTCGTGAAACCAGCCGCCGATTTCGTTTCAGTCGATTCGATCCATGCGTTTTGTGATGTCAGCGACTACCTGGTCGACGCCGCCCAGCGCTGCGTCTTGTTCTGGGATGTCCTGCGGCAACGCGGCAATGTGTACCTGGAGCATGTGTCGCAGGGCCAGCCGCCGGTGCTGGTTTTCGACTATGAAATGATCCTGGACGGGCGCGGCCTCGAGCGGCCGGTCAACTACGCGCTGGTCCGCATCCTGGACCGGCGCTGCCGGCCGCGCGCGGGGGGACACGAGGCTGCCACCCCTCAGAGCGCCCGAAACAAGGAAGGTGCGCCGGACCTCGGCCCATTTACAGACACCGACACTCAAAAAAGGGTATTCCATGTCGGCCGTCGTCCCATCATCATCATCGATCCGCGCGCCGGACACGGCCCGGGCATCGGCGGATCCAAGCAGGATTCGCAGATCGGCATGGCCTTGAATGCGGGGCATCCCGTTTATTTCATGATTTTCTCCACCGAACCGGTGCCGGATCAGACGCTGGCCGACGTCTGCAAGGCCCAGGTCCGCTTCGTCGAAGAAGTCCGCCGCCGCCACCCCGACGCCCCTAAGCCCGCCGTCATCGGCAACTGCCAGGGGGGCTGGGCGGCGGCCTTGATCGGCGCCGAGCGGCCGGATCTGGTCGGCCCCATGGTCTACAACGGTTCGCCGTTGTCCTACTGGGGCGGCGTGCAGGGCAGCCACTTCATGCGCTACCGCGGCGGATTGCTGGGCGGTGTGTGGGTCAATTCGTTCCTGAGCGACTTGGGCCATGGAAAATTCGACGGCGCCCATTTGGTGGCGAATTTCGAGGATCTCAATCCGGCCAACACCCTCTGGGCCAAGTACTACCATCTCTACGCCCACATCGACACGGAAGAGCGCCGTTTCCTGGAGTTCGAAAAGTGGTGGGGCGGCTTTTTCCTGATGACGGACAAGGAAATTCATACCATACTCGAAAGCCTGTTCGTGGGCAACCAGCTCGAACGCGGCGAATTCGAACTGGAGGAAGGCCGCAGAGTCGATCTCAAAAGCAACACCCATCCGGTGGTCGTATTCGCCTCCTCCGGCGACAACATCACTCCTCCGCAGCAGGCCTTCAACTGGATTGCAAACGTCTATGGCAGCGCGGAGGAGATCCGGCGGCGCGGGCAGGTGATCGTGGTGCATCTGCACGAAACGATCGGTCACCTGGGCATTTTCGTTTCCGCCAAGATCGCCCGCAAGGAACACAAGGAAATCATCGCCAGCTTTGACGTGCTCGGCTACCTGCCGCCGGGGCTGTATGAGATGATCATCGCCGAGGACCCTGCGGCGGCGGGGAGCTATCAGGTGCGATACGTGGAAATAACCACGCAGGAACTTCTATCGATCGACGACGGCCCGGGTGACGAGATGCCGTTTCATGCCGCGCAGACGGTCTCGCGCGTCAACGATCATCTCTACCAAACCCTGGCGGCGCCCTGGATCAAGGCGGCGGCCACCGAAGGCTGGGCCGAAGGTCTGCGCCAGCTGCATCCCTTGCGAATGCAGCGCTACCTTTTCTCGGACCTGAACCCCTGGATGATCCCGGTCAAGACCTGGGCGGCAGGTATCAAAAACAACAGCTGGCGCCGGCCGGCGGCCGACGACCACCCGTTGCTCCATGCCGAAGCACGGTTTTCCGAAGCCGTGATCGACACGCTCAACCGCTGGGGCGAGCTGCGCGACCGCATGAGCGAGTTGCTCTTCAAGGCGATTTACGAGAGCCCCTGGATGAAATGGTTCTACCCGCTCGATAGCGCCGATGGCCGTGAAACCGAAATCCAGCTCGAAGCGCAGCGACGTCAGGATGCCGATCAGTGGCGGGAAGCCATGGACCAAGGGGGATTCGGCGAAGCCGTCACCCGCATGATTTTGGCCTTGATGCTGGCGGATCGCGATGTGGCCCGCAAGGCCTATCAGCTGGCCGGGCGGATGTTCGAGACCCATTCGCGTCTGAAGCAAATCGACCCGCAGCGTTTGAAATCCATCATTTTATGCCAAGCGCGCATTCTGCAAACCGACACCGACCTGGCCATCGAAACCCTGCCCGCGTTGCTTCCGACCCAGGAGGATCGGCGGCAGGCCATGGAACTGCTCACCGCGGCGATCCAGGACGGCGGAAGGCCGCTCAACGCTCAGGAGCAGGCCGTTTTGGAGTGTATCGGGGCGGTGCTGGGGATCAAACCGCCGGCATTTTTTCAGGCGGCGGCTATCGCGCCGCTTTCCAGGACATGAAATGGGTGTCGACGTCGTCGGCGAACCCGCCGTGCTTCGGCTGCCAGCCCAGCAGGCGCAGGGCTTTGCGGGCGTCCACATGCTGGTCCAGGGCCAGGCACTCGGCGAAATCGCCCATGCTCTTGGCGGCTTCGGCCACGGGGATGAACGTGATCTTGCCGGCATATCCGGTCACCCGGGCCACCGCAGCCAGCATTTCGCCGACGCTTCCGCGTGAGCGGTCCGTGATGTTGAACACTTCGCCGGAAAACCCGCTTTCCCCGGCACGCAGATAGGCGTCCGCGAGGTCGTCGGCATGAACCATGGTCCAGCGGTTGCCGCCGTCGCCGACGGCCGAGAGGCTCTTTTCCTGGACCGCGCCGGCAAACCACATCCCCGTGAGCCCGCCTTGGTAGCCGTACACGCAGCCGGGCCGGATCACCAGCCCGCGCACATCGCCGGCCTTGAGCACGAGCTGCTCGGTGGCCGGCCGCCGCGCGACCATTTTGGGCGGGTTCAACGGCGTGGTCTCGTCGACCCGGGTGCCCTGGGTGTTGCCGTAGACCCACACGCCGCTCGTGTAGATCAGGGTCTTGGGCTGCGGTCCTTGCTTGGCGAAAGACAGCAGAAATTCCACCGTCTGCTTGTCGAGCGCAAAGGGATCGGTCTGGTAATCGACGGCCGCATGGACCAGGACCGTGCAGCCCTTCGCCGCCGCTCCCCAGCCATCGAGCTCCTGCATGCTGCCCACCACCGGCCGGATCTCATGGCGGGCGAGAACCCTGGCCTTTTCTTCGCTGCGGGTGAGCCCCCAGACCTCGTGACCGGCGCGGCGGTAAGCCATGGCTACATTGAAGCCGATGTATCCGGTTGCCCCCGTGATGAATACTTTCATGATCCTCTCCCTCTCGGTTATGGTGAATGTCATTATAGATTCTTTGTCCAAACTGAGCGAAGGTTGCTAACTCGCAGGCGCCCCCGCAGCGGTCTTCGCCATGGCAAGCATCGCTTGATTCAGGTGTTATTCATCACCAGCGCGTTTGGCAAGTGCAACCTCTTTTTTTGGGCAGGGCCGATTCTTGATTGACAAACTCAATGCGTTCCCCTATAAGAGCGGACAGAAGTTCGAAACACCACAAACCATCAGGTAAAAATCCAGTCGTCACAAGCCCATTGGATTTTTGTCCAATCCAATGGGCTTTTATTATTCACCCGTTAATCAAGAAAGAAGAAACATCAATGAGTTTTGAGACGTTCAACCTGCATTCAACCATCACCGCCGGCGTGAAGGCGCTCGGCTACACCCAACCCACCCCCATCCAGCGTGAAGCCATACCCCCGGTCATGGAAGGCCGGGATGTCATGGGATTGGCCCAGACCGGCACGGGCAAGACCGCGGCCTTTGGGCTGCCGATTCTGCACCGCCTGCTGGCCGGGCCGCAAGGCAAGGTCCGCGCCCTGATCTTGGGGCCCACCCGGGAGCTGACCGAACAAACCCATAAAGCCGTCGGCCAAATGGGACGCAGCACCCGCCTCCGCAGTGCCGCGATTTACGGGGGTGTCGGCATGCAGCCGCAGCTCGACGCCCTGCGCCGGGGAGTGGACATCGTTGCGGCCTGCCCGGGCCGCCTGTTGGACCATCTCCGCCGAAAAACGATCGATTTGTCCCGCGTCGAAGTGCTCGTTTTGGACGAAGCCGATCAGATGTTCGACATGGGGTTTCTGCCGGAGATCCGGAAAATCGTAAAGCATCTGCCCCGGACGCGCCAGAACCTTCTATTCTCGGCCACCATGCCGCACGATATCAAGAGCCTTGCCGACGAGATCCTGCGCGATCCGGTGCGGGTGCAAATCGGACACGCGGCCCCGGTTGAAAGCGTTGCGCACACCTTTTATCCGGTGGCCACCAGTTCGAAGGACGCATTGCTGAGGAAAATCCTGGATACCACGCCAACCAGCGCGGTGCTCGTCTTCACGCGCACCAAACGGCGTTCCAAGAACCTGGCGCGGGTGCTTGAGGAATCCGGCTATGAGGCGGCGGCCCTGCACGGCAATCTCAGCCAGAGCAACCGCCGGAAGGCCATGGACGGGTTTCGCAGCGGCCGTTACAAAATACTGGTCGCCACCGACGTGGCCGCCCGCGGGATCGATGTGCGCGGGATCTCGCACGTGATCAACTATGACATACCGGACACGGTGGACGCTTACACGCATCGCATCGGCCGGACCGGCCGCGCCTGCGATACCGGCGACGCGTTCACGTTCGTGTGCCAAGAAGATCAGGGCCTTCTGCGTGCGATCACCCGGCTGCTCGGAAACCAGGATAAGTACCGGGTCATGGAGAGATTCGGCGGCGCCGATCCGAGGCAGGCAGGTGTGCACGCCCGGGTTGGAGTTGCCGCCCGTCGCCACCCCGCCACCCGAACTTTTAGCGCCAAACCGCGGACCTGGTCCGCCAGCCGCAGACCCCGAAGCGCTTGATCCCAATCCCAATAGGGGCCTCCGGCTTTCCGAAGGCCCCTTTTTTCGAAGTCATCAATATTCCACGTGCCGGTAAATCTCGCCTTCCACCAGGTAGATCACCTCTTCGGCGATGTTGGTGGCGTGGTCGGCCAGCCGCTCGAGGTGGCGGGAGATCAAAAGCAGGTTGATATAGTAGCCCACGCGTTCGGGCAGGTCTTTGATCGCCTGCTTGATCTTGTCGTAGGCTTCGTTTTTGATGTGGTCCACTTCGTCGTCCATGGTGATGACCTTGTACGCGATGTCCACATCCAGGTTGACCAAGGCGTCCAGGCTCATTTTCAGCATCCGCTCGGCCTTTTGACCCATTTCCGCATAGTCGAACATGAAGGGCGGTTTCGGGCGCTTGGCAATAACTTCAACCCGTTGCGCGATGTTCACGGCCTGGTCGCCGATGCGCTCCAGTTCGCTGTTGATCTTGATGACGGCGATGATGAAGCGCAGATCGACAGCCACCGGCTGGTGCAGGGCCAGAACCTTGAGGCACTCCTCCTCGATCTCCACCTCCATCTCGTCGATCTCGAAGTCGGTCTTGATGATGCGCTGGGCGATCTCCGCGTCGACGTTCTCGACCGCCCGGGTCGCCAGCTGAACCTTTTCCTCGACCAGCGCGCTCAGGGTGAGGATGCGTTTTTTGATGTTCTCCAACTCTTTTCGGAAATGCTTAGTCATAAGATCATCCTTCCAAAATCGGCAGGCCCTCAGTTCATGATAATATCCATACGGACATTTAGCTGAATATGAGGACACGGTTAAGATTCGGTTAGATCCACGTCCGGCATTTCTATACTCCCTCCACCGAATTCGTCAACCCAATTGGTCTCTCAGAACGGTTGCGCCGATTCATGAGCCTTTCCGAAAATGTCAATATTTAGTGTGCAGCCAACTCACCGCTAACGATAGGTTGATCGGGTCTCTTTACCCTGGCACCAATTTCGTATACAATTTAAACCAAGATGAAACTGCCGGGTCCCGATCGTTGCGCGCATTCTGCTCAACTCCGATTCGGTGGCCGATCCGTTCGTCAACCTGGTGGACAAGTTTATCCTGGACGAGATCCAGTCGAGCGGCATCGACAAGCCCATCCTGGTCACCAACGACCGGATCTTCCAGCTCCAGGCGCGGCTGCGCGGCATCAAGAGCGAGATCTACAAGGAGTCCGTCCCGTTCAAATCCGCGGCCGAGTACTTTATCGGCTTCGTGGCCACCCGCGAGGACTCGGTGCCGAACGCCTTCATGACGTCTATCCGCCGCAGTTCGACCCCAAGACGTTCGAAATCCTGCCCCTGGCCTACATCCGCGGGATGAACATCGAGAACGCCGTGGTCGTCATCGACGAGATGCAGAACATGTCGCGCTCGGAGTGCCGCGCCCTGCTCACCCGCATGGGCGGAGGCGTGAAGTGCTTCTGTCTGGGAGAAACCCGGCAGGTGGACAACCCCTACCTCAACCAGGAGAACAACGGGCTGAACTGGGTGGTCAAGAAGTTCAAGGGCAGCAAAAACTACTCCCACATCGTCCTGAAAGGCGAAAAGTCGCGCGGGCCGATCACCGATCTGGTGATCGCCACCGGGCTGTGACCGGCCAATCTTTCTTGAAGGAACCGATTGTCCCCCGCCGCTTATAAATACCTCACGGTTTTTTAACATTTTCCTAACATCCCCAGAGTAATCGTCGGACACCGCACGCCGGTTCGCGCGCGGGAGTTTATGCACGGGAGGTTCACATGCCGGACTGGCTGGTGGTTCTGATCGCCGGCGTCTGTTTCGTCGTCAGCATTTACGCGATGGGCCGCAGGTCCTCCTGACGGGCGGTGCCTTTCCCGATGCGGTTCGCCGATCTCGCCGGCGGCCTCCCCCATTGCGTTGCGAGAAAGGGGCGGGGGAATTCTTTTTACCCGAAGGTGGCGCTCATGTCCGATGCGTTGAAAGTGCTCATCATCTGCCGGCACAACAGCGGCCGCAGTCAGATCGCCGAAGCCTATTTGAAAAAGCTTGCCGGAGGCCGGGCCGACGTGGAGAGCGCCGGGCTGGAGCCGGCGGTGGCCGTGAATCCCCTGGTCGTCGAGGCGATGCAGGAGGAAGGGGTCTGATGGTCTGATGGGACGGGGCTGAAAAAATCACTTACTTTTCCAAGCTGATCTTCTGGCTCTTGGCGAACCATTCCCCGCGAGGGGTCTGATGGGACGGGGCTGAAAAAATCACTTACTTTTCCAAGCTGATCTTCTGGCTCTTGGCGAACCATTCCCCGCGGGAGACCGCCTTGGTTACTGCCGTCGGGCAAATGCCCAACACCTTTGATACCGCCACCGTCGTCATGCCCAGCTCCCGGACCGCCCAGTAACAGACAAGGCTTCTGGCCTGAACCCGCCGCGGTTCCTTGCCGGCGGTCCGGATTTGCTCGGCGGCAAGTCCGGTGATCTCCGCCGCCCGCTTTATCACTTTCTCGATGTTAAAACCCTCAGCTTCAAACCGGTAGCGGCGCTCCAACTTCTCGTTCTGGGCCGCCAAGACCGTTTCCACAAAATCGCTGTCGCCCAGAATGCGCTCATCGCCTTTCAGGTGCACCTTGCTTTTGCCGAGCGACTTCAACGCACCCCAACCGCCCACGCTGCGGACCAACCCGCCTCCGGTTAGCTCCGGACGCTTGCCCACCGCTATCCCTTTTTCCACAAAAGACCGATAGGCGCTGCGTGCACTCGATAGGCGTCTTCCAAAAAGACTCAGGATCATGTCGGCATCCTGCCAGTCATTGGGGCATTTTCCCATCAGCGCGCTGTGGCCGCCATACGGATAGGAATCGAGTTGATCCAGGCTTTCAACCAGCCGGGCCCGCAATGGGTTTAAATGGATGTAGCGTACCAGCTCCAGCAGGTAGGGCTCCTGCTGGCACAGAACGGACTTGTAGCGGTTGTGAAAAATCTGGCCGATCCGCCGATGCCTCCGGTTGAAATCTCCGGCAAATCCGGTCAGCAACCGCTGCATGAGAGTCTTGATCGGCGTGCTACCGGTCCTCAGCAACAGATGGAAGTGGTTGGGGATCAGCGCCCAGGCATAACAAACGCTTTGAGTCTGATGTGGGTCTGATGGGACGGGGCTGAAAAAATCACTTACTTTTCCAAGCTGATCTTCTGGCGTAACAGTTTAGTCGTTTTTGCGAAGTAAAGAGAGGTGCTTCAGGCAGTTGTGGTCATTGGAGGCCTGAAGAGAACAAATAGTTCTCCGGGCTCGGGTCGCTCTGCGGCAATTGGCGACGGGGCAGCCTCATCACGATGAGTCGTCGTAAAGAGCCGCCTGCGCGGTTTTCGTCTCTGAACCAAACAGGGTTTCAAAGAAGTCCAGGGGGTGACGGCCCTGGCGTTGAGCGGTCAGCAAAAGACTGGGCAGAACGGGCTGTAGAATCTCAGAATCTTTGAACCTGAAAGGGGGGTATTTTTTCAGATTGGTTTGACACGACTATCGGGATTATCGGATTAAATGGGCCTTTTGGCAGGGGCCCATTTTTATTTGGTGGAAGAAGGGAAAGGGCGGCTCGGTTCTTCGCGGGACCCACCGCCCTTTCCACAACACGGAGGACCCTGGCTGGATCCTCCTGGAGATGAACCGATGGTACTTTTTGTCGTGGTCAAACTCAAGCAGATTTTTAAACAGCAGCGTGATTATCCCTGGCTGCGGCCGGCGTCTTGCCCGCGGTGTCGGGAAGGCCGAGTATGGGGGCATGGGTTTGTGATGGTCTACTTCGATGAGTATCCGCGCGGCTTGTTTTTGCGGCGTTTTCGCTGTCCCGGCTGCGGATGCGTGATACGGCTGCGGCCGAAGGGGTATTTTGAGCGCTTTCAGGCGAGCATCCAGCGGATCTACGCGTGCCTGAGGCGGCGGTTGGTCGAGGGTCGGTATGAAGCCGGGTTCTCCCGCAGCCGTCAGCGGCACTGGATGAGAGCCTTGCAGCGGCAGGTGGCGGCTTATCTGGGGCAGGGCTTCCGGGGCCGGCTGCTGGAGGGCTTTTCAACTCTGGTGCAGCGTGGCCGGGTGCCGGTGGCCGGGAGTATTTAATCTGCGATTTTGGGCACGCGGCAAATGCCCTACCGAAGGCTGTCATCGACAGGTCGGGTTTTCCTGTCATAGAAGCGATCCAAAATCCAAAAGAAGGAGGATCGCAATGACAGAGGAGCAAAAAAAGCAGATCGCCGCCTTTCGTTTCGGAGTAATTTGCGAGTTGGTCAACGGGGCCCGGCTTTCTTCCGGCGAGCAGGCGAAGCTGATCCGGGACAAATGCGCCCGCCAGTGGCAGATCCCCTACTCGGAGAAGACGCGCATCAGCCGGGGGACCATCTGGCGCTGGGTGCGCAGCTATCGAGCATCCAATGGGAAGCTGGAGTCGTTATACCCGCAGGATCGCAGCGACCAAGGCAAGAGCCGGGTGCTCGATGAGGAGACCGCATTGGGGTTGATCCGGCTGCGCCAGGAGATGCCGAGGGCCACCATCGCCACCCTGATTAACCAGATGCAAACCCGAGGGATCTCAAAGCCGGCCACCGTCCTTTGCCCCTCTACAGTGTATCGGCTGCTACAGGAGCACCGGCGGATGCACCCCAAAGCCGCGGTGGACCGCCGCAAGTTCGAAGCCGAGTGCGTCAACGACCTGTGGCAGAGCGATGTGATGCACGGCCCGCGGGTTCTGGTAAACGGCAAGCGGCAAAAAGCCTACCTGATCGCCGTCATCGACGATCACAGCCGGCTCATCGCCCATGCCGAGTTTTACCTCAACGAGCGGCTTTCTTCCTATACCGACTGTTTGAAACAGGCGCTGGCCACCCGCGGGCTGCCGCGCAAGCTCTATGTGGACAACGGCTCGGCGTTCCGCTGCCGGCAGCTGGAGCATATCTGCGCCTCCCTGGGCGTGGCCCTCATCCACTCCAAGCCCTATACCCCCGAGGGCCGCGGAAAAATCGAGCGCTTCTTCCGCACCATCCGCAGCGAGTTTTTGCCCTATTTTAAGGGCGACCGCCTATCGGAGTTAAACGAGGTGCTCGATTTATGGCTGCAGGATGTCTATCACCGCAGGCCTCACGGCGCGACGGGACAGCCCCCCTTTGCCCGCTTTACCGAAAATCTGCACTGTATCCGCGCCGCCCCGGAGAATCTCACGGATTACTTCCGGCATACCGCCCGAAGACGCGTGGCCAAGGACCGCACGGTCGTCTTAAACGGCAGCCTCTATGAGGCGCCGGTGGCGCTCATCGGCTGCCAGGTGGAGCTGCTCTATCAGCCCGATGAAAAAAACCGGGTGGAGGTTTGCTACCGAAGTCAGTCCTACGGCTTTCTGCACGCGGTGGATGTGCATGTGAACTGCCGCGTCAAACGCAACCGCGACCATCAAACCGAAATCGCCCCCGGTAAAACACCCCCCGCCTACCGCGGCGGAGCGCTCTGGAGCAAGGAGAGGCTGCCATGAAACCCGCTTACCGAACCTTCTTCGGGCTGCAAAAAGAACCCTTTGGAAGCGATCTGCCCCTGGAGGATATCCTGCTGACCACAGAGCTATCCGAAGTCAACCAGCGCGTGGAGTATACGCTTCGCATCGGCGCGGTCGGGGTGCTGACCGGTGAGATCGGCAGCGGCAAGTCCACCGCCCTTCGTTATGCCGCAGGCAAGCTCCACCCCGCCGAGTACGTGAGCCTGTATCTGACCGCTACCACCGGCTCCATCCTGGAGATCTACCGGCAAATCTTAACCGAGCTGGGTATCGAAAAGACCAGCGCCTCCAAGGCGATGCTCACCGGCCTGATCCGCCAGGCCCTGGTCGAGCTGGTGGAGGCCAAAAAGATGAAAGTGGCACTGATCATCGACGAGGCCTCCCTGCTGCGGCTGGAGGTCTTCTCCGAGCTGCACACCCTCTGTCAATTCGACAAGGACTCCAAACCGTATCTGCCGCTGATCCTGGCCGGGCAGGCCAGCCTCATCGACAAGCTCTCCTACAGAAGCTCGGCCCCGCTCGCCTCACGGGTCGTCTGCCGCGCGCATCTGCAGGGGCTGGATAAAGAGGGCATGCAGCAGTACCTGCTGCATCACTTAAAGCTGGCCGGGGTCAAAAAGCCCCTCTTCGATGAAACCGCGCTCACCGCCATCCACCAGGGCTCCGGCGGGCTCCTGCGCAAAGCCAATCACCTCGCCCGCGGAGCACTCATCGCCGCCGCGGCCGAAAAATGCCTGGCCGTCAGCGCCGAGCATGTCCGCCGCGCAGCTACCGAAGTGTTCTGAACCATCGGAAAGGAATACGGCCAATGCCAGATCCAAACGAAGAGCGCGTCTACGAGGAGAAAATCGGCCGCCTCGAAAAAGCATCCGCTGAAAAGAACCCGGACTTCTAAGATCAAACACCCCATTGGAACGGGTGGTTCATCGAATCTGAGAAAATCCAGGCGGGTTCAAAATAATCAGAAAATCGCGGTCCATTTATTGCGGGGTTCTACACTTTCAGCACTCGTCCCAGACGTCCAAGGAACAACTGTCGATCACCATCGTCCCTGAAAATCTTCCGGCGCTCGATCCCCCGGCAGATGATGTGGTGCAGCGCACCCGCTGCATCGATGCGCGCTCTTCGTGGCATGTGCCCTCACATATCAAAGGGCATCACCATCATAAAGTGATTTTTTCAGCCCCGTCCCCAGCATGTCTACATCCCCCATCATACGGTCCCCTCATACGTTCGTCATACTGTTCAAAGACTGTTTTCCCAGACGTTATCGCCGCATGAACAATACGCCCGTAAGCGTGTCGATAAAACATCCGCCGGAACCGCCTCCCCCGCCGGAAGAAGAATTCACCCCCCCGCCGGAAGGAGAATTCACCCCCCCACCGGAAGGAGAATTCAAAGGCACAAGCTTGACATCCAGAACACTGGGGGCATCCGTATTGACAACGACTGAATGCGCGGCGGTTCGATAGCCGTCGGCCGTGAACTGAATGATATATTCGCCCGGCAGCAACATGCGATGATAATCGCCAAAATCCGGATCGCTATGCATGATCGTGTCTATTCCATCTACGCGGATTTGCGCCTGCAGTGGTTCGCCGGTTTCCGCATCCGTCACAATGCCGTGAATTCCCATCCGTGCCAGTTCCATGTAAGCCAGCATTGCGTTGCGGTTTGCCTCCCAGTGTTCATCAAAGGCCGACGGATCAGGATAATCCTCCTGCGATAGTTCAACGGTCACCGCCAGGCACCCATGATAGTAATACAACCAGTCCTGCATGCCGCCCCTGATCGGATACCAGGCCGATCCGTTGCTGATGCCTTGCAGAAAAGGGCCGCTCATAATTATGGGGTTGTTCGACGAGTAGACGCCGGCGATAAATCGAAAAAGCACGTCATCCGGAGCGGCTTCGTAGTCGAAGGCATTATCCTCGTCCCAGTCCGAATCCCAGGGATAGTTGACCAACAAGGCGCCTGAGTGAAAATTGGCGGCCAGCACCGGCGTATGTGCTTGCGCCCATTTCATGACCGCCACGGTTTCCGGCTGGCGTCCATCGGCGACGGCAGCCAGATCGTGAACCGGATCGGGAAAATCACGGTTCAGATCCACGCCCGCGGCATTGAAGCGCGAGCCGGCTTCCATGCCGTCGGGATTCATGACCGGCATGATCCAGATTTCGGTTTCATCGATCAGGCGGGTAACCTGTTCATCCAAACCATAGCGGCTGATCAGGTAATCGATCAGGCGCAGAGAGAGGACCGCTCCCAGCGGCTCATCGCCATGCATGGCGGCGATGAAGTGCACCTCGGGTTCGTTTTCCTTCTCCATGACGCGATCCGTTATTTTCAGCCACCAGAGTTCGCGCCCCTGAATCGACTGCCCGGCGCTTTCCATTATGCATATGTCCGGCCGGGCTTCGGCATAGGCTTTCAGTTGAGCGGTCACTTCGTTATAGGACGGATAGCCGACCTCCGCCAGCTTGCGCCGCTCGTCCTGGGTAGAAAGCCATTGAACTGTCAGTCCACGACTGCGAACCCGATCGAATTCCTCCGGCGTCAGGAAAACCCTTGCCGTCCTTCCTTCAACGCTGCCGATGATGAGATTCAGCGATGTGAGTTCGGACAGATCGGAAGAATCATCGAAAATAATTTCAGCCGGCTGCCGGTCAAAAAAACCATCGGCATGCGCGGGCTGCGACAGCCCGACCATCCAGACGAAAAAAATCACCGTGATCGTTGTTCGAATCATGAGCTACTCCTGTTCCGTGTCCATCCGCAGGATAAGAACACGTTATTGAGGGGCCGCGGTTGCCCACGGGTGTAATTGCATCTCAGCTTACCACCTTCCCCAAGATGTAGGAACACCATTTTGCCCTCAGCCCAGTCGAGCCCGCGCGCCTTCAGCGACTTCGAAAGCGGCCCCGGCCGGAGGGGTTTCTGATCTCGAATGCGCTTTGCCGGATTGCAGCATCTGAGGCAGCGCGCTAGGCATGCCAATGCAGGGCTATCTTAGCAAATAGTATTCCAATCGCAGCCCGCGGGGACGCGTCAGGGCGCCTCTGGTCGTTAAATATGCATTTTATTAATTGGTTATAAGTTGGCAGGAGGTTGGGACGGCGAGAGTTCAGAAGGCCGTGCGGACGCTCATGGTCAATGAGTTGACTAAGCGTAAAGGCTCAATTGACGTTCAGGGATCCAGCAGGCGAGCGGCATTGGCCCCGCAGATGCGTTCGCGCTCAGGTCTGGAAAGCCCGGTCGCATCCATCTCCGTGAAATAGCGGCTCTGAGCCAGCAGAGGGGTAACAGTTTAGTCGTTTTTGCGAAGTAAAGAGAGGTGCTTCAGGCAGTTGTGGTCATTGGAGGCCTGAAGAGAACAAATAGTTCTCCGGGCTTGGGTCGCTCTGCGGCAATTGGCGACGGGGCAGCCTCATCACGATGAGTCGTCGTAAAGAGCCGCCTGCGCGGTTTTCGTCTCTGAACCAAACAGGGTTTCAAAGAAGTCCAGGGGGTGACGGCCCTGGCGTTGAGCGGTCAGCAAAAGACTGGGCAGAACGCTATGGGTGTGGGAACCGCAGCGGGAGCGGGTGCCCATGCAGATTTTTCGAAAGATGACCATGCCGCGCAGGGAGCGTTCGGCCTGGTTGTTGGTGGGCTGCAGATTGGGGTGTTTCAAAAAGGTGAACAAGCGCGGTTTATCCTTGTCGGCGTCGGTCAGCCGGTGCTGCAGTGCCAAGGCTTTCTGATCAATAAGAGGCCGGGCACAGATGGTGTCCAACTGCCGATAAAAGCCGCGGCGTCGCTGGAGAGCGGTTGCCGGTCTGATTTTGCCCGCACGCAGCTTGCCACCCTGCGCACAGGCATTTTTAAACAGACGGCCCACCTCATCGACAAACGCAAGGGCTTGGGGGTCCTGAAAGTGCGGTGCCTTGAGCAGGATCTCCTGCTTGATTTCGTTGCAATTGCGGATCAGGTGCGCCAGGCACGTCTGGCGTTCTTTCGCGTTAACGGCGTTGTAGGCCGCATATCCATCGGTGGTCAGAACCCCCGCAAAGTCTTCTCCCAATATCAGCTTGGCGGCTTCCGAGGAACGGTGCCGATCAATATGGTAAAGCGCCAAGTCCTCGTTTCCGGCATACCAGAGATAATGGCTGATGCCATCTTGGCGCCAACTGGTCTCATCGGCGTTGGCCGCTACGGCCACGCGCAGCTTCTCTTTGAGATCCTCGTACAGCGCTTGCCCCTTGCGCGTCGCTGCGCGGTCAAAGCCCATCGCGGAGGCCGGCACGAATCGCATGCGGAAGAGCACGGTAAAGAGTTCTTTGACCTTTCGGTAGGCCACCCGCATCCCATAGCGCAAAAAGACCGCCAGCGCCTTGGTCTTGGGACCGATGGGGCAGTTGAGCATCTCGGCTTCGGCCGACTGGATGACCGGCCGCCGGCAGTTTGCGCAGAAGGCCTGATGGTGCTTGAAGCAGGTCACATGCGTGCGCGGGGCCAGCACGATGTCTTCCTGAAGATGCTCCTTGATCTCAGCGATCGGGGTTAAATCGGTGCCATGGCAATGAGGGCAAACATCCGGAGCGGCAACGGTGCGCGTCTGGTCGACGTGGGCCGGTTTAACCCGGTACCAACCGGGGTGCCCTTTGGGCGCGCCTCGTTTTCGGACTCCCTGGGGCTGCGGGGCAGTCGCTGGGGGCTGTTTGCGATTGGCCTTAAATTGTCGCCGGTGTAAAGCGGTTAGCTTGGCCTTGAGCTCGGCGTTCTGAGCTTCCAATTCTTGCGTGTAGGTGCGCATCTGATCCAGCAGCTCATTTAGCTCGTCTCTGGCCTTCCAGTGGTCCAGGTACTCTTCGTGAGCGTTCTGGTACTCGGCAAAAACAAATTCGCTGGACAATCCTTGCAGATGCGGACAACAAGTGTGATAGGGGCATTGGTAATTGGCGGGCGGCTGCTGTAGGCCTTTTCTCGGCATTCAGTTCTCGGATTCGAGTTTAAGCAGTTCCCAGTTAACCTTAGACAGTTGTTGGATGAGGGCTCGGACTTTCTGGTGCCGTTCGGTCATTATCTTAACCTTCGTCACCAATCCTTTGCGCACGTAGCGGGTAACGGTTTTACCGGCTACTTTGGTCGTCAGGCCGTGGTACATCATCGCCGGCGAGCGCACCACCGAGCCGATTAACAGATCCAGGTTCTCACAGATTTGCTGTTTGAGAAGCCGTTGGTGTTCTTTCATCAGGTCAATGCGTTTCATGCGAAAGGAACCAGTTTTATTTTAGCTAAAACGTATCATACTCTTGCTTAATGTCAAGCTAAAATAGATGCTTAATTATGATCATGTTCTTTTTCAAGCGAAAACGACTAAACTGTTACTAAGCAGTATAAAAAATAAAGGGGACGGGGCTGAAAATATAACTTTATTTTGGAGATGGGCTGTGATATGTAAGAATATATGCCACGAAGAGCGCGCATCGATGCAGCGGGTGCGCTGCACCACATCATCTGCCGGGGGATCGAGCGCCGGAAGATTTTCCGAGACGATGGTGATCGACAGGGGTTCATTGAACGTCTCGGGCGTGTGCTGAAAGAAACTCAAAGCGTTTGTTATGCCTGGGCGCTGATCCCCAACCACTTCCATCTGTTGCTGAGGACCGGTAGCACGCCGATCAAGACTCTCATGCAGCGGTTGCTGACCGGATTTGCCGGAGATTTCAACCGGAGGCATCGGCGGATCGGCCAGATTTTTCACAACCGCTACAAGTCCGTTCTGTGCCAGCAGGAGCCCTACCTGCTGGAGCTGGTACGCTACATCCATTTAAACCCATTGCGGGCCCGGCTGGTTGAAAGCCTGGATCAACTCGATTCCTATCCGTATGGCGGCCACAGCGCGCTGATGGGAAAATGCCCCAATGACTGGCAGGATGCCGACATGATCCTGAGTCTTTTTGGAAGACGCCTATCGAGTGCACGCAGCGCCTATCGGTCTTTTGTGGAAAAAGGGATAGCGGTGGGCAAGCGTCCGGAGCTAACCGGAGGCGGGTTGGTCCGCAGCGTGGGCGGTTGGGGTGCGTTGAAGTCGCTCGGCAAAAGCAAGGTGCACCTGAAAGGCGATGAGCGCATTCTGGGCGACAGCGATTTTGTGGAAACGGTCTTGGCGGCCCAGAACGAGAAGTTGGAGCGCCGCTACCGGTTTGAAGCTGAGGGTTTTAACATCGAGAAAGTGATAAAGCGGGCGGCGGAGATCACCGGACTTGCCGCCGAGCAAATCCGGACCGCCGGCAAGGAACCGCGGCGGGTTCAGGCCAGAAGCCTTGTCTGTTACTGGGCGGTCCGGGAGCTGGGCATGACGACGGTGGCGGTATCAAAGGTGTTGGGCATTTGCCCGACGGCAGTAACCAAGGCGGTCTCCCGCGGGGAATGGTTCGCCAAGAGCCAGAAGATCAGCTTGGAAAAGTAAGTGATTTTTTCAGCCCCGTCCCTCTTTATTCGGACGATCGCCACCAGCACATAGACCGACACGGCGATCCAGATTTGGGTCTTCACCGCATTTTCCGAAGTCCCATAGAAGGCCTTGATGCGTAGATGTTCTTTGATCCACTTGAAGAACGTCTCCACCTGCCAGCGGCAGCGGTATAGATCTGCGATGGTCTTCGCCGGCAGGGTGAACTGGTTGGTAAGAAAGGTGAGGCGCTTGTCTCGCTGATCGTCATAGAATTTGACCCGGCGCAGTTTATCCGGGTAACTCTGGTTGCTGTAAAAGCCATCCAGGGTAACGATCTGGTCGCAGCGCACGCCGGTTTCTTTATCAACGGGGTTCGAGTACACGCGATGCAGATCGGTGTTGGATTTGCTGCGGATCACAAAGAAGGCTGGCGCCTGGTGCAGGGCATACAACCGTGCAAAATCCAGATAGCCGCGATCCATCACGTAGATCGCTCCTGGCTCCGGCACTAGTGTATCCAGGATATTCACGTCGTGCAGCTTGGCCTCGGTGATCATGATGAAAGCGGGGATACTGCCGCGCAGATCCAAAAGCGTATGCAGCTTTATACCGGCTTTGGTGGTCCGGAACCGTGCCCAGGGGAACAACGACAGGCAGAGGTCAATCGTGCTGGAGTCCAGGGCATAGACGGTCTCGGTGAGCTGGAGTCCAAAATCCTCTTTCAGATAGAGTGTGCGGGCCTCGTGAATGAGCTGTTGGGCAAAGTCGGCGTAGATGCGCCAGTCGCGACTCTCGTTGGCATCGGCCAGCGTGCTGCGTGAGACATTGCCGCGAAAGCCGGCGTGGTAGAGCTTCTCTTCAAGCGCGCGCAGGCAGCACTCAATATCCCGCAGACTTTCGCGGGAAGTCAACTGCGCAAAGGCCATGCAGAGAAACTGATCATAGCAAGAAAAGGAACGCATGCGGTAATTACCCTGGTACCGATTCACGCATCGACGGAACGTGTGCCTTGGAAGAAACTCCATCAGCTGAGAGAAGACGGTTTGCCCCTGAAGCATGGTTGGTGCTCCTTCCGTTCCGAATTTTTTCCAGAAGGAGTACCAAAGGGCTCAATCCAAATTCAAATCGATAACGCCCAAAATCGTTCGTATTGAAAGTAATAACATAGCGTTAAGGCCTAATCGGAAAATCTTAACCGGACAGTACTGATACTGCTTAGCGACTGTTTTCCCAGACGTTATCGCCGCATGAACAATACGCCCGTAAGCGTGTCGATAAAACATCCGCCGGAACCGCCTCCCCCGCCGGAAGAAGAATTCACCCCCCCACCGGAAGGAGAATTCAAAGGCACAAGCTTGACATCCAGAACACTGGGGGCATCCGTATTGACAACGACTGAATGCGCGGCGGTTCGATAGCCGTCGGCCGTGAACTGAATGATATATTCGCCCGGCAGCAACATGCGATGATAATCGCCAAAATCCGGATCGCTATGCATGATCGTGTCTATTCCATCTACGCGGATTTGCGCCTGCAGTGGTTCGCCGGTTTCCGCATCCGTCACAATGCCGTGAATTCCCATCCGTGCCAGTTCCATGTAAGCCAGCATTGCGTTGCGGTTTGCCTCCCAGTGTTCATCAAAGGCCGACGGATCAGGATAATCCTCCTGCGATAGTTCAACGGTCACCGCCAGGCACCCATGATAGTAATACAACCAGTCCTGCATGCCGCCCCTGATCGGATACCAGGCCGATCCGTTGCTGATGCCTTGCAGAAAAGGGCCGCTCATAATTATGGGGTTGTTCGACGAGTAGACGCCGGCGATAAATCGAAAAAGCACGTCATCCGGAGCGGCTTCGTAGTCGAAGGCATTATCCTCGTCCCAGTCCGAATCCCAGGGATAGTTGACCAACAAGGCGCCTGAGTGAAAATTGGCGGCCAGCACCGGCGTATGTGCTTGCGCCCATTTCATGACCGCCACGGTTTCCGGCTGGCGTCCATCGGCGACGGCAGCCAGATCGTGAACCGGATCGGGAAAATCACGGTTCAGATCCACGCCCGCGGCATTGAAGCGCGAGCCGGCTTCCATGCCGTCGGGATTCATGACCGGCATGATCCAGATTTCGGTTTCATCGATCAGGCGGGTAACCTGTTCATCCAAACCATAGCGGCTGATCAGGTAATCGATCAGGCGCAGAGAGAGGACCGCTCCCAGCGGCTCATCGCCATGCATGGCGGCGATGAAGTGCACCTCGGGTTCGTTTTCCTTCTCCATGACGCGATCCGTTATTTTCAGCCACCAGAGTTCGCGCCCCTGAATCGACTGCCCGGCGCTTTCCATTATGCATATGTCCGGCCGGGCTTCGGCATAGGCTTTCAGTTGAGCGGTCACTTCGTTATAGGACGGATAGCCGACCTCCGCCAGCTTGCGCCGCTCGTCCTGGGTAGAAAGCCATTGAACTGTCAGTCCACGACTGCGAACCCGATCGAATTCCTCCGGCGTCAGGAAAACCCTTGCCGTCCTTCCTTCAACGCTGCCGATGATGAGATTCAGCGATGTGAGTTCGGACAGATCGGAAGAATCATCGAAAATAATTTCAGCCGGCTGCCGGTCAAAAAAACCATCGGCATGCGCGGGCTGCGACAGCCCGACCATCCAGACGAAAAAAATCACCGTGATCGTTGTTCGAATCATGAGCTACTCCTGTTCCGTGTCCATCCGCAGGATAAGAACACGTTATTGAGGGGCCGCGGTTGCCCACGGGTGTAATTGCATCTCAGCTTACCACCTTCCCCAAGATGTAGGAACACCATTTTGCCCTCAGCCCAGTCGAGCCCGCGCGCCTTCGCGGCGAGCGCAGGAAGAGGCTCGACTGGAGATCGCGAGATCCGCGCCGCCCACCAGCGCACGCAGCAGACCCGCGGTCCTGAGCGGTTGCGGCGGAATCTGGCCGTTCACGGGATTCGCATCGGCGTGCATTGCATGAAACGTGTTCGCCGCGAGCTCAGAGGCTACGGTACAAGCAGCGGCGCAAATTCAAGGTCGCCACCATATCCCGCCACAGCCTGCCGGTGAAGGAGAACCTGCCGGATCAGCGCATCCAGGCCGCAGCGCCGTGCCGTGCCCGGTTGAGCGATATCCCCTATGTTCCCACCGATGAGGCTGGCTATACTGGTTGGGCACAAGGACGCGTGCACCCGGAAAATCGCCGGCTAGCCATGGGCGAGCGCATGGCCCGGAACCTCGTGATGGAGTCGCTGCTGCGGGCGGTAGCCGCCGCCCAACCGCCCGTTGGTCTTCTGCCTCACTCGGACAATGGCAGCCAGTACTGCTCCCTGGAGTATCAGAAGTTGCTCGAACGTCTCGGGATAAAGGCCTCCAATAAACTCTTGTCGATCAGAATCGTCTCGGAAAATCTTCCGACGCTCGATCCCCCGGCAGATGATGTGCTGCGGCGCACCCGCTACGTCGATGCGTTCTCTTCGTGACATATTCCCTCACATGTCAAGGGGTGTTACCAGAATAAAGTTATCTTTTCAGGCCCGTCTCTCTGAATCCCCAGGTCACTGCGCGCGAGCCCGGCGGCTCCAACGTTCGATCGCGTCGAGGAAGTCGGGGGTCTCGGCGAAGTCGGCGCCATAGGTGTGGCAGCGGCGCTTGGCGATCGCCGGGAACAGCGACTGCTCGGTGCCCTTCTCCCCGATGAGCACCGTGGGCCGGCCAAGTGTGTCGGCCATCCCCAGCTCCAGGCACACGTTGAGGTTGAAGCCGGTCAGGTCGACGATCACCTGGTCGGCGCGGGCGGTTTCCTCCCAGATCGATTCGATAATGTCCTGGCCCTCGGCCACGTCGCCCCGCACCACCTCGAGACCGGTCTTCGTCAGGCGGGCGTCCAGGTAGCGATAGACCGCCTGCGTCGCGGCCAGCCGCGGGTCGAAGGGCATGACCACGAAGCAGCAAGGCCGATGGGGATCGGCGTAACGCGGCGGCCAGCGGGGCTGCAGGAGGTGCACGGAAGAATCGCCATGCTGGCCCAGGAACTGCTCCAGGGCCGCGTGGAAAGCCACGGGATCGTCCAGGGCGTCCTGCATCTGCCCCAGCACGACACCCATCAGGCCGCCCACCGGTGCGCCGCTGGCGCCGGCAGCAAGGCGCCGGCAAGCCTCGAGCGTCGCCGGTGCCGAATCGGACCCGCTGGAAGTCTGGCTGCCGTAGAGCGCGGTGTCGAGTGCGGCTGGCAGGGCTTCCTCGAGATCGGCCTCGTCTCGGTAGACCACGATGCGCTGAGCCACGTCAAACGGCACAGTCACGCCCTCGCGGCATAGGAGGAGCACGTTGGTGCCGAGGGCGTAGGCTTGCCCGAGCTGGTAGAACACCTGCGGGTCGCGCTCGGACAGGTCGAAGACAGCGATGCTCGCCCGCTGGACGTCTTTCCAGCAGGCCTGGGCCGGATCCACGCCGGGCTGGACGAGGGCCGATACCTCTACGCCGAGCGCATCGGCCACGCGTTCGAGCACGCGGCGGCAGGTGGGAGGGCCGGCATACAGAACGAAGTTCACATCGACTCGGATGGACGGGCCCGACCAGATCGGCCGCGCCACCATGATGTGGCCGCGCCGGTCGAACTCGCGCCATTCGTGCATCAGGCTGCGCAGGCTGTCGCGCTCCAGGTTGACGAGCCACGCCTCATCGCCCTCGGGCTGCCGGACGCTGTTGGCGAAACCGGTGAGTCGGCCCCAGAGCTGCGCCAGGACGTCGCGGGTGGACTCCGGCCCCGCGGCTGCGCCCGACAGCACCCCCATAAGCCGCTCCTGCGCCTCGGAGAGCAGGCGCGCCACCCTCGACGGGCGCGTGCCCTCCGGCAGCGGCGAGTCGGTCCGCTTCTCGCGCACCATGGGGCGGATCTCGTCGATCAGGCGCAGGAGGTCGGACTTCTGCTTCGTCTTGGCGGCCAGGCGTGCCTTGTGCATCGAGAGGTCCGCGGCCCGAGTGTCCGCGTCCCGATCGAGCGTCGCATCGCTCCGGATCACCTCGCCAAGGCGCTCCATCAGGCTGCCCAGGGCCTGCTCGCGCGCGCGGTCGAAACGGCCCTTGCGCTGCTCGCCCTTGAATACCTGCTGCGCCCAAGCGAGCATGGCCTCCCGGCTGCCGCCACGCGGAAAGCCAGACAGGTCGATGCCGCCCTCCTGCGCGCCCGCGACCTCCCGGTCGTGTCCGGTGCCAGTGGCACGTCCGACGACCGGTCCCTTTCTCGCCACGATCACGCCACAGCGCTCGCAGCGACGCACGGCGCCAGCCTGCGCCTCGCTGTAGCACCACTCGCCCCACGCGTGGGACTCGCCGGAGAGACACGGCTGGACGGTTGGGATCACCACTATCGCACCCGTTCCCAGAGCCGCTGCGAGCTCGACTGCGGGAAGAACAGCTGATTCGCGTGCAGCTCGAAAGCCCGCCCGCTCTCGTTGCCATCGTCGTAGTTCAGGAAGAGCGATGCACCGCGCGTCTCCCACGTGCCATTCTCCGGCTCGGACCGGGTTTCGCCCATGCCGCTTGCCGAGTGCGACCAGCTGGCGAACCGTCCTTCGTCGTCGAGCTCGAGATGGAAGTCGGTCACGAGGCTGAAACCGCCGCTCGACATGGCTTCGGTGTATCGCCAGTGGCCCACGAGCCGGCCGTCACGCGGTGGCGGCCTGCGGCCGCCCTGGGCGGATTCGCCCCGTGCCAGCAGGTCGGCGACCTCTTCCTCGGTGAAAGTGGGTGGGGCCGGGCGCGACCTCGCCTGTCCGCTCTCGGCGCTCCGAGCGGGCGGGGCCTGGGCGTCGTCGCCCACGGCGCCGAGGATCCGCCCGAGCGCCGCGGTTGAGTCGGCCAGCTGCTCCATCCTGGGCTTCAGAGCGTCGAAGATCTCCTCCCGCGGCTTCCCGCCCACGCCGGCCGGCGCCGCCGACGGTGCGGCGGGAGCCGGCGTCGCGCGTGCCTGCAGCTCCCCGCAGCGGCGACAGACGCGCACGGGCCCTTTGTGCGCGTTGCTGTGCTGCCAGTCGCCCCAGGTATGCTCGACGCGTTGCTGTGTCCCCGGCGCCTGGCAGCGGCTGCAGTTCTCCAGTTGCGTGCACACGCCTTCGGCTGTGTAACGCCACTCGTCCATTACGTGCGCCAGCGGCGCGGGCTGCTCCGCTCGACAGCGCTCGCACACCTGGTGGCGCTCGCAGCTTCGCTCAGTCGTGTAAATCGGCTTCGCCCAGGCGTGGTTCGCGCGCTGCTCCTGGCTCCGGCAGCGGCCACAGCTGCGCACCTGGTTGCACGCGCCGTCGGCCACGAAGCTCCACTCGCTCCACCGGTGCTCGACCTTCTGGTGTTCGGCGCCGCAGCGCTCGCATACGCGGGTGAAGGTGCAGCCGTCCGGCGAGCGGGCATGCCACTCGCCTTGGTGCAGCCCGACGAGGCACTTGCCTTTGTTGAGCAGGTCCTTGAGTCCCACGGTACGCGTCTCTCCGTTGTGCGTAGCGGATCGCGGGCCGCCGCGTGGAGCGCAAACGATGGTGCTCGCCGATAAGGGGCCCGCTATTGGGGAGCAAGGGTTTTCAGACGGTATGACTGCGGTCCGGCCGCCCGTATGCCCCAAAATATGGAAACGCTACTTTGCCTCAAGCAATGTCGGAAGCATAAGCATCACCCTAAGTGGCTGTCAACAACGCTCAGGATGTGGACGTGGTCGATATCGCCGGACGCAAGGCCCCCGGGCTCTTTTTGGCCTGCTTGCGGTTTTCATCGGGTTTCTATGGCTGGTGGCCTAGGTGTTTTCCATGTTGGAAATCGAGATCGAAAACCGGCACGGCTGGGCGCAGAAGCTGCCGATCTGGCCCATCGACAACAAGTGGCCCCGCGCTTTTTACAAAAAATCCCTTACGGGATATCATTTTTATGCGCAGGGTTTCATGTTTATCGTGGCTCACAACCCGTGCGACGTTCCGGTCTTGCTGCGGCATTATCCGAATTTGGGAGGGCAGCTTGTGGCGTTCAACATCGACCGGAGTTTCGGCCGCGCAATAGATGGGCTGATCGAGGTGGATCTGACTCAGGTCGATCGCAAGCCCCTCCAGCGCAATATGGGCGTCGCCGGCGCCTTAAATTTTCTAGCTTACCACGGGTCCGAGTACAGCAAGGACGGTGTCGGTGTGGCCGATTCCGAGCTGGGGCAATCGACATGCAGCAGAAGCCTCATGGCAGATGAGTCTTTATGAAATCAAGTAGAATTTTTCCGATAGGATAGGCAACGCTGCTTAGTATCGGAACTACATAGGCGGTTAGAAACTTGCGCAGAGTTATAGCATCGAACGGCCAAACGGGTAGTTCATTAATCACAGTACCGATCTTGCGCAATCTGTCGATTAGTTCCTCGTCATCTTTAGAAATTGGCCCTGAATTCAATTGACCACGCAAGCGCTGCAATTCGACCCGCAGGCGCTGAGCGACTGCTCTCATGAGATCATTTTTATTCCTGATCATTCCGCTCCGAAAGGGCAACAATGGAGCCATGAAGATAACTGGACCGAGAATCAGGTACGTAATGGCCGCAGCGGCAAGGAGGCGATACAGCGAGGGAGGGATTTCGAGGAAGAGAACCGAAACCATAACAAAAAAAACTAGATTTAGGCCGAAGATCATGAGCACGTACTGATTCCGTAGTCCGAGGCGTCCAATCGGGCTGAGCCCGCCACATTTATCCGGATGCAATGGAAGCATGCTCAATTGTGAGTGCGCAACGATATCCCTGAGCAGCAAAGAGATGGCAACATTTCGGAATACGTACAGCGGGATCAGAAAATAGAAAAGAAAGATGCAATATTCAAAAACGTAACCTACTGGAAGGAGTCGGCCGTCATGAGCAATCCAGAAGCCCATTGACGCGGGAGTATAGGTAACGTAATTCAAGAAGGCGATGACGGCTCCGACAAAGAAGCCCGTCACCTGCCCACAGAGGTTTACAATTCGAAATCGTCTGCGCCAGCAGGCGGAAATGGAATTTGCTGATTCTTCGGAAATCGTGACTGTTCCATCGAGCTGGACGCTTTTGAGAGCACTCGACAGGACATGCTGATCGGTCACTGAAAAGATAAAGAGGCACGGAAATGATACTATGAATGCAAACAGAATGTTCCAGTCGTAAAGAAATGCTATCCGATGCGTGTCGGTCGGACTGATAATAGAAAGCTGGCTCAGAAGGGCTGCCAAAAAGAGGGGCAGAAAGGTAAACGCGACAGCGATGATGAATAGCTTTGGAACAACCCATGGGCGTTCCGGGTCGCCTATGAGTCTATGCAGAATGGAGCCACCCGTCGTATCAACTGCTATCAAAGCGGCGCATGGCGGGGCGGGGGATAATATCCCCGATCCGTTTTTGTCCGATGGGTTTGCCATACGGGTTCCCACTCAGAAAAAAAGGCGCATCTGAGTTTTTTGGGGTCGATACAATATGTAGTTTTTTAAGTATGGTCGGTCTAAGGATGACAAGGCTCTTTGTTAGACTTCTGCCCCATGTGACGGGGACTGTCAAGATAGATGTCATCTGAATCAGGGGTTAAGCACCCTCTCTTTCAGTCCCATGATTACTTTGGGAACCGCAACCGTGTTGGCTATATTGACAGCCCACGCCGGCAGGATTCCTCCGGGATCGGTGTGAACATAGTATAGGATCCTTGTTGTCCCAGCGCCGGGTGCGGGTTGCAGCCGCCAACCGCCGCGATTGATTGTGACTTCAATACCCTGACCCTTTTTTCTGGGCAAATCATCGCGCGCTATGTCCCAAAGAACCAAAACTGCTTCGGTATCAAGCGGATCCGCAGCACGCTGCAGCACAATGGTGTAAAAGCGGTCGCTGATGGGGGGTGGAAATCCAAGTTGCAGGAAAAGCAGGGTTTTGCCTTCACTTTCCTTCAATACGGCGCTTTTTTCCACATAAGGCATGAACTTCGGATAGTTCCGGTAATCCTGGATCGCCTTCAGTACCTGCTCAAGAGGCGCAGGCATGGTGGTTTCGGCTAGAACTTCCCGGATGGAGCTGCCCTCGGTTTTTTGGCTGTAGACGGTGATTCCGTCCCTGTCGCTCTCCAGTATCCAGGCAGGCCCAGGCTGCCGGGGGAATGAGGCTGCGGCTTCGGCGCGATGAGCCAAGTCCATAGAATTGGTTCCATCACCCGGTGCGGGCATCTCCGGTTGGGCCAGAACTATCGCCGATCCGCCCGGAAGCAGCAGCGTAAACCACCCGAGCAGGAAAAGTACTGTACTTCCCTTCATGCCGTCCTTTCGACTTTCTCCCCAGCTTCAGGGGCCATCAGGGCGGAGAGTGATAGAACCTTGCCTCCATAAACTAGTTGCCGGCATAGTAAAGGATGTATGTGGCGCTACCTCCAGGCGAGCATCTCCTGCACAAGGTTCCGGTAGAAGGCGATGTGGTTAAAAGGCCGTACTATCCCACGGTCCGGCAAAGCGAAACTCCATCCCGCCAGTTCCAGGTGGTCCGCCTGAAGTTTGCCGCGGAATTCGCCCCACCGGGCGGAGCCAACCGGCACTTCCCCGTCGTTCTCTCCGCTCTCTTCCTGAAGCATACGCGAGAAAGGTATCAATGGCAGCGGCATTTCTGCAATAGGGCGACAACCGGCATAAGACAGGTACCGGACGTCCGATCGGTTCGTCACCGCTTCATTAAAGCGCCTGCACGCGTCAGTGGTCAGATCGTCTATGCCGGGACGGGTGATGACTTTGCCCAACTGGGCGACCCAGGATTTGTCCTGCAATAACCAGTCGGCTAAAGGTGTTCCATGGTGCGGCGTGCCTACGGTCACCAAGATCTGAACACGTTTTTCCAGATCGAGGCGTTGGATAAGGTGACGGCAGTCCAGACCACCCATGCTGTGGGCGATAAGGATAACCTTTTTGTTCCTAATGCTATAGATAAAATTCGAAAGATGCCTTGCGCGCTCTGGAATACTGCCGACTATCGGCAATTTGGGGAAGAGGATGTCCGCTGCAGAAAAGGAGAGACTCTCTGCGAGTTTTCGGAAATATTGGATAGAAATGCCTGGCAGGACGATAGCGTCGAACCCCAGGATTCCGTGGACAAAGACAACTGCTGGCCTATCGCCAGCTGAACAAAAGGGCATTGGCTGGCCTTCCTCATAGGCTGGTTAAGGCCCAAGCCTTTGGTGCATTTTATGGCATAAGTCTTAACGCAATACAAGCCGAGAAGCGTCAGGATAGCAAGGGTCAGATCAAATAAAACCGGCCATGAATGAAGGGCGGAGACGAAAAGAAAGGCAGACGGGAGTCTCGGTATTGTCGATGGTTAATGAAATGTTAGCCCAATCCTAATATGACTCTAACAATTGGCCCATACCTTTACGCGAAATTGAATCCTGCCTCTATCGAAAACGGAGTTTTCGAATGCCTTCTGGATATTTGCTGATTGCGCTGTTAGGGCTCTCCACGGCGGCCTATTACCTTGGCCGGCGCAAGGCCTTCGCCCTGGCCGGCCGCGCCGAGGAGGCGGTCAACCTGCACTCCCGGCCGACCTACCACGGCGCGCTGACGGCCCTTTGGTGCGCCATCCCGGCGTTGCTTATTTTCGGCTTCTGGCTGGCCTTCGAGAGCCAGGTCATCACCCACCTGGTGGTGAAGGATCTGCCCGAATCCGTCCGCAGCTTGCCCCCGGATCGGCTGAATCTCGTCATCAACGACATCCGCAACATAGAAAGCGGCAGCTTCGTTTCCCAGACCACCGAGCCCGCCATGCAGGCCGCCGCCGAACATTACAGCCAACTGAGGTCCATCAGCAACCAAGCGCTGGTCGTGGTCACGATCGCATGGATGGCCGCCGCCGCTTTGCTGGTTCGCAGCCGGATCACCGCCGGTCTGCGGGCGCGCAACCAGGTGGAGGGAATTCTCACCGTCATCCTGGTCGCCTGCTCCACGATCGCTATTTTTACGACGATCGGGATCATTCTGTCCGTTCTCTACGAAGCCATCCGGTTTTTCAACGTCATCCCGATTACCGATTTTCTAACCGGTTTGGACTGGAGCCCCCAGATGGCGATCCGCCAGGACCAGGTGGGGTCTTCCGGAGCCTTCGGCGCGGTGCCGGTCTTTTTGGGCACGGCCCTGATTTCGGTGATCGCCATGGTGGTGGCGGTTCCCGTCGGTCTGATGTCGGCCATCTACCTCTCGGAGTACGCCGGCAAGCGGTTGCGGGCGGTGGCCAAGCCGCTGATCGAGGTGCTGGCGGGGATCCCCACCGTGGTTTATGGATTCTTCGCCGCCCTGACCGTGGCGCCCGTCATCCGCGACTGGGGGAATTGGATCGGGCTGGATGTCGCCTCCGAGAGCGCGCTGGCGGCGGGGCTGGTCATGGGCATCATGATCATTCCCTTCGTGTCCTCGCTTTCCGACGACTTCATCAACGCGGTGCCGCAGTCGTTAAGGGACGGGGCTTACAGCCTGGGGGCCACGCGGTCAGAGACCATCCGTCAGGTGATCGTGCCGGCGGCCATCCCGGGGATCATCGGCGGCGTGCTGCTGGCGGTGTCCCGGGCCATCGGCGAGACCATGATCGTGGTCATGGCGGCCGGGCTTTCGGCCAACCTGACCGTCAATCCTCTCAAGGCGGTGACCACCGTGACCGTTCAAATCGTGACCCTGCTGGTCGGCGACCAGGAATTCGACAGCCCCAAAACGCTGGCCGCGTTTGCGCTGGGGCTGATCCTGTTCATCGTGACCCTTTGTCTCAACATCATCGCCTTGTACATCGTCAGAAAATATCGTGAACAGTATGAATAGCGCGATCGATTCATCGGCTGCTCCGGCATCCCGCCGGACCATCGATATCGTCAACCGCAGCCTCAAGCGCCGCTACCGCGCCGAGCAGCGGTTTCGATTCTACGGGCTTGCGGCGATTGTGCTGAGCCTTGTGTTCCTGGCGGCGCTGTTCGTCAGCATTGTCGGTAAAGGCTATTCAGCGTTCTGGCAGACCTCCATCCGGCTGGCGGTTTTCTTCGACCCCGAGGTGCTCAAGCAGGGCACCCTTGTGAATGCAGACTATGCCGCCATCGTCCGCGAATCTCTCTTCAAAAAGTTTCCTCAGGTGGAGGAGCGCCGGGATAAACGCCTGCTGACCGCGCTGGTGAGCAGCGGGTCGGTCTACCGGCTGCGGGATATGGTGCTGAAGGACCCCGAGCTGATCGGGAAGACGGCCGAGGTTTGGCTGCCGGCCGACGACGACATCGACATGCTGATCAAGGGACATTTCCGGCGAGACCTTCCCGAATCCGAGCGGCGCGTTTCGGACCAGCAGATTGCCTGGATCGAACGCCTGGAGGCCGAGGGACGCCTGGAACGCAAGTTCAACAGCACGTTTCTCACCGCCGGCGATTCACGCGAGCCCGAGCAGGCCGGGATCTGGGGCGCTGTTTCCGGCTCGTTCTTCACCCTGGTGATCACCCTGGTCCTGTCCTTTCCGATCGGGGTGGCCACCGCCGTTTACCTGGAGGAATTCGCTAAAAAGAACCGCTGGACCGACCTGATTGAAGTCAACATCAATAACCTGGCCGCGGTGCCGTCCATCGTGTTCGGCTTGTTGGGCTTGGCGGTATTTCTGAATTTCTTCGGTCTGCCGCGCTCCGCTCCGCTGGTCGGCGGTCTGGTCCTGACGCTGATGACCCTGCCCACCATCATCATCGCCAGCCGCTCGGCGCTGAAGGCCGTGCCGCCTTCCATCCGTGAGGCGGCCCTGGGCGTGGGCGCTTCCAAAATGCAGATGGTGGTGCACCACGTCCTGCCGCTCGCCCTGCCCGGCATGCTGACGGGCACCATCATCGGCATGGCGCGCGCGCTGGGGGAGAGCGCACCGCTCTTGATGATCGGTATGGTGGCCTTCATCGTGGACATTCCCAAGGGTTTCACCGATCCCTCGACGGTCCTGCCGGTACAGATTTATCTGTGGTCGGACAGCCCGGAGCGCGCCTTTATGGAACGAACCTCGGCGGCCATCATGGTCTTGCTGGCCTTTCTGCTGGTCATGAACGCCGGGGCCATCATCCTGCGCAAGAAATTTGAGCGCCGGTGGTAAGCCGGCTGCGCCGGCCCACCAAATTAAAAACTAATGATTTCTTAACACCAACGAATCAATCGGGAATTAGATATTAAATAGGCAGAATGGTTCCAAGCGGGTCATAGCGCTCGGAGCCACTTTATCGGCAAGAAAGCTTTTGTTCTGTGGGAGAGCTATCAGCCTCGATGATCGCGGCCGGGAAGCCTTTCCCACAAAAAATCAAACGGTTGGTGAAAACCTAAAATCAAGGAGGAAAGAAATGAAAAAGGCAGTTGTTTTTTTTGTGTCCATCACTCTGATCGCAGCAACGGCCGGAATGGTCCAAGCGCAGCAGAGGGACAGCATCAGCATCGTCGGCTCATCGACGGTTTATCCATTCGCGACGGTGGTCGCCGAGAAGTTCGGCAAGGCCGGATCGTTCAAGACCCCCAAGATCGAGTCCACCGGCACCGGCGGGGGCTTCAAGCTGTTCTGCAGCGGCGTCGGAGTCCAGCACCCAGACATGTCCAATGCCTCCCGGGCCATCAAGGCGTCTGAATTTGAGACCTGCCAAAAGAACGGCGTCACGGACATCGTCGAAGTCAAGATCGGCTATGACGGAATCGTGGTAGCCAACTCGAAAAAAGCGCCACCTCTGAAGCTGACCACCAAGGACATTTTCATGGCGTTGGCCAAGGAAGTTCCGGACCCGAAGGGCGGAGAAGCCCTGGTAGCCAATCCGTATAAGACATGGAAAGAGGTCAATAGCGCGCTGCCGGACGTCAAAATAGAGGTCCTCGGGCCGCCACCGACCTCCGGCACGCGCGATGCCTTCGTCGAACTGGCCATGGAGTCCGGCGCTTTGAAATTCGAGGGGCTAAAGAAGCTTTCCAAGGAAGACGGAAAGAAATTTCAGAAGGTGTTCTCTTCGATTCGCGAGGACGGCGCCTATGTCGAAGCCGGCGAGAACGACAACCTCATCGTGCAGAAGCTGGGTGCCAATCCGAACGCGCTGGGCGTTTTCGGGTTCAGCTTTCTGGATCAGAACACCGACAAGATCCAGGGAGCCTATATGGACGGCAACCCGCCGACCTTCGAGAACATTGCCAGCGGCAAATACCCGCTGTCGCGCCCGCTGTTCTTCTATGTCAAGAAGGCACACATCGGGGTGATCCCCGGCATCAAAGAGTATCTGGCCGAGTTCACCAGCGAGAAGGCCTGGGGCAAAGACGGATATCTGAGCGAAAAAGGTCTGATTCCGCTGCCGGATCCTGAACGCAAACAGGTCGGGGAAAACGTCAAGGCGCTGAAAACGGTAACCGAGGTGAAATAGGCGCTGCCGATTTCAATAAGGGCAGGCCAAAAACTCCATTGGCCTGCCCCACTTTTAGGCGGGCTTTACTTATTCTGTATTGATCAGTAAGTTCCGGGATAACAAGATATGCTCACACTGACACGGGTAGACGAAACGGCCTTGGCGGGCGCGATGAATGAAATCCCTTCAAAATCGAAAAGCGGCGTGGAGGCGGGCCGACCGAGGATCAGCCGCGAAAAGCGCGAGACGGTCGGCACCATCACGGTCGAGAATCCGCGCATGGTCTGCCGCAACGTCAATGTCTATTACGGCGACAAGCAAGCGATCAAGAACGTCTCGATCGACATCGCCCGAAACGAGGTGCTGGCCATGATCGGGCCCTCGGGCTGCGGCAAATCCACCTTCATTCGCTGCCTGAATCGCATGAACGACACCATCGAAGGCTGCCGCGTGACGGGCGAAATCATCCTGGATGGTTTCGATATCCACGGCAAGGACGTCGATGTGGTTCCGCTGCGCGCCCAGGTCGGGATGGTGTTCCAGAAGCCCAACCCGTTTCCCAAGTCGGTTTACGAAAACGTGGCCTACGGCCCGCGCATCCACGGATTTGCCCGAAACAAAAGCGAGATGGGCGAGATCGTTGAAACCTCTCTGAAAAGGGCCGGCTTGTGGGAGGAGGTCAAGGACCGCATGGATCAGCCCGGCACGGGGCTGTCCGGCGGCCAGCAACAACGGCTCTGCATTGCCAGGACCATCGCGGTGAACCCCGAAATCATCCTCATGGACGAGCCCTGCTCGGCTTTGGACCCCATCGCCACGTCAGTCATCGAGGACCTCATTTTCGAGCTACGCACCCAGTATTCCATCTGCATCGTCACCCACTCCATGCAGCAGGCCGCGCGGGTGTCCCAGCGCACGGCCTATTTCCACCTGGGCGACCTGATCGAGGTCGGCCCCACGGAGCGCATCTTCACCAACCCGCGCCACCAGCTGACGCAGGATTATATCACCGGCCGCTTCGGCTAACGGCGATCGATATTGTCGGGAGTTGAAAAATAGCTTATGATGTATGCCGAAAGCCAGTATTGACCCATTCAGAGTGCAATATGGAAAAAATAATCAACATTCATATCGAGAAGTTACCAGAAGGCGTGTACCTGGCCACCTCAGAAGACATTCAGGGGCTGGTCGCACAGGGGAGAACGGCCACGGAGGCTTTAGAAATTGCCCGTGATGTGGCTCGCAAACTAATTGAAGCTCGAGCTCTCCGGACCGGCAGTATGAATCTTCAAGCCATCGCTGATTCCTTCGACTACCCCCTGATTGTCAACGCTTGACATGGGGCGCTTGGCCGGCTTTAAATACCGACAGATCATCAAACGTCTCAAGGCGTTTGTTTTCACTTTTGATCGCCAAGCGGCCGGGAGCCACGAGATCTGGTACAATGATCAAACCGACCGTTACACCACCATCCCCAATCATCCCGGCGATATGCCCGAAGGCACGTTGCGGGTCATTTTAAAACAAGCTGATATCAAACCCGAAGACTTTTTAAAAAAGAAATAAGCATGCAAAGAAACATGAGGCCCGGTCAGACGGCGTGATGCTGTTTGTTCGGGATTTTCAAATTGGGTTGCTAAGGTAGCGCAGAAAAAAATTGATATTCCATTGTAGTTTGTTTTTAACTTTGAAAGTGATTCTCCGGCCCGATTCTCAAAACCCGCGCCATATCCAAAACCTAAATGGATGAGATAGTTGAAACCTCTCTGAAAAGGGCCGGCTTGTGGGAGGAGGTCAAGGACCGCATGGATCAGCCCGGCACTGGGCTGTCCGGCGGCCAGCAGCAGCGGCTCTGCATCGCGCGCACCATCGCGGTCAACCCCGAGCTCATCCTGATGGACGAGCCCTGCTCGGAGTTAGACCCGATCGCCACATCCGTCATCGAGGACCTGATCTACGAGCTGCGCACCCAGTATTCCATCTGCATCGTCACCCACTCCATGCAGCAGGCCGCGCGGGTGTCCCAGCGCACGGCCTACTTCCACCTGGGGGACCTGATCGAGGTCGGGCCCACCGACCGGATTTTTACCAACCCCAGCCACCAGCTCACGCAGGACTACATCACCGGCCGTTTCGGCTGATGATGGTTGTGTAACAAGGCCAACCTCCGCGTTGCACTACATCCCGCGGTCACTGCGGTGTACTGGTAGTAAGCCTCGCTCCGCGGGATTCGTGCGCCTTGATCTTGGCCTTGTTACGCAACCATCTGCCTCGCTTTGTGCGACGCCATCGGGTGGTAAGAAATGCTATCTTAGGTGAGTTGCAAACCGCGGGGCAGGGCAACCAGTGTGTCCGCGTAGGTGAAAAACACATCTATCCCAAGAGGGAGATACCGGCGCTGGTCGTCCCAATCCGACCAGAAACGGGGTGGGAGCCCGGTCGGCCACGACTGCAGGCTGCGGCCCCTGCCGGACACGTCTCGAAGCCTGCCGTTTGGCACAGAAAAACCGGGGACTTGCAGAACGAGCGTGGTGGATCTCTCAGGCCGGTCGTCTTCCCCAAGGTAGAACTGCCCAAGAGGGGGGATGCGGAGAGGGTCGGCGACGAACGCGACCCTGGCCATGCACGGCTCGGTAACCAGGCTGCAGGCGCAGGTCTGCTGCAGCCAGGCTGTCGGATCCGAGTCCCAGCAAAGGTCCGTCCAGACTGGTGTTTCCGGGTTGACCCAGGTTGCAAGGAGCGCCGCTGAGGCGCTGTTCAGCGGCCACGGAAGGGGATCGGACTTTTGTAGGTGGACGGCTGCGCCCGGGTGTTCCAGGGCGTTCACGACAGCCTGAAACGTGCCGGGAGCAGGATCCTCTTCGGCGAGCGGGAACCACTGGACGGCACGGAACCTGACCACGTCTGGCCTCCTGGCTGGAAAAAACAGGATGACTTGTTACAGCTGAGTACCGCGATCTTGTTAGGCGGGAATTAAGAAAAAGCTAGAAATTGGATAAATGCGACAAGCTCAGGCGTGCTCCGGGTCCCGCGGCAGGTGGATGGAAAAAAGGCTTCCTTCTCCCAGGCGACTTTCCACCGTGACATGGCCGCCGTGGGCCTGGGCGATGTGCTTGACGATGGCCAGCCCCAGGCCCGTCCCGCCCAGGGCCCGGCTGCGCGCCTTGTCCACGCGGTAAAAGCGCTCGAACAGCCGCGGCAGATGCTTTTTCTCGATCCCGATACCGTGGTCCTGCACTTGGATCTGGATTTCGTGGTCGGCGGTCCGCGCCAGGACCCGGACCGGCTTTTCGGGGTTGCTGTATTTGACGGCGTTGTCCAGGAGGTTGACCACGGCCTGTTCGAGGAGCACCGGGTCGACCATTGCGGCAAGTTCCTCGTCCCCTGCGAGTTCGATCCGGATGCGCTTTTCGTCGGCTTGCGGCCGGCAGACCTGCGCGGCGTTTTGGAAAATGTCGCGCAAACGGGTATTTTCGCGCTGGATGTCGCCGCGCTCGCCCTCGTTTTCTATGCGCGAGAGCATCAGCAGGTCTTCGATAATGGTGTTCAGCCGGTCCACGTGCTTGGAGATGATGCCCAGAAACCGCCGGGCCTCTTCCGGGGTTTCGACGATGTTGTGGTGAAGGGTTTCCACGAACCCCTTGATCGCTGTCAGCGGGGTCTTGATTTCGTGGGAAACGTTGGCGACGAACTCCCGGCGCATGTCCTCCAGGCGGCGCAGCTGGGTCACGTCGCTGAAGACGATGAGCATGCCGATCGGCTCCGGCCCGACGTCGAGCAGCGGAGCACTCTTGATGTTCAGAATGCGTTCGCCGTTGCGGTAGACCGTGACATCTTCCTCCACCGGGGCCCGACTTTTCAAGGACCGCGTGATGAACTTCTGGATAGCGAGGTTGCGGATCGCCTCCGGGATGCTGCGGTCGCGGACTTTTTCAGGGTCGAGGTCGAACCAACGGGCCGCGGCCTGATTGACGCTGAGGATGCGTTCGTCGCGGCTGACCGCGATAACGCCCTCGAGCATGCTGGAGAGCACCGTTTCCAGCTGGTTGCGCTGGCTGACGACGGTCTGCAGGCGGCTTTCCAGCTGGGCGGCCATGCGGTTCAGAGATTCGGCCAGGCCGGCCAGCTCCTCGGAATCGGGTATCGCCAGGCGGTGCGCGAGCTCGCCTTCGGCCAGCCGCGCGGCGCCCTGCTTGAGCTCCTGCATTTTCCGGCCGTATTGGCGGGAGATGGCGAAGGTCACCCCCAGGGCCAGGAGGGCGACGATGGCGCCGATGCCCAAAAACTCGGCCCGGATTCGTGCGATCTGGGTTTCCATGCGTGCCAGCGGAATGGCCGCTCGCACCACGGCGAGCGACTGCGAATCCCTCTTGAGGGCGATCGCAACATAGATGACGTTTTGCTGCAGGGTGTTGCTGAAGCGTTTCGACGTCGCCTGGCCTTTCGCCAGGGCGCCGGCAACCTCCGGCCGGCCGGCGTGGTTGTCCATGTTCTGGGGCGTTTCCCACGTGTCGCCGATGACGGCGCCGGAGGGCAGGATGACGGTGAAGCGTGTTTCCGCGGCCTTGCCGGACTGCTTGCAGATGGTGTCGACGGCTGCTGGATCGAACGGCTCCAGATGCGGAAGGATCTGGTATTGGAGCAGGCGGGCGCGTTCCGATAGCTCGACGACCACCAAGTCGCGGAGAAAAGCGTCCAGCGAATGAACGAAATACCACCCGGCCGCCACCAGGGCGCCGATCGCAATGAAGATGTAGGAGAAGAACAGGCGCCAGATGAATTTTTTGCGCGTCTTCATGCCGTTTCCTTGAAGCGGTAGCCCACGCCGCGCACGGTCTCAATGTAGTGGCCGAAAGAGCCCAGTTTCTTGCGCAACCCGACCACCTGCACATCCACGCTGCGGTCGGTGACGGGGTAGTCGCTGCCGCGTACGGCATCAACGATCTGAGAGCGGGTGAAAACCCAGCCCGGCCGGCGCGCCAGGACGCTGAGCAGCTGAAACTCCGTGAAGGTGAGATCTAAAGGTTTGCCGCCGGCCAGCACCGTGCGCCGGCCGGGGTGGATCTCCAAATTGTGGATGGTAATCGTTTTGGTGTCATCCCTGGGTTCCCTGAACCGGCGTCGCAACACGGCCTTGACCCGTGCCGTCAGCACCCGCGGGCTGAACGGTTTGGTGATGTAGTCCTCGGCGCCGATTTCAAGGCCGGTGACGACGTCCGCATCTTCACCCTTGGCGGTCAGCATGATGATCGGAACGGCTTGGGTCTTGGCGTCGGTTTTCAAGGCCTTCGCCACCTCCAAGCCGTCCAACCCAGGCAGCATGAGGTCCAGCACGATCAGGTCGAACGCATCGCGCTTCGCCTTCTTCAGAGCTTCCTCGCCGCTTGCCGCCAGCGTCAATTGGTAGCCTTCGCGCGCCAGGTGAAAGCGGACCAGCTCCAGGATATCTTCTTCATCGTCGACTACCAGAATGCGTTCTTTAGCCATGCCGGTTCATCCTTTGAATTTGTTTCGAATTTCGTGCTTCGGATTTTGAATTTGGCTCCGGCTTGTCCGAGTTGGGTTAACTCAGATTACCGATATTTCACATGCCGATCAATTTAATTGTTTTATGAGGCCAGAGTTGGCGACAGGTTAGAGTTGGATTAGATTACGGTTAGAAACGGGGCATTGCGGGCATGGTACTATATCGATATCCATATTCGGACGAGCCGACCTGGCCGCATCCGTTGCGTTGCGGGCCATTCGCTGTACCAAAGATCAGCTTAACGGCCCGACGCCTTGGGGCTTCAGCCACCCCGGCTCGTGAACTGTCCGGAATAGGCGCCTTGCGCCGGTCGAACTTGGACCACCTTGGCTCCTCATTTAACCGTGCAGCGCTCGGCCGGCTCGCCGATACTGAGCCGATGCCATGAACTCATGAACTCTGATCGGTTGACACGGCTCTTGAGAAGCGTTATATATGATCATATACTCATGTTTAAAAATCGGCCACAGGTGAATCAGCCATGGACCAACTTATAAACCCAATTTGCGATCTTCCTTTGCGGATAGTGCACCCGGAGCGGGTCAAAATGGCCCGGAGGGAAGCGTCCCCGGAGGATGAGCTGCAACGTTTAGCGCTGATCTACAAGATCCTGGGAGACCCCAGCCGACTGAAAATTTTGATGGCCCTGCGCCGAAACGAGATGTGCGTCTGCGACCTGGCAGCCCTTACCGGCATCAGCGAATCGGCCGTCTCACACCAACTGCGCCGATTGAAAGACCTGGCGTTGGTGAAGACCCGGCGCAACGGACAGGTGGTGTATTGTTCCTTAAACGACAAACACGTGGTGTTGCTGCTGGACATTGGGCTAAGGCACGTCCGTGAATAGAAATGGGTTCATATAGCCCGTCCGAACAAGACGTTAAAACAGCCCCCGCCTCTGACCCTCTGTCCCCTCCCGCAATAGGAGAGGGGACTTGATTGTCGAGCTTATTCAGGGCGATCAAAGGATCAATTCATGGAGTTTTTAGTCAAAGTTTTGAGTGAAGCGCGGCATCTGCTGCTGGACGCCGCGGTGTACATCCTCTTCGGACTATTGGTGAGCGGGCTGTTCCGGGTGTTTCTGAACCCGAACTCCGTCGCCCGGCACCTCGGCAACGGCCGCTTCTTATCGGTGTTCAAGGCCGCACTGATCGGCGTGCCGATCCCCCTCTGAAGCTGCGGCGTGCTGCCCGCAGCCGTGTCGCTGCGCAAACAAGGGGCCAGCAAGGGGGCTACCACCGCATTTCTGATATCGACGCCGGAGTCCGGGGTGGATTCCATTGCCGTGACCTACGCCTTGATGGACCCGGTCATGACCGCGGCGCGGCCGGCCGCGGCCTTCATCACCGCGTTCGTGGCCGGGGTGGCCGAGAACCTCTTCAGCTTCCACAAGGACGCTGCGCCCGCCGTCCCGGACCTGCGCTGCCCGGTGGACGGTTGCTGCGACGGCGTCGGCTGCGATCCAAAGGTGCACCGCAATCATCACAGCTTCAATGAGAAGCTGCGCGCCGGACTCAGATTCGCCGTCACGGACCTCTGGGGCGACATGGCCCCGTGGTTTTTCTTCGGCCTGCTGCTGGCCGGCCTAATCACCGTCCTCATCCCCGAAGACCTTTTCAGCCGCCATCTCGGGTCGGGCCTGCCGGCCATGTTGCTGATGTTGGCGGTCGGCATACCGTTATACATCTGCGCGACGGCCTCGACGCCCATCGCGGCGGCTCTGATCCTGAAAGGGGTAAGCCCGGGGGCCGCCCTGGTGTTCCTTCTGGCGGGGCCAGCGACCAACATGGCATCGATCACGGTTTTGCTGGGAACCTTGGGAAAACGGGCCACCGCCATATACCTATCAGCCATCGCGGTTTGTTCGGTGCTCCTGGGGATGGTGGTCGACCAAGTCTACATGGCCCTGGGTATTTCCGCCAAGGCCGCGGCCGGGCAGGCCGCCGAGGTCTTCCCGGCATGGGTACAGGTGATCGCCGCCATGGCGGTCGTTGCGATTTCAGTCAAGCCGACTGTGCAGAAACTGAAATCCCTAATTGAAAAAAAAGGGGGGTCCGCAACCGCGAGCATGGAAAAAAAATACCCGGCAGCGGAGGCCAAGCCTGCCCCCTCGGCAGGCCACCGTCTGTCTTCAGAGCCGTTATGCCGCGGAGCCACCTGAGGGTGCGCGGAATCGCCGGTCGGAGATCGGCGGGATGAAAAAACATAGCTTGATGCCGGCGGCCGGATGTGAAAGGAAAAGTTTCCATCCGGCGTTCCATTGCTAATCCAGCTTGAACCGCTCCGGCCCGCAGAAGATGTAAACGCCATCGCCGGGAGCCAGGCAGCATAGGCACATGTTGAGGCGGTTGGCCAGCTGGACGGCAAGCGTGGTTGGACGCGACACGGACAGGATGACAGGGATGTGCGCCCGGGCGGCTTTCTGCACCAGTTCGTAGCTCACCCGGGAGGACATGATGAGCAGGGCGGTCTTTGAAAGCGAGCCGGCGAGGAAAGCCTTGCCGATGGCTTTGTCCAGGGCGTTGTGGCGGCCGATGTCCTCGGCGACCGAAATGAGATGGCCCTGCGCATCCCAGAGGGCGGCGGCGTGCGAAGCGTTCGTCCTCGCCCGGAGCGGCTGGTGGGCGGACATGGCGTTCAGACCGGCAAGCGCCATGGGGATAGCGATGCCCTCACCGGCGGGCACGGGCCGAATCTCCTGGTAGAGGTCCTGAACGAGTTCCTTGCCGCACAGCCCGCAGCTCGTTTGACTCAAATAGTTACGGCGGTCGAGGATGGCGGCGATGGATTTCCTGCGGGACGGGTTCAGCGTCACCGTTACCACGTTGGCGTTTTCAGTGTCGCAGTAAGCGATCGACGAGTAGTCCGCCGGGGAGTCGATAATGCCTTCGCCGAGGCAGAACCCGGCGACATGAGCGATCTCCTCGCCCGGGGTGCGCATGATCACTGCATAGGGCTTGCCCTCCACGCGAATGGAAAGCGGCTCCTCCCCTAATAGACCCAGGCACATGAAGGCGGTGCCGGTCTTGTCGACTAGAATGACAGGTTGATCGATGGATGTGTCCACAATAGCCTCTGAGCGCCGTTAGTTGCTGAGAAGGTATGCCCGCTTGACTCTAATAACAAGCCGCATGAAAGACGAGGCCGTTTCCGGCATGTTTCGTGCCAACCGATTTTTTTGTTGACATTTTTTCCTCATCATCTAATATTTACCGGTTTTTATGATACCATCTTTTTCAGGAGGCCTTCGGATGTACGCGGTCGTAAACACAGGCGGAAAACAATACAAGGTCCAGAAAGGCGAGACCTTGCGGATTGAGAAAATTCCCGGCGAGGTCGGCAGCCAGGTGACCTTTGACAAGGTGCTCATGGTGGCGGATGGCGAAAACATCCGAGTGGGTCAGCCGCTTCTTGAAAAAGCAGCGGTTCTGGCCAGCATCGTCGAGCAGGACAAGGCGAAAAAAGTCATCGTCTTCAAGTACAAGCGCCGCAAGCGTTATCGCCGGAAACAGGGCCATCGTCAACCCTACACCGCGATTCGTATCGACGGCATCGAAGCATAAGCGGGCGGTCGCCCGCTTATATTGAAAAATCAATCAATCTAAGAGCGTTCGTCGGCCGACGGCTTGAAAGGTTCCAGGTCTAAATCGCGCGAGTTAAGGGTTGCAGAGTGCAGATCGGCTGCGCCGCAGCTACAGCAGGACGAAGCGCAAAATGGCCATCAGGACCTGCCAGGCGTCGGCTCCAAGGAGTCAGTAAGATGGCACACAAGAAGGCAGCCGGCAGTTCGCGAAACGGCCGTGACAGCGCCGGTCAGCGCCGCGGGGTGAAAATCTTCGGCGGTCAGACGGTCAAAGCCGGCAACATCATCGTGCGACAGGTGGGTACCAAGTTCCACCCGGGCGTCAACGTGGGATTGGGGAAGGACTTCACCCTGTTTGCCAAGATCGACGGGGTGGTTGCGTTTGAGCGCAAGGGGCGGTCGCGGCAAAAAGTCAGTGTTCATGCGTCCGAGTGAAATTTATTGACGAAGCGCTCATAACCGTTCAATCCGGTGACGGCGGAAACGGTTGTTTGAGTTTCCGTCGGGAAAAGTACGTGCCTCGCGGGGGGCCGGACGGCGGTGACGGCGGAAAAGGGGGCGACGTGGTCCTGGTGAGTTCTTCGGACCGCCGAACGCTGTATCCTTTTCGCTTTCGACGTGAATTCCGGGCCGAACGCGGCGCCGGCGGCCAGGGGCGGCAGAGAACCGGGAAAAGCGGAAGCAATGTCCTCATCGAAGTGCCGCCGGGGACCCTCGTCCGGGACGCCGGGAGCGGCGAGGTCATCAAGGATTTATCAACACCCGGCGATACCTTCATCGTCGCCCGTGGCGGACGAGGCGGCAAAGGCAACACCCACTTCAAGTCCTCCACCCACCGCACCCCGCGTTTTTCCCAGCCCGGCGAGCCGGGTGAGACCCGGCGGCTGAAGCTCGAACTCAAGCTGCTAGCCGACGTCGGTATCGTCGGCTTGCCCAACGCCGGCAAATCGACCCTGATCAGCGTCATCTCTTCCGTCAAGCCCAAGATCGCCGACTACCCGTTCACCACCCTGGTCCCCAACCTGGGCGTGGTCAAGACGGGCGCATGCGAACCGTTCGTGGTGGCCGACATCCCGGGCCTGATCGAAGGCGCTCACCGGGGCGCGGGGTTGGGAATCCGCTTCCTGCGGCATGTCGAGCGCACCCGCATCCTTGTGCATCTCATCGACGCCGCCGGCATCGACCCGCAAAAGCCGCTGGCGGCCTATAACGCCGTCAACGCCGAGCTGGCACTGTACAGCACGTCTCTGGCCCGCAAACCCCAGCTCATCGCGCTGAACAAACTGGACCTGCCGGGCGCTGAGGAGCGGGCGCGCGCCTTCAAGGGGGCCTTGAAAAAACGCCAGAGGGTCTATCTTATTTCCGCAGCGACCGGCAAGGGAATCGCCGCGCTTCTGTCCGAGACCAGCCGGCGCCTGGATGAGCTCAGCCATGAACCGCCGCCAGATCCCCATTGAGCATGTCAAACGACTCGTGGTGAAGGTGGGCAGCAACGTCCTCACCGCTCGCCGCGGGTTGGATCTCAGAGTCATGCGCCGGATCGCCCGCCAGATTTGCACCCTGATGGACCGGGGCCTGGATGTCATTTTGGTCTCCTCCGGCGCCATGGCGTCGGGAGTCAAAAAAATCGGGCTCGATCGGCGGCCGGACGAGCTCCCCCGGCGCCAGGCCGTGGCGGCGGTGGGGCAGGCCGGCCTCATCATGGAATATGAAAAGGCCTTCGAGCGCCACGGCCGCAAAGTCGCCCAGATCCTGCTGACCAGCGAGGACCTCGCCAGCCGCAAGCGCTATCTCAATGCCCGCAACACCCTGAACACTTTGCTCGAATGGAAGATCGTGCCCATCATCAACGAAAACGACACCGTCTCGGTTGAGGAGATCAAACTCGGGGACAACGACAACCTGGCGGCCATGATCGCCCTGCTGATGGACGCCGACCTGCTGGTCGTGCTGAGCGACATCGACGGCCTGTTTACCCAAGACCCCCGCACACATCGGGAAGCGGAACTGATCCCGGTGGTCACGGTAATCTCCAAGAGCACCGAGTCGGCGGCCGGCCGCATTCCCGGTCCCCTTGGCACCGGCGGCATGATGAGCAAAATCAACGCCGCCCGCAAGGTCACCTCCGCCGGTGTGCCCATGGTGGTCGCCAAGGGCGACAAGCCCGACATCCTGACCCGGCTGCTGGAGGGTGAGGCGCACGGGACCTATTTCGTGCCGCGCCGAGAGAAGCTTACGCGCCGAAAATGCTGGATTGCCTTTTCACTCAAGCCCAAGGGTAGCCTGGCCATCGATGCCGGTGCGGCGTCCGCGCTGACCTCGCGCGGCAAGAGCCTGTTGGCCAGCGGAATCATCAGCGTCAAAGGCGAATTCACGGTCGGCACCCCGGTGGAGCTGCAAACCCCCGCAGGCGAAACCATCGGTGTCGGGCTGGTCAACTACGGCGCGGCCGACATTCGCAGGATCATGGGGCTCAAGTCCCAACACATCCGGCAAGTGCTGGGCCACAACCCCTACGATGAGGTGATCCACCGGGACAATCTGGTAATTACGGTTGCGGACGAGGTCGAAGAGGCGTGATGGCCGGGAACGGGCCGATCCGAGTCCGGCATCATTCCGGTGGGAATGGGAGCGAGCGAGACTGAAAAATGAGCACTATCCAACAAACCATAACGAGCATGGCCCGCGCTGCCCGCCGGGCGGCAACGGCACTGGCGTGCTGTTCCACCCCGCAAAAGAACGCGGCCCTGCAGCGTATGGCGGAAGAGATCACCCGCCGGGCTGATTTAATCAGGGGAGAGAATCAAAAAGATCTCGCCGCGGCACGCACGGCCGGCCTCTCGGCGGCCATGATCGACCGCCTGGCGATCAAGGACGCCACCCTCTCCGCCATGGCGCAGGGACTGCGGGAGGTGGCGCAGCTGCCGGACCCCGTGGGCAGCCTGGGCCCCGCCTGGATCCGGCCCAACGGTCTGCAGGTCGCACGCATGCGAATTCCGCTGGGTGTGATCGGAATCATCTACGAGTCTCGACCCAATGTGACCGTGGACGCGGCCGGCTTGTGCCTCAAAGCCGGCAACGCGGTGATCCTGCGCGGCGGGTCCGAGGCATTTCATTCGAACCGCGCCCTGGCGGCGGTCATCGCGCAAAGTCTCGCCGACAGCGGACTGCCGGAGGCTGCGGTGCAAGTCGTCCCCGTGAAGGACCGGGCGGCCGTAAACGTCCTGCTCGAGCAGGAGGAGTTCATCGACCTGATCATCCCGCGCGGCGGTGAGGAGCTGATCCGATTCGTCGTGGCCCACTCGCGGATTCCTGTGCTCAAGCACTACAAAGGCGTCTGCCATGTCTACGTGGACGAAGGCGCGGACCTCGCCATGGCGGAGGAGGTATGCTTCAACGCCAAGGTCCAGCGTCCTGGCGTGTGCAATGCCATGGAGACGCTGCTCGTGCACCGGGCGGAGGCCGAGCGCTTTCTGCCGGCGATGGCCCGGCGCTTCAGTGCCGCCGGGGTCCAGCTGCGGGGGTGCGAGCAGACGCGGCGGCTGGTGCCGGGAGCCGTCCCTGCGGCCGAGGAGGACTGGCCGGCCGAATACCTGGATCTGATCCTGGCGGTGCGCGTGGTGGACCGTTTGGAGGAAGCCATCGCCCATATCGCCGCCTACGGGTCGAACCACACCGAGGCCATCATCACCCGCGATTACGACCGTGCGCGGCGGTTCGTGCGCGAGGTGGACGCCTCCGTGGTGCTGGTGAATGCCTCGACCCGCTTCAACGACGGCGGCCAGCTCGGCCTCGGCGCCGAGATCGGGATCAGCACCTCGAAACTGCACGCCTTCGGCCCGATGGGCCTGGAGGAGCTGACCACGAGCAAGTTCGTGGTGTTCGGCAGCGGCCAGGTCAGGGAATAGGCGGTATGCGCATCGGATTGTTTGGCGGAACATTTGATCCGATTCACTTCGGCCACCTGCGGGCGGCCCTGGAGGTGAAGGAAGGGTTCGGGCTGGGCCGACTGGTTCTCGTCCCGGCGGCCATACCGCCGCACAAAACCCACGAAAGGGTGGCGCCGGCGGCCGACCGACTGCATATGATCGGGCTGGCGATCGAGGGCGAGCCGGGCCTGACGGTGTCCGATGTTGAAACCCGCCGCGCCGGACCCTCCTACACCATCGACACGGTCCGGCATTTCCATCGTGAATCGAGCGCTGCCGACGAGATTTTTCTTGTCATGGGGCTGGATGCCTTTCTAGAAATCGACACGTGGAATTCATTCCGCGAGCTCTTGGCCCTTGTTTCGGTGATCGTGATTTCCCGGCCCGACGCCGATGGATCGAGGGCCGACCGCGGCGGGAACATGCTGGCAGACTTCCTCCGGGCCAGGATCACGACGGAGCTCGCCGAGTCCGCGTCTCCGATCGGTTTCAAGGGCCCGGGCATCCGAGGCGTCAGCCTGTATGCGGTCACGGCGCTGGACATCTCCAGCCGCCGGATCCGGGAGCTGGTGCGCACCGGCCGTTCGATTCGGTTTCTGGTGCCCGGCGCCGTGCGCGACTGCATCCAAACCAGAGGACTCTATTTATGACCGCAGACCTGGACGCCGCCTTGGACCTATTCATCCAGGCCGTGTTGGGCAAGAAGGCCCTACACGTGCTGGCCTTGGACGTCCGCGAGCTCACCTCGATCGCCGACGTGTTCATCATCTGCAGCGGCCGCTCCAACCGCCAGGTGGTCGCCATCGCCGAGCACATCGAAAGGCAGATGCGCAAGCACAAGATCAAGCCGCTCAGCATCGAGGGCACCGCTGAAGGGCATTGGGTGCTGATGGACTACGGCCATGTGATCATCCACGTGTTCTTCGAGTCGGTGCGGGAGTTTTACGATCTGGAAGGCTTGTGGAGCGACGCCCGGCGAATCCCGATGCCCACCGGGCCGAACCCGAAATCGGCAAGCGGCGGAAGAACGCGCCGTCCGGACAATGGACGATAGGAGCCGCCTCGCCATGGCCGAGCCCCTCAAGCCGTTCACGATGCTGGTGGATTACATCACCGGCCGGCGCGTCCCGAACATCGGCGCCGAAGAGAACCGGCAGGCCGTGGAGCGCTATCTGGTGGAGCGCAAAGGCTATGGGCGCGAGGACATCGAAGTGGAGGTGCCGATCGAATTGGACATCGCCGGAGAGCGCTATCGGTCGGCCGTGGATTTGGTGATCAGGATTGGAAGCCGGCGCATGGTCGCTTTCAAATGCGCAGCAGGATCCCTCGGCTCCTGCGAGCGGGAGATCCTGGCCGCCGCCCGCCTGTTAGACGACTACCAGATCCCTTGGGCCGCCGCTTCGGACGGGGGAGACGCCGTTGTCCTCGAGACGGTCTCGGGCCGCCGGATCGGCGCCGGTCTGGAAGCCATCCCCGCGCGGGCCGAGCTGGAAGGGCGGCTGCCGGCGTTTGAATTCAAGACGCTGCCTGAAGACCGGCGCCTGCGGGAGCAGCTGATCTTCCGCACCTATGACCGTGAAGGCGTCAACCGCGCCCGGCGCTTGAACGAGAGCTGAGCGCTTTCGGCGCGTTGACACCGCGCCGGTATCGGGGTATGGTTATAAAAGACTTAGGAGGAGCCGCTGCGTTTTGCCGCCTGCCAAGCGACATACCGAGATTGCAGTTCCGTCCAGAGCCATCCATCGCCGCCGGTTCCTGCGGTGGGGATTGGTGGCGGCTTCCGCCTTTTTCTCCCCCCGGCTGCTGAGCGCGGCCGTTTCCGACCCGCCGACCCCACCTGAAAGGCACCTGGCGTTCTTCAACACCCACACCGGCGAACGACTCGAGGCCTGTTATTGCAAGGCCGGGCGCTACGATGCGGGCGCGCTCAAAGAAATCAACCAGATCCTGAGGGACCACCGCACCGGCGACGTGGGCGCCATCGCCGTCGATCTGCTGGACCTTTTGCACCGCCTCTGCCGCTGCTTTGAGACCCCCCGGCCGTTGCATGTCATCTCCGGCTACCGGTCCCCTGAAACCAACGCCGAGCTGCACCGCAAGGGCCGGGGAGTAGCGTCGCAAAGCCTGCACATGGTCGGCAAGGCCATCGATATCCGAGTGCCCGGGATGCGCAGCGGAGAGTTGAAGACGCTCGCGCTTTCACTGGCCGGCGGCGGGGTCGGGTACTATCCGCAACCCGACTTCGTGCATGTGGACATCGGACGGGTCCGGTCCTGGTAGCCGGCCGTATTCCTTGCTTGCGTTCACTTCCCAGACAGGCCGGAATCCCGCGGCGGTGCTTTCTGCAGCGCCCGGTCGAGCATCGGGTCGCGCTGATAGATGTCCGGCCAGAACTGCAGCCGCCCCTCGGAGTTCACCCCGGCCGTCATGTAAATCAAGTGTACGGGGATCTTGCGAGGCAGACGGACGGTGCGATTCGCCCCCGAATCCATGGCGGCGATCACGGCATCGCGCGGCCATCCAGGGGAATCCCTCAGAACGTATTCGGCCAAGTCTACGGGCTTTTCGATGCGGATGCACCCGGAACTGAAGCCGCGCATGCTGCGATCGAAAAGCCTCTTCGACGGGGTGTCGTGCAGGTAGACCGCAAACCGGTTGGGAAACATGAACTTGACGCGGCCCAGGTCGTTGTGGGGCCCGGGGTCCTTCCTGAGTTTGTAACGAAACCCCTGGTCCGTCACCTCGGTCCAGTCGATGCCGTCCGGGTCGAGCTCGGCGGCGCCCCGGTCCCAGCTCTCGAAGACGCGGATTTGTTCACGGCGCAGATACGCCGGGTCCTTGCGGGCCTTCGGCAGAATGTCCTGCACCGCGATGCGGGTGGGGATGTTCCAGTCCGGGTTGAAGACGAGGTGATCCAGGAAACTGCTGAACACCGGGGTGCGGCGATAGTGGCGGCCCACGACCACCCGCATGCGCATGACCTCCCGATCATCCTCGATGACGGCCAAATCGAACCGCGGCACATTGACGCGGAGGTGGCGCATCCCCAGCTCGTGCGGCAGCCAGCGCCAGCGCTCCAGGTTCAATTCGACCTGGCGGGCGCGCTCTTTTAGGGGAACGTTCAAGGCCTGCAGGGTTTGTGCGCCCATGCGCCCGTCGGCCTCCAACCCGTGCCGCTCCTGAAACCGGCGCAGCCCTTCGAACAGCTCAAGGTCCGCATCCGCGCCGGCTCCGCCCGGGGCCTGGGGCAGGTCGCCTGAAAGCCGCAGGCGCTCGCGCAGCCGTTCGGCGATTTCCCCGGCTTGCCCTCTCTCCCAGATGGCTTTCTCCGGCAGTCGAGGCCGATCGGCGGCTTCCCCGACGGTGCGAACGCGTTTCAGGGCTTCCTTCAGGGCCGCGTATTCCGGGTGAGGCGGCCGGAGCCCTTCGAGTGCCTCGCCGATACGGCGGAGGTCGATGGCGCGCTCCAGAATCTGACCGAGATCGCCCCCCGGGTCGATTTGGATTATCCATTCGCTGTCAAGGGTTTCCGGGTTGACCCGCCCGGCCCGCAGGTGGGAGCCCAGGGTCAGGAAGGCGTCCGTCAGGAGAAATTCCAGATCCGCGTGGACATCGGTATCCAGCGGACGGCCCGCCGCCGCCTGCTGGTGGGCTGTTTGCAGAAGCGTGCGGATGGGCTCCAGGTGATAGTCCTGCGGAGGCAGGCCGTCGTGGCGGGCATCCTCAAGGCATTGCACCAGCTCTTCCGCCAGAGCGAAGCCGTCCTCCGGCGCGAACCAGGCCGGCCGATACTGCCGCCGAGCGTAAAACCTGGGCAATTCGGCAATTCCGCAGATGAGCTCTCCCCGGCATACCAGCCGGTTGGCGGTTTGGGCGGCCACGATTCTGGCGCGCAGCTTCTCGGCGGTTGCGTCGGCAGGATAGGATGCCGACCCACCTGAAGCCGGCGTCTTGAAAAGGAGGAAAAACAAAACGGCTGCCAGCAGCCCGAGAGGATGGCGGATCACGCGCCGGCTTTCGATCGAGGCGCATATAGGGCGGCGGGAAGACGCCGGGCTCGGCTTATACACAGGGGGCATCCAACGGTTCGTCGCGGACCTATGCGCCGGCGATGTCCTTGCCGCAGTGTTTGCAGATCTTGGCGCGCTGCTTGATGATTTCCGCGCAGAAGGGGCACTCGCGGGTGAAGTGTCGTGCATGAATCTTGGCGACGGCCTCATCCACTTTTTTCTGGATGATCTCGTTGGGAAAGCGCATGTTGCGCATGGGTTCGATGGCCTCGGCTTCCCCGAGGTCGCCGATCATCTCCGCCGCCTTGAGCCTGACACGGGCAGGTTCGAGGGGGTCCTGCAGCAGCTGCAAAATGGCAGGGCCGTCCTTGGTGGTGTAGTAGTCGGCCAGCAGGTTGAACCCGCGCATGATGGCTTCCTTCATCGCCTCCTGCTCGGCCACCGCCTGGTCGTCCACGATCTGTCCGCGCATGCCCATGTCACTGAATACGGGAATGCACTCGTACACGTCGCTGCCGGGGTAGTTCATGCAGCGATAAGAGGCGCGGTGGGCATAGCTTTCCTCGATATGTTTCCATCCGGATTGGTACAGCGGGCATTCGTCGTTGAAACACACGAAGAGGTAAGGAGTGCCCCAGCCGAGCCCGTCACCGATCCGCATCGGCGGTTCCTCCCACAGGCTCATCTCCACGTTGCAATGCGGACATTTGGGCCGCGGCATGGCCATTACCTTCTCAAGCACTTCTTCCCTGGTTTCAAACGACATCTAATAGCCTCCGTTCCGATCGATCCATATTCATCGAGTTTTCACGGCCAACATAAGCGCCGGCCGCAGGGTTGTCAAATCGATGCCGGCACGGCGTCCGGCCGCCCCTCAGCCATCCGCGGAACGCCTCAGCCGATTCACCCGTTCCCGCACAAAGTCGTATTCGATCCAGTTGTCCAGAAAGGTTCCGAGGGCTTCCCGGTAGAACCGGATGGCGTTTTTCTTGTCTCCGGACCCCTCGGCCCAGAAACCCGCGGCCATGAAGGCCGTGAGGATGTTTTCGGGGGCCTCCCCGGCCTGTTGGCGCAGAACGCTCTCCGGCTGCTGCCCGCTCAGATAATCGCACAGGACGAGAAACCACGGGTCCTGCGTCCGGCGGGCGTAGTCGGCCAGGCGTTCGTTGGCCTCTTCCTGGCGGTTCTGGTAGTGCAAAATTTCCGCTTCCAGCAGCCCCAGGCCCATGCGCATGGCCGTCTGCCGTCCTTCGGTCTTCAAATAGCCCCGCAGGTGATCCAAGGCCTCCGGGAATGCTTCCGCCGCGGCGCTGGCATAGGCCAGGGTGCCGATGGCAGCGCGGTTTTCAGGGTCCAGTTCGAGGATTTTCAGCAGCGCGGCGCTCTTCTCATCGAGCGTGATATCGCCGTGCGCCAGCCTCGCCAACAGGGGGGATAGCTGCTCCTGGCGTTTTTTTTTGGTTTCCAGAGCTTCCTTCAGCTGGCGGTCGAATTGCTGCATGTGAGCGCTGTAAGCCGGCCACTTGTCATGGGCCTTTAATTCCGTGCGCCGATGCTTGCGAAGCTCGTCCAGTTTGGCCCGCGCCAGCAGGAATTCCCATGCGTCGGGTTCGGCGGACAAAACGGCCTGTTCGATCAGGGTCTCGGCTTCCTCAACCCGTCCCTCGCGCAGGCGCAGGAGCGCGCAGGTATAGTGAAGCCAGCTTTTTTCCGAAGAGCCGGTCCAGGCGTTCAAGGCCGTTGACACGTCCACCCGGCCATCCAACACCTGCAGAAGATACCCCTGAAACTCGGCCGGGCTGCGCCAGTCGGCCGCCGCAAGATAGCGATGATAGGTCTTTTCGTTCTGGTCTCCGGTGAGCCAGCCGATCAGCGCCAGCATCAGGCGGGCCTGTTCGTCTTCGGGATCCATGGAAAGCGACTGGATGAAGCGCTGGCGGGCGCCCGGATAGTCTGCGTTACAGAAATGCAGCATGCCGGCAGCGGCCACCATGATGGGCTGCGGCTTGCGGCCAAGCTTTTCATCGGCGGCCGCCATGGCTTCGGCCCAGCGCCCCTGGGCGGCGGTTTCACGGATCTTGGCCAGAGAGGCCTCCACCGAAAAATCGATCACCCCGTTCCACTTGGCATGACCGGCCTTGAAGTCACGCAGCAGCTGAACGGCACCGGTAATCGGCAGAATCAGCCCGATGTCCCACACCGGGGTCGCGATCGGCACCAGACCCTGGCTGAAATCCATGGCCACGGCCGAGACGATGCCGATCACCTGTCCGCGGGCGTCGATCACGGGCCCGCCGCTGTTGCCGCCATGCAGCGAGGCGTCGATCTGGAACATGTTCTCGAAGGCCCGCCGCACGTTACCCCGCACGACGCTGGCATTGACCGTGTCGACCTGGGTGCGGCTTCCGAGCGGGAACCCCAGCGCGATCACCCGGCTGAGCTTGGGCAGCTTGCGCGGGTCCATGGCTAGATCCAGCGGCAGCGGTGCGAGCCCCTGCGGAAGCCGGTCGACCTTGAGCACGGCGAAGTCGTCTTTGAGCGGGGATTTCAACAGCTGGCGGGTGCGCACCGGCGGCCGCGCCACGCCTGAAATTTCCACCCGCAGGGCACCCTCCGTACTGTAAGCGTTCTCGGTGAAGAAAATGTCCGATAGATCCGCGCCTTCGATCATCCGGCCGGAAGGGTTGAAGGCCGGGGTGCCCTCAAACCAGAGATAGAGGCGGTATCCCATGACGGGTTCAATGTTCCTCATGCGCACATACTGGACAGCGCCCGCGAACCGCGGGTCCTCGAGCCAGGGACAAACCACGTGGCGGCTGGTGAGCAGATAGCCCTCCCGGTCCACCAAAAACGCCGTGCCTTCGGCCACATTGCGGAAAAACTTGGCGCCGTCGGCCTCAAGCCAATAGTCCGCCAAAACGAAAGCTACCGAGGGGGCGTACTGATTGGCATAGCCCTCCAGGAGGCTCTCGGTGTCGCGGCGCTCGCGATCCAGGTAGAACCAGGCCAGCACACCCGCGGCAACCAGCAAAGCGACGGCTGCCGCCAGCAGTCTGATCCGCTTCTGGAGCCCATGGATCAGGCCGGCCGGCGGGGCTGCTATTTCCGGAGGTTTCGCCGGAGCGGAAGAGCCCGGAATTTCCTCGATGCGCTTGAGAGACGCGGCGATCTCGGCCATGGATTGCGGCCTCAGGTCCGGATCGTCGGCCAGCATCACCCGCAGCAAGACCTTGAGGTCCTCCGGCAGATCGAGGTCGTCAACCCGCGCTTCAAGGTTGCCGATCTCGAGGTCGCCCGAAAGCAGCTCGACGAATACTTTTCCGAGCGACCAGATGTCGCTGCGGAAATCGAGGGGGCGCTGGTTGACGATATCCGGATGACTGGCGAGAAGCTTTTTGAGCATCGGCGCCGGTCGGTCCAGCTTGGGGTCGATGAAGCGCGAGAGCTTGTAGTCGATTTTGATGCGGAGGGCGTCGCCCTCGCCCGGAACCGCCATGATGTCGTTGAGGATGAGATGGGGGATGAAATGGCCATGAGTGTGCAGGACCGTCAGGATCTCGGCCATTTGACGGAATAGGCCTATCAGCACGGAGCGGCTCGCCAGGCGCCCGGAGGCGAGCAGCGATCCCCAGCTTTCGGTTTCCACCCACTCGCTGATGCGGTACCAAAGCCCCTCCCGGGAGTGCCGGATGGCGTGGTGACGCACGAACCCTTCGCCGGGAAGTTTTTTCAGTTCCTCCAGCTCGCGCTGGAGCCGTGCGGCGACCTCCGCGTTCACCCCCGAGCGTGGGGTGAAGAGCCGGATCATCACCTGCTCGTCCGTGCGTTCACGGACGGCCTGGCAGAGGAAGGTGGAGTAGCCTTCGTGGAGCACATCGACGATGCGGTAGTCATCGATGGTTTGTCGACGCTCGCTGAGTTCTCTGCCGCAGGCGGGACAGGCGGCGATTTCCTCCGCGACGGGTTGACCGCAAGTCGGACAGAGTTTCATGATCAGTTTCTGCGCCGGACAGGGTGAGATGCGCTGGGGTCAGGAGACTAACGATCTTTCTAACACGGCCGGCTTTCTTTTGCCAGGGGGGCTGGGACCGCAATGGATCGGATCAAAGAAAAAGGGCAGGGATCTTGCGATCTCTGCCCCTTCCTAGACTTCCAGAGATGCCGTTGTTTCCTGCGATGAACCTTCAGTCTCTGGTTGTGAAAGTCATCCATGAAAGATGCACGCGCATCCGAGAAGCCAGCCACTCTTTGTATCAGGCTTGAGAACTAAGCGTCTCGATAACAGCAAGCTATAAAGCAAAATGTATGCAAGAATTTTGTGTTGATGCAAACCACATACAATTTCAGATAATTATGCCTTTATCAGAATTGTATCCACCTTGATTTATGAGGTAAAATACCCAATCTTAGGTAATTTATTTTATGGTCGGTATTTTACTCATAAGTGGGTTGTGGCGTTCAGCGCCACCCTATCGGTAATGAAGCGTCGTTCTTGCGGGAGTGGCTTCCAGCCGCGATAGCTTCAAGACAAGACGGCGCTCCTACAGGGAAAATTTTAACTTCCTTAGAAGGCGCCGCGGTTCCAGTACAGAATCAGGATCAAGACGCCGAAGAAGATACGGTACCATGCGAACGGAGCGAAGGACCTGCGCGACACGTAAGACAAGAGCGCGCGGATGACCAGGAGTGCGGAAAGAAATGAAACGACGAACCCTACCGTGAAAACAGGGATGTCCGCCTTTGACATCAAATCGTGCACCTTGACGAGCTTGATGAGCGAGGCCCCCAACATGGCCGGGATTGCCAAAAAGAATGAGAACTCGGTTGCAGCGGTGCGCGAGAGGCCCAACACGAGCCCACCCATGATGGTGGCGCCCGATCGAGAGGCCCCGGGAAAGAGGATGGCCAGGACCTGTATCAATCCCACTCCAAAGGCCTTTTTCAGTGGTATGTGATCGACGCTTTCCACGCTGGGGGTCTTGCACCATCGCTCAATCAACAAGATCGCCAGCCCGCCGACCGCAAATGCCAACGCGACCGGGATAGGGCGGAACAGGTGCGATTCGATCCATTTTTCGGTAGGAAGTCCGATCACAACAGCCGGCAAGGTGGCGACGAAGAGGTTGGCAACCAGGCCGCGGGCCTGCGGATTAGTGCGCAGGTTGAGCGCCACATCGATGAATTTCTTCCTATAGAGCCAGACAACAGCCAGGATGGCGCCGAGCTGAATGAAGATGATGAAGGCGTTCTCCTTGCGGCCCGTGAAGCCGAGCAGGTCCTGGCACAAGATCAGGTGCCCGGTGGAGGAGACCGGAATGAACTCCGTCACACCCTCAACGATTCCTAAAACGGCAGCTTTGAGCAACAGCACAAAATCCATGCAGTGGAGGTATCCTTCCCTCGATGGTTCTGAAAATTCGGTACGGCGATCCTCCTATATAGGGATCTTTCCAGAAGCGCAAATGGTTTGGAAGGAAGTCAAAATTACGCTTGCATGGACCTTTTTTATTAGGTAAGAATCGTCCGGATTAGATTTGTTGCCTTATTCTTCCATCGCCTTTTCGCACTCTTTGTGGTGTACGCTTTCAATTTCAACCTGAAGGACGCATCGTGTACAGAGCTGCAAGAGAAACCGTCAGAAAACAACCCTCCACCGAATACTGCATCCAAGGACCGTTGTTCTGTAAGCATAATGTCTTTTTGGAGCGTGACGATTCCCGTCAACCCTTACAGCGACAGTAGGAGAAGCAGCCAAAGCGGAAACCAGGCATTTCTTCGGACAAAAAAAGGAGGGAGGAGATTATGCGAAAAAGGATTATTGCGGTCGGGGTTATTTTGCTAATGGTCGGGCTGGCGTCATCGCTTCAGGCCGGCGGCATCATCAACAAACAGAATCTGAGTGCCGATTACATCCGTACGTTGAACCGCAACGCCGCCACGGACATGGCCGATGCCGCCGTTTACAACCCGGCCGGCACGGCGATGATGCAGGACGGTCTCTACATGAAGGCCGATGTGCTTTATTTGATGAAGGATTATTCCAACCAACTGCCCAGCTCCATTGGGCCTCTTCCATTGAACGGAGGGACTCTGGACTCGGACGAACCGTCCATCATTCCCGGTTTGTTTGCGGTGTACAAGCAAGACCGCTGGTCTGTTTTTTTTGATGTCACCATCCCAGGCGGCGGCGGAAAGGTCAGATATGACGACGGCAATGCGCGCACGACCATGCTGTCTCTTCCCGGCGCCTTTGGTGGCCTGGGGACTTACCTGGGCGGGCCTACCGGCAATCCCAACAACATAGACCAGTTCATAGAAGCCGACAGCTACTATGTCGGCTACAGCCTGGGGGGCGCCTTCAAGATCTTCGATTCGCTTTCGCTCGGCGGCGGCGTACGTTATGTCGATGCCTACCAGAAGTTCAAAGGCAAGGCGGAAGGGGCCATCAACACGGTCGACGTCAAGATCGAACGTACGGACGAGGCCTTCAATTATTTCTTGGGCCTTGATTGGGCGCCCATCAGGGATCTCAACATCGGGCTGACTTACATGTCCAATACACCTCTCAATTTCAAGGCCGACACCAAGGACACTTCGCCCGGTCAGTTGGTTTCACGAAACGTCGGCTGGGCGGATGGGACCCACGAGCGGGAAGACCTGCCGGGCTATGTCGGGGTCGGCATCTCCTACTTCATCATTCCGGGCACTCTGCGGATTGAGCCGAACCTGACGTATTATTTGGAGCAGCAGGCCAAGTTGGAGGGCGCCCGCTTTCAGGATTCCATGCCCGGCAACAGCTACGATATGGGAGTCGCGCTGGAGTACATCCTGAATCCGCAGTGGAAGTTCAGCGTGGGCTACATGCACACCGAAATCAAAGGCATGGATTCGGTGGACCTGCTGCCGGAAGCGCCGGAGCTGGATGCCGACACGATCGGCTTGGGCCTTGTCTGGAGCCCGATTGAGCGTTTGAGCATCACGGCCAGTGCCCTTAAAGTCTGGTACCAATCCGTGAAAACGGATGCGAACTCGTCCAGAGCCCCGGCCGACACCGAGTATGACAAGGATGTTTGGGGCGTGGCCCTCGGCATTCAATACCGCTTCTTCTAGCTGACCCAAAAGGGGGCGGGGTTCACCCGCCCCCTTCATCGCGTTTCCCCTGTTCTTCTCGCATCGCTTCAACCGCCTGAACAACGACCTCCGCGGCTCGATCGATTTCCGCCGCCGTCGTCATCCGTCCGGTGGTCAGCCGCAGCGTACCCTTGGCCCACTCCACCGGCACGGCCATGGCCTTGAGCACGTGGGAGATCTCGATGTTGTCCGCATGGCAGGCGGCGCCGGCCGAGGCCGCCACCTCCAGGCCGATGGCTTCCAGAATCCGATTGGCCTCCAAGCCACGGAAGGACAGGCTTAATGTGTTGGGCAGCCGCTTTTCCGGGTGGCCGTTCAGGCGCACCTCATTTAAACCGGACGTGATCGCCGTGTGCAGCCGGTCGCGCATCGTCTGCATGTGACGGCGGTTCTTCTCCAGGTTCCGGGCGGCGACTTCGCAGGCTTTTCCCAATCCCACGATTTCGAGAATATTTTCGGTCCCCGCGCGCCGGCCCATTTCCTGACCGGCGCCGTGCATGAAGGTTTCCAGCGCCACGCCTTGTCGGATGTAGAGGGCGCCCACGCCCTTGGGCGCATAGAGCTTATGGCCGGCCAGCGATATCAGGTCGACCCCCAATTCATGCACGTCCACCGGAATCTTCCCGAGCGACTGGGCGGCGTCGGTGTGGATGCGGATGCCGCGGGAGCGGGCGAGGGCGGCGATCTCGGATATCGGCTGGATGGTACCCACCTCGTTATTGGCGTGCATGATGGTGATCAAGATCGTGTCGGGTCTCAAAGCGGCACGCACGTCCGCCACATCCACCAACCCGTCTTCGCCCACCGGAAGATGGGTGATTTCATAATGTTCCTTTTCTAAGAACGCGCAGACCTTCAAGACCGCCGGGTGCTCGAAGGCCGAAGTCACGATGTGACGGCCCCGGTCGCGCAGCATGCGGGCCGTTCCGATGATCGCCCAGTTGTTGGCCTCCGTGCCGCCGCTGGTGAAGATAATTTCCTCCGGCGCGCAATTCAGCAGCGCCGCCGCCTGACGCCGGGCCGTGGCCAGTGCCTGGCGGGGTTTCACGGCGTACAGGTGGCCGCTGGAAGGGTTGCCGAACTCCTCCTCCAAAAAAGGGCGCATGGCGGCAACGACCTCGGGGTCGAGAGGCGTCGTGCCGTTGTAATCCAGGTAAATCGGCTTCACATTCCTATCCTTCCTCAATCAAAACGCACTCCGTTTACCGCCTCATCCGTTGGATTTTGGCAAGTTCCGCACGGAGAAAAACCGAACAAGGGATTTCGCGGCCGCCGCTGAAACGGATCAGGTAGGGCTGACCGGTCGTGGAGGAAAAAGAGGCGACCTTTTCGATGAAATCCTCTACCGAGGCGACGGACGAGACCTTTACCTGCCATTTGCGGCGAAGAAATTCCGCCGCCACAGCTGAATCGTATGCCTGGCCGTTGCGGATGAAAGCGGCGTCGGCCATGCGCTCGACGACGGCAATCAGGGCGTCGATCCTTCCGGCCTCCTCGATCCGCAATCCCTCCGCAGTCGCCGAAAGGGGCAGGGCCGCCGCAGCGGCGCCGAAAAGGATCATCAGACATAGACGGATTCTTGGATGGAGCTGTTTTGGATTGGGACAAATCATGGAATTCTCCGGATCAGTTCCTCCGTCTTCAAGATCCATGCTCTTTCCGCAGCAGCTCAAAATCGTAGATCCCCGGGGAAGAACCCTCGATGAGCGTGGCGCCGACGGTCTTGGCATAATACTCGGCCGGGCCCACGCCTCCGATGATCGCATAGGCGTAGCCGGCGTCCCGCATCGCGTGCAGGCAGGACAGCAGCAGCGCCAACCCAACGCCCTTGCCTCTCGCATTTTCGGCAACACCGGTCGGGCCGAAGAAATTTTTCCGCGCACAGTCGTAGCAGGCAAACCCGATCAGCTTGTCTTGTTGAATCGCCATGAAGCACGATGGCGGGATGGCCGCGAAGGCCGTTTCACATTCGGAACCCCACCCCGGACTGAAATGCCCGCGCACCCAATCGATGAGGATGGCCTTTTCCCATGGATTGGGACGCCGGATCAGGATGCCCTGCCTTTCGATTTTCTTCAGCTGCGCATGAAGATCGGGCAGGCTGTAAAGCTTGACGAGCATGTCGGGCATCTGGATCCTCCATATTTGTATCATAGAAAAATTTGTATCATAGAAAAATTTTTCTAATTTGCAATATCCCCGGGGTCGGGAAACGAAATTGACGTCATCCTGGCCTGAGGCAAATTGACAAAGAGCAGCCGGAAAGATAGGTTGTCGGCCAACCGACCTCTATCGAAATGGTCATTCCAATCTTTGAGGAATACACCGGCATCGACTATTCGGGTGCTGATGTACCGACAGCGAGCCTGAAGGGCCTGAGAGTTTATGTGGCCAAAGGGGTTTCTGCGCCCGTCGAGGTACCGCCCCCACCAAGCCCGCGCAAGTATTGGACGCGGCGCGGGATGGCCGAGTGGCTGGTCGAGCGGCTTTCCGAAGGCCGGCTGACGCTCGTCGGCATCGACCATGCCTTTTCGTTTCCGCTGCGGTATTTCGAAACTTATCACCTGTTGCCGGATTGGCCGACCTTCCTCGATGACTTTCAAAGACACTGGCCCACCGATGATGACAACACCTATGTCAATTTTATCCGTGATGGCCTCCACGGCAACGGCGCTGCTCGTTCCGGGAATACGCGCTGGCGGCGTCTGACGGACGAGCGGGCCGGCGCCAAGTCGGTCTTTCACTTCGACGTACCGGGCTCGGTGGCCAAGTCCACCCATGCCGGCCTGCCATGGCTGCGTTACATGAGGCAGCAGCTCGGCAAACGGGTTCATTTCTGGCCCTTCGACGGTTGGAAAGCCCCAGCCGGCCGTTCTGTGATAGCAGAGGTCTACCCATCCCTGTGGAGCAAGAGCATTGAGCGGGAAGGGCGAACTTCCGATCAGCACGATGCCTATTCGGTCGCAGCGTGGATGCGCCGTGCGGACATGGACGGCAGCCTTGCAGGATTTTTCGAACCGTCTCTGACTCCGTCTGAAAGGACGAAAGCTCAACTCGAAGGGTGGATTCTGGGGACCAAGTGACCGTAGCGTCTGCTAGTAGTTATTCATGACCTGTTTTGCTGTAACGGAAGAATAGATCCTGTGCCGGAATGGTACCTTTACATGGTAAGATGCCGGGATGGCAAATTGTACACGGGGATTGCTACCGATGTCGAACGCCGTTTAGCCGATCATCAAGCCAATAAGGGAGCAAAGTATCTTCGTGGTAAAAAGGACTTGACCTTGGTTTTCAAAAAACGGATCGGCACACATAGTCAGGCTTTGAAAATTGAAAGGTTGGTAAAAAGACTGCCGAAACATAAGAAGGAACGGCTGGTTTCTTCAGGCATAAGATTTGTCTAACACAGAAAAATAGTTTTTTAGATTTCATCGACGTATCACCAAACAGCCATTTCTGAGATAGTTTCAGCCAATCTCAGGAGGCTATAGCCCCCCGAATCCCGGGAAGTCCCAACAAATCTGCAATTCACTGAATCGATACATTTGATCTGTTAATCCCAATCCCCTCCTGCCAGGGTCAGGATTCGATATAGGCACGTAAACTCCAACTTGAACCTCCATGAAATTCCTTTGATTTCTATTGGCTGTTGCAAGATTGGCAGGGCTTGGGATATCCGACATATATGCACCTTGAGCGTTTCTGACGTACTCGCAATATATCACCGCTGACACGGCCTCACGGTTCACAACAACATCTTGTGTATTCCCTTCAAACTGATATTCTATGCAAATCCATACCTGAGCGATCATTTTTCATATGCCCACTCGGGTCGCTGACGATTGATAGATTTGTAAATCAAGATCGATTTTAGGATACCAGCGCTGTAGACCCCCACAATAAATGGACCATGATTTTCTGATTATTTTGAATCGGCCCCATTTTTATCAGATTCGATGAACCACGGAAGCCAAATGGGTATTTGCCATTAGAAGTCTGGGCTGTTATCAGCTGATTTTGTTTGGAGGCGACGGAACAGCTCATTGCGTTCTCGGATTTTTTCTAAAGCCGTCATGAGGGCATCGAGGATTAACTCTTCAAGCTGTACAGTAATCCGGTCAATTTTCTCCTCGTAGACGAGCTCTTCGCTTGGATCGGACATCGGCGTATTCCTTTGCGATGGTTTAAAACACTTCCGTAGCGGCGATGCGGACATGCTCGGCTGAGACGGTTTGGCATTTTTCGGCCGCTGCAGCGATCAGCGCCCCGCGGGCGAGGTGGTTGGCCTTGCGTAAGAGTCCGCCGGAGCCCTGATGAATGGCGGTGATGGCCGTCTCATCGAAGAGCAGCTTTTTGACCCCGGCCAGTTTCAGGTGATGGAGCAGGTACTGCTGCATGCTTTCTTTATCCAATCCCTGCAGATGGGCGCGGCAGATCACCCGGGAAGCCAGGGGGGCGCAGTCTCGGTAGGAGAGCTTGTCGATCAGAAGCGATTGTCCGGCCAGGATCAGCGGCAGGTAGGGCTTGGAGTCTTTGTCGAACTGGCACAGGGTATGAAGCTCGGCGAAGACCTCCAGCCGGAGCAGCGAGGCCTCGTCGATGATGAGGGCCACTTTCATTTTCTGGGCTTCCACCAGTTCGATGACCGCCTGACGGATCAAGCCGGTTAAGGTCGCTTTGGAGGCGCTTGATTTTTCGATCCCCAGCTCGGTTAGGATCTGCCGGTAGATCTCCAGGATCGAGCCGGTGGTGGCGGTCAGATAAAGACTTGCGTACTCGGCCGGGTGCAGTTTGGCTGAGGCATAGCGTAGCGCGGTGGACTTGCCGCTGCCGATCTCTCCGGTGAGGACTCCGACGCCTCCGATGCGAAGAGTATACTCGAAGCGCTGGGTCACCTCGGATAGTTCGCTGGTCAGCAGGATATCCTCGATGGGCAAATCGCTTCCGAAGGGTTCTTTTTGCAGTCCGAAAAAGCTGCGGTAAGTGGCTTTCATGGCTTTAGGTCCTTTCCCCACAGCGCCCCGCCCCGGTAGGCGGTTTTTTCTTTTCCGGGGGCGATTTCGGTTTGATGATCGCGGTTGCGTTTGACGCGGCTGTTGACATGTACATCGACTCGGTGAAGAAAGCCGTAGGACTGGCTTTTATAACGCACCTCAACCCGGGCTTTTTCATCGGGTTGATAAAGCAGCTCGACCTGGCAGCCGATGAGTGCCACCGGCGCTTCATAGAGGCAGCCGTTTAAGACGATGCTGCGGTCTTTGGCCACTCGTCTTCGGGCGGTATGCCGGAAGAAGTCGTTGAGGTTCTCCGGGGCCGGGCGCAGGCAGTGCAGATTTTCGGTAAACCGCGCAAAGGGGCTCTGCCCGGTGGAGCCGTGCAGCCGGCGGTGATAGACATCCTCCAGCCACAGCGCCAGCACCTCGTTAAGATCCAACAGGCTCTCGCCCCGGAAGTGGGGCAAAAAGTCGCTGCGGATGGTGCGAAAGAAGCGCTCGATTTTGCCGCGACCCTCGGGGCTATAAGGCTTGGAGTGGATCAGCGCCACCCCCAGGGATGCACAGATATGCTCCAGTTGTTTGCAGCGGAAGGCCGAGCCGTTGTCCACATAGAGCTTTCTCGGCAGCCCCCGACGGGAGAGGGCCTGTTTCAAACAATCGGTATAGGAGGACAGCCGCTCGTTTAAGTAAAACTCGGCATGCGGGATCAGCCGGCTGTGGTCATCGAGGATGGCGATCAGGTAGGTTTTTTGGCGCTTACCGTTTACCCGGATCGGTGGGCCGTGCATCACATCGCTCTGCCACAGGTCGTTGACGCACTCGGCCTCGAACTTTCTTCTGTCCACGGCGGGATGCTTTACCCGGTGCTCCTGCAGCAGCCGATAGACCGTCGAGATGCAAAGCACGGTGGCCGGGTTTGAGATCCCCCGGGTTTGCATCTGCTTGATCAGGGTGCCAACCGTGGCCCGTGGCATCTCCTGGCGCAGCTGGATCAGAGCAAGGGCGGTCTCCTCATCGATCGCGCGGCTTTTACCCCGGTCGCTACGATCCTGCGGGTATAACGACTCCAGCCGCCCATTGGATGCCCGATAGCGGCGCATCCAGCGTAAGATTGTTCCCCGGCTGATGCGGGTCTTCTCAGAGTAGGGAATTTGCCATTTGCGGGCGCATTTTTCCCGGATCAGCTGCGCCTGCTCGCCGACGGAAAGCCGCGCGCCGTTGACCAACTCGCAAATCACCCCGAAGCGAAAGGCGGCGATGGTCTTTTTTTGCTCCTCTGTCATAGCGATCCTCCTTCTTTGGGATGTTCGGATCGCTCTATGACAGCAAAAGCCCGCTTGTCGATGACAGCCTTCGGTAGGCCGATGGCGGTGCGCCTAAAATGCCAGATTCGATGCGACCGGCACCCGACCACGCTGCAGCAGCGCTGAGAAGCCTTCCAGCAGTTGCTCCCGGAAGCCTTCTCCCAGATACGCCGCTACCTGCCGCTGCAAGGCTCTGATCCAGTGCCGCTGACGGCTGCGGGAGATCCCGGGTTGATACCTCCCGTAGCCGATCCGCTGACTCAGACTTTCGTAGATGCACGCGATGCTCGCCTGAAAGCGCTTAAAATACCCCTTCGGCCGCAGCCGAATCACGCAGCGGCAAACCGGACAACGAAACCGCTTCAGATACACCGCCCCGCAGATCCCATCAAAGAAAGCGGCCACAAAACCATGACCCCACACACGGCTTTCATAACACCGCGGGCAGCACTCCGGCTTCGGCCAGCGATACCGGCGCTGCTGCTCAACAAGAGGCTTGAGTTCTATCTCGACCGGGATTACCATCCAACCTGCATCCTTGAGGACCACTCCGTGATCCTCGCTTGCGGGAAAGGGTGGCGGTCCTGCCAATAGCCAAACCGCCCTTTCCCTTTCTTTCAAAATAAAAATGGGCCCCAACCAAAAGGCCCATTTATTCCGATAATCTCAATCGTCGTGTCAAACTAATCTAAAAAAATGCCCCCTTTTTAGATTCAAAGATTCTGAGATCCTACAGACGGTAGCGGCTTTTATGGCTACGGGATTTTTATTTGGGACGGCACGAGCACCCGGCAGTTGACCAACAGCACCTATATTAATTCAGGACCGCAGATCCACAACGGTCAGGTTGTCTGGGGTGGCTGGGACCGCATATATTTCTGGGACGGCACGAGCACCCGAGAGCTGACCAACAATGATTTTTCGCATTGGAGCCCGCAGATTCACAACGGGCAGGTCGTCTGGACTGGCGGTATTGAGCCCTGGGAAGGAGTAAATATTAATGTTTTTATCTTCGCATCTGATTTAAGCGTTCATATGCTGCAGGTGGCTCCCCAGGCCCAACGCTGGGAACCGGTGAAGGTGAAGATCGTCATTCGAAATCGAGGCGAAGCTCTGGCTTCCGATTTCAACCTGGACATTTACAAGCATCTCTGGTCGCCGCCCGGATCATGGGAGATCGGAGACCTGTCACGCAACATTGATGAGCTCGCTCCCCACGAGGGGATCGCTTACACCGGCTATTTGACCTATGACATGGACGGCACCTACCAGGTGTACGCTCAAGTCGACACCGATCAAGACGTCATCGACGGCAACCGGTCCAACAACGTCAGAGGTCCCGTGACGGTAGTCATCGATCCGAACAGCGATATCGACCGGGACGGCGATGTCGACGGTATGGACTTGGCTCTGCTGGCTCAGGCTTACGGTTCCCATAAGAACGACTTGAACTTTGAACCCCTGTGCGACTTCGTCTTCGATTGGGTGGTGAACGAACTGGATGTGGAGGCCTGGGCTCCCTACTTCGGGCAGACCGGATGCCCTTGCCAGATGTGATGAGGCGAATACCGGTTAGTATCAATTTATTTGTCATCTCAGCCATGGTTCAAACCGCCTCTTGTTTATTGGTAGAGTACTCCGCTTCCCGAAGGAGACCATGCTCGCCGAAGCCTGGAGATCCAGGATTTCATGGAAGCCATCGCCACGGGATTTTAAAATGGTTTCCCACATAGTCCAGCTATATGCTGCGGACCACCTTTTTTATGCCTGCAATAACGGCTCATCTTTGCTCTGCTGTACCCAATTGAAGCAGCAAATTTTCAAATGCAATTTTTTTTAAAAAAATCCATTTTCCATTTTTATCCGACAGAATATTATTTACTATTATTCCCAAATATGGGCATTTTGAGGGTTTAAATAGGTTGATATTTGCGAAAACTAAAATTTTAACCCACTGAAAACATGTATAATTTTTAATTAAATATGTTTAGCATAGTATTTGCATTAATTTAAGGTTAACTGAGAAACAGCGTAATAGTAAGAAGTTGTCCGGTTGCAAGGGCCTTAGAAAAAGGTGAAGAAACCGTTTTCTAAGGTCTTTTTTTTCACATAAAACCCAAAAGGAGAACATTTTATGAATCGAAAACCATTTGTCTTTAGTATTTTACTTTTACCCATTTTTACACTTACACTTTGGAGTATTTCATTTGCAACTCCGATTCCAATCAAAATTGGTGATGAAATTAAAATCTCTGGTCAAACACCCTATGCAACTGTTTCCGGTGGAAGAGGCGGACCATATACTGCCTCTTCACCAAGCGGCTTTTGGGATAATTTTTTAACATTCTGCCTTGAAGTAGATGAATATTTAAATTTCAGCAACACCTTTTTAGTTGGTAATATTTCAACAGCCACCGATAATGGCGGCAAGAACACCGATGCTGGAGATTCGTTAAGCTATTTTACATCCTACATATATTCAAAAGCTGTGCGCGGAGCATTTGCTCAAGATCAACTTGATTATGTTCAATATGCTATTTGGTATGAGGAAGAAGAAATGGCCTGGAGTTCATTGCCTCAAGCTGCACAATCATTTTTCAATCAAGAGAAAGCTCATTATGCAAGTTCTGGTTGGAACGGACTTGGAAATGTTCGGGTAATTAATTTAACGGATTTATCGGGTAACAAGAAACAAGACCTCCTTGTCTCCGTTCCCGAATCCCCCGCTGCTGCCATGCTTATTTTGGGCATGGGCTTGATCGGGTTTGCGAGTTTTAATAGGAATAGGGCAAGGTTTAAAAGGAGTTAATCCGAATTAATTTATTTACACTTCAAGAGGCAGAACCATATTCGGCTCTGCCTTTTTTTCAAGCGCTCTATCATAAGAAAATCAATCACCGAAAAGTTAGCGTTGGCTGACAGCTTATCAACATCTGCCTTCGCAGGAGTGTCTCGCAGCGTTCCATGCGCCGCCTGCCCAAATATTAACCACCAATCCCAGCTGTGGTTTTCCCTCGCTGCCCTTGCGGGGATTGCAATTTCAAAGAACTTGGTTCCTCTACATGTTCATGCAGGCCATTCGACCCATTCCGGTATCTACCACCGGCCTTTTTTAGGAGTAAAATAATTCAGGCCATGTCTTTCCGCACACCGCAAAATTTCCGTTGGCTTTAGCTATGTTTCCGTGCACAATCCTGTATAGTCTATGCCTATTCTCCGTTGACCTTAGCCATGCCGTTGTCCGTGTCTCTGACCTCCTTTCGCGTCAGCCATGAAATAATTGACTCTGCTAAATAAATTGGCCTGCCCCTGCCGATCTGCACATAGGGGATTTCACCCTCGTACCGTAGCCGTTTCACGGTTGACACCGGCACTCCGAGAACTTCCGCTAACTCTTACTCCAGCATAGTCGCCTCGATTAATCGCGCTTTCCCGCTGTTCGTTTTTGTTTCCGACATAGCGAACCTCCACCAAAATAGTTTCTATCGAGCTCGCCTTGCGATCGCACCCCAGACGCACAACTTTTTCATATGCCCTCCAAAGCTTTCCCTGGTCGGCGGACAGTAGGAGTTGAACGCAACTGCCGCAGATTAAATCGACCGACTTTGACGGCTTGTAACTCTTTTCAGGCTGACTGCAAAGAAGGCAGGCATCAGCCATGCGCGATAGCACCCACAAAGACAACCTCAATTGTAACCGGTTCTGGGGTAAGTTGGAAAAAATGGACACCAAAGTTTATGATGAACGACAAACGGAGGTGTCAGAATGGAAAGGGTTCCATACAGCAAGTACACTAAGGAGCTGCGCATAGAGGCCGTACGGATTGTGACCGAAGGCGAGCTGTCGGTAGGCGAAGCGTCGATGCGTCTTTCTTTACCCAAATCTACCCTGGAGAACTGGCTGCGGGCCTTCAAAGCTGGGAAGCTGGAGCGGATCGGCAAAAGCCACCGGCCGTTGACCGATGTGGAGGTCGAGCTGGCGAGGGTGAAGCGGGAATTGGCCCTGGTTCGGATGGAGCGGGACATCTTAAAAAAAGCGGCCGCGTACTTTGCCAAGGAGTCGCTGCAAGGCACGCGGTGATGGAGCAGATGCGACGGGAATATCCGCTGGGTACGCTGTGCCGGGTGTTGGATGTGTCGGCCAGTGGGTTTCACGCCAGTCGAAGCCGAGGGCCTTCGCGGCGGGCGCAGGAGGAGCCTCGATTGGAAATCGAGATCCGGGCGGCCCACCAGCGCACGCGGCAGACCTACGGTCCGGAGCGGTTGCAGCGGGATCTGGCCGCTCACGGGGTGTGCATCGGCGTGCATCGTATCAAACGTGTTCGTTGCAAGCTATGGCTGCGGTGCAAGCAGCGGCGCAAGTTCAAGGTTACGACCGACTCCCGTCACAGCCTGGTGGTAGCGGAGAACCTCCTTGAGCAACGCTTTGAGGCCCAGGCGCCGTCGCAGGCTTGGCTGAGGGATATAACCTATATCCCTCCCGATGAGGGCTGGCTCTACCTGGTCGGGCACAAGGATTTGTGCACCCGCAAAATCGTCGGCTACGCCATGAGCGAGCGCATGACCAAAAACCTGGTCATTGAGTCGGTGCTGCGGGCGGTAGAGACCACCAAACCACCCAAGGGCCTTCTGCATCACTCGGACAAGGGCAGCCAATATTGCTCCCACGAGTATCGACGGTTGCTCGAAGGCCTCGGAATGAAAGCCTCTATGAGCGGAACTGGGAACTGCTTCGACAACGCCCCCATGGAGAGTTTCTGGGCAACGCTGAAGACCGAGTTGATCTTTCATCGCCGATTCGCTACCCGACAGCAGGCCATTCGGAAGATGGTCTGCCTCCACAGTTAAGGGGTTGTTGCTGTAGAATCTCAGAATTTTTTAACCCAGAGAGGGGGTATTTTTTTAGATTAGTTTGACACGACTAGTGAGATTATTGGATTAAATGGGCCTTTTGGTTGGGGCCCATTTTTTTTATAGAAAAGGGAAAGGGCGGGCTGGTTCTTCGCGGGACCCACCGCCCTTTCCAGCACAGAGGATCTTATCCGGATCCTCTTGGAGATGAACGGATGGTACTTTTTGTCGTGGTCAAACTCAAGCAGATTTTTAAACAGCAACGCGACTACCCCTGGCCGCGGCCGGAGCGCTGCCCGCGGTGTCAGGAGTGCCGGCTGTGGGGCCATGGATTTGTACTGGCCTACTTTGATGAGTCTGCGGAGGCTTTGTATCTGAAACGTTTTCGCTGCCCGGGCTGCCGGTGTGTGATCCGGCTGCGGCCGAAGGGGTATTTTTTGCGCTTTCAGGCGAGTATTCAGCGGATCTACGCCTGCCTGAGGCAGCGGCTGGTTGAGGGCCGCTATGAGGCCGGGATCTCCCGCAGCCGCCAGCGGCATTGGATGCGAGCCTTACAGCGGCAGGTGGCGGCGTATCTGGGAGAGGGCTTCCGGGACCGAATGCTCGAGGGCTTCTCCGCTCTGCTGGAGCGTGGCGGGGTGCCGGTCGCGTCGAATCTGGCATTTTAGGCGCACGGCCGTGGCCCTACCGAAGGCTGTCATCGACAAGCCGGGGGGAGCTGTCATAGAGCGATCCGAACATCCCACAGAAGGAGGATCGCTATGACAGAGGAGCAAAAAAAGACCATCGCCGCCTTTCGCTTCGGGGTGATTTGCGAGTTGGTCAACGGCGCCCGGCTTTCAACCGGTGAGCAGGCGCAACTGATCCGGGACAAATGCACCCGCAAATGGCAAATTCCCCACTCCGAGAAGACCCGCATCAGCCGGGGGACGATCTTGCGCTGGATGCGGTGCTATCGGGCATCCAGTGGGCGGTTGGAGTCGCTCTACCCGCAGGATCGCAGCGACCGGGGTAAAAGCCGCGCGATCGATGAGGAAACCGCCCTGGCCCTGATCCAACTGCGCCAGGAGATGCCGCGGGCCACGGTCGCCACCCTGATCAAGCAGCTGCACACCCGGGGGATCTCAAAGCCCGCCGCCGTGCTGTGCTCTTCTACGGTCTATCGGCTGCTGGCCGAGCACCGGGCAAAGCATCCCAGAGCCGCCGTGGACCGAAGAAAGTTCGAGGCCGAGTGCGTCAACGACCTGTGGCAGAGCGATGTGATGCACGGCCCCCGGGTGCTGGTGTCCGGCAAGCGGCTAAAAACCTACCTGATCGCCATCCTTGATGACCACAGCCGGCTGATCCCGCATGCCGAGTTTTACTTAAACGAGCGGCTTTCGTCCTATACCGATTGTCTGAAACAAGCGCTCTCCTGCCGGGGGCTGCCGCGAAAGCTCTATGTGGACAACGGCTCGGCCTTCCGCTGCAAACAGCTGGAGCATATTTGTGCATCCCTGGGGGTGGCGCTGATCCACTCCAAGCCCTATACCCCCGAGGGCCGCGGGAAGATCGAGCGCTTCTTTCGCACCATCCGCGGCGA
>CAVOWH010000003.1:0-69668 GCA_963700055.1 uncultured delta proteobacterium | reverse complement strand
GCGCACCGCCATGCCGCCGTAGCGCGTGCCGAGGTGCGAGTGGTAGTCCGTGCCGTAGAACAGGTCGGAGACGCAGTCATCCTTCGATACGATGCCGAACAGGCCGCCCATTGGGTTCTCCTGATGGTTGAATGGGAAGGGGGTTTAAGGTTTCAAAAGTTTAGGGTGCAGGGTTCGGGGTTCAGTGTTCAGTTGGATCTGTTTAGTATTCTCTGAACCCCGAACCCTGAACCCTGCACCTTTCTTTTATCTTATATCCGCATGATAGTGCTGCAGCGAGCGGACCTTGGGCGCCCCTTCGCGGCGCGCGGCGATCCCCTTGGCGGCGGCGATGGCCGCCGCGGTCGTGGTGATGTAAGGGATCTTGTGCTTGATGGCCGCGCGCCGGATGTCCGAGCTGTCGGTCGACCCCTTGCGGCCGCTCGGGGTGTTGACCAGCAGGTGGATCTGTCCGCTCTTGATGGCGTCCATCAGATTAGGCCGACTCACTCCGAGCTTGGAAACCGGCACGGTGTCGATGCCCTTCTCCTTCAGGAACGCGTGGGTGCCTTCGGTCGCCATGATGCGGAAGCCCAGCTCGCGGAAGCGCCGGGCGGGCTCGATGGCGGCGTTCTTGTCGCGGTCGGCGATGGTGAAGAGCACGGTGCCCTCCATCGGCAGGGTCGTCTGGGTGGCTTCCTGGGCCTTGAAATAGGCCCGGCCGAAGGAATAGGACAGGCCCAGGACTTCGCCGGTCGACCGCATTTCGGGGCCGAGGACCGGGTCCACCTCCGGGAACATGTTGAACGGAAAGACGGACTCTTTCACGCCGTAGTGGAGGATGCGCCGGTCCACAAGCGCCAGATCGGCGATGCTCTTGCCCAGGATGACCTGCGCGGCCAGCCGCGCCATGGACAGTCCGCAGACCTTGGAGACGATCGGGACGGTGCGCGAGGCGCGCGGGTTGGCCTCCAGCACGTAGACGGTGTTTTCGTAGACGGCGTACTGCATGTTCATCAGGCCTACCACCTTGAGCTCGGTGGCGATGCGGCGCGTGTATTCGCGGATGGTGTCGAGATGCTTGGGCGCGAGGCTGATCGGCGGGATCACGCAGGCCGAGTCCCCGGAGTGGATGCCGGCCAGCTCGATGTGCTCCATGACCGCCGGCACGAAGGCGTCGCGGCCGTCGGCGATGGCGTCGGCCTCGGCCTCGATAGCGTTGTCCAGGAACTTGTCGATCAGAACCGGCCGATCGGGCGAGAGCTCGACCGCGGCCTTGATGTAGCGCTCGAGCATGGCGTCGTCGTGCACGACCTCCATGCCCCGGCCGCCGAGCACGTAGGAAGGCCGCACCATGAGCGGGTAGCCGATCCGGCTGGCGATCGCGCGCGCTTCGTCCCAGCTGCCGGCCATGCCCGACTCGGGCATGGGGATGCCGAGGCTCTGCATGATCTTGCGGAAGCGGTCGCGGTCCTCGGCGAGGTCGATCGTGTCCGGCGTCGTGCCCAGGATCCGCACCCCGGCCGCGGCCAGCTCGCGGGCGATGTTGAGCGGGGTCTGGCCGCCGAACTGCACGATCACGCCCTCGGGCTTCTCCTTCTCGTAGATGCTGAGCACGTCCTCGACGGTCAACGGCTCGAAGTAAAGCTTGTCGGAAGTGTCGTAGTCGGTGGACACCGTTTCCGGGTTGCAGTTGACCATGATGGTTTCGTAGCCCGCCTCGCGGATGGCCATGGCGGCGTGCACGCAGCAGTAATCGAACTCGATGCCCTGGCCGATCCGGTTCGGGCCGCCGCCCAGCACCATGATCTTTTTCCGGCCGCTGACCGGCACGCGGTCCGGCGCGTTGTAGGTCGAGTAGTAGTAGGCGGCGTTCTCGACCCCGCTGACCGGCACGGGCTCCCAGGCCTGAACCAAGCCGAGCCGCGTACGGCGTCGGCGGAGCTCGGTCTCCGGCAGGCCCAGCAGCTGGGCCAGGTAGCGGTCGGAGAACCCGTCCCGCTTGGCGGCCGCGAGCAGGGCGTCGGGCAGCTCCCGGCCGCGGCAGGCGAGGATCTTCTCCTCCAGCTCCACCAGCTCCTTCATCTGCCGGATGAACCAGGGCTTGATGTGCGTGAGCCCGTAGAGCGCCTGGACGTCGGCGCCTTTGCGCAGCGCCTCGTACATGATGAACTGGCGCTCGCTGGTGGCGGCGGCCAGCATCCCCATGAGGGTCTCCAGGGGCAGCTCGTTGAAGTTGCGGGCGAACCCCAGGCCGTAGCGGTTGATCTCGAGGCTGCGGATGGCCTTCTGCAGGGCCTCCTTGTAGGTCTTGCCGATGCTCATGACCTCGCCCACGGCGCGCATCTGAGTGCCGAGACGGTCCTCGATGCCCTTGAACTTCTCGAAGGCCCAGCGCGCGAACTTGACCACCACGTACTCCCCGGAAGGGGTGTACTTCTCGAGAGTGCCGTCGCGCCAGTAGGGGATCTCATCCATGGTCAGCCCGCCGGCCAGCAGGGCCGAGACGCGCGCGATGGGAAAGCCCGTGGCCTTCGAGGCCAGGGCCGAGGAGCGCGAGGTGCGCGGGTTGATCTCGATCACCACCACGCGGCCGGTCCTGGGGTCGTGGGCGAACTGGATGTTGGTGCCGCCGATGACCTCGATGGCCTCGACGATGCGGTAGGAGTACTCCTGGAGCCGCGCCTGCAGGGCCGGGTCGATGGTGAGCATGGGGGCGGTGCAGTAGCTGTCTCCGGTGTGGACGCCCATGGCGTCCACGTTCTCAATGAAGCACACGGTGATCATCTGGTTCTTGGCGTCGCGCACCACCTCCAGCTCGAGCTCCTCCCAGCCGAGCACGGACTCCTCCACCAGCACCTGATGGATCAGGCTGGCGGCCAGGCCGCGGCCGGCGATGACCCGCAGCTCCTCGGCGTTGTAGACCAGGCCTCCGCCGGTGCCGCCCATGGTGTAGGCCGGCCGGATCACCACGGGGTAACCCAGCTCGGCCGCCACGCGCTCGGCCTCCGCGAGGGTGGTGACGGCCTGGCTGCGCGGCATGTCGATGCCGAGGCGCGTCATGGTCTCCTTGAAGGCCGTGCGGTCCTCTCCGCGCTGGATGGCGTCCACGTTGACGCCGATCACCTTGACGCCGTAGCGGTCGAGCACCCCGGTGCGGTGCAGCTCCGAGGAGAGGTTCAGGCCGGTCTGCCCGCCGAGGTTGGGCAGGATGGCGTCGGGCCGCTCGGCGGCGATGATCTCGGTCAAGACCGGCAGGTTGAGGGGCTCGATGTAGGTGGCGTCGGCCATGCCGGGGTCGGTCATGATGGTGGCCGGGTTGGAGTTGACGAGCACGATCTCGTAGCCCAGCAGCCGCAGCGCCTTGCAGGCCTGGGTGCCCGAGTAGTCGAACTCGCAGGCCTGGCCGATGACGATCGGTCCGGAGCCGATGATCAAGACCTTGTGGATGTCCTCGCGTCTGGGCATGTTTCCTCCTAAAGCTCGCTGCAATGGTTGGGTGGGTGCACGGCCGAAGGTCAGCCTGACTGAAGTGCTCTTGCTAAATTAAGTTACACTCAAAATCAAGGGTGAAGATTGCATGGGAATCCCACGAGTTGTGCAGCCCTTTTTCGAAAAGGAATTATTTGGAGGAATCAGCCAGTGGGAAGGAAAAGAGGGTGGGAAGGAGGGCGTTCGAGGGGATCTTTTTTGCCCGCCATCCCTTATGAAAACTCCTTCCGGAGCAGATCGTAAAATTCCGGTTCGATCCGCCGGATTGCATTCTCTGCCTCAAGGGCTCGGTCTATGTACCCTCTTTCCTGCAGGTAGCGGTAAAAAAAGCGGAGCGCCGGCGGCCAATTGACGTAAGCCGTGGGCTCAGCCATCAGCTTTCTCAACAGAAAATCTTGAAAAAACTCGAACCAGCTGGAAGCCGGTACCTTGTCCAGAGCAGTGTCCTCATCGTGCCCATATGCGTAAATAAAGTCGAGCCAGATGGGAAGGCAGCCTGCAAAGTCGTCTACCCATGGTTCTTCAATGCCTTTGGCCGACAACCAATCTCGGAAGGCGTCTCCGAGATTGTCTTTGATGGAAAAAAGCAATGTTTCTCTTTCATCCCATTCGGCCCCCTGGCCAACCAGTGCATCTAACCGCCGCAGCTCCTTAAAAATCTCGACCTCGCGGGCCATGGGGGGCACCTCTTTCCGGTTAAGCCGGATTCTATCCTCCTCAACCGGCCGGATCAGGTGCCGCTCCTCCTTTCGAATGAACATGAATGGGGTCCCGCGGGGTTGGATCTCAAGCGGAAACAGATAAGCATAGCGTGCGACCATCATTTCCAAAAAATTGCTGGCGGCGGCCCCTTCAATGGCAAAAGAAGCTTTGAGCGATTTGAGAATTTCCGTTTCGATGTCCGCAAGGTGCGCGGATTTTCCTTCTTCCATTCTGGCCAGGCTGTAATTCCAGAAAACCATCGCGGACTGCATTGCGCCTTGCAAGTCTTCTTCGGATTGGGTTTTTTCCATCAGCGGCTTGGCGTATTGCATGATGGCCTGGCTCATCGGAATGGTCCGAAAACCCTCCGGCGGTCCCATATCCGCGAGCGCGGGCCTTTCGACAAAATCAATCCGCTGCTGGCCGGTCCTGAGCCTGATCTGCTTGATCTTTCGCTTGAGCTGCTTCTTGCGGACGCTGCGCTGTTTTCGCAGGGCGAAGTCCCGTTTTCTGCTCTGGTCTTTCCCCATGCCGGTTGTCCCTCAGCCATTGAGTCATGCAGCATAAGAAGTCCAAAAGGAAAGCTCAGCGGCAGCGGTCACGCTGTCCGCTGGAGTGGCGGGTCAGGATAACGCCTGAGCAGTGCAATTGGCATATATGAACTCGGGGTCGTAGATCGACCCCGCATTCCCATTCAATCGTGTCAAATCCGACACGGACTTGCTGGAAAATTTCGTACTTCTTAAGGCGCTGAAAAACACCAAAATTCAGAATCGGTTTCATATCAAGGACACCCTTTTCGCCATTCTCAAACACAATGTTGAGGGTGTAATCTTCTTGAGGGCGGACTTCCTTCACGGCTGGATACATGGTGCTGCTCCTTACAACAAGGGGTTGATTTTGAAAGGCTCCTCACCGTTCATGACCAGACGCCAATTCGCCGTCAGCTCATCTTTATGCAATTCGGCCCAGGCCAACACCAGTTTTGTCTGCCTACTCGGAAGATTGCCTTCCATGATTTCGCAGGTGCGAACATCAACAGTAGCCCGGTACTCATTATAGTATGCGTGAAAATGCGGTGGTGGATGCTCACCGGGAGCATAGTACATTCGGATGATAATTCCAAAAAACATCGAGATGGTAGGCATCTAAAGTACTCCTTCAATTCTTCCCTACGATAGAAGTCCGCGGGGGCTGAAAGCCATCCGCTGGAGTGACTGGTTGGCCCTGTCAAGGAATGTCCAACTGTACCTTGACGCCTTCTTCAACCTTGCGCATATCCTCCACGGAAAGAATACCAGCGCGGCTGAAGAGTCGTTTCTTACTGACGGTAGCCAACTGGTCCGCCATGGCCTTGCTCTTTTTCCCTTTAAAAATCACCAGAGCCTCGCTCGGATAGAGACGATCCGTCTTACTGGTGAGAGGGACGACCTGCACTCTGTTAAGAAATTTATTGGATGCGTCGTTGCTCACGATGACGGCAGGGCGCTTTTTTCTTATCTCTCCACCAATGGAAGGATCAAAGTTGACCCACCAGATCTCACCCCGTTTCATTGGCAACATCCTTGAAGGTGGACTCAGCCCATTCCTCGGCTTCTCGTTCTCGTCTCTTGTCTTTTGCCATTTCGGCGTAAGCTGCTTCAAGGTTAGGACGAACCACGTGAGGACGGACTATTTCCTGCACGAACCTGCTGATCTTTCGGGGACCGATGATCCTGTGAAGGCCCTCGTAGACTTCTTCATCAATTGTGATGGTCAATTTTTTCTGCATATTGCACCTCGCTATACGTGTACTATACGTATAAAAGCAGGGATATGTCAATAGCGAAAAAAGCGCCTGAGGTCTCCGCAAAGCCTGAATGTGACCAGGAGTCAAAAGACCCGAACCCTGGGCAAGTGTGAAGCCCGGCGCCTCATGAAGAAGTGAGGAGGAAAGGCCGAGAATGCCGGGTATCAACCCGAGGTATTGTTTTAAGCAAGCCATGGCGCGCGACGCCACACTATCGGCAAGAAAGTATTGTTGTGAGAGGCTTGATGACTTCGTAAATAGTCCAATCTCTGCGTTGCGCTTCATCGCGTTGCCGCTGCGGCGTACTGCAAGTACGCCTCGCGACACGCGATTCGCGCGCCTTGATATTGGCCTCTTTACGAAGTCATCGATCCAGATGACTTTTTACGAGCCCATCAGGCTTCGAGCCTCGATTGTCGCACCAAGATGCCGCTCCCACAAAAAGAAATCAAATTTCTATGGAGAATCAAACCCTTGAACCACTGAACCTGAGTTTTAGAAATAGATGTATAAAGAGAACTAAAAACCGGTGCTTGGCCGCTTGCGGAATCTATGCTAGAAGTCGAGCATATGCCGAACCCGAGCACCCAATCGGTTCCGTCCATGGCTCCGCTTCCCATCGATGCCGTTCTGGACAAGCTTAAGCTGGCGTTAAGGTCGGGCCTGGGCGCGGTGCTGCAGGCACCGCCGGGTGCCGGCAAGACCACACGGGTGCCGCTGGCCTTGCTGGAGGAGCCATGGCTCGAAGGCCGCAAGATCGTTATGCTCGAGCCGCGGCGGTTGGCGGCGCGGGCGGCGGCGCGGCACATGGCCGGGCTGCTGGGCGAACCGGTGGGGGCGACCGTGGGCTACCGGGTGCGCATGGACACGCAGGTCGGGCCGGCGACGCGCATCGAGGTGGTGACGGAAGGGGTGCTGACGCGCATGCTGCAGGGCGATCCGGGACTCGCCGGCGTCGGCCTGGTGATATTCGATGAATTCCACGAGCGGCATCTCGAGTCCGATCTCGGCCTGGCGCTGTGCCTCGACCTGCAGGGGGTCCTGAATGCCGAGCTGCGGCTGCTGGTGATGTCCGCGACCCTGGAGCCGGCACCGGTGGCCCTGCTGCTGGGCGGCGCACCGGTGATCGCCTGTGAGGGCCGGCTCTTCGCGGTGGAAACCCGGTACGTCGGCCGGCCGGGCGAACGCGCGTCCGAGGCGGCCGTGACCGCGGCCGTCCTCAACGCCGCGCGCCGCGAGGAGGGCAGCCTGCTGGTGTTCCTGCCCGGGGCGGCCGAGATCCGGCGCGTGCTGGCGATGCTCGCCTCCGCCGGCCTCGGCCCCGAATGGATCCTGGCGCCGCTCTTCGGCACCCTCTCCAGGGAGGAGCAGGACCAGGCGATCGTGCCTGCTCCGGCCGGCCGCCGCAAGATCGTGCTGGCCACCAACATCGCCGAGACCAGCCTGACCATCGAAGGCATCCGCGTCGTGGTGGACGGCGGGTTCATGCGCACCCCGTGCTTCGACGTGCGCAGCGGCATGGCTCGGCTCGTGACCGTGCCCGTCTCCAAGTCCGCAGCCGACCAGCGCCGGGGGCGGGCCGGCCGCACCGGGCCGGGGGTGTGCTATCGCCTCTGGACCCCCGAGGCCCACGCCGCACTGGCGGAGCGCAACCGGCCCGAGATCCTGCAGACCGATCTGGCCGGGCTGGTGCTGGAGCTCGCCTTCTGGGGCGTCGCCGAGGCCGCGCGTCTCAAATGGCTCGACCCGCCGCCGGAAGCGGCCTGCCGGCAGGCGCGGGCGCTCTTGGAGAGCCTCGGGGCGCTGGATGCAGCCGGGCAGGCCACGGACCACGGCCGGCGCGTTGCCGCGCTGCCCCTGCACCCGCGTCTGGCCCACATGGTGTTGGCGGGCCGGCGCCATGGCCTGGGAGCGGACGCCTGCCTGCTCGCCGCCGTCCTGAGCGAGCGTGACTTTGTGAAGTTCCCGGCGGGCGAATACGATTCCGACCTGAGTTTGCGCCTGGACCTCATGGCCGGTCAGAATGACGCCCAGGGCAGGGGAGCGGGCCGGTTCACGGTCGAGCGGCCGACCCTGCGCCGTTGCCTGCGCGTGGCCGAAGCGCTTCGGGCCCGGCTCGGGCTGAAGCCGAATCAGGGGTCGCAGCGGGCAGCCGGCCGGCTGCTGGCCTGGGCCTACCCGGACCGGATCGGACAGCGCCGGCCGGGCGCCTCCGGCCGCTTCCTGTTGGCGAACGGGCGCGGCGCCCTTTTCGCAACCCCCGAGCCGCTGTCATCCGCGGACTGCATCGTCGCCGCCGAGCTCGACGGCGAGCGGCAGGAGGCCCGTATTTTTCTGGCCGCCGCCTGCGATCTTCAAACGATCCAGGAGGATTTTCAGCCCGGGCTCCGGCGCGAGGACACCATCCAGTGGGACCGCCGCACCCAATCCGTACGCGTGGAGCGGGCGTTGAAGCTGGGAGCCCTGACCTTGAAGTCCTTTCCGGCCGCGGATGCGGACCCGATGAAAATAAGCGCCGCGCTGATCGCCGGTGTCCGCGAGGCCGGCCTGGAGTGCCTGCCCTGGACGCCGGGACTGCGGCGCTGGCGGGAGCGGGTGCTCTTCGTCAAGCGGATCATGGGAGAGGAATCCTGGCCGGACGTGTCGGACGCGGCCCTGCTGGCCGCCCTCGAAGACTGGCTGGGACCGCATCTCGACGGAATCACCCGCTTGACCGGCCTGAAGGGGATCGACCTGGGCAAGGCACTGAGCGGATTTCTCGCCTGGGATCAAGTCCGCCGCCTGGATGACCTGGCGCCCAGCCACATCGAGGTCCCGTCCGGATCGCGCATCCGGGTGGACTACTCCGGCGAGATTCCGGTCCTGGCCGTGCGCGTGCAGGAGATGTTCGGGTGCACGGACACCCCGCGGATCGCCTGCGGCCGGCAACCGATCACGCTGCGGCTGCTCTCGCCGGCCGGTCGACCGGTGCAGGTGACCCAGGACCTGGCCGGCTTCTGGGCCGGCAGCTACCAACAGGTTAGAAAGGAAATGCGCGGGCGCTATCCGAAACATCCCTGGCCGGAGGACCCCCTGCACGCGCCGCCGACCCGGAGGGCCAAGAAAACTCGGGTTCACGGTTGACTGGTTCACGGTTCACGGTTCGAAAAACAGGGCAGGTTTAGATGTTAGGCCGCAGGGTTCGGGGTTCGGGGTTCAGGAAATACAAAACAGGTGCCATGAACCACTGAACCCTGAACCCTGGTAATATCCAAACACCAAACACCAAACACTCAACACTAAACACTCCAACCCCCAAACACCCCGAAAGGAGCCACCCCATGGACACTCCCGAAAAGACCGTAGACGGTTTCCGCTTCCTCCCGCCGGCTCTGGCGGCCTGGATCCGCCGCTACCACATCCCGCCGGACGCGTTCGCAGGCGAGATCCCATGGACCCCCATGGCCGCTCCGTTGAACCGCACCGTCTTCGCGCTGGTCACCTCGGCCGGGATCAGCCTTAGGACCGACCCGCCCTTCGACATGGAGCGCGAAAAGCGCGAGCCACTCTGGGGCGACCGCTCCTTTCGGACGATCCCCCGCCGGACCACGGCCCGGGACATCGACGTCAACCACCTGCACATCAACACCGGCTACATCCTCGATGATATCAACGTCATGCTTCCGCTGGCGCGCATGGCGGAATTCGAGCAGGAAGGGGTGATAGGCCGGCTGGCGCCGACATCGTATTCTTTCTATGGATATCAGTGGAAGAACGACGAATTCATAGGCAAGGCGATTGCGCCCATGGCGAACCGCATGCGCGAGGAGGAGGTTGCCGCCGTCTTGCTGACTCCGGCCTGACCGTTCTGCTGCCAGTCCGTGGGACTGGCCGCCAGGTATCTCGAGGAGAAGGGTTTTTCGACCCTGCTGCTGACGCCCACCCACGAATTCCACCGCGCGGTCGGCATTCCGCGCTCGGCCGCCATCGAATTCCCCTATGGCCGGCCGGTCGGACAGGTGGGGGATCGGGACGGGCAGCGGCGGGTGCTCTCGGCCGCGCTTTCTGTTTTTGAAAAAGCCCGCACGCCGGGCGAGGTGCATCACCTCCCGTTCGCCTGGCCGGAGTCGCCAAAAGAAACCCGCTGGCAGCCACCGGAAATGAGCCCCCTCATCAAGTTCTACCTGGATGAGATCAAAGCGGCACGGAGGTAGCTTTCGACTCGGCCCAGCGGATGGATAACTGTTAGGAGGCCATCATGATCGAAAACCTTGAGGATTTGAAAATCGCGGTCATTGGCGGAGGCAGCCGGTGTAAACTCCTTTTGCAGGCCATCTTCAGCGAAGCGGCCGCCGAAAAGCGGCCCAAGATTCTGGGCGTGGCCGACAAGAACTTGCGGGCGGGCGGGCTCCAGTATGCGCAGGAGAAGGGCATCTTTACCACCAGTGACTACCGGGAGCTTTTTTCCATCCCGGAACTCGATCTGATCCTTGAGCTCACCCCGGATGACAGCCTCAAAGAGATCATAAAGGAGGCCAAGCCGCCCGGCGTTCTCGTCGTGGATCATTACGAAGCCCGCGCCATTTTGGATGTTCTGCAGATCAGGGCCAAGAAAAACGAAGTTCTGCATAAACTGCGCGCAAGCCAGGGCGACGGACCGCGCGTCGAAGCTCTTTTCGAAGAGTTTTACAGTTTCGTGGCGGAAATCAATCGTGCCGCCAACACCTTTGCCCGCGAGACCCGTGAAAGCCTGGTGGCGAGCGAATCGGTCATGTCCCAGATCATCAACGGCAGCACGATACCCACCTTTGTCATCGACAAAAACCATCGGGTGACCCACTGGAACAAGGCGTGTGAGAGGCTCACCGGCCATGCAGCCAGCGAGATGGTCGGGAGCGACGGCCAGTGGAGAGCCTTCCGGTCGGAAAAGCGACCAACCCTGGCCGACCTGATTTTAGACGAGGTGACGGAGGAAGAACTGTGGCGCCTGTACGGTACCCGGTGGGAAAAGTCGGCTTTGATAAGCGGCGGCTACGAGGTGGAGGAGTTCTTCTCTCACCTGGGTGAAGCCGGCACCTGGCTTTTTTTCACGGCCGTTCCCATCAAGGCTCCGGACGGCACGGTGGTGGGTGCCATCGAGACCCTTTGGGACCTCACCAAACAGAAACAGGCCGAAGATGAGCGTGAGCGCAAGAACAAGGAATTGGTGCGCAAGGTGGCAGAAATCAGCGCCAAAGAGCAGGCCATGTCCCAGATCATCAACGGCAGCACCATTCCGACCTTCGTGATCGACAAGGACCACATCTTGACCCATTGGAACAAGGCCCTGGAGCACCTGACGGGCTATCCGGCCGGCGAGATGATCGGAACCCGCAACCAGTGGGCGCCCTTTTACGAAAATGAGCGTCCTTCCATGGCCGATGTCATCCTGGACCAGACCGATGAGTCGCAGATCAGGAAGTTGTATGGAAGCAAATGGCGCCGTTCCCCCTTTATCGACAGCGCCTACGAGTCGGAAGGCTTTTTCGCCCGGCTGGGCAAGAGCGGCAAGTGGTGTTGGTTCACGGGGGCGCCCATCAAGACGCCCGAGGGAGAAACGGTGGGCGCGATCGAGACCATTTGGGACAAGACCGACGAGCGCCATGCAGAAAAGGAGCGGGAGCGGCAAACCAAGGAGCTGGCCACTTTCTGCTCCATCTACGCCACGCTGAGCGGGGCATTGACTCTGGAAGGAAGAATCAAGGCCGCCATCGAAGAAGTCGCCAGCATTTTTCTGCTGGACGGCATCTGTATCTTCATCGTCCAGCCGGACGGCAGCTATCAGCTCCGATACAGCTGTGGCCACACTGAAAACCTTTGTTTTCGCAATCGCAAGGCCGACGCCCAGAGCATGGTCGTCCAGGTGGCCCGGAGCGGGAAAGTGGCGGTTCTCGACGAGCTGCCGGCCACAGATGGCATGGAGATCGAACTGCTCCGGCTCGAAGGCCTGCAGTCGCTGCTGTACATCCCCATTCAGGGCAAGGACAAACGGGGCGTCGGTGTGGTGCGGGCCGCCAGCCGCCGCGTGAAACACTTTGGTCCCAATGAGGTCCGGGCGATGGAGCTGATCGCCAACCGGATCGGTGTGGCCATTGAAAATTACCTGCTTGAGGAAGACGTGCGCCGAAAGTCCGGTTTTCAGGCCAAATTGATCGGTAGCTCCAACGACGGAATCGTGGCCACGGACGAGCACTGGAACGTGGTCATTTTCAATCCGGCGGCGGAAGGCATCTTTGGCTATCCGGCGGCCGATGTGGTCGGAAAAATGGATGCGCGCTCTTTCTATCCGGAGCCGATCGTCCGTGCTTTTAACGAACTGCTGGCCTCCGGAACTCCAAAATTGAACCTGCCCTGGAGCGAAACGATGATTTTGTCCAAAAGCAATGAGAGCATTCCGGTGCGGTATTCAGGCACCGTTTTGCGGGAAAAACATAAAATGATGGGAGCCGTGGCTTTTTTCCAGGACCTTAGCGAGATCAAGCGGCTGGAAAAGGAACTGCTCAGCGCGGAGCGACTGGCCGCCGTCGGCCAGACGGTGGCCGGTATGGCCCATTGCGTCAAGAATATTCTGCTTGGGCTGAAGGGCGGAAGCTACCTGGTGAACATCGGGATCGATAAGGACAATACCGAGAAGCTCAAATCGGGCTGGCAGATGGTCCAGCGCAACATTGACCGCACCTCTGAGTTGGTGCAGGACCTGCTTTCCTATTCCAAAGAGCGCGAACCCGAATATGCGCCCTGTTCGCCAAATCAGATCGCCGCGGACGTGTGCGAGCTGTTGCGGCAGGCGGCCGCTAACCAGAATGTCCGCATCGTGGAAAACCTTTCCGCAGAAGTGGGAGAGGTGGTCATGGACGGTCGCAGCCTGCACCGGGCGCTTATGAACCTGGTAGCAAATGCCGTTGATGCGTGCCGGGACGATCCCAACCAGGCCAAAGAGCATTGGGTCAGCATGACAACGGCCATCGAAGAAGGCAGTGCCATCCGCTTCGAGGTTCGGGACAACGGCTCCGGGATGAATGATGAGGTCAAAGAGAAGATCTTTTCCTCCTTCTTCAGCACCAAAGGACCGAAGGGCACGGGACTTGGGCTGCTGGTCACCCGCAAGCTGATCGAAGAGAACAACGGTGAGATCAGGGTCGAATCTCAGGAAGGTGAGGGGACGACATTCACCATGCGGCTGCCATTCAAAAGAGAGTAGGCGCCAAGTTGCGTCTGCCTTGAATGGAGTGACCATTTGCGAGGCTGCCCTGCCAAACCAACGGAGGATGGAATGATTGAAACCCGCGGAACATCGGAACATCAACGGGGGATGCGCCCATCGCCCCAATCCCTTTCCCACAAAAAAAATCAACCTCCTTGGAAGCAACCACCAATCGGGGTTGAGGAATAAAAGGAACTGTGCGGTGAAGCGCGAGTCGGAAAGTGGTTCAGGGAAACCGTTCTAAGGAAAGGAGGGACCGCCCGTGAGTTCGACCCCCAAGGTGTATCTGACGTCACCGGTCTTTCGCGAGATCGCCGATCACCCCAAGGTTTCGGTCAAGTACAAGTTTCTCATCAACAAGGTCTGGAGCAACCTGAACACCGCCGCCACGGTGATCGTGGCCGACAGCCGGTTCCCGAGCGAGGAGGACATTCGGAGCTCCGTCGAGCAGCATGCGGTGGATTTCATCGGCTGTCACATCGGCCACCGGGTCACCGCGAGCATCGTCGCCGCTCCCAGCGTCAAGGCCGTCAGCACCAGCAACGTCGGCTACAATCACATCCACCTGCACCCGGGGGTGATCGTCACCAATACCCCCGGCGTTCTGGCCGGCACCACCGCCGACTACACCCTTTCGCTGATACTGGCCAACCTGCGCAACGTCACCGGTCTCAATCAGTACGTCTGGAACGGCCAGTGGCAGCCGGGCGAAAAATGGGACCTCGACCGCCACATCACCAAGAACACCGAAAACCTGACCTACGGCATCCTGGGCCTGGGGGAGATCGGGCGCGAGGTCGTGCGCCGCGTGGCGCCCTGGGGCATCCACATCGCCTACCACGACATCTTCCAGAGCGCCGAGATGGAGGAGAAGTACCCGAACCTCAACTATTACGAGGACGTCGAACAGCTCTTCAAGATCGCCGACATCCTCTCGATCCACATTCCGCTGGACGAGAGCACGCGGCATCTTGTCGGCGAACGCCTGCTGCGGCTGATGCGGCCGCGCACCCTGCTGGTGAATACGGCGCAGGGCGCCATCATCGACTTCGAGGCCTTGATCCGGCTGCTCAAGAACAAGGAGATCTCCATCCACCTGGCCTTCGACGTCTACGAGGAAGAGCCGATCCCGGCCGGCGTGCTGGAGCAGTTCCGCCAGATCAACGCCGAGCGCCCGGATCTGCGCTTCATCTTCACCCCCCACAGCGCCACGGCCGACGCCGACACGCGGGCGCGCATGGCCGCCACGATGATGGCCAATCTGAATGCCCTGGCGCGGTCGACGTCGGTGCGCGACATCAAGGAGCTCAACCTGATCCCGCCGCAGGCCTTCATCAAGAAGGAGCCGCGCATGCTGGACGACTATCGGATCTTCCGCTGGTGGCAGGGGAAGTAGGAAAGGGTCCAAGGGGTCAAGGGTCCGAGCAGACTGAAAAAACCAGGGGGCTGAAATCATTTCAGCCCCCTGGTTTTTTTACCGGAAGATGACTAAGCAGTCGCCAGTGCGGTTTTCCTCCGGGCCAGCTGCAGCACGATGATGCCCGCCATGATGACCGCGCCGATGATGTCCGAGACCCAGCCCGGCTTGATCAGGCAAAGCGCACCGATAAAAAGCACGATGCGCTCCCACTTGGAACAACGAGTCAGGAGCCAGCCCTGCACCGAGCCGGCCAGGGCCGCCGTCCCGAAAAAGCCCGTGACCACGGAAAGGGCGATGTCCCACCAATCCCCGACCAGCACCATGGCCGGGCCGAGCACGAACATGTAGGGGATCAGGAAGCCGGCGATGGCGAAGCGCATGCCCTGCCAGCCGACCTCCCAGCTGCGGGCGTTGGCGATGGCGGCCGCCGCGAAGGAGGCGAGGGCCACCGGCGGGGTCAGGGCCGAGATGCAGGCAAAGTAGAAGATGAACAGGTGGGCCGCAATGGGCGGAACCTGCATCTGAATCAGGGCCGGCGCCAGCACCGAGGCGCAAATGGCGTAGGCGGCCGTGGTGGGCATGCCCATGCCGAGCATGATGGCGATGAACATCGTGAACACCATGGCGATGTAGAGGTTTCCGCCCGAGTAGTTGAAGATGATCATGGCGAACTTCGTGCCCAGGCCGGTCTGGGTCAGGACGCCCACAATGATGCCGGCGGCGGCGCAGGTGGCTGCGATTTCCATAGCGCCCTTGGCACCGTTGGCCAGCGTGTTCAAGATCGCCCTTGGCCCCATGCGGCTGGACGCCCTGACCCAGCTGACGACGATCAGGGAGACGATGCCCAGCATGGCCGCGCGGTAGGCCGACCAATCGAAAACCATCAGGCTTGTGAGCAGGACGATGATCGGGATGAGGAGATAGCCCTTTTCCAGCATGATCTTGTGGAACACCGGCAGGTCCTCGCGGCTGATCCCTTTCAGCCCGGCTGCGGCGGAGTAGAAATCGATCATCCAGTAGGCGGCAAGAAAATAAAAAAAGGCGGGAATGATGGCCGCGGTGGCCACCCTGGAGTAGGGGATGGACAGGATCTCCGCCATCAGGAAGGCGCCGGCGCCCATGACCGGGGGCATGATCTGGCCGCCGGTGGAGTTCATGGCCTCGATGGCGCCGGCGATCGAAGCCCTGAAACCGCTCGCCTTCATCAGGGGGATGTTGAAGACGCCGTCCACCACCACGTTGGCTACCGACGAACCGGAGGCGGTGCCGATCAGGGCGCTGGACACGATGGAAACTTTGGCCGGGCCGCCCCGGTAACGTCCGGCCATGCAGCGTGCAAAGTCCACGAAGAACTTGCCGGCACCGGAGGAGTCGACGAACGCCCCGAACAGCACGAAGAGGTAGATGTAGTGGGCCGAGGCCTGGATCGGCAGGCCCAGGATGCCGTCCAGGCTGAAGAGGTAGGTGATCATCCGGTCCCAGGTGTATCCTTTGTGGTAGAATAGGCCCGGCATGTACGCGCCGAAATGGCCGTATAGAATGAAGATCACTGTCAGGATCGCCAGCGGCAAACCGGTGGCCCGCCGCGCCATTTCCCAGACCGCACCGACGAACATGAGTGAAAAAATGAAGTCCCATGTGTTCGGTACAACCCCGACCCGGTAGATCCACTCGTCGAATTCGATGAAAATATAGGCTGCCGGTGCGATCAACAGGGCGATCAAGACCCAGTCCGCGATGTGGACCTTGTTCTTGTCCCTCTGCTTCCAGCCCGGGACCAGCAGAAACAGGAGCACGCCCGCAAAGACCACGTGCATGGTGCGGAAATACCACGGGTCGATGGCGCGGATGGTCAGCACCCAGATGTGAAAAAAGCTCATGGCGAGGCCGATGACATAGACCGAGATAGCGAGCGGGCTCTTGGGCTTGAACTCCCGCATCCCGCCGATTTCGAGGTCCTTGATTTTCATTTCCGCGAGCTTTTTTTCGACATCCTTGATGTCGACGGCTATATCATCGATGCTCGGCTTCTTCTCAGCCATATCTTCTCCGATTAGGTCTCTGTTTATTCGGCGTTCAATAAACGTGTGCGGATGACTCCCCTGTTGGAGCCAACCGCACACGCGGTTACATATTCAAAATCGAAAGACTTCAGAGGCTATTTGGCGATCATCTTGTCCGGGATCGGAATGCCCTTCTCCTTGTAATACTTCACCGCGCCGGGATGCAGCGGGATGGGGCTGTACTGGATATTCTCGATCTTGACCTCTGCGGCAGACGGGTGAGCAGCGATCAGAATATCCACGTTTTCGAAGGTCTTTTTAACGATCTCGTAGACGAAGTCATCCGGGGCATCCTTGTGAACGATCATGAAGTTCCATACGGTGAGGGTGGGGAGGTCTTCCGTGGGGTTGCTCTTGTAAGTTCCTTTTGGGATGACGCCCTTCGCGAAAGAGGGAAATTTCTCGATGAATTTGTCGGCGACGTTCACCGGTACACCGTAAGCATTAACATCGTTGGTGGTTTCGATTTCAGTGATGGTCACCCAAGGCAGCCCGACGGCCTGGCCGTTGGCATCAATCATCCCGTCCTTGACCTGGGAGTTCAAATCGGCGGAGCTGGCATTCGTGGTGCGCGACGGTTTGATCCCGGCAACTTCGAAAATTTTGGGCCAGGTGGTCGCGGGCGTCCCGCCCACGGGTCCCACGCCTACGCTCTTGCCGTTAAGGTCCATAATGCTCTTGATGTTGGTCTTCTTCAGCGAATACATTTGGAAATAAGTGGTGTACATGGGAAAGATCACTCGAACGTCCGGGTGTTTCTTGCCCTTGGTCCAGCCTTCCGGATCCCCGACAAAGGCTTCATAGACGATGGCGGAGGTGACCATGCCTAAGTCCAGTTGTTTAGCTTGTACTAACTGCGTATTATGGTTCGGGCCGCCGGTGGATTCTACGTTGGCCTGGACTCCGACCTTGTCGTTCATCACCTTTGCAAAACCGCCGGCCCAAATGAAATAGGTGCCGCCCAGCGGCGCGGCGCCGATCGTGACGCCTTTCGGCCAGCCCGGCTTGTCCTGGGCTTCCGCGGTTCCGAACATCAGGAATGCACACAGCGTGATAGCCGACAGCACTGCGACGGAACGTCTCATGATTGTTACCTCCTAATCGTGATTTTGGTTTTCAATAAGGCGACGCGAAGTGAAGCAAAAAGGGGTAAGAACGGCATTCTCCGCAGGATGAGGTTCCGTGGATATGCGGCCGGAATGAGAATCACCCCAATCATAACCCCCGTAAACACTCCCAGCTGCCAACTGAATAACTTAAATTAATATTATTGATATGAGCTTCTTGTCAATCAAAACATCACAAAACCATTTGACACGGCTGGCTGGGATGACCTAATCAATTCAAATCCGACTCATCTGCGACTCTGAGCTGATCCCCTTCAGAGGGAAAGGATCCCCGCCATGCGCCGTACCCGTTGTCTTTCGATGGTGCTGCTGCTGTTATTCAGCCCTGCGGCCTTCGCCCAAAATCCTGCGCGGGTGTCACATTTCAGCCCCCAAGGAGAGGTTAAGGATGTCCGGCAGGTGCGGGCGGCCTTCAGCGAGGCCATGGTGCCGTTCGGCGATCCCCGCGCCTCGGCCGACCCTTTCAGCGTCGAGTGCTCCGAAAGCCGGTCAGGGCCGCTGGGTGGACCCGCGCAACTGGGTCTACGATTTTACGCGCGATCTGCCGGCCGGGGTGCGGTGCTCCTTCCAATTGAAAGCCGGTCTGCGGTCGCTGGCGGGCAAAGAGCTCGCCGGACCGCGCGAATTCGTCCTTTTCCACCGGCGGGCCGGCCATTCGCCGCTCCATTCCCTACGCCGGCCAAAAAGGGATCAGCGAGGACCAGGTGTTCATCCTTGTGCTGGACGCCGCGCCGAACGAGGAGACGGTGGCTTGCCCGGACGGGGTTCGCCATTGCCGGCATCCAGCAGCGCGCGGGGGCGCGGATCGTCACCGGCGACGACCGCGAGGCGATTCTCGACGCCCACCGCTGGCTCTTCCAAGACGGCACCGACCGCGGCAAGGTCCTGCTCCTGCAGTGCCGCCAGCGCTTTCCCGCAGAAAGCCCCGGTGAGCCTGGTGTGGGGGAAGGGCATTGCATCCGCTTCCGGAGTGGCCACGGAGCAGGACCAGACGATTTCCTTCGAAACCCGTGAGCATTTCAGCGCCGAATTCAGCTGCGAGCGTGAAAATGCGCGCAGCGGCTGCATCCCCGTTCTATCCATGAGCTTGAGTTTTAATGCGCCCTTGAGCCGGAACAGGCGGGCGAAGCCGTACTGAAGGGGCCCGATGGGAAAATCTGGCGAAAGCCCCTGGATCCGACCACGACGCACGGTGACGTTCGAAGGGCCGTTCCCTGCGAATGCCGCAGTTCCAGCTCGAAATCCCGGCCGGTATAAAAGACGACGCCGGCCGCGCGCTCGCCAATGCCGGCCGGTTTCCGCTCAAGGTGCGCACGGCGGGCTTTCCGCCGCTGGCCAAGTTCGCGGCGCGCTTCGGCATCCTGGAGCGCCATGCCGATCCGGCCCTGCCGGTCACGCTGCGCAACATCGAACCCCGGCCGAAGGCGCGCCTGCTGAACGTGCACGCGCCGGATCCCAACCTGACCGGCCGAGTGACGGGCCGGATGGTCAGCATCCCGCCCGGCAAGGTCGAGGATATCCAGCCCTGGCTGCGCAAGGTCGCCGCCGCTGAACGCGAGGGCTCGGTGTTCGCGGGCGGAACGCCGGCGCGGGAATTCCAACTGCCGCGATCCCAAGGGGCCGGGCTTGCGGAGGTGGTGGGGATCCCCCTCAAGAACCCCGGGCTTTACGTGGTTGAGATCGAGAGCGCCATCCTGGGCAAGGCGCTGCTCGAACCGCCGAAACCCATGTTCGTGCCGGCGGCCGTCCTGGTCACCAACCTCGCCGTGCACTTCAAGCAGGGACGCGAGTCCTCGCTGGTGTGGGTGACGACCCTGGACCGGGCCGAGCCGGTGGCCGACGCGGCGGTCAGCGTCATGAACTGCGCGGGGCAGGTGCTTTGGCAGGGCCAAACCGATGCGAACGGGGTCGCGCGCATCGAGGCGGAGCTCCCTCGAGAGACGGATGACCCCGGTTGCCGCTTCGATCTGCCGGCGCACGACTACGCCCAGCTGGGAGCCCTGCGTCGGCTGGGGGAGGGCCTTTTCGTTACCGCCCAGACCCGCGACGACATGAGCTTCGTTCACTCCAGCTGGGAGGAGGGCATCGAAGCCTGGCGGTTCAAGCTGCCGGAAGAGGCCGGAGCCGGGCCGGTGGTCGCTCACACCGTCTTCGATCGAAGCCTGCTGCGCGCGGGCGAGACGGTGCACATGAAGCATATTCTCCGCCGGCATACCCGGGACGGCTTTGCGGTGCCGCCTGCGGAGACCCGGCCCGCCGCCGTTTCCATCCGCCATTCCGGGAGCGGGCAGGCGTATCAGATGCCCTTGGCGTGGGACTCCGCGGGGGTGGCCGAGACGGAATGGAGCATTCCGCGGGATGCCAAGCTGGGAAGCTACACGGTGAGCCTTGTGTCCAGGAGCGGCCCGGATGCTGCGCCGCCGTCGGCGGAAGAAGAAGGGGGCGACGCGGTGGAGGAAGCGCCCGGCGCGGAAGGGATGGACCGCAGTCTGACGTCCGGCCGTTTCCGCGTCGAGGAGTTTCGCGTGCCCCTGCTGAAGGGCGTCATCAAGCCCCCCGCTCAGCCGCTGGTGGATGTCGGCGAGGCTCCGCTGGATCTCAGCGTCCAGTATTTGTCCGGAGGAGGGGCGGGGTTTCTGCCCGTGAAGCTGCGCACGGAGGTGAGTGCGAAGCCCATTCCGGCCATGGAGGGTTTCGAAGATTTCGTCTTCGGCAACGGCTCGGTCCGCGAAGGCCTGGCGCGCCGGGGCGAGCCGGAGGAGGCCGGCGAGGGACCGGCCGACGGCGAGCGGCCGTCGAAGCGCAGTGCCGTGGAGCTGGCATTGGATTCCGCCGGCGTCGCGCGTGCCGTGCTGCCCGATCTCCCGCGCGCCGACGCTCCGCAGGAGATAACGGCGGAAATGGAATTCCGGGACCCCAACGGCGAGGTTCAAACCGTCTCCGGTCGTTTCGCTTTATGGAACGCCGATTATCTGGTCGGCATCAAACCGGACGGCTGGGCGGTCTCCAAAGACCTCCTCAAGCTCCAGACCGCCGTTGTGGACCTTTCCGGCAAGCCCGTCCCCGGGGCGCCGGTCAAGATCGATGCGTTCGAGCGCAGGGTGATTTCCCACCGCAAGCGCTTGGTGGGAGGGTTTTACGGATATGATCACACGGTCGAGGTCAAACGCGTCGCGACGCTGGCCGAGGGGCTGACCGACGCAAGCGGGCTGATGACGTGCGAAACGGCCGCGCCGGTGTCGGGAGAGGTTCTGCTGGTGGCCGAGAGCCGCGACGCGGCCGGCCGCCGGACCTTCGCCCACCGTTCGGTGTGGATCGCCGGTTCGAAGGACTGGTGGTTCGAGGTGGCGGACCACGACCGCATGGACCTCATTCCCGAGCGCAAGCGCTACGAGCCCGGGGAAACCGCCGTTTTTCAAGTGCGCATGCCCTTCCGGGAAGCCACGGCGCTGGTGTCGGTCGAGCGCGAGGGCATCCTGGAGAGCTGGATCCGGAAAATCTCCGGCCACGAAGCGGTGGTCGAAATCCCCCTCCAGGGCCGCCATGCGCCCAACGTTTTTATCTCGGTCCTGGCCGTGCGCGGCCGCACGGGGGCGGTGCAACCGACCGCGCTGGCGGACCTGGGCAAGCCGGCCTACAAGCTGGGCCTCGCCGAGGTTCGCGTGGGATGGCGCGAGCATGAGCTGAAGGTTACCGTGGCGACCGACCGCCGCGTCTACAAGATCCGCGAAAAAATCAAAGTCTCCATTCGGGCCACGACCGCCGCCGGAAAGGCACCCCCCGAAGGTAGCGAGGTGGCGGTGGCGGCCGTGGATGAGGGCCTGCTCGAGCTGTCGGCCAACAATAGCTGGGACCTGCTTTCCGCCATGATGGGGCGCCGCGCGTACGAGGTGCGGACCGCCACCGCCCAGATGCAGGTGGTCGGCAAGCGGCATTACGGGGCCAAAGCGCTGCCCTCGGGCGGCGGCGGCGGACGTCAGGTCACGCGGGCGCTTTTCGATACCCTGCTCGTGTGGCAGGGCCGGGTGCCCTTGAACGAGCGCGGAGAGGCGGAAGTCGAGGTGCCGCTGAACGACGCGCTGAGCGCGTTCCGCATCGTCGCCGTGGCGACGGGCGGAACGGGATTTTTCGGCACGGGCGCCGCCACGGTTCAGTCGACCCAGAACTTGATGCTTTTCTCCGGCCTGCCGCCGCTGGTGCGGGAGGGTGACCGCTACCGGGCCGGGGTCACCGTGCGCAACGCCTCCCCCAAGGCGTTGGCGGTGCATGTGTCCGCGCGCACACCCGGGGCCTCGCCGGTGCCGCCACCGCAGGCGCTGGCGCTGGCCGCGGGCGAGGCGCGCGAGCTTTTCTGGGACGTGGAGGCCCCGCGCGGCACCGGGGAACTGGTTTGGGAAATCGAGGCGGCGGCCAAAGAGGCCGGGGAGCAGGACCGCCTGCGGGTGGTGCAGAAGGTCGTCCCGGCCGTCCCGCTGCGGGTGTTCCAGGCGGAACTGGTTCAGTTGGAGGAGCGGCTAACCCTGCCGGTGGAGCGGCCGGCGGATGCCCTGACGGGCGGCGGCCTGCGCGTGAGCGTGCGCGCCCGGCTGGGGGACGGCTTAAAGGCCGTCGCCGACTACATGCGGCGCTATCCCTACGGGTGCATGGAGCAGAAACTGTCGGCGGCGGTGGCGCTGCGCGACGCGACGCTCTGGGAGCGTTGGGCGGCTCAGATTCCCGCTTACATGGACCCCGACGGCCTGGTGAAATACTTTCCGGCGCTTCCGTCCGGCGATCCGGTGCTGACGGCCTATCTCGTGGCGGTGAGCCACGAAGCGGGCTGGTCGATCCCCGGCGATTTGCTTCCGCGGATGGCCGCGGGGTTGAAACGGTTCGTGGAAGGCCGGCTCGTGCGCTATGCGCCGCCGCCCACGGCCGATCTGACCTTACGCAAACTCGCGGCCCTGGCGGCGCTCGCTCGGGTCGGAGCGGCCGAGCCTGCGCTGATCGACTCCATCGCCATCGAACCGAACCTCTGGCCGACGTCGGCTGCGATCGACTGGTTGGAGATCCTGCTGTCCATGCCGGACATCCCCCACCGCGAAAAGCGGCTGGCCGAAACCGAGCAGGTGCTGCGCGCCCGGCTGACGTACCAAGGCACGCGCCTGGCGCTTTCCACCGAAGCTTCGGACCACCTGTGGTGGCTGATGGTGTCCAACGATCTCAATGCCGTGCGCCTGGTCTTGGCCGCCCTGCGCCTGGAGGGTTGGCGGCAGGACCTGCCGCAGTTGGTGCGGGGCGCCTTGGCGCGGCAGCGCCACGGCCATTGGGACCTGACGACGGCCAACGCCTGGGGCGTTCTGGCGATGGAGCGCTTTTCCGAACGGTATGAAGCCGGCGACATCAGCGGCACGACCCGCATCGACCTGGCCGGCCAGGGCCGTGCGGTCGACTGGGGCTCGCCGCTGAGGGCCGATTCGATCCTGCTGCCCTGGCCTCCAGGAAAAACCGAACTGGCGGTCGAGCATCAGGGGACGGGCAGACCCTGGCTCACCGTTCAGGGCCTGGCGGCGCTTGCGCTCAAAAAACCCTTCGCCAGCGGATACACGATCCGCAAAACGGTCACCGCCGTGGAACGCAAGACGCCGGGCCGCTGGAGCCGGGGCGACATCCTGCGGGTGCGGCTGGAGATCGACGCTCAGGCGGACATGACCTGGGTGGCCGTGGACGATCCCGTGCCGGCGGGTGCCGCGATCCTGGGTACCGGGCTCGGGCGGGACTCGCGCCTGCTGACGCCCAGCGAAGACCGCCGACCCAGGCTCTGGCCGGCCTACGAGGAACGCTCCTTCGAAGCCTTCCGGGCCTACTACGATTATGTGCCCAAGGGGACCTCCTGGACGGCGGAGTACACCCTGCGTCTCAACCAGGCCGGTGCGTTCAGCCTGCCGCCGACAAGGGTCGAGGCGCTTTATGCACCGGAGGTTTTTGGGGAGAGCCCGAACGAGACGATGGTGGTTCAGCCATGAAGCGTATCGAGCGCGCGCAAGGGAAGATCGGCTTCATAAAACTCGAAGCACGAAATCCGAAATCCGAAACAAATTCGAAATCCGAACGCTCCAATGTTCCAAACGTGTTTCGGATTTCGGTCATTCGGATTTGTTTCGGTATTCGATATTCGGATTTCGGATTTACTCGCATGCTGAGCCGGTTTTTATGGAAACGCATCGGGCTATGCATTGTCGCATTGATCGTTCCCCTGGAAACGGCCGCTGCGGCCCTGCCATCCTACCCCGAGGTGCGGTCCGTTTATCGTTCCTCCGATTCGATCCTGCTCGACCGCAACGGTCACATCCTGTATGAACTCCGGACCGACCCCAGCGTGAGGCGCCTGGCGTGGACATCGCAGGGGGACATCTCGCCGGCGCTGCGGGCCTGCGTGGTGCAGGCCGAGGACAAACGCTTCTTCGAACACGCGGGGGTCGACTGGCGGGCGCTCGCCGCCGCCGTGCCGAGAGGCATGGTTGCGGGAAGCTGGCGGGGGGCGAGCACCATCAGCATGCAGCTGGCGGCGATGCTGGACAAAGGCTTGCAGCCGCTTAGCGGCCGGCGGTCGTTGCGCCAGAAATGGAGTCAGATCGAAGCGGCCATGGCGCTTGAAGACACATGGAGCAAGGCTCACCTTCTCGAAGCCTACCTCAATCTGGTGTTCTTCCGCGGAGAAAATCAGGGGGTGGCCGCGGCTTCCCGCAGCCTCTTCGGCAAAGCGCCGCATGGGCTGGATGCGAGCGAGTCGCTCGTTCTGGCCGCTTTGATCCGTTCACCGAACGCAGCCCCGGCACAGGTCCAATTCCGGGCCATGCAGCTGGCGCGTTCGCTCGACTGGTCGACAACTGCCGAGCAGGTCCGCGCGAAGGTCTTCCAAGCACGGCAGGGGCCCGGCGCCATCCCGCCGCAGGCCGATCCCGCCGCGCATGCGGCCCGGCGGCTGCTCAAAGGCAAGCACGCGGGGGAGGCCGTCCATTGTACGCTGGACGTTGAAATCCAGCGCTTCGCCGGCGAGCGCCTGGCGCATCATCTGGTGCCGCTTAAAGCGCAACACGTCGCGGAAGCCGCCGCGCTGGTGGTCGAAAACGCGACGGGGGCGATTCGCGCTTATGCCAGCACCACCGCCGATCCCGCCCGTTCGCGCTTCGTGGACGGCGTCACGGCCAAACGGCAGGCCGGGTCGACCTTGAAGCCTTTTCTATATGGGCTGGCGTTCGACCGGCGCATCCTGACGGCCGCCTCCCGGCTGGAAGACACACCGCTCGATCTGGCCGTGCCGACCGGCATCTACCAGCCCCAAAACTACGACCGCGGGTTTCAGGGAACGGTGACGAGCCGTACCGCGCTGGCGGCATCGCTGAACATCCCCGCCGTGCGCGCGCTTGAAATGGTGGGGGTCGAATCGTTTCTGGGCGTCTTGCGGGAGCTGGGGATTCGGGGTTTGTCCGAGTCCGGTGATTTTTACGGCCCGTCGCTGGCTCTGGGAACCGCCGACGTCAGCCTGTGGGAGCTCGTCAACGCTTATCGCGCCCTGGCGAACGGCGGCATCCGGGGCGAGTTGGTTCTCGCCGCAGCGCCCGACACCGTCGACCCGGGGCGTCGGGTGTTTTCACCGGAGGCGGCGTTCATCGTTTCCGACATCCTGGCGGACCGCGAGGCCCGGTCGCCGACTTTCGGGCTGGAAAGCCCTTTGGCAACGCGGTTTTGGACAGCCGTTAAGACCGGAACCAGCAAGGACATGCGCGACAACTGGTGCGTCGGCTACTCGCAGCGCTACACCGTCGGCGTGTGGGTCGGAAATTTTTCAGGCGAACCCATGTGGGCGGTGAGCGGCGTAAGCGGCGCCGCGCCTATTTGGTCGGATCTCATGGACCATCTCCACCGCTCGGAACCCAGCGTCGCGAGCCGGCCGCCGGACGGGGTGGTGCTCTGCGCGCATTCGGCCGGCGGCGATCGGCGGCGAGAGTGGTTCATGCAGGGCACCGGCCCGGCCCATGATGACCCGGCCCCGGCCGGGGCGCCGGCACGCATCGTCTATCCTCCGGCGGGCGCCGTGTTTGCGATCGACCCCGACATTCCGCTGGAGCGGCAGAGGATTGTTTTTGTCGCATCCGGCGCGGAAGGCCTCCCAGCCTGGGTTCTCGACGGGAAGCGGCTCTCCGCCGGGGCCCACGTTCACTGGAATCCGGCCCCCGGGCGCCATGCCCTGTCGCTTGAGGATCCCGGCGGCCGCCTCCTGGACACGGTGGTCTTCCAGGTGCGGGGGCAACCGCCGAAGGACTTTTGAATCCGATCGATCGGTGCGCGCCCGAGTAAAATTGACAGCTTCAGGATCGTCTGCTAATTAGAATTCCCGGCGAATGAATCTTGCCAGCCCACTGGACGGTTTACGCTATGCTCAGCCAATCGATCGTGCGCCTGCCGACCCTTGCCATCGGATCCGCACTGGGCCGCGCACTTTACCTGATGGATGTCCATCATCGCCGCATCGTCCGGCGCAATCTGGCGTTCGCCTATCCGGGGCTGAGCGTGGACCAGCGCCGGCAGCTTGCCGGCCGGGTGTTTCAAAACTACGGCGTCAACCTGGTCGAGCTGTTTCAGATGCGCTTCATGCGCCCCGAAGACGTTGTCCGTCGGGTGCGGTTTTGCGGGCTGGAGAATTTGCGCGATGCGTTGCGGCGGAAGCGCGGCGTGATCGTGGTTACCGCCCACTTGGGCGGCTGGGAATTAGGATTCCAGGCGGTGCCCTGTGTGTTGGGTCTGCCTTTCACGGCGGTGGCTAAGAAGTTCAAATCCCATTTCGTCGAGAGCTGGATCCACTCCGTGCGCACCCGGTTCGGAAACGCCATCCTCTACAAAAAAGATTCGCTGGCCGATATGACCCGAATTCTGCGGCAGGGAGGGATCTTGGGTATTCTTGTGGATATGGCGCGGCGAAAGGACGGCGTCGATGTGCGCTTTTTCGGGAAGAAAGCCACCGCCACCCCGGCGGTGGCGATGCTTGCGCTCCGGTGCCGCAGCACGGTGCTGCCCGGCTTCGGCATCCGCGAGCGGGACGGCGCGATCCGCATTCATTTCGAGCGGGAGATCGAGATGCGGCGCACCAAAGACCTGCGGGCCGATCTGGTGGTGAACACCCAACGCATCACCGACGTGGTGGAGCAGACGGTGCGGCGGCATCCGGAGCAGTGGTTCTGGCTGATGCAGCGCTGGAAGGATCACTATCCGCATTTATACCAATGAAAAAATGTTTAAGGTTTAAGGTGTTAAAGTTTAAGGGAATCATTTTTTGGCCTTAAACCTTAAACTCCCTACCCGAATTTTTTCACCAGTTCCTCCAACCCCAGCTGTTTCAGCGTGGCCTCCTCCGGCGCGCCGGTTTCCGCATCCCAGCCCATCGCCCGGCGGTAGTCCCGAGCCAGACTGTCGACATCGATGGTCACTCCGGCCAGCGGGCCTTCCTTCTGGGGCGGACGTCCCGCTATGCGGTCGGGCAGGCGCACGTGCTCGGACCGGATGCCCTCGCGGAGGTTGAAGCTCTGGCGCAGGGTCTGGATGCGCGCACCGGCGGTGAGGGCCTCGGCCACGTCCATGCCCCAGCCCGTGACCGCGTTGAGCAGTTCGATCAGGGGATAGGTGCCGAAGAACATGAAGGGCATGACGCAAACACCGGCGCAGTTGCCCACCTGAAGATAGCGCGAAGCGGTCGCGCTCATCGGCCCCTTACCGGTGTAGGCGTACCGCTCGAATTTGTCGATGGTTAGTTCGGGATAGGGTGCATAAGCTCCGGGCCCTCCCTCCAGGCGGGCCATGGGCGCAGCCGTGTGCCGGCCGGGCGTGGGGTCACAGACAAAGCCGGTGCCGCGGCTGGGCAGGAAGAGCGCGTTGTGCAGGCCCGGCTCCTGGCCGCCCACGTGCACGGCGCAGGCATCGGCGCCGCGGCCGATTCTAAGAGCGGCCGCCTTCACGCCGTCGGCGAGCAGGTCTCCGATGCCTTCGCGGCGGATCATCTTATCGAGCAGGGCGACCATGGCCGGGCCGTTGCCCCAAGTCATCCGAATGCCGTCCAGGTCGTTTTCGTTGAGGATGCCTTTTTCGAAGCACTCCATGGCAAAGGCGAGCGCATGCCCGGCGGAGATGGTGTCCAGTCCGCTGCGGTTGCACAGGTCGTGCAGCTTGATAATGGTCTCCAGGTCGTCGCACAGGCACAGTGGTCCGAAGGCCCCGATCGTCTCGTATTCGGGCTTGTGTACTTCCCCCACGGGGTATTTCCCGCCGGTGACCTCGCAGATGCCGCCGCAGGCGATGGGGCAGCTCGCGCAGCCGTATTTGCGGGTTTGATAGCGGATGACCGCGTCGCCGTCGGAGACTTGTCTGAAGGCGGGAAACGCCTGCTCGCCGGCCAGCCGCCAGTTTTTGACGGGCGTGGCCCCGCTGGCGACCAGAGCGGAGGTGAAGCCGCAGGTGCCGTGTTTCATCAGCGCCTGGGCCATCCCCGGCAGGTCGCGAATCTGCTGCGCGAAGGCCTTGGAGAGGCGGCCGAGCTCGTCGGGATCGGCGACCGGGACCTTGGCATGGCCGCGGACCGCCACGGCTTTGAGTTTTTTGGAGCCCATCACCGCGCCCACGCCCGAACGGGCGGCGATGCGGCCGCGGTCGTTGACGATCCCGGAGATGAGCGACAGGCGCTCGGAGGCCGGTCCGATGCCGGCCACCCGGATCTTGGGATCATTAAAATCCTTTTGAATGCGATCTTCGGCAGCGATGGTGTCGAGTCCCCAAAGGTGGCTGGCATCGCGAATGTCGATCCTCCCCTCCGTGATCCAGAGCAGCCGCGGCGCGGCTGCTCTTCCGGAAATGAACACGGCGTCGAAGCCTGCGGCCTTGAGCTCGCTGCCGAAATAGCCGCCGGCGTTGGCGTCGCCCCAGCCGCCGGTGAGCGGCGACTTGCAGCAGGCCATGTAGCGGCCCCCGGTCGGCGCCTTGGTGCCGGTCAGCGGCCCGGCCGCCAGCGCCAGGATGTTTTCGGGTCCTAGCGGGTCGACCTGTTTGGGCTGGCGTTCAAAAAGAACGCGTACGCCGAGCCCATAGCCGCCGATGAACTCGCGGGCCATGGAGTCGGAGAGGGGTTCCACGCGAACCGATTCGTTGGTCAGATCGACAAACGCGAGCTTTCCCGTATATCCGCCGGGCATAATCCAACACCTCCTTAACGACCTTGCAAAAACAGGGCACAGCGCACGAGGCCATCCTCGCGGTAAGGAATTGTGGGAGAGGCTTCCGTCCTCGATAACATCGCGGCAAGATGCCGTTCCCACAAGAAAACTTCCAATTTCCTCGGAAGATTTGAAAGCACTATAGCCCCCGGCGGCCGGTTTGACAACTCGGCAGCCTGCTTTCAGCACCGGCGCTTGTAGTTGGGGCGAAATCGGTTATTATGGGAAGGGTAAGCGTCCAATTCGACCTGCATGCGAGGGTTCCATGTTCAAATTCTTTGATTTTTTCCGCAAGAGCCGAGACGCCGAATGCGAGGCGCCGGAGGATTCGATTTTTCACCGCAAATACGGCAGCTTCAAGCAGTTGCTGCTCGCCAACAACCGCGCTCTGGAGATCATCGCCGATCTTGAAAACACGATCTACCAAGACAAGCCGTTTACCTACATGCACGCGGTGTCCCAGACCGAATCCCTGGTGATGGAAGCCGGCTCCATCGCCGACAGCCTGAACGAGCTGTCCGGGGACCGCTACCCTGAGCTGGCCGCGGCGGCCCAGGAGATCGCCGGGAAAATCTTCGCGGAGCTCCTGCACCGGCGGCATTTCGAGGATACCCACTTCGTTCTGCCCATCGAACGGCTCAGTCTTGAAAACGCCGGCGAGGTGGGCGGCAAGGCCGCCAACCTCGGCGAGGTCTTCAACCGGGCCCATCTTCCGGTGCCGCTCGGTTTCGCCGTCACCGCTTACGGCTACCAGCTTTTCCTGGACTACAACGAACTGACGGACCTGATCCAGAAAAAACTCAAGAACCTGGACATCAACCACACCGAAGCCCTCATGGCAGTCAGCCAGGAGATTCAGAACCGCATCCAGGACGCCGATCTGCCGACCGACCTGGAAGGCTCTATCCTTCAGGCCGCGCGCGACCTGCGCGAAAAAGTCCCCTACGACGTCAAGCTTTCCGTCCGCAGCAGCGCCACCAGCGAGGATTCCGAGGCCAGCTTCGCCGGCCAGCATTCGACGGTGCTGAACGTCAGCGAGGCCAACCTGATCGAGGCCTACAAGGAGGTGGTGGCCAGCACCTTCAGCCCCCGGGCGATCTATTACCGCCGGCGGCGCGGCTACCGGGACCAGGACGTGAACATGAGCGTCGCCTGCATCGTCATGATCGACGCCAAGGCGAGCGGCGTCATGTACACGGTGAACCCCAACGACAGCCGCCACGGCGTGATCATGATCAGCGCGGTCTGGGGCCTGGCGGCCGATGCCGTGGAAGGGGCCGCCGCCACCGATTTTTTCCAGGTGAACAAGAAGACGCTGGCGGTCGAGGCACAGGAAGTGGCCGTCAAGGAGCGTCGCCTGCGCGCCGATGCGGCCGACGGCGTGAGCGAAGAGGCGCTGCCGGAGAATCTCCAGCACACGGCCTGCCTGAGTCCTGCGGAAATCCGGCAGCTGGCCGACTATGGCCTGAAGCTGGAGAGACACTACGGGTACGCCCTGGACATCGAGTGGGCCATCGACCTGCAGGGCCGGCTTTTCATCCTGCAGGCCCGGCCGCTGAAGCGTTCCCAGCGCTTCGGGGCAGAGCCGGCCGCCGAAGACGGACCGGAGGCCGAGGCGATCACCCAGCCGGTCCTCCTCACGGGGGGCCAGACGGCGTGCGACGGGGCCGCCTCGGGGTTTGCCTACATCATCGCCTCCGATCACCTGCTGCATCACATCCCCGAGGGAGTGGTGGTGGTCGCGCGCCAGACCTCCCCGCGCTATGTGCCGCTGATGGGGCGGATCCGGGCCTTCATCACCGATGTCGGCAGCGTCACGGGGCACATGGCCTCCGTGGCCCGCGAGTTCCGGATCCCCACCTTGGTCGGCGTGGGCAACGCCACCCGCGTGATCCCCCACGGCGAGGAGATCACGCTGGATGCCACCCGGCGCGTCGTCTACCGCGGCCGGGTGGAGCCGTTGCTCAAGGAAAAAAAGCCGCTGAACCCGATGAAGGACAGCCCCACCTACAACCTGATGAAGTCGGTCCTCAAGCGCATCGCACCCCTGAACCTCACCGATCCCCAGAAGGAGAACTTTAGCCCCGCGGGGTGCCGGACCCTGCACGACGTGATCCGCTTCGCGCATGAGATGTCGATGCAGGAGATGTTCCGGATCGGCGACGCCGCGCGGCCGGAGGACTGCCTGGCGGTGCCGTTGCGGGCCTACCTGCCCATGAAAATTCTGGTGGTGGACCTGGGAGACGGCTTGCGCCGGGACCGCCGCGGCGCGCACGCCGAGCTCGACGACGTGAACTCGATTCCCTTCCGCGCGCTGCTTCAGGGAATGAAACACGACCAGGTGGACTGGTCCCGGGATGTGGGCATCAGCTGGGGGGGCTTCGCCTCGATCGTGGCGCAGACCGCCATCCGCGATCCCATGACCGAAGGTCGCATGGGCGCGCCGAGCTATGCCATCGTTGCCGGCCATTACCTCAATTTCAACTCCCGCCTGGGATACCACTTTACCACGATCGACACCTTCTGCGGCCGGGAGGTGAACGACAACTACATCACTTTTTACTTCAAAGGCGGGGCGGCCGACATCGGGCGCCGGTCCCGACGGGCGCTCATGATCGCCCGGATCCTCAAGCGGATGGGCTTCAAGGTCGAGCAGAAAGGCGACATGGTGCGGGGGGATATCAAGAAGTATGAGGAGAGCTTCCTCGTGGAGAAGCTGGATCTGCTGGGTCGGTTGCTCGGGAGTGTCCGGCTGTTGGACATGCACTTGGCCGACGATCGGCAGGTGGATTGGTATGTGGAGCAGTTCATGCGGGGAGACTATCGCTTCGAGGCGAGGACCGCATGACCGGCAAACTTACTGCGGTCATGGTCCTGCTGGTTCTCGCAATCGCGCGGAACGCCGTTGATGCCGGGGAAAAGACCACCGCGACGCCGCCCGCCGTCCCCTGGAGCGCGTTGCGTTTCCAGGCGGAGAAGATGGCAGGTCGAATCACGGCCGAAGTCTGGATCGAGCCCGAACCGGCCGCGTCCCTTCCCTCCGGGCGGTGGCCGGCCGTGAAGGGCGAGCCCCTCCGGCCGGAGGGCCCGACCCTGTTGAAGCTCTCGATTCGCCTGACGGTCGAGCCGCCCGGGATGGCGCCCCTGCGGATGGAGAACCGGCTCTGGTTCGATCCGAAATCCGGTGCGCCGATGCGCCTGATCCGCACCCGCGCGGGGATCGACGATTACGTTCAGTGGTTCGTCTTCGGCCGGGAGCAGGTGTTCCGTCGCCAGCATGAACCGGGGAACCCCCGCCAGGCGACTGGCCCGCCGGAAAGTTGGACGCGGGTGAGCGAGAGGGCTTACGCCTTTCGAGCCGAAGGTTGCCCGCGCCCCGCCGAGACCTCGATGCTGGTCTACCTCCTGTCCGACGCGGTCGCCAGGGGCGCCCTTGACCTCGGCCCCCGGTGCGTCTTCCATAAGCGGCAGCTTCACCGCCTGAGCTTCCGAACGGAGCGGCAGGAGCGCGTGCCCTACGACTATCTGGAACAAAGCGTCGGCGAGCCCCAGCGACGTACGGGAGCGGGGGATGCCGTGACCGTCCGGATCGAATCCACGCCGGTCGGCACTTACGACGGAAGCGTTGAGCCATGGTTCAAGGAAGGCTTTCTCACCTTCAGCGCGGACGGCCGCCTGCCGCTGGTGGTCGCCTGCGACCTGCCCGTCGTCGGGCATGTAGAGCTGCGTCTGGACGAGGTTCGCCTCGACGATCCGGAGAAGGGGGCGGGTGATGAAAAACGGCGCGCGGGAACCGTTTCGGCCTCGGGCGCCGCCCTCGCGACACGTCCGATCGGCTCCTACCGCTTCACGAAATAGGGGGCCTCGATACTGGCTTATTCTTTACACGCTCCGGTTTTCGCTGTACGTTGCTCAGCGACGCTCAGTTGGGCGGATACCGCGTCCGTCAAGGATGGCGGGGCATGTGGGGTGCCATGGATTTTTCCCGATACCAACGATCTCTTGCGCGAATGAAAAAAAGGCATAGTGCCTTTCATGGTGATGCTGCGAATTTTCGAAAATTGGTTCAGGTGTGCCTGGATACGTTCAGGCCCGTGACAGAGCCTTTGGTGTTGATCTCACAGATCCAGCGGTCGGGCGGCTCTTTGCTGAGTCAGCTGTTCGACGGTCATCCTCAGATCCACGCGCACCCGCACGAGCTGAAGATAGGCCATCCCAAGAAGAACAACTGGCCCCCCATCGAATTGAGCGGTCGGCCCGAACGCTGGTTCGATATTCTGTTCGAGGAAAGCTCGATTCGGCTCTTTCACGAGGGTTACAAGAAGGAGCGGTCGTCGACCACCACCTACCCCTTCATCTTCTTGCCGGCGCTGCAAAAGCAGATTTTCCTCACCTACCTGAAAGGCATCGAGGCCTGCCGACCTCGTGATGTCTTCGACGCGTACATGACGTCCTATTTCGGCGCCTGGGTCAACAACCAGAACTATGCGGGCACGAAGTGCGTGGTGACCGGCTTTACCCCGCGCGTCGCCGACGACGAGCACAACATGGAGCGCTTCTTCGCGGTTTACCCCGACGGTCGTTTGATTTCAATCGTGCGCAACCCCAAGAACTGGTTTCCCTCCGCCTTCCGGCACAACGCCAAGATCAAGAAGGACAAGTACGGCGAGATCCGCCAGGCGCTCGAGCAGTGGCGCACCAGCGCCCAGGCCATCGTGCGCAACCAATCGCGCTACGGCGAGCGCGTGTGCGTCATCCGTTTCGAGGACCTGGTGCAAAGCACGGAGCGCGTGATGAGGCGGCTGGCGGATTTCATCGCGATCGAGTTCGATGAGGTTCTCCTGGTTCCGACCTTCAACCGCTGTCCGATCCAGGCCAACACCAGCTTTGACAACCGCGAGTCCGGGATCATCCAGGGGACGCTCGCCCGGCACCAGGCCCTGACGAGCGCGGAGCATGACATCATCGAGGAGATGACGGGCGAGGTGTATCAGAAGGTGCTGGGGTGTGCGCTGGTCGTGTAGATGAGGTCATCGGCCGACCGCCTTGCGTCTGGCTGCGGAGAGCTCGCGGTAGAGAGACATGTAACGGTCGAGGGTGTGTTCGAGGTCCATGGTGGTCTCGATCCAGCGGCGGGCGTTTTTCCCCATCGTCCGCCTCCGGTTCGGATCCTGCAGGAGGGCCTCTATGGCGTCGGCCAAGTCCGGTGAGGTTCTTTCGGCGACGCAAAAGTCCCGCCCGGGCGTTCCGATGTCAGCGGACAGAGACTCGAACGGGGTCAGTACCACCGGCAGGCCGCAGGCCATTGCTTCGAGAACGGCGTTCGGCATGCCTTCCTTCTCCGAGGGGAAGACGAAAAGGTCGGCGGCGCGGTAGTAATCCTCGACCCGATCCACAAAGCCTGTGAAATGCAGCCGATCGGCGGCCCCCGACGCCGCGCTCAAATCCAGGAGCCGGCGCGCAAACGTCCTTTTCTCCGGATCGTCCCCGGCCGTATCGAACCCCGCCCCCACCAGCACGAGGTGCGTTTTCGGAAAGCGGCGATTCAACCGGCTCCAGGCCTCGATGGCCAGGTCGATGCCTTTGCGGGCGGTGAGGGAACCGACCGCCAGCAGCAGGGGGGCTTCCGCGTCGATTCCGAGAGCTTCGCGAAGTGCTCGGCGTTCGACCTCCTGGACGGCGGGTTGAAACCGTCTCAGGTCGACACCGTTGGCGATGATCTCGATGCGGGTCTCAAAGCCCATGGCGCGCGCCTGGGCGCGCATGGCGGTCGCGTTGACGATCACGCAGTCGATCTGGCGGCTGAGGAGCATCATAAACCCGCGCCGCAGGGCGCGCCGGAGCGGGTTGAGGGCCTGGGTGAAGGTGATGGTATAACCGAACACCACGGCCGTTCCCTGTCGGCGTAGAGGCCCGGGGCGCAGCAGCGAGCGATGGGGGAGCGAGGAGATCAGCTGCAGCACGTCGGGGCGGTATCCGGGCGCACGGCACACCCGATGCACCTCGCGGTTCATGACCCAAAGCCGACGCAGCCCTTTGCGCGCCGGAAGACGCACGCGGTGGATGGGCGCGCTGTTCAACGGCTCCGCCGGGATGACCGCGCCCACGGGGTAGCGCGCCCATTCCCTGGCGATCTCGGGCGGCGCGATCTGGCTCCGGCGCGGCGTACCGGTCACTACGCAGACCGAAGCCCCGCGCCGTTGCAGTCCCGGGAAATAGCGCAGGAACCGTAGCGCGGCGCCGCCGGGGACCGGGTAGAAATTCTGGGCGGAAACGCAGAGCTTCAGATTTTCAGCCGCCGCCATGAAGTTAGGTGCCCCTCAGCGCAAGAAACGTTGGATCAGGGTGTCGGCGTAACGCAGCACGATGTTCCGCGTGACTTTTTTGGGCAGGCTTTGCATGTAAATCGACGAGAATTCCGGCTCGATTTCGGGTGACGGGCTGATCGCCCAGTCGTCCACGTCGTAGCCGATTGTCTCCATGTAAGGTCGGAAGGCCGGCTCGAAGAGAGCGACGTCTTCCTGGAGAAACCAGTGCCGCCAATCGCCGCTGGCCTTTTTGCGTACGACTTTCTCCTTGCCCGTGCCCTTGGGGACCTCCGCCTCCGTATGGACGATGAACCCCAGGTAGCGGTCCAGTTCGTCAAAACGGTTGGTGACCATGTCCTCGTACTTGAAAATGAACCAGTCGGAGGCCAGGCTCTTCACAAAGTCCCGCATGCGCTCGTAACGCTGCTTTTCCTCCTCGAACACCTGCTCTCGCGAAAGCGGCCAGCTGCCGTGGCCGGCATAGCGGCAGATTTCGAAAAACGGCACGGCCCGGGGGTTCTTTTCCTTCTTCAGGACCAAGTCAACGTGGGCCTCGTATTGCTTTTTGCTCCCGATCGTGCCGCGATGCCAGCGGTAGAGCATCCGGCTGACCGCCACGTCCCGCGGGTCGCGGGCCATCCAGATCTTGCGGTCATAATGCTCTTTTTCGAGGTGCTGCCGGTAGACCTCGAAGCTCTTGCCTTTGCGTTCCTCGTAGGTGTGTTTGTAAACGGCGTTCTCGTAATCGCCGACATACTTGCCGGGCTTGCCCCCAGAAAACGCGTGGCAGTTCGGAAGGTTTCCCGAAACCTTATAGACCATGGCGGTGGTACCGGATTTGCCGGTCCCTAAAATCATGACTTTCATTGGCGTTGATGACCTCGCATTAAAAATAGTGGCGACTATAGGCCACTTGAATCTCCCCTGTCAAGCAATTGCGCCCGCGGTCAGCAATTCTCGTTGAACAGCTTTTATGGCGAAAGAGGAGGGAATAGCGAAGCGCTGGGAGTATAGAAAGCGATGGTACCGGTTTTGAGTTTTTAGAGTTGAGGCGGAAAGGGAGTTTGCGGGGATGGTTTCAAGGCAATTAGGCAATGCGGCGGCCTTGCCCGCGACTGGCAGCTTCGAAGCTCTGGATGGCGTGGATGGGTGTTAGGGCTTTTGGAGTATTAGGGGGCTCTGATCTCAGCCGGGTGGGCGACATAGCGCAGAAGGTGTTCAAAGTCATTAAAAAGCAACAACCGGTTGGCGACCCGCAGGTTGTTCCAGTACTCTTGCCGCGAGCTAAAGCGGCCGTGGCAGTATTGGTAGCTCGGGTCGCATAATTGAAGAATCTGGTGAATGAAAAAGGCGAGCAAATTGAGCACAAAGAAGTTCAGCGACAGGTGCTGGCTTCCGTGGCCGAAGTTGTGCTCGATGTGATAGCCCTGGTTTTTGAGCGTGTTGAAGGTTTCGTTTTCGATTTTCCAACGCGCCCGGCCGCCCTGGACCAACTCGACCACGTTGTCGCGGCTAACCGCCAGGTCGGTCACCCAGCTGTTGTGATAGGTGGTTTTTTGATCCACCTGAAGCCAGTACTCGAAGAAATTGACCAGATCGGCATCTTTGCCGCCATTGAGCGGCACCTGGTTGAGCCAGCGGTAGAGGTGCCGGCGGCCCTTGGCATCGGTGAGCTCTAATTGCTGAGCTTCTCCCAGGCCGGTCAGCTCCTGGGCCCATTCAAACAGAATTTTATGATCCGCGGGCTTGGCCACCAGGATGAAGGACATGCGGGCGTTTTTCAAAGCCTGCACAAAGGGCTGATCGGAGTATAAGCCATCGGCGGTGATAATGATGGGCAGCTTCCGGTGGGCGCTGCGGATTTTGGATAGGAAGCGTTTGGCGGCAGAAAGCTCGCAGTCCTGTTTTTTGCCTCCATCGGTGTTGGCAATCGGCTCCGGGGCCAGCGGCAGGACTTGGCGCATATGCGGGTTCAGGATGACCGCCTGCAGGATTTGATGGGAGTAGCGCAGCGGGCCTTTGGAGCCTTTGTAAGTCAGACAGCTCCGACAGTGGATCTTCTCGGAGGAAAAATACTGCGAGCCGTCCAATGCGACGAGGTAATAGCCATTCAGAAAGCGAAAGGCGCAAAGCTGATTGCCCCGCTGCAGGCGCTGTAACAAGATCCCAAACGCCGGGTTGATCGCCGCGGTGTCAACCGCATCCAGGCTCTCCCGCAGGCAGCTGTCTTGGGGGATCGCCTCCACGGCAAACAGGGCTTTGAGGTTGCCGCACTGCAGTGGATCCTCCAAGCGCCGGAGAAAGGAAAGCAGTGAGGGGTCTTGAAAAAACATCATCGCCAGCGCGCTCATCAGACAGTCGTGCAGCCGGTAGTCGACTTTACCAGCCTGACGGCGGTCTTCGACTTGCTCGAAGGCCTCTGACAGCGCCTTTCTGAGAGCAGCAAAGCTCAGATGTTTTTTGATGTGCACTGCCGACCCCTACATATGGACTGCTTGCACAGAATATATAACAATATGTAGGGGTTATGTCTAGATAAAAATATCAAGTGTTATTTCATATAGTTATACCGTTTCGGCGGGGACACATCGCGAAATTTTTTTTCTGACCTATAACCAACAACCGCTTGTATCAAGGCGAATCACATTCAGCGAGAACTGCTGGCCCGCGGTTCATTGGGCTTTGCAGATACTGAAAATTTGCTCCGCCAGCGGCTCGGCATGAATGGGCGTTGGATCATCCAGAACCTTGCGGAACCGCGCGATGCGTTGCCGGACCGCCTCGATGTCGATGCCCGGGAAGCGGTGGCGGTGAAATTCGGGCGGGGCGTGGCTGCTGGAAACCCTGGCGATCAGTTTTTTGAAAATAAGACGGCCGGCCGAGTAGGCGGCACCGAGCGCACGGCTGGGCAGAGCGGGGGCGCGCGGCGGACCCTCCTCGGCCAGAGCTTTTTCTATGACATCCGTCAGACGCTCGCATGCCAGGGGGCCGTCCTGGGCGGCCAGGTAACGCCGGACGAGGGCCTGGCGTTCATCGCCGCCGGCCGCGCCGAGCTGCCCATCCAGGACCGCCCGGAGCATCGCCTGCAGGTCAGCGTAGGAAAACGCCGCGTGGCTCAAACAGTTCGGCAGCAGGTAAAACTCGTTGTCGTAGGTTTCGTTGACGACGGTGCGGTAGCTGACCGCCGGCACCCGCATCACGAAGGCCTCCACTCCCGTGGTGCACCCGTTGTGGATGAGGGCTTTGGCCGCGAGCAGCCAGGGGACCACGTTGCCTTCGTTGGTCACATGGACGCGGGGATGCGCAGCCGCGATGCGGCGATAAGTCTCCTGGCTCTCGGTGGGGTGAGGCCGGACGACCAGCGTCAGTTCGGGAAAGTCGGCGGTCAGCCGGGGAACCAGGCGCTGAAAGGCCTCGAGGATGGCCTGCTTGTGGTCACGCAGGCCTTCGGCGTAGGCCCGCGTCATCCCCACGCCGGCCTTGCCGAATTTCGCCGGCCGGCCGGCCCGCTGGACCGGTTTGAAGAGATTCTGGGCCGGGAAAAAGGCGTTGACGTGGTTGAAGTTGGTGTTGATCAGAAAAAAATCCCCGTGCTTCCGGCGGATCGCACGAACGTCTTCGGCGTAAAACGGGTGCAGTTCCGGCCGGAGCATGTCATTTCTCGGGTTGCCGGTCACATGGATCGGAAGGTCCGGCGGCAGATGGGGGTACCGGCGCCACAACTCGGCATTGTCCTCACCCCAGGCGAAAAGATGGCTCACGTAGCGGATGGCGGCCGGCGACAAGCGCCGCGAATAGTAAACGTCCGCCGGCAGGTGCACCAGCGCTTCTTCGTCCCAGGTGAGGATGCGATGTCCCGCCCAGCGCATGACCCGGAACATTTTCAGGTTTCGATCCGTCATGCTCTTGTTGAGGTAAAGCCCGCGCGGCAGTTGGCTGATGCGGAAGTCGATTTCGCGGTGTGAGCCGATGATGGAGGTGAATCCGCGCCGGGCCGCGATGCAGGCCAGCAGCAGCTTGGGGTCCAGTTCGCGGACCTGGTTTTCAACCGGAATGATCAGCGGCGGTTTCGGATGCATGCAGGCGTTCCTGGGCCGGTCACGCGACCCGCAGGCGGTAGATGGTAGCGGTGACCGGTTCGACCGCAAGCGGGGTGTTGTCTTCCAACAGTCGCTGGAAGCGGGCGATCCGGGCGCGAACCTCATCGAGCGGAAGGCCGGGATAACGATGTCGCTGAAACTCCGGCCGGTTGTGGGAGCCGGGCAGCCGGGACTTGACTTGCCGCAGGAGATGCAGACCCTTCCGAACCACCCAACGGTCGGCGCGATGGGTCAAGATGCGGGCAAACGGGTTGACGGGGGCGGCCGCGATGCGCTCCAGAACATCCACCATGCGTTCACAGGCCAGGCGGTTGTCGTCCATCTCGGCCAGGTGATGGCGGACGAGGGCACGGTACTCGTCGCCTTCGGGCGGGCCGAGCGTGCCCTCCAAAATGCGGCGCAGGGTCGCGCAAAGCTCGTCCAATGTAAAGCACTGATGGCTGAGCGCATTCGGCAGGCGGTAAAACCCGGCATCGTAGGCATCGTTGACGGTGGCGCGGTAGCTCACGGCCGGAATCCGCATGGCGAAGGCTTCCACGCCCGTGGTGCAGCCGTTGTGGATCAGAGCCTTGGCGCACAGCAGCCAGGGCACGACGTTGCCCTGGTTAGTCACCCGCACCCGGGTGCAGCGTGCGGCGATCTGTTGATAGGCAACATGGCGCTCGGTCGGATGCGGCCGGACGACGATCAGGTGATCCGGAAAACGCTTTTCCAGTTCCGGGATCAGGCGCTTGAAATCCTCGAAGACGGCCTGTTTGTGGTCACGCAGGCCTTCGGCGTATTCCCGGCTCATGCCGCGGGCGGCCCGGCCGAATTTAGGCGTTTGGCCGGGCGTTTTCGTCGGCTTGAAGAGGTTCATGTCCGCGCCGAAGGCGTTCACATGGTTGAAATTCGTGTTGACCAGGATGAAATTTCCGAATTCCCGGCGGATGCTTTCGATCTCATCGGCATAATAGGAATGCAGTTCTGGCCGCAGCATGTCGCTGCGGGGGTTTCCCGACACATGGATGGGAATCAGCGGCGGCAGATGCGGGTACTGGCGCCAGAGTTCGGCATTTTCTTCGCCCCATGCGAAGAGATGAGAGACATAACGGATGGCGGTGGGGTGCAGACGCCGGGAAAAATAAATTTCCGGCGGCAAGTGCACCAGGGCCTCCTCGTCCCAGGTGATGATGTTCACATCGAATCGGCGGGCGACGAGAAAGAACAGCAGGCTGCGGACCGTCATGCTTTTGGAAAGGTAGATGCTCGATGGAAACGCATCAATCCCCATCTCCATTTCGCGGCGCGACCCGATGATCGACGAGAAACCGCGCTTTGCGGCGACGCAGGCGAGCAGCAACTTCGGGTCGAGCTCCCGGACCTGGTTCTCGACTGGAATCAGCAATAAGGGTCTCAATTCGGCCATGAACCTGTATGCCCCGGCAAGGGGGATCTGCTGCGGCAGATAAAAAATGAAATGCGCCGTTTGGCGCATGACAGCATAAAACCGTCGCAATTGCTATTTTTACGGTGATTTACCTGTTTCCGTGACCCCTTGTCAATACCCGCGTAGGACCGGTCTGAAGGTCGGGTCGCTCCGGCGATGAGGCCGGCCCGGCGCGGCAGTGGCGCGCATCGGGGCCGCCGCGCCTTCCAGCTGACCGCTTTCAGCCTTTTCGGGTGCTGGCAGCCATCTCACGGTAAAGCATGGCATACCGGTCGAGGGTCTTCTCGATATCCATGGTCCGGACGACCCAGCTGCGTGCGTTCCGGCTCAGCCGTTCCTGCAACCGCTTGTCCTTGAGAACCTCCACCGCAGCCTGCGCAATCGCTTCGGGCTGGTGATCGGCCAGCACGAACTGCTCGCCGATTGTGCCCAGGTCCGGCGAGAATCCGATGAAGGGGCACGCCACGACGGGAACGCCGCACGCCATGGCCTCGATCATGGCATTCGGCATTCCCTCGATGCGGGAGGGAAACAGAAACAGGTCGGCCGCCTTCAAGTATTCCGCCACATTGGGAACGTAGCCTACAAAGCGGATCCGGTCGGCGACGCCGGACGAAGCGACCAGCGCGTCAACCGATTGGCCGAACTTTTTGAGCTTGGGGTTGTTCCGGTCGTGGCGCATTCCGATGAGGAGTAAATGGGCCTCGGGTATTTCCCTGGCGATGCGAGGCCATGCCTGCAACAACAGGTCCGTCCCCTTGCGCGGATGCACCGCTCCCACCGTTACAATAATCTTTCCATCGGGCGGGCAGGCCAACCTGCCTCGCAAGGCCGATTTTTCCGTTTCATCGGCCGCCGGGAAAAAATTTTTGAGCTCGACCCCGTTCAGGATTACCTCGATTTTGCTGTTGACTCCCAGGCGCACCAGTTGGGCCCGGTTGGCGCGACTGTTGGTGATGATGCAGTCAATGGCATTGAAGTTTCTGCGAAGTTGAAACATTTGCCAGCGTCTCTTGATCGGGTTGGATGATCCCTTGGAGGGGAGCGTGTAGGCGTAAAGCGTGGGGATCCGCAAAGTCCGCATTTTTTCAAAAAACGACGGACCGCTACCAGGAAGGTCGGCGATCAACTGGAGAACGCTGGGGCGCGAAATAGGATCGCGGCAGACGCTGAGCACGTATTTGTAATAAATGGAGGAGCGGTTTGCGGACTTATTATCGGGGAGGCGAATCTGGTGAACCGGCACTGCGCCAATGGTTTCCATGGGAAGTATGTAGCCAGGCTTCATGGAATACCAATCGGAGGATTTGTCATGGTTCATTATTTTTTTTAGCTGGGGAGTGCCGGTTACGATACGACACACGAGCTCTCTATTCTGCAGTCCAGGCAAATACCTCAGGAACCGCAGTTCAGCCCCTCCCCGGGCGGGAAGGAAGGCGGGCGATGAAAACAAGATGGAAGTGTCCATTTTTGTAAGAATCGTTCTGTTGTCTGAGAAATGCGATTTAGCGGTCGTAAGTTCCAATGCTCTCAAACTTAGACGAATAACATATTCCGAATATGAATCCAGCCAAATAAATGGTTTTGTAGCTTGCCAACGACTGTCCGAACATGCTGCAAATCAAAAAGATTGCAATCGTCCCGATGGTGAAAAGAAAATAATCGATGTCGATATGCCCCATGCGCTTGGCGTGATAAAGTTTGAATATCATAAAAAATATAAAAAGCAGGTTTAAAAAAAAGCCAATGATCCCAAATTGGATCAGAATTTCGAAATATTGGTTGTGAAAATTATTGTAGACGTTGATTGCCGAGAATGGTTCTTCTTTTGCGTTGGCAATTAGCTTGCGGGATGCTCCGGCGCCATGCCCCGTCCACGGACGTTCGATCCACTTTTCCAAAAACAGTTTGTAAAGCAAAATCCGATGATTGATGCTGTCCGGGCTGACAGATACTTCGAAATCGTCGGAAGATACGGCCATGTCGTAGTTAGATGAAAAAGAGTCAACGCCCTCCTTGATGCGGTGTTCGATTATCCTCGAAAGGTCGGAGTAATAGATAAATAAAACGGTGGATGCCAGTAGGCAAACTGAAACCAGCGCGAGGCGCCTGCTTAACTTTGAAATTTTAAAAATAATAATTGGAGGGATCACGAAAGCCGCCGCCATCCACGCGCCTCTTGATTGTGATAGAATCAGGCCCAGCGCGCTCACGGATAATGCCGTCGTCCAAAAAAGAAATTTGACGGCAGAAAGGATCTTGTTGGTGGAGAGGCTCAATATCTTCCGAGGTAAAACGAGGGATGCCAGCAGGACCACCGAGCACCATTCGCCAAATCGGTTTGGCGTCGATGAACCGAACGATGCTCTGACAGCTCCGTCCCAAAGTTGATTCGTTAGGTCCGAAAAATTATCCAAATTCACTCTAAGCAGGACGCGGATTAAAAATCCCGCTATCAAAATAATTATAAAGGTATTCCAATAAGTGGCAAATCGGTGCATCCAATATGCTGTAAACAGAATAAGACAAAAAGCGAGTTGAATAGATTGAATTTTTTGATCGAACAGGGTGGATTTAAAATCATGAAGATCTATTGATAACATGAGCGATTGTAGAAATAAAAATGCAATAAAAACCATATTAAGAATAAGAATCGGATCTTTTATGAGCGGCCGATAAAGGTGCCGGATTTTAAAACCAAGGGCAAAAACCATTAATGAAAACCCGCAAAGGGCCGTCGCAACTCTGTAAAAGATGCCGAAAATAAATAGAGATAATCCGATAAGTCCTATCATGTCAGTTAGCTGATAGAACTTAACCGCCTTGATCCGGAGTGCCAATTGGCGTATGGGAACATTCAGTGAGCGCATGCAGCGTTATTATTATAAAAAATATCAATAGGTTAAATAAGATATTGTCCGTTTGGCGCGCTCCGTCCAGGTATGGCTTGAGAGAAAGTCGCGCAATGCTTCTTGTCCGAGTCGGTGCTGGTATTGCTTGTCTTTGAAAAGCGATGAGATCGCACCGGCCCAAGCATCAGGGTCGTTCGGCGGTACGAGAACAGCGTTTCTGCCGTTTTCCAAAACCTCTTTCAGGACCGGCAGGTCCGACGCGACGATTGCCTTTCCAAAGGACATGTACTCAAAAATTTTGAGCGGCGACATCCAACGGCTAATGTCGAAGCCGCCGGGGACTTCTACATAATGCTGATAGGGTGCCAGCACCACATCGAAGGAGGAGATGAAATCGCCCGTTTCTTTATGCGGGATGAAACCGTAAAAAGTAATATTGGGTTCTTCCGCCAATCGCGATTTCCAGAAATCAAAGTCTTGTCCATAGCCGCCGACAATATGAAAATTGGCCCAGGGGCAGCGATGGGTAAGTTCCGCGATTAGCTCCATTCCTTTGCCCCGATACAGATTTCCTACATAACCCACATTAAATCCGGGAAATTTTTTAGGGGTGCAAAGAGCGGAGCTCGGAGTGTCCGCTCCGTCGTGGGCCACTATAATCTTCGACGCTTGCAGGCCTGGAAAGGCCTGCAAATAGTCACCCTTGAGCGCCTGGCTGATAACAACCAATCGTTTGAACGTATTCTGTGTAAACAAAAAATTTTCGATGTTCGTTTCAGGTGGGAAACGATGCGCTTCATAAACAAAAGAAATACCCATGCCGCTTACCGCCGCAAGGGCGGGCGCGTTCCGTGAGTAGATTAATTCCGGGGCGAATCGTTTGATTTGTTTGCAAATGAGATAGCGATAAAATGTCTTTTTTAAAGACGACCGATGCTGCAGAGAGCGCATTTTGAAATAGTGAATACTGAAATTGGGATTGACGCCATAAAATTCAAAAGGGTTGGCGGATACTTTGTCCCCCTTTTTTGCAAACAAACAAATTGGATGCCCCAATTCATGAAAAGAAGAGCACATTTTCATGACGTGCACGCTATTGGCGTGAAAAGAAGGAATTCTGGAATTGGAAAGATAGAGAATTTTCATGGATGTCGGTTTTTCAATCTGGATTTAACGCTGTCGCATTAAAGAATGCCGCTCCTGTATGTTTTAATTAATTTTAACATGTTGCGAAATAAAATTCTTAGCCTGTAAGCAATGTTCGGAAAGGCATGGCAACCAATAAGTTGTTCGGAATATTGCTGTTTAAGACTATTATATTCATCGCCAAAATTGTTTTTCCATTTTTCCGGATTCTTGGATGCGATCGTAAAAATGTAAATCGAGCTCATTTTGTTTTTGTTAAAACTTTGATAAAGTATCTTGAAATTATTCTCTATAAACAGCCGGTTAATGGCCAAAGGTGAGAAGCGCCAGTAATCGCCATACTCCGAATGGTATGGTTGGAGAAATGGGACCACCGTTATGACGATGTCTCTGGACATTTTGCACAGATTTTCAAAAGCGATCTTTACGGAATACACATGTTCAAGCGTTGTATGGTTAAAAACAACATCGAATTGATGGAACAAAAAATCAGGCAATATTTTTTCAAGATCAAGAAAAATCTCATCTTCATAGCCCTGGAAACCCCGGGCCTCTGATTTGTAATTGGTCAGCGTATAACTGGCCGCATTTTTGAAGTAATTTTTGTAATGGTTTCCTTCTTTGTCGGAATCTTTCCAGGCGCTGACATTAACTATTTTACCTGAAAACAAGTGTGAAAATTTTCTAAGTTCATTATTGGACCAGACTCTTGGAAGGCGATGAATTCTATCGATAAACATTTTTAATTCATTTCAATAAAGACTCGGGGCGAAAATCGGCTGCGTTAAAGAGGGCACACACGAAGGGTTTGTTTTTATCATATGCTCTGCAAGGTCCCAGTCGTATGAAATGTTCACATCAAAACCTTCGGCGTTGCGGGTGAGAAATGGCATGACCACGTGGCCGGCGATGGTGCGGCCTTCAAAGACCACGTGCGACCATGCGATTTCCAGACTAGCGTTTTGCACATAGATTTCTGGTAGTGAGGGGTATTGGCTGCTGTGCCAAGGCTGATCAGAAGGCCCGAACGGCAAAAGCGGCAGCATGCGCCGGCCGCGGATAACCCACATTTTCCCGGGGTGCTGGCTGCATTTTTCGACGGCCCGAAGGGAATCGACACCAGTTTCGGCGCGGAACTTGGCCCATGCGCGGCGAATGGTTTCCGGCAGCCGAAACGGGCTCGTCGGGCGCAGGATGCTGAAACAATCGTAGGAGCGGCCCGCGTCCGCCAGCCGCCTGAGCGTATAGTCCACCCACTCGATGTCCGGAGAGTGGTCGCCGGAGATGTCGGCCGGACGCATGAAGGGCACTTCGGCCCCATAGTGGCGCGCGATCGCGGCATACCGTTCGGAATCCGTTGAAACGATCACGGCCGCGAAGATCCCGCTCTGGATCGCAGCTGAAATGGAATACGCTATCACCGGATGCCCGGCCAGGGGCCGGATATTTTTGTCCGGAACGCGCTTGGAGCCTGAGCGGGCAGGAATGAGCGCGACAATGCTGGGGGTTGCTGAAGAATTCGCCTGGCCAGTCATTTGAATTTTCTCCACCGCGCTGCGATACGGGATCCTGGATGCGGGATGCTCGATGAAAAAACATCGAAACGCATGCCAAGCCCGGCCGCAGAAACCAAAGCAGTTATCGGGCGTTGATGTCCTGTAAATTTATCCAGCAACCAGCATCCTTTATCGTGCGTCGCGACTCAAACCGAATCCGGATCAAACGCCAAGATGATGTTTTTCAGAACTTGTTTTTCTGATTTAAAAAAACGCTGGCATCCCGGTCAGCGACCGGGATGCCAGCGTTTTTTTACCAGACCGTGAAACCGCCGTCGACCAGGAGGTTGATGCCGGTAATGTATGCGGAGGCCCGGGAAGCAAGGAACAGCAGGGGTCCGCGCAAATCGTCGGCGGTTGCCATGCGTCCCAGGGGAACCCGCTCGCAGAACTTGCGCTTGAACTCCGGATCTTGGCCACCCAGCACGCCTCCCGGCGAGAGCGCATTGACCCTAACGCCATAAGGCGCCAGATGGGCGGACAGATACTTGGTCAGGTTGATGACCGCTGCCTTGGAGGCTCCGTAGGCCGGCGGTTTGAGGAACGGGGGATCGCTCGGGATGTGATCGTAGAATCGGGCATCCGGCGATACGCTGGCGTAAAGGGAACCGATGTTGATGATCGTGCCGCGGCTGGCGCGAACCATCGCTCCGCCGAACACCTGAGCGACCAGAAACAGGCCGGCGGCATTCACCTCCAGAATCCGGAGGTTGGTCTCAAACGGGATTTCCTCCAGGCGGTATTCCTGGCCGCCGGCTGCCGGCGGTGCGTCGATGCCGGCGTTGTTGACCAGGATGGTTGGAGGCCCGAAATTCTGCTCGCATTGATCGAGGGCCGTTTCTATCTCGGCTCTGCGGCAGACATCGGCATAAGCCAGCACCAAGCGTTGCGGGCTGAATCGCGAGGTCAGGCGCTGAAACTCCTCGCTGGCGGGCATGCCGGGCCGATCGAGGGCCAGCACTGATGCGCCGGCGGCCAGAAGAGTTTCCACCCAAACCGGCCCGAGCTTTCCCAAGGCCCCCGTGACGACGCCGACCTCCCCGCGCAGGTCGAACAGGTCCATCAGGCGACTTTCTTCCAGGTTTCCGCTCCGTTCAGCGCCTCGAAGGTGATCGCGTCATCGGCTTTGAGGGCCGTGCGGGTCGTGCGGCCGATGACCTTGTCGATCTCATACGGCTGGAGCCCGCCGCCCGGGCTCTTGATGGCGATGTCCTCGCGGCGGATGGCGTGGCCGGCCGGCAGATCGTGCGCCGCCACCAGTTGTTTGCCCATCTTCACCATGGGGGTGACTTCGCTGTCATACACTCGCTTGACCCCGTCGCCCATGGCCACCCGCACCCGTTTCAAATCCCGCACCATTTTCTGGAAGCCGATCGGCTCCAGTGAAAACGCGTGGTCGGTTCCCTTCCAGGTGTGGTTTAGGGTAAAATGTTTCTCCACGACCCGGGCCCCCAGCATGTAAGCTGCCACCGCCATGGCGATTCCATTGTCATGCGAAGACAGCCCCACGACCGTCTGCGGAAACCGCTCCCGAAAGGTGGTGATCACGTTTAAATTCAATTCCTCGAAGGCCGCCGGGTAGCCCGCAGTGCACTGCAGCAGGCACAGCTGCGGGTTGATCGGCATGATGGCGTCGTAGGCCCGATTGACATCCCCCATGGTCCCGCCGCCGGTGCTCAAAACGATCGGCTTGCCGACTTTCGCCATGTAGGTCAGCAGCGGAATGTTCTTTAGGTCGCCCGAGGCCACCTTGAAGGCCGGCATTTCCTGTTTGGCTAGAAAATCCACGCTGGGAAAGTCAAAGGCCGTTGCAAACAACGTCACCCCGATCTCCTGCGCGCAGACCTTTAGCTCCCGATATTCGCTCTCCCCGAACTCCAGCGCTTCGCGGTGCTCACCGTAAGTGGCCCCGTAACTGTTCTCATTGTCATAGGGCTTTTCGTAGCCGGCCTTGGTGTAAAGGCTCTTGTTGTCCCGCTTCTGAAGCTTGACCGCATCCGCCCCGCATTCCTTGGCGACTTTGAACATCTCCATGCAGGTCTTCGCCTTGCCCTGATGGTTATGCCCGATTTCCGCTATGGTGTAACAATCCGTCGCGTCATCGATCACCTGACCGTTGATGACCAGTCTGCGCATCCGTACATCCCCCTTTCCACAATGTAGATCTCAAAATCCCCCGCAGGGGCCTTTCACCAGCTGGACGGCCCCGGCCTGCACCCGATAGGCCAGGTCGGCGCTTTCCAGCAGCGCCGATTGATGTGAAATGGCCAGAATGGTGATCTCCCCCTTTAAATCCACCAGCGTCGCACAGATCTCTTTTTCGGTCTTGGGGTCCAACGCGGTGGTGGCCTCATCGAGAATCAACAGGGGGGGTGCTTCACCAGCGCCCGGGCGATGGCAATACGCTGCCGCTGACCTCCCGACAGCACGCTTCCGCGCTCACCGACAACGACGTGAACCCCCCCCGGGGTGCCCTGAACAAAACCCCAGGCGCCGGCCGCCCGCAAAGCGGTCTCCACTTCCATCTCACTGATGGACCCATCCCCCAGCGTGATGTTTTTCAGGATGGTGTCGTGCATGAGCAGGTTTTCCTGCGGCACGTAACCGATCATGGCGCGCCAGCGGCGGATATCGATCTGTGACAGGGGAACGTCGTCGATCCAAATATCACCCTTCTGCGGCCGAAGCAACCCTATCAGCAGGTCAACAACAGTGGTCTTCCCCGAACCGGATGGGCCGAAAAGGGTGACAAACGACCCGGCCGGGATTGAGAGGGACACGTCTTGAAGCACCGGATGGGCGTCATAGGCAAAGCTGACGCGGTCCATCCGGATCGCCTGGCTGAAAGACGGCTGGATATCGCCTGTCAGGACTTCGCGGGCACCGCGGGCTTTGTTGATCTTTTCGAGGAGAGACCAATAAGCACTATCGTGTTCCACAAGATGGATATACTCTTTTTGGATCTTTTCGAACTGTTTGATGTTTTTCCCGATGAAAAAAACCATTGCCACCATGGTGGTCAGAGACTGATCCCAGTAAACCAGTGCCACATAGAGCAACAGCACCAAAAACACGGTGAGAATGGGCTCCTGAAAGGAACCCAGGGCGGCCTTGCTGAGGACCTGCTTCTGGAGCGCCCGGTTCAGCCGGCGGGTGGTATCGGTCAGCACCGCGTCGGACTGCTGTTCGCGTGCCATCGCTTTCAGCGGTTTGATGGAGATCAGAATGTCGGTCATCTGGGCGACCAGCGTCTGCATGTGCTCGGTCTGCTTCTTGCCGGCCCGTCGATTCTTTTTAACGAGCCGCCTCAAGGCAACCAATAAGAAAAAGCCGGCCCCCAAGGACATGACGGTTGCCTTCCAGGACACCAGAAAGGCAAGCAATGTGTAAATACCGGACTCGACGGTAAGGGATGCCAATTTGGCTCCGAAGCTGAAAGCCGTCGAAGCCCGGTGGGCCTCCATGGCGACACCGTTCGTGAGCCGGCCGATCGGTTGACGAATGAAATATTCCCAGCTGGAAGCGAAAAGGGACTTGAGAAGGTCCAGTCGCATATCGGTGGCGATCAACACGACCGTGAAACCGGTCTGCTTGTTGGCTAAATACATAAGGAGGCACTTCAGGACGATGCAGCCGACGAACAGGCTTAACAGCACCTCCATGGTGGGGCGCAGGCCCACGAATCCCAACGTCTGATGGACGATCTGGTCCAGCCGCGTGCTCCATTCCGGTGAATGGCCGGCCTTACCGGAGGCCAGGGCATTCTGATTGAAAATAGTGTTGAGAATGGGCAGCAGGGCGGAAATGCCGAAACCTTCGGCGATGCCGGAGAACAGGATGGCGGTGAGCGTCAGGATCGTCTGCCAGGGATATTTCCGGGCCAGTGTAAAAAAAAGTTTCATGTCACCCAAGCGTTCCTGCCCGAGTCAAGGCCGGCGGGTTCGGTCGTTTTCAATCGGGCGCGATCGCGAACGAGCGCTTCAAATCGGCAAAGGCGTTGCCGATTTTCGTGATTTGCTCAGGGGTGTGACCCGCGCTGACGCTGCAGCGCAAGAGCGAGCTGCCGTCCGGGGTCGCCGGCGGCACTACGAGATTGACATACACGCCGCGCTCGATCAGGGCGGTCCACAGGGAATACGCCTGTTCGCGCTGGGCGAAACGCACGGCGATGATGGGGCTCGGCTCGGGGCTTAGATGATACCCGAGTTCCTGCAGACGGGCGTACAGGCGACGGGCGTTCTCCCACAGCCGCTGTCTCAATTCCGGATGAGCGCTCAAGATGCCCAGCGCCGTGCGGGTAGAGGCGATGATCGCGGGGGACGATGAGGCCGTAAACACGTATGGCCGGTTGGCGTAGCGGATCAGGTCGAGCTCCGGGTGGTCGCTGGCGCAGTAGCCGCCGATGGCGCCCAGACTCTTGCTGAACGTGCCGATGACGAAGTCGACGTCCGCTTCGACCCCTGCTTCTTCCGCCATTCCCCTACCGTGCGCGCCGAGCACGCCGAGCGAGTGCGCCTCATCGACCACGAGAAAGGCGCCGGGGTAGCGGCGTTTAACCGCCACGATGTCGGCCAACGGCGCACGGTCGCCCAGCATGCTGTAAATCCCCTCTACCACGATCAGCGTATTATCAATTCGTCCGCCCAGTCGCCGCAGCCGTTTTTCGAGGTCCGCGGGGTCGTTGTGGCGAAATCGGATGATCTCGGCTCCGCTCAGCCGGCAGCCGTCGTAAATGCTGGCGTGGCAGTCGCCGTCGATGACAAACACGTCTCCGCTGCCGGCCAGCGTGGACAGCATGCCGAGATTGGCCACGTATCCAGTGGAAAAGACGATCACGCCGCGGCGGCGAAAATAATGGGCCAGCTCGGTCTCGAGCTGCACATGCGTGGAATAGCTGCCGTTGGCGGCCCTGGACCCCGTCGTCCCCGTCCCCAACGTGCGGGTCGCGTCGCAGGCCGCTTCGATACACTCCGGATGGAACGTGAGCCCCAGGTAATTGTTGGTGCCGGCCAGGATGAGCGACCGGCCATTCACGATGGCCTCGGTGGCTGAAACCACCCGGTCCATCACCACGTTGATGGACTGGATTCCGCTTTCCGCCATCGCCCGGCGGGTGGCCGCCAGCTGCTGAAATTTATCGAATAGACCCATGTCTAATTTTCCCCAAGAATCGCTTGAAGCTGAACCGTGAAGTCGCGAACCGTGCGGATCTCCGGCAAAATGTTCAGCGGGACCGACACGTCAAATCGATCTTCCACCTGTTCGATCAGGTTCATGACCTTGAGCGAATCAAAATCGAGATCGGAGGCCAGATCCATGTCCGCACCCACGTGGCGTCCCTGGGGCGCCAGCGGTCGGATCAGCTCGATCACCATCGACAACAGCTCTTCGTATGTGGGCATGCATCGTCCTAACTTCTTATTGTGGTTGAGCCCATCATGCCGCCACCCACCGCCCTCTGCGAAGATGCTTGAGCGTCCGCCGCATTCCGGCTTCCAAAAGAAACCGCGGCGACCAACCGGTGGAACGGCGCAGGCGGGTGTCGTCACACACCCAGTCCGGATGCGTGAGTTCGCGGACCTTGCCGGGGGTCAGCATGGGGGCGTACCCTAACGCACGTGACAGCAGCAAGTTGCCGCGGGCGGCGGCCTGCATGAACCCGGTCGGCACCCTGAGCCTGCGCACGGGTTTCCGAAGGATCTGCGCCACCGCCTGGAGCAAATCCTGCCAGGCGTAGCCACCCGTGCGCCCATCGTGAATTTCAAAGGAGGCCCGGGGCCACTGGGCCGATTCCAACCAGTGGCAGACCGCCTCCGCCAGATCCTCCACGAAGAGCAGGGAGAAGCGCGCATCCTTCCGCCCGAAGACCGGTGAAAGCCCGCACTGCATGCACCGCACCAGCGGCAGGGTCTCCCGGTCTCCCGGTCCATAGACCGCCGGCGGCCGGAGCACCGTCCACATCATGCCGGCGCCCGCGGACCGCAGGGCCTCCTCGCCGTCGCGCTTGCTGGCCGCGTAATGAGACAACTGCGGCTCACGGGCGGCAAGCGATGATATCAGCAGGAAGCGCGGGGAGGGGTGGACTCCCCTGGCGGCCTTCACCAGCCGCAAAACGCCCTCGACATTCACTTGCCGGAACTCAGCAGCGGTCGCTCCCCGGATCGCGCCGGCGCAGTGCACCACCGCCTCCGCCCCCTGCACCAAACGACTCAGGCTCTCCGAATCTTCGAGGCATCCGTGGACCCAGTCGACGGCCCCGCCGCCCACTCCCGCGCGGGGCGCCGCCGCCACCTTCCTGCAAAGGGCGCGCACGGTCCAGCCTGCGCGCGTCAAATGCCTCAGCACTGCGGCTCCGATGAAGCCAGTGGACCCTGTGAGGGCCAGCGTCCTGCGCATGTCCCTTCCATAACACACCGGCGATCTCCCCTGCAACAGCCGTTGGGGATGATCGCCGGCGAATAGTATTTTGTATGCTCGGCACCGAAAGCGCGTGCCCGATTCCAGCTAAAAAATTAAGAAACCGCTGCGCGGTTCAGGCGGTCCTGCACCTTAGATAGTAGAACTCTTCGGTGGCGCCGGGCTGCTCCGTCTTGCCGTCCTCGACCCGCTGCAGAAAATCATTTTTGGCTCCCGACCGCGAAAGCTTGCCGGAGGTGGTGCGCGGCAGGGTATTGCGCGGAACCAGCTCGATGAAGCAGTCGATCCCCAGCTCTTGGCGGATCAGCGCCTGGATCCGGGTCACGAGCTCCATTCGCTGGGCATAACGGGATTCGCGGCATTCGATCACGAGAACCGCTTTGTCGTCGCCATCCGGAGCCGTCACCGAGAAGGCCGAGGCATCGCCGGTTCTAACTTCGATTTGGCTTTCGGCGAGATATTCCAGGTCCTGGGGCCAAATGTTCCGGCCGTTGATGATGATCAGATCCTTCTGCCGGCCGGTAACGACCACGCTGTGGTCGACAAGGTAGGCCAAGTCGCCGGTGTTCAGCCAGCCGTCGCTAGACAGCACTTCGCGCGTCAGGGCCTCCTCGCCGAAGTACCCGGACATGATGCTGGGTCCGCGAACATACAAGGTGCCCACCTGCCGCGGAGGCACCGGCTGCCCGTCGGAGTTGCGGACCTCCACCTCAAAACCCGCAAGAGGGAAACCGCAATTGACAAAGCTCTTGGTCTTCGCCGACGGGTGCCGGAGGTCGGAGGTCGCCGGTTCGGCTTTCTGCTCTTCGGCCAGGAGTTCGGCGTCGATCGTGTCTAGTTGAATGCCGACGTCGAGCGGCGCGAAGCTGACCGCCAGCGAGCATTCGGCCATCCCGTAACAGGCCGTGAACGCCTGCGGGTTGAATCCGCTCGGAGCGAGCACATCGGCAAACCGCGACAGCGGCTCCGGGCGAATGGTCTCCGCGCCGACGCCGGCCAGGCGCCAGGAGCGCAGATCGAATTGGTCGGCGGTGTCCTCCCGCAGCCGTTGGACGCAGAGCTCATAGCCGAAGGGCGGGCCGAAGGAAACCGTCGCGCGGTTCTGGGAGATGAGGGTCAGCCACAACCGCGGCCGCATCCCGAAGTCGCGGGTTTTTAGGTAGTCGACCGACAACTGCGAGGCCATTGCCGAAAGCACCAGCCCGACCAAACCCATGTCGTGATAGAAAGGAAGCCAGGACATGCTCCGGTCGCCCGGACGCACCTTGACACCGTGGCGGATGATGCTGGCCAAATTGTTCATCACGGTTTTTTGAGTGATCATGACACCGCGCGGGAAGCGCGTGCTGCCGGATGTGTATTGCAGATAAGCCAGTTCGTCGGGACCGGAAGGCAGGATGGCGCCATCATGTCTGGGTAATTCCGAGAACTGTTCGGGAGTGCCGACGAATGCCAGGGCGAGCCCCTCGGCGGCTTCGCTTAAAAAGGACATGAACAGACCGGGGGCCACCGCCACCTGTGCGCGGCAGTTCAATAAAAGCCGGCGCAGCTGGTCCACATATGCTTTGTGCCCTCCGAGGTGGATCGAGGCAGGCAAGGGGACCGGAACCATTCCGGCATACTGGCAGGCATAAAAAAAGCGCAGGAAGTCGGGATAGGTCTCGGCAACCAGCGCTACCCGAGATCCGCGCTCCAGGCTGAGCCCCATCAACTGCCGGGCGATGTGCAAGGCTTCATCTCGCAACACCGCATACGGCAGCACCGCCTCAAGCTGGCCTTTTCCATTGTAGAAATTGGCGCCGGTCTCCCCTTGGGCCGCATAATCCAGAGCATCCGCCAAAGTGGAGAAATCGCCATATCTCAGAGGTAACGTATTTTCGGTCGGTGTCGCCTCCATATCGATCCACTATCCTTTTGGGTTTCTCTTGCGGGTTCGAATTCTGTTTCGAGCATCTACCCCACACTGCAAAACACCAACTCTAAAAGGCTGCCGCTGGACTAACGTCCCACGGAGCCGAAACCGGCAAGATAATTTTAATATCTTTATCGTGTTTGTCTTTTAATGTCAAACCCAACGCGCTGCGGGTCATTCTGAATGAGAGGTTGATCATATCCCCAGAATTGTAAAAAGCCCAATCGAGAAATGCGCCAAACTAATAATTCATGTTATCTGGAAATGCAAGAGTTTCTTCAACGCGAGCAACCGTAACTTGAAAATCGGGATAAGATGTGAGAAGGTTACAGTCACGGTTGCACCAAACGGCCGACTTTCCTGTGGTTTCACCTGACGAACGCTTGCTCCGGCCGTTGGCGGCTGTTTAATCCAATACTATATGACGAACGTTTCCACCCATCGGTTTACAGCCGTCGTTCTCGCGGCCGACCGGACAGTGCAGGATCCAGTGGCCCTATCCGCCGGGGTGGCTTGCAAGGCCCTGGCGCCGGTTGGGGGCCGCCCAATGGTATTGCGGGTGCTCGACGCCTTGGCCGGATCTCATCAGGTTCACACCTGTATCCTTTGCGGTCCGCCGGCGCCCATTGTTCAACGTGAACCGCTGCTCCAAGAGCGTTTGGCTGCGTCCACCTTGCGTTGGCTGCCGCCGGCGGCCACGCCGAGCACCAGCGTCCTGACGGCGCTATCCTCCATTCCCGCGGGAACACCCGTGCTCGTGACCACGGCGGATCATGCCCTGCTGCAGCCCGAGATGGTGGACTATTTCTGCCGCGAAGCCCTCACTACCGGCTGCGATGTCGTGGCCGCTCTGGCGTCCTATCGTCAGATCGTAGCCAAATACCCGGGGATGCGGCGGACCCGCATTCGTTTCAGGAACGGAGATTTTTGCGGGTGCAACCTTTTTGCCTTCCTAACGCCGGAAGGCCATGCGGCCGCGGGTTTTTGGCGACGCGTCGAGAACGAGCGCAAGCGACCCGTCAAGATGTTGGGAGCGTTGGGGTGGCTGGTGGTGCTGCGCTATCTCTTGAGGCGGCTATCGCTGGAGGATGCGCTGCGCCACGTTTCACGACGGATGGGGCTGCGGGCCGGCGTCGTCATCATGCCACTTCCGGAAGCGGCCGTGGACGTCGACTCCGTGGGCGATTTGGACACCGCCCGGCGCATCGCTTCCCGCTCAGAATGCCGCGTGTGAGTGGCGTGGCCAGGTGCAGCGGTGATCCTGCGACGTTACATCATCATGGAAATCCTCAAGCCCGCCGCGGCCATCCTCCTCGTGCTGGTGATCATCCTGGCCAGCTACGCCGCGATCACCTACCTGGCCCAGGCCGTTGCCGGATCGCTCCCGCCGAGCACCGTGGGACTGCTCATTCTGCTCAGGATCGGCATGGCGCTGGAGGTCTTGCTGCCGACAACCTTCTACCTTTCCGTCATCGTCGCTTTAGGCCGGCTCTACAAGGACTCCGAGATGACGGCGCTGTCTGCCTGCGGGGTGGGGATCATGGGCGTGTTGAAGCCGGTCTTCATGCTGTCGCTCCCCGTCGCAGTGCTGGCCGGCTGCGCCTCGCTGTACATCCGGCCGGAATCCTATGAAAAAATTTATCGAGTCATGGATCAGGCGCAGGCCGAGTTCGACATTTCAAGGCTGGAAGCCGATAACTTTCTGGAGATCGGGAACGGAAAATATGTGTTTTTTGCCGAAGAAGTGGGTAACTCGCAGAATGGCGCACAGCGGGTTTTCATTCGTGTGGCCGAGGGCGACAAACGGCAGGTGATTCAGGCCCAGCGGATGATTCAGGGCGAGGCCGACGCCAACGGCCAACGGGTGCTGATCTTCCGCGAGGGCGCGTTCTATGAGTTTCCGGTGAGCGGACCGCAGGGGACCCTATCGCACTTCGATCAGGCGGAATACCCTCTGCCGGCCGACGAGGCCGCCGGTGCGCGCTACCGGCGCAAGGCCGCCGATAGCCAGGAGCTTCTGAAGTCTTCTCGGCTCGAGGACATCGCCGAACTCCAGTGGCGGCTGTCCACCCCCTTGTCCACCGTACTGTTGGCACTGGTCGGGGTGCCGCTCAGCAAAAGCAACCCCCGCCGTGGAAAATACGCCAAGATAGGAGTGGGCATCTTCATCTTTGCCGTCTATTACCAGCTATTTGTGATCGCCAAGACCTGGGTGGAAAAGGCCGTGGTCACCCCCTGGGTAGGGATATGGTGGGTGCCCTTTCTGCTGGCGGTGCTGGTCGTATTGCTGCTGTGGCGGACGGGGGAGGTCTTTTTTCGGCGTCCGGCATGAACGATTCCATCAAAATCATAGACCGCTACATCGGCCGCAATACCCTGCAAGGGTTTCTCCTGGTATTGTCCCTCCTGGTGGTGCTTTTAAGTTTCATGGAGCTGCTCATCCAGATCAAAGATGTCGGCAAAGGCAGCTTCCAAATGCCGGATGCGTTCGGTTTTGTCGTTTTGACGATTCCCAAACGCATCGTGGATCTCATGCCGGTGGCGGCGCTGCTCGGAAGCATCGTGGCCCTCGGTCTGCTCGCCGATCATCAGGAACTCACGGCCATGCAGGCGGCCGGTATTTCGGTGCAGCGCATTGCATTCTCCGTCCTGGGGACGAGCGCCGTGCTCATGTTGGCCGCCATCCTCATGGCGGAGTTCGTCGCCCCCCCCCTCGATCAGATGGCTCGCATCCAGCGGTCGCGGGCCATCTACGGCAAGACGGTGATGATGTCCAAGGAGGGTTTCTGGGTCCGACACGGAAGCGCCTTCGTGCACGTGGGACGCACGATTTCCGAAGAGCGGGCCGCCGATATCGAGATTTATGAACTGAACGAATCGGGCCGCCTGCGGCAGTTCATTTCGGCGGCCGAAGCGATCATTGACGGCCAGCACGACTGGCTGCTCCAGGGGGTGCAGGCGAAAACCTTCAGCGGGGAAACCGTCGAGGCGCGGGTCATGCCGGAATATCGCCTGAGCTCATTTCTGACCTCGGGCCAGGTGGCGTTGCTCCAACTTCCGCCCGACAGTCTCTCGCTATCGGATCTGTGGAGATACATTCGCAGCCTCGATGACCGCGCCCAGAACTCCAAGGCCTATGCGCTGGCGTTCTGGCAGAAAGTCTGTCTGCCCGCGACCACTGGCATCATGGTGTTGCTGTCGCTCACCTTCATTTTTGGGTCTACACGCAATCGTAACGCCAGCCAGCGGATTTTCATGGGGATGCTCACCGGGGTGGTTTTTCATCTGGCCAACCAGATTGTCGGACATTTGGGACTGATTCTGAGTATTCCGCCGATTTTGACCACGCTGGTGCCGGTCGGTTTCATTATGATCTTTGCGCTCAGACTGCTTCGGCGCGCCTTCTGAAGGCGCTCCCACCGAGCCGTTCCGCAGTGCTCGGCACCGTCGCGATTCCCGAAACGGCACTCATTTTTCAAGGGATTGGGGTCGGGGGCGGTATCCTGGATACAGATACGGGTAATATTCCTTCCACCGCTTCTGTACCCACAGATATTGATCCGGATGTTCTCGGACGGCCTTTTCCACGATGTCCGTGATCCGTTGGGTGTTGCACTTCAGATCGTTTCTTAAGCTGCCTGAGCGCTGGACCGCCACGGGCGCGGAAACGTTGATTGTGAAGGAGCCGTCAGGGTTCCGAATGGTGAACGCGGCAATGATTGGTGTGTTGCAGCGAGCGGCGAGCATGGCGGCTGCAGGACTGGCGCGCGCGCGATGGCCGAAATAATCGACGGCCACACTTTGCTTGCGGGAACTTAAATCGGCCATGAGGGCCACGATGCCGTCTTCGCGGATGGCTTTCAGCATCTTGGGAAACGCCTGTTTTTTAAGAATGAGATGGTTCCCGAAACGGGTCCTGGCATGGTTCACCCATCGATCCAGCCAGCGGGGGACGAGCGGCCGCACCACGATGTGGACCCGTTTTCCAAAATGGCAGGCCAAATACTGAAGCCCGATTTCCCAGTTGCCCAGATGGGCGGACACGAGAATAATGCCTCGCCTGGCCTCCAGGGCGCGAATAAAATGGTCTTCCCCCCTCAGCCGGCAACGGGCAAGGATGTCGCCGCGCGACATTTGTGTGCATTGGACCATTTCCGTCAGCGTCATTCCAATATTATGGAAAACTCGGCGCGAGACCTTCCCAAGTTCTTGCTTTTCCCAGGAGGGAAATGCGAATTTCAAGTTGTGCTGCACAATGGTGCGATAGGGCTTGCCCAGCCGGTAGCCCATCTCGCCGAACATGCTGCCCCAGCGCATCAAGCTGCTCGGTCGAGCAGGTCCGATCGATCGCCAAATGAGGCCGCCAGGTCCGAAGCCTTGTTCCGTTTCACAGCAACCGTTCCGCTCTAATGGGGGGCCATTGCGCATGGGGCGTTCATCTCCCGGCTGACGTATCCGGTGGCCGTCAAAAAAGCGCGGCGTCTCCGGTCCAAATAATTCCGGAACTATACACTTCTGCCAATCCGGTTTCAAGTCAAGCGGTCAACCGGCATGCCAGGAATGAGAACCTGAATCCTCCGCGGCCTCTCATGGACCTAAGCATTCCGCACCTCATCCGCCAGCCGAAGGCGCTCCGCCGCTTCGACACCCCCCGTCTTGACACCGAGGCCCCTATCCCATTATGCTGATTTAGATCTAGGTGTCCATTTCTTGCACATCGGGAAAAATGCTGAAAGGGGGCGGATCATGGCAGAGCAGGCGGCAACCAATCTGCAGGACATTTTGAATAGTTCTATCGTGAAAAAGGCGGTGGACGATGTCAATCGCGAGTTGGCAGATAGACGGGCCTTCCAGCCGCCCACCTGCCGCGTGTTCGCCCATGCGTATACGGTGCTCGAAGACACAACCTCCTACCGCTTCACCGCCGACCGGGAAGCCGAGCGCCAGTTGCCCAACATCATCGGCAACAAAGTCCAAATGGTTCGCGGCAAGAGCAAGGTCAGCAAAGACGTGAGCGGGCGCTACACGCGCCGCCGCAACATCGGCATCGTTTTTTCAGGCGGGCCGGCCCCGGGCGGACATAATGTGATCGCCGGTTTGTTCGACGCCGCCAAACGCGCTAACCCCGAAAACCGGCTGTTCGGTTTCCTGGTCGGGCCGGAGGGGGTCGTTGAGAACGAGGCCATCGAGATCACGCGGGACCTCGTGGACGCCTATCGCAATCTCGGCGGTTTCACCATGATCAAAACCGGCCGCGCCAAAATCGACTCGAAGCAAAAAATCGAGCTTTCGCGGAAGACCTGCCGGGACCTCGGCCTGGACGCCTTGGTGATCGTGGGGGGCGACGATTCCAACACCAATGCCGCCTTCCTGGCCCAGGAGATGTTCACCGACGGCATTCAGGTCATCGGGGTCCCCAAAACGATTGACGGCGACATTCAGGTGCGCGACGACCAGGGCCACGTGTTGTGTGCGGTGTCCTTCGGCTTCCATACGGCGGCCCGTGCCTTTGCCAACTCGATCGCGGGCCTTTGCAACGATGCGAGCTCGGACATCAAGTACTATCATGTCTGCAAAGTCATGGGGCGGGTGGCCAGCCATCTGGCGCTGGAGGTCGCGCTGCAAGCGCATCCCAACATCACCATCATCGGAGAGGATCTGGTGGACTACGTCGACGAGGAGCGCTTGGAAAAGGCGCGGCGCGAGAACACCACCGACTATACCGCCTTCGGGATGACGCTGCGGCATCTCTCCCGGCTGATCTGCGACGGGATCGTCCAGCGGGCGGCGGCCGGCAAAAACTACGGTGTGATCGTCATCCCGGAAGGCGTGCTGGAATTCATCAACGAAGTCGAAGTGTTCATCATGAAATTGAACACCATCATCGCCGATTACAACCGCACCCGCGACCGGGATTTTCACTCGGCGTTCCCGCTGCTGGAAAGCAAGCTGGAGTACCTTCATCGATTGGCTCAGCGTTCGCGTGAGGACACCTCCTTTAAACTCTGGAACACGCGGGATGAGGACCTGTTCAACGATCTGCCGGAGTTTTTCCAGGAAGGGCTTTTGACGGAGCGCGACAGCCACGGCAACTTCCAGTTCTCCCAGATCCACACCGAGAAGGTTTTGATGGGGCTGGTGCACGACTATCTGAACATCCTAAAGGAGAAGGGAGTTTACAAGCTCGGCATCTCGGCGCAGTATTTTCGCAAGACGTTGGAAAAGGCGGGGCTCGACCCGGACCGGGCGGGTCCCGCCTTGTTCAGCAACTACGGCCAAGACGATTACTATTTAACGAGGCCGCCGATCATTTCCGCCAAAACGCTTCGACAGGAGATGGAAAAGGCCGGTTTGCTCGATGCGCATGACAAGGTTCCGGAGGCGATCGAAAAAATCTACAAAAAAACGGTCCCCAGCTTCAAAACGCAGGAGCACTTTTACGGCTATGACGGCCGCGGCAACGACCCCACCCGCTTCGACTGCATCTACACCTACAACTTAGGCATGACCGTGTTCAGCCTGCTGGCCAACGGCGCCACCGGGCAGATGGCCGCAATTCGGAACCTGGAGCACGATTTTGCGCAATGGGAGCCCATCGGCATTCCGATTGCCCCCCTCATGCATCTCGAAGAGCGCAAAGGCAAGTTGGCGCTTGTCCTGGAAAAGGCTTTGGTGGATACCCACTCGGTGGCCATGCAGGTGTTCAAGGCCCATCAGGGAAAATGGCTGGCGGCGACATCCGGAGAGGATCATTTTCGAAGACCCGGCCCCATCTGTTGTGACGCGCACTATGAGGAGGAGCGCCCTCTCACTCTGGAGTTGAACGCCATCGCTCAGCGGCGGCCCTGATGCCTATCGCTGGCAGGCACTATACCGTCTCCATCGGCGCAGAAGCCTCTTCTGCGCCGCTTTTTTGAGGAAAGGAGGCATTCGGCGGGGATCGGGACTCGATGAGATCGGAAACGAGTCGGAGGCGGAGCCCGCTATCGGTCGCGATGATAGAGGTCAGCAGGCCATCGGCTGGACGCCGGACGGGTATTCAGCGGTAGAGGCCTTCCAGCCGGCTTTTCTCCTGGTCCGACAGGAGTCCGAGTTGCACCAGCAAGTCGCCGATGCCGTTTTCTCGCAGGGGTGCGATTTTCATTACGGCATCGGGTTTCTTCTGGTGAAGACTGAAAAACGTATAATGCAGATTCGGTTTCGATTTTTTCAGGAGATAGACATTTTTGATGACATTGGCCTCTTGGCCGTAAAAAATGACATGATGGCTTAGCAGGAAATACGCCGCTCCGCCGACGGCCGCCAAAAGAAGATAGGTTTTAATCCGCGACCACATGAGCCGGTTCCATTAAAGCAGGGAATTTGATAGACTAAAGACCATCTGCCTATAAGTTAGTTTACCAAGGTTCGCCTCATAGGTCAATTATCCGACCGGGGGGATGCATGCGTATGCTCGAACGGTTTCGCTCCACCAATGTGGACATGGCCGACTCCATGGTGCTGACCGCCATTTTCCTAGCGGCGGCCTATTGGGGGCTTGAAGCGCTGATCAATTTGTTTTCTCCGGAGGAGATCAGCTTTTATCGCGAGCTGTTCGGGCCGAACGTGGGCGACATGGGCATGCGCGTCATCGTGCTGTGCCTGTTTCTCATTTTCGGGTCCCACGTCCAGTTCACCATCAACAACCGCAAGCGGGCCGAACAGGCCTTGAGGGAAAGCGAGGAGAAGTACCGAACCATTCTCGAAAGCATTGAAGAGGGGTATTACGAGGTCGATCCGCAGGGATGTTTCACCTTCGTGAACGACTCGACCAGCCGAATATTAGGCCATTCCAAAGCCGATCTGCTCCACATGAACGTTCATCAGTTCCTGGTGGACGAAAGCGATCGCACGTTTATGGACACCTTCTCCCAGTGCCGCCAGACCGGGCGGCCGGTGAAGGCCTTCGACTGCGAACTGCAGCGCGAAGATGTGGTCCTGCATATCGAGGGGTCGGCCTCGCCGGTATACAGCCGGGCGAAAGAGTGGCTGGGGTCGCGGGGCATGCTGCGGGACCGAACCGAGAAAAAACGCCTCGAGATGGATCTGCTCGAATCCTCCCGCAAGCTGCAGCATGCGCGCGCGGCAACCATCTTGGGGCTGGCCAAGCTCGCCGAATACCGTGACGAAGGCACCGGCACGCATCTGGAACGGATTCGCGAGTATGCGCGGCTGCTGGCCGAGGAGATGGCCAAGGTTCCGAGCTGCCGTGGGCAGATCGATCAACGCTACATCGAGGACATCTACCAGTCCGCGATCCTGCACGACATCGGCAAGGTGGGGATTCCGGACGCGGTGCTGCTCAAACCAGGGGAGCTCACCAACGATGAATTCGAGATCATCAAATGCCACACCGTTTTCGGCGGGGACGCCATCACCTCCATCCAGTCCCAGATTGAAGGCCGCTCCTTTCTGAACATCGGCCGGGAGATCGCCTACAACCATCACGAGAAGTGGGACGGCTCCGGCTACCCCCGGGGGCTTCGCGGCCCGGAGATCCCGCTCGCCGCCCGGATTGTGGCGCTGGCCGATGTTTACGATGCGCTGACCACCAAACGCTTCTACAAGGAAGCGTTCTCCCACGCCAAGGCGATGCAGATCATTTCAAGCCTGAGGGGAACGCACTTCGATCCCGAATTGGTGGACGCCTTTCTGTCCCTGGAAGTCCAGTTCAACCGCATTCGGGAGGAGCGGTTGAAGCAGGAGAAAAGGGTGCTGCCGGCCGCCAGCGCCTGTCAGCAGAAATTGCCGTCGGCCGCGGCCGTGTGAGGACGGGCCGGGCATGCGCTAACCGGATGGGCGGACAGCCAGCCGGCTCCACTGGCGGCCTGCAACGAGTTCGACGACCTGAGCGGCGTTCACCGGCTGCCCGTCGGCTTGCGCCGATAGACAGCCGCTCAAGGCCCAACGCCCCTGGCGTTCCAAAAAGCCCCGCAATCGAACTCCAGGAACGAGGATCCCCTGCCGAAGAAATTCCGGTCCCAGTTCGCGGGCGATCATGTTGAACAGTTTAAGGACCACGAAGATGTCGCCGGAGGCGGTTTCTGAGAACGGGGCTTCATGGGAGATCTGCCGTCGCATGGGAGCATAGCGGCCGCCTCGTCGCAGCACGGCCCCGGCCAGACCGGGCATGGCGGCCGAAAGCGCCAGGGTTGCGCCATCCATGACCCGAGCGGTGCCGAAATCGTCCAAGGCGCGGCCATCGAGAAAAACGGTCTGGACGCGCTCTTTCAAGTAGGCTGAAGAGACACCGGCGGTCTTGACTAGAAAGTCTTCAACGGTTTGGCCGCTCGGCCCCCTGAGGAAGATGCCTTCTCCCAGGATCGGAAGGAAGTGCGAAACGGCATTTCCCGACATCGTCAGGGTGATTTTCAGAACATCCGCAGTTCGTTGAGTCGTCGGTTTCATGACAGTCTTTCGGGCATGCGGGACATGACCACGGCCCTTAAAACATCAGGGGAGGCGTTTCGCCTCCCCTGATGTTTTAAGGTGATGGAACCGGCGGGCTACCAGTTGAATACCTGGTCCAGGTCGGAGTCCTTCACCATAAAGGTGACATTGTGGGGCGGCAGTTTTTCCTTCTTAAAGTAGTCCGGCAACCGATCCATCTCTTTGGTGAAACCCGCCTTCTGATTGAATTCGCGCTCCATTTTCAGGATGGACTTGCCCAGCCCGACCACATCGTCCCCCGTTAGCTTCTGGCCGCTGAAGGTGCCGAGCAGATCCAGCAAGGCCTGGAAGGTGTCGGGCTGGTCCAGAATGGCAAAGGCGATGAAAAGACACATTCCGGTCGAATCAATGGCGGCGGTGGCGATCTGCAGGTTGCGAGACAGCTCGATCTGGCCCTCGGGTTTCAATGGGTTCACGCTGCCGCCGACGCCCAGCACGTTGGCGGTGACCGCGTAGCCGGCGGTATGGTCGGCGCCCTGGGTGGTGGTCGCGTAGGTGACGCCGATGCCCTGGATGCCTCGCGGATCGTAGGCCGGCATGGCCTGGCCCTTGACGACCGGCACGCGTTCGACTCCGAAGACCCGGCCGGTCACGGCAGCGCCGTTGCCGAGGATGCGTCCCAGCGGAGAGCCCTTGCCGACTTCCTTGACCAGGTTGATGGCCGCCTGGGCGTCGCCGAACTTGGCGATGCCCGCCTCCATGGCCACGCCGATGGCGGCGCCCATTTCGATCGTGTCCAGCCCGTAATCGTCGTCCAGGCGGTCCAGCATGGCGATGGCGTCGAGGTCGTCGATGCCGCAGTTGCCGCCGTGGGCCCAGACGGTTTCGTACTCCGGCTGCTTGGTGAGGTAGTGCCCGTCCTTGTCGTAGTATGTGCCGGAGCAGCGGATGACGCAGCCGCGATGGCAGCCGTGGGTGGCGGAACCCTCGCCGCCGCGGGTGTTTTCGGTTTCGGCCTGGGTTTCACCGCTGATCTTGGAGCAGTTGTCAAACCGGCCCCACATGAAGTTCTTGGTGGGGTAGGCGCCGGCCTCGTTGATGACGTTGGTGAGCACGTTGGTGCCGTAAGTCGGAAGCCCCTGGCCGGTGACGCCGTGCTTGCGCAGGCCGGCGACAAAGGTCTTGTTCGCCTCCTTGAATTTGTCGGGGTCCTTCGGGCTGCGGACCGAGCAGCCGGCGTCATCGACGACGATCGCCTTGACGCCCTTGGAACCCATGACCGCTCCGACCCCGCCGCGGCCCGCATGGCGGGTGGGTCTCAGTTCCATGTCCGTGAACGCGACCGACGCGCCCGCCATCTTCATTTCGCCCGCCGGTCCGATGGAAATGCATCCGATCTTGTCGCCGTACTGCGCTTTCATTTTTTCCACCAGGGCATAGTTGCCAAGCATTTTCAAGCTGTTGTCGGCCTTGATCTCGACCTTGTCCTTGTTGATAAAGATCCGGTAGAGGGTGTCGTCCTTGGGCTTGCCCTCCAGCACGATGGCGGCGTAGCCGAGGCGGCCGAGCATCTGGGAGGCCTGGCCCCCGGCGTTGGCCTCCTTGATGCCGCCGGTCAGCGGGCTCTTGCAGCCCACCGAGATCCGGCCGGACATAGCGGCGGCCGAGCCGCTGAGAAGCCCCGGCGCGATCACGAGCTTGTTGTCTTCGCTCAGCGGGTGGCAGGTGGGCGGAACCTCCTTTGAAACGATGGCTGAGGTCAGCGCGCGGCCGCCCATGCCTGCGTAGCCCCCGACCGGCTCGGCCTTGGCCTTGGGCCCGCCGTCTCCGCCCATGTTGATCCTCAGAATCTTGTCCATGGCTACCTCCTTTGATTCAATGGGGTTTCAGCTGTCAACCGGATCCGCCTTTGCTATCGTCAGGGTCAGGAACAGGATTTTCGGCTTGATTTCCTGCGTCTGTAATAGCGCGTGCGTATCGGTAAAGTCAAGGAAATCGAAAAATGACAGCCCGGTTCACCCATTTCGTTTCGCAAAGACGTTCATGAACTCTACGAGGGCATCGACGGCCTCGATGCTGACGGCGTTGTAAATAGACGCCCGGCAGCCGCCGACCGAACGGTGGCCTTTCAGACCGCCCAGACCGTTTTTGGCCGCCTCCTCAAGGAAGCGTTTTTCCAGCTCTTCGCCGGCCAAGCGGAAGGTAACGTTCATCTGCGATCGGCTGGCCGGCTCGGCCGTGCCGCGGTAGAACCCTCCGCTGGTATCGATACACGCGTAAACGCGCTCGGCCTTGGCGCGGTTGAGGGCGGCCATTTTCGGCAGACCGCCCACGGTCTCCTCGATCCACTTCAACACGAGCTGGACGGCGTAGATCGCAAAACACGGGGGCGTGTTGTAGAGCGAGTTTTTGGCGGTATAGGTCGTGTACTTGAGCATCACCGGCAGGTTTTCGGGTACGCGCGCGAGCATGTCGTCACGGACGATGACCAGGGTCACGCCCGCCGGGCCGATGTTTTTCTGCGCGCCGGCGTAGATGAGGCCGAAAGGACTGGCGTCAAAGGGCCGGCTCATGAAGTCGGAGGACATATCGGCGATGATCGGCACCCCGCGCGTATCCGGGAATCGGGACCATTGGGTGCCGCGGATGGTGTTGTTGGAGGTGATATGGGCGTAAACGGCGTCCAGGTTGAAAGCAATCGGTCCGGGGATGTAGGTGAACTGCTTGTCCTCGGAAGAGGCCACCACCTGGATCGGTTTGTTCAAGACGCGCGCTTCCTTGATGGCGTTGGCCGACCAAGTGCCGGTGTTGACGTAGTCGGCGGACCGGCCGCCGTCCAGGAAATTCATCGGGATCATGGCAAACTGCAGAGTGGCGCCGCCCTGCAGGAAAATGACATGGAAGCGGTCGTCCAGGCTGAGCAGACGCTTGGTCCGCAGGATCGCATCGCCCAAAATCGCCTCGAATTCCTTGGAGCGGTGGCTCATCTCGACGATGGACATGCCGGAGCCCCCGTAGTTCAGAAAAGATGCCCGGATTTCTTCCAAGACCGGCAAGGGCAGGGCGGCGGGCCCGGGGTTGAAATTGTGGATTCGATTGGCCTCCATGACGTTCACCTCCGTGAATGATGGGTTTAGAGAGCTACTTCTACAATACCCGCCCGGATGTCAACCGGTTTAAGAAGTTTAAGATGCTGACCGGGCGCTGCGAGCGATCTCAGAGCCTCGATACGGGATACGGAACGAGGGTGTTTTGTACTCGGTTTCGGGCACACGGGCAAGCCGCCGGGTTTCCTGCCGGGTATCCAGCATCGCGCGAAGCGCCGGTCCAGTATCGATAGATTCCAATCAGGGGCGATTGACAACCGCCTGGCATTAGACTTAATACACGAGTCATAGAGGAGGCTTGTGCCATGCTCAGAATTTTCGACTATCCTTCGCCGGGCGCCGAAAAAGTGCTCGGCCGTATCGCTTCGCGCGGGCTGGCCTTTACGAAAAAAGAACACGCGGCGGTCAGCCGGATTCTCGAAGATGTGAAGACCCGCGGGGACGAGGCCCTGGTGGATTACACTCGGCGCTTCGACGCGCCGTCGTATTCCATGAAAGACATGCCGGTCGGTAAACGCGAGGTCGCGGCGGCCAAATCGGCGGCCGAACGGGGCTTTCTGCGGGCGCTGAATCGCGCGGCCTCCCAGATCGAAACTTTTCATCGCCGCCAGCTCAGATCGGGTTTTGTCAGCCTCGAACGGCCGGGGACGATGCTGGGGCAGCTGGTGCGCCCAGTGGAGCGCGCGGGGGTATATGTCCCGGGCGGCCAGGGCGGGCGCACGCCTTTGGTGTCCTCGGTGCTCATGGGGGTCATCCCGGCGCGGGTGGCGGGGGTCGAAAGAATCATCATGGTGACGCCGCCGACTGCCGACGGGCGGGTGAACCCGCATCTGCTCGTTGCCGCGCAGAGGGCCGGAGTCGACGAGGTTTACAAGGTGGGCGGCGCCTGGGCCGTTGGTGCCCTGGCCTTCGGCACCGCGACCATCCCGAAGGTGGACGTCATCGTCGGACCGGGCAACGTCTACGTCACCCTGGCCAAGAAAATCGTGGCCGGTACGGTGGGGATCGACATCATCGCCGGTCCGAGCGAGGTCCTGGTGGTGGCGGACGACTCGGCCGATCCCGAGTTCATCGCCGCCGACCTCCTGGCCCAGGCCGAACACGATGCCAGGGCCTCGGCCGTCCTGGTGACCACTTCCGCGCTGCTCGCCGCCGGCGTCCGGACCGAAGTGGAGCGGCAACTGGCGGAGCTGGACCGGGCCGATATCGCCCGCAAATCGGTTGAACGGTTCGGCGCGATCTTTGTGGTGCCGGACGTGTCCAGCGCCATCGATCTTTCCAACCGGGTGGCGCCCGAACACCTGGAGCTGCATCTACGCGAACCCTTCTCACGTCTGGGCGAAATCCGCCACGCCGGAGCGGTGTTCATCGGCGACTACACCCCCGAGCCGGTGGGCGACTACGTCGCCGGGCCCAACCACGTGCTGCCGACCGCCGGCACGGCCCGCTTTGCTTCGGCCCTCTCCGTCGACCACTTCCTCAAGCGCACCAGCATCATCCATTACTCGCCCGAGGCCTTCCGCCGCGAGGCAGCGGACATCCTGCGCCTGGCCGAGGTCGAAGGCCTGGGCGCCCACGCGAACACCATCCGGCGACGGCTGGCCCGTGGAAGCCGGTCACAGAGCAACGTTTTACAAAATAGTAAATGAATCAATTACTGGAAAATCACGGAAATAGTTCTATGCAAGTACGCTCAAGGGCGCGGGGCACATGTATCAGCAGACTTGGATCAGCTGGGGTCTAATCCCCTGCAGCTTGCTGCGATAAAATTGACCCCAACCGTCCAACCAGCGCAAAAAGGACTTCGATCAAGTCGGCTACCGCATAATAATCACACTTCGTCATGATAGCCGCATTGGGGTCGGTATTGATTGCGATGATTATGCCCGCGCTTTTCATGCCAGCAAAGTGTTGAATTGATCCGGATATGCCGCAGGCGATGTAAACCTTAGGGTTAACTTTAATTCCTGTTTGCCCGACTTGCATGCAATAAGGCACCCATCCCGATTCCACGGCCGCTCTGGAGGCACCCACCGCCGCACCGTTAATCAACCGGGCGCAATCGAAAAGCAGCTTGAAATTCTCACCGTTTTGCATGCCCCGGCCTCCGGAGAGAATCACATCGGCTTCGGCCAGGTTTTGGGCTTCAGCGCCATCAGACCGGGTTTCGAGCAGCTCAAAACCGCCATCGTCATCGGCGGAAAAATCAAAGGAGAGGATTTCTGCATCCGCCGGAGCCTGTTGCGCCGCTATCGTGTTGGCGCGGAGGCCATAGATGAAGTGGCGGCCGTGCATTCGAATAGCGGCGATGGTCTTGCCCGAATAATGAGTGGTCTTGGCTATCTTTCGATCCAGATCGATTTCGATGCAGTCCATTA
>CAVOWH010000002.1:0-24374 GCA_963700055.1 uncultured delta proteobacterium | reverse complement strand
GGTCGGCCTGGGGGGCCTCGGCGGAACGGTGATGGAAATCCTGACGCGCCTGGGCGTGGGCCGCCTGACGCTGATCGACGGCGACCGCTTCGAGGACAGCAACCTCAACCGCCAGCTGCTGAGCGCGCCCGCGAACCTGACCCGGCCCAAGGCCGAGGCCGCCCGCCAACGCGTCGGCCAGATCAATCCGTCGATCGATGTGGCCGTCCACGCCTGTTTTCTAACGGCGCAGAACGCCGCCGAACTGCTCGCCGGCTGTCAGGTCGTGGTGGATTGCCTGGACAACCTGCGCACCCGCTTCGAGGTGGAGGACGCCTGCCGCCGGATCGGCTGTCCGATGGTCTCCGCGGCGGTGGCCGGCGCCTCGGGCCACATCACGGCGATTTTTCCCGAAGACCGCGGCCTGCGGCTCGTCTACGGCGAGCCGGAGAACCTGCCGCTGAAGGGGCCGAGACCGCCCTGGAACGGTCCCCTACTCCGTGGCGTTTCTGGCATCTCTGGAATGCGCCGAGGTGGCCAAGATTCTTCTGGGCCGGGCAGCCCGCTGCGCGACAAGCTGCTCGTCGCCGACCTCACGGAAGGAATCATTGAAGTAATGAGCCTGCGTTGATTTCCACGGAGTGCTTCCGCCGTGAACTCAAGAATTACTTCCCTCGCCGGCGATGCTTGACAGATCTGGTTCTTTCGGCGATACTGCCGACAACCAGGGTTTTCTTCAACCCCGGCTTTCATCCAGGAAAGCACTTCCCTGAAGGGGCGCTCGTTGCGAGGGAGATAGCGAACATGCGGAATTTGAATCTTCGTCCGGTTGTTTTTCTATGTTTGCTGGTGGCGCTCATGCCGGTCGCCTGCGCCACTTCCAACGTTCTCGGCGTGAACTACCAGCTTCCGACGCGACCGAGCGACCCCATCCCGCGCAGCGTCGTGATCGTCTTCGAAGACGCCCGCAAGGACAGCGCGTTTCTCAGCCCAAGCGCCCGGGAGGAGCTTGAGGGGTTCACGAATGTCTATGCCCTCACGGTTTCCAAACCCGGCCGCAGCGGCGAGCTCAAAGGGGCCTACACCCTCGGCCCGCTGTTCACGGAAATCCTGCGCTCCCGGCTGGAAGATTCCGGGGTGAAGGTAATGCCGTCCGGCGTCGGCGCGGACGCGCAATTCACGTTCGTACTCAATGAATTCCAGATGGATTTCGGGGATCGCAAGTGGAGCGCACGGGCGGCGTATGAGGGCCGGCTGCTGAAAAATGGAGCCTTGCTCAGCCAACAGGCGGTCATGGGCAGTGCCGAAAGGGTCATGTTCATGAAAAAAGCCGACGCCGAAAAAGTGATCGGGGAGCTGGTCAGCGACGCAATCAATCAGATGGACCTGGCCGCTCTTTTCAGACAAGCCGGATTTTAGGAGAATCTCGCATGGACGACTTCGGCTCGCCCCTGGGTCGTTTCAGCACCACGGCCCGACTGTTCGGCCTGGTGGACCGGCTGCCCAAAAATCAGCAATGGATTCTGCTCCGGCAGTTGCTCGGGGAACGGATCACGCAGCATCTTTTCAAACTCGTCCTGGAAATGTCTGAAGTCGAGCGCCAGCACCTGTTTGAACAGCTGATGGAAGCCCCGCCGGAGCAGACCGAAGTCACGACCGTCAACCTGGACGAAGAGGACACGCCCATGCGACAGATCTCGCGCAAGGCGTGTCGGCTGCGGGCGGTTTGCGTTCTCGATAGCAGCACCTTCGACGGCACCATCACCGACTTCAGCACGGTCGGCTTGTTTATCAAAACCGATCGATCCTTCCCTGCGGGAAAGCCCATCCGTATCAGCTGTCGCCTGCCCGGCCTGCAAAGGCCGTTGATCCTGAACGGCGAAATCATTCGCAGCGCCCCCCCCGGCATCGGTATCCGCCTGAAAGCCTTGCGGCCCGAGCAAGATCGAGCGATCCGCGCTTTCATCAACAGCTGAGTTTGAAGCGCATAGAACCGAAGGGAATGGAAGCCGGACGCAGCGCTATCGGCTTCCGGCCTTATGCCTTCCGCGCGCGCGACGTTCATCGAAAGGCGCCCTTGCGGTAAAGCCTCCAGGACAGCACGCAGAACGCCAGGATTGGATGCCGGCGCAGCCGTGGCGGGACCTCCACCGTGACGCCGGTGTGACGTTCGATCTTCCAGAGGATATAATCCAGACCGCCGGAGAAAGTGAAGGCCCCCTTGAACAGCCGGATGACGGAAAGGAGCTTGCCCTGCAACGAGCGGATCCGCCACCCGATCCGACCGCCGCACCGCCGCCAGGCGGAGATACGGGGTTCGAAGCAGATCTCGTCGCCTGGGATGCGCTCGACGCGATAGGGCAACAGCGGGAGCGCCGCTGTGGTGATCTGCTCGTAATAGTCCGCCGAAGCCTGAAACAGAGCGGCCACTTTCTCGGGCCGCTCGGCCCGCAGTTCGGCGCGGTAGCTCAGAGACAAGCCCTGCAGCCACAGCTGCCGAGCAGAGATCCGCTCCGCCACACATGGCATCACCCGAGCCAGAAAGGTGGACACCGCCTGCGCCAGCGCCTGGTAAAGCTGATCGGCAATCCCGTCGTCGGCGGCATAGAGAACGGCGGCGGGTTGCGCAAAACGGCCCCAGAGATACGAATGGAACCAAGCGCGCGAGGTGCCGCGCTTTAAATCCGCCAGCGAAAGGACGGCGTACTTCGCCCGCACCACCCGGCCCTCGGCGCGGGTTTCCAGGTAAAGACGTTCGGCGGCAGGAGCTTGTTGAGCGCGGCCCAGAAGCGGGAACGGTAGGCGCTGCGGTAGCGCTCCACGATGACATAGAGATCTACCATTCCGCCCCGATCGTCACCCGACCTCAGGCAGGAGCCGTAAAACAGAATTCCCTGGACCGCATCACCGTAGGTGGCCCGAATCCGGTCGGCCAGGGCTTGGACCGCTCCGGTCGCCGGCTGGTCCGCCTTCCGACGGATGAGGTCCAACAGCATTTCGGGGGTGTCCGCGTTCACAGTCTCAAGAATTCCGCCTGCCCGCCATCCTGGATCAGAACCGGCCCGGTGCGGGCATCGGCGCTGAAGAGTTCACCGTCGACCGCAAACCCGCCGTCCATGTCGAGCCGGATGGCACGGGCGCTGCAGGTGATGTAGCCGTTTTCGGTCTGGGTGTAAGAATGGTGCCGGCCCTGGAGCAGAAACGGCAGGGCCCGCAGCAGGTGCCGCGGCCGGCCGCTGACCGCCGCGAGCTTCAGAGGCCCCTCCCCCCCCTGCCGGAACGGGCGCATTCCCATGATCAGCCGATCCAGCGTGGTGACCAGCAGCAGCCGGTAGTGCTTTGACCCGACCGCCAGCCGGTCCGCCTGGATCCCGGCGGGCAGGGGCGCGACGAGCGCGTCATCCCGGCGGGCCAGCGCCCAGAGAAACCGGGCCATGATCAGCAGATGCGCCGGGTCGCCGCGCAACCCCATACGCTGAACTCTGGAATGAAAAAACCGGATGCCGTTGAAGATGCAGGCCGCCCCGAAAAAAAGTCCGTAAAGCGGCCGGGCGACTGAACCGGTCTGCACTTTCAGAATCGCCCGCCGCCGGATCCGGGCCTCTCCGTCGCCGTGCTGCGCCCAGTTCAACACCCGCCGCAAGGCCTCGGCCGGCGGGCCGCCCAATCCCAGATCCTGATGCGTCATGTTGGTGGTGCCGCCGCTCAAAAGCGCCAGCAACGGGGGCGCAGCGAACAGCCGTTGCCCCAGCAGCACGGTCAGCACCGCCTGGACCGTTCCGTCCCCGGAATTGACCGCAATCAGATTGAGGTTGCGACCGGAAAACTCCTCGAGCGCCGCCAGCACCTCGGGCCCGCTGCGCACCACGCGGTGTGGAACTTCGGGATACCCCTGCAGGCAGCGCTGAATGGCGCCCAGCCCGCGCCGGCGGTTGGCGCCGCTCAAGGGGTTGCTGATCACCCCCACGCGCCAGGGTCCTCGACCGCCCGGGACGTTTCCCGGCCGGCCGGAAAGAAAGGGGGCTGAATCGGATGCCGCCAGGGGTATGCTCATTTCATACGGGAGCCACGTTGTCGGGAATGGATGGCTCCGGACGTTTCGGGCGTTGAAAAGCAAGGCATCGTGGTTTATATATGCCGCCATGAGTTTTGTAAAGACCGGCCAGAGACGCACCGCCTTCACCCTGATTCACATCTCCGATTTTCATTTGTGCCGCCCGGAAGCCGTTGGTTTTACCGCTTTCGCCAACAAGCGCATCCTCAGCTACCTCAGCTGGCGGATCCGCCGGCGACGCCAGCACGATCCGGCGGTTCTCGACGCTCTCGCCCCGGTTTTAAGGGATCAGGCGGCCGACCAGGTCGTTGTGACCGGGGACTTGACCCAACTGGCGCTGCCCGGCGAGTGCGACGCCGCGCGCCGCTGCCTGGAAGCCATCGGCCGCCCGCAAAAGGTGTTCATGATCCCCGGCAACCACGACGCCCTGGTATCGGCGGGCAGCGAAGCGCGTTGGTCCCGCTGGGCGGATTACATGGCATCCGATGAGCCGCGGTCGCCGGGCCGAACGGAGTGGCCCGCGCTCAGGGTCCGCGGCCAGATCGCCTTGATCGGGCTATCCAGCGCGCATCCGACCCGCCCGTTCTCGGCCGCCGGCCGCATCGGCGGCGACCAGCTCGCTCGCTGTTCCCAATGGTTGGACGCTGCCGCGCAACGTTCGCTCTACCGAGTGTTGCTGATCCACCACCCGCCCGTCCCGGGAATGCTGTCCGCGCGCAGGCGCCTGGATGATGCCGAGGCCTTTGCGGGCATGGTCCAGCAGCACGGCGCCGAGCTCATTCTGCATGGACACATTCATCGACGCGCCCGAACGGTCCTGCCCGGCCCAGGGGCCCCCATTCCTGTTCTGGGCGCCCCTTCCGCTTCGGCGACCCACCAGGACCCGCTCCACCGGGCCGGCTTCGGCGTCGTACGAATCACCCGCACTTCCGCAGGCTGGGAGGCTACCTTCCAAGACCACTGGTATGCGCCCGAACGGCAGCGTTTTATCCCGGGCCTGCAAGCGTCCATAATGCAGCCCCCACCACATCTAGTATTCGCAACAGAGAAAACATACCTGTAGTTGTGTTTTTCCTTTACATCGAGAACCCGCCCTGCTATTATTGAGGCACTGATCGCTATCCGGCTGCAACCGGCTCGGTTCAAAATTTTAGGTCCCTTCCGTGCGGAATATGGATTATGCTTTAATATTGGCTGGTTATACTGCGGATGCCAGCTTTCCCCGAACCCCGCCGATATGGCTATCACCACCATTGGAGGGCATGCGGCTCGATGAAACTTAAAAGATTGGAAATCACCGGTTTCAAGTCCTTTTACGACCGGTCGGCCATTGAGTTTCCTGAAGGCATCACGGCGGTCGTGGGCCCCAACGGCTGCGGCAAGAGCAACGTGATCGACGCCATCCGCTGGGTAATGGGCGAACAGAGCGTCAAACAGCTGCGTGGAAAATCCATGGAGGATGTGATTTTTTCAGGCACCAACGGCAAGCCGCCGCTCGGAATGGCGGAGGTGTCGTTGACCCTGTCCAACGACAACGGCAACGCTCCGGAGGAACTCAAGGATTTCACCGAGATCAACGTCACGCGTCGGCTGTACCGCTCCGGGGAGAGCGCCTATCTGCTGAACAAGCAACCCTGCCGCCTGAAGGACATCCACAACATCTTCCTCGGCAGCGGGATGGGCTCCAAGTCTTACGCCGTCATCCAGCAGGGCAACATCGGCGTCATTACCGAGGCCGGACCCGAGGAACGCCGCTATTTTATCGAGGAAGCGGCCGGCGTCACGCGCTACAAGCATCACAAGGCCGAGGCGCTGCGCAAGATCGAGGCGACCCAGCAGAACCTGCTGCGCGTGGCCGACATCATCGTCGAAATCAAGCGCCAGATGGACAGCCTCAAGCGCCAGGCCCGCAAGGCGGAGCTGTTCAACAAGTACCAGACCCGTGCCAAAGCGCTGGACGTCCGGTTGGGACTGCACCACTTCCAGGCCTTCACCCGCCAGATCGACGAAACCGAAACGATGCTCCAGCGGTTGCGCGACGCGGACCTCGAACATACCGCCGAGCTGAAGAAGCTCGATGCGGCCGTCGAAGCGATCAAGCTCGAACGCTGGCAGAAAAACCAGGCGATCGCGGAGCAGAAAACGCAGAAATTCGACCTCCAGCGCACCGTCGATCGGATGGAGAACGATCTGAAACACCTGCGGGGGGAAATCGAGCGCTTGATTCGGGAACGCACGGAACTGCAAAGCGCGCGGCAAGGCATGGAGGAAAAAAACCAGAGCATGCTGGCCGAAATCGCTCAGGGCGAGGCGGAAGGCCAGCAGCTCCGAGAGAGCATCGCCGGCCTCCGGACGACCCTGGACCGGGAGCGGTCCACCCAGGAGCAGCTGAACGCCGAGCTGGCCGGAATGAACCAGGCGCTGGAAGTCGCCAAGTCTCATTTGATGGACCTCATGGCCCGCGAAGCCCAGTACCGCAACGTCCATCAGAACGCCTCCAGCAATCGCGAGAATCTCAAACGGCGGCTGAAGCGCATCGACGAGGAAGAGGCGCAAGCCCACCAGAAGATCGCTCAGGCCCAGGAACGCGAGAACCATGCCCACGGTCGGATCGAAGCGGTAAGGGCGGAGATCGAATCCCTGAACCGCCGGATCGCCGCTACGCGCCAGAATCTCGACGAGAAATCAAAGGCCCTGGGAGCCCTGGTGAAGCAACTCCAGGGTCTGGAGCTGGAGCGCAGCAGCGTGCGCTCGAAGTACGCCACCCTGAAGAAGATGGAGGACAATTTCGAGTGGTACAAGGACGGCGTGCGCGCCGTCATGAGGCACGCCAAACCCGCCGGCAGCCCCGAGGCGGCCGGGCTGAATCCTGCGGATCAAGGGCTGGAGGGCATCATCCGCCTGGTGGCCGACGTGATCGAGCCGGAGCCTTCCGCCGCGATGGCGGTCGAGGCGGCCCTCGGCGAAACCCTGCAGTACATCATCGTCGAAAGCCAGCCGGCCGGGCTGAGCGCGATCGATTACCTCCAGCGCCACAACGCCGGCCGCAGCGGCTTTATTCCGGTCTCCGCGCTGCACGACACGTCGACCGGCGCCGACGCCCGGCCAGACCCCTCGCGCTTGCTGATGCATCAGGTGTCGGTCCAGCCGGGGTTCGAGGCCATCGCCCAGGCCCTGCTCGGCAACGTGGTGTTGGCCGAAAATATCGAGGAGGCCATTTCCATTTTCAACCAGAACGGAAAAATCCAGACCCTGGTCACCCGCAACGGCGACGTGGTCTCACCCAAAGGTTTTCTGATCGGGGGCAGCAAGGACGCGGCCAGCGGGATCCTGCTGAAAAAGCAGGAGCTGAAAGCGCTGCAGCAGCAGAGCCGGTCCTTGGAGCAGCGCCTGGAAAGCACCCGGGCCGATCTCAAGGCCCTGGAGGCCGAGGTCCGCCATCTGGACATCGAGCTGCAGCAGCAGATCGAGAAGAAAAATCAGGCGCGCGAAAGCGAAATCGAGGCCGAAAAATCCCTCTACAAGGTGGCCGAAGAGCTCAAGAGCCTGCGGCGGCAGCTGGAGATCGTGCAGCTCGAACAGGAGCAGCTGCTCGGCGAGGCGAGCGACCTCGACGACGAGATCGGCAAAACCGACCGGGCGCTGGCCGCCATCACGGCCGACATCGCGGCCGCCCAGAACGCCGTGGCGACCAACGCTCAACGGATTTCGGAGCTCACCGTCCAGCAGCAGAAGGCCGACCAGAAGGTCGTCAATCTCGAACTCGAGATGACCGCCCTCGACGCGCGCCTGGAAAACACCACCGGCAGCCTGCGGCGGCTCAGGGAGTTCCAGGCCGACGGGCTCCGCCGCCTGGAGCAACTGGCGCTCGAAATCGACCAGAAGGCTGAAAAAGCCGCGGCCTCCCAGGCGAAGGTCGCGCAGATCGAACAGGCGCTGGCCGGGCATTACCGGCAGATCGCAGGCCTGGACCAGGAGATCGAGCGCGGCGAGACCGATTACGCGGCCATCGACGCCAAGCTCAAGGAAAGCGACGGCCAGATCTCCGCGATCAAGGACCGGCGTGAAAAGACCCTGGAGCAGTTCCGGTTGCTGGAGCTCGATCAAGCCCAGCGCAAGCTCAAGCGGGAGCACATCGCCGGCCAGCTGGAGGATCGATATCAAACGCCCTTCGCCGAGCTCAGCGCCCAGGTCGCTGCGGCCGGCAATGATGCCGCCGCGTCCGACGCCGCGCCAGACCTCGCGGGGCTGGAGGCGGAACTGAGCCGCTTGCGCACCAAGATCGCCCGCATCGGCGACGTCAACCTGGGCGCCATCAAGGAGTATCAGCAGCTGCACGAACGCCATGACTTCCTCCAGGCGCAGAAGGAAGACCTGGAGAAGGCGATCGAGGGCCTGCACCAGGTGATCCGCAAGATCAACACGGTCTCCCAGGAGCGCTTCATGCAGACGTTCCAGGCCATCAACGCCAAGTTGGCCGAAGTCTTCCCGCGCCTGTTCAACGGCGGAACGGCCGAACTGGTCCTGACCGAGCCGGACCGGCCCCTGGAGACCGGCGTCGAGTACATGATCCATCCGCCCGGAAAAAAACTGACCCGCATGAGCCTGCTGTCCGGCGGCGAAAAAGCCATGGCCGCCATCGCCTTCATTTTCGCGATCTTCCTGATCCGGCCGACTTCCTTCTGCCTGCTGGACGAAATCGACGCCCCGCTCGACGAGTCGAACGTATTCCGCTTCAACGATCTGCTCCAGCACATCGGAGAGAAGTCCCAGATCATTATGATCACCCACAACAAGCGCAGCATGGAGTTCGCGGACACGCTTTTCGGTATCACCATGGAGCAGAAAGGGGTGTCGAAGGTGGTCTCCGTCAACCTCAGGCGACCGGAAGCCGAGGCGGCCTGACCTTGCGGGCCGCCGCGGGACCCGTTCGCAACCGATAGGGAGCCAAACCACGTTGGGCTGGTTCAAACGCAAAAGCGATTCTGCCCCTCCCGAGCCGACCGGCGCGCCCCCGGAGCCCGAGCGGCGCGGCCGCTATTTCAGCCGGTTGAAACAGCGTCTAGCCAAAACGCGCCAGAGCTTCGCCGAGGGCTTCGGCCGGATCCTGAGCGGCAAGAAGAATATCGATGCCGCCGTGCTGGAGCAGATCGAGGAGCTGCTGATCACCGCCGACGTCGGCGTGCAGACCGCCGGCGAGCTGATCGAACGCATCTCCGCCGCCCAGGTCGCGGACGTCGAAGCGCTGCAGGACGTGCTGCGCTCCGAAATTCTGGCGACCCTCTCGCGCCGCGCCCCGCCGGCACCCGCCGCGGCGACCCCGCCGCATGTGATCCTGGTGGTCGGCGTCAACGGCGTGGGCAAGACCACCACGATCGGCAAACTGGCGGCTCGTTTTACCGCCGAGGGCCGCAGCGTTCTCATCGCGGCGGCGGATACCTTCCGCGCGGCGGCGACGGATCAGCTGGCGATCTGGGCCGAGCGCGCCGGCGCCGGGATCATTCGCCACAAGGACGGCACCGATCCGGCCGCGGTGGCTTTCGACGCGGTGGAGGCCGCCCTGGCCCGCCAGACGGACGTGGTCATCGTGGACACCGCCGGCCGATTGCACACCAAGGTCAACCTGATGGAGGAAATCAAGAAGGTCAAGCGCTCCATCGCCAAGCGCCTGCCGGAAGCCCCGCACGAGGTGCTGCTGGTCCTGGACGCCACCACGGGACAAAACGCCGTCTCCCAGGCCCAGATGTTCCACCAAGCCCTGGGAGTGACCGGCATCGCCCTCACCAAATTGGACGGAACCGCCAAGGGCGGCATCGTTATCGCCATCTGCCAGGCTTTCCACATTCCGCTGCAGTACATCGGTATCGGCGAATCCCTTGAGGACCTGCAGGACTTCGATCCCGAGCATTTCGTCGAGGCCCTGTTCAGCGAGGCGTGAAGACGGGGTTTCCTTGCAAACACAGGATGGACGGGACGTTGCGGGCAGTCGAGCGAGCGCAGATTTGTATTGACAGGCTGGGTGTCTTTCTGTAATGAGCATCGAATATCTGTGGTTCCGCGTATGCATTCGAACCGCAAACCTAACATCAAGATGGGAGAAGGCCATGACCAAAGCTGAATTAATCGACAAAGTGGCGAAGGATGCCGGGATTTCAAAAGTGGCCGCGGCCGCGGTCCTGCAGTCCTTCATGGACAACGTAACCAAGGCCCTCAAGAAGCCGGAGGGAAAGGTGACCCTGGTCGGGTTCGGCACCTTCAGCAAGTCCAGACGCAAGGCCCGCAAAGGCCGCAACCCGCAGACCGGCGACCCGATCAAGATCAAGGCCTCCACGGTCGTCAAATTCAAGGCCGGCAAAGCCCTCAAGGACGCCGTCTGATTTCCGCTCAATAATAAAGCGGACGCGCCATGCGCGTCCGCTTTATTATTGAATGGGCCCGGCGGCCGCCGGGCCGATCAGTGCAGAATTCTGAATTCCGTAAACTCGCCGCGGTAGTCTTCCCGCTGCACATCCACCGCTGTCACGCGCGCCAGCGCCGGTCCGTGTCGGCTCCAGGCCAGCATCTCCTCCACCCGCGCCCGCTCGCCCTCGAACAACGCTTCCACGGTTCCGTCCGGGCGATTGCGCACCCAGCCCCGCACGCCGATGCGCTCGGCGGCCCATTGGGTTTCGATCCGGAAGGCCACCCCCTGCACGCGGCCGCTGATAACGGCGCGGGCCCTGGCGTTTTCAACCATCGGCCACCTCTCTTTTTCATAACAGCAAGGCGAATGCTCGCTCCCGCCGCTTGATCAAACAACCATAAGTTTAAATAAATCCGAAATTCGAAGCTCGAAATTCGAAACAAATTCGAATTTTCAAAAGGGCAATGACCAAAACGACCGGAAGCGATTGCTCGTTTTTAGAGTTTCGGTCATTCGGATTTGTTTCGGATTTCGAGCTTCGAATTTAAACAGTCATTTTACTCTTTAACCGTTCTCGATCAGCTCCCGCCACTGCCTTTCGCTCAGCACGGTGAGCCCCAGCTCCCGGGCGCGCTTCTCTTTGGAGCCCGCCCCCGGCCCGGCCACCACGAAATCCGTTTTGCGCGAAACCGCGCCGGCCACGTTGGCGCCCAGCGCCTCGGCCTGCGCCTTGGCTTCGCTGCGGCTCATCGACTCCAAAGTGCCGGTGAAAACCACCGTCTTCCCAAAGATCGGCGAGGCGCCCGACAGGCGCTCAAAATCGGTCACGGAGACGAGCGGCGGCCGCCCGCCGATCGCCGCGGTCAGGCCGTCCAGCACCTCCTGGTTATGAGGCTCGGCGATGAATTCAAGAAGGTCGTCCGCCATCCGGGCACCGATGCCGTTGATCGAGCACAGCTCGACGTAGGCTTCAGCGTTGCGGCCCTGCGACGCCTGCATGCAGGTGCGCCAGTGAGCCAGCGATCCGTAATGCTTGGCCAACAGACGCGCGGTCGCCTCGCCGACCTGGCGGATGCCCAAGGCATAAATAAAGCGGTCCAGCGTGATCACGCGCGCACGCTGGATGGCGTCGAACAGTTTGCGCGCCGACTTCTCCCCCCACCCCTCCCATTCACGCAACGGCGGCCGCTGTTGTCCGTCACGCGCCTCCAGCGTGAAGATATCCACCGGGGTCCTGACCAGCCCCTGGCCATAAAAAGCCTCAATGTTCTTATCGCCTAGGCCCTCGATGTCGAACGCGTTCCGGGAGGCGAAATGCTTCAGCCGTTCAACCACCTGGGCCGAACAGATCAAGCCGCCGGGGCAATAGCTGTCGGCCTCCCCGGCCTCGCGGGCCACTCGGCTGCCGCATACCGGACAGCGCACCGGAAAGCGGTAGGCAGCGCTGGCCTCTGCACGCTGGGCCGGCAAGGCTTCCACCACCTGCGGGATCACGTCCCCGGCGCGCTGGATCACCACGGTGTCTCCGATCCGGATGTCCTTGCGCGCGATCTCGTCGAAATTGTGCAGCGACGCCCGCCGCACCAGCACCCCGCCGACCGTGATCGGCTTCAAATGGGCAACGGGCGTGATCTTGCCGGTGCGACCCACCTGGCATTGGATGTCCTCCACCACGGTCACGGCGCGCTCCGGCGGGAATTTCCACGCCACGGCCCAACGGGGCGAGCGGCTGACGAAACCGAGTCGGTTCTGCCAGTCCAGCCGGTTGACTTTGAGCACGACCCCGTCGATGCTGAACCCCAAGCCGGAGCGCTGCCGCTCGATGTCATCATAGTATGCGCAAAGTCCGTTCACATCGGCACTCACGACCCTGACCACCCCTGAAGGCTCGTTCGGCCGGAAACCCCAGCGGCTGATCCGGCGCAGCGCTTGCGATTGCGTATCCGCAAACGGCTCCGAAGCCTCGCCCCAGCCATGGGCGGTAAACTGCAGCGGCCGTGATGCGGTCACGGCAGGGTCGAGCTGGCGCAGGCTGCCTGCGGCGGCATTGCGGGGGTTGGCGAACACTTTGCCGCCGGCCGATTCCTGCTGCGCGTTGAGCGCCAGAAAATCCTCGTCGCTCATGTAGACCTCCCCGCGCACCTCCAGCAGATCCGGCCACCCCGTGCCTTGCAACTCGTGGGGAAGGCCTCGAATCGTCCTGACATTCGCGCTGACATCCTCGCCCACTTCGCCGTTGCCCCGCGTGGCGGCGCCCACCAGCCTCCCTTTCTCATAACGCAGGGAGCATGACAGCCCATCGATTTTGAGCTCGCAGGCGACCTCGATGGCCGCGGCCGGATCCTGCAGCTCGCGCAGGAAGTTGCGGATCCCGTCGAGCCAGGCGACAATGCCCTCGCGCGCAAAGGCGTTGGCGAGCGAGAGCATCGGCACGCGGTGGCGTACTTTTTGGAATCCTTCGACCGGCGCCGCCCCGACCTGCCGCGACGGGCTTTCGGGCAGAATCAGCTGCGGGAAGCGCGCCTCGATGGTTTCGTTGCGCCGCCGCAGAGCGTCATACTCGGCATCGCTGATCTCGGGCTGGTCCTGCTCATGATAGCGCCGGTCGTGATGGGCGATCAACGCCGCGAGCTCCTTGAGCTCCGCGCGGGCGTCCCGCTCGATCAGTTGGTCTGCGGGGATGTCGAAAAAGGTCGTGTGCTTGCGGGGCATGGATCCACCTGGCGCAGTTCTGAAAAGCAGCGGTCCGAACCCGGAAATGATCACCGGCCGGACCCTCGCATAGACGGTCTGACTATAATGGAGAGGAGGGGCGTAGTGCAATACTCGACATTATCGGAATACATTTTTCGGTGACGATCGCACCGTTTTGTTGTATTCGTCACCACTGAAGCGCACGCAGATCTAATAACCGAAGGGCTGCCGGAAACACCTGAAGCTTTTCTTGTAGAAGGAGAGGCAAAACCGATGATCGGTCGATGGGCAAGCAAGATCGATTCGCTGAGCGAGTCGATGACGGTCGCCGTTTCCGACCGCGCGCGCGAGCTGCAGCAGAAGGGCGTGCCGGTGGTCAACCTGGGCGGCGGGGATCCGGATTTCAATACGCCGCCGCACATTGTCGATGCCGCCAACGAGGCCATCCGCAGAGGCCTCACCCACTACGTCGCCAGCAAGGGAATCCCCGAGCTGCGCCAGGCCATCGCCGCCAAATTCCGGCGCGACAACCATGTGGCCTACGACCCCGACAGCGAGATCATCGTCACGGCCGGCGGAAAGCTGGCGCTCTACATTGCCCTGACCGCCATGGTCGAGCCCGGAGACGAGGTCCTGATTTTCGACCCCGCCTGGGTGAGCTACGAACCCATGATTCGAATGCTGGACGGGGTACCGGTGGCTGTTCCTCTGCGCCCCGAGGACCACTTCATGCTGGATTCCGCTGCGCTGAAGAGAGGGATCACGCCGCGCACCAAAGCGATGATCCTGAACTCGCCGAACAACCCGACCGGGCGCGTGCTCACCCCGGAAGAGCTCGCCCTCGTCGCCCGCGCCGCTCAGGAGCATGGCATCTGGGTGCTGAGCGACGAGATCTACGAGCCCATCGTCTATGACGGCCACCGCCATACCAGCCTGGCCGCGCTGCCGGGCATGCGCGATCTCACGATCACCATCAACGGCATGTCCAAGGCCTACGCCATGACCGGCTGGCGGCTGGGATACCTCGGCGCCCCGGCCCCTCTGTGCGAACAGATGCTCAAGGTCCAGCAGCACGTGGTCACCTGCGCACCTTCGTTCGTCCAGGCGGCCGGCGTGGCCGCGCTGCAGGGATCTCAGGCCTGCGTGGCCGAAATGGTTGCGGAATACGACCGCCGACGCCGGTTCATGACCGAGGCCCTGAACGCGATCCCGGGGGTCCAATGCCCGCTTCCGGAGGGTGCCTTCTATCTGTTTCCGCGGGTCGCCTATCGGGGGATGGACTCAAATGCGCTCGCTCGATTCATGATCGAGCAGGCACACGTGGCCGTGACACCGGGGGCGGCCTTCGGCAGGACGGGCGCGTGGAACATCCGCCTCACCTTCGCCACCTCCATGGCGAACCTGCGCCGGGCCGCCGAGCAACTGAAGGCCGGGCTGGGCTGGGCTGAACGGTAATCATTCCAAACGAAGAGAATTCGGGCTGCATGCTATCGGCGCCATGAAGAGAGCGATGACGCAGCGGCTGTCCTTTGGCCTCTGGCTTGTCGCCGCGAAGGTGAAGGCTCCATCCAGCCGACTCTAACCGCCTGCTATTCCTTTTCGATTACCTGACGAACACCATCAAAACCCCGATGAATCTCAAAGGGTAGATTCATCGCCGGTTTATACAATGTTTCAACGTCTTGGAGTTGTTAAGGAAATATAGCGTAAAAAAAACTTCACCAGGTGTGTTACGCAATTCGTTCAAACGATAAGTTGTGCGGTTTTTCTATGGCCTTATCTCAACAACCGTACCATTTGGGACCCACTTGTAGATTTCCTCCATTTCTTCATCTGTAACGGCAATACAACCTTTCGTCCAGTCAACCTCTGCATGAAAACCACCAATAGACGTGAGACCATTTTTGATGCCATGGATCATTATATCTCCGCCCGGAGAAACACCAAGTTTTTTTGCTCGCATTTTGTCTTTCTCGTTTGGATAGGAAATATGAAGAGACAGGTGATAACCGCTGTCCCTGTTTCTTGAATCGATGATGTAGGTTCCCTCCGGGGTCTTGTTATCGCCCTGCCTTTGTTTCGGTCCAACTGGGTTCCCCCCTAAAGCGATTTTATAGCTTTTTATCACCTCGCCCTTTGAGAGCAATGCCAGTCGTCGCTCCTTTTTTTCTATCAGAACTTTATCTGCTGGTTCATTCCGGAGTGCAAAAATCTTTTGTTCGAGCGCCTCAATCTTTTTTTGCAGTGTAATAATCTCATTCTCTTTGTCTTTAACCTCTTGCCGGGAAGTCTCAATCTGTGTTTGCTGCGTAGCAATTAGTTTATCCTTGATGATGACATTATGGATTTGATGTATCATCATCTGACTGTCCAGCCTGTATGCACTATTTGGGTAATCCCTTACGAGTTTCTGGAAACATTCCAGAGATTTCTGATAGTCTTTTTGTTCGTTCCTGGGATGGGCATAAATAATACCCATCTCGAAAATAACTCTGTCGGCTACCTCGGGATGTTTCTCAATAATTTGCTCGTATTGGCTCAGGGAAGCCTCGTATTTCCCCTGGTTGAAAAAATCATTTGCCGCCTGGGAGATTGATCTGACCTGAAGTCCCTCTTCAAGGTAACTGCATCCGCATATAGGAATTGAAGTTATCAAGATGCAGGCGAAGAAAAGGCGAAGATACTTGCCTATTTCTCTCTGCCTTTTATCCACATACGTCTTTGCTCTTGCTAATAATGTGCTTGATGATCGCAAAACCAGTCCTCTTCCGGCTACATCCGCAATACATCCCGTGCTAAACGGTGAAAATATAAGGAAGTGGCGGGTCTTAAAACCCTACCACTTCCTTATTAAATTTACTTCTTCATTGATTTTTGGAAAATAATATCCGCTTGTTTAGCTTTTTCATCTGCGATTCTCTCTCTTTCCTCTGCCCTCTTTACAGCTTCCTCAGCGCGTGCCGCTGCTTCATTTGCCTTCAACGTGGCCGCATCGGCTGCTGCCTTGGCAGCCTGCGCATCCTGCGCCGCTTGATCAGCTTTTGCGCCAATCATCTTTTCCTGTGCCTGCACCTGCTCAAGATCACCTTTTGTTGCGCAACCCCCTACACCAATAGCGAAAGCAATCATCATTGAAATCACCAAAAGGCTCTTCTTCATAATGTAGTAACCTCCTTTCTGTTAAGTTTACCTATTACCACAATAGCGGCTGCAAAATTCTCCTTTACTTAACAAGAAACATACACGTTGTGTTATTGGCCTGTTGCAAAAAAATATGTACATCTTTTGCAGATAAAGCACAACCATTTCTTGATTTCTCAAGGCAAGGCCGCCTCTGGCGCTGTAGGGCGGTAATTCATCCAGTTATATGGCTTAAAGTGGCAGAACAGGCGCAATTGGATAGAAGTGGTTTCATAACCTATCTGGCCGCCTGTAACTTATTGTAATTGTTACGTGTAAAATTGCGAAAATGAGGTTATGAAACCAGTTCTAAATCTTCTTTATGGTTCAACCAATATGCCGTCTATTTCCAAATCAATTTTCAAGCGTTTTGCCGCGTCTTTGGCCTCGCTCATATTATTGAAAGGGCCGGCGAGAACACGGTGGCGATCATTCTTTGATAACACCCTTGCGGGAATTTGTGGGCCCTGATGGTTAATAATGGCGGCAAGCCTCAGAGCGTCGACCTTGTCATGCAAAATAGCAGCCAGAACATACCACGCGTCTGTTTTGAGTTCCGGTATTTCCGGTTTGCCATATAGCTTGTCTGGGTGCTTGAGTTCAATGGTTTTCGCAACATCCTTTTCGCTTCCATGGCGTATCTCGAATATGGGGACAGGGATCCCTCGGGCCTCTGCCACTGCTTCCTTAACCTTTTTCCAGTCAAACGCGCGTCCTGACTTCTTTTCGATATTTCTCAATTTTGCATATGCCTTTTCCAATTCTGTGGTGCCTGATTCTTCAAAAGGCGTATGAACTTCTATGTAAACTATTCCATCACGTTGGCCTACGAGATATGGCTGGTTAACAATGTTTACAGGTGTTTTCACCGAGGTGTTTTCGAAAAGTCGCTTGATGTCTTCTGGATAGAGCCTTATGCAGCCATTGGTTGCTCTGAGGCCGATACTGGTCGGTTTATTAGTACCATGGACCAAATAACCTGACTTACTTAAATAGAGAGCGTGTTCTCCCAACGGATTCAGAGGTCCCGGTGGTACTTTAGCCGGCAGAGGATCTCCCTTTTTCCTATGATCTTCCGCAATCGAGGCGGGCACATGCCAGGTCGGCCGGAACATCTTGAGCACGATATACATTTGGCCCCCGGGAGTGGGTCGCTCTGCGGTACCGACACCAATCGGGTAGGTGGACACCGCTAATTGTTTACGATCTTCTCTAAAATAGAAGAGCCTCATAGCGGCTAAGTTGATCACGATACCTTTTCTTTCGGTGTCTGGCAGGATAAAGTTTAGAGGCAACAGGATACGCTCTCCGTCCTCAGGCACCCATATATCTATTCCCGGATTAGCTGCACTGACTGTATTGATTCCCAAACTGAAGTGTCTCGCAATATCCGGCAGCGTATCCTCCTTTTCAAGTCTGATAACCGCCAACCGGCCAATGACGTCATCTTCTTTTGTGATAAAAAAGTCATTTCGTTCGATCTTTTCCTCCAGGTGGCTTGGAGGCGGCAGAGATTTCACCAGTACTTCTCTCATAACAGCACAGCCATAAAAAGATAAGATGAACATCAATAGAATTGCGAGATGAAGTCGATTGGATAAGAGGGACAGATCAGATATTCGGCACAGGGTTATAAAAGCGACCTTTTTTAATGAAGAAAAATTGAAAACCATCTTTCACCAAAACTGGATCGTATTGACGCGCAAGGCTCAATTCCATCGCAAAATCAATAACGCGCTACTCAATAATATATTCCGTATATCCTATTTTTACCTCCTTCGACGCGTTCATGTCAAACCCAACCTGAAAGAGCTAATCCCCTTCCCGCAGCCCTTGCCTGGGGTGGAGGCCGTCTACCCCACGTTTTCAGCAAGCTGATATGTTTCCCGTCGGGTAGACCGGAGGAGTTTCACCTCCAGTCCCCCTTAGAACCGTACGTGAATCTCTCGATTCATACGGCTCCTGCCAGCCCTACTCTTGAAACCTTTCGGTGCCAAGCCGACGCAGGAAGTAAAACAGCTCCTCCCAGTTTCCTGGTTGGCCGCCACTGCCTGCAAGCTGGCTCATCCCCTTCGCTCCAGCCCCATTACAGGACCTTCATCACTACTACTGGATGATCCGCCCCCGTTCGGTGCATCGATACTTTCCCCCTTCGTGGTCCACACTTATAGGGTTTTCTCTTCCCATCACCGGACGGGTTCCCACGTTCCGCGCAAAAGCCTGAATCAAGGTCATGCCACCTGTATGCCGGATGCCGCACGGCCAGTAAGCAAGCTCCTTCCGTGCTGATCCCGGAACCAGCGAAGAACCCCGGTTTTGACATCCACTATACTGTTTCGACACCTCATCAGTGGTTCGCTTGCGCTCATCTCCTTGATTCTCACCTGCCACAGTCTGTGCCATGACTTTTCCTAAACGCTCACTACCATGGCTTTTGGCCACAGCAGCTTTAGGTGGTTTGAAGCCTACTCCTGCAAGTCGGCTTCGAGGGGCCTTCCCTCATCTCTTGTACAGTTGCGTGCGATTACAGGCAGAAAAAAACTATCCACCCGTTTGCACTCGTGGCGCACTTCGCTGTCAGTGTCGCCAATCCAGGCAAATCAGTTTTCCCGTGATAGATAGCGGTTGAGAATCTGAAAGTTTGGGAGGCAGAATACTAATTTCAAATCCGATTGCGATTGGGTTTGAAGTTTAGAATTATGCTTAGAAGTTGGAGGTTGATTTACAGACCAACCTCATCAGAGATCTAAAGAGGCCATTTATCGACGTATATTCTGGTCAACTCTTGTTTAAGCCCCGGCAACCCTGTAGGTGGCCGTCAGATGCATTTTCAAGATGGGTTCTACTATGTCGTAAGATCACGAGCTTGATCCAGAAACATCCTGAGCCGGTCCGCCCAGAGTTGAAAGGCATCTTCCGCAGCCCCCCACTTCGTGAACTTTTCTTTTAATCCGATCGTCCTGCTATCCCTGGCGGCAGCGATCACATCCTGGGTCAAGGAGTCGAAAACCATCAATTCGGCCTCCGTTGCACCCGACCCGGGCCACGAGGTTGCGGTCCGTTTTTTCACGTTGTCCTTTCCGAGGCCGATCGGCCCGTCCGTTGTGATGTCGCTCAGGACCGGACGGTCCTGCCTGAGATCCGTGATGGCAATCAGAATGGCGAGGCCCTCGTCGAACCTTCGGGCTTTCTGATAGGGCCGGTTAGTGGTGATGGCGTCGAAAGCATCAGCCACGGCGATGATCTTTGCCCCCAGGCAGGCCAAATCAGATGCCAGCCCGACCAGTTGGCCGAGGCATCTGCATGTCCATCATTTCCAGTAGAACGCGACCCTACCCACTGCGAGCAGAGCCTCCTGATTGTAGAAGTCGTTATTGGAATGATACACCGGATGATGTACGAAACCGCTTCGCGGTAGCTGTGTCACCCGCTTCAATCAGCCGGTAACGGTTGCCCACCTTTTTCGTTGTTTCTTTCCTTTCTGATCATGTCAGGATACCTCCCGGATTTTTTTTAACAGCCTCAATCTTTCATAGGAAGACCCTTGAAGTCAGAAATCTCTCACCTTACCAGGGCTACCGGAAAATCCGGCACGTTGGGCGGTTTGACGGTGGTCGGGGTCTGCTGCCCCTTGGTCAGTTCCTTGACGCGCTCGGACACATACAGATCGAGCATGTTCACCGTGATTCGCCCCGTGGACGTGTAATCGGCCTTCCCCCGGATGCCCTCCACCGCCCCCTTGGTAAAGGCCCCATTCCCCCACTCCTTGTTCTCCAGGGCATACTGCCGGCCCGTAGCCGAAGAGAAGACCACGGCCCCGTTCTCCGCGCTGGCGAGTTCGTTGACCACAGCGCTGACGACGACCATGCCGCGGCGCTTCAACTTGCCCATCAGATTTCCCGAGTGGCATGCATCCATGAACACCATCACCTTGCCCGCGATCCCGGCCACGGTGGAGGTGATGTCGGACTGTGAGATCGCCGACCGCTTAAGCTTTTCGATGTCGGCGTCGACCGGGAGGAAGTAGAACACACCCAGGGGGTCGTTGATGCCGTGCCCGGCAAAGAACAGTACGGCGATGTCCTTGGCGGTCGTCTGCCGCTGGAGCCACTCCAGGCCGTCCAAGATGTTCCCCTTGGTGGCCCCCGCGTCCGTCAGCGTCCGCACCTCCACGCCGCTGTAAAGCCGCCCCTTCTGCTCGTTCCAGGCCGAACCGAAGTCCAGGGCGTCCTTGGCGGCCAGGTCCAGGCGCAGGTCCGCGTCCTGGTACATGCTGACCCCCACGGCCAGGACGTAGAGCCTGGGCTTGACCTCAAACTCCTCCTTGGCCGCAGCCCCCTTCCAGCGCAGTCGGATCGTGGGCGATTCGCTTGCCGCATGCCGGTTTTCGGCGACGACCGACACCCCGCAGTCCCTGGACGGGATAGGGACGGACAGCTCCCCACTCTCCTTGGGCGTCTTACCAATACCCTCCACGGAGACCGGCCGGCCGTCCACGAGGACCTTCAGCCCGGTGAGCGGCTCTGAACTGCGCACGGAATAGCGCATCTTCACGGGAGTCCCGGATACCACTGATCCGTCCGCAGGAGAAAGGATGGCCGCCACCGGAGGGAGCCTCTCCCGCACGGAGACCGCAACCACCTGCTTGCGGCCCGCTGCCTCGTTGGCCTGCTGAAGCGCGACGGTCTCGTCCATGGTGGCGAGCACCCGGTCGATCACATCCGGCCGAAAGTACGTTGAACGGAATCGGGAAGCGGGAAAGAAGTCAGCGGCCTGCTCCTTGCCGTTGTTTACATGCCACCCGATGAAGTCTTCGCCACCAAGGGATGTGTCGTAATAACCCGAAGGGGTCCAGAGGACCCAGCGCTTGCGATCGGGATGGGGGAAAAAGGCCAGAACCTCCTTGCCGTCAGAAACGCGATACCATCGGATCGTCCCGTCGCCGAGGGCGGCCACGGCGACCTGGCCATTCGTGTTCACGTTCCAAGCCGCGCCGGGTGTTCTGACCCTCCAGGACTCCTTTCCAGTGGTATCGAAAAGCCGAAGGGTGATGCTCGTGCCCAGCAGAAATCCCGAGCTGTCCGGTTTGATGGCCAGGCTTTGCGCCGGATCGTCTTTCAAGGGGAGGGGGTTCCCCTTCAGCTTGGGAAATAGGGAATTTTTCCAATCACTCACTCCCAGGCTGTCGGTAATTGGCGCCTTCCACGTGAGGCCCGCCTTTACGCCGGCCCAGAGGTTGGAGGAGCCCTCCGTGAGCCGCCGCTCGTTCACCAAAAAAATCGCGGGTGACTTGCCGTGCCGTTCATACCCGAACTGGACCCCCGAGCCGTCCGGGGAGAGCAGGAACCCCTCATGATTGCCAGCGTGGATGGGAATAGCCCGGGGGCCCGGACGGCGGCCTCGTCCCGATCGTTGAGCACGCCGAAGGATCCGTCGCGTGAACAGTAGGCGATTCCGCCCGCCCTGAGTGTCAGCAACTGAAAGAAGGGCAGATGAGCGCTCATGGGCAAGTCCCTGTATTCACCCCGTCCCCCGTCGGCCCACTTGCGGACCTGGTAAACGCCCTTGACCACATAGTACCCTCCGGCGTACAGGAATCGGCCGTCTGAGGACCATGCCACCGATCTCAGGTCAGTGCCGGTCATGCCTCGAACTCCCGTCGTATCCGGCGAGTATGCATGCTGCAGGACATTGCCCTTGACCTCCAACACGTCCACCTTGGGGCTCCAGTGTTGCCCTACCGCCAGTTGTGCGCCATCGGGCGAGAAGGCCAGCCCGTTCGGGCGCGGGCCTCCAGGAGGCTGGAGCTTGGATACCGGCGTGACCGGCCTGGGGGAAGAGGCGTCCCCGGCCGTCAAACCGGATAGATCGTAAAGGCGGATGAACCCGTCATAGCACCCGGTGGCCAACCGAGAACCGGTGGGATCGCTCACTGCCCACCGACACAGGCCCCCGTAGTCCGAGTCTTCCGCGACAAACGCGTAGTCCGGGAGGCGGTAAAGCCGAATGCCGCCCTTTCCCATCGTGACCGCGAGAAATCGACCATCCGATGTATATGCAAGGTGCTGGACGTATCCGGGCAGTCCTCCAAGACGACGGGTGAGAGTGCCCGTGGTACGGTCGAACAGGTAAACGCAGGCATCACTTTGTTGCAGAGAACCGGTTCGGCCCCCACAGGCTACGGTCTCTGCGTCCGGCGATAGGGCCACGGCGAAAACTTGCCCTTCTTCCCCTGCGCCCGCAGGTGGGCGCAGGATGCGCAGCAGCTCCCCGCGGCCCGAGATGTCCCACACCCGAGCCGTCTTGTCCTCGGAGCCGGTCACGAGGATGCGGTTGGAGGGGTCAATGGCGATAGCCCAAATACCGGCGTTGTGCGTGCCCACCTCCAACCGCAAGATGGGCTCTGTGGTCTGAGCCAAGGCGGGCTCAGCAGGCCCAAGGAAAAGGATGCTGGCTAACGCGAGATAAGACCACCTTTTGACCTTTGTCATGTCAGCCTCCTCTATGCTTTCCTTGATGATCGAAATGTGACACCGTACTTTTTTTGGGAATCTAAATTTCGATATTCCACGAGACGTTATGGTTCCTGCATCGGTAAGGGGATTTCGATGCGATATGGTTTGCCCTCTTGGGCATAGTCCAGGACCAGCACCTTAGCCTCCGTGATATTCGGCAAGAAAGCACTGCGTTCCACCTTCCCGGTGGGCGCAAGCTCGACATTTTTCAGCACGCGCAAAACAAAAACACGTTTCGCATTCGCATTTGCCCCGTCAGATGCCGCCGATACAGCGCTTGAAAGCACGCTGAAGATTTGACCGCCGAAGGGAATGATCTGTCCCGCGGCCATACCTGCTGCCCTCTCGGCAACATCGCCAGCCAGTTCGGCGCCGACATCCGGTGGTGCAGTAATTTGTTCATAGGCCGAGGCAGAATCGACATAGACTCCGTCCTGGTTCAACAGTTTGACGTTTTGAACTGTGAGGGCGCTCGCACTGATGTTTTCGATTTCGATCACATATTCACGCCAACCGGGGTCCTCAACCAAGGTCTCCTTGTCTCCATGTTCAGCAATTCTAATTAATGCTACCGCCAAGTTGGCCGATTTCATCCGGATGGGGTTTGCCATGGAGGTGGCGCTTTGCGCCTTCGGACCTGCACAGCCGACGGCAGTTAAGGTCAAGACTAGGAGTGGCAGGAGAAAAAAGTAACGTAGCAGCATAAAAGCTCCTGAGATCAAAGTACGCGCCGTGAACTCCACTGATTAAACGTGCAAAAGTATAAAATCAATATACTCACCCAATTCAGTTTTTGCCAAACATAATCGCGAATGCCGGCAGATAAGGAGGCTGATTAGTATCAAAGAGTCGGGGCTTCGGTGATACGTCGGATGCAATAAAATACACAACAATCCAAAATCATTACAGATCAGCTCCACACATCTTATCTTTACCTCCGTCGGGGTGTTCATGTCAAACCGATCCTGAGGGAGGTAATCTCTTTCCCGCTGCCCTTGCCTGGGTAGATTGCCCTTCGCTGTGAATACTGCAGCGTTGTCTATTGCCAAAATATTATATCGGCGCATGGAAACGGGCTGAACAAGGAAAGAGCGTCGCGGCTGAGCATAAACTTAACTTCGAAAATTTAGAGACACTTTTTAAGACGCTTACTCCCGGACGATGGATATTGCTTAAAACACTTCATAAAATTGGGCCGATGACCATCCGTGGCCTGGCAAATGAATTGAGCCGGGATTGTAAAAATGTCCACACGGATGTGCGTCTCTTGAAGAACCTGGGGCTGATTGATCGAACTGAAGATAATGAAATAGAAGTACCGTGGACCATCGTTGAAGCAAGATTTCAGCTGGCAACTTAAGGAAAGAAAGCGAACGGCGGTGAAGCCGCCCGCTTTCGAACGGCTTCACTTCCAGCGGAACGCCACGCCGTCCAGGCCGAACACGGCTTCCTATTTGTAGAAGTCGATGTTGGAGTCAGGGGCATAATAGGCACCGGTCACGAAGAAGCGCATCAGCTCGCTTTGCCATCCGCCGCACAGACTCTATCA
>CAVOWH010000001.1:0-136650 GCA_963700055.1 uncultured delta proteobacterium | reverse complement strand
ATTTCAGCGAGTGCCTTTTGTAAAACGTCCTTCTCGCCCGTGGTCATCTGCGCCTCCTGGGATTTAGCTTCACATTGATAAACTATACCAACGGAAAAGCCAACCATACCAGTTTATCGGCAAATTCAAGGATTTTGATTAATGCTTTCAACGTTTTTCAATCCTGTAAAATGTTCTCATATGGGACACAAAGTCTTCGCTTAAGGCTTGATCAGCAACCGTGACGCACGTGACGCACCCAAAACACATTTAATTCACTGTGGAGGTTCAGACATATGACGGACAGTAACTACCCAACACTTTTAACACACAATAGTCTCATTTCAGTCTTAGGGAACATCGAGGAGGTCCGGTTTTCAGTAGATGTCATGCTGGTCTCTGTCCGGTTCCATGGGATTAGCAGGGGTGAATTTCTGAAGCTACTCGATGCAAAGTTCAACCGTTCCAATTCAGGCAAAGAGCTATTCACCAACTCAAGGGCATGGGGGCAACTATTCAAGGATCGCACATATTTCGACATGGGAGACAGTAGGACCAGCATGATGGCACTGACCAGGCAAGCCAGAGCGTTGTCGAATATCCACGGCATGCTAGTCCTGAACAACCCATCCATAAGTACTGTGCAGCGCGTAAATAGGCTTCTTTCTGAAAATGATCGCCGCCTTTCCTTTGCCCTCTGTGGGTGTGAATTGGCCTTCGATTTCTTGGTGTTCGACAGGCACCGGCTTTTGGAGTTGCAGAGATTGATCCGGCTTACGTCTTTTTTCGCGTATGCCAGGGTTTCTTTCCGTAGGGGGACTCTGCCTTTGGTAACCGACTACACCAATTCCCGCAAAAGCATCAAGCAGCTAACGGTGTACCAGAAAAACGAGGACTACGAGTGCTTGAGGGTGGAGTTCGATATCAACCGCCGCAAGGCAATCCAGCAAGACTTGAGGACACCACGAGACCTATCCGGCTATCGAATGAAGCTGCTTGAGGAACTGAAATTCTATCGGATTGACCTGGAACGTGTTGTGCGGACGCTATTTGATGTGAATTGCCAGCACTATTTCAGCCAGCAAGTTGAATTGGTTCTAGACAGAGATGGGTTCCAGGGAGCGTTGGTGTGGGCCAGGTCTAAAAGTGGGTGTCCTGGGAAATGCGAGTACGTGAATACGGGTCGGTGTCGGCACAGGATCTTCGCAAGGGTAAAACTGACTGGGAAAGAGGTGTTCGAGCTTATCCAGAAATGCCCCCACGCGAAGCGATTTGTTAACTTCAGACGGGACTTGTGTGCGGAAATCCCGGAGTTCAAGGAGGTGCAGCGAATGATGAAAAAATCGTTCAAGAATTGGAAGCGGTAGATCAGGTAGGTAGTTTGGGCAAGGGCAGAGATACACAACTATTAACCTTATCAACGGAGTTTTTTATCATGGCGAACAACACTAAAATAGAACTGCGTCAACTGCTAAACGAGAAGCGCCGCGACAAGCGACCGATCTACAAGAAGACAAAGAAGTTTCTTGCAAGCCAGGGTGAATTTTTCATTACGAACAAGGAGGCGTATTTTTATCATCAGAAAAAGAAAGAGCTATTTTTCATTGACAGCAAAGACGGCAAGGATTTTCATCAGTACCTCGCCACGGAGCTCTATTTCGATCGATCAGATGGGTTGTTCAAGGGTGCGATCAAACACCTCGAAGACCACGCGTACCGGAGTGGGCAGCGTATCGAATTTTTCAAGTTTGCCCACTACAACGAGGCGTCCGGTAAGCTCTATGTGAACCAGTTCGGCGGCAACATGTACGTGCTCAATGGCAAGAGTATCAAGTTGGTTGATCTCGGCACGGACGGTGTATTTTTCAAGGACTCTGATGCCTGTGAGCCGTATGACCTGGAGAAGTCGCCTGGTGGGCTTGCCGAGAAGCACCTTTTCACAAAAGCAAACTTCGGCAACTCAAAGGGCAACGTTCTGGAGCCGGAGGATCAAGAATTCGTCCTGAAGGGTTGGGTGTACTCGCTCTTTTTCCGTGAACTGCTGCCAACCAAGCCTATTCTGGTTTTGTACGGGCCGCCTAATGCCTACAAAACGGAGACGGCACGAAGCATCCTGACTTTTCTGTTCGGGCAGGCGGCTAACGTGTGCGATCCTCCTCCCACATCGCGAGACTTGAATGTTGTCGCCAATGCCAGCCACGTTTTGTTTCTGGATGATTTCAGTCCGGTCAACCAGAATCTGGAAAAGCCCCTCGTGCGCATATCGACGGGCATGACAGCGCCGGTACGTAGACTCTATACCCCCCTGGAGGTCTCAGTTGCCAAGCCGGATGTGTTCATAGGTCTCACGGCGAAACTGCCCTACTTTTCGCATGAGGATTTTTTGCAGCGCAGCCTGATCATCCGCCTGGAAAACGGGACGAATAACCTTTCATCCCAACACATCAAAAAACAGATCCTCAATAATCGCAACCGTATCTGGTCAGAGGTACTGCAAACACTGAACGAGATGGTGGCCCGTTTGAAGAGCCAAAGCACATCGAAGCCGTCTGGACTTAGTTTTCGTATGGCAGACTGGGCTCAACTCCTTCTGCAAACGAACCCGAAAAAGAAGGCGAATTACATCCACGATCTGCTGGCGAAAATCAACCGCGACCAGATTCAGTTCCTGACAGAATCAAACCCCTTGGCACGAGCCATGTCGATTTGGCTGAAGGACAAAAACAACCGCGCCAAGTGGTTCGAAAGCGGCACGATCCGAAAGAAACTGCGGGTCATAGCGCAGCAGAAGGGGCTGGATTTCAAGGCGTATGATAACAATCAGGTATTCGGTTCGGAACTGGCCAACGTCGTCTCAACCTTTGCGCGTATCTATAGCGTGAAATCCAAGAGAAGCCGCGGCCGCAACTGTTACCGCTTTACCAAATGAAACCCTGAGCAGAAAAGCTCGCACCATCGCCTCGTTCACCCCCAGTCCATTTTCTATGGGCTGGGGGTGATCCTCCACCCGTCGTCAGGCCCGTGTGGGTATGTGCTTGCTGATGGAATGCCGCAGGCGATGGTTGACCGCCAAGGTATTTCGAACGAGTGTGGTCCGCATCTTTTTCAATCCTGTAAAATATCGTCAGGGGACTGGAGGGGGGCTCACAGAAACGAAGTCGCACCGAGTAAGGCTATGGGGAGTGGTGCAGGTCCTATTTGAGAGACCTATGCCAATTTTTCGGCCTTGTGTTGCCTGAAGACTGGCGCGATCACCCCTCACCAAAAAAAATACAAAAAAATCTCAGATACACTTTTTGTTTCCTGTAAAATAGTCTTGATGGCGGACCGTACATAGTATTCCACGCACATCACTCAGCACCCACATCGATCGTAAGCAGATCCCAGCATTTCGATTTCCACACTCATTTTCCACGCTGATCGGCAAGGCTAAAGCTCCATTCTGAGGACGGCACTGGTACGTCTGTCGGTCGGAGAGCCTAAATCTCGACCACGATGAGGACCACTGCTTTTATCGAATGGGATAAACTTCAAACCTGTAGCGGTAAAGGGAGGGGTATATGGAAAAGGCGAACTGATTCTGATGGCAGGAAATGTACTCATAACAAAAAGCAAAAACATACTTCAAAATTCAAAGCGAGGTTATATGCAATACACATTGGACATAGACAGCATTATTGAATCATGTGCGCAGGTTTTAGAGAAATCTCAAGATCCGGTCCATCGTCGTTATGCGTTACTGGTTCTAACCTTGTCTGCAAGATTTTGTGATTCTGAAGATGATGACTTGACCGAATTGATTAATACAGCTCTTGAAGAAGATCCAGATGCTAATGTTCGCCGTTATGCTGCCTGGGCGATACGGGAAATCGGATATGAAAAAGTGGAATTCAAGAATCTGCTAAAAGCTTTGAAGGATAAAGATTGGCGTGTACGACTTGAGGCAGCTGATACTTTGGGCCTTTTTGTTAACGATGGAAATAATTCTGAGGTAGTTTCAGCACTCTTGAAGGCACTGGGCGATAAACATCCAGTTGTCCGTATGCACGCGCTCCAGCTTATTTTCAATATCGAAAACGATGATGTCCTTCAACATGAAATTAATAAAATAATTCTCTGCGGAGGTGCTGACAATAACCCCACATTGATTGGATAGGCAAATAACATTCGGGGCCGTAGAGAATGGGAATTTCGCAATCCATCCCTACGGCCCAACACGTTCATTTTAAAAAATCAGGAGACACACAATGGTTAAGAATAGAAAAGCCAATGTAATTCTTGATAGGCAATTTCTCAGCGACATCATTCAGAAGCTCGAAAAGGCTGCTGACAAACTTGGTGGCCTGTTAATGTCGTTGGAGCCATGCGCATCAGAGCAGGAAGTTCGCACTATGGACAATATCGAAACAGTTCAACGGGACTGCATCGAACGGCTGAAACTCAGATTGTATTAGGCGCGTGGGAATTCCTGCTTAGCCAGGGGTTGGGATTACAATCTAACGGCTGGCGTGGTGGTGCTTATGCCGCGCCAGTCAATCCTATGAGCTACCGGGAGAGCAGAGTAAGGCAACCCCGGACACACAATATCAACAACAAACATCGTGAGGGAAATATGGCTACTACCAAAATCGAATGGTCTGAAAAAGTTTGGAACCCGGTAACTGGCTGCACGAAAGTCAGCACCGGTTGCAAGCACTGTTACGCTGAGAAGATGGCCTACCGGTTACAGGGGATGGGGCAGGCAAAGTACGCTAACGGGTTCGAGGTCACACTACACCCCGAAGTCCTGGAGAAGCCGCTCATGTGGAGAAAGCCAAGTCGCGTTTTCGTCAATTCCATGAGCGACCTGTTCCACGAGGAGGTCCCCAAGAAATTCATCCGGAAGGTGTTCAAGGTTATGGGCGAAGCAGGCCAGCACCAGTTCCAGGTGTTGACCAAGCGCAGCGAACGTTTGGCTGAACTGGCCCCGGATTTGCCATGGGCCGACAACATTTGGATGGGGGTCACGGTGGAAAAGGAGAAGTATCTCCACCGCATCGACCACCTGCTTGACACCCCAGCGGCCACCAAATTCATCTCCTTCGAACCGCTGCTGGGGCCGGTGAGCGGCTTTGACCCGGCCGGCATTGATTGGGTGATCGTTGGTGGAGAGTCCGGACCTGGCGCGCGTCCCATAGAGGAGGAATGGGTGACCGAAATCCGTGACAAATGCGTGGATGCCGATGTCGCCTTCTTCTTCAAACAATGGGGTGGCCGTAACAAGAAGGCCGCCGGCTGCTTGCTGGATGGCCGTGTTTGGAACCAGTACCCAGCATAATTATTAGAGGAGGATATTGAACCTGGAGGGGGTGGGAGCCATCCTTCCCCCTCCGAAACTTCAACCTATTAACCGGTAGCCACAAACAATGATGGCAAAGAAAGATTAGAGCACGGGATGACAAAAGCTGATCGGCTACTATACGAAAGATCAGCCGATGGAGAGAAAATGTTCAACACCGAAAGAGGTGGAAACAGGCCGTCATACACGACTGCTCAGCCTGCGGGATTTGGTCGCTGTCTATGGGCTCACAACCTGGTATTGGCGCACTTGCATTTGGCGCGGTGACATCCCATACCTGCAATTGGGCCGCAAGCTGGTTGTTGATCAGCGAGACATTGATGCCTTCATTGAAAAAAACAAGGTCATAGAGGGGGCACGATGACAAACACAAAACTGCTCTGCTTGTATTTGTCTTATGACACGCGTCAGCAACCAGAGAGGGCTATGTCATTTAAACGCAGGTTGCTGGGGCCGCTTTCATTCGTTCGCAACTTAGGTTTTTCAGGATTTTATGGCTATTAAAAAAAGGCTAGACCTTGTGCCGAATATATAATATGTTTGGGATAATGCTCACAGGAGGGAGGACACTATGGAGCGTGGTATGGGTACTGTATATCTGAGAGGCAAGACTTGGTGGATTCAGTATTTTTTGAACGGTTATCCCTACCGCGAAAGCAGCGGCAGCAGCAAGAAGATGGCGGCCAGAGAGCTGCTCAAGAAGCGCCTGGGCGAAATCTCCGAGGGCAAGGCCCCTGCCCTGCGGTTGGACAAGATCATGTTCAAGGACCTCTCAGACGCCTTCCTGGATGACTACAGGCTCAACGAGCGTAAGTCCCTCAAGCGGGCAACCCAGAAGCGTCGGCTACCTGCTTAAAGAGTTTGGAAAGCACCGCGCGAATGCCTTAACCACTCAAAAGATAGGCGAATACATCAAGAAACGGCTGGAGGAAGGATTCGCGAACGCCACGGTCAATCGAGAGCTCGCGGCCCTAAAACGCATCCTCAATCTTGCAGCCAAACAGACGCCCCCACAGATCGAGCGCGTGCCATACATACCCATGCTGAAGGAGAACAACGTTCGGAAGGGTTTTTTTGAGCACGAGAGCTTTGTAGTGTTACGGGATGCCCTGCCCACCTATCTTAAACCGTTCGTAACGTTCGCGTACAAGACGGGGTGGCGGGAAGCTGAAATCACCGACTTAACCTGGAGCCAAGTGAACCTTGGAGAGGGCATCGTCCGGCTGGAGCCTGGAACCACCAAGAACGACGATGGCCGTAGTATCTATTTAGACAACGAACTGCAGGAGATTTTCAAGGGGCAATCCCAGGAACGCAAGCGCGCCGGCAAACTCTGCGAGTACGTCTTTCCCAACGCGGAAGGCACAGGGCAGATCAAGGATTTTCGTCACTGCTGGAACGAGGCTTGCCGCAAGGTCGGGCTCGGGTACGGCTACCGGCTGGGCAGCAATTATGTTGAGAAATGGCAGGGAAAACTGCCAGCAGGGCCTATCCTGCACGATTTCCGCCGCACAGCAGTTAGAAACATGGTCCGTTCCGGGGTGCCTGAAACAGTTGCCATGAAAATCTCAGGCCACAAAACCCGTTCAGTCTTTGACCGCTATAATATCGTAAGCGAAGAAGACCTCAAGCTTGCTGCGGCTCAACAGGAAAAATACCTGTCCGAAAAAAATTTGTCGAGAACCGTTACAAGAACCGTTACAATCGCTCATTTTCCAGAAAAAAAGGAGTCAACCCAATGAGGGTTAACCCCTTGATTTCATTCTGGTGCCGGAGGCCGGACTTGAACCGGCATGAGGTTGCCCCCGGAGGATTTTGAGTCCTCTGCGTCTACCAATTTCACCACTCCGGCATGGCTCGGTTTATAAGAAAACACCCGCGAGTTGTCAACAAAGAAGGCGCATGGGAACGTGAAGCAGGTAAAGACAGCCAGCTGGGCTCAGGCAATTGACCTAATCACCGCCAGGATTTCAGGCTTCGATATTTCTCCTTCCCGGATCACCATCGGTTTTTCGCCGGTCACGTCCACTACCGTCGATCCCACGCCCCCCTTCAGTGCCCCGCCGTCAAGGATGAGGTCCACCTGGCGCGCGATCCGCGGGTCCAGTTCGGCGATCTGCCGGCAGCCGCTTCCGCCGGAAAGATTGGCGCTGGTTCCGGTGATCGGCCGGTCGAGCGCCTCGACCAGCGCCCGCGCCACAGGATGTGCGGCCAGGCGGATTCCGATCTTGCCGGTTCCGGCCGTAAGCCGCGCCGGGAGGTGCGCCCGGGCCGGCAGCACCAGGGTCAGTCGGCCGGGCCAGAACCGCTCGATGAGCAACTGCGCCATGGGCGTTACTCGCTCGGCCAGCTCCGATAGCTGCGCGCTGCGGCTGATCAGCACCAGCAGAGGCATGTCGGCCGGACGCTGTTTGATTTCATAGACGCGCTCGACGGCGGCGGCGTCCAGTGCATCCGCTCCCAGCCCGTAGAGGCAGCGCGTCGGAAAGCACACCACCCCTCCGGCGCGGATCACCTCTCTGGCCCGGCCGATGGCCTCCGGCTCGGGCGACCGCGGGTTCACGCGCAGAGGTCTAGCGGTAGTCCTTGAGCTTTTCGGCTTTGCGCTCAACTTCGGATGCCATATCCTTCTTGAAACGATCCATGCGGCCGGCCAGTTCCGCGTCGCCGAGGGCCAGCATCTGGGCCGCTAAAATACCGGCGTTGCGGGCGCCGGACTTTCCGAGGGCCATGGTGGCGACCGGGATGCCCGGCGGCATCTGCACCGTTGACAACAACGCGTCCAGCCCCTGGAGGCTTGAGGAGTCGATCGGCACGCCGATGACCGGCAGGCTCGTATGGGCCGCCAGCACCCCCGCCAGATGCGCCGCGTGGCCGGCACCGGCAATAATGATTTTCATCCCCCGGTTTTGGGCTTCCGCCGCAAAGCTCATGGCGCGTTGCGGGCTGCGGTGGGCGGAGGCCACCGTCATCTCGAAGGGGATGCCGAACTTCTTCAGCATGGCCGCGGCCTCCTCCATCACGGGCAGATCCGAATCACTGCCCATGACAATGCCCACCGCCGGCGCACGGCTCAGGCGCTCCAGGGCCTTGCGGCCGATGTCTTTACGGCAATAAGCGCCCTCCCAGCTGATCTTGCCGATGGCCTGGTAGGCCTTGGCGATGGCCTCTGCGACCGTATCGCCCAGTGCGGTCACCCCCAGCACGCGGCCGCCGTCGGTCACCACGGTCTTCTCTTTGCGCGCGGTGCCGGCGTGAAAGACCACCACGTCCTTCACGCGCTTGGCGGCGTCGAGCCCTTTGATCGGCAGCCCTTTGGGGTATTTCCCGGGATAACCGGCCGAGGCCATGACCACGCAGACCGAAGCGCGTTCGTCGATGTCGAGCGTGCACTGGTCCAGCCGGCCGTCGATCACGGCTTCCATGATCGGTACGATGTCGCTCTTGATCCGCATCAATAGCGGCTGCGCCTCGGGGTCGCCGAAGCGTCCGTTGAATTCGAGCACCTTGATCTGATCGCGTTCGATCATGAGGCCGGCGTACAGCACGCCCCGGTAAGTTCGGCCCTCCGCAGCCATGGCCTTGACCGTAGGGATCATGACCTCGTTCATGATCCGCTTGTGGGTGAGGCGATCCACCACCGGCGCCGGCGAATAGGCGCCCATTCCGCCCGTGTTGGGACCGCGGTCCTCGTCGTAGATCGCCTTGTGGTCCTGCGAAGAAGGCATCGCCAGAACGGTTTGCCCGTCGGTAAAGGCCAGGAAGGAAGCCTCTTCGCCCCTGAGGTACTCTTCGATGACCACCTGGCTGCCGGCATCGCCGAATTCGTGTTTGACCATGATCCGATCAAGCGCCTCCAGGGCCTCTTTTTCGCTTTCGCAAACGATGACGCCTTTTCCCGCCGCCAGCCCGTCGGCCTTGACCACGACCGGAGCGCCCGCCTGATGCAAATAGCGCCGGGCCTGATCATAGCTTTTAAAACTGCGACCGCGCGCGGTTGAAATATGGTATTTGGTCATCAGCGATTTGGCGAACGATTTGCTCGACTCGATCTCGGCTGCCCGGCGCGTCGCCCCGAAGACCCGCAGCCCCTCCTTCTGGAAGAGGTCGACGATGCCTTCGGAAAGCGGTCCCTCGGGGCCGACCACGGTGAGGTCGATCTTTTGTCGACGGGCGAAATCGAGCAGGGTCTGAATGTTTCCGGCCGGAATCGGAACGCATTCAGCCAGCTCGGCGATCCCCGCGTTTCCGGGCGCGCAAAACAGTTTCTTCACCTGCGGACTTTGGGCGATCTTCCAGACCAACGCGTGCTCTCTGCCACCGCTTCCGATGACCAGCACCTTCATGGGCTCCTCCTTCTTGCGATGAGGTTTCAGCTTGGATTTTGATCCGCTTTCGCGAGCTGCTCCAGAACTTGTCGTTTCCGCCGTTTCAACTCATCCCGGCCAATGCGCGCGGCGGCGATGCCTCCGTCCAACGCGATCTCGGACAGCCAAAAGTGGCCTCCGGAGGTCAAATGAAGATCGATGTGGGCATACGGGAATCGGCCGCGGTTCATCACTTCGCGGCAAAGCCGTTCCGCAGCGGCATCCATCGCCAGCGGCCGGCTGGCCCCGCCGGCTGCGAGATTGGCCCGGAAATTGAAATTGTTCTCGCGCATGTAGGCCTCGACATAGTCACCCACCACGATCACGCGGATATCGGTGATGTCCGCCAGAAAGGGCTGCAGCACGAACGGGTAGACCGAAGCGCTAAATGCCACGGTGTTGTAAAGCGTCTCCGCACTCTCCCAACGCCGGATTCCGTGGCCGCAATGCATGCCTTCCTGTTTGGTGACCACTGCGGCAATCCGGTACCGGGCGCAGTAACCCACGGCTTCCATGAGCTCCGCGCGCCGAGCGATCACCAAGGTGTGCGGTGTCATCCATTGCCGCAGCAAGAAAGTCTGGGCACATTTAGAGCGGCTGATCAGCTGGCAGAGCGCGGAGGGCACGCAGCGGACCCCGCGCTCCATGAGATCCGCCAAGCGCGCAGGGTGCAGGTACCTCGCCGGCAAGAGCCCAAAGACCACATCCCCGATCGTCAGCTTCTCAAAGTGTTGATCGAGTTCACCGGATCGGTGGATGGTCATACCCTCACCCGTGGCGCCCGAGGCCCTCGAGGCTCAACTCGATCAGCCGGTCCAGCAGCTGGCCGAAGCTGTATCCCGCCGTGCGAGCCGCGCGCGGCAGCAGGCTGGTAGCCGTCATGCCGGGAATGGTGTTGGTTTCGAGGATGAAGATGTCGCGGCCGCGCACCATCATGTCGGTACGGCTGTAACCGCGGCAGAAAAGCGTTCGGTGCGCCTCCAAGGCCAGCCGCTGGGCCTCGGCGGTCAGCTCCGGATCGATTCGCGCCGGACAAATTTCCTCGGTGACTCCGGCTGTGTACTTGGCCGTGTAATCGAAAAACTCGCGCTTCTGGTCCGGGATGATCTCAATGAGGGGAAGCGCCTCGAGCGTGTCGTTGCCGATCACCCCGCCGGTGATTTCCGTGCCCTGAATGTAAGCTTCGATCAGCACCGATGGGTCGTGCCCCCAGCCGGCTTCCACGGCAGCCCGGAGCGCCTCCGGACGGCGCACGATGGTGATCCCCACGCTGGAGCCGCCGACGACCGGCTTTATGACCAGCGGCAACCCCAGCCGCTCCGCGACGCCATCCGGGTCTATCCCCTGCAAGCAGTGAGCCACGACATAGTCCGGGACCGGCAACCCCGCCTGCTGGTAGAGGCGCTTGGCGGCGAGTTTGTTCATGGCCACCGCGCTGCCGAGAACTCCCGATCCTTGGTAGGGGATCCCCAACAACTCCAGCAGACCCTGCACGGTGCCGTCCTCGCCAAAGGATCCGTGCAGGATAATCAGCGCTGCGTCGATGCGGCGGGCGTCGGTCACCAGACGCGGCAGGTCGTTTTTGGGATCGTAGCGGAGGATATCGTATTTTGTCTTGTCCAGGGCCTCGTAAACCTGGCTGCCGCTGTTGAGCGACACCTCGCGTTCCGAAGATACGCCTCCTGAAAGAAGGGCAATCGTGAGTTTCTGGTTCACGGGTCGAGATCGTTGGTCTGAAAGGGTTGATCGTTAGCAACCGCCGCCGCGCGACGGGACGGACCGCACACGGCGGTATTTTCGCTTCCGGGGAATTTTGACGTTTCCGGTTGATTATTTTCGCTTCTTCCCCATTTCTATGCGCGAAACAATTCTGCCGGCGTAATGCTGAGGAATTTCATTGCCGATGGAGGTCCGGCGCATGGCATTCAGTTTGAGAATCAAGAAGTTCAGCTTTTTGAGCATTTGGTATTTTTCGGCCGTGTCGGGAAGCGCAGTCAGAAGGTCTTCGGTTTTTTCGATGTCTTTGCGCAGCTCAACCTCAGGAGGAAGACATTCGGCGTTCTTCAAAATTTTATGCGCCAAGCGCAAGTCTTCGGGAACGTGACTGTCCTCCTCCAGCGCAAGCGGCTGACCGGCCCCGGGAAGATCCTCAAACTCACCCTTCTCGATAGCCCGGCGGATCCGTTCCTCCACGATTTTTTCAAAGCCGGTGATCATAAACAATTGGGGGCCAAGGATCCATTAAGCGAGGGAACAGAAGATCCGCACGCCTCGGCCTCGGCAAATGAATGTCACAACTACAAATGGTTTATACCTTTGAGTGGAACGGTTTGCAAGAGCTGGAAAGCCTGTCGGCATGAAACCCTCAACTTCGGGGGGAATGGCGCGATGGCACTTGAAAAAAATTACCTTTTTGGCCATCCATGCCCCATCTTAAAATAGAAAAGCTGCAACCAGTTGAGATTGCAGCTGATATTAAATCTTGGTGGCGATGCAGGGATTTGAACCCCGGACACTGCGGATATGAGCCGCATGCTCTGACCAACTGAGCTACATCGCCAAGAGGAATTATATTCGGTCAAAGCAGCGAAATTGTCAAGACGGAAAAAAAGCCGGGCAGCTGGGAAGCGGCTGCCCGGTAACCTACTGAACATCGGTTCGCTGCACCTATTTCGTCGAGCCGGCCACCTCCACGGAGTACTCGTCCAGGTTGTCGGGAAGCTTGTCGAACACTGCCATGAAGGGGATAGTCCGGCCGGGCTTGACACCCACGTTCATATTGTTGGCACCCTCCTTGTTCTTCAGGCTGGCATGGATGGCGGCGATATCCTGGGTGGCGAGTTCCTGGTTTGAAAGGAGGTTGCCCGCAAAGACCGTGGCGGTCTTAGCCAGCGTCTTGTCTTTGGTGTAAAGCTTGGCGGTCACCCGGATAGCGCTGCGCGGGTGATCGTAGTTGTTGCGGATCTGTCCTCTGACCACACACAGGCGCCCGGCACCGGGATGGTCGATAAATTCAGCGGCGAGGTTTTCAGCGCTCGGCGCCATCTTGAGGTTGCCAGCGACGTCCTCGGGTTGGGACTGGAAGCTTTTCCCGAGGAAGGGAATCTCCAGATCGCTTAGGAACGGGATCTTAACGTCAAAGCTGCGCGGAACCAGAATGGCGGCAATGGCGAGCACCACCACGCCGGCCGCTGTTAGCAGATACTTGCGCGCGCCCGAGTGCCGCGGCGCCTCAGCCGCCAGGGCAGCCGCGGCCGCAGACTCCATCTCGAGCGCATCGGTAACACCGCCGGCACCGGTGCCGGCGAGCGCTTCGGCGGATGACCGGTCCGACGCGGCCGCAGGCTCTCGGTCCCATCCATCCGTAACCGCGAACGGCTCAGCGGGTGCATGGCTTTCGCTTCCATCGGCAGCCGACTCGATTTCAATTTCCAGATCGTCGGCCATGGCCGGTGCGGATCCGACCGCAATATCAAAGTCCAGTTCTTCGTTCGCCCGGGCGGGTTTCTGCTCCACGGGCGCCTCACTCGTATCTTCTTCTTGCAGCAAGCTTTCAATATCGAGCAAAACGCCGTCCTGCACTTCAGCCGGTGGTGCGGGGGTCGATGGGGCCGCCGGCGGCTGGTCCTCGCCCAAAAACAAGTCGAGTTCGGGCGCCGCGTCAGCGGCATCCTTGTCCGGCTCGGTCGGTGGTTCCTCCAGAATGTTGGTGATGTCCGAGAAATCCAGCTCATCGTCCTGGGGTTCGACCGATGCGACCGCAGGTGGTGCCGCGCTCGGACCGTCCTCAAAATCAAGTGCCAGATCAAATTCCGCCGGCGGTTCGTCGGCCATGCCAACGCGATCAGCGCTGACGACTGTCTCGCCGGTAATCGAGGTCAAGTCCAATTCCTCCAGGTCTCGGGCCTTTTCGCTCTCGTCGGCGGCAGCCACACCCGTGTCCAATTCCAGATCGAGCTCGGCGGCGGCAGCGCCTGGCGGCTCGGTTGCCTGCAAATCCCCCTCGAGCATGGCTTCCAGGTCCGACAAGTCCAGTTCGCTATCCCTCGGAGGCGCTGCTGCCTCAGGGCGATCCGTCGGAGCCGCTTCAGCGAGGGCGCCGACCGCCTCATCCGTCAGCGGCTCATCCGCCCCGGCCGCAGAAGGCTCTGGCGTCAGCTCTTCCGCCGTTTCAGCCACCAACGCGTCAAGGTCCAGTTCCAGGTCGAGTTCCGGCGTCTCGCCGCCTGCGGGTGGACCGGTGCTGGACGCTGCCGGCATAACCTCATCGTCCAACCCCTCCAAGCTATCCAACCTGATCCCCAGCTCGTCCAGACTGGCCAGCATGCCCCCCGGCGCTTCTTCCGGCTGGGATCCAATATCCAAATTGAAATCGATCGGCCGAGCGTCGCTGGAGGAAGCCGGAGGCGGGGGACCGGCGGAGGGGCTCTGTGCCGTCACGTCCTCATCGAAGTTCAAGTCAAGGTCCAGGTCCAGCTTCAAATCCTCGTCCGGAGCTTCCGCTGTCAAGGCCGACGCCGGCGGCGAGTCCTCCTCCAGAAGATCCTCCACGTCGAGCAGCTCCGGCTCCGGATCGGCGGAAGTGTCCGCTGCCACATCGAAGTCATTGGCGAACAGAGCGTCGATCTGGGACCCGATTTCCGGCAGCTCGACCCGAGCGCCAGTCGCTGCGCTCGCCGGCAATTCGTCGCTCAAAATCAAAGGTTCTTCAGCTACGGCCAATGCCGCCGGTGCATAAGCGACAAAAACGTGGCGGCACTTCGAACAGCGCACCTTCGATCCCGTCGATTTGATCAGGCGCTCCTCGACCTGGAAACTTGTTTCACATCCCTCGCATATCACGATCATGGCTCAACCCCATTGGTTAAGGTTTTTAGGCTGGCAGCTAGCAGCCAGCTCCTATGGTGCCGGCCGGAAGATCGGCTGGCTTTTCGCCGTCGGCATCCCCTCATAGGCTGAGGTGGCATATCTCCGGTAAATGGCGGTACTGCTCGGCATAATCCAAACCGTACCCTACCAAGAAGCCGCTGCCCGCCACATGCCCGGTGTAGGCGATCGGCACATCCACCTCCCGGCGCGCCTGCTTGTCAATCAGCGCACAAACTCCGACGCTCCGCGGTTGAAAGGATTGCAGGTAGTCAACAATCCATCGGATCGTCAGGCCGGTGTCAACGATGTCCTCCACCACGAGGACCTCCTGACCTCGGATATTCAGACCGACGGCTTTTAACAGTCGAATATTGCCGGACGATTCTGTGCCATTGCCGTAGCTGGAGGCTTGCACAAAATCGATCTTCACGGGAATGCTGAGCTGCCGGATGAGGTCAGAAAGAAAGATGAACGAACCTTTCAACACCCCAATCAAAACAAGATCCCGGCCGCGGTAATCCGCCGAAATTCGGCGGGCCAAACCCATCACCAGCAGGCGGAGCTCAGCCGCAGACAGCACCGGGATCAGCTCAGGCATAATTCTAAGCAAAAAAGATCATGTGCATGACTGCCACAATTCATAATATCGCCAATTATATAAAAAACTTTATCGCTAAATGCATACAAAGTCAAATTTGGCAAGCATGGTGCGAGAGGCTAGATTAAGGGGTTTTTATAAATGAACATAATAGCTTATCTAAAACAAGCCAGAACCAATACCCTGAACAACTGGGGAGTGCGCCCGTGAGGCTCTCTACAACCCTGTTTCTGCAAGCTTTTCAACCAATGCCTTTTGTTCAGTCGTCAGGTGTCTGGGTATTTGGATTTGCAGGCAAACGAAGAGATCGCCCCGTCTGGAGCCCTTCATCGAAGGCAGGCCGTGCCCGGCCAAGCGCATCCGCGTGCCGTTCTTGATACCGGGCGGTATTTTCAGATGATACTGCTTTTCTTCCAGTGTCGGCACCGAAATCGTGGTGCCCAGCAGGGCATCCGTGAGCTTGATCTCGCGGTAGGTGACTAAATCCTGGTCCTCAACGCTGAAAACCGGGTCCTCCAAGAGCTTGGCCTGAATGTAAAGGTCTCCGCGCGGGCCGCCGTATGATCCGGGATTGCCCCGGCCCGCCAGCCGCAGTTTCTTGCCGGTCGTCATGCCTTTGGGTATTTTGACGGTTATGCGCTCCGGTGTGCTCTGATTCTGGATGGTGATCTGTTTGGTGGTACCGAAAGCAGCCTCGGATAGGGTCAGAGAAAGCTCGTACACGATGTCAGATGCTCCCGGCATCCGCTGGCTCTGCGGTCGGCTGCGGCCGCCGAACGGAGCCTGCTGGCCGAAGGTGAACCGCGTCCCGCCGCTCTGCCCCCCGAAAAAATCACCGCCCCCGAAGCCGAACTCTCTAAGAATGTCATTGATATCGAACCCCCTGAAAATATCTTCCTTCGAAAAACGCTGATGGAATCCCTCCGATCCGAAGGTGTCGTACTCCTGACGCTTCTGCTTGTCGCTAAGAACCGCATAAGCCTCGCTAATCTTCTTGAACCTCTCTTCAGCCGCCTTGTCCCCTTTGGCGTGATCCGGATGATACTTCATGGCAAGCTTGCGGTAGGCTTTTTTGATTTCCGCATCGGTGGCGGCGCGGTTCACGCCAAGAATTTTATAGTAGTCCTCCGACATTTGCTTAATTCTCCGTTATTGCAGCGAAATTTTATTTTTGAAGGTAAGGGGAAAACCGGTCGCTGTCAAGCGGCCTCAGCTTTCGAGCGCCGCCCGCCGTCATGAACGTGGTGCGATCTGCCGGTCAGGCGTTGGGCTGACGATAACAGGCCCACGCCGCGCATGCGTGTCATCTTCCCCTCGCTTTTAAAGCCACCATCAGCACCGAGAGTGCTGCCGGGGTGATGCCGTCGATACGGGCGGACTGTCCGAGGCAGGTCGGCCGTACTTCGGTCAGCTTGCTTTTCAACTCGTTCGAAAGCCCGTGAACCGACTGAAAATCGAAATCGTCGGGGACCCGGATTTTTTCCAAATGCCTGAATTTCTCAATCTCTTTGATCTGTTTTTGGATGTAGCCCTCGTATTTGATCTCGATCTCCACCTGTCGGGCCGCAGCAGTGGCAACCGGCTCGGACGCCGGCGCCAGAGTTTCCACCGCCGGATAACCTAGCTCGGCCCGCTTCACCAGCTGATCCAGGTGAACCCCCTGCTGAATGGGTTTGGATCCTTGCTCCTCCAGGTAGGTGTTCACCTGTGGCGTGGGACGCACCACCGTTTCTTTGACACGTCTGATCTCCGATGCGATCTGCTGCCGCCGGCGACGCAGCGCCCGGGCGGCCTCCGCAGGGATCAGCCCCAGCCCGTGCCCAAACTCCATTAAGCGCAGGTCCGCGTTGTCCTCGCGCAGGATCAGACGGTATTCCGCGCGCGAGGTAAACATGCGGTAAGGCTCGCGGGTGCCGCGCGTCACCAAGTCGTCGATCATGACACCCATGTAGGCCTGGGACCGGTCCAAGATGAAAACCGGCCGCCCCTGCACGCGGCAGGCGGCGTTGATGCCCGCCCACAACCCCTGGGCGGCGGCCTCCTCGTAGCCCGAAGTGCCGTTGATCTGACCCGCGAGATACAGATGCTGCACACGCTGGGTCTCCAGGGTGTTCCGGAGCTGAACCGGGTTGACGTAGTCGTATTCGATCGCGTAGGCCGGCCGCATGATCTCGGCACACTCCAATCCGGGCACGGATCGAACCACTTCGATCTGCACCTCGAGCGGCAGGCTGTTGCCCAAGCCGCTGGCGTAGATCTCCTCCGTATCAACGCCCTCCGGCTCGAGAATGACCTGGTGCCGATCCTTTTCCGGGAATTTGACGATCTTGTCCTCGAAGGAGGGACAGTAGCGCGCCGAGATGCCGGTGATGACGCCGCCGTAAAGCGCCGAGCGCGCGAGGTTGCGCCGCACGATGGCATGGGTCCGCTCACCGGTGTAGCCGATGAAACTCGGCAGCTGCGGCAAAACGGGGCCGTGCGAGAACTGCGAAAACGGCACGGGGCGCTCGTCGCCGCCCTGCGCCGTGAACCGCGCAAAATCGATGCTGGCGCGTTTGAGCCGCGGAGGGGTGCCGGTCTTCAGACGGCCGAGCGCAAACCCCAGCTCACGCAAATGCGCCGGCAGACCGTAGGAGGCGAACTCCCCGGCCCGGCCCGCCTGGATCGACCGGAATCCGACGTGCACCAGTCCGCTCAGAAAAGTGCCGGTAGCCAGCACGACCGCCCGGGCGGCATAGGCAAACCCGGTGTGATCTTCCACCCCCACGACCCGCCCCCGCTCCACGATTAACCGCTCCACCAGGGCCTGCTTGAGGTCCAGCCCGGGCTGGGTCTCGACCACCCGCTTCATGGCCATGTGGTAGCGTTTTTTGTCGTTCTGGCTACGCGAGGCATGCACCGCCGGCCCTTTTTTAGTGTTGAGCGTGCGGTACTGAATGGCGGTCTGATCCGCGATCTTCGCCATTTCGCCGCCCAGCGCGTCGATCTCCTTCACCAGATGTCCCTTGGCCATGCCGCCGATCGAAGGGCTGCAGGGCATGGCGGCAAGCTTGTCGAGATCGATCGCCGTCAGCAGGACGCGGCAGCCCATGCGGGCCGCCGCGAGGGCGGCTTCGCAACCCGCGTGGCCGGCGCCGACCACGATGATATCGTAGCTGTCAGAGCAGGATGTCATGAGCCCTATCTATTCCGCCGTTTGCGAGGTTTGAGTGAAGTGTGATAGATACAGACACAAGCGGGTGGGGATCTTTTTCGTCTGGCCGGTTCCACTAAGTTAAACCGCCGATACCCATGACGCCAAAACCCCAGACCGCCGGTCTGCATGCGCGCGGCCTGATTATATCGGTGCCGGTTTAGCGGGTCAAGCCACCATGCCAATGCGCTACACCGACCTTAACTCTTACCTGCGCGGCATTTTCGGTTGCCGAGTCCAGAAGATCACGGTGGACGCCGGTCTCACCTGTCCCAACCGGGACGGCACCGTTGCTGCCGACGGCTGCATCTACTGCAACTCTCGTGGTTCGGGCACCGGCGCCTATGCCCGAGGACTGTCGATCAGCGCCCAGCTGGAGGCCGGCAAAACGGCGATGGCCCGACGCTATCGGGCGCGCAAATTCATTGCCTATTTTCAGGCCTTCTCCAACACGTACGCACCCGTGGCGAAACTCAAAGCCCTCTACGATGAAGCCCTGGCAGTCGAGGGCGTGGTGGGCCTGTCCATCGGGACCCGGCCGGATTGCGTGTCTGAAGCGGTGCTAACGCTCCTGCAGGAGTATTCCCGCCGGCACTGGATCTGGGTGGAGTACGGGTTGCAGTCCGCCCGCGACGCGACGCTTGCTCGAATTCGGCGCGGGCATGACGTGGCGTGTTTCCTGAAAGCCGCGGCGGCCACCCGCTCGCGCGGCCTTCCGGTCTGCGCCCACATAGTTTTGGGCTTGCCCAACGAGACCCGCGCCGACATGCGCTTCACCGCCAGGACCCTGGCGGCCTCGGACATCGACGGCGTCAAGATCCACAGCCTCTATGTCGTGCGGGGCACCCCCCTGGAGGTCCAGTTCCAGGCAGGCGAATATCGCTGTCTGGAACGGGAGGAATATGCGGATCTGGTCGCCGACGTTCTCGAACGCCTGCCCGCGCGCGTGGTCATCCAACGCCTGACCGGCGACCCCCACCCCGACGAGCTCGCTGCGCCGTCCTGGTGCCAGGACAAGACGGCGACGCTTGCCGCCATCGGGCACGCCCTGGAACATCGCGACACCTGGCAGGGCAGGCTTTGCGGAGATGTCCGCAGCGCGCGACCGGGTGCTCCTTGAAATTCCAACGGCATGCGCCTATAGATACGGCCGGCGTTGTCAACCGTTTGCGGCTCCGGCGCGCTGGAAGCCCTGACCGCTGTCGGACGTGCCGCACCGGCGATCACGCCCCCCGGCTCAGGCAACGGAATGAAAACAACCCCCACGCGAACGACAGGAGGCTTTGAGGCCCGAAATGGAAGCACATAATGAGCGCACGGCCGGACGTGAAGACTTCGATCTATCCTTCAAGGTCTTCCATGAACTGATGGCCCGCAAGGTCACCGACATTCTTCTCGTCAGCAGCCCTTACGACGCCTTCATCATGGAGGAGGAGGGCCGGCTGGCGGAACGGATCATTCACGAGTACCGCGGCCTGAACCTTTCCCGTCCGCCGATGCTCACCTGGGCGTCCACCTCTCAGGAAGCGCTTGAAGTGCTGAGCCGCAAGAAATTCGACCTCGTGATCACCATGCCGCTGGTGGACGATACCGACGCCTACGTGTTGGGGCGGACCATCAAACAAAGCTTCCCGGATCTGCCGGTGTTTCTGCTGGTGCACAAAACCGGCCAGCATCTGCTCGACCACAAGGCCGCCGACCGCCAGTCCATCGATCGGGTCTATGTCTGGCAGGGCAACACGGACCTGCTGCTCGCCCTCATCAAGAACCTCGAAGACCGGATGAACGTCGCCTACGACACCGATCGGGCCAAAGTGCGGGTCGTCATCGTGGTGGAGGACTCTCCGGTTCACTATTCTTCGCTGCTGCCGGTGCTCTACAAGGAAATCGTCACCCAAACCCAGGCGGCCATGGAAGAATCGGTCAACGAGGAGCACCGCATCTTCCGCATGCGCGCCCGGCCGAAGATTCTGGTGGCGGAAACCTACGAGGAAGCGCTGGGCCTCTATCGGCGCTATCAACCTTACCTGTTGGGGGTTCTGTCGGATGTGCGCTTCCCGCGCGCCGGCGCGATGGATGAAAACGCCGGGTCTGCCCTGCTGTCCATGATCCGTGCCGAAAACCCGGACCTGCCCTTGCTCAATCTGAGCTCAGAAGAGGCCAACCGCGAAAAAGCCGCCCGAATTCCGGCGGTGTTTGTCAACAAGAGCTCCCCGGGGCTCAGCACCGAAATCCGCAATTTCTTCATGCAGTACCTGGGGTTCGGCGACTTCATCTTCCGGCTTCCCGACGGCCAGGAGATTGCCCGGGCTTCCAATCTTAGGAACATGGAGAAGATCCTGCCCGCCATCCCGGACGCCTCCGTGGACTATCACGCCCAGCGCAACCATTTCTCCAGCTGGTTCATGGCCCGTTCGGAGGTCATGCTGGCCTCGAAGCTCAAGCCGATGCGGGTCGGCGATTTTTCCAACACCCAGGAGCTAAAACGCTACCTCATCCGCTGCATTCACGAACGACGCAAGGGAATCCAGCGCGGCATCATCACCGAGATGGCGCGGGACCGTTTCGACCCGGATGCGGATTTCATTAAAATCGGGCGCGGTTCACTCGGCGGCAAGGCCCGCGGGCTTGCCTTTGCCGCCATGATGCTCAAGGAGCATCCGGAGATGCAGCGCAAATACCCCGCCGTCGACATCCGCGTCCCCAAGACGATCGCCATCAGCACGGAGGGTTTCGACGACTTCGTTGCTGAGAATCAGCTCAAAGATCTCGGCACCCGCGAGATGGCCGACGCGGAGATCGCCGCGGCGTTTCTCCAGGCACGTTTTCCGGAATGGCTCACCCGGCAATTGGAGCTGTTTCTCGATCATACGACCTGCCCCCTGGCCGTGCGCTCTTCCAGCATGCTGGAGGATGCCCAGTTTCAGCCTTTTGCCGGGATCTACCGCACCTACATGCTGCCCAACAATCACCCCGAACGGGCCCGGCGCCTGGAGCGCCTGATCCTGGCCGTCAAACTGGTATACGCTTCTACGTACTACGAAAGTCCCAAGTCCTTTGCCAAGAGCACGTCTCACCGTATCGAGGAAGAAAAGATGGCGGTGGCCATACAGCATTTAGCGGGCGAGGCCTGCGACGAGCATTACTTTCCATCATTGGCCGGGGTGGTCCAGTCCTACAACTTCTATCCGATCGCCCACATGAAACCTGATGAAGGCATCGCCCATATTGCGTTAGGCCTGGGAAAGATGGTGGTCGAAGGCGGCACCTCCCTGCGATTCTCGCCGCGCTACCCGCAATTCATGCCCCAATTTTCCACCGTGGATGACATTCTCAAGAATTCGCAGCGGTTCTTTTATGCTTTGAAATTAAAGGATTTCCCGGAGGACCTCAGCGCCGGTGACGACCCGACCTTGGCCCGGCTGGCCATCGACGATTACCCCGGCTGCCCGGCGGTGCGCACCCTTTCGAGCACCTATTACCCCCAGGAGCACCGCATCCGCGACGGATTGCAAAGCGGCGGGCTGCCGGTGGTGACGTTCGCCGGGATCCTGAAATATCGTGAACTCCCGTTGCCCGAGATCCTGACGGACCTCTTGGAGATCGGGCGCCGCGGCATGGGCTGCCCGGTGGAAATCGAGTTCGCCGTGAACATGGCAGCCGGTAGCCGACCGATATTCGACCTGCTGCAAATCCGCCCGATGGCGGTGGCTCGGCAGAAGCTGAACGTGGAAATCGAGGGAACGGACAGGGAGCGGGCCATCTGCTACTCTTCTATGGCTCTCGGCAACGGACAGATTCTCGACATCGAAGACATCGTCTTTGTCGACCCCGAGGCGTTCGACATAACGCGCACCATCGAGATTGCCGCCGAAGTCGGCCGACTGAACAAACTAATCGCCAATGGCAACCGCCGTTATTTGCTGATTGGTCCCGGGCGCTGGGGATCGGCCGATCGCTGGCTCGGCATCCCGGTGAAGTGGACGGACATATCCGCAGTGAAGGCCGTGGTCGAAACCGCCACCGAGGCGCTGAAAGCCGACCCTTCCCAGGGATCCCACTTTTTCCACAATATCACGTCGCTCGATATCAGCTATCTGACCGCGTCCGGCAACGACAAGGATTTTGTGGATTGGAACTGGTTGAAAACCCAGCCGGCGGAAACCGCCACTGCCCATCTCAGGCACGTGAGATTGGCCCGGCCGCTCACGATCAAGATCGACGGCAAGAAATCCGAAGGCGTGATCATTCCCTGAATATATTGATTGGAAATGGGTAGTCTGGCGCCCGCTTATTTCACGCGCTTCAGATAGGCCTGGGCGTCTTCGTCGCCAAGATCGGCGGCCTTGCGGAAATCGGCCAGCGCTTTTTCCTTCTCCCCAGAAAGCAGGCAGACCCGTGCGCGCCCGTAGTAATATAGCCCGTTCTCGGGTTGCATCTCGATGGCCCGGTTAATGGCGGCCATCGCTCTGGAGTAATTTCCCAGCTGGCCGTACGAAATCCCTTGCGAAAAATAGGCCCCGCTATGACTAGGATCCAGGGTAATGGCCTTGCCGAAATAGGTGACCGCAGCCTGATTGTTGCCGTAGGTGGCGCATAAGGCCCCTTTTTGAAACCAGTAGCCGGGGTCCTGCGACCCGCTGGGCGCAGCCGCAGCCTTGGAGATCTTGAGAGCGGATGGGCCGGCCGCGACGGCCAGCGGGCCCAGGCCGGCCAAGATGAGGGCCAGCAGGCTGAAAATGGAGATGGTGCGAACGGATGTGCGTGTCATGTTCGAATCCTCTTTTTGCAGTCGGTCTGAAATTAGTTTATAACGCTATCGGCCCAAACGCAAAAAACTTGAGCGGGAGTCTGCCATGCGTGAATACACCGTTCATCCGCTGGTGGTGGGGATCAATGAAACCGACCAGGGGGTCATGACCTATCTGCGCGATTACGGCAAACGGATCTATCTGCCCATTTATGCCTTTTGCGTGAAGGGCGGTGACCAGAACATTCTGGTGGACACGGGGCTGGCCGAATTCGTCGTTCCGGCCGATGTCGAGAAGAAGTACGGGTTCAGAGTGATGGAGTTCGAAGCGGCGCTGGAAAGCGAGGGCTTGACACCCGAGGCCATCGACGTCATCATCCATACGCATCTGCACAACGACCACTGCGAGAACGACAGCAAGTGCCCGAACGCGAAAATCATCGTGCAAAAAGCGGAGTATGAATTTCTCAAAAACCCCCATCCGGTCGATCATCGCTATTACCCCGACATCTTGGATGGACTCGAAGTGGTCACGCTGGAGGGCGATGCCCGCATCGCGGATGGCATCGACGTGATTTTCTCGCCGGGGCACACGGTGGGCGGCCAGTCCGTCGCCATCAACACCGCCAAAGGCCGCGCGGTTATCACGGGGTTTTGCTGCAACGAAAAAAATTTTCCACCCCGGGGGCCGGCGGTCGCCCCGGGGGTGCACATGAACTTGGCGGAGGCCTACGACTCGATCCAAAAAATCCGTCAAATCGCCGACATCCTGATCCCGATCCACGACCTGGCGGTCGGCCGTAGAAAATGCATACCGGAGTAGGCCGCCGTCCCAGCAACCTTCGTTCAACGGACCCTCAAGCGACTTATGGAAAATAAAACCGCTGAAAAAGACCTGGTCCTCATCCATTTTGAGGACAAACCCCTCTCTTTCGCACGCATCGAGTCCATCGAGCCGGACCACAAGCCCGGCTGGTATCACGTCACGTTGTTGATGCTTCAGATGCCGGTGCAGGTGGCAACCTGGATTCTGCGGGACGCCTATATCGACGGGGCTCCGTTTACCATGAACGGCAAGCGCATGCGGATAGAAAAAGTCGTGAGCCCTATTAAGCCCGCCAGCACCGGCATCCCCGGTCAGCCGATCAAGGCGCCCGCCAGGGAGTCCAACGGCGCCAAGGTGATATCCTTCGCTGAAATCAAGAAGGACAAATAGCCGCCGTCTGTTCCTCGCGGTCATGGTCACTCGGCCGGCCGGAAATCCGGGCACCCGGCGGCACCGAGCGCCGCTCTCCGCAACCGTCGGACGGCAGTCCAGAACGCAGGTGCCATGAGGGCTGATTCGATCGTTATTTCGGCCTCCCGCCGCTCCGATATTCCGGCTTTTTTCATGCCCTGGTTCATGGCGTGCATCGCCAACGGTGAATTCGAAGTGGTGAACCCGTATAACCGACAGGCAACCCGGATTCCGGCGACCGCCCCTCCGGTGCACACCATTGTTTTCTGGTCCAAGAACTTCGGACCCTTCCTGGATGCCGGCTGGGGCGAGCGCCTGAGGCAGATGGGATACCACCTCTATTTCCAGTTCACGATCAACTCGGAGGACCCGCTGCTGGAACCGAATCTGCCGGGGCTTCCCCGGCGCTTAGAGCAATTGCATCGGCTTTGCATCCAGTTCGGTCCGCACGCCGTCAACTGGCGCCTGGATCCGATCTGCCACTACCGCTGGAACGGCGCGGACATCCGGGACAACCTCGGCGACGCCGAACGGATTGCGGATGCCGCCGCGGCCGCCGGCATCCGGCGCTGCACGACGAGTTTCTTGGATTGCTATGCCAAAATCGCGCAGAGGACCGCCCGCCGGCCGGGCTTTCGGTTTGTCGAGGCGGCGCAGGATCGGCGCGTGGGCATCCTGCTCCATCTAGAGCGACTGCTATCGGCCAGACACATCCGGCTTTCCACCTGCTGCGAAAACAAGACGTTGCAGGTCCTGCCGCCCCATTCGAAAATCGCGCCGGCCGCCTGCATTCCGAACGATCTTTTAATGGAACTCTACGGCGGCCGGCTATCGCGGCGGCGAGACCCCGGCCAGCGCCGCTTGGCGGGCTGCGGCTGCCAGCGGTCCTCGGACGTCGGCTCTTACGATCGGCAGCTCTGCTCGCATGGTTGCCTTTATTGTTACGCCAACCCGCGCCTTTAAATGAAAATCGCCTCTCTGCAGCTGGAAAGCCCCACCCTCCTCGCGCCTCTGGCCGGAATCACCAACCTGCCTTTTCGTCTGCTGGCCCGAGAGGCCGGCTGCGGCTTGGTCACCACCGAAATGGTAAGCGCCGACGGATTGGTGCACGGATCGTCGAATACCTTCGATCTTCTGCGCAGCCTTCCGCAGGAAAAGCCGCTCGCCGTTCAGCTATTTGGCTCCGAGCCGGATGTCATGGCCGAAGCGGCGGCGATCGCGGAAGCCTCCGGCGCGGACGTGGTGGATCTCAATTTCGGCTGCGCCGTCCGGAAGATCGTCCGGGCCGGCGCGGGGGTGACACTCATGCGCGATCCGCAGCGCGCCGAAGCCATGCTTCGGGCCGTCCGCAAGGCGGTGCGGATTCCGCTCACGATCAAGATTAGAAGCGGCTGGGAACGGACCGGACAGGACGCACTGGCCATCGGCGCCATGGCCGAAGCCTGCGGCGTCGATGCGCTGACCCTCCACCCGCGGACAGCGGCGCAAAAGTTCAGCGGCCGGGCCGACTGGGCGCTCATTGCCGCTCTCAAGCAGCGCCTGCGCATACCGGTCGTCGGCAACGGAGACATCCGCAGTGCAGCGGATGCGGCGCGGATGATGGCCGAAACCGGCTGTGATGCCGTGATGATCGGCCGGCACGCCATCGGCTATCCATTTATTTTCAGCGAAGTCGCCTGCTGCCTCGTGGGCCGGCCACTGCCGGTGCCGAATTTCAACCAGCGCATCGCCGTCATGCGCCGTTACCTCATGGCCAGCGTTGAGTGTTTCGGGGAGGCACGCACGGCACGGCTGATGCGCACGCGCCTGGCATGGTTTGGGAAGGGACTGCTCAACAGCGCCGAGCTGCGGAAGGCAGCCGGCCGCATCACTTCGATGGCGGATGCCCTGGAGTTGATCAATGCCTACCAGCAGTCGGGAGAAGCTGCGCTGGAGCATCTGCGCTTAGGATCGGAGCGGCCCTGCCCCTCATTTTAGCCGCACCGTGCCGCCTGGGCCGAGGACGGCCGGCTGGCGGAAGACGGCCTCGGCTTGATCGGAGGACACCGAGCCGACCCGGGCATCGCCGACACGATCCCCTGGTTGCAAGAAACGCATCCCGCCTTTGCTCTCGACCACCCGCCCGCTGCCGTAGACCTCAAGCGTCCTGTCGACGGACAGACCCACGGCGCTGCCGGAGGAAATGGTGATCCGCCCTCCGTCGGTGCCCACGATAAACCCCTGCCATGGCTGGCGGTCGAGCGCTGCGCATAACCGGGAGCCGGCCTCCGGCAGCAGACGGTTCAGGATGGGTTCGATCTCGCCGAAAGGCAAGGGGCCGCTCTCCTGCAGCTGCTGGTAGTGCAGCTCATCGATGACCACCTCATCGGAAAGGGTCTCGTCCATGGCCTTGCTGCCGGTGGCCGAATCGATCACTTCCACTCTCAGCACGGCGCGGATTTTATAGCGGGTGTCTTTCCACAACCAGAAGCCGGTCTTCTCGTCCATCAACCGGGTGTCGCTCAAGGTGCCGATCACGAAGAAGTTCAACCCTCTCGGCCGACCGATGACTGCCAGAGCGTAACCATCGACCTGTCCGGAAGCCAGTCGCGGCGGAGAGGGAAGGAGCTCGCCGAGCCCTTCATCCACGATGCTTTTGCGGCAGTCGTTCTGGATAAATCCGGCCAGGGACTTTTGAAAAAAGGCATGGAAGCCAGAAGGGCTCTTTGGGGGCGGGTTTTCAACGCCGATCAGGGCGATCTTGTGTTTAAGGTCGCCGGACACGGTCAAGGCATTGCTCATCTTCCGGGAAGTTTCGCTGACCGTCCGAACGGTACCCTTGGCGGTATCCCTGATGGTGGTGCAGGCGGAAGAGAAGAAAGCGAGGCAAAACGCCAGTATGAGGATCGGACCCTGACGCCTTCTACGAAAACAAATCGGCTGAGGTGTTATCATCGCTGCCACTATGGGGTCGGAATAAACCTTGTTATTGCTCCGACGATCAAGCAGGTTTAATTCGGCCATCGGGCCGATCGGCGCAACGGGGTTTCGGCCGCTGCGCAGTACAACAACTCAAGGTGTGCCTAGTTACCAGCCGCCAGCCGGAGCAACAGCTCCGGTTCGACATAAAACGAGGTTTTACATAATGGATGCGGCTGGCGATGTCAAACGCCCCCCGCCGCAAAATAAGCGTTGCATTTCCTCCCGCCATCCGGCTGCGAGCGAAGACGGCCCTCGGCTTGACACGCCGCGCTTGATTTGTTAGCGCACCGAAGCATGCCATCTCAGCCAGCAGGAGAACCCCATGGCCTCCATCGACGAGAACATTCTCAAAGCCGCCAAGGAAATCGTGGTCAAGTTCATAGAATGCGGCCGGCTGTCCCCCAGCGGTTTCCCCGAGGCGTTTCAGAGCATCTATCGCACTGTGGAAGAAACGGTGAAGCGCCATATCAAACCAGCCGAAACACCGCCCGCTCCCGTGCCTGAACCAAGAGCACCGGCTGCAGGACCCAAAGCGCCGGCCGCAAGACGCTGAGGTCGACGCTTTTCTCTGCCAGGCGCTTCCGTCCGTCAAGGGGTTTCGCGCGCCGCCGGAATCAATGGGCCTCCGCCCAGTTGCTGCCGACGGCCAGATTCACTTTGAGCGGCACCCGCAGATCCCAGATGCCCTCCATGATGGCTTGGACCCGCCGGCCGACCGCATCCACTTCATGCGGCGGGACCTCGAAAACGAGCTCGTCGTGCACCGTGAGCAGCATGGCGGCCTCGAACCTCTCCCGCGCCAGCGCCTCATCGATGCGGATCATGGCCACTTTGATCAGGTCCGCTGCCGAGCCTTGGATCGGAGTATTGACGGCGGTGCGCTCGGCAGCCTGCCGAATGATGGGGTTGGAATTCGTGATGTCCGGCAGCAGGCGGATGCGTCCCAGCAACGTGCTCGTCCGGCGGGCCTGCCGCGCCTCTTCGATGGTGCGGTCCAGAAAGCCTTTGACCCCGGGATAACGGGCGAAGTAGCTGTCGATGTACGTCTTGGCCATCTTCTGGCCGATCTCGAGCTGGCGCGCCAATCCAAAGGCGCTCATACCATAGATGATGCCGAAGTTGATCGCTTTGGCCTGGCGCCGCAGCTCGGCCGTCACCCGGTCGGCTTCCACCTGAAAAACTTCCGCGGCCGTGCGGGTATGGATGTCCTCGTCCTCGCGGAACGAGCGGATCAAGGTCTCGTCCTCCGAGCAGTGGGCCAGGATGCGCAGCTCGATCTGCGAATAGTCCGCGGAAAGCAGCCGCCATCCGGCGCGGGGCACAAACGCCCGTCGGATTTCACGCCCCTCCTCGGTACGGATGGGAATGTTCTGCAGGTTCGGGTCCGAGCTGAGATAGCCGCCCCGTGGCCGTAACCGTCTGGTGATAGGAGGTGTGAATGCGCCCGGTGTCAGGATGCACCAGGTCAATGAGGGCGTCGGCGTAAGTGGATTTGAGTTTGGCCAGGGTACGGTGCTTCAAAATCAAGGCCGGAAGCTCGTGCAGACCGGCCAGCACCGTCAGCACGTCCACATCCGTCGAGTAGCCTGTCTTTTTCTTGGTTTTCTTTTGGACCGGCAACTTGAATTTCTCAAATAGAATGGAACCGAGCTGCTGGCCGGAGTGGATGTTAAACCGCTCCCCGGCCAACGCAAAGATGCCGGCCTGGAGCGTCTCGAGCTGGTGTTCCAGGGACTTGGACAGCGCGCGCAGCCGGTCGGTGTCCACCGCGACCCCGCGCATCTCCATACGCAGCAGTACGGGCACGAGCGGCATCTCGACGGTTTCCATCAACGGCATGAGGCCGACCTCCTCCAGACGGCGGGCGAGCCGTTCGTAAGCCAGAAGGGTGATATCGGCATCCTCGCAGGCGTAAGGCACTGCCGCTTCCAACGGCACCTCGGCAAACGTAAGCGCGCCCTTGCGCTTGCCTACCAATTCTTCGAACCGCGTGGTCTTGTGGTCGAGAAAATCCAAGGCGATCTGATCCAGGTTGTGGGCGCGCTTGGAGGGATCCAGAAGGTAGGAAGCCAGCATGGTGTCGAACGCAACCCCCTGCAGGCTTACCCCGTGACGCGCCAGCACCATCCAGTCATACTTGATGTTCTGGCCGACTTTGCGGAGCCGCGGGTCATCCAACACCGGCCGCAGCTGGTCTAAAACCAAGGCCCGCTCGAGCTGCCGCGGGGCGCCGAGGTAACGGTGGCCGCAGGGGATGTAGACGGCGCGGTCGGCCTCGACGGCAAAAGACAGGCCGACCAATTGGGCGCGCATGGGATCCGGCGAGGTCGTCTCGGTGTCGATCGCGAAGACTCCGGCCGTCTGCAGCCGGTCGACCAGCGCCGCGAGTTCGGCGGCGTCGAGAATTGGCCGGTAATCCTTGGAACGCCGCGCCCCGGTATGCGGCAGGGCGTGCTGCAACTGCCGGAATTCCAGGGTCCGGAACAAGCCGGCAAGCGCTTGGGGGTCGGGCTCTTCCACTTGAAGATCCTGCGCCGGCAGGGACAGCGGCGCATCGGTATGGATCGTCGCCAGCCGGCGGCTCAGGAAGGCCTGATCCTTATAATTTTGCAGGCTTTCCTGCTGTTTCTTGCGCGGCAGCGTATCCAGTTTCGCATAGAGGCCCTCCAGGCTGCCGAAGGTCCGGATCAGCTCAAGGGCGGTCTTCGGTCCGATCCCGGGGACTCCCGGGATGTTGTCCGCGGCGTCGCCCGACAGCCCCATGACGTCCGCGACCTGCCGGGGTTCAACCCCCATGGTTTCCCGCACCCGGCCCAGATCGGTCAGAATGTCCTTCATCGGGTCCCAGAGGCTGGCCTGCGGGCTGACCAGTTGAAAAAAATCTTTGTCCCCGGTGACCATTACCACCGACCACCCTTGACCTTCCAAGCTCCGGCAGAGCGTGCCGATCAGATCGTCCGCCTCGTATCCGACCATCTCGATTACGGGCAGCCGGTAGGCGGCGACGATCTCCTTGATATAAGGAATCTGGACGGCCATGTCCTCCGGCATCGGCGGACGGTTGGCCTTGTAAGCCTTATACAGCTCGTGCCGGAAGGTGGTGCCCGGGGCATCGAAGAACATTGCCGCATACGCCGGTCGGCGCTCCTCCATGAGCTTGATCAGCATGCGCGTGAAGCCGAAAACCGCGTTGGTCGGCAGTCCCTTTGAATTGGCCAGCCCTTGGATGGCATGATAAGCGCGGTGGATGTAAGCAGAACCGTCGATAAGGTAGGCCGTTTGGTTTGGTTGCATTCGATTAAACCTTCGCAGACTTGGGATTGCCGACCGGTGCCACGCGGCGGGTGTAAATCGAGCGGTCCGCCGCCCATCCTCAAAATCCAGCCCCTGATGCGACGGCCGCACGGTTGACACCTTGGGACCCGTGAATTAAAATCTCCACCGAAATACATGCATCGATTTAATGGACATGTATAGCACCCTGACGATGGCTCGGCAACCAGGAGGGGTCGCATGAAAAGCGGAAGAGTCGTGACTGCGGATAATGATATCAAGGATCTCCTGTCCGCGGCAAAAACCATCGCCGTCGTCGGCTTAAGCCCCATGCCCGACCGCGATTCCTTCCAGGTGGCCGCCTATCTCCAGCAGCGCGGCTACCGTGTCCTGCCCGTGCGGCCGGCTCAGAAGGAAATCCTGGGCGAAAAAGCCTATGCCACCTTGGACGATATCCTCGGTCCGGTGGACATCGTGGACGTTTTCCGCAGATCGGATCAGGTGCTGCCGCACGCCCATGAGGCCCTCCGTCTGAAACCCAAAGTGTTTTGGATGCAGGAAGGAATCGAGAACCATGAAGCGGCGAAACTGCTCACCGCCGCCGGCGTCGACGTGGTGATGGACCGCTGCATCAAGCGCGAACATGCCCGACTCGGCCTATAAATCGCCCTACCGCAGCAAACACCGGCGGGGCCGTGCGGTCACCTGCCATTGCTGCGGGGAGGTTTTTCCTTTCTGCTGGTCCTGTCGTTGCGGCTTTCGCATCTGCCAGGGCTGCATGCTGGAGAACCTGTGGGGGATGACGTGCAACGCCATCACGTGGGAATGTCCGGACTGCGGCGGTCAGAACGGCTTCGGCAACCAGTGACGCGTGTGCTGGAGGCATCCAGGGTGTGCGCGCCAATCATCGCTGTTGAACGAGCAAAGAACGATCTCCGGGCGCGGGAACGATCGGCGGCTTCCGCCGCGCTTGCGCCTTCCGCGAGCCTATGAGCCATGCATTACGAAGGTACCATCATCCGCCCTCCCAGCGAAGCCAACAGCATCCTGCTGCAGATCACCGTGGGTTGCTCGCGCAACTCGTGCACCTTCTGCGGCACCTATGCCGGCGAACGATTCCGGATCAAGCCCGACGCCGTCATCATGGAAGACATTGCCTTCGCCGCGGCCTGCTGCCGCCGCCAGCGGCGGGTGTTCCTGTGCGACGGCGATGCGCTGATCGTTCCGCAAGCGCGCCTTCTCCTCATCTTAGAGACAATCCGCAGCCAGCTGCCTTGGGTCACCCGGGTGGGCGCCTACGCCAACGCCAAAAGCATCGAGCGCAAAAGCATCGAAGAATTGAAAGCGCTTCGTCGGTTCGGGCTGGGCATCGTCTACCTGGGGCTTGAAACCGGAGACGACGAGACCCTGCGACGCATCCACAAGGGGGCGGATTCGTCAAAGATGATCGCCATGGGCCGCAAGGCCCGCGAAGCCGGCTTCAAGCTGTCGATTACGGTGCTGCTGGGCATCGCCGGCCGCGATCGCTCTCAGCGGCACGCCCGGGAGACCGGTCGGGTGCTGACCGCCATCGACCCGGACTATGTTGGCGCGCTCAGCTTGATGCTCATTCCCGGCACACCGCTGTATGAGGACTGGCGCGCGGGGGTCTTTCCATTGATCACGCCGGCGGAAATGCTCGCGGAGCTGCGCACCATGCTAGCCGAAACCAGCCTGTCCCAAGGGCTCTTCCATGCGAACCACGCTTCGAACTACCTGCCGATCAAAGCCCGGCTGCCGAAAGACAAAACGGCCACCCTGAGACTGATCGACCGTGCCCTGGCCGGCGAGGTCTCGCTCAAGCCGGAGTTCATGCGGGCCCTCTAACCTGGCCCGTTGGGTCTCATTTGGTTCCAGCGCCCGTGGCGCCGAAAGGAAAAACCATGGATTTCAAACTACTGCTGACCACCTTCGGGCTGGTGTTCCTAGCCGAGCTCGGAGACAAGACCCAGCTGGCTACCTTCTGCTTTTCTGCGGACTGCGACAACCGGCTGTCGGTTTTTCTGGGCTCCGCCGGTGCCCTGGTGCTGAGTTCGCTCATCGCGGTGCTGCTGGGGGCCGGCATCAGCCGGTTCGTCTCTCCGACCGCCATTAAAGTCGGCGCCGGAATCTTCTTTGTCATCGTGGGGGGCTGGACGCTCTACGCCGCCCTTCGCTCCTGAGAGGGGTGAAACGCGATGCGGTTACTACCCCAGCGGCGCAAACGACTGCTGACCGCCCTGCTGGCCGCGGCGATCGCAGCCGCATCTCCTTTTTCGCCGGACGCCGCGGCAGCGATGGAACTTGATTTTTCGGCGCTTATCGCCGCCGCCCGCATCAGGGGGCCGCTGGAATACTGCGGAGAGCCCGTGCCGCTGCAAGACCCGGATGTGCGTGAACGCCTGGAGCGTGAGATGCTCTCGGTGCTGGCGGACCCGCACCAGGTAATCCTGTGGATCAAGCGCTCCCGCCAGACCCTCGCGCCCATCGAAGAGGCGCTGCGCGCGCAGCGCTTGCCGCAGGATCTCAAATACGTCGCCATCGCGGAGAGCTCCCTGCGCCCCCACGCCGGCTCATCAAAGGGCGCCATGGGATACTGGCAGTTCATCGAGCCGACCGGCCGCAAATACGGCCTCCAGGTGGACTCCGAAAAAGACGAGCGCCGCAGCCTCCTCGCTTCCACGCAGGCCGCGATCGCCTATCTGAAGGAACTGCAGCAGCTCTTTGGATCATGGACCCTGGCCGTGGCGGCCTACAACATGGGAGAGAACGGTCTGCGCAACGACATCAGCACCCAAAGCACGCGCGACTATTACCGTCTTTACCTGCCCCTCGAGACCCAGCGCTATGTCTTCCGGATCCTCACCGCCAAACTGATCCTGGAAAACCCTGCGAAGTACGGTTTCCGCTTGGAGCCGGATGACATCTATCCGCCGGCCGCGTTCGAACAGATCTCCTTAGAGGCCGGCCGTGAGACGCCGATCCTGGCCGTTGCCCAGGCGGCGCGCACGGACGTCAAGATGATCAAGGACCTCAACCCGGAAATCCGCGGGTTCCGTCTATCGCCCGGTCAGCACCACCTGCTCATTCCCAAGGGCGCCGTCGTTGGATTCCACGAACGCCTGTTTCAACTGCTGGCTCGGGCGGATGAGAAACGGCAGGAAGTTGTTTATGTCGTCAAAGAGGGGGACACCCTTTCGGAGATCGCCGTAAAGCACGGCGTGAGCGTGTCGGATGTGAGGTCGTGGAACCGGCTGGACTCCAAAAAGCAGATTCAGCCGGGAATGCGGTTGGTGCTCCAGGTCGAAGAAGAAGGCGCCGCCAACTCCAGCCCGTGAGGGCCCCAACAGAGACGACCGCCGCAGGCGCGTTATGATCCTTTGATGGGCATGGCGATTTTGCGCTTCTCGCGGTCCCGGTGAGGCCGGTAGAAAATTGCGGTGTGCCCGATCAGCCCGGCCAGGCTGCTGCCGGTCCGCCGCTCGATCTCGGCAGCGTGTTCCGCTTTCATGCGGCGGTCTTTGAGATCGAGAAATTTGACCTTGATCAGCTCGTGGGCGGTCAGCGCCTCCTGGATGGAGTCCAGCAGGGGCGCCGTGATGCCCTTCTGGCCGACGAAGACCACCGGTTTAAGGCGATGCGCCAGGCCCCGCAGGTACTTCGCCTGGTAACTGGTCAGCGGTTGCATGAACCCCCACCGATCGGTAATATATAGCGCCTATCGCTGCGCAGAAAAGCTCAGCTGGCGTTGGTTGCGTTCTTTTAGCACCTTTTCCTTCGCTTTCAAAGGCCGTCCGCAAAAAGCAGCTGCAAGGCCGGCCGAATCGTCCGGATCATGAGGAGCCCAGCATGCAGAAGACGAATTACCCCCAGGAATCCGTATCGTTTCAGATCCAGGCGTACCGCAAGCCCAAAGACCTCCTCGCCCTGCGCGCGGGAAATGTGTCCTTCACCGGCAGCCCCCGCAAGCACCCCTACGACGCGGAGAAGATCATCCTGGTCGCCGATCCTTACAGCACCAACACGTTTTACTTCGAGTTCGAGAAGGCGGATATCGCGTTCGTCGAGGAACTGCCCAGCGTGGTGGATATGGAAGGCAACACCCTGACCATGATCCGCATCTGGATCAAGAAGGGCAGCGTTGCGGTGCGCTGCACGCCGTTCATCGCCGGTGACACCCGGCTGGCGCCGGAGTGATGCGACCGGCCAGCGCAGGTGTGCATGGGTCTATTCAGAATGCGCTATTCCTTGACGGGAAGTACATGAATGGCCTTGATGATCAGCTCGATCTGCTCACCGGCCTTCAGCTTCAGATCCGTGACGGATTCGGTGGTCAGCACCGAGGCCATCTCGTGGGGTTCGGTCACCGTGAACTTGACCAGGGACATGACATCCCCTTTCTTCATGCTTTTGACGTTGGCTTTGATGCGGTTGCGTGCGCCGTACTTCATGATAGCCTCCTTTGCGTTTAACGTTTTCCCATGCGGATCGAGGAGGATCAGAGATTGACCACCTTGTCCGCCAGCTGCATGGCAGTCACGATGTCCAGCATGTTGGTCGTTTCGCCGACCATTTTCCTTTCCAGCAAATTGAAATGGTTCAGGCAGGTGCCGCAGACCAGGATCTTGAGGCCCGCATTTTCGTAGGCTTTGAGATCGGGGAGCACCTCCGAGCCGTCGATCGCGAGCTTCACCCCGTTGTTGACAAAAACCAGCCGCCACAGCTCCGGCCCCATCTCCTTCAACGTGCGCAGGAAGTTGACCATCAGCTTCAGGCCCAGTTCATCGTCCCCGACCCCCATCCGGTCCGTCGCGCACATGACCATGATCTTTTTCAAATCCTCGCCCGGCGCACCGGCAGCACGCGCGGTGGGTTCCAGCGCGGCCCCGCAGCGACCGATGACGAGGTAGTCACCGCCCACTTTTTCTAGCACGGTTTCAAACCCCTGGGATTCCAAAAAGCGCTGAACGTTTTGTTGGGAGGCCGCGTTGTCGACGACGACCTTCACGGCGGCCGGTTTCTCTTCCTGGAGAGTGGCCTTGGTGTGCAGCACAGGTGCCGGGCAGGCCAGGCCGCGAGCATCGATTTCCTTCATGGGTAAACCTTTCAAAATGGGTGTTTCGTGTTTGGGGTTTGGGGTTTGGGGTTTGGTGTATAGTGTTTCGTACTCGGTGTTGGGTGTCGGGGAAAAGAACGGCTCCTCAAACAACCCATATTGTTTCTTCCGGTCCGGCGAGCACCTCACCGATCTCCGTGGATTCGTCGATCCCGGCAAGCTTCAGGGCCTTCACAAGATCGACGGCTTGGGTACCGTTCACGCTGATCAGCAGCCCGCCCGACGTCTGCGGGTCGTAAAGGAGATCCTGACGGGAGCGGTCCACCCCCGGTTCGATGACAACCATCGCCTCCCGGAATTCCTTGTTCTTGTAAGCACCGGCGGGGATTAGGCCCATGGAGGCATATTCCAAGGCTTCCGGAACGACCGGCAGGCTTCGCGCGAAGACTCTTGCGCCCGCGCCGCCGCCGGACACCATTTCCGCCAAGTGGCCCAGAAGACCGAAGCCGGTCACGTCCGTGCAGGCATGGACGTCGAAGGCCGCCATGACTTCGGCCGCGGTTCGGTTCAGGGCCGCCATGAGCGCGGTCACCTTGTCGACGAGTCCGGCCGGCGCCATGCCGGCCTTGATCGCGGTGTTGACGATGCCCGTACCGAGCGGCTTGGTCAGGATCAGCCGGTCGCCGGGTCGGAGGTTCTTCTTGGTGAGCACGCGCTGCGGGTGGACGAAGCCGGTCACCGAGAGCCCGTACTTCAGCTCCTTGTCCTCGACGCTGTGGCCGCCCACCAGCACGACACCCGCCTCCGTGAGCTTGTCGACACCACCCTGGATGATCCGCCGCAGGATGCCGATGTCCATGGTCTTGACAGGGAACGCCACCAGGTTCATGGCGGTCTTGGGAACCCCGCCCATGGCGTAGACATCGCTCAGGGCGTTGGCCGCCGCGATCTGCCCGAACCAATATGGATCGTCGACGATGGGAGTGAAGAAATCCACCGTCTGGATCAGGGCCAGGTCGTCCGATATCCTGTAGACTCCTGCGTCATCGGCTCGGTCCGGCCCGACAATGACATTCTCATCGGTCGGGAACACCATCCCGCACAAGGCCCGATCCAGGTCCCCCGGAGCCAGCTTGGACGCTCAACCGGATCCGGCGACGGTCGTGGTCAAGCGGATCGATTGGTCTTTTGAAGCGGAGCTCATCGATTCGGGTTCCCTAATTGACGGCCTTACTTCACCTCGGCAACAGGGTATTTAGCACCCTTCCATGCGAAAATGCCCCCGGGGTAACGATAGACGTTCGTATAGCCGTTCTTCACCGCCCACATCGCACCGTTGTGGCTGCGGGTGCATTTGACGAAGCCGCAGTAGATCACGATCAGCTTGTTCTTGTCCGGCCCCAGCATTTGCAAAAAATCCTGTTCGCTCTTTCCGGCCGTCTCCTTGGCATCCCAGGTCTTCATGTCCGGAATGGGGAAAAGAAACTGCTTGGCGCCCGGCACGTGCTCCTTCTTGTAGCTATCCTCGTAGGGCATGGTGTCGATCAGGATCATGTCCTTTTTGGCATCGATCCATTTCTTGAGCTCTTCGGTGGTAACCAGTTTGTAGCCGCCTTCCTTCACGTTGTTGACCAGTCCCACGGCGATCTGTTCAATTTTGACTTCTTCCTCGAACTTGTCTGCGGCGAACCCCAGGCCGTATCCACCCAGAATCAACCCGATACCTACCAACACCCATACCATTCCCTTGCCCATGACTGCATCTCCTTTCCGAATGCATGAAATGATATCCGCCAGCGTCGACGGCGATTTTCGCCGATAGGCGCGCCAGGCGTAAATGTAGAGCACCCCCGCCAGCATCACCAAATCCCGATACAAGGCCGATCGCAGCCCGTGGTAAGCGCGGGATTCAGGATCCTCGGGGCCGAAACAGCCGCAGTCCACATCCAGACCCATCCATATCCCGTAAGCGAGGATCGCCATGAAAACCGCCAATAGCCCGCCGATGATCGTAAGCGACCCGCGGATGTCAGCGATCAATCCCACGGCCGCAACGACTTCCAGCAGGGGCAGCCCGATCGCCACAGCCATCAGCAGGAAATCCGGTACGATGCCGTAGGAATCGATAAGCACTGAAAAGGCTTCCATATCGAGCAGCTTGGTGCCGCCGGCGTAAATAAAAACTCCTCCCAGCGACCATCGCACTAAACGGTAAGCAGTCTCAGAGGCCAGCAGTCGCATCATTGCCCTTTTGATGAGGGGCCGGCCGCCGCACTTGCTTGGTAGTCCGCAGGGACGTTGTCGGGCAGGCCGATCTGAGCCGCTTGGTACCCCGGGCGAAATCAAAAAGCAAATTGATTGATTTGATAACTTATTTAAAACGAATAGATAGTTTCTATGACCTTGGCGGCTGCCGATTACCTCCAAGAACTGGAGAGAACGGAATGTGGCTTGTAGATTGAGGGCTTAAAATCGGATGTCGAACTGGAAGGATACGTCATCGACAGGCGAATTGCGCCTTCCGGCATCTTCGTTCGCCTTAAGATCCGGATTGTAGGCTTGCGTTCCCCAGAGCGAAAAACGAAGCGAATCCGATAAATGGTAGTGCAGGCCGAGCGCGAAATCCATGCTCTGCCAATCGGGAGAAACGCCGAGCGGCCGTTCGAAAAAGTCTTCCTGGTTCTTGGCGTGGGCGGCCATGAAAACCGCTACCCGCGAAGTCGGGAGGACCATCCAGGTCTCAAGACCGAGCTTCTGGCGCTCGCGGTCGCGATTCTTTGCTTGTTTGTCCTCTTCCACCCGGGTAACGGACGGAATCAATTTGATCCATTCCAACGGAGAGAGAACGGCGGCAAGTCTGAATCCGCTTTCAATCTCGGAGGGGTCCGTCGCTTTAATCGCGGCCGATGACTCGGGGTCCGGCGGTGTGTCGTTCTGCTCAAGCGCATTTAGAAAAAACCCGCTCAGAAGAAATTCAAGCGTGTCGTTGACTTGGATGCCGGCTTCCAGAAAAGTGAAATACTCAGCCTGATACCCGCCCTCCAGAGAGGAGATGAAAGCATCCTTGACCAACACATTGGTTAGATCCGAGTCCTCGTCCCTGTCATCGACCAGATCCAGTCCCCGTGCGCGCTTCGAGAACATGTATCGCGATTTCCAATAGCCGTCATCCAAACGCGAGATGGTGACGCCCTCCGAGCGTGCAGCATGCAGGAAGTGCCCGCCGGCCAAGTACATACCCACATGGTTCACCGTCTTGCGCCCAGGTCCGAAGAACATCAAGTCTCCGGTCTTAAGCTCGTCTTTATCAACAGAATCGAGGCTGCCCAGCCGGCTCTGCTCGCCGGAACTGCGCGGAAGATTAATTCCGAATACTTCGGAGTATACCTGCTTGATCAACCCCGAGCAGTCGAATCCGCTTTGGCCTTCCCCTCCGAAGCGGTAGCGCAAGCCAAAGAACTTGGTTATTTCGGTTTCCAGGTTTTCCGGAATGGCGGTCGAAATCTCGGAGGCAATGGCTTCCGCTCTGTTTTTGGTTTTAGCGGAAACCAGGGGTTGAGCAGCCGTATCGGCTTTTTTCTTCTGGGTTCGGGTTACGGTTTTGGTCTTGGCGGCCGGCTTAGATTTTGTTTTGGGTTTAAGCGGTTCGGTCTCGGGCTTGGCGACCGCACAGGCGGCGGCCGGCTTAACGACTCGGTTAGGAGCGGCCAGTAAGCCTGACGAAAAGCAATAAAAAATCAGGAAGCAGGACATAATGAAAATGCTCCCACTCCTGAACAGCTCATTGAATCTGCTGCGATGATGTTCGTAAGGCGATGCGTTGCGTGGATGGTGCAATTTTCCAGACCTCGTTGATCGTCTCGAACTTTTTTTGGCGCTTGCCTTGCGCCCTATTCCTCCCAACGCACAATCTGTGAAAGCAAATCCTTTGCCTATCTACTATCTATTTGGGTTATAGCGGTCCCTGTAAAACCACACGGCCGATCATTGCCATTATCGTCAGCGGAACGACCAAGTTTATTACAGGAGTAGTGTTTTTAGTCCGGCAGTGCATTCAGTGTCAAGTTTTTTTTAAAAACGGAGAAACTGGGTCGGTTCCAGTCGTAGCTCGTAGCAAGGTAGATGCCAAATGCGATGGCTTGCGTCATCGCGTGCAAATTCTGCTGGTTAGCTTTTTGTCGTTCATGAGGAACACGGCCTTCCAATTTCCAACCCGAACTTCAGGAAACGGTTTTCGAACGCCTTGATAAGCGCCGAATACGGGGAGGATCTTCATACCAAAGTACATATCCGGATCGAAATCAAATCTCTTGACTTCAAAAGAGTTATTTCGTAGCTGCCATATAGCCAAGATGAATTCCCCGCAAACTTTATCCATGGAATAACCGCAGAGGAGCCAAATCATGAGATCCAAACCGATTAGCGGTTGTCTGGTATTAATGGCCGTGGTGACGGGTCTGCTCATTGCCGAGCAGTCCCACGCTACCGAACCGATCATCATCGGCGTGCCGACCTCTCTCGGATTTCTTGAGGGCAAGGAATCTCACAAAGTAGTGCAGATGGCTGTCAGTGAGATCAACGCCAAGGGCGGCGTAACCGTTGGAGGGCAGAAGAGAATTCTGGAAGTGTCCTCCATGGATATCCGTGACGCCGCTCCGGGGGTGCCCGTGCCGGAGGCTCTGCTCGGAATCGAGAAAAACATTCTGGAAAAGAAACCCGCCGGCATCGTGGTAGGGCCCTTTCGATCCGAGGCTCTGGTCGCAGCCATGGACCTGATCTCAAAGTATAAGACCCCCATGATCGGAACCATTGCCATGACCCCGGCCTCAGAAGCCAAAGTCAAGGAGGACCCGGAAAAGTATAAATACGTTTTCCGTAATTGCCTGAACGCGGTCTATCTGGTCAAATATCTGGCAGGAACCATGGAGGCCATCAACAAGGAATTCGGTTTCACCAAGGTCTACATCATGCACCAGGACGTAGCCTGGGCCAGGGCCACGGCAGACGGCGTCAAGAAAAGTTATTTTGAAAAAGCCGGATGGGAGGTGCTTGAGCAGGAAGCATATCCGACCGGCACCTCGGACTTTTCCTCCGCCCTGATGAAAGCCCGCTCCAAGGGCGCCCAGGTGATTATGCCGATTTTCGACATGCCCCAGAGCGGCATCTTGGTCAAGCAGTGGAAATCCATGAATGTGCCGGCCCTCATGGCCGGTTTCATCTCGCCGCTGGCGGGCACGGATGCCTGGAAAAGCTTCGACGCCAAGATCGGCGGCGCCATCAACTGCGTCTTCGAGATGGGCAGCGCCATCGCCAGCGACAAACTTCCCAAGTCGGTCGAATTCTACAACAAGTACAAGAAGATCTACGGCAAGGATCTGCAGGCCGGCCACGGCCCGGCGCCGGCCTACGAATCCGTCTACATTCTGGCGGAAGCCATCGAGCGCGCCGGCAGCCTCGATCCCGATGCCGTCGTCGCCGAACTTAAGAAGACCGACCGGATGGGGATCATGGGCCGCATCCGTTTCGACGCCGGCAACCAGGTCATCTACGGCTTCGATCCCAAGGAAACGGCGGTCGCCGCCGTCTTTCAATGGACCGACGACGGCAAACGCCGGATCGTCTTCCCGGAGTCTCTGGCAGATTCCAAGATCCAGCTGCCCAAGGGCTTGACGTCCGCGAAGTAAGCAGAATCGGAGATTGGCCGAATGTTTCTGGGAACCATCATTTATGGGCTGCTCAACAGCGCGGTTCTGGCCGTGATGGCGATCGGGTTCAATCTGACGTTTGGCATCAGCGGCGTGGCAAACTTTGCCTACGGCGCCATGTACATCTTTTCCGCCTACCTGAGCTGGATGCTTTTGAACCTCCTTGATTGGCCTTACTGGCTGGCAGTCTGCGCATCGATTCCGGCCACGATGGCACTGGGAGCCCTGATGTACCAGTTTGTCCTCCTGCGGGTGCGCGGACAGGCACTCTCGGAGGTGATCGCCACCTTCGGAATCGGACTGACGATTCTGGAGCTGTTTCACTATCTGGGCTTTGTGGGCTTCGAATATACCCTGCCCGTTCTCATCGACGACGGCATCATGATCGGCGATACCATGGTCGACTGGCAGCGCATCCTGATCACGGGCGTGGCCGGTCTTCTCGTGGCCGGCCTGTGGGCCTTCACCCATTACACCCGCCTGGGCCTCGCCTTCCGCGGGATCGCCCAGGACGAGCGCACCGCTCTCACCCTGGGTATCGAGTCGGACCGCATCGCCATGATCAGCGTGTCGCTCGGCTGCGGACTGGCCGCGCTCGCCGCCACCGTCATCATCCCGCTGGGCAGCATCTCGCCCAGCGAGGGCTACGAGGTGCTGATCAAAGCCCTGGCGGTATGCATCATCGGCGGACTCGGCAGCACGGGCGGAGTCATTGTGGCCAGCTTCGTCATCGGGTTCGCCGAACGGTTCACCGATACCTATGTCAGCTCGCACTGGACCATGATCGTGAGTCTGACTGCTATTCTTCTCGTCCTGGGGGTCAAACCCTCCGGTCTGTTCGGCCGGCAGAAGGAACTGGAAGAAAGGATCTAATCGCTTTGGAACGACGCAAAGAGCGCATCGACCGAGGGATTAAAGTGCGCGCGGGCGATGTGTTCGCCCTGTGCTCGTGGCGCGAGATGCTCTATTTGCTGGCACCCCGGTTGATCCCCGTCCTGGGTTTTCTGCTCCTGCCCCTGATTCTGGACAATTACTGGCAGAAGGTGCTCCTGTCGGTGGCCGCATTCGCCCTGTTGGCGATCAGCTGGGACATCCTGGCCCAATCCGGCATGATCTCCCTGGGCCAGGCCCTGTTCTTCGGCCTGGGGGCTTACTGCTCGGGGGTCCTGACCCACACCTTCGGCTGCCCTCCCCTGCTGGCACTACCGGCCGCTGCGCTGCTCGGAGGATTGCTCAGCACGCTGTGCCTGCTGCCCGTGCTGAGGCTGCGGGGTATTTACTTTTCCATGGTGACCCTGATCATTCCGCTGATGCTGGTACGAATCGTGGAGGCCACCAAAATCTTCGGCGGCACCGAGGGCTTGAGCGGCATCGCACCCCTGCCCTCCAAGTGGATCGAGCTTTATCTGATCGTGGGGGCGCTGCTGGCCGCGCTTTTCGGGTTCCGACGCATGCTGGACTCCGACTATGGGCTGGTGCTAAAGGGCATCAAGGACAACGACCGCTCGGTCATCAACGCCGGTATCAACATCTACTGGTTCAAGGCCCAAGCCCTTTTTATCGCCAGCAGCCTCGCGGCCTTGACCGGGGCGTTCATGACGCACGTTTACATGTTCGTGGGCATGCCCGTGTTTGCGCTGGACTACTCCATCCTGCCGATTGCCGCCGCGGTGGTGGGCGGACCCGGAACCCTGGCCGGAGCCACGCTCGGAGCGGTGATCCTGGTGCCGCTATCCGAGGTTCTGCGCGGAGTCGGCGGCCTGCGCATCGTCATTTACGGCCTGTTCCTGGTGGTGTTCATCGTGACGCTGCCGGAGGGCATCTTCCATTACATCCAGCGCAAATACCATCAATTCGAGCGTTGGGTGGAGGTGCAGTGATGCCCGCTGGCGCCATGCTCACGCTCAAAGCTCTTTTTAAAAACTTCGGCGGCGTCCTCGCCATCAACGAGCTCAGCTTCGAGTTGGCCGAAGGTGAACTGCTGGGGCTCATCGGTCCGAACGGGTCCGGCAAGACCACGGCGGTGAATCTGATTACCGGCTTCGTCAAGCCGTCCAGCGGCGCGGTCGTCTATCGGGGCCGGGACATCACCGGCTTGCCCCCCTATGCCGTCGTGCGGCTGGGCATCTCGCGCACCTTCCAGATGGTCAAGCCGTTCTATCAACTGCCGGCCTACAAGAACATGATCATCCCGCTCTACTCACCGCGGGTCAAGCAAATGGCCGGTGGCCGCTTTGGCGACCGCGATGCCGTCGCCCTCGACCTTCTGGAGGAGGTCGGCTTCGAGCGTGATGCCCAGGTGGCCTACAAGAGTGCGGCCGTCCTTCCTCAAGGTTACCTCAAACGCCTGGAACTCGCCAAAGCCATCGCCCTCAAACCCGATGTGATCATCCTCGATGAGCTGTTTTCAGGCCTGAGCCTGGCCGAGGTGGCGAGTATCGTTCCGATCATCGAGCGACTGCGACTGGAAGGCAAAAGCATCATCATGATCGAACACCGCCTGAAGGAGCTGTTCCGGATTGCCGACCGCGTGGTGGTGCTCAACTTCGGCCAGAAAATCGCCGAAGGCCGGGCGGAAGAGGTCATGGCCAGCGAGGCGGTGAAAAAGGCTTACCTGGGAGTCGAGGCGTGAGCACCTCCCATACGAATCCTGACCCTGCCCTAACTCGGCCCCTGCTCGAGGTGCGGGAGCTGATGGTGTTCTTCGAAAACGCGCTGGCCGTCAACGGTCTGAGCCTGGAGGTGTATCCCGGTGAAATCGTGGGTGTGATCGGCTCCAACAGCGCCGGCAAGACCACTCTGATGAACGCGCTCTCGGGGCTTATTATCGACATGCGCACCAAGGAGAAGCGCCGCGGCGGCGAGCGTATCACGCTTTACGGAAGCATTTGGTTCAACGGCGAGGAAATCACGCAGAGCCCGCCCAGCGAGCGAGTTAAAAAAGGCATCGTACTCTCGCGCGAGCGGCACCCGGTCTTCCCTGAAAGCAGCGTTTTAGAAAATCTGCGGATTGCGGGGTATCTGCGGCCGCGTGCGGAGGTCAAGAACACCATCGCCTACGTTTTCGAGCTGTTCCCCCACCTGGCGCGGCTGAAAGCGCGGAAAGCCGGCTTCATGAGCGGCGGGGAGCAGCAGATGCTCGCCATCGGCATGGCGCTGGTGGTGCATCCCAAGCTGCTGCTGCTGGATGAGCCGCTGCTCGGGCTCAGCCCCCTGATGCAGCAGGCCGTCATGGAGGCCGTGCTCAACCTGAAGCAGCGCTTCGGCATCACGGTTCTGTTAAGTGAGCAATTCGCGCGGCCGGTTCTGCCGGTGATCGACCGGGGCTATGTGGTCGAAAACGGCATGCTTGCGCTGGCGGGCACGGGCGCACAATTGATGGAAAACCCGGAAGTGAAATCAGCTTATTTTGGAATATAATTCGTATTTGTTTCGGATTTCGATATTCGTATTTCGAATTTCTACTAAACCCTCCCACCGTGCAGATGGCAGGCATGCTGGACCTGAGTACGCAGTCAATTTATTCTGTCTTCGCCGAGACCGCCGAACGGCGCGGGGACCACCCGGCAGTGATTTATCTGGGCAGCCGGTTTTCCTATCGGCGTGTCAAGCAGCTGGCCGAGGCTTTTGCCGCCGCCCTGGCAGGTTTGGGCGTGACCGCCGGCCAGAAAGTGATGCTCTACATCCCCAACGGCATCCAATGGGTGGTGGCGTGGCTGGGACTCCAGCGCCTCGGAGCGGTGGCCGTACCGATCACTCCAATTTATACGCCTCACGACATCATTTACATCGCCAACGACAGCGGCGCCGACACCATCGTATGCGCCGACACCAATTTCGGGTACGTGAGCAGCGCATTACCCCAAACGGGATTGAAGCGGGCCATCTTCTCCAACATGGCCGACCTGCTGCCTTCCTGGAAACGGGCTTGCGGCTACCTCTTCGATGTGGTGCCGCGGGGCCGAACGCAACGCAGCGGAAACGCGCACGCCTTCCAGCGCCTGATCGCGGGCGCCGTCGGAAAGCCGCTTCCGGAAACCGGCTCACGCCGCGGCAGCGATACGGCCGAGATTCTCTACACCGGCGGGACCACGAAGTTTCCCAAGGGGGTGCCCATTTCGCATGCGTTTTTCCTGGCTTCCGCCGACGAGCAGATCCGCGTGAGCGCGCCGCTCTTCGCCCCGGAGGACAACGTGGTCATGGGCAACGCCCCCCTCTTTCACGTGCTGGGGCAGACCTGCAGCCTGGCCGCACTGCTTGTGGGCGGGTCCCTGATCATCCAACCGCGCATCAACCTGGATGCGGCCTTCGATGCCATCCAGCGGTTCCGGGCCCGGACGATGATCGGCGTACCGGCGCTTTACCGCATGATTCTGGAGCATTCGCGCCTGGACCAGTACGATCTCGGCTCCCTGGAATACTGCTTCAGCGGCGGCGATGTGCTGCCGACGGACCTGGGCCGGCGCTGGCAGGAGAAATTCGGCCATCCCATCCGCCAGGGCTACGGCGCCACCGAGACCTGCGGCGGGGTGGCGATGTGCCCGGTGGACCGAGATAACCCCCCGAAAAGCGTGGGACGAGTGGTGCCCAGCAAGAAGGTCAAGCTCGTCGACCCGATCGGGCTCCAGGAGGTCGGAACCGGAGAGCCCGGGGAGTTGCTGGTGTCGGCGCCCCACATGGTGAAGGCCTATCTCAATAAACCGGAGGAAACCGCCGCCGCCTTCGTGCAGATCGACGGCGAGACCTGGTACCGCACATCCGACATCATGTCCATGGACGCGGAGGGCAACCTCTTCTTCGTGGATCGCACCGTGGATACGATTAAGCACAAAGGTTACCGTATCTCCGCCTCGGAGGTCGAGTCCGTGCTCCAGGAGCACCCGGCGGTCATGGCCACCTGCGTGGTGGGCGTGCCGGACGCGAAAGTCGGCGAACGCATCAAAGCTTACGTCGTGCTCAAGCAGGACATCAAAGGAATCAGCGGGTACGACCTCATCAAGTGGTGCCGCAACACGCTGGCTCCTTACAAGATACCGCATTACATCGAGTTCCGCGACATGCTCCCCAAGTCCAAGGTCGGCAAGCTGCTGCGCCGCGAAATCCGCGACGAGGAAAGGCGCCGCAAAGAAGTGTAAAAACCCGACGGACGGGATCGATCGGAGATCAATCTATGAACATGGCCCAACATGTCGAACGCGCCGCAAAGTTTTTTCCGGATAAACCGGCCATCTCTTTTGAGGGATCCGCGCTGACCTACCGAGACTTGAACACGCGCATCGATCGCCTGGCGAACGCGCTGACCGCCAACGGCGTCGGCCGAGGTCAATGCGTGGCGCTTTACTTGCCGAACATTCCTGCGTTCGCGATTTGTTATCTCGCCACGGTCAGGATCGGCGCCATCGCGCTGTCCGTCAACTCCATGTACAAATCCGAGGAGCTCAACTACATCCTCAACGATTCCGCCTCGGTCTTGATCGTTTCGACCGGGGAGCTGCTTTCCAATATCCCTCTGGCGGACTGCCCGACCCTGAAGCAGGTCATCGTATGCGAAGGTGACCCGCAGGGGCATCCCACCCTGGATGAATGGATAGAAAAGGCCTCCGACCGACGTGCGCATGCGGATATGAATCCGCACGACCCGGCCGTTCTGCTCTACACCTCGGGCACCACCGGGTTCCCCAAAGGCGCGACGCTTTCGCACGGCAACGTCGTCTCCAACACCTGGGCGACGGTGCACCATGCGGGTTACACCCGGGAAGACCGGATGATCCTGTTTCTGCCGATGTTCCACGTCTTCGGCCAGAACTTCATCATGAATGCCACCTTCCAGGCCTGTGCGACGCTGGTGCTGCATCGCCGGTTCATGCCGGATACGGTTCTGGATTCCATCCGCAGGGACCGGGTGACCATGTTCTTCGCCGTGCCGACCATCTATATCGGGCTCCTGAACATGCCGCTGGCGGATGCGGCGCTGGCGTCCATTCGGTACGAATTCTCGGCGGCCTCGACCATGCCGCGCGAAATATCCGCGCGTTGGACCGAGCGCTTCGGCCGACCGGTGTACGAAGGCTACGGCTTGACCGAGTGCTCGCCCTTTGCCTGCTACAACCATGACTTCCGCCACAAGTTCGGGAGCGTCGGCACCCCGATCGAAAATACCGAAATCCGGATCCTGGACACGGACGACAACGAGTTGCCGCTGGGCCAGTGGGGGGAGATCTGCATCCAAGGCCCGGGGGTGATGCAGGGGTACTGGAAAAAGCCGGACGAAACCCGTCAGGCGCTGCGCAGCGGCTGGCTGCATTCCGGCGATATCGGCATGATGGACGACGAGGGCTACGTCTTTATCGTCGACCGGGTCAAAGACATGATCAACGTGTCCGGATTCAAGGTCTGGCCCGCCGAAGTGGAACAGTTTCTCTACAAACATCCAGCTATCCAGGAAGTCGCCGTCTACGGCAAGCCTCATCCGGAAAAGGGCGAAATGGTCGTGGCGGCGATCGTTCTGAGAGAGGACGCCGGTGCCACTAGCGAAGAAATCATTGCCTACTGCCGCAGCCACATGGCCGCCTACAAGGCCCCGGCGCGGGTGGATTTCGTATCGGAACTGCCCAAGAGCGCCACCGGCAAGATTCTGAAGCGGACTCTGAGGGACAAGGGTTGACCAAACCCATCGAGAGGACGGCATGGACTTTTCACTCAACAAGGAACAGCAGGACATCGTCAAGGCGGCTCGCAGCTTCGCTGTCAAAGAGTTTCCGGAGCGCGCCCGCGAATTCGATCGCGAGGAGACATTCGACCGCGGTCTATGGAAAAAGGCCTGCGAGCTCGGCTTTGTGGGGGTTTTTATCGACAAGAAGTACGGCGGGCTCGGATACGGCTTCCTGGAGCACTGTCTGATCAACGAGGAGTTCTGGGCCGTAGAGCCGGGCATCGGCGCCGCGATTCTGTCGGCCACCTTCGGGGCCGAGCTGATTCAAATGTTCGGCAGCGAGACCCAGAAGACAACCGTCCTGCCCGAGCTGGCGGAAGGCGCGGCCATCATCGGCACGGCCATCACCGAGCCGGATGCCGGCAGCGATGTCACCATGGCCGTGACGACCGCGCTGAAAAACGGCAATGAGTGGGTCATCAACGGGTCCAAGATGTTCGCCACCAACGGCACCACCGCCACGTACATCAACGTCTTCTGCCTGACCGATCCGGAGAATTCCTCGCGCCACAAGCGCCACAGCTTCATCCTCGTACCGACCGCCACGCCCGGCTACAAAGCCATCAAAATCCATGGCAAACTGGGAATTCGGGCATCGGACACGGCGGAGCTGGTATTAAAAGACCTGCGGGTGCCCGCCGAAAATCTCGTGGGGGTGGAAGGCGAAGGCTTTTCCCAGCTGATGGCGTTCTTCAACCACACCCGGCTGCACGTATGCGCCCAGGCCGTGGGCCTCTCGCGCGCGGCCCTGGAGGAGGCTGTCCGCCATGTCAAAGGCCGGGTGCAGTTCGGCCAGCCCCTGGCGGCCTTCCAGTCCACCCAGTTCAAAATCGCCGAAATGGCCACCCGCATCCGCGCCTCCCGCAATCTCTATTATGAGGCGGCCTGGGGTGCGGACCGCGGCAAACTCGACCACGGCCTGGTGGCCATGGCGAAGTGGTTCTCCGGCAAGACCGCCGTTTACTGCGCCGACGAAGCCCTGCAGATGCACGGCGGCTACGGCTACATCGACGAATACAAGGTCCAGCGCCTCTACCGCGACGCCAAGATCCTTGAGATCTATGAAGGGACCAAGGAGATCGAAAAGACCATCGTCGCCCGCAGCGTGCTACGATAGGTGTTCACGTGGCGCATCGGATGAATCCCAAAGATCATGAACTGCAAAGCGCCCTTCTGGCAAGGATCAAGCGCATCCCCATTGTCGCCACCCTGGGCCTTGAGATCGTACGCTTCAGCGACGGCGCCTGCGAATCCAGGGCGCCGCGCAGCCTGAAGTATGACGGCGTGTTCGAATCGTTCCACGGCGGCCTGCTGATGACCATCGCCGACAGCACGGCGTGCTTTGCGATCCTGACCCGCACCGGCCCGGACACCCGCCTGACCACCACCGATATGAACATCCGCTTCCTCGCCGCCTGCCTGACCGACGTGACCGCCAAGGCGCAGGTGATCAAGTTCGGCCGCACGCTCTGCCCGGTGGCCGTCGACCTGTTCGACGAAAAGGGCCAGCAGGTGGCCGTGGCCCAGGTCACATACATGCTGCTCGACCACTAATGAGCAGAGAAATTACGTCAACTTTTCACCAGCGTCCCTGTCATACTCGAAAACGCAATGCTCATGGAAATTGGAAATAATGGCCTTGAGCAAGAAAATGAAGTTCTCCGCAGGAAGGCGGACAAATACGACTATGCCTTCAACCGCGGCTTCAAGGAGGGGTTCGCTTACCTGTATCTGATGCTGAACGGCGCAAGTCTATCCGCGGAAGCGGAGGATAGCCTCTCGATCGTCAGAAAGTTCCCGGTAGTCACCCCAAATGGCGAGCAGTTAAAGATGTTCTAATGCAGATTGAAAGTTACAGTTTCAATATGCAAGGATACAACGAACGCAAGCTCCATGCCCGCATCCGCGACCTGCTGCGCGACTTGCCGGCGGTCGCCGTTCTATGTCCGGGACAGCGGGATTCTGCACGCCCTGCTGAAGATTGAGGGCCGGGAGGAGCTCTCTCTGGGGGCACCCGGCCTATAGCGTTTCCTGGGAGGGGTTCGTCATCGAGAACATTATCTCGGAGCTCGACCGCTGGACTCCGTCTTTTTTCAAGACTGCCGCCGGTGCAGAGATCGACCTCGTGTTGACGAAAGGCAGAAAGCGGATCGCGGTGGAATGCAAAGCGTCTTCGGCGCCGGAGGTCGGAAAGGTTTCTGGAATGCCCTGAAGAACCTGAGGATCAAGGAAGCCTGGATCATCGCCCCGGTCCAGGAATCCTACCCGGTCGCAAAGGGTGTTTGCGTGGCGAATCTCCGAGATTTCCTGGCTAAGATGGGCGGCTCAGGCGGTCTCGGATTCAAGGCCGATGGGTAGCGGGCATCTTTCCTGATGCTTCCAGGCCGATCTCCATCGGCGAAGCAGCACCTCATTTCATCACTGCCGATTCAGATTTCGGCAGAAAGTTCATGCGCCACACAATGATGCGGAATCGGCGACAACCAACTGAGCAATTTAATGATTGTTAAAGTCAAAAAAGTCAACAAAGCAACAACGTCCCGCTCTTCCGCCGCTCAAAGCGTCTTCGGCGCCGGAGGTCGGAAAGGTTTCTGGAATGCCCTGAAGAACCTCAGGATCAAGGAAGCCTGGATCATCGCCCCGGTCCAGGAATCCTACCCGGTCGCAAAGGGTGTTTGCGTGGCGAATCTCCGAGATTTCCTGGCTAAGATGGGCGGCTCAGGCGGTCTCGGATTCAAGGCCAATGGGTAGCGGGCATCTTTCCTGATGCTTCCGGGCCGATCTCCATCGGCGAAGCAGCACCTCATTTCAACACTGCCGATTCAGATTTCGGCAGAAAGTTCATGCGCCACACAATGATGCGGAATCGGCGACAACCAACTGAGCAATTTAATGATTGTTAAAGTCAAAAAAGTCAACAAAGCAACAACGTCCCGCTCTTCCGCCGCTCTTCCGGCGTTGCAGCCGCACCTCGACGGAACGGATTGAAGCGAGATGACCACCCCGTTTGCGGGCGACATCGACGACGAAGGGAGACCATGGCGATTCAAGCTTTCCGGCAATTTTCCTATGCCCAGCTCATCACGGCCATTTGTTTCAGCATCCAAGCCCTCGGGGTGGGAGCCTATATTTCCTTCGGCGTCTTCTTCAACCCGCTGATAGACGAGTTCGGCTGGTCCCGGGCCGCCACCGCCGGAGCGGCGTCAACGGCCTTTTTCAGCATGGGGGTTTTCGGCGTGGTGATCGGTCGGTTGAACGACAGCTTCGGGCCGCGCCGGCTCATGACGGTCGCGGCGCTGGTGTTGGGGCTTGGCTATGTCTTGATGGGACGGCTCACCACCCTCTGGGAACTCTACCTCTATTACGGCGTCATCTTCGGCATGGGGCTCGGCGCTATAGACGTTATCGCCTTGACCACCGTGGCCCGCTGGTTTTCTCACCGTCGGGGCTTCATGACCGGAATCGTCAAGATGGGCACCGGTGCCGGCCAGTTCGCCATGCCGCTCGCTGCCAGCGCTCTCATCCTGATTTATGGATGGCGGTGGACGATTGTTCTCATCGGGGCCGTCGTTGCGGTCCTTCTGGTGATCATCGCCCAATTCCTGCGGCGCGACCCGAGCGCGCTAGGCTCACACTGCAAACCGGTGGCCGGCCACCGCAATCCCGCCGTTCCGCCAACGATCCCCGGCCTTTCCCTGTCCGACGTCTTCAGGACCGTCGAGTTCTGGACCATCTGCTTCGTCAATTTTTTTCTCGTGTCCTGCCTGATGGTCATCATGCTGCATATCGTTCCCCACACCCGCGATACCGGCATCCCTGCCGTCCAGGCAGCCGGCGTCCTCTCCACCATCGGAGCCGTGAGCATGCTGGGGCGTTTCGCCAGCGGTCTGGTCATCGACCATCGCGGCAGCAAAACGGTGATGGGCGTCTGTTATCTGTTGCTGCTGGCCGATCTCGCGTGGCTGCAGTTCGCCGATCGGCTTTGGATGCTTTATCTCTTTGGCGCCGTCTACGGCTTGGCCCACGGCGGGTTCTTCACCGCCATCTCTCCTCTGGTGGCCGAATGGTTCGGCATCCACTCCCATGGCACTCTTTTCGGTATCGTGGCTTGTTTCGGGACCACCGGCGGTGCCTTGGGCCCGCTGCTGGCCGGCCATCTGTTCGATCTCAGCGGCAGCTATCAGTCGACTTTCCGCATTCTGACCGCCCTGGCACTCGTCTCCGGGGCGCTGCTGCTCTCTCTGCGGCCTGTGAGAGGCCGCTTCTGACCCGATCGCCTTCAATCGGGACACGGGGGGACGGGTATGCTTTCATTAGTTTCTAACCTGTTTCATTTAAACGGCATTTTTGGTCTATGCTCTCAAAGGGTTAATTTATTATTGGATTAAATACAACCACCCCACAGATCCCCGAAAAACCGGCTGATTCCTTATCCGACACTCGATGTCACAGCTTGTCATCGTAACGCGGCCACGGCTTGATGCCGCAGTAATTCATTCAGAAGGTGGTCCCGCCGGCCGGTCCCCTCACCTGCCCGCCGGTCTCCTTGGCCAACGCGCCTTGGCCCGTTCCAGAAAGGGCGGCTCGGCATGGCTGAAATATCAGGATGAGAGCGCTCCAACCTGTGTGCCAGCGGCTCGGCCCAATAGTGGCTGAGATCTTCCAGCTCCTCATCCATCGCCCTGCGCAGGCGCGATACCAGCCGGTCGTTTACCTTTTTCTCGAGCCAGAGTTCAATCTGAGAGGGCAGATCGCCCTTCTCTGATGCCTCCATGGCCTTTTGATGCCAGGCCATTTTCTCTTGAGCCGGCACGTAGCGCATCAACTCCTTGTAGGTGAACGTGGAGGGGTATGACTCAAACTCGGTCCAAGCTGATTGGAGCGCATCCCCCGGGCGGCTGAGCTTGGCCAGCAGCGCTCGCTTCAACTCCCGCAGCTCGAATTCCTCATAGGATTTTCGGCTATCCGACCGCACAATCTCCAAGCCTCGCTCGACCCAAGAAAGCGCATCTTCGGGGCGTCTCCGGCTTCGGTATATTGCTGCGATGGCCCTGCAATCCTTGGCCTCGAGCTCGGTCTGCTCGCAAAGCGCGATGTAGGCCTCAACGTCGCGCTGGCCGGCGAGCAGGGTTTTCAGCGCACCGCCCCATTTCCGGCGTGCGTATCCTGGAAAGCGCTTCTCCTCGCTATCAAGGGCCTGAGCGGATTCGAACCGGAAGCGAACTTGGCGAACGAATGCCTCCAACCCCTTCTTGTTGAGCACATCGACGACCTCACGGTCGAGGTCATGACAGAATCCATAGGGATCGTCCTCCATCCAGGAAGCCAGCGACTTGGCGGTCTCGTCCGGGTCATCGTTCGCGTCCTGGCGGGCTTTAATCCAACCACGAAACAGATCAGCAACCAGCATACCGAAGTTGCCGCTCGAATCGTCGATCTCATCGGCTTTTTCGTGGCTGGCGGCAATGAATGTCTCAAACAGATGCGTTGCTCTTTGCGGCTCTTTCTTGATGATCTTCTCAATGTCGTTCGCAGCATCCTGAACGTTGTGCAGGAACGACCGGGCGGCATTGTAGGAGATGAACCTTCCGGGAGACAGGGCCGTTTCGATGGCCTGCGCGAGCGGGTCTGCCTGTTTTCGCGTTCTGGGGCTCATGGTACCTCTTAGATCGTTATTCCTTGTTCCCTCCGGGGCTGCGTAAGCTCATAATGTCCTCTCTTTGAACAGAAAAAACTTCTACTTCGCCGCTGTTTTCTTGCCTGGCTTGGCGCGAGATCCTGTTTTCCGGGCGCCTGGAGAGCGCTCCTTGGTCTTCTTGCTCACCTCCGCGATCCGCACTGCTGTCTTTCTGCGCCGGGCCGGAGGCGCATCGCCTCCCCCGGATACACTTTCCATGTCGATGTCGACACCGAAGACCGCCGAGAGGTCCGCCGAAGCGAGGGTTCGGCCCTTGCGGGGCTTGCCGGCCTTCGCCTTTGCAGGCTGCTCGACGGCGGCTTCCACCATCTCGGCCGGATCGACTCCCCGCAGGGTGAAGAGCATCTCGGGCGCGTGGTCCAGGCGCGCACCCACCCCGTAGAGCACGGCCGCCACATGCTTGCACATGCTCGCCCAGTCGGGGCACGAGCAGCTCAGCGCGATCTCCTTGGGAGCGGGGAACAGCCCCTCGCCCTTGCGGGTCACGATCTCCATCACCCCCTTGGAGATGGAACCCTTCAGCAGCTCCACCAGCGAGTCGATCTGGCCCGCGCACTGGCGTTTGATATCTGTCCAACGCGGTTTGGCGAGCGGCTTGATTTCAATCTCCACCCTGTAAATATCCGAGCCGCTGACGAGTGCGGACACGCGGCCGGCTTCGATCTGCAAATCGATAACCGAGCCGTTGCGCACGTAGGTCCGTCCGCGGGGAAGGCGATTGGCGTAGTCGCTGTAGGCCTCGAGGTTCCGGCACCAGGCGTCGCCCCAGAAGGTCGCCGTGATCTTGCGGCCGTCGATCTCGACCGGCGCGATCATCCGGCCGGCCTTGGTCATCTTGGCGATCTTTTTCGCGGCCTTGCGGCGGCGTTCGGCCACCGAAACATAGGGACGCCATTCATCGTAAGAGTACCAGCTCATCGCTTCACCTCGTTCCGTCTGTTGTTTCTATGCGCTATCCTTCGAGGGCGCTGTTCAGGTCGAGCGAGACCATCGCCATCAACGCTTCGTTGCTCATCTCGGTCAAGGCCGACTCCGCGCCCGCCGCCAGGATCTCGCCCGCCAGCTTCTGCTTGCCGGCGATCAGCTCGTCGATGCGTTCCTCCACCGTGCCCCGGCAAACAAACTTGTGGACGAGCACGTTCTTCTTCTGGCCGATGCGATAGGCGCGGTCCGTGGCCTGGTTCTCGACCGCCGGGTTCCACCAACGGTCGAAGTGGATCACGTGCGAGGCCGCGGTCAGGTTGAGACCTGTGCCGCCGGCCTTGAGCGAGAGCACCATAAACGGCACGCGATCATTGCTCTGGAAGCTCTCGACCAGCTCCTGGCGCTTCTTGACCGGTGTGCCGCCGTGAAGCACGAGTCCGCTGCGGCCGAATACGCCGGCCAGGAAACCGGCCAGCGGCGCGGTCATTTCACGGAACTGGGAGAACACCAGCAGCTTGTCCTGGCGCGCGGCAATCGACTCGCAGAGCTCGCGCAAGCGTGACAGCTTGCCGCTGTCCGCGGGTTCGTAGCTCCCATCCCCCAGCCACTGGGACGGATGGTTACAGATCTGCTTGAACCGCATCAAAAAGGCAAGCACCACGCCGCGCCGCTCGATGCCCTCCAGCTCTGCGATGGCCTTCTTCATCTCGTCGACCGACTGCTGGTACAAGGCGGCCTGGCGCCTGCTCAGCAGGCAGTAGGCGTTGACCTCGGTCTTGTCGGGCAGATCGGCGATGACGCGCTTGTCGGTCTTGAGCCGGCGCAGGAGGTAGGGTTGAATCAGCCGGCGCAGCCGGGCGTAGCCGCCGAGCTTGCCCAAGGCCATGGACTTGCAGAAGCCGTTGAAGGCCTTGGCCGAACCGAGAAGCCCGGGATTCAGAAAGTCGAAGATCGACCACAGATCGCCGAGCCGGTTCTCCACCGGCGTGCCCGTCAGGGCCAGACGCCATTTCGATTCCAGTGCCTTGACCGCCCGGGTCTGTCGGGCGCCGGGGTTCTTGATGGCCTGGGCCTCGTCCAGGATCACGTTCCGCCAGGGATGCGCTTTGATCCAATCGGTGCGCATGAGGGTCCCGTAGGTGGTGATCACCGCATCCTGCGCATCGACATGGTTGGTGGACAGCTGTTTCAACTGCGCTGATGGGATGCGCGACGGATGGGCGATGAGCACCTTCAGCTCCGGCGCGAATCGCTCGATCTCCAGACGCCAGTTGTCGATGATGGATGCCGGCACCACCAGCAGATCAGTCCCCTTCTCCTGGTTGCGCAGGCTCAGGCAGAGAACCGCCAGCACCTGAACGGTCTTGCCCAGACCCATGTCGTCGGCCAGGCAGCCGCCGAGCTCAAGCCCGCGCAGGGTCCAGAGCCACTGCGCCCCCAGCTTCTGGTAGGGGCGCAGTTCGGCCTTGAGCCCGGCATTCGCATCGATCTCGGACCGCACCTGGGGAGAGCGCAGATCATCGAGCCGAGCAGAAAACCATTTGCCGGCGATCACGTCCGACCACTCCGGCCGGGCGTCTCCGTTACCGTCCGCCTCGCCGCCATCGAGCTGCGCGCCGGCCAGCATGCGCATGGCCTCGCCGAAGCTGACCCCGCCCGCCCGGGCCTGCTTCTGAACCTGGCGCCACTGATTAAGGACCGCGGAGAGCTTTTCGCGGTCCACCTCCATCCACTTGCCCTTGAGCAGCACCAGACCCTCGCCGGCGGCGAGCAGCTCGTTGATTTCCTTGGGCGACAGGGCCGCGCCGTCGACGGTCAGCCTGACGTCGAAGTCCAGCAGCGCCTCCATGCCCAGCTTGGAGGGCGTCTTGCCGCCCACCGTCACCAAGACCCTGGGACGGGGCCTGTTCCTGGCGCTCCACCAGTCCGGCATCCGTACCACCAGGCCGGCCTGCTCATACAGCGCGATTTCGCAGAGAAAGCGGTGGGCCTCCTTGGGCGTCCACGACAGGGGGTGGTAGATGTCGCCGGAGTCGACCAGGCTGCGGATGAACGCGCTCGTCTCAGCGGCGCGCGACAAGGGGGAGAGCAGCGCGAGCAGTTTCTGACGGTTCCTGGCCCCGGCATACTCCTTGAGCGCCCGGCCGAGCGGCAGGTGCTGGGGCTTGGCCTGCCGGGAGACCTTGTGAACGTAGGTCGCGATGAAGGCGAAGGGGTACTCCGGGTCGCGCTTGTTCTCAGCGAGATGAAAGCAGACGCGGCCCACCACGTTCCAGACCGAGTTTTGCTCTTTCAGATAGCCCGGGACCCCATCCGGGTGCCTCGCCGCCGCGCCGGCCAGGGCCTTGCCGATGTCAACCCACAGCTCTTCGAGCAGCGCAGGCGTGATCAGCTCGGCGCCCTGCATGGGAGGCACGGTCTCAACAAAAGCCTCGATATCGTCGGGATCCGGTGCGGGAATGACCAGAGACTTCGGAGCGGTCGGGTCGAGCGCGCCGCATACCCTGGCCACAAAAGTTTTTCCGATGTCGCGCCAGTAAGACAGTGCGGGGGGAAGGTCGGTGCCCGGCTCCGCCGCACCCAGGTGGAGCACTCCTTTCCCGCGGCCGGCTCCGAAGGCGTCGAAAATCCGTTGTTGCGCAGCAGCAGGCATAGCCGGACCCTCGTCTGGCGATCCGGGGCGGATGTCGATGCGCCCACTCGGCATCAACCCGCAGGCGAGTGTGCCGCCGAAGCCGGAGGCGGTATCAAACGGAAGTTGTGTCATTCCGCACGATTCTCGGATAAAGCGGTTCCTCGCGGTAGTTGCCGATGCTGACAGCCGGTCTCCTCAATCGTCTATGCTCCGCTTGCCGCTCTAGTCCAACCCCAATTCACGGCTAAGGATCCTATACACAAACCGCTCACCAAAGATTTCTGCCGCAACCAATTGGCGGATGTGTTCGAAAATCTCAGATTTACATCCAGCAACCTCGGCGGCTTTCATCGTGTGATCGTAAGCGGCCCAGACGTCCAGACCGGTAATCTCATAGCCGTAGCCCTCGACCATCCAATGCAGGGCGGCGAAACCGGCCTCCACTGCAAAGCGCGGTTTTTTTTGTGCCAGGTCTCGCGCCGCCCGGGTCAGCGTTCTGGGATCGCAAGGCGTGCGCTGGGCCAGTGCGATGGCCTCGTCATAGAGCCCGGCCGACTTTGCGGCGGCGAACCATTTGCCTTCATCACCGGGTGTGCTGACGACAAGGTCTTCCAAAACATCGGCCGGCTTTTTGTGCGGATATTTTTTCGTGATATTGCGAAATGTCGCCAGGTAGGTGGTGCACCGGTTGGCCTCGATGGCATAGCGGCTGTAAGCTTCCTCTGCCATACCACTCGCCAGAAGTATTTCTTCACAGGCCTGAGCGATGGCAACCGGGTTCTCGTTCAGGCCGCGGGAACTCTCTGCAAAACGAAGTGCTTCGGCCTTTTTGCCCATGACGGTCAACGCTTTGACACCCCATTTTCGATCATGCCAGAATTTGTGAGGGGCAAGTTCGAGCAGTTCCATGATCTCGATCGTTCGGCCGGCCTTGAACAGAGCGCTGAGACAGGCAGCCGTTCCTTTGAAGTAGCCGCGCCACTCCGGGTTCGGGCTCCAGGCCATCCGCACGATATCGATGAACTGGTCCGCCCAGTCGGATGCGCGTGCGGACGTAACGCACAATTCTCCCCAATGCTCGGGAAGCAGCTCGATGTAGGGAATATTATCTTCCTCCACCGCTCGCCAGAGTCGCTCCAGCCATTGATCCCGCAGCTTGCCGCCGGCCGGCGCTTGGGCGATGATCGGCGCCAGCGCATCTATGGCATGGTTGACGGCCGTGCCGATGGCGCCCGATGAGCTGTCCACTTGTTCGATAGCCGGCGATATCCTTTCCAGCAACAGCACCGCGCCTTCAGCCGCCAAGATTGGATCCTTGCGTGCAGCCTTCTTGATTTCCGAAACCGCTTCCGCTATGCGCCTGATTGCCGATTGCGAACGCCATCCAAAGGCATGCCGCCTGAAACGTGGCTGGAAGATCCACTTATGTTTTGGAACGATCCGGTTGACTGCATTTGGAGGAAGGGGCATCGGTTGAACCGCTCCGGCCTATCGTCGGCGTCTGGCCCGAGTTTTCGAAGACACAGCGACTTGCCTGGACAAGGCCCTATCCGGCCAAACCCCAGACCCTGTCGTGGTCGGATCATTTTCCCTTTGATCATGCCGGAGCGACGAATGTCAAGTTCTCGTTCGCTCGACATCCGCGTTGTTTGGCATGGCCTTCGTTCGGCTGCGGTGACCTCGCTTAGGATAGTTTGATCAGCAGGTGCTATATCCCAGCTTCGTCCAAAGTTTTATATTAAAATATATATTCCATCATATTGAAAATATTTTATTTTAAAAATATAAAATTAAACCGTCTGCCATCCTTGAGGCGAAGATCATGCTGACCTACTGCCACCGGAACGGAAGTGTCTTTTCGATCCGAAAAACCATGGCCGATCCGAAATCGTTCAGCAGGAAGTGAAATGCAGGCAACGCAAGCTTCCCACCGGCGCGCCATCGCCCTGCTGCTGCTGACAGCGCTGCTCTGGAGCACCAGCGGCTTGTTCGTCAAGCTTCTGCACTGGCATCCCCTTTCGATCTTCAGTGCCCGCGGCATCGTTGCCAGCGTGGTATTCCTGATCTGGCTGCGGCGAGTTCCCCTCCGGATCACCCCCTTCCTGGCCGCCGGTGCCGCCGGTTACATGGGAGCCCAGTTCCTTTTCATTTTCTCCACCCGCCTGACCACCGCCGCCAACGCCATTTTTCTTCAGTACACGGCACCCATCTATGTCCTGATCTTCGGCGTCTGGTTTTTGGGCGAACGGCCGCGGCGGGTCGACTGGATCACGATGGTCGTCATCTTTGCGGGGATGCTGCTTTTCTTCGGGGAAGGTCTGACCCTTGACGGGCTTTACGGAAATCTGGCGGCCATTTTAGGCGGCGTGGCCCTGGCCATCATGATCGTAAGCGCCCGCGCTCAGAAAGACAGCCACCCGGCCCAGATCTTCCTCATCGGCAGTTGCCTGGGCGGGCTGATCGGCCTGCCATCGGTACTTCAGGAAACCTGGAGCCTGGCGGACGCCGCGATCATTGCCTACCTGGGAATTATCCAAACCGGCCTGGCTTCGGCGCTCTATTCCATCGCCATCCGGCACGTTCCGGCACTCGAGTCCAATTTAATTCTGATGCTGGAGCCTGTTCTCAACCCGCTCTGGGTATTCCTTGTCATCGGCGAGTCCCCCGCCCCCCTCGCTCTGATCGGGGGTGCCGTTGTGCTCGGTGCGATAGCCGTTAGGGCCATTGCCGGGGCCAGGCGCATCGACCTCTGACGCAGCGGCGCATCCGGTGGTCGCGCCGGGTCTGCATCCGGGTATCACCCGGAACACACGCAGGCTCTTGGCCGAAACGGGCAAGACCTTGCTGCCATGGCTTCCGTCGCAGTCCGCACAATCGTGGCATCCATGTCCCTGGACGCCCGCGTCGAGAAATTCCTGAGCGACAAGCGCTCGGGCTGGAGGCATTTATCGACGCCCGGCGTGCGGACGCCCATCAGTTGGTGAAGGAGTTGGAGGGACCAAAGGTGAACGAATCTCGTGTCATGGGATGAAGTTGCCGTGCGCCGCAGCGACAGCGCGATGAGGTGCAGGGCCGAAATCGGGTTTCTTACAAGTCGTCAACCTTGACATTCTCCGGCGCTGCCAATATAGGTGCGTCCACTTCTGGGTGTGAGGCGCGCCCTTCTCTAACCGCCAAGAGATTCATTTCATCGGGCAAAGAGACATCCATCGCCCATCCAACAGGAGCTTTCTGCATGCATACCCCGCAGCACATCGCAACCATCAGTGCCGAACTGGCTATCCAACCCAGGCAGGCGCAGGCCGTGGCCGAGCTGCTTTCTCAAGAGGCCACCGTCCCCTTCATCGCCCGCTACCGCAAGGAGGCCACGGGCAGTTTGGACGAAGTCCAGATCACGGCCATCCGCGACCGGCTCGGCCAGCTGGCCGAACTGGACAGCCGGCGCGGGACCATCCTGTCCAGTCTGGAAAAGCACGGGCATCTCACCGCTGAGCTCCGCACCAAGGTGCAGGCGGCCGAAAGCCTGGCCGCGCTGGAGGACATCTATCTGCCCTTTAAGCCCAAGCGCCGCACCAAGGCCACCATTGCGCGGGAAAAGGGGCTTGAACCGCTCGCCCTGGACATCCTGGCGCAGGAGGGGGCCGACCCGCAGCAGGCGGCCCTTTCCTTCGTTGATGCTGAAAAGGGGGCGCCCTCACTGGACGAGGCCCTGGAAGGCGCCGGCCATATTCTGGCCGAAATGATCAACGAGGACGAGACCGCCCGCGGCAGGCTGCGGGCCCTGTTCAAAGAAAAAGCCCTGATCCGCAGCACGGTGGCGGCGGGCAGGGAGACCGAGGGGATCAAGTTCAAGGATTATTTTGACTGGCAGGAACCGGCGGCCACGGCGCCCTCCCATCGGGTGCTGGCCATGCGGCGGGGGGAAGGCGAGGACGTGCTGTCGCTGAGCATGTTGCCGCCCGAGGAGGAGGCCCTGTCCATCCTGGAGGCGCTCTTTGTCAGAGGCTCGGGAGCCGACAGCTTGCTGGTGCGGATGGCCGTGTCGGACAGCTACAAACGTCTCCTGTCGCGTTCGTTGGAAACCGAGCTGCGGTTAAACCTGAAGGAGCGCGCCGAGATAGAGGCCATCCGGGTCTTTGCCGACAACCTGCGCGAGCTGCTGCTGTCTTCGCCGCTGGGGGCCAAGCGGGTGATGGGCATCGACCCGGGGTTTCGGACAGGCTGCAAGGTGGCCTGCCTGGACCGCCAGGGCAAGCTGCTGCATCACGACACGGTCTATCCCCATACCGGCGCTGGCCAGGCCGAAAAGGCCAAGGTGACCCTGCGCCAATTGTGCCAGCAGTTCGAAATCGAGGCCATCGCCGTCGGCAACGGCACCGCCGGCCGCGAGACCGAGTCTTTCGTACGCGGCCTGGGCCTGCCCGAGAGCATCCTCATCGTGATGGTCAACGAAAGCGGCGCCTCGGTATACTCGGCTTCCGAGGCGGCCCGGGAGGAGTTCCCGGATCAGGACGTGACCGTGCGCGGAGCGGTCTCCATCGGGCGGCGCCTGATGGACCCTCTGGCCGAACTGGTCAAGATCGACCCAAAGTCCATCGGCGTGGGCCAGTACCAGCACGACGTGGACCAGGCCGCCCTGAAGGCCTCCTTGGACGACGTGGTGGTCAGTTGCGTCAATGCCGTGGGCGTGGATGTAAACCGGGCCAGCGCGCAGCTGCTCACCTATGTTTCGGGCTTGGGGCCGCAGCTGGCCCGCAACATCTTGGCCCTGCGCAACGAGAAGGGTCCCTTTGCCGTGCGCCGGGATCTGATGGCCGTCCCCCGCCTGGGTCCCAAGGCCTTTGAGCAGGCCGCCGGGTTCTTGCGCATTTCAAACGGCGCCAACCCTCTGGATGCCAGCGCCGTGCATCCTGAAAGCTACCCCATCGTGGACGCCATGGCCGACGATCTGGGCTGCACGGTGCAGGATCTGATGCAGGACCCGGCCCGGCGCAATCGCATCGATATCCAGCGCTACGTCACCGACAGCGTGGGTCTGCCCACCCTCACCGATATCCTGGCCGAGCTGGCCAAACCCGGCCGCGACCCGCGCGAAAGCTTCGAGGCCTTTGCCTTTGCGGGGAACGTCGCCACGCTGGAAGATCTGAGGCCGGGCATGCAGCTGCCGGGCATCGTCACCAATGTCACGCGCTTCGGCGCCTTTGTGGACGTGGGCGTGCACCAGGACGGGCTGGTGCATGTCAGCGAGCTGGCCGACCGCTTTGTAAGGGACCCGGCCGAGGTGGTCAAGGTGCAGCAGAAGGTCACCGTAACGGTGCTGGAGGTGGACCTGCCCCGCAAACGCGTCAGCCTCTCCATGCGCAGCGGCACCAAACCCGCTAAGACCGCCCCAACCGGCCGGAAGACCCAGCGGGCGTTGGAAGCCCGAGAGCCTGTAAAACCCAGAGGGGGCAAACCGCCCACCCAGGCCCGGCAGCCTTTCCACAACCCGCTGGCCGAAGCCTTGCGCCAGCTGAAGAGCAAGTAATCCCCGCGCACCCGGTGAGCCACGAGAAGGTGGCCCAGCTGTTGCGGGATCCTGAACGGACTTCTGCTATTGGAAGTAGTTCATGTTCGGGGCGAAGGTCAGCTCAGGCGGGGTCGCGAAGAATGCATCCAAGACCGCTTGGATTTGAATCAAGTTGGCGGAGTTCCGCACCCTGCCGTAAAAGGTGTGGCCGAACCGGAAGTTCGCCGCAAAATAAAAGATGAATTTGCGAAAGCGCCGCACGGCCGCCTTTTCCTCGAAGTGGGCGGCGGTCAGCTCCAAAAGTCGCTGCGCCGTTTTTTTAAAAATGTCCGGGCCTGGCCTTAGTCCGTCCGTCCATTCGGCAAAAATCCAGGGCTTGGCGACAGCGATTCGCCCCAGCGCCACCCCATCGCACCCGGTCTGCTGAAGCATCCGCAGGCATCCGTCCGCGTCGAAGACATTCCCGTTGCCAAAAACCGGAATCCGCAGGGCCTGCTTGAGCCGTCCGATGTATTCCCATCTGGGGGCCCGAGCCCTTCGGTCGGGGGCGACGCGCGGGTGAAACGTGACGGCATCGGCGCCGGCGTCCTCGAACCGCCGGCCCATGCGGACCGCTGCCGCGAGGTCGTCCTGCCAGCCGGTGCGGAATTTGACGGTCAGGGGAATACGCACCGCGCGGCGGATGCGTTCGACGATCTTCCCGGCGAGGTCCGGTTCCCTCAGAACCGCTGCGCCGCAGCTTTGACGGCAGATCGTCGAGGTCGAGCATCCGAAGTTGACATCCACCCCGAAAAAGCCCTCGGCTTCGATACGCTCGGCGGCGCCGGCCATACGCTCGGGCTCGCACCCCACGATCTGGCAAGATAGAAAAGGCAGTTCCTCGTCGCGCCAGCGGAACGGGTTGGAAACGAATCGATTTTCGGTGGGAACCGTCTTGGCGCTGCACATCTCGGAAAACAGCAGCCCATAGCCTCCAAATCCGTCGAGCAGCTCCCGAAAGGCGACATGTCCGAGAAAGGTCATGGGCGCGAACACCAGCCGTTTCGCCAGCGCCCGGCCTCCGATGTTCAGGGGCCGGTTCAGCAGCGGGGCGAGCGTCGAGAGGCAGTTTGAGGTCGAGTCGATGCGGGTCATTTTGGTTTAACCGGCTTTCCGCCTGGGTCCATTTGTACTATAATCGCTCTCCATACGACATTTCAACCCCAGAGAGGGCCGCCATGTCTATCCGCCTGCTGGCCAAAGACCTCTATCGACTGCAGCAACAAATCGATAAACTCACCAAAGAGATGGAAGGTGCGCCCTTCGACCAGCGCGAACACCTCCAGGCGCGACTGAGAGTGGTGCGGGCCGAGCGCGATCATCTGCGCCGCGTACTCGACGGGCAAAAAGATACGCCCACGAGGCCGTGAGCCTGAGGATCGACAAGGCATTTCTCATCACCCATGCCAACTGACACCCGCCTCAAGACCGTGCACTCCGTGCTGGTGGTCGGCTCGGTCACCATCGATCGCAATGTGTTCGCCGATCGAACCTTTCTTAAAGTCGGGGGCGTCGCAACCTACGCCGGGCTCACCTATCGGCGCCACTCAGTGCCCACCTGGGTCGTCTGCAACGTGGCGCCGGCTGAGGATGCGATCTTGGCGCCTCTGCTGCTGGAGGGCATTCAGGTGCATAACGGCCGGACGCCACGCACGACTCGCTTTGTGAACCGCGTCGGTGTGAACCTGAGAACCCAGGAAGCCCCGTCGGTCGCCAACCCCATCCGATACGGACAGATCGATGCCGTGCCGAAGAAGGTCGACTGCATTCACCTGGGGCCTCTTCATCCCGACGACATCGACCCGGAGGTGTTCGCACGCCTGGAGGATTCGGACGTCATCGTGGCGCTCGACGTCCAGGGGTTGGTCCGAAGGCGCGACCGCACCCGCATCGTCTCGGCCGTGTCGGACCATCTAACGGCCGCGCTGCGGGCGGCCGACATCGTGAAGTCCGACCAGGAAGAACTCAGGCTGATCCTTGAGCGGTGCGGCGTCGGAGTCGAAACGCTCATGGGCCGATTCGACATCGCCGAGTGGGTGGCGACCTCCGGTTCAAGCGGAGGATGCATCCATGTTCGCAGCGGCCGGCGGTACTCCTATGAGCCGGTGCCGATCGGAACACCGGCCGATCCCACCGGCGCCGGCGACGTTTTCTTTGCGGCCTACACGGCGGCGAGGTTTCAGCAGAGGCAAACGGTGGCGAGGGCCAGCCGTCATGCCGCACGCCTGTCCTCCGAACATGTTGCCGGGCGATACATTCCGGCCGATCGATTGGATCTTGCGCACCGGTCGACGGTTCTTGAATCAGCCGACCCCCAGCGTTGACAATATAGCGAATGAAGGATAAAAGTTTGGAGATTGGCTCTAACGTTGGACGATGGCGGACGCTGCCTTCCGGGCACCCAGCAACGATGGCCTTCGGAATTCAAGATCACAACCGATCGATGTTCTCAAGCGCGTGCACCGAGTGAATGAATGACCAACTCTTCCCGCAGGTTGATTCCTGAGAGTTTTCAACGGGGATTCATGACACTGCTTGCGCCCCTGGTGCGGCTGCTGACCCGCTTGGGGGTGAGCCCGAATTCACTCACCATCGCCGGGGTCGTCATCACCACCGCCGGCGCCCTTGCCTTTTTTCTGAAAAGTCCGCGGATCGGCGGATTCCTGATCCTGCTCGGCGGTCTTTGCGACGCCATCGACGGATCGCTGGCCCGCAACGCCGGCAAGGCCACCCGCTTCGGCGCGCTCTTGGATTCTTCGGTGGACCGGTATGCGGAATTCGTCATGCTGTTCGGCATCGGCGGATATTTCCTCATGGTGGATGATTATGTGAACGCGGCGGTGACCTTTCTGGCCCTGTGCGGCTCGTTCATGGTCAGCTACACCCGGGCCCGGGCCGAAAGCCTCGGCCTGGCCGCCAAAGTCGGCGTGATGCAGCGGCCGGAGCGGATTGTGTTCTTGGGCGCCGGCGCCCTGCTCCACCCCGTCGCGCTCAAGATCGCCATCTGGATGGTGGCGGTCTTTGCCAACTTCACCGCCCTGCAACGTTTGCGCTTCGCCTTCAAGCAGGACTCACTTCCACCTAAGGAAAACAGCCAAGCACCCGAGCTCAAATCGGCTACCCTCACCAAGGGCGGCGCGTGAATATCCGGGAAATCCTCTGCCTGTCTTTTTGTTATCCTTCGTGATCCGCTGTGTTTTCTGAGCGAGGAGAAAATGAGGTTCCGCAATACCGACTATGACGTCATTGTGGTGGGCGCGGGTCCCGCCGGCCTATTTTCGGCCTATCACCTATGCGAAAATTCCGCTCTGCGGGTGCTGATCATTGAAAAAGGCAAGAGTCCGCTCAAACGCCGCTGCCGGATCAACGACTACCGCGAATGTTTCAAGTGCAAGCCATGCGACATCTTAAGCGGCATCGGCGGCGCCGGTCTGTTTTCGGACGGCAAGCTGAACTTCATCTACAAGCTGGGCAAAACCGACCTCTCGCAGTTCATGCCAGTTCCGGAAGCCGAGGCCCTGATCGCTGAAACCGAAACGGTTTTCAACCGGTTTGGAATGGACGGCCCGGTCTTTCCCACCGACATGGACCGCGCCCGGGATCTCCGCAAGCATGCCAAGCGCTACGGCATCGACTTGCTCATCATCCGCCAGAAGCACATCGGCAGCGACCGCCTCCCCGAACGCATCGCCGCCATCGCCGATCACCTGCGCGCCAAAGGGGTCACGTTCCGCACTTCGGAGGAAGTCAAGGATATACTAGTGGATAAGGGCCGAGCGGCAGGGGTGGCCACCCGCCGCAAGGCGTATTCGGCCAGGCAGGTGATTTTAGCGCCGGGCCGTGTCGGCGCCGACTGGATGGGGACGATCGCGCAGAAATTCGATTTGGGTCTCAAGCAGCGCGGCATCGAGGTCGGGGTGCGGGTCGAAGTCCACAACGACATCATGCAGGACCTCTGCGAAGTGATCTACGACCCGACGTTTTTCATCCAGACCACCAAATACGACGACCTCACGCGTACGTTCTGCACGAACAAAGGCGGCTTTGTTTCCCTGGAGAATTACAGCGATTTTGTCTGCGTCAACGGCCACGCTTACCGCGACCGCAAATCGGAGAACACCAATTTTGCTTTCTTGTCTAAAGTGGTCCTGACCGAGCCGGTGACCGACAACCAGTCCTACGGCGAAGCCATCGGCAGCCTGGCGACCCTGATCGGCGGCGGCAAGCCTATCCTGCAGCGCTTCGGAGACCTCAAGCGCGGCCGCCGCAGCACCTGGAACCGCATCCACAAGGGCTATATCCGCCCGACCTTCACCAACGTGGTCTGCGGCGACATCGCCATGGCCCTGCCGGAGCGCATTCTCACCAACCTGATCGAAGGTTTAAACAAGCTGAATCAGGTCATCCCGGGCGTAGCCAACGACGAAACCCTGCTCTACGCCCCGGAAATTAAGTTCTTCGCCACCCAGATCGAAACCAGCAATACCCTCGAGACGGCCATTCCCGGCATCTATGTGGCCGGGGACGGCCCCGGGGTCGCCGGCAACATCGTCTCGGCGGCCGCCACCGGCCTGATTCCGGCCAAGGCGATCCTCGCCCACGCCGCCGGCGCCTCCGCTGCCCGGGAATCGCCACCGGCGCCCTGACGCCACAGGCCCACAGCGCAGCCCCGGGCTTCAAAGGATATTCTCTGACAATGGCTTTTTCTGATCCGATTGCGGTGGTCGGCATGGCCGGCCTTTTTCCGGGAGCACTGGACATCACCACCTTTTGGTCGCACATCTGCGCCAAGACCGATGCCACCGCTGAAGTCCGCGCGGAGCGCTGGATCGCTCCCCCGCACGACATGGTCAGCGCCGATCATCAGCCTGACAAGGCCTATTCCAGCCGCTGCTGTCTCTTGCCCGATTTTAACCTGGATCCGGACGGCCTCGACCTGCCGGCCGGCCTGGTCGCTTCCCTGGACCCGCTCCACTTGGCGGCGCTGCATTCGGCACGCAATGCCCTGCAGGGCCGCCGCGCGCCGAAATTGAACCGCCTGCGCACCGGTGCCATCGTGGCTGCCCTGGTGCTGCCCACGGAGGCTTCGTCCGCCTTCACTCGGGAGATCTTCGGTCCGATCCTGGAACGCCATGTTCGAGGGGGGTCGTCTGCGGCATTCTCTTCGCGAAGCCCCGATCCAGCCCGCTATTTCAAGAGCCGGGTGGCAAGCCTGCCGGCGGCCGTCATTGCCAAAGCGTTTGGTCTCGGGGGCGGAAGCTACACGCTGGATGCCGCCTGCGCATCATCCTTGTATTCCGTCCAACTGGCCTGTGACGCGCTGCGAGCCGGCCGTGCCGACGCCATGCTGGCCGGCGGGGTTGCCCGGCCGGACTGCCTCTTCACGCAAGTGGGTTTCAGCCAGCTGAGGGCGCTCTCGCCCAGCGGCCGCTGCGCGCCTTTCGACCGAGGGGCCGACGGCCTGGTGGTCGGCGAGGGTGCCGGATTCCTGGTGCTCAAGCGCCTGTCGAACGCCATGCGCGATGGCGACCGGATCTGGGGCTTGATCCGCGGAATTGGTCTTTCCAACGACCTGCGCGGAAACCTGCTCGCCCCAGAGGTTGAAGGCCAGTTCCGGGCCATGCAGGCCGCTTACACCAGCGCCGGCTGGTCGCCGTCGGATGTGGATCTGATCGAATGCCACGGCGCCGGAACCCCGGTGGGCGATGGAACCGAGTTAACCAGCCTCCGCCGCCTCTGGGGCGATGCCGGATGGCGACCGGGCCAGTGCGCCATCGGCTCGGTCAAATCCATGATCGGGCATCTGCTCACGGCAGCCGGGGCGGCCGGGATCATCAAGACCCTTCTGGCCATGCAGCACGGGGTTCTGCCGCCGACCCTCCATTTCCGACAAGCGCCTCCCGCAAGCCCCCTGAACGACGGCCCGTTCCGGGTCCAGACCGAATGCGAGGCCTGGCAGCGGCGATCACCGAACCGGCCCCGCCGCGCGGCGGTAAGCGCTTTCGGCTTCGGCGGCATCAACGCCCACCTATTGCTGGAAGAGTGGATGCCGGAAGGCGGAAGTTTGAAGTTTGAAGGGGGAAGCAAGAAGGGTGTTCAGCTTCCGCTATTGGATGGTCAACGTGAGGAGCCGGCAACAATCACTTCCACCTCCCCCGATATTCCCGCTTCCCCTTTGCTTTGTCCGCCCTCCGCCATCGCGATCGTCGGCCTGGCGGCATCCATCGGCAAGGCGGCCTGCCTGGACGATTTCCGTGCAGCGATTCTCAGCGGCAGGCCTATCCACCGGAAGCGACCGGCCGACCGCTGGAAAGGCTGCGATGCGGTGCTGCCCGATTGCACGCATCTGGCCGGGAGCTTCATGGAGGAAGTCGTCCTCGAACGCGGCGAGTTCCGCATCCCGCCCCTGGAAATTGCGGATATTCTGCCCCAGCATCTGCTGATGCTCAAGGTGGCGGCGGCCGCCATGAAAGATGCGAACCTGCCGTTGTCCGCCGAGCGGCCGCGCATGGGAGCCCTGATCGGCATCGATTTCGACTTCGAGGCCACCAATTTTCATCTGCGCTGGTATCTGCAAAGTGTATTTCCGCACTGGCGCCGGACGCACTTCCCGAAGCTTTCAGATGCCCAAGCCGCGGATTGGCTGAATGCGCTGAAGGAAGCCTGCGGGCCTCCGCTGACCGCCAGCCGCACCCTGGGCGCCCTGGGCAGCATGGTCGCCAGCCGCATTGCGCGGGAGTTTCGATTCGGCGGCACCAGCTTCGTCGTTTCCGCCGAGCAGGCCTCCGGACTGCGGGCGCTGGAAATCGGCATGCGTGCGCTGCAGGCGGGCGAACTCGACGCGGTCCTGGTCGGCGCGGTGGACCTGTGCGGCGATCTGCGTTCCATCGCCGCGCAGGCGGATCTCGGAGCCTCTGCACCGCTTGCAGTTGGGATTCCGCCGGGGGAAGGGGCGACGGCGCTGGTGCTCAAGCGCATGGAGGACGCCGGGACCAACGGCGACCGGGTCTACGCCGTGCTCCGAGGCATCGGCGCGGCCGGCGGGGGCGGGCTGGACGGACAGGTTCCTCCGGCGGAGGTCCGCTCGCGATCACTGTCCCAGGCTGAAGCCGAGGCCGGACCCTGGTCCGCTTCATCCACGCTAATCGAGCTGCAAGGCTGCGGACCGCATGCGGGGGAGCATTTCGAATTCCAGCCCATTGCCGACGGGTCGTCAGCGAACCATTTTCAGACGGCCCTCGGCTCGACGACCTCTCTGGTGGGCCATACCGGGGCGGTTCAAGGCCTGGCGTCGGTGGTCAAATCGGCGCTCTGCTTGCATCATGAGGTCCTTCCGCCTATGCCGCCCATGGACCCTGTGGAATTGTCGCAATGGCAATCGACTGGAGCAGTCATCCCATGCCAGGCGCAGCCTTGGACATCCGGCGACAATGGGCAGCGCCGGGCAATTGTCGGCATTCAGACAAGCGACGGCAACTGTACCCATGTAATACTTGAAGCAATATCCATCAACTATCCGATACAAAACAATTTAAATATCTCGTTTACTAATGGCGATGCTCGATCCGCCGCAGCATCCGGTGAACGCGCAAAGGAATGGATCCGCATCCCCGTCGCCGGAAAAAAGCTGATCCTGCCGCCGGCACCCCGCCCGGAGACACCGGCACCCACCTTTTTACAGACCCTATTCCCGGGTCAACCGCCTGCGAACAAAGGCGTGGTCGCGGAGTGCATGCACCGACTGGCAACCGTTTCTGAAACCACGGCCCGGGTGCACCAAGCTTTTCTTGAGAAGACCACCGCAATGACCCGGGCGTTGGCCGAGTCCGTCCAGCTTCACCGCCGGCTCCTTGAAACCGCCGGCCTTCAAGCAGCGGATTCCCCGTTCGCGGCCGCACCGGTCCCCGCCCCGGCTTTCAGCCGCGAGCAATGCCTCGAATTCGCGCGCGGGTCGGCCGCCCGGGTGCTGGGCCCGCAGTTCGCTGAAGCGGACGCTTTCCCCGCCCGGGTGCGGCTTCCGGATGAACCGCTCATGTTGGTGGACCGCATCCTGGAGATCCACGGCGTCAAAGCCTCGCTGGGCGCCGGCCGGATCATCACCGAGCACGACGTGCTCCCCGGCGCCTGGTATTTGGATGGCGGGCGCGCGCCGGTGTGCATTTCAGTGGAGGCCGGACAGGCCGACCTATTTCTTTGCGCTTATCTCGGCATCGATCTCGCCGTCCGCGGCCGGCGCACCTATCGGTTGCTGGATGCCACCGTGGAGTTCCACCGCGAGCGGCCGCGGCCCGGCGAAACCATCCGCTACTCCATCGCAATCGAAAAATTCCTGCGTCAGGGCGAAACCTATCTTTTTCTGTTTCACTTCGAGGGAACCATCGCGGGCGCCCCGTTCATCTCCATGACCAACGGCTGCGCCGGCTTTTTCACACCCGAAGAGGTCGCCCGTTCCGGCGGAATCATCCCAACCGATCAGGAACTTCAGCCGGCGGCAGGCCGCACGCCGGCGGACTGGAAGCCACCGGTCGGCATGGCCCGCGAAACCTACGATGACCGGGCCGTCGAAGCTTTGCGGGCGGGCGATTTGGCCGCCTGCTTCGGAGCGCGCTTTGCAGGCGTAGCGCTGGCCGGATCCCTGCGGCTGCCGGGCGGACGCATGCGCTTAATCGACCGTGTGATCGGGCTGGAGCCCGACGGCGGCCGCTACGGGCTGGGCCGGATCCGGGCCGAGGCCGATATTCGTCCGGACGATTGGTTTTTGACCTGCCATTTCGCGGACGACATGGTCATGCCCGGCACCCTGATGTACGAGTGCTGCGCGCATGCGCTGCGGGTGATGGTCCAGCGCATGGGCTGGGTCAGCGACCGGCCGCAGGCCCGCTTCGAACCGCTGCCGGGCGTCAAGGCGACGCTGAAATGCCGCGGCCCGGTGACCCCGGCGACGCGGCGAGTGGTCTACGAGGTCGACATCAAGGAGCTGGGCTACGGGCCGCAGCCGTTCGTCATCGCCGACGCCAATATGTATGCCGACGGCCGCCACATCGTGCGTTTCCAGGACATGTCGCTGCAGCTGACGGGCGTCACGCGCGCGGATATCGAATCCTATTGGGAGCGGCGGCGCAACGCACCCCCGGCGGACGCTCCCGGTCAGCGGCCGGCCGCCGTCTTCAATCGCGCTCATTTGGAGGCGTTTGCATGCGAACGCCCCTCGCTGGCCTTCGGCGAGCCCTACGCGCCCTTTGACTCCGGCCGTTTCATCGCGCGGCTGCCCTCGCCGCCCTACCTTTTTATCGACCGGATCACCCGGGTCGAGCCCGAACCCTGGGTGGTGCGGCCCGGCGGCTGGGTCGAAGCCGAGGTGGATATACCGCCGGACGCCTGGTACATTGCGGCCGAGCGCAGCGCGGCGGTACCCTATTGTGTCCTGCTGGAGGCCGCATTGCAGCCCTGCGGCTGGCTGGCGGCCTTCATGGGCTCGGCGCTCAAAAGCGAAAAGCCGCTCCGCTTCCGCAACCTCGGCGGCAACGCCACGTTGCACGCCGCGGTGCCCGCCGAGGTCGGAACCCTGCGCTCCCGCATCCGCATGACGCACGCCTCGGAAGTGGCCGACATGATTATCGAGCACTTCGACTTCGAAATCCTCTCGGACCGGGGACTCGCCTACAGCGGCTCCACCTATTTCGGATTCTTCACGCCGGCCGCGCTCGAACGCCAGGAGGGCATCCGCGATGCCCGGCATAAGGCCTTGGCATCCGGGTCCGGGACCCCCGCAGGCGACGGCTTTTTCTTTCCGCAAGAGCCGCCCTTGACCCCCGAGGACTGCAACCGCAGCCGTGCTTCCGGAATGGCCTATCCGGCCGCCACGCTGCGCATGATCGACCGCATCGATCTTTTTCTGCCGGAGGGAGGCTCCCAGCGGCTCGGCTTCATCCGCGGATCCAAGGAGGTCGACCCGGCGGATTGGTTTTTTCGGGCTCATTTTTTTCAAGACCCGGTCTGGCCCGGATCCCTCGGCCTGGAATCGTTCCTTCAGCTCTTGAAGTTCGCGGCCCGACAACGCTGGCCGCAGCTGGCCGATTCGCATCGCTTCGCGCCGGCCATCGACCGTGCCCACCGCTGGACCTATCGCGGCCAGATCCTGCCTTCCAACCGCCGGGTGACGGTGGAGGCGTCGGTCACCGAAATTGTTGCAGCACCGCACCCGGTCATCTGGGCCGATGGGTATCTCAGCGTGGACGGACTTCCCATCTACCATATGCAGGATTTCGGGATCCGGTTGCTGCCGGTCCACGATCCAGAATAAAGAAAGGCTTTCACCATCACATGAACTACACTCGGGTTTGCATTGCATCCTTCGGCTACGAGCTGCCGCCGAACGTGGTGAGCTCCGAGGACATCGAACACCGTCTGGCGCCGATGTACGCAGCGCTCAAGATTCAGAAAGGCCAGCTCGAGGCCATCACCGGCATTCGCGAACGCCGCTATTGGGACCCCGGCTTTCAGCTGAGCCGGGGGGCGGCGCAAGCCGGCCGCAAAGCCATCGAAGCCGCAACGCTTTCGCAGGACCGCATCGGCATGCTGATCTACGGCGCGGTGTGCCGTGAAAACCTTGAACCGGCATCGGCCTGCGCCGTGGCGGACGCTTTGGGTCTTCCGCCCGAGTGCCAGATCTACGATGTGTCCAATGCCTGCCTGGGGGTTCTGAACGGCATGGTCAACGTGGCCAACGCCATCGAGCTCGGCCAGATTCAGGCCGGCCTCGTGGTGGCCTGCGAATCCGCTCGCGAGATTGTGGACCTCACGATCGAACGGCTGAACCAAGAGAAAAACATGGAAGTCCTGCGCAAGACGGTGGCCACCTTGACCGGCGGATCCGGCGCCGTGGCGGTTCTTTTGACCGGCGCCGATCGGGCCCCCAACGGGCACCGCCTTCTCGGCGGAGTGGCGCGCAGCGCACCCCAGCATCACCGCTTATGCGTATGGGGGCCGGACACCGGCATTCCCGGCGGCACTCGCCACATGGCCGAAACCGATTCGGTCCGGGTGCTGCAAAACGGCGTGGCCCTCGGAATTGAAACCTTTCACGAGTTCCGGCGAACGCTGGCACTCGCCGAAGGCCGGATAGACAAGATCATCTGCCACCAGGTGGGTGCCACCCACCAGCGTGCCATTCTGGACGCGATCGGCCTGCCGGCGGAACGCGATTTCACGACATTCCGGCACCTGGGCAACATCGGCACCGTTTCGCTTCCGATCACCGCCGCCATCGCCGATGAACGCGGATTTCTGAGAGCCGGGGACCTGGTGGGCTTCCTGGGCATCGGCAGCGGGTTGAACTGCCTGATGCTGGGAATCAACTGGTGAAACATCGGTGCATAGACATTACCCCGTTTCGGCACCTCTACCCTTTCGCTTCGCGTTATGCGGAAGTGAACGGCTGGCGGATGCATTATGTGGATGAGGGCCGTGGCGAGCCGATCGTGATGGTGCACGGCAACCCCACCTGGTCGTTCTATTTTCGGAAATTGATCAGCGGGCTTTCGCGGGATTACCGTACGATCGCTCCGGACCATATCGGCTGCGGTCTGTCCGCCCGACCCGGTCCTTCCGAATACGGCTTCCGCCTTCAAAACCGGATTGACGATCTCGAAGCGCTGCTCGGCCATTTAGGCGTCGATCGCAACTTGACCCTGGTGCTCCACGACTGGGGCGGCATGATCGGTATGGCCCTGGCGGTGCGCCATCCCGAGCGCATCGCCCGCCTGGTTCTGCTGAACACGGCCGCTTTCCGGAAACCCGCGGGCAAGCCGCTGCCCCTGGCGCTCAAATTGGTCCGCAACTTTCCGCTCCTGGCGACTCCGGGCCTGCTGGGGCTGAATTTGTTTGCCCGCGGGGCCGCCTGGACGGCTTGCGCCAAGGGGCTCCGATCCGACGTGCGCAAGGGTCTTCTCGCTCCCTACAACAGCTGGCGCAACCGGCTGGCTACCCTCCGGTTCGTGCAGGACATCCCGCTGTCGCCGGAAGATTCCGGCTACGCGATCCTGGAGCAGGTCGACCAACGCCTCCATCGGTTCGGCGCTCAGCCGATGCTGATTTGCTGGGGAGAGCGGGATTTCGTCTTCGACCGCGACTACCTCGCCGAGTGGTGTCGGCGCTTCCCGCTGGCCGAAGTCCATCGTTTCCCGGAAGCCGGGCATTATGTTCTCGAAGACGTCCCCGACCGCATCCTGGAATTGCTGGCAGCCTTCCTGAAACGGCATCCGCTCCCGCATTGAAAATCTGCGTTGATTGGTGTAGGTTTTACGGCACCCAGTCAAGGAGAGCGATGGCATGTCGGATCCGGCCGATAACGACCCGGTTCATGTGAACGTGGCTTCGCATCTGAAGCGCGCAGCAGAACGCCGACCCTTCAAACGGGCGGTCGTGTGCCCGTCCGGCCGCGACCATTACGGCCGCGTGATCTATGCCCAGCTCACTTTTCAGCAGCTCGACCGCGAATCGGACCGCCTCGCGCATGGCCTGCTGTGTGCCGGCATCGGCCGGGGCGTCCGCACGATTTTGATGGTTCGCCCCAGCATCGAGTTCTTCGAGCTCATTTTCGCCATTTTCAAAGTCGGCGCGGTCCCGGTGGTCGTGGACCCCGGCATGGGCATCCGACGGATGCTCACTTGCTTTCGTTCGACCCGGCCGCAGGCGTTTATCGGCGTCCCCCTGGCCCATGCCGTGCGCACCTTCTTTCCAAAATACTTCCAAACGGTTAAGGTTTGGGTCACGGTCGGCCGGCGCGCGTTTTGGGGCGGCCATAGCCTGAAGAAGCTGCGTGCGGCCGCCTGGAAGCCATTCGAGGCTGCGCAAACCGGCCGGGAGGAGACGGCCGCCATCCTGTTCACCACCGGCAGCACCGGCCCCGCCAAGGGGGCGGTCTACACCCACGGCAATTTCGACGCCCAGCTGCAGCAAATCGCAGCCCATCTCGAGTTCGAACCGGACGAGGTCGATCTATCGACCTTTCCGCTCTTTGCCCTTTTCTATCCGGCTCTCGGTGTCACGGCCGTGGTGCCGGACATGGACCCTACCCGGCCGGCGCGTGTCAACCCGGAGCGCATCATCGAAGCCGTCGTCAACCAGGGGGTCACCAACATGTTCGCTTCCCCGGCGCTGCTGGAGCGCGTCGGAGCCTACGCCCGCTCGCGCGGGGTGGTGCTTGCCTCGCTCAAGCGTGTCATCTCAGCCGGCGCGCCGGTGCCGGCGCGCACGATCGAGCTCTTCGCGCCCGTTCTGTCTGAAGATGCTGACATCCACACCCCTTACGGCGCCACCGAGGCCGTCCCGATCGCCTCTATCCGCGGCAGTGAAATCCTGTCTGAAACGCGGCTCCTCACGGACAAAGGCCATGGAATTTGCGTGGGGCGACCGATCAACGACATCCCCGTCCGCATCATCGCGATCAGCGACGACCCCATCCGCCGCTGGAAGGAAGCGCTGGTGGTGCCCCAGGGGGAGATCGGGGAAATCGTCGTCAAGGGCGACCTCGTCAGCCGAAGCTACTTCGAAAACCCCCTGGCCGACTCTTTGGCCAAGATCCCCGACCGCACCGGATTCTGGCATCGCATGGGCGACCTGGGGTGGATGGACAAGAAGGGGCGCATCTGGTTTTGCGGCCGCAAGAGCCACCGGGTGGTCAGCTCCCGAGAAACGCTGTACACCATTCCCTGCGAATCCATTTTCAACACGCACCCCCTGGTTCACCGCAGTGCGCTGGTGGGCATCGGCCCCCCCACCTCTCAGCTGCCGGTGGTCTGCATCGAGCTCAAAAAAACAAAAGGTCGGATCCACCGCAAAACCGTCCGGGCGGAACTCCTGGACCTGGCCGCGCGCCACGATCTGACGCGGGACATCAAGATTCTTCTCTTCCACGATTCATTCCCGGTGGACATCCGCCACAACGCCAAGATCTTCCGCGAGCGCCTGGCGGTCTGGGCCGCCCGTCGGGTGAAACCTGCACGCGCTCATGGTCAGCGCCACGCGGAGGGAAGATGATCCTCCGCGAACACACCCCTGAGGCCGTGCTGGTCACGGGCGGCGGCGGTTTTCTCGGACGGGCCGTGGTGCGGGCGTTGGCAGCGCGCGGGGACCGGGTTCGCAGCTTCTCGCGCAACGCCCATGAGGATCTGCAAGCCTTGAGCGTCGAGCATGTGCGTGGCGATATTGCCGACCGGCAGGCGCTGGAATCCGCCTGCGCCGGCATGGACGCGGTCTTTCACACGGCCGCAAAGCCGCCGCCCTGGGGGAAAAACAGGGATTACCACCGCACCAATGTCTTCGGCACGCAAAACGTGATCGCGGCCTGCCGCAAGAAGGGCGTTGGCCGCCTCATCCACACCAGCACGCCCAGCGTGATCTTCGACGGCTGCGATCTTGAAGGTGTGGACGAATCGGTGCCCTACCCGGCGCGCTACACGGCCGCCTATGCTTCGACCAAGGCCCTTGCCGAACAGGCCGTTATCGGGGCCGCGGACGCTCAACTCAGCACCATCGTTTTAAGGCCCCACGAAATCTGGGGGCCCGGAGACCCGCATTTCGTCCCGCGCATCATCGCCCGGGCGGGCAGGCTCCGGCGCATTGGCGACGGCCGCAACCGGGTGGACACAACCTATATCGACAATGCTGCGGATGCCCACCTGCTGGCGGCCGATGCGCTCAAGGCAAACCCGTCTCTCGCCGGCCGGGTTTATTTCATCAGCCAGGGTGAACCGGTCCCAGCCTGGGACATGATCGACGCCATCCTCCAGGCGGCCGGCCTCGGGCCCGTAAAGGGACAGGTTCCGCACCGCTTCGCCCGGGCGATGGGACTCGTGTTCGAAAAGATCTATGGCGTTTTGCGTCTGCCCGGTGAACCGCCGATGACGCGTTTTGTGGCTGATGCGCTTGCGAAGTCGCACTGGTTCGACATCGGCGCCGCGCGGCGGGATTTGGGATATGCACCCATCGTGTCCACCGCTGAAGGGCTTCACCGGCTGAAAGCCTGGCTGCAACTCAAAGAAGGAGGAAACGCGAAGGAATGAAGCTGACGGATATCGCTCCGCTGGAGCGCTGGATGGATTTGGAAAACGACATCAACACCCGCTCGGGCATGGATGCGAACGTCTTCGACACCAAGGGCTATCGCATTTCGCCGCAGAAACACTGGGCCAACGAACTCTGCCCGGCGATCAAGGACACCGACAAGGGCCAGAGCTTCATCTGCGCCCCGGCGCACATGAACATCGCCGCCCAGGCCATGCGCTCCGGCGATACGCTGATCGAAGAGTGCGACGCAGGCATGATCAAGCTGGTGGTGCCGATTTTCGCGGGGGACGAGTTTGTCGGCGCCGTCGGCGCCTGCGGCATGAAGTTCGAGGACAGCGAGATCGATGCCTTCTTGGTCAACAAGATGACCGACATCGATGAGGAGAAAGTCGCGTCCCTGGCCGTCCGCGTGCCGGCCATCACCCGTGAAAAGACCGAAGCGCTGGGCCGCTACATCCGCAACCGGGTCGACGCCATTCTGCTGGAGGGTCGGTTGGCTTCCGGCCCTGAATGAAACCATGGCTTCCATCCGAGGGAGTCGGCAGGGAACGCAAGCGGGAGCGGGAAGTTGCCTAAACGGTTCTTGAGAATCCCATATATCCGGGAAGCGCTGACTTCCCGATAGAGAGGTCTGCCGTGAAAAATAGCCCTACTATTTCAGCTGATTGGATAAGAGGTCTGATCCGTGCTTTCATCGCCACTTCACCCCACAACAGCATGAAGAACAAAAATGAAGACCCAGCCTGGGACGATGCCCTGGTCGGCTTCGCCTCGGGTGCCGACCCGATTTGGCAGCAGTACAAGGAATATGTCGGTCCCTTCCACTGGACCCCGTGGGAAGTTTTCAACCAACACTGCCCCAAGGAATCCGCAGGCGCTGCAGAGTTGACCGTCATTTCATGGGTCTTGCCGCAGCGCGAGGCGGTGCGCAAAGCCAACCGCAGGGCGAAGAAGTATCCATCCGAAGAATGGGCCCGGATAAGGGTCTACGGGGAGGAGTTCAATGCCGCCCTGCGTCGTCACGTGGCCCATCGCCTTATACGGGTTGGCCATGCCGCCATCGCGCCGATGCTGGTTTCCAACTGGGCCATCGTCCGATCGGAGCGATTCTCCTATGCATCTTCCTGGTCCGAGCGCCATGCCGCCCATGCGGCCGGGTTAGGCACGTTCGGCCTGTGCGACGGCCTTATCACGGCAAGGGGCAAGGCCATGCGGGTGGGATCGGTAGTGGCCAAGATATCGATCGAACCCACTCCCCGGCCTTATTCCAACCATCGGGCCTATTGCCTCTTCTTCACCGATGGTACGTGTGGCAAATGCATGGATCGTTGCCCGGCTCGCGCGATCACCAAGGCCGGCCACGACAAGGAGAAGTGTCGGCAGCACCTGGCTCGCTCCAGAGCGCATGTGAAAAAGACCTATGCGTTCGAAGGCTATGGCTGTGGGTTGTGCCAGGTGGGTGTGCCCTGCGAGGCGGGCATCCCTGTCAGAGCCGCCCGGGAAGCCTTGGAGCGTGGAGAGCTGCCGCCGCCACCGCCGCCCCTGGCTTGAGTTTGATTGGCAGCGGATGAGCCTGGTAGTTTCGGCCGGCGGAAATAGTGACATCAAACGAAAATTCAATTTCAATAGGCGATTAGGTACTTCAGCCCGGTGGCGTAACAGGGTTTCCCCTCGACTGACATCGGTTTTGACCACCGAACCTCCGCCAGCGCCATAGAGCGAAGCCCATCATCCGCAGAGTATCCCCACGAACTGCCAGTCATTCGGACAACCAGGATCGTTCCCGCTGCAACATGCTCTTTCAGTTCAGCGTAAAAACCGGCCGGGCAGCAGTTTTTAATGTTGCCGTCGATTGAGACTTCGCCGTTTAACGAAATATATCGTTTGCAAGCGATTGATGTGTTGATTTCACGGCGGGAATTAGACCTCTTATCCATGACAGCCTCCTGTCCACAAAATCAAATGCTGTCAGACCAGTTTGTAAAAATACAAGCAACCAAATGGCCGTGTCACAAGAGCCCAATCAATCACCACGTCTATTGGTAGTTTTTTCTTGGTCCTTTTACTTCCCAAAATGCATAATTTAGGCCAAATCTATGAAGTAATTTATTTATAATTGATACAAAACGTTATCGGAGATGTCGATCGGCAGAAGAATCTTGGCCTACTTCCCAATCGTCAAATAATTGACCATAAATTCAGTTTGGGTTTGACATAGACGGGCCGACGGGGGTAAAAAAAGGATATGCAGAATTAATCTGCAATGATTTTCTGCCGTTGAATAGTCCAAATACCATCCGACGTATCAACAGATCACCAGTTTTGTGATTGCGTTTCGCTCAGACATAAAAGCGAGATACTTCTTCTTGTGCGAATCCAATTTTGTCCGGCATGGGGAAAATGACGAAGACCTCATCGGTTAATCGGCGCAAAGTTGTCGTGGTTGGCGCGGGCGCTGTAGGCGCAACGTTCGCATATTCGCTTGCTCAAAGTGGTCTGGCCGACGAGATCGCAATTATCGATAAGAACGAGAGCCTCGCACGAGGGCAGGTCATGGATCTGGTCCATGGACAGCCATATTTCCCCGCCGTGTCCATCCATGTTGGCGATCTATCCGACTACGCTAACGCGCATCTGATCGTCATTACCGCAGGTGCTGCCCAACGTCCTGGTGAGACACGACTCCAACTACTTAAAAAAAACGCGGCCGTCGTTCGCGCCGTAGTTACGGAAGTCATGGACCAACAATCATCTGCCGTGATGCTGGTCGTCACCAATCCTGTGGACGTTATGACCTACGTCGCGCTTAAGTTTACAGGGTGGGACAGACACCGCATTTTAGGATCAGGCACTGTTTTGGACAGTGCTCGACTCCGCTATCTTCTTAGTGCGCATTGCGGGGTCGACGTTCACAACGTGCACGGGTATATTCTCGGTGAACATGGCGATACGGAATTTGCAGCTTGGTCGATGACTCACATTGGCGGCATGCAGATCGAAGCATTCTGCCCTGATTGTGGTCACTGCGCCGACTGGAGGGCAGAGCGCAGCCGAATTGTGCAGCAGGTGCGAGACTCTGCCTACCATATCATCGACTACAAGGGAACCACCTGCTTTGCGGTGGGCCTCGCACTGGTCCGAATTACGAGCGCTATTTTGCGCTCGCAAAACAGCGTGCTCCCGGTTTCAACGATGCTTAACGGCGAGTACGGCCTTCAGGATGTCTGCCTTAGCGTCCCATGTATCGTCTCGGCTAAGGGAGTGGAGAAGATCGTCGAGAGCCGCCTTCCAGAAGATGAACTTGCCGCGCTTCATGCTTCGGCCGCCGTGCTGAAGCAGGCGACTGATCAACTGGCCGCAGAATAATAACCTGCGACTGGAAACGAGGAATAGCAGGATGAAACTATTCAAAACGGTACTCATAATTTTGGTGCTTTGGCTTTGTTGGGTGCTGAACGGTTACGCAGACCGTCTTTTCACGTGGACGGATGCCAAAGGGGTGACCCATATCACCCAAGACCCGCCACCAGACACGGCCAAGGCTGTTGACACTATTGATTATTCACCACAACCAAACCGGCCCGTCCGTCAATCGACAGCGAGCGATCGGCCGAATCAGCAGCAGGGAAATCCGAATCAAGGGGGCGAGCAACCCGGGAGTAGCGTCAGCACCGCCATTGCCTCCGAGGATGCGGGCGATAATATCGAGTACGATTACGCCGGTGACCCTTACAGACGGACGCTAAGACAGTATGAAAGAAGAGATGAACGGCTCGACAATAATGAACCGGGCAAAGTGGGGGACCGTCCGGGAAGAATACAGCCTCGCCCTCGGAGAAGATAGCCGGGGCAACATATCGACTTTATAAAGGCGTGAGGTAGGCGGAAAATATGTGTTGTGGTTTTAGATTGTTGAGTATCCTAAATATCATCCGACAAATCACCGGATCGGCAAATCCGTGATACTTCAATAGATGGAACTCGGATCGGTTCAACAACATTTTATCCATCATCCCTTAAGTCTCTTTGCTACACCAATGCTCAACCGTATCACATGCCTCTTTAGACTTTCATCCTAAGGGATAAGGGACAAAGCGCTATTTGTTCGCGGGAAAAGAGAGTAGAGTTTCTGGTCGTCCAGTAGCATGATGCAGTGAAGAGGGCACGGCAACAAACGATAACTCTTGTCAGCGTCAAATGGAGGACGACATGCCGACGCCATATGAAGCTGCTACATGCCGAAATCGTGCTTGCCATTGGTTGCGAGGACTCTCGGTTTCTATCGTCGTGGTGCTGGTTGGAGCCATCGCGTTGGCGCAAGGCAGCACCTGGGACCTTGGACCATACCAATTTGTCAACGGCTCGCCAAGCGGGCCTCTCCTTTCCAAGATGGGATCCGGCAGCCTGGGATCGTACGGGTTCGTCGGCAAGGTCGGCGGCGTCGCATTCGGTGGAATGGCGTCGCCCGGCAGACTGCTTGATTCGAAGTCCGTCAGCCTTGCCTATGACAGCGGCAAAGCCGACGGGAACCGTCTAAGCGTACGAATAGGAGACTCGGTGTACACGCAGGCCCTTCCCGACTGGCTGCTCGTGCCGATCTCGAAATACGCGGACTCTGACTATAACGCATGTGTATCGCTTTTCGGGGAGCGTACGAATGATACATTTTACGACATTGTGTATCACCCAGCCTTTCAGAACACGCTTCTGGGCCTCCGCCTTTTACAGGCCGACATCCTCCTCTTCGACATTGCCAACATGTGGCGTCTTCCAGCCTTTGAAGGGAAGGTGGTGCTCGGCAAAGGCGAATCCGAGCCCACCGGACTGGCTCGGGATAGCGCGAACAAGGTCATGTCAGTTCTGAGAAATGTCTCCTTCCAATCGTGGGTACTCACGGACCAAGAGGCTACAATAATATTTACAACACATGAGGAGGGAAGACTGCATATTGCTGGGGAACCCTACTACTATTTCTGGACCTCCGATTTCGATGGTTACAAACGCACCTGGAGCACTCTGGTGGAGCAGGCGAACGCTCTGAGGGTGGCCGGAAATATGAAGGAATATAACAGGGTGGCGATGCAGATCAACTCCTTAGAACCGAAGGTTACTGAGGTCAAGAACTTAACTGCAGGGGTCAAGTCGATCAGCGGCGATATGCGAAAGCTTAATCCGCAAGTATACGATGCCGCTAAGTCCACGATGAAATATGCGGCGTTTTTCAGGTATGTGAAGAAGACCAATCAGAGAGCATGGGCCACATTCCTGCAAGAGGTGAACGCAATCCGGCCCTTACCGCATATAGTCACGCCGACTTCTTGGAGCAGGAAGCATTGAGTGGTGACATGAAAAGTGTTGCTTCGCACGATGTGTTTGTGAGCTACGCGAGCTCCGACGGGGTTGTGGCAATGCGCATCAGCGAGGACCTGCGACGCTCGGGCCTACGTGTTTGGCGCTATGAGGCCGACCGCCAGATTGGTGTGGATTTCCAGCGAGAGTTCGAGGAGAGAATACGAGATTCGCGTTGGTTTTGCCTTCTCGACAGCAAGGCTGCAAGAAGGTCGCAGTACGTTATGAAAGAGTGTCAAATCATGCGCGAACGACAGGCGATTGATGGACTGCCGGACTTGGTCATTTGCATTGTAGAACCAGCCATCGATGATTGGAGAAAGACTGAACTGTTTGAGGGGCAAAACCGACTTTCATACATAGACCTGACAGATTACGATACCGGTATTCAGGAGCTTTGTCATTACCTTGAAATCACCTACTGCCCCGACTTTCGAGTCCCTCGCGACCAGGATTTTAAGAAGGAATTGTTCGCCAGCAAGATCCCGAAGCACGAAATCAAATGGCTTGTCGATTTTTACGCGGAATTTCGGAGGAAATACCAAACTCACAAAGAGGTTGCGGAGAAGTATATCTGGGTACTAATAGACAAATTGGAGTGCCTGGATGCCACGGACGTGATTTCTCCCTATTTCGCACTGGGCGTGCTCCAGGCGGAAATGGGCCGTCATGAGGCCGCTGCGAAAACATTTGGGAGCTTGGTTGAGATGAATCCGGAAGATCCCCGGGCATGGCATGGTTTAGGTGGTGCTCTGTTCCATTTGGGTGAGTGCACGAAAGCATTGGCCGCTTATGAGCGGTGCAAGCGACTCTTGAATGAGGGTAGTGAGCTTCAACGTTCTTCGCACATCGTCGATGTCATTCACAACATTGGGCGAGTACTACTTGCATTGGGTAAACCGGAACAGGCATGGGTGGAACTTGACGCTCTTTCTGAAAAGGAAAGCCGCGAGCCGAATATCTTGGCGTTGCGAGGAAAGATCTTATTTGCCCAGAAGCGGCCCTATGATGCCGTCGGTTACTTTGAGCAGGCTGTGTGGCCGTACCTCAACGAACAGACCCAGCCTCTGTCATACGTATGCGATCTTGCGGACTGCTATCTTGCATTAGGACGGGTTCACGACGCATTGAGGGTGCTTTTCCGGAATATTTCGGCCTGCGAGAAGGACGCTGCCTTCTGTCGAAAACTTGCGGAGTTTGCACTTCACTTTCGCGACTATGAGAAAGCTATGACTTTTCTCAAGAAAGCAGTAGATCTTGAGCCGGAATCTATTCAAGATCTCGCCGAGCTCGCCTCAATCAAGTACTGCATAGGGGACATGGATGAAGCGGTTTTATATGCAAAACGATGCCGCGATCTTAAACCAAACACGGCGCAGGACCGATACTACCGAGGGCTCGCGTTTTTTATTCTGGGAAAGCGAGAAGCCGCTGAGGAGGAGCGCATCCAAGCAGAAAGAGACAACATTATTGGTTCTTGGCCAGACTACAAATATTTATTTAAAGACCAATCAAGGAAGACAACCCGACGTCAGCCATTGGGACTCGAAGCAGCAATTTCTACTTCTTGGATTCAGCGGCTCCTCCAACTGAATGAGAGACAACGCACAAAGCATCTTAAGCCAGGCTGTTTGAGAAAAATGACAACAATAAATAAAAGTCACTAAAAACTGTGTGAACGCGGATGTTGAAAATATCGCCGTAAATTCGACCTCGATAAAAGCCACGATACAGTGACAGCAACTCACACCGTATCAGGTTTTTGAAGACGCGAGGTTGACGAAAAGTATCACCGTCCATGGCAGCCGGTTATGAATTTATTTTTCTATAGACCAACAAAGGAGGGCGTATGAATACGATGGGAATGCAGGAAATTTCAGCAGGAGACATTATTCTATATCACAGCAACAGTTTGTTGGCCAACTTAATCCAATTTTTTGACGGAACCGAAGTAAACCATGCTTCGGTCTGTATAGGAGATGGGAAGGTTGTCGAAGCAGTGGGTGCGGGTATAAAGTGCAATACCATTAGGGGCAGCATTCACGATGCTGAATACGCCATCGTTCGACGAATGAAAACAGATCCAGGAACGATGCAGCCTGTGGTGGATAAGGCAAATTGGTATCTTCAGATTGGGAACCGTTATGGGTATGAGCAACTCGTGCTGCTGGCGATACTCGGTCTCACTCGAAAGCTACAAGTTAATAATTACCTTTCCTGGCTGCTTCGGAAAATATTCGACCAGGCTGCCGACATACTCATGAAGCAGGGTGATCGGCAACCGATGATCTGTTCCGAATTCGTATACCGGTGTTATGACGAAGCTCTGCCTGTGGCTCATGATCCTTACTGCCTTGATATCGCTCCTTTCCCGGGTTTAATGAGAGACGCTATTCAAGGAGTCAGAGGTTCAAAAAAAGCTCCAGCGTCCAGTAACATTCATCGTGACAGCCTCCTTGTTTGGGCCGGTAATGTTGCCGGCTCCCGGTCCTTTTTGTCCGATTTTTTGTCCCAGTCATCGGGGAAAAGAAGCCAAAGAGCGCTTTCTGCCGAAGAGAAGCGGATGGCTAAGATGTCGATCGATGATCTTGCCAGCAACTACCTTAAAGAAGTTAAAAAGCCAAAGACACGTTCCCTGGAACTGGAGGCTTCTCTCAGAAGTCCCCAACTGCTTCAAAGCATATATGAATTCAGCAAATCTTTTTATGCTGTTACCGCGGTTGGAAATACAGCTAGGGCGCCCCGATCGCTCGAAAAGGATATCCCGTCGGTCTTGGACCACCTCCTGAGGACGGTCGCCGATTTCGTTACACCAGGCGACCTATACAAGTGCGATAATCTCAGCAGCATCGGGAGAATAAGTTAAGATTTCGCAACCTAGGGATGCAGATTCTTTACGATTTGAAAAGAGTTTAAGTACAAGTCAAGGCAGTACCTTTACCTGGCTTTGGTTGAGATCATGACGAACTCTGCTGGATTTCCTGAAAACTATAAAGAGCTGATTACTAATTACCTTCGCGAGAAGTACGGCGACAGGTTCAGCTTACGCAGCACGATAATCTTCCCTCCTGTTTCGCAAAAAGAAAGTGTTGGCGGCAGGGAGGTCATCTCGTTCAGGGGCAAGGTCCGGTTCAATGTGATTGATCGGAGAACCGAGGACTTCGGACTGCACCAGATGATCTATGTGATTAAAGACAACCAAGTGACTCTGTCAAATCGAAAGGAGGAATCATGAAAGCTTTGAATCAATTGCCCCAAACCAGCCCACTTAATTTTGGGAGACAAACCATTTATCGCCCCAAGATCGTAGGTGGAGACGAAGTAAAGGATAGAAACGCATATCCATGGATGACAGCACTTGTAGCTCACGGTGTCAGTGCGGATAGAGGCCAGTTTTGTGGTGGCGCTCTCATTGCCCCAAACTGGGTCCTGACCGCAGCTCACTGCCCCTATGGGAATGATCCGGATGATTTTGATGTTGTTCTAGGGATAATCGATTTCCGCCGCGAAACACCGGAAGAGCGAATTGCTGTGGCGGAAATCATAATCCATCCTCAATATGACCCTAACACCTCCGACTGCGATCTTGCACTTTTGCGTCTTTCAAAAGCTTCCCAAAAACAGCCGGTATCAATCATCTCAAGCGGTGATCCGGAAGGACTGACTGACCCTGAAAGGCAAGTAATAGCCATAGGATGGGGGGCTACCTTCGAAGGTGGTCCGGGGACTAAAATTTTGAGGCATGTGGAAGTGCCTGTTGTCTCATATAACCAGGCTAAAGAAGCATATGGTCGACATGGGGCCGTAGTGACTGAAAACATGCTTTCAGCAGGCTACCCAGAGGGTGGAAAAGACGCATGTCAGGGAGACTCTGGGGGACCTTTAATAGCTGTGCAGAAAGGTCAAAAGATCCTCGTCGGAGCTACTAGTTGGGGCATTGGCTGTGCGAGACCAGAGTTGCCCGGCCTCTATGCTCGACTCTCCGTGCTGGGTGATTGGGCAAGGGAGGCTATTAGCCGAGGATAGAGCCAGTAGCTGTCTGGAGAGCCAAATTTCCAAAGCACTGGGCGGATTGGTAGCGATCCAGGATGGAAGAACAGCCCATTGCCAATCACATTGCCCACAGAATTCATTCTTCCGTCATATCTGCCTGCTTTTGGCGGGAAGACGGAATGAGTCAACTTGCGAAGCTCCTGTTGGAGAGAGTTCTGATTTATCAAACAGCATGCGCACTCGAAAGAGGATGAGCATCTTCTGTAAATTCAATTACCGAGGAGCACTCTAATGGCTAAGCGAACGAAGCCTCCGAGGAAGCAGAAGCAGACGGAACCAACCGACAGGAGCGCCGCAGAAAGTGCATCCGTTGCAGGCAAGAGGGCTTCATCATTCAAGACGGCTTTGAAGATTGAACCACCCGGGCCTATTTCAATTAGCCCACCAAGACCAAAAGAAAGAGCACCGCTCACGGTTGCTCGAGGTGCACCTTCTCAAATTGAAACCATCATATATGTCCACGGTATCGGAAATAAACCACCTGCATCTGTCCTGAAGTGCCAGTGGGATTCCGCATTGTTTGGAGTGCAACTTGGCGACCGCAGCCGCATGGCTTACTGGGTCAATAGAGAATATTATCCTGTCCCGTCCAATGAAACGTGCGCCCACGAAGACACGATTAAAATAGATGACGATGAGGTAACGCCCAAATCCACAATAGCCCTTGCTTCAAAGAAGCCCACAGACGAGCGGAAGGCAATTGAGTCGGAAATAAAAGCCCTTACCAGAAACGAAGCCCAGCGTGTTTGGCTGCGTAAGATGGCTGAGGACATGACCAGACGGGGATTGCTCAAGGAAAGTAACATAGATGATCGGGTCCTAAAGGCTGCTAACGCACGCATCAGATTTGTGCCTCTGGACTCCTTTCTCATGCGACTTGTCACACAAAAGCTCACCCGTGCGTTTCTCAGGGATTTGAACGACTTCTTTTTCCATCCCGATAGAAGACAGGCCATGGAGCAGAGCTTGGTGGATCGTCTCAATGCTGGTGGCGGGCCGTTTATTGTGATAGCCCACAGCCAGGGATCGATGATCGCATACAACGTTCTGCGTCAGCTTTCCCAAGCTGAATGTGATGTGCGGCTCTTCCTGACAATCGGTTCGCCTCTTGGGCTCCCGCAAGTGAAGGACATTTTTCGGGGCTGGGCACCCGATGGAGTTCTCAGTGTGCCTGCCTGCGTTTCGAGGTGGATCAATGTATCTGAGTGGCTCGACCCCGTGGCGGCCGATCATGATGTAGGAAACGATTTCTCTCCAAAAGAAAGAATTGAGAATTACAGCGAGCTTCTCTTGAATCCTGATGCGCCGCTACACCCTCATTCAGCTACGGGCTATCTTCGCAGCATCCCGGTCCGCACCGCGGTGCGTGAAACGGCGGGCAATGGATTCTCTCAAGCGGTGGCCAAATCCATTATCGTGAAGGATCTGGTCGAAGGGCTGGAGGATAGCTTTCGAAAGGAACGGCACACGGTATTGATTCAACTGACGACCCATGCCGGTAGAGGGCCACTCGATCAGGAAAATCTCTCCGATGTTGGCGCCAAACTGAGAGAGACAATCGAGGAGATGGTCACTCAGAGCGGCGACAGTGTGGAGGATGCCGCAATTGATCCACTCAGAAGGTGGATGTCGGCAAAGCTCACACGACTCGAAATCGAGCGGCTGCGTACCCGATACAAAGACTTGATGATCGAGAAGGTGTGGCGGGATGCATCAAAGAAGGCATTGATAAATCGATCTACTATCACCGTTCAGGCTCGTCCGGCAAATTTGAGCTATGAAGCCTTGGGCAGGGACATTGTGTGGGCAATACTCGATACAGGAATCTGTGCGGATCACCCCCATTTCAAGAAGCACAGAAACGTCGCACGCCAGTGGGACTGTACGAAGCGTGGAGAGCCAGAGGAAATAAATGAGGATGAGAGTAAAACGGCAGACAAAAACGGGCACGGTACACATGTGGCGGGAATCATTGCCGGATGGCACAAGTCTATGGACAAATCCGGAGCACCCGATGACATCTTTAGCGGAATGGCTCCAGAAACAAAACTATATGGATTAAAAGTACTCGATGATCAGGGCAATGGTCAGGACTCATACGTTATCAAAGCCCTCACTTGCATTGCCGATCTCAATGAAAATGCGGGTAAGCTGGTAGTCCAGGGAGTGAACCTAAGCCTTGGGGGATCATTTGATTCAAGCGTGTATGGCTGCGGTCATACTCCAGTATGCCAGGAGTTGCGTCGATTGTGGGGTCAGGGGGTTCTGGTTTGTCTGGCGGCAGGCAATGAAGGATACGCTGTCCTTCAAGCTCTGGGAGGACAAGTTCCGTCCAATATGGACCTCTCAATCGGAGATCCGGCTAATCTCGAAGAGGCAATAGCCGTAGGGTCAATACATAAGTCTAATCCGCATACATACGGGGTTTCTTACTTCTCTTCGAGAGGACCTACGGCTGACGGACGAAAAAAGCCCGATCTTGTAGCCCCGGGCGAGCAGGTTCTGTCCGCTTACCACGCCTATGACAAAAACAAGCCGGAAGATCAGAGGACCCTTAATGACCTGTATATTGAGATGAGTGGTACAAGTATGGCAGCTCCACATGTGTCGGGACTGTTGGCCGCATTCCTTTCCGTGAGACGTGAATTCATCGGCTATCCAAACCGGGTAAAAAGGATCCTTCTGGACAACTGCACCGATCTCAACCGTGATGTGTACATCCAGGGACACGGCATGCCCAATCTGATGAAGATGCTTGCAAATAACTGAATAACATTCGTTTATGGCTGAACCGATCCGTAAAGACGTCAGTCTTTCAAAGTATCGCAAGGTGTTTTTTTTGAATGGGACCGGTGATAATCCATCCAGATCTTGCCGCATAGTAACTGTCAATCGGCATCGAAAGTTGACCCACTATCGGCATCCAATTTTGACCCACCCCCGCGCATAGAAGTTTTCAGTTGAGATCCGTCCTGGGCAATCGTTTCAGGAGGATCTGTGTTTCATTCTCCAGGAGTCGTTGCCGGTTTCGATGATTTCGCAATGATGCGTGATGCGGTCGAGCATGGCGGTGGTCATTTTCTTGTCGCCGAAGACCTGGGGCCATTCCCCGAAGGCGAGATTGGTGGTGATGATCACTGAGGTCTGCTCGTAGAGCTTGGAGATCAGGTGGAAGAGCAGCTGGCTGGCGTTTTTGGAGAACGGCAGGTAGCCCAACTCATCGAGCAGCACCAGGTTGAAGCGTGACAAGCTGGCAGTAAGCCTGCCCCCACGACCGGCTAGATTCTCCTGTTCCAGATCGTTGGCCAGATCCACCAGGTTGTAAAAACGAGCTCGTGATCCTTGGCGCACGAGATTGGCCGCGATGGCGATGGCCAGATGCGTCTTGCCGGTACCGGTGCCGCCGACGAAGATCAGATTGCTGTGTTCTTCGAGAAAGCCCCCCTCGTATAACGAGCGGATCTGGGCTTCATCGATGGCTGAGTCTGCGAACCGAAAACTGTCGAGGTCCTTGAGCATGGGGAAGCGGGCCTGCCCAAGGCGATAGCGGATGCTGCGTAGCTTGCGTTCAGCGGTCTCGGCCTTGAGCAGCTCCAGGACTACCTTCTCCGGAATGGCGCGTTGCTTGCGGCCGCTTGCGAGCACTTCGTCGTAGACCGCCTGCATGCCTCGGAGCTTGAGGGCTTCCATCAGACCAAGCACCTCATGGCGCAGCATAGGCCACCTCCTTCCGCAAGCGGTCGTAGCGCTGGCAATCGGCAACCGGCGGCTGCTTGAGACGCAGGTGCTCTGCAGGCTCGATCGACGCGGCTGCCGCATCGTCCCGGCTGCGGTTGAGCAGGTTGAGCACGACCTCCTTGCTGAAGGCTCCCATCTCCAGGGCCTCGCGACAGGCAAGATCCACCGCATCCAGCCCGTAAAGGGGAACGGCCTGCAGGATACCCACATACTGCCGGTCCCAATCCGCATAGCGGCGCTGCAACTGCTCGCCGATGCGCCCAAGGGCCTGCGGAAGATCCCAGTGCTTGAACGGAGCCCCGTTGCGCAATGCGCCCGGCTTTCGCTCCAGCGCAGGCAGGTAATGCCAGGGATCGAAGATCGTCTTACCTCTGCCAAAATGCCGCTGGTGATCTCCGATCACCTGACCCTCGCAGACCATCACAATGCGCTCGGCGTGTACGATCCCCGCATGTTCACCGTTCACGCTGTAGCGGTTGCCGTCGAAGCGTACCAGGCTGCTGGTGCTGACCCCGGCCGGACGCTCCGCATAAGCGTCAAAGCGAGGCGGCAAGGGGATCAAGTGCGGCCGCTCGGCTTCATAGGCCTCCCACACGCTCTGCCCGGCAAGATCCGGATGCGGGTGAGATCTCGCCCATTGCAGACAACGTTCTTTGAGATGCTCATTGAGTTCGGCATAGTCGTTGACCTTCGGCCGGGGCACGAAGAAACGACGACGCACGGTGCCCACCTGGTTTCCAGCGGTGTTATAGAAATGCTTTAATCCTGGCGGTTTGAACATGCCGTTTTCCCTGCTCCGTCTTCTTCCCCAAAGCCCTTTTTAAATCCCCTTCTTCTGGTTTTCTTCCCTCCGTCTTCTTCCAAAGATTTTATTCCGCCCTGACCGATTCATCCGGTAGCATCGGCCAAAGGAGATCGCCGGCCGATGTCAGGGATAACCCGAATAAAATGTCCTCATTGCCAGCAGTTGTTCACCCCCGATGCCCGCAATGCCACCCGCCAGCGGTACTGCTCAAAGCCCGCCTGCCGCAAGCATAGCAAGGCCGAAAGCCAGAAGCGGTGGCTGCAAAAAGAGGAGAACCGCGACTACTTTCGCGGAGCCGAGCATGTGCTCCGGGTCCAGCAGTGGCGAAAGGCGCACCCCGGCTACTGGCGAAGAGCTCAACGCAGCCCCGTTGCGTTACAAGATCCCTTAATCGAGCAACTATCTGTAAACAATCTGAATAACGCTAAGCCCGGAACGGCTGCGTTACAAGATGCCTTAATCATGCAACCGGCTGTTATGGTTGGGCTAATCGCCCAACTGACCGGTTTTGCGTTACAAGATGACATCGCCAGGGCCGCCCGCCGTATGCAACAATTGGGAAACGATATCCTCTACCCACCGGTATAAAGGAGGCCGCCCCATGGAAAAACATCTGCTTGACCCCGAGAGGTTACGAAAAATCCCCCCGCAGTTCAGCTGGATCGATCAGCGCCTGGTGCGCGAGCACCACATCGAGCGCTTGAGCCACGCGGCGGCAGCCCTTTATCTGTTTCTGGTCACCGTGGCCGACGCCAGGGGCTTGAGCTTCTACTCCGAGCGCTCCATCGGCAGATACCTGACCATGGCCGCCGATCGCCTGGATAACGCCCGGAAGGAACTTCTGCGCGCTGATCTGATCGCCTACCAAAATCCCCTCTATCAGGTGCTCTCGCTCGATGGGTCGCTGCTTTCCTCTGAACGCGGCGGGGGGATCTGTTCGATCAAAGAAATCTTCAAACAGCTGGGAGGCGCCGCATGATCGACTACGAGCTTTTTTGCAAAATCCGGCATCTCAAAGAACACGAAGCCTTAAACGCCCATCAAATCGCAGGCGAACTCGCGATGGATCCGCGCACCGTTGCCAAGTGGCTCACCCGCGAGCGCTTCTGCCCGCGCAAAGCCCGGCTGCGATCAAGCAAGCTGGACCCTTTCAAAAACGAGATCGCCGCGCATGCTCCAAACCCATACGTTTACCGCCGCCCAGATCCTTGTGCGCATCCGCGGGCAGGGCTTTGCCGGAGGCTACAGTATCGTAAAAGACTACGTGAGAAGCATCCGGCCACCGAAGAGCCCCGCCTACTTGACCCTTGCCTTTGCCCCCGGCGAGTGCGCCCAGGTCGACTGGGGCTCCTACGGCTCGGTTACCGTGGGCAACACCCGCAGGCGTTTGAGCTTCTTTGTGATGGTGCTCTGCTACAGCCGCATGCTCTATTGCGAGTTCACCGTCAGCCAGAGCATGGAGCACTTCCTGTGCTGCCATAAAAACGCGTTTGACTTCTTCGGTTGTGTCCCCAAAAAAATCATGGTCGACAATCTCAAGTCCGCGGTCTTGAGGCGTATTCTCGGCCGGCCGCCGGTGTTCAACCCCAAATACCTCGACTTTGCCAACCACTGCGGCTTTACCATCGCCGCCTGCAACGTGGGCCGCGGCAACGAAAAGGGCCGGGTGGAAAACGCGGTCGGCTATGTCAAAAAGAACTTTCTCGCCGGACTCGATATCCCGGATTTTGCCGCCATCGCTCCGGCCGCAAGAAACTGGCTTGAGACGGTTGCCAACGTGCGCATCCACGGCGAGACCCGCAAAAAACCCGTTGAGCTCTTCGAAGCCGAGCGGCCCTGTCTGCTGCCGCTTCCGATAAACGACTTCGATATTGCCACCGTAAACCCCCAGCGCGCCTCCAGTCAGTTCCGCATCACCCTTGACACCAACCGCTACTCGGTGCCCGCTGAACATGCGGGAAGAGCGCTTACGGTCAAAACCGATCCCGAGCGGATTTGTATCTACGCAGGCGACAACCTGATCGCACGGCATATCCGCAGCTATGAGCGCTACCAGGACTTCGAGGACCCCGACCACCCCAAGGCGCTTCTCTCCCAACGCAAAAAGGCCCTCGACCAGAAAATCTTCATGCGCTTTCTATCCCTTTCGCCCAAGGCCGACCTTTATTACCGCAAGCTGCAAGAGCGCCGCCTGAACCCCCAGGAGCACGTGCGCAAGATCGTCGCCTTAAGTGAAATCTACGGACATGAGCCCGTCGCACGCGCCATCGAGGATGCCTTCGTCTTTGAAGCCTTCTCCTGCGAGTACATCGCCAATCTGCTTCAACAGCGCGCTCGCTTCCACAAAGAGCCCGCAGCGCTTCACCTCACCCGGCGCGAAGACCTGCTCGATATCCGCCTGGAACACCCGGATCTGTCCGTCTACGAAAGGATGAGCGATGACGAAGGATAACCCCCGACTCGATGAGCACCTCAAATACCTCAAGCTGCCCTTTATCCGCGAGCACTACCAAAGCCTTGCCACCCAGGCCGCCGAAAAACAGCTTGCCCACGTCGACTACCTCGAAAAACTCGCCGACGGCGAGGCCGCCTTCCGCCGCGATCGCTCCATCCAACGCCGCATTCAACAGGCCCGCTTCCCGGTGATCAAGACTCTCGATCAGTTCAACTGGAGCTGGCCCAAAAAAGTAAACCGCCTGCAGGTCAAAAACCTCTTCCGCCTGCAGTTTGTAGCCGATAAGGCCAACGTCATCTTCCTGGGCGGTGTCGGGCTGGGAAAAACCCATCTGGCCGCCGCCCTCGGATACCAGGCCTGCCTGGAGGGTTACTGCGTTCTGTTTGCCACCGCCATCGATGTCATCAACACCCTCACCGCGGCCCAAGCCGCCGGCCGCATGAAAGCCGAGCTTAAAAAATACACCCGCCCCGCGGTCTTGATCCTCGATGAACTCGGCTTCCTGCCCATCGACAAGACCGGCGCCGATCTGCTCTTCCAAGTCATCAGCCAGCGCTATGAGCAGGGCGCCTTGGTGATCACCTCCAACCGGGCCTTCAAGGATTGGCCGGAAATCTTCAACAACGACAGCACCCTCACTTCCGCTATCCTCGATCGCCTGCTGCATCACGCGGAAACTGTCATCGTCGAGGGAAAAAGCTATCGCATGAAGGACAGCATCGAGCCGTGACGACCACCTACCTCCTTGTGCTGGGGGCACCCAACAAGACCCCCGGCACATCTATCGCTCCATTAAAAAAACGGCGCAATTTTAGACCGGCGATTTTAATGCATTTTCATGCCGCCGCTAACACCAGGATCAAACACCAGCGGGATAAAGACCTCAGAGGCCAAGTTGCTCTGCCGCCTGCGCCACTGCCGGACATGCCGCCGAACGCTGTCATAGCTGCCCGCGTAGCCCTCAGTCTGCAGCTGCTCAAAAAGCATGATGCCGGTTCGACGTTGCCGTTTGGCAAGCTTCTTGTCCTCAGCCAAGGCCTCATCTAAACGCTCTACAAATGCCCCCAAGACTGGCCGGGGCTGAGAGCTGCGTCGATAGGTAAATGCCGTCTGCTCACTGCGTACGACCTTGCGCACGGTGTTGCGGGAAATGCGAAGCTCTTTGGCTGTTTGTCGAATCGACTTGCCGTCCCGGTGAATCGATAAGCGGATCTTGCGAATGGTCTCCACGATAAGCATCTCCCCTCAGCCCTCCTTCTGCCCGATTGCTGGCAGTGTAGAGAGCCACAGGGGGGTGGGTCAATTTTGGATGCCGTTTCGCCTTAAAGGTGGGTCATTATTGCATGCCGATTCACACAGCTTACCTGGCCGAGAAGGGGCTGGTCTCATCACAGCCAAGGGTGTCCACTATTGACGACCAAGCCCAAAATTGATAAGAAATTCATTTAAAACGACTCAACAAGGATTTGGTGAAATGATTAAGAAATTTTCAACCTCAGGGATTTTGGGCTTTCTTTTTCTTTCAATTTTAGCCTTTGCTGATGAGCCTCCCGCTAATTGGGATGGTTCCGAGAGGGCTTTTACTCAATTAATTACCCCGTTATCATCAAGGTCTATCAGGCTAAGCCAAGACAAAAAGCGCATTGCCTATATGAGTTATAATGAAAAAAAGCAATTTGTAGTTGTTAATGAAAAAAAAGAAAAAGAATATGATTTCATTTGGGACCATACCTTGGTTTTCAGTCCTGACAGCAAACGCATTGCCTACGTAGCTTCAACAGCTGAAGTTGAAATTCATCAGATAGACCCTGGAAGTGTTAGTGCATCAAAAAACAAAGCTTCAGAAGAAAGGCGAATTAAAATAAAAAAGTATTTTGTAATCGTTGATGAAAAAGAGGGAGAGCACTACGATTTGACGGGCAATCCTATTTTCAGTCCTGACGGAAAGCGTATGGCGTATATTGCTAAAAAAGATAATAAATGGTTCGTAGTCGTTGATGAAAAAGAGGGAAAGAAATACGATGCGATCGAATCTCCTATTTTCAGTCCTGACGGAAAGCGTATGGCGTATATTGCTAAAAAAGATAATAAATGGTTCGTAGTCGTTGATGAAAAAGAGGGAAAAAAATACGATGCAATCGAATCTCCTATTTTCAGTCCCGACGGCATGCGTATGGCTTATCGAGCTAAAGCAGACAATAAGTGGTTTGTAGTCGTTGATGAAAAAGAGGGAAAAAAATATAATATCATTGCGGAAGGCTCTTTAGTTTTTAGCCCGGATAGCAAGCGTATAGCATATTTTACTGGAGTGGATGACAAAGTGATTGTTGTCGTTGATGAAAAAGAGGGAAAAAAATACGGTCTCGCTGGTGATGTAACTCCTGTTTTTAGCCCGGATAGCCAACGATTAGCATACCTGGCTAAGGTGGGTAATAAGTTGGTTGTAGTCGTTGTTGGAAAAGAGGGAAAGAAATACGATGCTATTGCGAAAGGCTCTTTAGTTTTTAGCCCAGACAGCAGGAGCTTGGCGTTTTGTGCTAAAACAGGCAACAAATATTTTATTGTCATTGATGGAAAAGATGAGAAAAAATACGACCTCATCGGTTTACCTATTTTCAGCCCGGATGGCAGCCGTTTGATGTATTCAGCTAAAGCGGGTAATAAGGCGTTTATAGTCGTCGATGGGAAAGAAGGAAAGCAATACGATAACACGGGACCGCCTGCTTTCAGCCCAGACAGCAAGCGCATAGCTTATACGGCGATGGTTGATAATAATTGGTTCGTGGTCGTTGATGATAAAGAAATAAAACAGTATGATGGCCAGTTAGGTTTGATATTTCCGATTCTTGGGAAGGTTGCTTTTGACTCATCTGATAGCCTAAATTGCCTTTCTCTCAAAAAAGATTACATCTACTCTGTGGAGCTAAAAAACATAATGCGTAGTCCCTGATCAAAGGACAAAGAGTAAAGAATCCGCAACCAAAGGGCGTGCGGCTTTGATAATCCCCCCATATGGGGGAACAAGGTCCTGCCCCCATAGGGGGCGGGCCCGCTAAGTTGTGCCGCTATGGTCAATCCTAATCTCACAATTGCAGTTGCTCCAACTCCTGCTCTTGCTTCTCCTGGTAGCGAACATACTTGCATATCATGTCTGCATCCAATCCCACCGTCTCCACACTATAACCCTTGGCCCAAAATTGATTCCCCAAATACGGCTTCTTCTTCAAGAACCGGAAATTGTGGAACAGCTTCATCGATGTCTGACCCTTCAACCGGCCCAGCAACTCGGATATCGATACCTTCGGCGGAATCATCAGAACCAGGTTGTTGGGGACGTTCCTTGGGTTGTTGGGGACGTTCCTTGGTTTCTCGGATTTTTTGATAAAACGCAAAACTGAGGAACGTCCCCATTATCTGGACTTTTTCTTAAGCACCAGCAGGGCCGCGGTTTCAGCCAAGGCCTTGTCCTTGCGCCGCAGCTCTTGTTCGAGGGCGCGGATGCGTTTTACATCGCCGGGATGAGCCGGGGTCTTTTTTACCGCCGGTTTCCCTTGCAGCCCCTCGATCATCTGTTGGTGCCAGCGCTGCAGGTGGGTTTCGTGCAGCCCCTTATGGCGCAGGAAGACGCCGAGCTCTTCATCGTGGAGGCCCTGGGCTTCCAGCACGGTCTTAAGCTTTTCTTCGGCGGGCCACTCTTCGGGTCGGCGAGGCTTCATGGGGGTCACCTGGACAGATCGATTCGGGTCGTTTGGGAATACATACGCGGCCTTCGCCCCGGCCCGTCGCAGCCACTTGGAAAGGGTCGTCTGCGGCACATCGACCTGTTTGGACAGCGCCGTGGCCGAGATGGCCTCCGGGCTCCCTCCGTTGCCCAGCGGCTGGATTATACCATGTAGCGTAATTCAAACCCACTATTGAGACACGAATTCAGAAACCGGGGGATTCACTTCGTCTACGCTCTTTAAATGATCACACCCATCTCGCTCCTTACGCCTAATCAACCTTGTTTATTTTTTTCCAATCCTCAACCCATTCATTAAACTTAGGATTGAAAGGATATGCTTTATGCCCGATGATCTCTTTTTCTGGGACAGGATAATACGGGGAGCTTGGTTTTAGTTCTGCCTCGAAATCAAAATGATCTTTCCTCTTGGTGTAAACGTATGCGGATTTTCCGTATTCTTCAATCACCACTATCACTCGATCACTAACAGGCATTACATAATCAGGATGTTTTTCAGAGCGATCCCAAGCTAGCTGCCCTGCTATCAGGCCCATAAAAATTCCTATTACAAGCATCATGATTGTTGCCTTGGATTCATTATCTGCCAGGATCGCCATGACTCCCCCTTACGCTAAAAATACAGGTTTGCCCTTATTTGTTAAATTCACCCACCGCCGTACCTCGCACCCAACAAGGGTTCACTATCCTTTCCCTTGTTACTCCTATCCTCCGACCGGGCGTCCAACCCCGACCGCTTGGTTTTTTTGCCTAAAGTTTCATCCAATTTGCCGATATTGAAAACATGGGGGCGGCGTTTGGAATCTTCCCTGAAACGAATAACGTTGATAATAACGCTTTTCCTTTCATGGTTGATGGTTGCCATTTGGGTAAAATAGGCTAAAACCTCCAACCCAGCCGCCGCCCCCTAAAGATATCCTTCAAAATCTCGAAAAATCCCTGCTTATGAATCCTACCAAACAGAATGGCTTTTCTCTAACTGTAATCGTAGTCAGCATGATCCTCATCGGTGGTTTAGGAAGCTTCGCTGTGAATCTGTTTTTCGATTAGGTTCATCCACACCAGTGCCAGTTGCAACGATTGATACTCCAGCGTCACACCGTTCCATCCCAACAGCTGAAGTTTTGAGCTTGCCGCCGCCGGGTCAATTCCAGGGTTTGAGTCCAGGATTTTGACCAGATCACGAAGCAGGCGGGAGCTTCTTCGGTGTTGATCCCTTGTTGCCGAAGGCGGTCGAAAAGGAGTTGGTGGAGGTTGGAGGTCATGAGGCAGGTTACTATTTTAGGCAGTTTCTTGTACAGGCCTCCCGTATGAATCCATACACGGAGATTGAGGTCAGGAGGGTGGTGGCTCAATATAAGACACTTTTCACCAAGGGCGCCCCAGCTTGCGCATGGTTTCCTGGGCTTTATTGTTCCCCCATTCTGTGATATGTAGGTGTTTCATGCGCCATGCTACAAAAAAAGGAATCCTGATGATCAGCCTTTCCGATGAGCCCCAGTTCAGCACCGAAGACATATATGAAATTCCTGCCGGTGTTGGCAGAACCTCTTTTGAGTTCGACACGAACCTGATCAAGGCCTGCCATCCGCTTTTTCAGAGGTACCACTCGAACGATATACTCGCCAACGATCTTATCCAGGCCCATGTTATACGCGACTCCGACACGAACCTGTCTGCACAAGACGCCATCATCGTACGCTTCAAGTCCCAAGTGGCTTCAGTGAACTTCATCAGGCGGCTGAACATTTACCTGCACAAATGCTATATTAAACAGCGCGATTGGGAGGCCCCTTGTTCCTGAAGGCAGCCGAGAACGAGCTGGGAGATTTGGATAGCGTGTAAACAAATGTTAACACGCTGTGTGTGAATCTGTGTGTGAAAAACTTTCCAAAATCTGCTAAAACGTGGACCAGCGTCGAAAATCTGACAACCCCGGATCTAACGATTTCAATAAGATATCCTAATTTGAGGAAGTTAGGAAACTCAGGGGTTATGACTACGAATCCGTAGGTCGCGTGTTCGAATCACGCCGGGCGCACCAGTTAAATCAAGGGGTTGCAGATTATCGTCTGTAGCCTCTTTCTTTTTTAGTCTCAGCCTGCCCCCACATAGTCCCCACTTATAAAATCCAATAAGAAACCCCGAAGCTGAGGCTTCCGGGTCTTGCCGGGTTTGTGTCTTTTAGCGGGTGGTGATACCATCCGACATGCCTGTATTATTATGGTTTTTGAGATACTCTCTATGTCTTGACTTTTACTCCTGGCTTCACAGATAATGTGGGTGCCACATTATTGTCGTGGCCACACCTTTAATATAAAAAGGAGGAAAGAAGGGATGAAACTGATGAGGATTCTTGCGGTTTTGCTCCTGCTCACCTATTCGGGTGCCATGCTTGGATGCGGAGGTGGAACTGATGTTAAACAACAAACAACTACTACGACGTTGGGCAAGGAGTTACAGGATTTAGATGATGCCTATAAAAAAGGGCTTCTGAGCGAAAAGGAATATAAAGAAGCCAGAAAAACCTTGATGAAGAAATACGAAGATTAAACAGGACCGAGTAGCTGTGATTCAAAAGCGCGGGTTGTTGGGGACGTTCCTTGGTTTCTCGGATTTTTTGACAAAACGGAAAACTGAGGAACGTCCCCATTACCCCTGCAAGCCAGATGACCCGCCTTTCTCTCGGTCATTGGATATGAAGGGCTAATCTGTTATGATCTCAATTGGTTGGATACTCTCTATATCATCCGACGTTACTCCGAACGACCATTTCTGAGATAGTTTAAGCCAATCCCAGGAGACTATAGCCCTCCGAATCCTCCGAAGCCGAAACAAATCTGCAATTCCCTGAAACGATACCTTTGATCTGTTAATCCCAATCCCCTTCTGCCTAGAGTCAGGGTGCGATAAATGCACGAAACTCATAATCAAACAACCTTGGAATTTGCTCAAATTTACCCCGTTGCACACCCCTATCGAACATTAACAATTCAGGGAGCGAAGTTAATGTCTACCTTTGTTGAATTTTAGCCGGAATAGCCTGAGGTTCCGATTAGTTTTCTTGCACCAGATACTGCAACCGCAAATTTTTATTGGAGGTATAGATGAATCCAAAAAAGATTGTCTTTGCCGTAATAGCTTTTTCTATTTTTATGGGCAGTTCGCATGTGCTCGCAAAGGACGAGATCCGCACCGAGCGGGTACAGTTCAAGAAGGGCTCGGCGGAAGCCACTATCAAGAACCGAATAAAAGGTTACGAGGTCGTTGACTATCTGCTCGGCGCCAATGCCGGCCAGACTATGAGCGTCAATCTGAAGACCAACAACGGCGCCAACTACTTCAATGTGCTGCCGCCAGGCTCGGATGCTGCGATCGCCACGGGCGAGATCCTCGGCAACAAGTGGACGGGCACCCTGCCTGTTGATGGCGACTACAGGGTTCGCGTCTACCTGATGCGCAGTGCCGCGCGGCGCAACGAAACTGCGAATTACACCTTGTCGGTCGGCATCACCGGGCGTGCGGATGCCAAAGTGGCGGGAACGCCCTATCACGCAACCGGCAACGTGCCCTGCTCGGTCGGAACGGACCCGAAAGGCTCGGCGCAGTGTTCATTCGGCGTCATTCGCAGTGCGCCCGGACAAGCCGAGGTCCATCTAGCATCACCCGGATATGACGTTACCTTGCACAAGGACAAGCTGCGCGTCCTCAAATTCGCCGGCGGCAAGGTGACTAGCTCCGACCCCAATGAGAAGGTGACATTCGAGAAGCAGAGTGACGAGTGGTCGATCAACGTCAACGATTTCCATTATTATGTCATACCCGAAGCGGTGATCAACGGCGGCTGATCGGTTGTTTAGGCACCTCAAGGATCCTGCATGGCGGTATCCGTGAACTGTCTTTGACACTTGGATTAACCTCTACTACACGCCTCGGCAGCTGATATGGGGAGCTCAAGCGCATGGCAGCGAAATCGATTACCAAACTCGCATTGACCATTTGCTGCACCGGAGTGATCTTGCACCTGTACACTGCCATGTTTAGGGCCGAGGGGGGCGCAAACGCATTTCTCATCGGTCTGGTGCTGTTGTCCTGCTCATCGTACGTCATTGCAGCCGTGCTGGCACTAAGTCGCCGTGGCAGGCTGCTGGGGTTGGGTGGAGCCGCGGCCTCATTGCTCGCAGACATCTACATGCATTATTCCGCGTTCATTGCGCCAAAGGGGTCGACTGCGGCACTCGGCCTGCTTGTCATGCCGATTTGGAACCTTCTGGCGATAGGTCCAGCGGGCGCAGTCCTGCTATGGATCGGGTTCAAGCTATTGGCACGAAATCACAAGGACGCTGCTTTACCGATAACTCCTGAAAATGAGGACCGAAGAGATGAAACCAATGCGAATTCTGTCAGTTGAGGGTTACGTTGCCTCCTCGCAAGGATGAAAATGAACAACACGACCATGAGGCTCCTGTTGACCGTTTTGCTTCTTGGTGCATCGGCCTACTTGCTCTCGGGTTGTGGCGCCGGCCTTAAATTCGGCGAGGTGGGGGCTGTGAAAGAGGCGAACGAACTGGCCATTGCCTGCAAGACCAACGAGGCGCTCGCGGCCGTTGATCGCGCGTCGGGGGGCGGAGGGCTGGGAGCCTCCATAGGCGACCTTCAACGCGTCGTGATCCTGCGCGATGCCGGACGCACGTCGGAAGCTAATGCTGCTATGGCAGAGCGGAACAAACGCTGGAGTGTAGACGCTAAGGCCGCCGCTGAAGCCGAAGAAGCGGTCGCCAAGAGCATGGAGGAAATGCGGGCCGAGCGTCTGAAGCGAACCGGGCGCCGCACCTGTGACTGAGCACACTGGCCGATTGCGCCAGACCGCTCTGCGGGAAAACTAGTGATTGACCGTTTCAAGCGATTGATTCTTTTGATGGTGTTGCTCGCTTCACCTGTAGAAGCAGCAGACCCGCATGCACCCCTCGGAGAATTACCGGTAGTGGACTCAAAACTCGTCGTTCCTGAGGAATACAGGGCCGCCTCGGCCCTGCTTGCCCGGATTACCCCTGCGCCGGCTCTACCCGCCGCCGAAACGCACTCCCTGGGGGTTTGAGTCGCAAAGCCGTGGAATGCCGGGTGCGCCGCCTTACGAGGTCTACGAAAGCCTGGTGCGCGAATACATGGTACAGATGCTGCGCCGCGGCCGATGGGGCATCCTGGCGGGGCCGAGTGACCAACCTGGGCTCGAAGTGCCGATGGACGGCTTTGACCCGCGCTACCATCGCCTGAGCCGCCGCGCCAAAGAAGACGCCGAATATCTCCTGAGCTTCAAAGTCGATCCATACTCCGACCGGCGCCGCTACAGCGATATCTGTGTCGAGCTTATGTTCAAACTGGGCGCTGAAGGCGAAAACGCCTACGACCTGCGCGCGATGGCCGAATGCCGCTCGCATATGGGCGCCGATAGTTGCCGCGAGGCGCTTGAAATCGCCAACCGCCAACTCAAAGCCGGCGCCGATCCGGCCGGCTACCGGGAGATCTGTGCCCGCGCGCACTACTTACTGCGTGGATATCAGGAGACAATTGAAGCGCTGCAGGTCAACTGCGGCACCCTCCACATGGCTGAGCAACTGCTCCTCGCCGCGGCAGTGCCCAACTCGGCGATACGGCCCGGGCCACCGCCGCCGTGACAGCGGCACTCGCCATCGAGCCGGGGCTGAACCTATCCGACCTGCGGCTGAACACGATGCTGGAGGTCGACGACGACATCGAATATTTAATGGCTGGCTTTGATCTGGCCGGCATCGCGGCCGGTACTGACGGGCCGCCAGCCGCTAAGCACTGAACCGCGGAGGTATGAGGCCGCTATGCAGGTCTGCTGATAAGGTACAAATGCTCCAATCAAAGCGATGGAGACTATAAAGGGATTGCACATTTAGTTTGGATTTGACATGGACAGTGCATCAGAAGTAAGCATGAGATATACGGAATAAATCTGCAATAATTTTAAGTTGTTGGATGCTCTAAATACCATCCGACAAATCACAACATGGTGGTTCCTTGTGATATAGGCTCTACCGCCGGGCCAATTTAATTTGATTTTTGGCATAGGACCACTTATCTTTCATATCATAGTTGGCCTTTTTACCATTCCACCGGACCTGAAGCGAACGATAATTTCTTTACGGGTTCGATCCTCACTCATCCTGCTCGGTTTCCAAATATCTACTTTAAGCGTTCAATTTTTTGCTTGGTATTTGTGGTTCACCATGAACAGGAAATTGCTCAAAGTACCTGCCTCCAGCCTCCCAAGGGCTTAATGAAAGCCGAAGGGGGGCGAATTAATTCAAAAGGCAGTTGGAATCTGGCAGACGGTTGGGCATACAGGGCTTTGGAAGAATGGCGGTCTTCTTGCGGATCGATAAGTCGGCGACCGCAAGTAGCGGATCGCTTAGAGAAGGAGGTAAACCATGGCGACCTTTATTAGTCTTGTGAACTTTACAGATCAGGGAATCCAGAACGTTAAGGACTCACCGGATCGTTTCGCAGCATTCAAGGCGATGGCTGAAAAGTTGGGAGGAACGCTAAAGGGTGTTTACTACACCATGGGGCATTACGATATGGTGGTGATCATGGAAGGAAGCGATGAAGCGGCTATGGCGGCCATGCTGAAGGTGGGTTCGCTTGGCAACGTGCGGTCAGAAACGTTGCGGGGCTTCTCTTTGGAGGAAATGAAAAAGATTATCGGCAAGATGCCGTAGCGATTTTCAACCCTTTTCCAGTCAAAGAAGGAGCAGCTGGCTCAGGGCAGAGTAAGAGGAAATCGCACCTGCAAGCGTTGAAGCGGCCGCATTAAAAAAGGGATTAGAGCGTCACCCCCCTGTGTCAGGATAGTTGTCACCTGCAGCCCTTATGAAGCGCCGAGTGGAGGAGCCCCCTTGCGGGGTGCCTCCACTCGGCGCAACCCCTAACCCGATGTGCGGGGGCGCAGGAGCTTGACATGCCCTATTCTGACATGTTCAAAAGAAAAATGGTGCAACGCATGAGCGGCCCCGAGCCTATTTCGGCCACGGTTCTCGCCAAGCAAGTCGATGTCCCGCAGACGACGCTTTCCAAATGGCTGCGGTTGGCCGGGACAAAAGCCACTTATGTCTTTCCCAACGACCCCAATCGATTCGTCCAGGTGAACTCCATGAAGCCGCGCCGATCCGAAGAGTGGCCCGCCGAAGAAAAACTTAAGACGGTCCTGGAAGCCCAAGGCCTCTCCGATGAGCAGCTCGGGGTCTTCCTGCGCCAAAAGGGCCTGCACGAAGCCCATCTGCAGCGCTGGCGTCAGCAGATGATCCAGGGGCTGCAACTGAAACCGCCGGCGAAAAAGCCCCAGAGTCAGCTCGGCGATCTAAAGCGCATCCGCGCTCTCGAACACGAGCTGCGACGCAAGGACAAGGCCCTGGCCGAAACCGCCGCGCTTCTGGTGCTCAAAAAAAAAGTCCTGGAGATCTGGGGGGACGCGGACGAGACCACGGCCGGGAGCAACGGCAAATGATCCTTGGGCTCATCGACAAAGCGATCACCAACGGGGCGCGGCTTAAAAAGGCCGCGGCCTGCCTCGGACTCAGCGCACGCACGCTCATCCGCTGGAGCCAAACCGCCTGCGGAGAGGATCAGCGTCACGAAGTCAAGCGGGCAGCGGCCAATAAACTCAACCCAGAGGAACGAGAGAAAATTATCTCCGTGGCCACCAGCCCCGCGTTCCGGGATCTGTCCCCCAAGCAGATCGTCCCCAAGCTCGCCGACCAAGGCCGCTACTTCGGCTCCGAATCAAGCTTCTATCGGGTTTTAAAAGAACACCAGATGCTCACCCATCGCCACGCTTCAAGACCCGCCACGACCCGGCCGCCGCAGGCTCACGTCGCCACCGGGCCCTGTCAAGTGTGGAGCTGGGACATTACGTTTCTGCGAACATCGGTTCAGGGTATGTTTTATTATCTGTACCTGTTCGTCGATGTCTGGAGCCGCAAAATCATGGCCGCCGAGGTCTTCGCACAGGAGTCCATGGAGCATAGCGCCAGGCTCTTCCAGAAGGCCTGCTTGACCCATACGCTCCGCCCCGAGAGCCTCGTGCTGCATTCCGACAACGGTGGACCGATGAAGGGCTCCACCATGCTGGCCACCTTGCAAAAGCTGGGCGTAGTGCCCTCCTTCTCGCGTCCTCGCGTCAGTGATGACAACCCCTACTCGGAGGCCCTCTTCCGAACCCTGAAGTACCGGCCGCAGTATCCGCCCCGGGCCTTTTCGAGTCTGGAAGAAGCGCAGTCCTGGGTCGATGAGTTCGTCATCTGGTACAATACCGTGCATCTTCACAGCGCGATCCGCTTCGTATCCCCCGATGACCGCCACTATGGCCACGAGCAGACCATCCTATCCAACCGCCATAGCGTTTACCAAAAGGCCCGACGTCGCCACCCGGAGCGTTGGACGCGGCAAACCCGCAACTGGAACCCGGTGCGGCTCGTGTGGCTCAACCCGGAGAAGAAAAAAGAGATGTCACAAACTAACCTTCAACAAAAGGCGGCTTAACCTATGGTTCAGGTGACATCTATCTTGACACCCACCGGTGGTAAACGAACAGCTGTGAGCGGGGCAAGTCCAGCGCGCTCAGCGTCAGCTGGGCGACCTCCTCAACCCGCAGCCCGCAGCGCAGCATCAGCATGAAGATCGCCCGATCCCGCTTGTGATCGATCTCGGCAAACAGCCGCGGGATCTCTTCATCCCGCAGATACCGCGGCAGCGGCCGGGAGAGCTTGAGCACATAACCGCGCTTGACCGGGTTTGCGATCGGCACGTTTTCCTCGTGGATCAGATAGTCGTAAAAGCCGCGGATGCCGTCCAGATAGCAGTTGATGGTTTTAGGACTCAAGCGCCGATCCAGCAGGTGGTCGATGAAGGCGAGCACGCTGCGAGAGGAGACCTCCTCGATCGGCTCAGAGAGCCAGATGACAAAGTGCTTGAGCGTGTTCATGTAGTTTCGCAACGTGCACCGGGAGCAGTTGCGACGCTTCAGGAACCTACGGTAGTTGATGATGGCATCGGTAATCGCCATGGACGCCTTCCTTTTCGATTTTGGCCATCGCCCGGAAGTACTCCTCTTTGCGGGTGATGTCGGTCAGCCGGGCGTAGCGCCGGGTCATCTCAATCGAGCTGTGTCCCAAAAGCTGCTGCAAACACTCCAGCCGCATGCCGGCGTTGAGCAGCTCGCTGGCAAAGGTGTGCCGCAGGCAGTGCAGCGTGTAGCCCTTGTGCACGAGATCCGCCTGATCCAAGAGCATTACAAAACGCGAGCGCGCCACCTCATAGCTCAGCGGACCGCCGTGCTGGCCACTGAAGATCAACTCCGTTTTCCAGCGCCTGACCTCAAGCCAGTCTTCGAGCGCCTGGCAGGCGTCGTTGGCCAGATAAACGACGCGGCCCACGCGGTTCTTTTGGGTCTCAAAGATTTCGATGCGCTTCTCGGCCAGGTTCACATCGGAAAGCGTTGTGTTCAACAGCTCCCCGATACGCATGCCGGTCCTCAACAAGACCAACACCAGCGCCCGGTCCCGCGGGCGCCGGATCACCGCGAGCAGCCGCCGCACATCGTCCGGATCAATGGCCCGCGGCAGACTGTCGGGGACCTTGACGCGCAGCTTGCGTTTGAGTAGATCGGGGCTGAGGACTTCCCGATTGACAAAAAACCCGATGAAGGCATAAAGAGCATCCACGCAACAGCTAACCGAAGCCGGGCTCAGCCCGCGGTCCTGCTCGTGCTCGATAAAGCCACAAACGTCCTCGCGCCTGACAAGCTCGATCAAATGCCGACCCTGGGCTTTCAAGTACTTCAGAAACAGAAAAATTAAAGCAAAACGCGAACGAATGGTGTTGGGCCGACAATTGCGCCGGTAGAGGTCCATCAAGTACTGCTGGACATACTCACGGCCGCATAGTCCATGGGCGGCAATCTTCTCCAGCGCGATCTCGATCATGATTTGTTTGAGCAAGACCTCGGATGTGTTCCGTTCGGCTGTGTCACGGCCATCGTTGCCGAAAGCCGTTTTTCGTCTCAACTCATCGGGGGCACTTGGTTGCGAGGGGACTAAACGGGGACTTTCTACAGAAACAACTTCAAGGTTCATCTCTGCCTCCTTTCTTGTTTTTGTAGAAAAAACAGGCAGATGATGAACTTCTTACGCAAATCCGTCAATCATCGTTTTATTACGTACAGTGACAGCGTATCAACTTGCAACTCGCTTCTGAAAATTTCCAGCTATCCGTAGAATATCGCCTATCGAAGAAGGTCCAGCGCTGGTCGGCATAGCGTTTTTCGAAATGCCGACGCACGAGCGGCAGGACGTCAAAACGAGGCTTGATCAAGGCCAAATAGCGATCATCTTCAACTTTTGTGAAACGGACCAGTCCTTTTCAAATACGGCCGTCAGCAAACCTTCAAAAGTTCCGTCGGTTAAATAGACCAGCCGGGAAGGCCGCGCGGGGGATGTCGTTGCTCGCGCGGTTGGCCCATTAGGCGCAGTGGTAGATGCAGAAGTTGGTGAAGAGGACTTTCCGCAGAGACACGCAGCGGCCGTCCTCGGTGAAGGAGTGGCAGATGCCGCTGGGGGCTGCGTTTCCAAAACGCCCTCCCCGGTTTTCACGCCGGCTGCCGCTTGAGCTGCAGGAAACATCGTATTTGGCGGCGCCGGCCAATATTTCCAATTTTTTCTGAATGTTCATCCGTGCACCATTCTGGCGGTGATGTTGCCGGGATGTGGGGAATATAGGAATCAAATGCGTGGAAAAGCAATATCTATCGGTTGTGCAAGCGCTGCGGGCCGGTCGCCCATCCCGAATTCAACTTATTGATATTAAATAAAATTAATAAATATCTGCGCTCATTATCAATATTGGCATGAGTTCTGCTTAAGGCGGAGGGTTCAAACGATTTCATGCCGCAGCCAAATTGACGGCGTTATTATTTTGAGAAAGAAGAAGATATGCCCCTGCCTATGGGACACCTCGCGATTGGATTGGCCACCCATGAATTGAGTTCGGACCGATCCGCCTTCGGCCGCTGGAAGCTTTTGGCGGCCATCCTCGTCCTGTCCAACCTGTCCGACCTCGACGTCGTTTTCGGCCTCCTGCTGCAATGGAACGGCAGCGCTTTCCACCGCGGACCTAGCCACGGCCTGTTGTTCGCGCTGGTGATGGGTCTGGTGGGATCCAGGGCTGCCAGAAAATGGACATGGCTCCCGCGATTGGGGTTTTTGAGCTGTTTCACATTGATTCTATCCCACGTGGCGGCCGACGCGCTGCTTTCGACTTCGGCCGTGTCTTTCTTCTGGCCCCTCGAAACCAACTGGTCAACCGGGCACAGCGGCTGGAAGGATGTTTTCGGCATGGTTCTGAAAGGGAACGCTCAGGATGCGTGGATTATCCTGGGCGCTGCCGCCGTCATCATGGCCCACCGCTTGGCTCGCGCCCTGAGTCTTAGCCTGATTCTGCGACTGCGCCGCAAGTTCTCGGGGTGATATTCCGGCTTGAACGAGCTCACAGCGGATTGAAGAAATCCGATCTTTCACCTGGCCAGCGGCCACAATACCCAACCTATTTGCCTGCTTCGGGCTCCAATCGGATTAGGCTTTTTTGTGTCCGGCCGGGTACTGCCATAAGAAAAATTTTCAAGGCCCTTCACAGAGGGCATCCACCTTTTTCACGTAACCCTGGATGTCGCACTTGCGCTCCAGCCCCGAGGCCATCATGGTGCGCACTTTGCCGAAGATCGCCCGCTGCGGCCAGGCTCGATCGTGTACCCCGTAGACCCAGGCCACCCCGGTGTAGGAGTTGGGGTCACGTCCGTCGATGAAGTATTTGTTGTTGAGCGCCAAGGTCGTCGCGAAGGCTTCCTCCGCGGTCCGCGACCACTCCAGGATCTTTTTCCCCCAGTACATGCGCATGTAGGTGTGCATGAAGCCGGTGCAGGCCATCTCGCGCATGGCGGCGTTCCAGTAGGGGTCGTGGGTAGCGGCATTCTCGAATTGCTCTGCCGAATACACATAAGGGCGGCGGTCGCGGCGGTGCTCGGCCAGGCTTATCCGCGCCCAACCCGGGATGCAGGCAAACGAATCGTAATCCGGCGTGTAGTGCGTGAAGTTGCAGGCCAGCTCGCGCCGGACGATCATTTCCTCCAAGAAGGCGTCCTTGGCCGCTTTCGGCCCGGGTGTCTGCATGACCTCGAGAGCCATATAAAGCGGGGAAATCTGGCCGAAGTGCAGGTAAGGGCTCATGAGCGAAGTATCGCCGGTCTGGGGCTGGTTGTGGTTCTGGTCGTACCGTGCCAGGCGTGTATTGAGGAATTCGGCAAAACGCCGTTTGGCCTCGGGGGTCCCACCCTTGAACCTCCCCGAAACGGGCGAGACGCTGCGGTCGATCCGGAGGGTTTTGAGCACCGCCACCGGGTCCGCGATGCAGATACCATCGGCCTTGAGTTTGACCGTCGGCGTGCCCAGGGGCACGGGGGAAAGCGCCTTGAGGTATTCGGCCAGCTGCCGATGGATCCTCGGCCGGAGGGTGCGGGCGCCGATCTGCGCCTTGACGGAGGCGGTCTCCACCGGCACGATCAGGTCGCTTTCGACCTGTACGACCCGGCAGGCGGCCTTGCGCGCCACCGCTTGCCGCCATTGCCTCTGATGCCGGAGGTAGCCGCAGTCGCAGATGATGAGGCTGGCCTCGCGCCCCAGCGCCAGGGCGACCTCCGGCGGTGAGCCGCGCCTAACCATCATCCGGATGCCGCGATTTTTAAGGGCCCGCTCGGTCTCCTGCAGGCCTTCCAGCATGAACGTATAATGCCGCAGGTTGGCCTCGGGGTAATCGTCCGTGAGACCAAAGGCAACCACCACTCCCTGCCCCAGGCGGTTTGCCTCAAGCGCCGCGAATTCCAGCGCATGATTCATCTCCGCGCGCTGGGACTGCTGCATCCAATAGAGCACATAGCGGCCCTGAACGACCTCGCGGTCATTCAAGGGCTTCATCCGCGTGTCCTGAACACTTGATGCGCCCATGCTGTCGACATCTCCGCTCGGATCAAACCTCTTTCGGCGGATCGGTCGCGCCGAAGATTATCTGTTACTGAAGGATTGATTACCACATCATCAGACAAGACGACGAAAAGCCACACAATTTCCGCCCTCACGGTTTTTTTTGGGGCGGCAATTGGTTACGCAATTCCAGCCAGTCGCGCAGGTCCATGATGGCCTTGTTCAGCTGGTAGCGGCCGTCGGCGAACACCCCGTAGTCGCCGCCGCAGCCCATGGCCGAGGAAAATCGCATGGTGTTGGCGTACATCAGCCAGGTGTCGGCCCAGCGGCGCTCGACCGCCTCGTCGAAGGGGCTGCCGCCCTTGGCCGGGCCGGTGGCGTATCCCGCCGCCCAGACGTCCATCAAAATTTGCGTCGCCGTCAAGGTCTTAGCATTGGTCTCGCGAATGGTGTTTTCGAAGCGCGCCCACTGCCCGTTCACCCAGGAGGTCCCGTGGCAACTCAGGCACACGGCCTGGAGCGTCCGGCGACGCTTGTCCATCTCCGCCGGGTCGATCAGGTACTTGGTTGCAAACCCGCCGCCGAGATCGGTCGGCAGCGGCTGCCCGCTCTTGTTGCGGATGATGGTGGTGTCCGGCTCAATCGGGTGGGGATGCGCGTAGATCAGGCCGAACATCCGCCAGGGCAGGCGGTCGTTCATCTGGTGCGAGCGACGGGCCACCACGTCGCCCTCGGTGTTGACCACCAGGCTGACATGGCAGGCCGCGCAGGTCGGCGCCGTAAAATCCTTGCCGATGGTCCAGGGCACCGCCTTGAACTCCCAGTCCTTGTTGTGGGTCGAAAAGAGGTTGCCGTGCTTGCTCGCTTCGTAGACCTTCGCGACCGGCACGTCCGGTCCGACATGGCACTCCTTGCAGGTGTAAGGCTTGCGCGCCATCTCGATCGAAAACTGGTGCCGGGTGTGGCAGGCGGCGCAGGAGCCCAGGGTGCCGTCCAGGTTGACGCGACCGACACCCTGGTTCGGCCAGCCGTCGATCTTTGGAAACTCGAGCTCGCCGGCCAGTTCGGTGCTGCGGATCTCCTTGCCCGTCACCTTCAACCGGGTCCCATGGCAATAATAGCAGGCCTCGGCCCTGGTGGCCGCATGGGCCGGCTGAATGACGATCTTGCCGTCTTTGCGCTGGATGCCGCCCAGGATGGTATTCTCCAGATCGTTGTACAGCTTGTTACCGGCAAGGTTCTTGTAAGCGTGCGCCATGATGTTTTTGGAATACTGATCGGCCTCCTGAGCATGGCAGGTGCGACAGTCGCCGGGGGTGACGACGGTGTGAATTTCGAAGCCGTTGTGCTCGTAGCTATCGGCATGCTCCTTGGGCCGCAGGGTGTGGCACTCGGCGCAGCCGACCACGGTGTCCCGCAGATCCTCCGGCACCGAGGGGCTCGAAACCTTGAGCCCGAGCCCGGTCACCGCCATGGCCGCCTTGGGGGTGACCTGGGCGTGACGGCTGCGCTGCCATTCCGCGACGATGCCCGGATGGATGATCTGGTGGCATTCGATGCATGCCTGGGTGGCTTCGCTCGAATTCACCTCAGCGGCCGCGAGCACCCTCTGGCTTAGAAAGACCGACCCTGCCGCTGCCAGTACCATGATGAGCTTCATGTTCGACCATCCTTTCATTGAGATTGGGAAGCAAAGAGCATATCAAGCGTGCGGCTCCGGAAAGCGAATATCTCGTTCAACTTCGGTCGAACGAGCACGCGGTTCAGCAGTTGCCCGAAGGGCCATCCCTTTATGGCGTAATGAATGATGTCTTCGACGGTCACGCCGTTTTGATTTTTGGAGAAGCGGTGTTGGTGATGCCAGAATCGGTAAGGTCCAAAGCGCATTTCATCCACGAAGAAATGCGGCGCATTGACCTGGGTGATCTCCGTAACCCATAAGTATTTAAAGTTGAAAAGCGGGCTGACATGGAACGAGATGATCATCCCGGGATAAAGCCTTGCCCCCGAGCCGCTGACGATGCGGAAGTCGAGCCAGGCGGGGGTGATCTTGAGCAGGTTGTAGGGATCGGTAAAAAACAGCCACGCCTGATCGAGGAGGATCGGCAGATGTTGAGTCCGAACCAAGCTGTAAAGTTTCATGACCGGCGTATCACAGCGAACGAGGTTTTTAGGGGCACGGGCACGGCTGCGGGTATTCTGGCAAAAGAAAACAAAAAAGGCAACGCATAACGGGTTGCCTTTTGGTGATGAGAATATTCAGATCTTGAATGTGGGATGGGTTTTCGTCAGGAAACACGCGTCTTTCTCCGGCGGCTGCCAGCGCTCCGGTCCTCGTGTCAGGGGGGTGCCGGCAACGCGAATGATTCCCGCCAGCATGCCGCGGAAAATCATGTGATGAAAAGCGAAAAATGCATACCAATAGAGAATGCCAGCCAGACCCCGGGGCAGGAAACGCGACGTCAGCTGGAGTTCGCAGCGCTTTTCGCCGAGCGGATTGATCGTGAAATCAAGCAATGCGTCACCCGGCGCTTTCATCTCCGACAAAAGCTGCAAATGACGCGGCGGTTCCGTTTCCAGCACCCGCCAGAAGTCCAGGGTGTCCCCCGCCCGCAGCTCATTCCCGGGCGGCCGGGCGGCTTGGATGCCCCGGCCGCCGAAAATACGGTCGATCAATCCCCGCAGTCGCCAAAGCGTGTCGGCGTAGTAATACCCGTTCTTCCCACCGATACGACCGACATGCCGCCAGATGTCCTCGGCGGCGGCGGCAGCGACAACCCGATAAGCGGCAACAAAGCGCGTACCGCCGGCATAGTCTGCGTCTCCGCGATAGGGCCACTCAAAGGGCAGAAGCGTGCCGCTCTCCGACCAGCAGGTGTCCAATCGTTCCTGCTTGACCCGCTGCAAGGCAATGCGGATGGCCTCCCGGCAGGTGAGCAGCTGCTGGGGAATGATCCCGCGGATGCGCTCGTCGCGGCACACGGCATCGCTGGTCAACCCCTCGGTCAGCGGCAGCGCAATCGCGGTCGGCACCGGGCTGATGAATCGGATCCAGTAGGCGCTCAGGGTCGGCGTCAACACCGGCACCGGGATGATGACCCGCTTCCGCAGACCGGCCTCCTCGGCGTAGATCTCGAGCAGCCGCTGATAGGTCATGATGTCGGGCCCGCCGATGTCGTAAGCTTCCCCGGTGGTCTCCGGGTGCTCCAGGCAGCCGGCCAGGTACCCGATGACGTTGCTGATGGCGATCGGCTGGTTCAGAGATCGCACCCAGCGGGGCGTGGTCATGATCGGAAGGTGCTCGACCAGGTAGCGCATGATTTCAAAGGAGGCGCTGCCCGAGCCGACGATCATGGGCGCACGCAGGTCGGTGGTCGGCACCCGGCCGGATTGCAGGATCCTGGCCACTTCGATGCGCGAGGCGAGGTGCTCGCTCAGGCTCCCGTGTTTCGCTTCGGCCAGCCCGCCCAGGTAGATTATGCGCTGGAGGCCCGCGGCTTCTGCCGCCGCCACCATGTTACGTGCACCGGCACGGTCAGCCTCCGCGAACCGGCCCTTCTGGGCGATCATCGAATGCACCAGATAGTAGACGACGCCGCAGCCGGCGGCGGCAACCTCAAGGGAGGCAGCGTCGAGCACGTCGCCCTTGACAACTTCCACGTTGGGATGGCGGGCCCAGGGGCGGATGGCCAGTTTTTCGACCGACCGGCCCATGGCCCGCACGCGATAGCCTGCCTGAAGCAGGGCCGGAATCAGGCGCCCGCCGACGTACCCGGTGGCGCCGGTGACGAGAATGGGTGCGGATGAATTCATTTTCTCATTTGCCTTACCCGCTCCTCCCCTTCCCGGATGGCGCGCAGAAGTCTCTTTTCGTCGACCGGGAGGGGCAGGCGGTGGGCGGAGCTTCCCTTGGCGCAGGTCCGGCGGAGCCCTTCCCTAAAAAGCGGCTCCTCCACGCCGTCAATCCCCAGCTCCTCCAGGGGCGCAGGATAGAGCCAACGAGCGCGTCCGCCAGGATCATGGGCCGGCGGCCGAAGGCCTTCAGCTCCGTGCCCGCGTCGGCCAGGGCCCCGGGACGCTGCACATACCGCTTGGGGCCCAGAAAAATATCAATCATTCGGCACGCTCCATGTCAGGCATGATTTCTCAGTTTCAGCGTCACCGGGTGCGGGTTCAGGTAGACCTGCTGTTTGAGGTAGGGCTGGTCGTACTTGCGCACGTAGTGGTTCAGCAGGGTGACCGGCACGATCAGCGGGAGATTCTCCTTGCGGTATTGGTCCAGGACCTCCAGCAACTCCTGCTTTTCGTCGGCGGTGAGCTGCTGCTTGAAGTAGCCCATGATGTGCTGCAGGACGTTCATATTCTTTTTGAGAGTGGTCTTCAACCGCAGGGCTTCAATGAGCAACCGCTCGTAGTCGGTGTAGACCGCCCGGATCGGCATGCGCTTGCCCTCGGCGACCAGCTTCCCCATGAGCTTGGCATGCGCCGGGCTGTGCGCCAGGACAAGCAACTTGTGGCGGGTGTGGAAATCGACCAGGTTTTTCATGTTCGCCGGCTGGGCCAGCGTCTCTCGCCAGCGCTTCAGGGTGAAGATCTGTTCGATGAAGGTCTCCCTGAGCTTGGCGTCGTTGAGACGGCCCTCCTCTTCCACCGGCAGCATGGGAAAGTGCCGTGTGAACGCGCGGGCAAACATGCCCACGCCTTTCTTTTCCGCCATGCCCTTGGCGTTGTAAACCTTGACTCGTTCCAGGCCGCTGCTCGGGGAATCGCTTTTGAAGATAAATCCGCACAGGTTTTCCTTTTCAAGCTCACGGACGCGCTTCTCGGCCCAGGCGGCCATACGCTCGGTGTGGTCCACCTGGCTGCGCGTGGTGACGAAACGCGGGTTTTCCGGATCGCCCACCAGGCGGAAGGTTTCACGAGGGATGGGGAAGCCGGCCTCCACCTCGGGGCACACCGGCACGAACTCCAGGTATTCACCGAGCGTACCCGTGAGGTAGCGGTCGTGTTTGTGGCTGCCGTCGAAACGCACCGGCTGGCCGAGAAGGCATGCGCTGACTCCGATCCTGATCCGGTTTTCCATGATAAGGCTCCTTGGGAGACAACAAGTTGCAGGCCGGCCCGCCACCGGTCAATCGATTGAACGTCAACGACCGGAGAGACGGGCGACGAGCGTCACCGGGATGGGCGTTCCATCGATAGCAGAAAGGTGCTAAAAAGGATAGCATCATCTAAAACCCGGGAGGCGGTCATGTTGGCAGAAATGAAGCAGTTGGTAAAGGAAAGAAACATATGTGTTCTGGCGACCATCGCCGGCAACAAGCCTTACTGCTCGCTCATGGCCTACGCCGCGAATGACGATTGCACCGAGATCTACATGGCGACCCACCGTTCGACGAAGAAGTTCAGGAACCTGTTGGAAAACCCGGCCGTGAGCCTCATGATCGACACCCGCGAAGACGCCCCCCGCTCCCGGGCCCGGGCGCTCACCGTCGAGGGGACCTGCGCGTTGATCGAAGATGACTCCCAGAAACAGCTCGCCCGGACCCGACTGCTGTCGATTCACCCCCATCTCAAAGACTTCCTCGCGCACATCGACAACGGGATTCTTCGTGTATCGATCAGATCCTTCCTACTGCTCAAGGGGCTGACCGAAGCCCATCACGCCACCCTTGCATGAAGCCCGTCAAAGTTACCCGGATCCGATGGTGACGATGCCCAGATACCCGTTCACCGTGAGCAGGTCCCCGGTCTGAACCAGGGAGGTGGAAGCGGGGATTCCGGTGACGCAGGGCAGGCCGTACTCCCTGGCGATGATCGCCCCGTGGATCAGCATGCCGCCGCGGCGCTCCACCACGGCGGCAGCCAACGGCACCACGAACGTCATACGGCCGCAGCCAGGTGGGATTCGATCCGACCGAGATGGATGTTGTCGTCGTCGCGCATCCTCAGGCAATCGGCCAGATCGGGCCTGCGCCGCACCTGATCCGCCAACGCCTCGTGCGGCCGGTTGCGCTCCAGGCTCGCCATGTCGGTATGGGTCAACAGGCCCGCAAAATCATAAGGGTCGTCCGGCTGGAGCCGATCGTTGTATACTTGGCCGATCAGACCGATGCCGTGCGCGAAGGGGATGAAATCGGCCCAACGGAAACTCCTCGTATCACTGCGGGCCGCCCCCGATCAGCGGCAGCTCTTTTTCCAGTTTGAAATAAACCAGAAATTTGGGCTCCTCGTTATCGTCGGTGTACTTCCTGCGTTTGATCTCTTGGATCAGCTCGGGGTTCTGCTCTTCGCGCACTTTTTTGAGAAACAACCGCTTGCCCTCGTAGCCGGGTCCCTTTTCGATGAAAAGAAATGTGGCGTGGGGGTTGGACTGCAGGTTATGGTGGGTCAGCCGGTCGCGCATGATGAATGCGATGCTGCCGTCCTCCATGAAATGTGGACGCGAGTAGATGGCGGCATCCACCTTGCCGGTGCTGTCGGCCGTTGCCAAAACCCCTATACCCTTTTTATCTTCAAAGTAGCCTCTCAACGTCATGGGGTTCATCCTCCTTCAATGGTCTTGCGTCTCAACTTGGCCATCCAATATAATACACATGCTTGAAATGCAAAGCGCCATCGGAGGAACGATGCAAATTACGGAGAGGGTGTGGCAGGTGGGAGGCTCGGGGCTGACCGCGGTCGAGGACGCGACGATTTACCTGATCCGCTTTGGCGAGGCGGCGGCCCTGATCGACGCCGGCTGCGTGAGCGGCAGCCAGGCTTTGTTTGATCATATCGCCGGGGCCATTCCGGGAAATGCGCCGATCACCCGCCTCTTCCTCACCCACTCGCATTTCGATCACACCGGTGGGGCCGAGGCCGTGCGCCGTCGCTATGGCTGCAAGGTGGTGGCATTTCGGGGTCTTCCGGGGACGCGAGGAGATCAGAAGGTCCATCGAATCGTATATGTGATCGCAGTGAGCTGCCGCTCCTGACAGGTGTATTCCTTGCGCTTCCCCGCGGAAGCGCGGTCCTCACGACCCGAGGAGTATAAGTTAGGCGCGGCGGGATCCGAGGGTGGTCAGGTACACGCCTGAAGACACGAGAACGGTCCCGATTAAAAGTGAAAGCGAGAGCGGTTCGTCCAGGATCAGAAACGCCAGCAAGACGGCACTGACCGGTACGAAATTAATAAAAAGCCCCGCCCGCACCGGCCCGATGCGCTTTATTCCCTCATAGTACCAGACAAAGCCGAGCACGGTCCCAAAAAAACCCAAGTAGAAGACGCTGGCCCACGCCGCCAACGAATAGCCCCCGCAATCCCGAAGGCCTTCCATCACCGCTGAAGGGAAAAGACACACCGCACCGATCACCGAACTGTAAGTCACCGCCACCAGCGGCGACAGGTCGGACATCACGGACTTGCCGAGCAGGGAATAGGCCACCCAGCTGGCCACGCACCCGAAAATGAACAGCTCCCCCCACCCCACGCCGCCCCCCAGCCCCGCTAAAAACTCACCGCGCGTGATCACGGTGACGGCGCCGCTGACCGAGACCAGGATGCCCGCCACCTTCAGCAGGTTGAGGCGGTCGCCAAAAATCAAGGCGGACATGACCGCGATGAAGATCGGGTTATTGGCAATGATGATCGAGGCGCGGCCGGCCTCGATCAGTTTGAGCCCTTTCAGGAAGAATACGTTGTACAGAAAAACCCCGGTCATGCCCATGACGAAAAGCGGGATGAGATGACGCTGCTTCGGTAGGGGAAGTCTCCGTTCGATCCGGAAGGTAAACGCAACCAGGAAGATCGAGGCGATCAGAAACCGCAGGAATGCGCCGGAAAAAGGCCCGACCTCCGCAGCCAGTCTTCTTCCGGCGATGAAGGTTCCGCCCCAAAAGACAGCCATCAACAAAAGCTTGATATAGGTGATAAGCATCAGAGGATTCCGGAGCGTCAAACTCGCGAGCGCGAGTGTGTAACACGAACCTCGCAGGTTGTCCATCCCGGCGCCCGCTCCGCGGCAGCGGCCTTGCGTTGCTCATATCCATTCGATATAAATGCGAGACATATTTTCCAATCACGCTACCGGAGGGAATCGCCATGCTTGGTTTTGATTTGACGCCGGAACAGCTCGAAATCCGGAAAACGTCTCGGGAGTTTGCGTTGAGGGAAATTCTGCCCGTCGCCTGGCATTACGATGCGGTCGACGACACGCCCCTGCCCGTCCTGCGCAAGGCGTGGGAGGCGGGCATCATGAACGCCGATATCCCGAAGGAATACGGCGGCAGGGGCTATGGCCTGGTGGAGTACGTCCTGATCACCGAGGAGCTGGCCGCCGCCTGCGCCGGGATGGCCACCTCCATCTTCGACAACTCGCTCGGCATGGAGCCTCTGCGTCTTTCGGCCAATACCGAACTCAAGAAGAAATACTTCGGCGCGATCGTAAAAAACTTCAAACTCATTTGCTTTGCCACCTCCGAGCCCACCATGGGCTCGGATGTCTCCGGCATCCGCTGCCTCGCCCGACGCGACGGCGATGACTATGTCCTCAACGGGACCAAATACTGGATCACCAACGGCGGGCTGGCCGACTACATGTCCATCTTCGCCACGGCCGACCCGGCGCAGAAACACGACGGGATCTGCGCGTTCATCGTCGAAAAAGCCTGGCAGGGGGTTTCGATCGGGCGCCGCATCCCCAAGCTCGGCCAGCGCGGGTCGAACACGGTGGGCATCCACCTCGAGAACGTGCGGGTCCCAAAGGAAAATGTGCTGGCCCCTCCCGGAGAAGGGTTTGCGCTGGCCATGAAGACCTTCGCGCGCACCCGGCCGGCGATCGGCGCCTTTGCCGTGGGTGCGGCACGCTCGGCCATGGAGTTCGCCATCGACTACGCCAAGCGGCGGCAGGCCTTCGGCACCACCATCGCCAACTTCCAGGCCATTCAGCACAAGATCGCCGACATGTACCAGAAGGTCGAAACCGCGCGGCTACTGGTCTGGAAAGCCGCCTGGGAGGCCGACCAGGCCCGGGACCCCACCATCGCCGCCTCCGTTTCCAAACTCTATGCCACCGAAATCGCCATCGAGGTGGCCAACGAGGCGCTCCAGGTCTTTGCCGGATACGGCTACACCAAGATGTTTCCGATCGAGAAAATCCTGCGCGACTGCCGATTGTTCCGCATCTACGAGGGCACCAGCGAGGTTCAGCGCCTCATTCTGTCAGGCTTTGCCTTAGACGCTTACAAGCCGGTGATGCCGCCGCTGGAGGACCTTCCCATTCATCTCGACCATGACACCGTAAACATTGAACCAGGCGTAACCGCCTGGCGCTGCCGCATCTGCGGCCACGTGCACTACGGGAATACGCCTCCGGAAGAATGCCCGTATTGTTTTTTCCCGAAATCGGCTTTCAAGAAAATCTGAAATGCGGCCCGGGGGAAGGAAGACGGTTGGTAACCGGTTTATCTTCCGCTTTTCGGGAACCGCACCCGAGCGGGGATCGCCTTGACCGCGGCCCAGATCCGCCGAACGCCAGAGGGGGCAGCCGGACCGGCTGCGGGCGGAGAATCCTTTTTTCGCGCTGGCGGGAGGAGTCTCTTGCGGGATACAGACTTGAGATTTTTCGCCAGCGCTTGCAAACGGACCTGATAGGAAACGGATATGCCGGTGCAGCAGCTTAAGTGACGGCTAAGTACCATCGAATGATAGACAAATCGAGCTTTGATCATCTCCTCCGCCAGGGAGAGTTTGAAGGCGAAGTTGTTCTTTGCATCCTGAAAAAGTTCCGCCGCCAGGCAATCGACAGCCTCCACCAATTTGGGAGGCGAGTTCAGTTTGGCCAGGCATTGGGCCATCGCTCCAATGATGCGATGGGCGGAATATCCCCGCCGGATCAACAAACTGAACTCCTCGAGTGCGTTGCTGCAGCAGCCCATTGCATGAAGGGCATGGGCCGAAACAGCCAGATCTTCCAACGAGGCATCGTCAGACCATCCCTGCCTTATAACGGCGATTTGTTCACCAGATAGCGCCTCGTGCTCATCGGCGGCAGAACCAACCATTTCGGCTTCGATCTGCCGAATCTGCTGCTCAAATGATTCCTTGACATCTGCAGGAAGCTGGAGCGTGGAGTTGAGATTCTTCTTGAAGATCGCCAGCGCTTCCTCGTGGAGCCCCTGGGAGCGGTAAGCGTCGGCTTCTCTGCGGATCAAGGCGCCGGTTATTTTTCCCAACATTCTGTTATTATTTGTTATTTTCTAAAAAAGTTTAATTCCGTGACGGGCGAAGAGCGATCGATGCGCAGCACGTATTGGGTATTTTAGCATTTTATTTTGGCTTTCGCCATACCCTGTAATGGGTAGTTTCGGAAAGGTATCAAAGCGTAGGATTCAATCCCGTACTGAAATCAAATGAACCTCCAAATAGGCTGTAAACCCTTTTCAGATTCATTCGTCTAATCGGTTTAAAAGCAAGTCAGGCAACTTACCAGGCAAAAACCCCGAGGGCGGATGATATGAAAAGAGCGATTGCAGCATTCATCCTTTTGCTGGCGCTGCTCCTGGCCATGCCTTGGTCCAGCCATGCCGGGAATGGACATCATGGCAATACGCGAGTTTTCATCGGCGGCAGCTTCTGGTTCGGCCCGCCGCCGTATTGGGGTCCGCCGGCCTGGGGTCCTCGATACTATTACGGCGCACCGGCCTATTACGGCCCACCTGCGGTGATCGTTTCGCAGCCGCAGGTTTACGTCCAGCGCGGACAGGCAGAGTCCGACTTTTGGTATTATTGCGACAACCCCCAAGGGTATTACCCGTATATCAAGTCCTGCCCGGGGGGTTGGATGAAAGTGGTCCCGGAAACGGTTCCTCCCGACCGCTGACAGGTTTCAAAGAGAGGGGGGCAAAATGAAACGGACGCTATGGATAGCTTTGCTGCTGGCCGTGCTCGCGGTCAGCGGGTGTGCGACGATCCCGCCCGGCCCGAGTGTTATGGTGATGCCCGGCCAGGGGAAATCGTTCGAGGCGTTTCAGGCCGACGATTATACCTGCCGGGAATGGGCGCAGACCCAGACTGGTTGGCAAGCGAATGAAACCGTGAACCAGAACCTTGCCGGCGGGGCGGTCGCAGGCGGCCTGCTGGGGGCTGCGGCAGGTGCCTTGATCGGGGCGGCGTCCGGAAACGTCGGTCCGGGGGCCGCCATTGGCGCGGGCGCTGGTCTTCTGGCAGGCTCCGCCATGGCCCACAACCGCGCTTACGGGGCCGGGTGGGAGGTTCAGCGGCGTTACGACAACGCTTATCAGCAATGCATGTATGCCAAAGGCAACCAGATTCCGGCCGCTGTTGATTCGGGAACCGCGCACAGCCGCTATGTCCCGCCGCCCCCTCCTCCGCGGCGTTATTTATCGGCTGTGCCTATGCCGCCACCACCGCCGCCGCCGGCAGCGGCCTACTATCCGGGGCAGCCCCCGCGTTGGTACTAGGCCGCCGTTCAGCTACAGCGATCCGGATTTTTCACGACGTTTGATTTGCCAAAGAGCCGTCGATGGTTTAAAATTCCATCGAAAGCCAGAAAAACCTTTCAGTCGAGGAGGAAAACCTATCATGCTGAAGCTTTTGAAAGTTGGAGTCGTGTTCGTGACTTTAGGGGCGTTCGGTTGCGCTTCCATGGGTGAAAAGGAGCAGACCGGCACCGCGATCGGGGCAGGCGCGGGCGCTGTGGTCGGAGGGGTGATCGGGGCCGCCACCGGCACGCACAATCAGCGCGAAAAAGTGGCCATCGGCGCGGCAACGGGCGCCTTGATCGGCGGGGTTCTCGGCAACCGGGTCGGTGCTTACATGGACAAACAGGAGCAAGACCTGCGCAACGCCATGGCCTCGACGGTTTCCCAGAACAACGCCACGATCCAACGCAACAACGAACAGATGCTGACGGCGACCTTCAAGAGCGACCTGTTCTTCGACGTCAACTCCGCCACCATCAAGCCCGGCGGATATGCCGAGTTGGACCGGGTCGCCAACGTTCTCAATCAATATCCGCAGACGACGATCCGGGTGGAGGGCCATACGGACCAGACCGGCAGCGAACAGTACAACCTTCAGCTTTCCGAACGCCGCGCCAATGCCGTCAAGAATGCATTGAGCCAAAAGGGCATCGATCCTGCCCGAGTCTCGGCCGTGGGCATGGGAGAATGCTGCCCGGTGTCGTCCGACACCGCCGCCAACCGCCGCGTGTCCATCGTGCTGACCGGCCAAGCCTGACCTTTCAACCCTTGCCCTATCAAACGCGCGCATGGATCCTCCATCCGCCACTCGACATGTTGTCGTGGGATGGTGATGCCGTCCTTGCTGCGGCGGCCCTCTGCGCGATGCAGACGCTCCGGTCGGCGTTCACGCGATGCGTCAGGATCAACGATCCTGGCGCGGCCAAGGGTTCCAATACCCCCGGAAAATACTTTCGACCGGGTATTCCGACAGACTCCTAGCAAAAAGTTTAGGCCAGGCCTTTCTGATCTCCCTGGCCCGTTCACTGCTCACTCCGACAGTCCGGGCAAATTGCTCCTTCCACTCAAAAGGCCTGCAGGCATCGATGATCGCCCTCGAGGTATAAAGGTCTTCAGGCGGTGAAGCTGTGTTCAAATCGCCTCCCAATGTGCGGCTGATGATCTCGATCGAGCGTTTGGGATCGGATCGGGTGGCCATGGCCCAGATGACCTCGTCGATGTTGGCAATGTCAATGTCCTCATCGACCACCACGACATAGCGGCCCATGCGAATCGCTTCGCGGCATTGGGAGGCAATAGGACTCGGCCTGCCGGGCATGACCTGGAAACATGTGTTCAATGGCAACCACATTGAAAAGCCTTCCGCCGCCGCTGTCATGGCACCAGACGCCTTTGGCGTCGGTCACCCCCGCACCTTCGAGCGCCTCCCAGACGGTCGCCGAGAATGTGGAGACTGCGAAGGACGGTGTTGTTCGATGGCGGACGGCACGGGGAGTAGCCCAGGAGAATCGGATCGCGGCGAAACAGGATCCTTGGACGCGGATGGCCGGCCTCTGTGCGGCGGGTGCGCCATAATACCCCGTCCACTCGCCAAAGGGTCCTTCTTCCACCGTGTCCCCGGGCCTCATCTCTCCCTCCACAATGATCTCGGCAGAGGCGGGCAGGGGCGGCCCGTCAGGTCGCTGATGAAGACAGGGACAGGCTCATCTCTCAACCCGCCGGCACAGTCATATTCCGAAACCGTCTCCGCCACGTGCATAGGGGAGAACACGAACAACAGAGGGTCAACGCCCGCTACGACAGCCACCGGGCAGCTCTCTCCCTTTTTGTGGTACTTCCGTGCGTGACCCGCGGCGTGCCTGCCGAACTCGTTGAAGAAACAACCCAGGGTTTTCTCGTCAACGGCCTGGTGGCGGTAGGTCCCCAGGTTAACCACCCCGGTTTCCGGTCCCCGGGTAATGGTCATTGAGGCCGTCCCGATATACCTTCCGCCATCATGGGCGTGCCACTTACGGGGGACCGGCAGTTCAAAAAGGTTGACGTCCTTGCCTTCGCGGACGCACTCCAACACAGGGCTGTCACTCACCGTCTCGGGCGGAAGCAGACGTCTCTTGGCCCTCAATTCCCTCCAGGCCTTCACCAGAGGCACGCCCGTTTCCACTTTCGTCCATGCCCAGAAGCAGGGCCAGGCGGTTGTAGCTTCCCGTAAAATTGACCAGGACCCTGAAGCCGGGAGGATACCCCTTGATCTCATCAAACATGACCATGGGCGTGTCGAGCTGATGAACGAGGACGTCCGTAATCTCCCCGAGTTCCACATTCCAATCGACACGGGTGATCGTTGATAATTCCCTCATTTCCTCAACCGCTGCGATAAACTCACACAAGTGTCGGATACTGAAACGTGGATAGCTTTCCTTTTCAAAAGTGTGATTAGCACAAGGAGTGTCAACAAAGTCTTAATGCACGAGAGTTTTCCCGAAGAGGAGTGTAATGCTTTTTACATGGCCATCGGGTTGAGATGGCCTTTGATTCCGTAACTCGATCCCCGGACAGAAAGGCCTCGGAGAATGTTAACCTGCCAGTTGCATAAAAAACGTAACAAAAGGCGGGTGGGTGTGCTGGGAAACCTTTAGAGCGGCACCTTTAAGCGTAGGCTGCTCGGTTTCCCGGCATATTGACCAAAGTTATCCCTCGGTGGCATCGCATGTTACCCATAAAAATTGGCAGAAACCCGCATTCTAAAGGTTGGGAAGCACACTCACCTGCCTTTTCAATGCAACGTTGAGGTTAATTAGCCCTATATGTAAGGCATGATTATCCCATAGTCAATGGATGAAGTTTGTGCCACACCCCGGTTGCAAATCTGAAAGGGCCTTGACAGGGCCCGGGGAAGGGAGTATAAGGATAAAGCCGAATTTACAGTGCCTAAAGGGTTCATTTTGGAGGGACAGGATGATCATCGATGCACATGCCCACGGTTTTTGCGGAGGCGACCTCGATCAATTGGGCACGCAGGCGGCGATTGGACAAGAGATGGAATCCGTTACCTCGAGCGCATGCAAAAAAGAAAGCCGCACCTCCTGGATGTGGATCTACGTCTGGAGATCCTTGACAGAAACGGCATCGACCTCCAAGTGGTCAATCCGGTCGATTCTGTGGACTGTGATCTTCCTGCCGGGCCCGCCTGCTGCGCAGCTCCGGCGTGGCCGAGGCGATCAATGACAACATGGCCAGGCTGACGGAGGCGTCCGGAGGAAGACTGATCCCCGTCGGCAACGTCCCCTCCGAAGCCCTGACGGCGGAAATTTGAAGGAGATGCATCGTGCGGTGAAGGACCTGGGCTTGAAAGCGCTCTGCGTGCCGACGAACATGAGAGGCACGCCCATTGATCTGCCGGAGTCGAGCCTTTCTGGGCACGCGCCGCCGAAATGGATATTCCGGTTTATCTTCACCCTGCCGGAGGCCCTGTGAACCGGGCCGGATCGGAGCTATGAGAAGACCTATGATCTGACCCACAGTTTCGATAGCCTTCCGAAACGGCGCTCGCATTGTGCCACCTCGTCTTCTCGGGGATCATGTCCCGGTATGCGACCTGAAAGTCATCAGCCACCATTTGGGCGGCGGCCTGCCTTTCTTCTGGGGCCGCCTTGAAGAAACCTCCGCAAACGTCGAGGGGCGCACGGGACAGGGAGGTTTGCCGCTCCCTGCCCAAGCCTCTGTTCGATTATTTTCTCGAGCTTCTACGATACGGCCATCGGCGGGGGCGGACCCGCCATCCGGTATAGCCTGCCGAGGTCTTCGGGGTCGACCAACTTGTCTTTGCCACGGACGCTCCGTGGGGACCGGGGACGGGTGAATTCCGGCTGACGAACTATCCCAGGGTGATTCAGGAGTTGAAGTTCAGCGAGGCCGACAACCAAAAAATCTTTGAAGGCAATATCCGGAAGATCCTTAAATCTTTCGTCCTTGGAAACACTGCACAAGAATCCAAACATCTCACACGGGACTTTGACACGAAATGGAGAAAGCAGTATAAGGGGGTTTATTTTTTTGGAGATATAGGAACGAGAGGAGAGACCATGAGAGACAGGTCATTATGTTGGCTTGCGGGCTTGCCGCACTATTGTTACTTTCGGATGGAATCCAGGCTCAGGAAAAATACCCTGACCGTATCATAGAACTGGTCATTCCGATGGGGCCGGGGGGGACCACAGACGTCCTCGGGCGTATTTATGCTGAAGAAATAAGCGGGATCTGAAAGTCCCGATCAATGCAGTCAACCGGGCCGGTGGAACAGGCATTCAAGGGACGACTTATGTGACCAGGGCCAAAAAGGATGGCTACACCCTCCTCGTTGGCTCCACCCCGTGGCTCGTTTACCTGCCGATCGTCAGCAACGAGGTCCCCTACAACGCGATGAAAGAATTAATCCCCCTGGCCCACATTGCGAACGTCCCTATGATCTTCTCGGTCAAAAGCGATTCTCCGTTTAAGACGCTGGATGAATTGGTCGAGTATGCCGGAAAGAACCCTGGCAAGATAAAGAACTCGGTCGGGGGGCTCGGAACGGACAGCCATTTTGCCCTGGAGATTCTGTGCTACAACAAGAATATCAAGATCACTTCAGTCCCATTCAAGAGTGGGGCCGAATCGATGACGGCACTCCTGGGCGGGCACGTGGATATGTCATCGAATACCCTTGCAGCCCTCGGGCCCCAGATCACCGCAGGGAAATTGAGGGCCCTGCCATCTCCTCCAAGACACGCCACCGGATTTTCCAGCGATTCCTACCACCGCCGAATTAGGATACCCCTATGTGAATCTTCCCGTGGTGGGGCCTCTTTACTCAAGCCGGGACACCGCAGACAGCCTTGAACATCCTGGTTACTTCGGTAGAAAAGGCCTTCAAAAATCGGGAAGTAAATCAGCGTGTCATCAATGCCGGGTTCACGCCGGAGTATAAGAATCCGGAAGAATTCCGGAAGTTCATGGAGGCAGAGGCGAAAGTGATTCAACAAGTCGCCAAGGGTGCCGGCCTGATCGAGAAGTGAACCTCCCGAGTTCGCTTCACAAATACGGTACGCCTGCCTTTGGGCGAGCTCAGGCCGAGGGCTTGAGGTTCATCCTGAGCCGCGCCTTCCATCCCATCCTGAAAGATGGGGGCTTTGCGCGGTCGAACGGGTGAAATCGTTGGATTCTGAACCTTCCCGCGACCTCGTAATCGCGTCAGAAGGGATTTCATGCGTTCACTAAGAAGCGGCCTTTTCTTTTTCGCTCTCTCGTTGTTCGTCATCTGGGAGTCTTTAAGAGTAGGCCTCGGTAAGGCACACCAACCGGGGTCCGGGTTCATCTCCTTCTGGACAGCGATCATCCTTGCTTTCCTCTCTTTATTGCTCACGGTTCAAAGCTGGAAACTCAACGAGCCCCAAAAGCCTCTTTCTTTCCGGGTTGTCCTGGGACTGATCTTCCTTTTTGCGTACAGCCTGGTCTTTAAATCCCTCGGTTTTATTGTGGCGACTTTCTTGCTGGTGGCGGTGCTCTTCCGCCTGGGGGAAGCCAGACGGTGGTGGGTTTTGATAGGGATGAGCGCGCTGGTGACGCTGCTCTCGTATCTCATTTTTGGCCGGCTGCTGCACGTCTATTTCCCGCGGGGAATCCTGGGAATCTAAGAAGGGGCACGAGGTAACAGTGGGAGCGCTCCATAGCCTGGCTTACGGTTTCAGCGTATTTCTTCAGCCTGAAAATCTGATCTATTGTTTCGCCGGGGTGTTGATGGGAACATTGGTCGGAGTTCTTCCCGGCCTGGGCCCGGCGGCAGCCACTTCCCTTCTTCTGCCGACGATCTTCCATGCCCCTCCTGTGGGTTCTGTGATCATGTTGTCGGGCATCTGTTATGGAGCGATGTACGGGGGCTCGACCACCTCGATCCTGGTCAACATCCCCGGGGAAACCGCCTCGGTGGTGACCTGCATCGACGGGTATCAGATGGCCCGAAAGGGGAGGGCGGGACCGGCCCTGGGCATCGCTGCCTTCGGATCTTTTATTGCGGGGACGTTCGGCGTCATTGGGTTGATGCTGTTCGCGCCCACTCTGGCCGGTCTCGCGCTCCGGTTCGGACCTCCGGAGTATTTTTCCCTTGCCGTGATGAGCCTGACGCTGGTGACCTACGTGAGCAAGGGATCCCTCCTCCGAAGCCTCATCATGGCCTGCGTCGGCATCATCATGAGCACGGTGGGGATGGATCCGATGACCTCCCGAACTCGATTTACGTTCGGCATCCCGGACCTGATGGACGGTTTTGAACTGGTTTATGTGGCCATGGGGTTGTTCGGGATGAGTGAGGTTCTCCTGAACTTGAGTCAACCCTTCCAGAAGCGAGACACATTTTCCGGCAAGATCAGAAATCTTTTTCCGACCCGTGAGGACTGGAAGGCCTCTGCAAAACCGATTGCCAGGGGGACGGTCCTCGGGTTCTTTCTTGGCATACTGCCCGGTTTTGGGGCTGTCCTCCCTACGTTCGTCTCCTATGCCCTTGAGAAAAAGTTATCGAAGCATCCGGAAAAGTTCGGAACAGGCGTCATCGAAGGAGTGGCTGGACCCGAGGCAGCCAACAATGCAGCCTCCAGCGGGACCTTCATTCCTCTGTTGAGTCTCGGAATTCCCGCTAATCCCTCCACAGCGGTCATCCTGGGGGCCTTAATGATCCTTGGCCTTCAGCCGGGGCCACTGCTGATTAGCTCCAAACCCGATCTGTTCTGGGGAGTGGTTGCCAGCATGTACCTTGGCAACGTTATGCTGGTCATCCTTAATCTCCCCCTGATCGGGGTATGGGTCCAAATCCTCAGAATTCCTTACTCCATCCTTTATGTGCTCATCGTCCTCTTCTGCCAGATCGGGGCCTATAGCGTCAACAACGCTGTTGAGGACGTGCTCCTTGTCAATATTTTTGCGTTCATCGGTTATCTTATAAAACGCTACGAATTCGAGGGCGCCCCCCTGATTCTGGGTCTGGTCCTGGGTCCCATGTTCGAAAATGCCCTGAGAAGATCGCTTTTGCTCTCTGAAGGAAGTCTCTCGATCTTCATGACGCGGCCCCTTTCAGCCTGCTTTCTGCTGGTGGCCTTCGTCTTTCTGATTTCACCCCTGTTGTTTCGCAAGAAAGTCGCACAGAAGGCCATCGAGATGCAGGAAGAGTAGTTCTTTCCGGAATTCATCTGGAAGCATGTTCGTCAATGAACGCCCGGCCTCCAGTATCTCATTTGCTTTGATGCACGCCGGGGTTGACGACCCGAAAGGGCTTTTCCCCTCTACAGTACCTCGCTATGTTTTCGAAACCTGCTTTCTGTCTCTCAATCATGGCTTCATTTAAAGACCCCACGTGACAGGAGAGGCTCGTCCGGTCAGACTTGACCAGGCGTTGAACCCACGGGTCACTGGGATCGGGCGGCTCCGTGGGCCAGGCGTCTATGCCGGCCCCATAGATCCTGCCTTGTTCAAGAGCTTTTACCAGGGCGGGCATGTCGATCATGGGACCCCTGGCATCGTTGACGATCATCGCTGTCTTCTTCATGAGACTGATCTCGCGTTCGCCGATCAATGCGGTATTCTCATCGGTCAATGCCGCGTGGATCACAATGACATCGGATTGTTTAAGCAGCGTATCGAGTCCGACCAGCTTCACGCCGATCATCTCCGCATCGGCCGGCTCGACATAGGGATCATAAGCGAGGACGCTCATATTGAACCCAAGACGGCCGATCAGGGCGCTTCGCTTTCCAATTTTTCCCAGCCCAATGACCCCCAGGGTTTTACCGTGGAGCACAGGTCCTCCGCGAAAGTAGATCATGTCCTTCTCCAGGGTTGCCCTGAACCGATCGGGATGCAACAACTCTCCGACCTCACGCCTGCATCCATCTGCGGATTCTTCTCGCGAGGGCAATGTGAGCCCAGGCCAGCTCGGCCACCGACTGCGATGAGATTCCTACTCCCCCCACATTGGAGACAGGGATGCCCCTTTCCGTCGCTGCCTTGACATCGATATAGTCATAGCCCATGCCAAGACCTGAATGAACTCCAGGTTTCCACAGGCGTCCATGAGATCGCCGGTCAGCGCAAAGCGGTTCGTAACCTTATCGAACCCAATGCCTGAAACGATGTGAGGTTTGGACTTCTTGAGAAGATCTGGCGTAAATTTCAACCGTCCGGCCCTATAGTCGATAACGGCGACCTCTTTCAAAAAATCAAACGAAGTCAAGAGTTCTCCATGATAGCCGAACAAAACCCTTTTCTTCTCCATGTGACCCTCCGCCGATAGGAAATCAGCTCTGATAAACCCTTGAATTTCATACACCGGTTGCTGCAATAACCTTGATTACTGTTCACCCGCATCACCAGCGAGGACATTCTCGTAGGGGCTGCCCACAGAAAACACGGGGATTCGCTTCAGAACAAACTCGTTTTCGGGCTAGGTGAATATAGCAAAAAGGGGGCGTGCGTATCAAGAAAACAGGTATCCCCTCAGTTTCGCGCGGGGTGGCTCCGAAGCGGCCTATTCCGTCCTCGCGTTTCGGAACGGCGCTTTCTCTGACATGATTTCGAAGACCCTAGCCGTTCGTCTGATGCTTTGTCTTTAGGGCCATTCATCACAGGCGGATTTTCAGCGAATAAAAGGATGCGCCGCCGAAACGCTCCGGGTGAATAGCCCACTTCGGAAGCCGGGTGCATATCGTGCCATAACATGAGGGATTACGAAAACAGTCTATTTTTCATTGACATACTTATTGGGGTGTGCTATCTTCTCTTTGCGTTTGTTGAAGGAAGATACATCGATTAAGAACTGCCGGAAGAAGGAGTTTCTTTCTCATCTTCTTTCAGCCCAGCTGCATCAAATTCCCTGATTGCGTTGTTGAGCGGGTCATCAAGCCGGAGGAGTGAGTTCTCTCTTCGTCACGGAACACTCCAATGATTATTTACACTCTTTTTATCCCAGCCCATTCTCCCTTCCAGAAACCCAGGTGAAAGGGTTGCCGTCGGAGCAGGGACCCGGCATGGAAGAGGATCCACGGAGCGTTGATACCGAGAGACGGTGAGAACGCAAGGTGCGAGCCGTAAGACGCGTGATCTTTCGTCCAGCTAAATCGAACGGAAGAGAAAGGGGACAACAATGTCGTAACAGAGATTTGGTTCTGATCTGATTGTGGATGTGATCAAACAGTACGGGTTTGAGTACGTCGCCATCAACCCCGGATCGTCTTTCAGGGCGTTACAGGATTCCCTGGTGAATTACGGAGGGAATGTAAAACCGGAAATCATTCGAATGTCCTCACGAGGAGATAGCCGTGAGGATCGCTCATGGGTATGCCAAAGCTTCTGGGAGCCCGATGCTGGTGATTCTCCATAACCTGGTCGGATTGCTTGCGCGAACATGGCCAGTTACCATGCATACATAGATAGGGTTCCGATGGTGATTGGAGGCGCGACCGGTCCCATGGATATTGCGAAGAGACGTCCCCATATCGATTGGATTCATACCGCGCTGGTTCAGGGAAATGCCATCCGGGATTATGTCAAATGGGACGATCAGCCCTTTTCGCCGGCGCCGTACCGGACTCCTTCGCCAGGGCTTATCGCGTGGCGAACACGGAACCCCAGGAGACCCACTTACATCTGTTTTGATGTTCCCATTCAAGAGGAACCTCTGGAGAAGGATGTGCCTCTCTTGGACGTAAAAGGTTGATGCCTCCGTCGCCCATCCAGGCGGACCCTGCGGCCCTTGACAAGGCGGCAGACTTTCTGGTCAAGGCCAAAATCCCGTCTCCTGGCGGCTTATCTTGGAAGAAATAAGGCCTCTGTGGAGAAGCTTGTTGAACTGAGCGAGCTCCTTGCACTTCCGGTGATGGATCAGGAGAACCGGTTCAACTTCCCGAACACCCATCCACTCGATCTTTCGGAATCGGATTGCCTGGAATTGGCGGACCTTCTTCTCGCCCTCGATGTCCGTGATCTCGCGGGGCCCACGACAAGACCTAATTCCGCTTCAGACCGGAGCCAGGGGTCTCGGTCGATTCTTCCGAAGGATTGCCGGATCATCGACATGGGGTTTGGCGATCTCGGCATCTCCAGTTTCGCAATGGCCTATGAAAAGATCCAGGAGACCGATCTCTCCATCCTCTGCGATACATCGGTTGCCCTTCCCGAACTGATCAAGAGATGCAGGGAAAAACTATCGGCCGATAGGGGCCGGAAAGCGGAATTAGAACAGCGGTTCAAGAGACTGAACGAAAAGCATGCCGCCATCAGAAATGGATGGAAGGAAGAGGCCCGCAAGAATTGGGACGCAAAACCGATGACCGTGCCGCGCATGACCTCTGAAGTTGGGAGGTGATCAAGAACGAGGACTGGGTCCTTACGGTTAGCACCAATGGCCTGAAGGGGTGGGCAAGAAAACTCTGGGATTGGGATAAACCCTATCGTTTTCCGGGAGAGGGTCTGGGCACGGGACACAGGTCAGCATCTCTCTTGGAGTCGCTCTCGCTTACAAAGGGTCAGGCAAGCTCGTCGTGGATATCCAGCCGGACGGCGATCTGCTTTTTGATCCCGCCGCTCTCTGGGTCGCTGCTCACCATCAGATCCCCATGCTGGTGGTCATGCTCAATAACAGGACCTACCAGAACAGCCTGAAGCACCAAATCACGCTGGCGAAGGCCCGGGGCAATCCGATCGAGAGGGCCCATCTGGGGACCGAGATTGATCGCCCTGCTCCTGATTTTGCGAAGATCGCTCAAGGATTTGGCTGGTACGCCGAAGGACCGATCGAGGACGGCGACAGGGTGCAGGAGGCGGTCAAGAGGGCGATCCAGGTCATTAAGAAAGAGGGACGGCCAGCATTGGTCGACACGATCACCCAGCGTTAAAAACCTCAGTGCAAAGTGCAAAATGCAAAGTGCAAAATGAAAAATGATATAGACTCTTTCTATACGATTCGATATCCCTGAGATGGGTCCTAGGGACGTGTCTAAAGGAGGATACGTCAGATGCAATTCCGGTTGCTGGAAGTCAATCTCTCCACCCGAGAAAAAAAGGTTGTTGATGTCACCCAGGATTTCAGGCAATACCTGGGCGGCAGGGGATACGGGGGTAAGCTCTTATGGGAGAGGGTCCCGGAAGTGCCGATCCCCTTGGAGAAGAAAATATTCTTTATATTGGGGTGGGACCGATCACCGGGTTCATCGGGGAGTAACGAATTTTAGTGCGAAATCTCCCCTGACGCTTCTCCGAGGTCAGTCCAATCTGAATGGCCATTTTGGAACCGAACTGATCTATGCCGGCCACAATGCGGGGCTTCTTCTCACCGGGAGATCGCCCGAACCGTCTATCTCTCTCAAGGACGACATGTCCAAATCCGGATGCCTCCCATCTCTGGGGCAAACCCAATCTTGCCGCACCACAGGCCCTCCCGGGAAGAGATTCGAAAGGACCTCGAAGATCAAAAATCTGAGGATTATCACGATCGGCCCGGCGGGCGAGCATCGGGTTCAGAAATGCCACCATCTCTCATGACTTTTACCATCACGCCGCCCGGTTGGGTATGGGAGCGGTGATGGGTTCGAAAAACCTCAAGGCCATTGCGGTTCGCGGAACGAAGGGCCCTCCGTACTACAACCCGGCGAGGATCGGTCCGCTGATTACGGATCTCTTCACGAGAGACGAGACTCCAACTGCAAAGGATCGGCGCTGGGGACATTTTTCATCCATCATCGAACGCTACTACAAAACCATTGAAGGCGTCAAGAATAAACAACTGGGGTGGGATCCGATCTGTGAGCTCCACAATCCTTTAGTCTTTGAACAGGAGTATAAGCTCTGGAATGACAGTTGCAACATCCGCCACATCGGCTGCAAAGTCCCCTATTACCGCATGGCCCCGCCTCTGGGTCCCCTGTGCAGGAGAATTTCGTCATGACAATGCAGGGGGTTGGAGCGCGAATGCCATGGTCCGAGGCTATGAGGAGCAGCTTTACATCACCCCTTATGTCGATGACCTGGGTCTTGACGGTGAAGACGTCTCCGGGGTGGTCACCTGGATGATGGAATGCTATCAGCGTGGGATTGTCAGCATCAAGGATCTGGATGGCATTGATCTCACCTGGGGAAATGTTCCCGCCATCTGCCAATTGCTCAAGAAGATTGCCTACCGGGAAGGCATCGGAGATTTGCTTGCCGAAGGGTTGAAATTGGCTCCTTCGCGGTTCGGTCGCGGCAGTGAAGAATATGCGATGCATTCTAAAGGAGTTGCAATTACCTCCTATGAGCCTCGAGGAAGCATTCAAGACGCCGTTGAACTTGCCACATGCCCGGTGGGTGCTCTTCATGGCGGCCGAGGGAGCCCGGAGAGGGTAATGTGCGACTCATTGAGCCTCTGCACCTTCGTTCGGCCATCGATCAACAAGGTTTATGGCCTTGAGAATTATGCGAAGGAGATGCTCAAGGCCGCCTGTGGGTGGGACGTGGGTGATGAGGAATGGAGAGATATTGCGCGCCGAGTTTCTTATATCCAACGGTGTTATTAAATCCGCGAAGGGTATGTCCCCGAACGCGATGACAGCCTTCCGGAGCGGTTCTTTGCCGAAACGATTCATAACAAATACGGTGAACCCGGAGCCCTGGATAAAGAGGCCTTTCTGGAGTGGCGAAAGAAACTCTATCTCTCCTATGATATCACACCCAATGGAATCCCTCCCCGGGATCTCCTGAAGAAGGTGGGACTGGATTTCGTTATTCCGACCTTAGAGAAAACGCACCTCATGGCTTAGAAGACCGTCTAGCGTAGAGCGCATGGAGTGCTAAAGAAGCATGTTGATTGCTCGTGTGCAAGCACGACTACGGCGCAAATCGGGAAGATCAGGCGCAGTGGCGAAAGAGATGGAAAAGCAAAACTGGAACGCCCTATTTGAGCTCACTCCGAGAGAAGAGATTTTTTCGCGAGTCAACCGGTTTCAGAAAAGCATGGCCGAGAAGTCCGTTCACCTTGTCCTCCTGATTCAAAACGTTGATCTCTTCTATTTCACCGGCACGATTCAGAACGGCTTTCTCTTCATCCGCAGGAAGGGGAGGCCCTCTTCTTTGTCGTGAAGGATTATGCCCGCTTCATCGCGGAGAGCCCCTTAACCTGTTTCAAGATCCACTCCATCGAAGAACTTCCGAAGGTCGTGCATGAGCATGGGCTCAAGGGAAAGAGGGTGGGAATGGAGTTCGATGTCATCCCGGTCTCACTCTTTGACAGGGTCAGAGGACTGTTCCCGGAATGGGAGATTTCATCCATCTCCGAAGAGATCAGGGAGATCCGGAGCATCAAGAGCGATTTTGAGATCACCCAGATCAGGAAATCGGGCGAAATGATCACGAAGGTCTTCTCCAGCGTCGAGAATTATCTCCGGAGGGGATGACGGAGCTGGAGCTTGATGGGATCCTGACCTCTATCGGAAGAGGGATGGGGCATCAGGGGTTTTTGAGAATGAGGGGACTCAACCAGGAGATGATGAACATCCACGTCCTCTCGGGAGAGAGCGGCAGTGTGATCTCGTATTGCGATACACCTCTTTACGGCTATGGGTTCACTCCTGCCGTCGCCCAGGGATCTTCCGGCAGAAGGATCAAGAGAGATGAGCCGGTGTTGATCGATTACGGAGGAGGATACACGGTTATACCACGGATGAGACCAGGGTGTTCGTTCTGGGCCGTCTGAAAGAGAAATTAGAGAAAGCTTGCCAGGTGGCGCTGGACTTGGCAGAAACGGAGTCCTGGGGCAAGGCAGGCGAGCTGCCTTCGCGGATTTACACGCAGGCCGTTGAGAGGGCAACGCGGGAGGGTTTCGGCGACAACTTCATGGGTTATGGGAGAGGGAAGGCTGCCTTCGTGGGGCATGGCATGGGCCTGGAAATCAACGAGTTCCCGATCATTAGCAGGAGGGACCGAAGGCCTCTTCAGGCAGGAATGGTGGTTGCCATTGAGCCGAAATTCGTCTTCCCGGGCGAGGGAGC